>CAWGOJ010000029.1:0-36886 GCA_963824195.1 uncultured Acidimicrobiaceae bacterium | reverse complement strand
GTGGAGGCGATGGGACTTGAACCCACGAACCTCTTGACTGCCAGTCAAGCGCTCTACCAGCTGAGCTACGCCCCCAGTGGTGGCTGCCAACGCTAGCAGTCGGGCCCGGTGGCTCCCGCCCCCTCGAGGGAGCACCGGCGACGCCAGCGAGCCCTCTGACGATGCCCGAAAACCGCTTCACGCTGATCAGGAGCGCCCGGGACGTCGCCTACCCTTGTGGCATGGCACGGGCCTATGACGTCGACGAATTGGAGCGCAAGTGGCAGCGCCACTGGGCCGAAGAGGGCACCTACGAGATCGAAAACGACGACCCCAGGGAGAAGTTCTACGCGCTGTGCATGTATCCCTATCCCTCCGGCCCGGCGCACCAGGGGCACGTGCGCAACTACACCTTCGGTGACCTGGTCGTTCGCTACCAGACCATGCTGGGCAAGGGGGTCCTCAGCCCGATCGGCTTCGACTCCTTCGGCCTCCCGGCGGAGAACGCAGCCATCAAGACCGGGACCCACCCCCGGATCTTCACGGACGCCCGGATCGCCGAGCTCAAGGCGTCGCTGACCCGGCTCGGTGCCGTGTACGACTGGCGCCGGGAGGTGCACAGCCACGAGCCGGCGTACATCAAGTGGACACAGCTCATTTTCCTCAGGCTCTGGGATGCGGGCCTCGCCTACCGTGCCCAGGCTCCCGTGAACTGGTGTCCCGGGTGCCAGACGGTCCTGGCCAACGAGCAGGTGCTCCCCGACGGCACCTGCGACCGTTCCGGTGACCTCGTCGAGAGGCGCGACCTCGAGCAGTGGTTCTTCCGGATCACGCAGTACGCGGACGAGCTGCTCTACGCCCTCGACGACCTGGAGTGGCCCGAGCGGGCCAAGGTCATGCAGCGCAACTGGATCGGGCGTTCCGAGGGTGCCGAGTTCGATCTTCCCGTGGAGGGCCGTCCCGACCTCAGCATGCGCGTCTTCACGACACGCCCCGACACCAGCTTCGGCATGACCTACGCGGTCATGGCCCCCGAGCACCCACTGGTGGACGAGCTCACCGCCGACGCCCAGCGCGAGGCCGTGGACCAGCTTCGGCGCCGGGCGGCGGAGGAGACCGAGATCGAGCGCATGGCCGAGGGGGACCCCTCGGCCCTCGACAAGCGCGGTGCCTTCACCGGGAGCCATGTCATCAACCCCTTCACCGGCAGCCCGGTCCCGGTCTACGTGGCCGACTACGTGCTGATGGGCTACGGGACCGGGGCCATCATGGCCGTGCCGGCCGAGGACGAGCGCGACTGGGCCTTCGCCACCCTCCACGGCCTGCCCATCGTGCGCACGGTCCAGCCACCCGAGGACTGGGACGCGAACGGCGGCGGCGCGTACACGGGTGACGGCGTCAAGATCAACAGCGGCTTCCTCGACGGCCTCGACATCGCCGCGGCCAAGGCACGCGCCATCGAGTGGCTCGAGGAGAAGGGCATCGGCGAGCGCAAGGTCAATTACCGGCTGCGTGACTGGCTCGTCTCGCGCCAGCGCTTCTGGGGCTGCCCCATCCCCGCCGTCTACTGCGAGGAGCACGGCGTGGTCCCTGTGCCCGAGGATCAGCTTCCCGTCGTGGCCCCCGACGACGTCGAGTTCCTGCCACCGGTCAGTCGCCACTCTCCTTCCACGAGGGGTTCCTGCACACCACCTGTCCGATCTGTGGTGGGCCGGCCCGACGCGAGACCGACACGATGGACACCTTCGTCGACTCGTCGTGGTACTTCCTTCGCTTCTGCGACCCCTGGAGCACCGACCGCCCCTTCGATCCCGAGGCCGCCCGGCACTTCATGCCGGTCGACCAGTACATCGGCGGGATCGAGCACGCCATCTTGCACCTCCTCTACGCACGCTTCTTCACCCGCGCCCTGATCGACGTGGGCCTGGCGCCGGGCATCGATCGCGAGCCCTTCAAGCACTATCTCGCCCAGGGCATGATCCGCATGGACGGCACCAAGATGTCCAAGTCCAAGGGCAATCTCATCGCGCCCGAGCACTACTTCGAGACCGTCGGCGCCGACGCTCTGCGCCTCTTCCACCTCTTCGTCGGCCCCCCCTTCGACGACATGGACTGGTCCGAGCAGACCGAGGTGATCGAGGGCTGCGGGCGCTTCCTCGATCGGCTCTGGCGTACCTGCCTGGCCGAGCCCCCCCTGCGCACCGGCGAGCAGACGGACGAGGACCGCTCGGTACGCCGGGCCATCCACCGCACCATCGCCGACGTCACGAAGGACCTGGAGCGCTGGTCCTACAACACGGCCGTCGCCCACTGCATGGAGCTGCTCAACACCCTCCAGCGCTACGCGCGCGGTGGCGAGGGCGGGAGCGAGGGCGATGGCAACTCGGCCAGGGCCGGCGGCGCCGGCGGCGCCGGCGCTGGCGTACACGCCGACGTCTGGACCGAAGCACTCGACGCGCTGCTGAGCCTGCTCGCGCCGCTCTCGCCGCACGTGACGGCGGAGCTGTGGGAGCGCCGCCACCCGGGGGAGCCCTCCGTGCACCTGCAGTCTTGGCCGACGCCCGATCCCGAGCTGGTCCGCCAGGAGAAGGTGACCATGGTGGTGCAGGTCAACGGCAAGGTCCGCGACCGCATCGACGTGGACGCCGGCATCTCCGAGGCGGATGCGGAAGCCGCCGCGTTGGCTTCGGCCAAGGTGAGCGAGGCCCTGAAGGTTGCAACGCCCAAGCGGGTCGTGTCCCGGCCGCCCCGCCTGGTGAACGTCGTCGTCTAACCGCGCCGGCCCTCGGCGGCGAGAGCCAGGCCGAACCGTTCAGCCGTGGAAGCCGGCGATCACGTCCTTCCACAGCCCGCGCTCGACCTTGTAGGGGGCATAGAAGCTGAAGCGGTCGACCATGCCCTCGAAGCGGTTGCGCACCTCGGTGGCCACCTGGTCGAGCGGGCACACGATGGCGAAGGCGTGGAGCACGTCGTCGTCGATCAGCTCTCCCATCTTCACCCACTCGCCCCGTTTCGACAGCGTGTTGAGCTCCGACTGCAGGTCGCCCCATCCGTGGAGCTCGAGGACCGGGCGGTAGGCGGGCGTCGAGCCGTAGAAGGCGATCTGCTGGCGCACCGCCGTCTCCGCCTCTGCCGTGCTCTCGTCGTCGGTCCCGGTGACCACGAAGCCCGGGTACGACACGGTGAGGTCGTCACGCGTCTTGCCCGCCTTCGCCGCGCCCCGTTCGAGCGCGGGCAGGCTCACCTCGCGAGGTAGCGCTCGGTGGTGAACCCGTCACCAAGAACCCGTCGCCGACCTCACCCGCCACCTCCGTCATGTGCTCGCCCACCCCGGCCAGCAGGATCTTGGGGTTCCCGTAGGGGTTCTTGCCCGGGTTGAAGAACGGGGTCATCAGCGTGTGCGTGTAGAAGTCGCCCCGGAAGGCGAGCGGCTCGCCCGTCTCCCACGTCTTCCAGATGGCCCGGATGGCGAGGATCATCTCGCGCATCCGTGGGGCCGGGTGGGACCACGGCATGGAGAAGCGCTTCGTGATGTGCGGCTTGATCTGGCTCCCCATCCCCAGCATGAAGCGCCCCTTGGTGAGGAGCTGCAGGTCGTTGGCCTGCACGGCGAGCGTCATGGGATTGCGGGCAAAGGCCACCGTGATCCCGGTGCCGAACTCGAGCGTCTCCGTGGCGCCCGCGCCGATGGCGATCGGGAGGAACGGGTCGTGCGCTGTCTCCGCCGACCACACCCCGTCGTACCCGCTCGCCTCCGCCTTGGCCGCCTGCTCCACGATGCCGGTGGGGTCGAACCCGATGCCTCCGTCGATCTTCATCTACTGCTTCCCTCCTAGCCATCAAACCTGTCGATCCCCGACACCGTCCCGCACGCCGCACCATCCGCCGCCGCCGGACTCACTGCTCCTCCCCCCGCAGGAATCGCTCCAGCTCGGCGGCGATCTCGTCACCCGACGGCACCGCGTCGACGCCCATCGCGTTGCCCTCCGAGGCGTCGATGCTCTCCTCGAGCTTGGCCACCATGGCCTGGTGCTCGGAGTTGTCGGCGATCAGTTGGTCCACCTGGCGCCGGGAGCTGTCGGCAGCCCGTCGTAGCGCCGAGGAGTCCAATGACAGCCCCGCCACGCTGGCCAGGCCTTCGATGAGGGCGGCGCTCGCCTCGGGGAACGGCATGCCCGCCACGTAGTGGGGGACCCGGGCCCATAGGCTCACCGCGGGCGTGCCGATGTCGCCGAAGGCCAGCTCGAGCGCGGACTGCACGCCGGCCGGCACCTCCAGCTCGCCCTGCACGATGCCCACCTTCTCGATGAGGTCGGACGAGGACGCCGGGGCGGTCGCGGCCAGCTTCACCGGCCGCGTGTGCGGTGCCGGCGCGGGGAAGGCACCCAGGCCGACCACCAGGCGCACCCGCCAGGACCGGGCCAACCCGACGACGGCGTCGGTGAAAGCCCGCCAATGGAAGTCGGGCTCGGGGCCCACGAGATAGAGCATGTCCCGCCCCGACTCGTCCTCACCCTGTCGCACAACGGTGCGCGGCCACGTGAGCTCGGTGGTGACGCCGTTGACGATGCGCGCCACGGGCCGCCGGGCTCGCTGGTCGAGGAAGTGCTCCCCGTTGAAGGTGACGATCTGCTCCGTGTGCGCCTGGCCGAGCAGTGACGCGACGGCGGTCGTCGCACCGAGGCCGGCGTCGACCCACCCCTCGAGCGACACCACGAGCACGGGCTCGTTCAGGACCGGCTCGCGGTGAACCTCGAAGAGCTCGGTCAGCCCGGGGCCCTCGGGGCTCATGGCACGGTCTCCAGTGCCTCGGCTGCCATCTCGAAGAGCCGCCGCACCTGGGCGGGGTAGCCGTCGACGCTGCCCTGGTCGCCCGCACCGGCCCCGGCGACGTAGCGGGCGTACACGCCCTGGAGGATGCAGGCCAGCTTCCAGTAGCCGAACGCGGTGTAGTAGCCGACGCCGGAGATGTCGAGATCCGAGACTTCGGCGTAGCGCTCCAGGACCTGGGCCCGGGTCGAGAACCCCGGAGCCGTGGTGGGCGAGAGCCCGAGCACCGCCGTCGCGTCGGTGGGCTCGGCCCAGTAGACCATCAGGATTCCCAGGTCGGCGAGGGGGTCGCCAAGGGTGCAGATCTCCCAGTCGAGGATGGCCCGGACGCTCCCGTTGCCGGCGAGCACCACGTTGTCCAGGCGGTAGTCCCCGTGCACCACCGAGGTCCGCTGCTGCGTGGGGATGCGCCGGGCGAGCTCGTCGCTCACGCGCTCGACAATCTCGCCGTGGTCCACACCCTCGACCTGCATCTGCTCGTACTGCCCGCGCCAGCGCTTGAGCTGGCGCTCGATGTACCCCTCGTGCCGCCCGAGGTCCCCGAGCCCGACCGCGTCGGGGTCGACGGCGTGCAGTGCGGCCAGCGTCTCAGCCATGTGGTCCCCGACGGCGCGCCGTGTCGTCTCGTCGAACGCAGCCTCGGCCTCGGGCGCGGTGCGCAGGATGTGACCCTCCACGAACTCCATCACGTAAAAAGGGCGTTCGTTGACCGCCTCGTCCGTGCAGAGCCCGACGGTGACAGGCACGGGGATCGCGGCCGGGAACAGCGAGTGCATCAGTCGGTACTCGCGCGACATGTCGTGCGCCGTCGGGAGCACGTGATGCAGGGGCGGCCGGCGCAGGGCCCATTCCCGCCCCTCGGCGTCCTCGACCCGGAAGGTGAGGTTGGACCGGCCGCCCGCGATCAAGGTGAAGGTCAGGGGGGTGGAGATCTCGGCGATGTGGTCGACCATCCATGCGGTGACCTCGGCCTCGCGAATCCCCTCCGGTGCCTGCGCCATGCAGACTGACGCTAATCGGTGCCGCGCGGCCCTTTCAGACGCCGGGCACACAGCGGGAACCAGGTCCCGCCCGGGCGGCAGGCCATCGACCCTGCTGCGGGGCCTGCCCGTCCATGGGGGTTGGAACAGCCATTAGCGTCGGGGCCGATGGACGTTACCGACCGGACCTTCCAGGCCGACGTCGTGGCCCGCAGCACGACGGTGCCCGTGGTCGTGGACCTCTGGGCCCCGTGGTGCGGGCCGTGCACGACCCTGGGCCCGATGCTGGAGAAGGCCGTGGCCGAGACCGGGGGAGCGGTGGAGCTGGCCAAGGTCAACGTGGACGAGAACCCGCAGATCGCCCAGGCCTTTCAGGTGCAGTCGATCCCCGCCGTCTTCGCGCTCCGCGACGGCCAGGTGGTGGACCAGTTCATCGGTGCGCTGCCCGAGGCCCAGGTGACCGCGTTCGTCCAGCGCCTCGCGCCGAGTCCCAGTGAGGCCGACACGCTCGTTGCAGCGGGGGACGAGCCCTCCCTGCGCCGGGCCCTCGAGCTCGAGCCGGACCACGCCGCGGCGACAGAGGCGCTCGCCCGCGTCCTGATCGACCGGCGGGAGGCGGCCGAGGCGCTGGCGTTGCTGGCCCGCCTGCCCGAGACCGAGGCCGGCCGCGCCCTGGCGGCCGAGGCCCGCCTGCTCGAGGCGGGCGTCGATGTCTCGCGCTCGGGCCGCGAGGAGATCGAGGCCAAGCTCAACGAATTGCTCGATCGTGTGCGCGACGACGACGACGCCCGGCAGGAGTTCGTGGATCTCCTCGAGGCGATGGGCGCCGAGGACCCCCGCACCAACGAGTACCGGCGGGCACTGGCAGCGCGATTGTTCTGATGGCCGCCCCGGCCGCCGTCGCCACGGCGCTCGACCTCGGCGGCCGCCGCTACGACCTCACGCACCGGGCGCTCGTGATGGGGATCCTGAACCGCACGCCCGACTCCTTCTACGACAAGGGAGCCACGTACGATCTCGACAAGCTCTACACACGGGCCGACGAGCTGGTGGCCGACGGCGCCGACATCCTCGACATCGGCGGCGTCAAGGCCGGTCCGGGTCCGGAGGTCACCGAGCCCGAGGAGCTCGACCGCGTGGTCCCCGTCGTCGCCGGCCTCACCGCGCGCTTCGATACGCCCGTGTCCGTGGACACCTGGCGGGCCTCGGTCGCCCGCGCCTCCTACGCCGAGGGCGCGGTGATGGGCAACGACATCAGTGGCCTGGCGGACCCCGACTACGCGCCGGCAGCGGCCGAGCACGGTGCCGCGGTGGTCATCACGCACATCCGGATCGCCCCGCGCGTCGCCGACCCCGACCCGCACTACGACGACGTCGTGCACGACGTGGCCCGCTTCCTCTCCGACCGGGCGGCGGGCGCCCGCGACGCTGGCATCGCCGCCGACCGCATCGTGCTCGATGCCGGCCTCGATCTCGGCAAGACGGCGGAGCAGTCGCTGACCCTCTTGCGCGCGTCGTCGACCCTGGCCGCGCTGGGCTACCCGCTCCTACTGTCCGCGTCCAACAAGACGTTCCTCGGCAAGGTCCTCGATCTGGAGCTCACCGAGCGGCGCGAGGCTTCCATCGGCGCGGCGGCACTCGGCATCGCCTGGGGCTGCCGCATCGTGCGGGTGCACGACGTCAAGGGCACCTGCCGGGCGCGCGACGCGCTGGCCGCCATCGACGGGGCGCGGTGACCACCAAGGCGGTCGCCTCGACCTATCTCGTCAAGGGCGACGACGCGTCGGTGGTGGCCCAGGAAGTGCGTGCCCTGCTGGCCGAGGTGGTGGGCGATCTCGACCACGCGCTCGTCGTGGAGGAGATCGGCGGGGGCCCCGGCGAGGAGCTGGGCGTGGGCGCCGTCGTCGACGCCTGCCTGACGCCGCCCTTCCTCGTCGACCGGCGCGTGGTGGTGGTGCGCGAGGCGGGGAGGCTGCTCACCGCCGACGTGCCCCGGCTGGTCGAGGTGGTCCAGGACCCGCTCCCCTCGACGGTCCTGGTGCTCGTGGGTGGAGGTGGAACGGTTCCCGCACCTCTCGTGAAGGCGGTGAAGGAGGCGGGGCGGATCATCGACGTGACCACCAGCAAGGCGGGCGATCGCAAGGCGTGGCTGCATGAGCACCTCCGGGGGGCGCCGGTCAAGCTGGAGCCCGCGGCCACCGATCTGCTGGCCAGCCACGTCGGCGAGGACCTCGGCCGCGTCGAGGGTCTCCTCGGCGCCCTGAGCGCCGCCTACGGCGAGGGGGCCCGTGTCTCCGCCGAGGAGTTGGCGCCGTACTTGGGTGAGGCGGGCAACGTCCCGCGCTACGAGCTGACCGACGCCATCGACAGGGGTGACCCCGGACGGGCGCTGATCGTGCTCCACCGCATGCTCGACGCCGGCGGCCTGGTGCCGATCCAGGTGCTGGCCACGTTGCACGGCCACTTCGCCAACATGCTCGCCCTCGACGGTGACGACATCGGGGGCGAGCGCGATGCAGCCGCGTTGCTCGGCACCGCCCCGTTCGTGGCCAAGAAGGCGCTCGAGCAGTCGCGCCGGCTCGGGAGCGCCAGGATCGCCGAGGCCATCAACCTCATCGCCGCGGCCGACCTCGACGTGCGCGGGGCGAGCGGCCTCAACGCCGAGGTCGTGATCGAGATCCTCGTGGCCCGGCTGGCCCGCCAGACGCGGCCCGCCCGCCAGCCACGCCACCGCGCTGCAGCACGCCGCTGAGCCTGACCTTCGGGGGGCGCCGGCTCAGCACAGCGGTGAGGAGAAGAACCAACGATGGTTCTCCGGGTCCCGGGTCCCGTACTCGCGCAACCCGTAGTCCCGGTCTGTCGGCTCGCTGTCGATCCGGGCACCGGCGGCCCTGGCGTGGGCGTAGTGCGCGTCGACGTCGGGCACCACGACCTCGAGCCCACCGTGCGACATGGCGGCGCCGCGGGGCGAGGCCATCGCGTGCTCTGCCGTGACCCTGTGCAGCCAGATGGCGGCGTCACCGTTGCGCACCTCGGCGTGGACGACGGTCCCGTCATCGAGACGGTGGAGTCCGCCGGACGTGAGCCCGAACGTCTCGACGAGGAAGTCGTGGGCGGCCTGAATGTCCTCGTAGACGAGCACGGGGATGACCGCGGTCGTGCTCATGATGGTGCCGGTGGTGTCGCCGGTCGTGGCCATGCCTCCACTATGCGGGCGGGCGGGCCTCGTCGTCTTGGACAAACCTGACATCGGGGGCCGAACCGGCGTTGCCGGCGAGGGCGCCCGGCGTCATGCCCGCCAGGGCCACGAAATCCCGGGTCATGTGGGACTGGTCGTAGTAGCCCACCTCCATCGCCACCTCCGCGAGGGTCCGGCCGGCGCCCTCCTCGTTGAGCAACGAGCTGGCGTGCTCGAAGCGCACCAGCCGGGCGTAGGCCTTGGGGGAGACGCCCAGTTGGCGCCGGAACCGCTCGGTCATGTGACGCCTGCTCCAGCCCGTCTCGTCCATGAGCGGCTCCACCCGCGCCCGGCCGTGCGTGGCGAGCAGCTGCCCGCGCAGCCACGCCACCTCCGGTGCGAGTGCGGGGACGGGATCGAGGCTGCCGAGGGCTTCGTCGAGGGCGTCGAGGCGCGCCGCCCAGGTCGGCGTCTCGGCCAGCCGCTCCATCAGGCCCACGCCGCGACCGCCGAGCGCCTCCTCGAGCGGGACCGCTGCGTCGTTGAGATCCTCGACCGTCCCCAACAGCGCCAGTGCGCCGGCCGGGGTCAGCTCGACCTGGACCCCGAGCTGGTGGCCCCCGACGCTGGTCATGCTCGAACGCGACTGGTTGCCCACGACGAACGCGCCCAGGGTCCGCACCGGGCTCCCGACCTCGTCCTCGAACACGTCCATGGTGTCCCCGAAACCGAGGATCAGGGCCACCCCGTGGCGGGCCACCTCCCGGCGCAGGAAGCCGGACGCCGGCCATTCCTCGTAGCCGACGTAGTGGCGGACCACCGATGCGCTCGACGCGCCCCCGGCGCGCTGAGCTGCCTCATGCACGCCCCGCGCGGACAGCCGGCGGGTCAGGACGAGTCCGTCCGCCACTGCCACAGCTTCGCACGGCCGCGGCGTCGCGAGCACCCGGGTGCTGGACTGGCGCCATGCTCGAGACTCCCGAAGAAGTCCAACGCCTCCAGGACCTGCTCGACGTGTCCATGGCGACCGCTGGGACCCACCTGCGCGGCATCATCACCGACGAGCGCCGGCTCGGCGCGCACGAGCTGACCGAGCGGCTCCGGGGGATGCGCCTGCTCGTGGTGGCCACCGTCACAGCGGACGGACGGCCGCTCGCCGGCCCCGTGGACGGCTACTTCCTGCACGGCACGTTCTGGTTCAGCTCGGGCCGGGACTCGGTGCGCATGCGCCACCTGGCCGCCCGACCGGCCGTGAGCGCCACCCACCAGCGGGGGGAGGAGCTCGCCGTGACGGTGCACGGCAGTGCCGAGCTGTTCGAGCTCGACGACCCGGGGTTCGGGGAGCTGCGCCAGGCCATGCTCGACGAGTACCTGCCCAAACAGGGGCCGTGCTTCGAGACGTGGCTCGACAACGCCGATGCGGTCGGGGCCCGGATCGTGCCGGAGAGGATGTTCACCTTCCACCTCGATGGGTAGCGCGTTGGCCGACGGCCCCGGCGCGACACCGACGAGGCGGGCGAAGGAGGAAGAGGGAAGAGGAGGGCGAAGAAACGAACGAGGTGAGCCCCGTGGGCTACTCGGCCGCCGCCTCGATCGCGGCGACCCGCCGCACGAGGCGGGACTTGTGGTTCGCCGCCGTGTTCTTGTGGATCACGCCCTTGGCTGCCGCCTTGTCGATCCGCTTCACGGCCAGGCGCAGGACCTCGACGCTGTCCTCGGCCCCGGTCTCGGCGGCCACCACGGCGTTCTTGGTGCGTGTGCGCAGCTCGGCGCGGACCGACTTGTTGCGTAGCCGGCGCTTCTCGTTCTGGCGGTTCCGCTTTATCTGGCTCTTGATGTTGGCCACGTGTCGATCCTCGGTGCTTTCGAAAGGGGGCGGCGATGGGCGCAGGGTCCACCGGTGCGGAGGACAACTGTAGCAGGTGGTGGGCCCATTTCGGCCGGCGCCACCTCCGGCGGGCTGGACCAAGTTCCCAGGGCCAGGCGACCAGGGTCGACGACGTGGACCGGTACGATCGACAGACTGTGCCGCCCCCCGCAACCTCCGCCGGACCCGTCGCGGTCGAGCGCATCCGCAACTTCTCCATCATCAGCCACGTCGACCACGGCAAGTCGACCCTCTCGGACCGCATCCTGGAGATCACGGGCGCCGTCGACCCCCGGCTCATGCGGGATCAGTACCTCGATTCCATGGACATCGAGCGGGAGCGGGGCATCACCATCAAGGCCCAGAACGTGCGGGTCGAGCACCGCGGCCACATCCTCCACCTGATCGACACCCCCGGCCACGTCGACTTCGGCTACGAGGTCTCCCGCTCGCTGGCCGCCTGCGAGGGCGCCGTGCTCCTGGTGGACGCCTCGCAGGGGATCCAGGCCCAGACCCTGGCCAACTGCTACCAGGCCCTCGAGAACAACCTCGAGATCGTGCCCGTGCTCAACAAGATCGACCTGCCGGCGGCCGATCCGGAGCGCTGCGCCCTCGAGATCGAGCACGTGCTCGGTCTGCCGGCCGAGGACATCCTGCGCATCTCGGCCAAGACAGGCCAGGGAGTGGCCGAGCTGCTGAATGCGATCATCGCCCGTATCCCGCATCCCGAGGGCGACCCGGATGCGCCCCTGCGCGCCCTGATCTTCGACTCCTCCTACGACCAGTACCGCGGCGTCGTGAGCTCCATCCGGATCGTCGACGGCACGCTCCACTCGGGTGCCCGCCTGCGCTTCATGCAGGCCGGCGCCGTCCACGACATCGAGGAGGTGGGCGTGCGCACGCCGGAGGCCCTCCCGGTGCAACAGCTCGGCCCCGGCGAGGTCGGCTACCTCATCGCCGGGATCAAGGACGTCGGAGAGGCCCGTTCCGGTGAGACGGTCACGACGGCCCAGCACGGGACCACCGAGGCCCTGGCCGGCTACCGGGACCCCAAGCCGATGGTCTTCTGCGGCCTCTACCCCGTGGACGGGGACGAGCTCCCCGACCTGCGCGACGCGCTCGAGAAGCTCAAGCTCAACGACGCCAGCTTCACGTTCGAGCCCGAGTCCTCCCACGCGCTTGGCATCGGCTTCCGCTGTGGGTTCCTCGGCCTCCTGCACATGGAGATCGTGCGCGAGCGCCTGGAGCGTGAGTTCGACCTCTCGCTGATCGCCACCGCACCGAGTGTGGCCTACCGGGCCTTCCTGACCGACGGCAGCGAGCTCGACGTGGACAACCCCACCGAGCTGCCCGACGCCAGTCGCATCGACCACATTGACGAGCCGATCCTGACGGCGACCATCATCACGCCAAGCGAGTACACCGGCACCGTGATGGAGCTGTGCCAGAGCCGCCGCGCCGAGATGACCCGGATGGAGTACCTCTCGCCCGAGCGGGTCGAGCTCGTGTACTCCATACCGCTGGCCGAGGTCGTCATCGACTTCTTCGACCAGCTGAAGAGCCGCACCAAGGGGTACGCCAGCCTCGACTACGAGCCGGCCGACTACGCCACGGCCAACCTGGTGCGGGTCGACATCCTGATCAACCACGCACCCTGCGACGCCTTCTCCACCATCGTGCACAAGGGGTCGGCCGACGTCTACGGGCGCAAGATGGCCGAGAAGCTACGCCAGCTGATCCCGCGGCAGCTCTTCGACGTCCCGATCCAGGCGGCCATCGGCGGGCGCATCGTCGCCCGGGAGACGGTCAAGGCCAAGCGCAAGGACGTCCTGGCCAAGTGCTACGGCGGTGACATCACCCGCAAGCGCAAGCTCCTGGAGAAGCAGAAGGAGGGCAAGAAGCGGATGAAGAACATCGGTCGGGTCGAGGTGCCCCAGGAGGCCTTCATCTCGGCCCTGCGCCTGGGCGACGACTGACGCCGACCCTTACCGGAGCCGAGTTGGTGCCCGGGCCGCCGACCGGCCGCCCAGGGCTGCCCGGGGGTCGACCCTGGCACTCGGTAGACTTGAGTGCCAGGCACGCCCATGACACCGCACGCTGACCCCGCCCCGACCTCCGACGCCGCCGGTGAGGAACGCGACCTGAACGCCCGCCGGGCCGCCATCCTCGAGGCGGTGGTGACCGAGTACATCGGGACCGCGGAGCCGGTCGGCTCCTCCCACGTGGCCAGTGCACCGGGGGTGCAGGTGTCGCCGGCCACGGTGCGCTCCGAGATGGTGGCGCTCGAGCGAGAGGGCTATCTCGTGCAGCCCCACACGAGCGCGGGGCGCATCCCGACCGACAAGGGCTACCGCTTCTTCGTGGACCACCTGACCGCACCGGGCGTGCTCGGCCCGATTCAGCGGCGCCAGGTGACCCAGTTCTTCGACCAGGTGCACGGCGAAATGGAGACCGTGCTTGAGCGGGCGACCGGCCTGCTCTCGGAGCTGACCTCCTACGCGGCCGTGGTGGTCGGGCCCTCGCACGACACCGCCACCATCCGCTCGGTCCAGCTGGTGGGACTGTCGCCGCAGCACGCGCTGCTCGTGGTGGTGCTCTCCGACGGCGCGGTGGAGAAGCGGACGATCGACCTCCCCGCCGGGACCACCGACGAGGCCCTCGGCCGGGCCGGCACGCTCCTGGGCGCCGGCCTCGTGGGGCAGACCCTCTCGGAGCACCGGTCGGTTCCCGTCGGCGGGTCCAAGGAGGTCGACCCGCTCGTCTCGGCCGCCCGGACCGCCTTCGACTCCATGGAGTCCCTCGAGTCCGACCAGGTGTTCGTGGGCGGCTCGCCGCGCCTCGCCGAGTCCTTCGACGCCGTCGAGACGGTGCGCTCGGTGCTCGGCATCCTGGAGCAGCAGCTCGTCGTGGTGAACCTCCTGCGCGACGTCCTCGACAGCGGGCTCTCGGTCGCCATCGGCGCCGAGCATGGCTACGAGCCGCTGTCGTCGTGTGCCGTCGTCGTGTCGCCGGTGTCCCTCGACGGCCATGCCCTCGGTGCGGTCGGCCTGCTCGGCCCGACGCGCATGGACTACCCGCGGGCGATGGCGGCGGCCCACGTGGTCGGCGAGCGACTCGGTGAGCGGCTCGGTGGAGGGCACGATGGCCGTCACTGACGGGCTGGGCGACCTCTACGCGCTGCTCGGCGTCCAGTCGGACGCCAGTGACGAGGAGATCAAGCGCGCCTACCGGGCGCGCGCCCGCGAGCTGCACCCCGACACCAACCAGGGCGACCCCGAGTCGGAGGCGCGCTTCAAGCAGGTGACCGTCGCCTACGAGGTCCTGCGTGACCCCGAGCGCCGGGCCCGCTACGACCGCCTGGGCCCCGAGGGCGTCTTCGGCTCCCAGGCCGGCGGCGCGGGCGGCTTCGGGTTTGACGGTGGGCTCGGTGACATCTTCGAGGCCTTCTTCGGGCAGATGGCCGGGGGCGGCACCCGCCGCCGTGGGCCCCAGACCGGTGCCGACGCGGAGGTGCGGCTCGGTCTCGAGTTCGCCGAGGCCGTCTTCGGCTGCCAGAAGGAGATCTCGGTCCGGTTACCGTCCCCGTGCGCGACCTGCGCGGGCCGGGGCACCGCGCCCGGGACCGACCCGGTGACCTGCGTCGACTGCCAGGGCAATGGCGAGCTGCGCCGCGTGCGCCAGTCACTGCTGGGGCAGGTGGTCACCAGCGTCGCCTGCTCGCGCTGCGGCGGCACTGGCGAGATGATCCCCAACCCCTGCGCCGACTGCCGCGGCGAGGGGCGCCGCATGGAGGAGAGCACGTTCACGGTGGAGGTGCCGGCTGGCGTGGAGGACGGCTTGACGCTGCGGCTGGCCGACCGCGGGGCGGCGGGCCAGCGGGGCGGCCCGAGCGGCTCGCTCTTCGTGCACCTCTCGGTGACGCCCGACGCGCGCTTCGAGCGCCAGGGCGACAACCTGCACACGACGCTCACCGTCGGTGTGGCCCAGGCTGCCCTCGGCACGGAGACGGAGGTCGAGTCGCTCGACGGGCCCCAACGCCTCACGGTCGGGCCGGGCACCCAGCACGGCCACATCGAGCGGATCCGGGGTCTCGGGGTCCCGCACCTGCGCGGCCGCGGCCGCGGCGACCTCTTCGTGCACGTGCTGGTCGCGACCCCCGGCGACCTCACCCCCGAGCAGGACGAGCTCCTGCGGCAGTTCGCCGCCTCGCGGGGCGAGGACGTCTCGCCGCCGGGCACCACGGGCGGCGAGGGCGTCTTCTCCCGCCTGCGCTCCGCCTTTGGCTAGCGCCACCCCGCCCGCCTACGCCGCCATCGCGGTGCGGGCCGCCGCGGTCGCCCAGGTCTTCGTCAGCGATCCGGCCCACCCCAGGCTCGCCGCGGAGGACGAGCACCACCTCGGGCGCGTGCTGCGCCTGCGTCCCGGCGAGGAGATCATCGCCGCCGACGGGCTCGGCCGGTGGGCCCGCACCGCCTGGCGCGGCGAGGCCGCCCTCGAGCCGCTGTCCGCCGGCAGCGGCATCGGGGGTGACGGCGCCGTGCAGACAGAGCCCCCACCCGAGCCTTCCCTGACGGTGGCCTTCGCGCCGGTCAAGGGGGAGCGCCCCGAATGGGTGGTGCAGAAGCTGACCGAGCTGGGCATCGACCACATCGTGCCGCTGCTCAGCGAGCGCAGCGTCGTGCGCTGGACCGGCACACGCGGGCAGGCGACGGTGGAGCGGCTGCGCCGGGTGGCGCGCGAGGCGGCGGCCCAGTGTCGTCGCGTCTGGCTGCCCGAGGTGTCCGACACGGTGCGCTTCGCCGACCTGGGTGACCTCGCAGGCCCCGGCGAGGTGGTGCTGGCCCAGCTGAGCGGCGACCGGCCGACCGTGTTCCAGCGCGTGGTGGCGGTGGGGCCCGAGGGCGGGTGGAGCTCCGGCGAGCTCGCGTCGGGGCTGCCCACCGTGGGGTTCGGGCTCAGCGTGCTGCGGGCCGAGACCGCCGCGGTTACCGCGGGAGCGCTGCTGGCCTCCCTGCGCTCGGGAACCGTGGCCCCAGTCGACCGGTCGCCAGGGCCCGACGGGACGCCCGGGGTTGACGCGGTGAGGGCCCACCATGGTCACGGAGGCGCCCCGGGGGCCGGTAAGTTCGGGCGCGTGATCGGTCCGGAGGAGAAGGACGGCGACCCCGGGTCATGACCGACTGCCTCTTCTGCAGGATCGTGGCGGGCGACGTCCCCTCCGAGACGGTGCACGAGACGGAGACGACCCTCGCCTTCAAGGACATCAACCCCGCGGCGCCGCTCCACGTGCTGGTGGTGCCGCGCCGTCACATCGACGACGCCGCGGCGGTGACCGCCGAGGACGGGCCCGTCCTGGCCGACATGCTCGTGGCGGCCCACGCCGTGGCCGAGGCGGCCGGGGTGGCCGAGCCCGACCGCGGCTACCGGCTCATCTTCAACATCGGGCCGGACGCCATGAACTCGGTCCCGCACCTTCATCTCCACGTGCTCGGAGGCGAGCCGCTCAAAGGACACCTTGCCATCACATGACGACACCATGACCACGACCCTGCGCGCCGAGTGCTTCGTCCCCGGCAACCATCTGATGGCGGGTTTGCTCGGGACCCGTGACGAGCATCTCCGCCAGATAGAGCAAGCCTTCCCCGACGACCAGATCGTGGTGCAGGGGAACCGGATCTCGGTCGAAGGCCCCTCGGCGGAGACCGTGGTGCGGCTCTTCGACGAGCTGATCCTCATGGCGCAGGCGGGGAGGGATCTCGACTCGTCCACCCTGGCCCGCACGATCGACATGGTCCGCGAGGACATCCGCCCCAGCGAGGTGCTGCGCTCCGAGGTGGTTCGGGCCGCCGGCGGCAAGACGGTGCGCCCCAACACGGCGGGGCAGAAGCGTTACGTCGACGCTATTTCGCACAACATCATCACCTTCGGCATCGGTCCCGCCGGCACGGGCAAGTCGTACCTGGCCGTGGCCCAGGCGGTGCACGCGCTGCAGTCCCGGCAGGTTTCGCGCATCATCCTCACCCGCCCGGCCGTCGAGGCCGGCGAGCGGCTCGGCTTCCTTCCCGGCGACCTGATGGCCAAGGTCGACCCGTATCTCCGCCCGCTGTACGACGCGCTCTACGACCTGCTCGAGCCCGAGGGCGCGCAGCGCCTCCTCGACCGCGGGACCATCGAGGTGGCGCCGCTCGCCTTCATGCGCGGCCGGACGCTCAACAGCTCGTTCATCATCCTCGACGAGGCACAGAACACCACACCCGAGCAGATGAAGATGTTCCTGACCCGCATCGGGTTTGGCTCCAAGTGCGTGGTCACCGGCGACGTGACCCAGATCGACGTGCCGGGGGGACGCTCGGGGCTGGTGGGGCTCGAGCCCGTGCTCGGCGGGATCGACGACATCGCGTTCGTCCACCTGACCCGCCGGGACGTGGTCCGCCACAAGATCGTGGCCGACATCGTTGACGCCTACGATGTGGCAGAAGGGCGGGCGGGACCCACGCAGTGACGATCGATGTCTTCGCCGCCGATGAGCAGCAGGCTCATCCGATGGAGGTGGCCCGCTGGGCCGAGTTGGCGCGCCAGGTCCTGGCGGCGCGAGGGGTCAAGGGGGAGACCGAGGTGTCGCTGCTGTTCGTCGACGAGGACGCCATCGCGGCGCTGAACGAGCAGTTCCTCGGCAAGAGCGGCCCCACCGACGTGCTCTCGTTCCCCATTGAGGACGAGCCGGGCCCCACCGGTCGCTCGCCCGACTTCGGCGGCACCGGGCCGGGGACTTCGTCCGAGCAGGGCGCGCTCGTGTTGCTGGGCGACGTCGTGATCTGTCCCGTGGTGGCGGCCCGCAACGCCGAGGAGCACGAGGTGCCCTTCGAGGACGAGGTGGCGCTGCTGGTCGTCCACGGGTTGCTGCACCTGCTCGGCATGGACCACGAGGACGACGCCGAGGCGGAGCGCATGGAGGCCCTGGAGCAGCAGCTGCTCAAACGCTTCTACCGGGCGGATCGCAGGGCGTGAGGGTGGGGGCCTTGCTGGCCGCATCGGGCTTCCACAGCCAGGACGGGATCCTGATCGTGGTGATCGTGGTGCTGCTGGCCGGGTCCGGCGTGCTGGCGATGGCTGAGACGAGCCTCGTGCGGATGAACCGGATCAAGGCCAAGTCCCTGGTCGACGAGCACAAGCGCGGGGCGCGGCAGCTGGCCCGCCTGGTCGACAACCCGGCCAACTTCCTCAACCCGATCCTGCTGCTCGTGCTGATCTGCCAGCTCGTCTCGGCCACCCTGGTCGGTATCGTCGCCGAGCACCTCTTCGGCGGCCTGGGCGTCCTGTTCGGCATCGTGTTCGAAATCGTCGTGATCTTCGTGTTCTTCGAGGCGGTGCCCAAGAACTGGGCGGTGCAGAACTCCGAGCGGGCCGCCCTGCTGAGCGCGCCGATCGTCAGCGCCCTCATCCGTTTCCCGCCCATCCGCTGGATCTCGGCTCTCCTCATCGGGCTGGCCAACCGGATCATCGGGGCGACTGGCGATGACCAGGAGAGCATGCGGCACTCCTACATCACCGACTCCGAGTTGAAGGCCATGGCTGACGTGGCCCATGAGGAGAACGTGATCGAGCGCGATGAGCGGTCGTTCATCCACTCGATTATCGACTTCGGCGACACCGTGGCGCGCGAGGTGATGACGCCCCGCCCTGACATGGTGACGGTCGAGTCGGACGTGACAGTGCGCGACGCGCTGGAATCGGCGCTGGCGGCCGGGTACAGCCGGATCCCCGTCGAAGGTGAGGGGATCGACGACATCATCGGTATCGCGTACACCAAGGACCTGGTGCGCGCCGAGAGGGTGGGCAAGGCGACGCAGATGGTCCGTGACAGCGTGCGGTCGGCCAAGTTCATCCCCGAGTCCAAGGAGGTCTCGGACCTCCTGCGCGAGATGCAGGAGGAGAAGTTCCACATGGCCATCGTCGTCGACGAGTACGGCGGGACGGCCGGGCTGATCACGCTCGAGGACCTCCTCGAGGAGCTCGTGGGCGACATCATCGACGAGTTTGATGTGGAGGAGCCCACCGTCGAGCGCTGCGAGGACGGCTCTGTGCTCGTGAGCGCGCTCTACTCGGTCGACGACGCGGACGAGCTGCTCGGCGCCGATCTGCCCCACGGCACCTGGGACACCGTCGGCGGCCTCATGCTGGACCTCGTCGGGCGGGTGCCCGACGCTGGAGACTCCGTGGAGGTGGACGGCTTCCGCCTGACCGCGGTGGACGTGCGCGGGCGACGCATCGGCCGGGTCCGGATAGAGGCGACGGGCGCCCCTGCCAGCGGCGACCGCGGTGCCGACGGCGAGCGGCCGGGCAGCGCCTCTCACAACGGGAGCTGAGCCTCGTGCGCTCGGGCTTCGTGGCAGTGGTGGGCCGCCCCAACGTGGGCAAGTCCACCCTGGTGAACCAGATGGTGGGGACGAAGGTGGCGATCACCTCGTCGCGGCCCAACACGACCCGGCACCGCATCCTCGGCGTCCTCCACGACAGCGACGCCGACGCGGAGGTGGTCTTCGTCGACACCCCCGGCATCCACCGCCCGAAGACCGCGCTCGGGATCCGCTTGAACGAGACGGCGACGGACGCGCTGAGCGACGTCGACGTGGTCCTGGCCGTCGTCGACGCCACGGCGAAGATCGGCCCGGGGGACCGGACGGTGCTCGAGCGGGCGGCGCGCCAGGTGCAGCGCGCCGGCGCCGCGGCCGCAGCGCGCGACCACATGGCCGCCGCCGCCGCCGACCGACGACGACGACGACACGGTGCCCGGCCTGGTGGTCGTGGTGAACAAGGTCGACCGGGCATCCTCCGCCCAGATCCTCGAGCGCCTCACCGAGGCCAAGGCGGCCGTGGACGCGCTTGGCGACCTCCCCGACGTGGAGTACTTCCCGGTGTCCGCCCGCACCGGCCGGGGCGTGGAGGCGCTCACTGAGCACGTCATCGCCCGGCTCGCCGACGGCCCGCCCTTCTTCCCGCCCGACGTCGTCACCGACACTCCCGAGGCGCTCTGGGTGGCCGAGCTGGTCCGCGAGCAGCTGCTGGCCAAGACCCGGGACGAGCTGCCGCACGCCATCACATGCCGGGTGACCGAGTGGGAGGGGCCGCACATCCGCGTCGAGATCATCGTCGAGCGCGACTCCCAGAAGGCCATCGTCATCGGCAAAGGGGGAGAGGTCCTCAAGGCCGTCGGCATCGCGGCGCGCGAGGAGCTGCCCGAGGGCACCTACCTCGACCTGCACGTCAAGGTGGAGCGGCGCTGGCAGAACCGGGCCGAGATGCTCGACCGCCTGGGCTACTGAGGCCCGCGAGGCCGCGTGGCCGTGCGCCGGTGGGAGTGATCTGTCAGGCGGTGGGCGTGACCGGCCCGGCGGGAGGGTACTTCCCGGAACTGTAAGCACAGTCGTTTAGAGTTCTGGAAATGGCCACCACCCGTTCCCGTGCCAAGACCTTCTCTGTGGGCCGACCCGATCCACCCACGCTGCGTGACGTGGCCGACCCCGGCACGCTCGACCGGGTCTTCAAGGCGCTGGCCAACGAGACCCGACGGGGCATCCTCGCCGTGCTGCACGACCACAGCGGGCCGATGAGCTCGCACGACATCGCACGACGCTTCGACATCCCGTGGCAGGGCATCTCACGCCACCTCCGGCTCCTCACCGAGGCCGGGCTGCTCGTCTGCGACGTGCGCCGGAACGAGCGGGCCTACGCGCTCGACCGAGAGCAGCTGCGCCGGGTAGCCGGCCGCTGGGTCCTGCGGGTGGCCACAGAGGGCCGGCCCGACGCGCAGGGCAATCCCGTCTTCGACTTCGCCGAGTAGCCCTACGCCGCGCTGTCCTCGAGCGCCCGCCGCAGGAACGACTCCACCTCGGAGAGGTCCACCGAGCGGCGCATCGGCGGCAGGGTCGGAGAGCAGGACGCCGCGGTACGACGCGGTGGCGAGGCGCGGGTCGAGGACGGCGACCACGCCGCGGTCGTCCGCGTTGCGGATCAGGCGGCCCGCGCCCTGCGCCAGCAGCGTGGCCGCCCGTGGCAGGTCGACCAGCTGGAAGGCGCGCCCGCCGGCGCGGTCGCGACGCGCCTGCAGCAGTGGGTCGTCGGGCCGCGGGAAGGGGAGGCGGTCGATGGTCACCAGCGACAGCGCACGGCCGGGGATGTCGACCCCCTGCCAGAAGCCGAGCGTGGCGAAGAGGCATGAGGTCTCGTCGCGGGCGAACTCCTCGAGGAGGCGACCCTTCGGGAGGTCGCCCTGCCGCAGCAGGGTGTAGGGGAGCTCGGGCGCCAGGGCCTCGGCCGCGGCCTCCGTGGCGCGCCGGCTCGTGAAGAGGGCGAGCGTGCGGCCGCCGGCCGCCTCAAGCAGCTGGCGCCAGCTCCTCGTGCAGCGCTTCCTCGGCCCCTTCGGCGCGTCGGTCGGGCAGGTGGCGCGCGACGTAGAGCAGCGCGTGGGACCGGTAGTCGAACGGGCTGCCGACGTTGAGCTCCTCGGTGGGGAACCCCTCGAGCCCCACCCGCTCGACGATGCGCGGCGGGATGGTGGCGCTCGTCAGCACGGCGGTCACCTCGCCCCAGAGCATCCCCGCCAGCGCGGGCCCCACGTCAATGGGGGAGAGTCGGAGCCGGACGTTGCGGCGGGTGCCGTCGACCCAGGCCACCTCTCCGTCGCCGCGGCCCACCAGCCGGTGCAGGTCCTCGGTCAGGTTGGCCGCGGCCGACAGCGCCCGGGTCTTGCGGCTGGTCCGGTTGGGGTCGGCCGTGTCGCCGCCGTCGGACAGGAGCATCCGCTGCGCCCCGCCGCGGCGCAGCGCATCGGTGACCCGGCGCCCGACCTCGGCGGCGCGGGACAGCAGCTCGGCCAGCTCGCGGTCGTCCACCGGCGGGCGGGCGCCGTCGTGGAGGACCCGCGTCCCGACGCGGTCGACCGAGCAGCGCGCCGAGCTGGTCGCCCAACGAGGCGAGGGAGTCGAGGAGCTCCGCGTCGCGCGCCTCGACGAGGGGGCGGGCGGCCGTCACCAGAGCGCGGAAGCGGCCCGGGGTGAGCTCGACCCCGAGGCTCGATGTCATGACCTCCTCGAGCTCGTGGGCCTCGTCGAAGACGACCGCGTCGTGCTCGGGGAGGACCACCCCGCCGCTGGCCAGGTGGGCCCCGTAGAGGTGGGTGTTCACGACGACCACGTCGGCCCCGGCCGCCCGGTCGCGGGCCGCCTCGGCGAAGCAGCGCTCCCCCGAAGGGCAGTTGAACCTTCCCGGGCACTCGCGGGGACCGACGCTCACCATGTTCCAGGCCCGATCGGACGGCTCGAAGCTCAGGTCGGCTCGGTCGCCCGTCGCCGAGGTCTGCGACCAGGCCACTAGCGTGCGCACCTCCTCGACGAGGCCCTCGGGCGCTGCGGCGCCACGCTCCTCGGCCTCGGTCCGTTCGACCTCGCGCTCGTCGGCCGGCGAGGCCCCCGCGTCGCCAAGCTCGGGCTGGATCCCGCCCGAGCCCACCTCCGCCACCCGCTGGCGGCAGATGTAGTTGCTGCGCCCCTTCAGGACGGCGTACTCCAGCGGGACCGGGAGCCCGAGGCCCGACTCCATCAGGGGCAGGTCCTTCTCGGCCAGCTGATCCTGCAGCGCCTTGGTGGCCGTGGCGACGACCACCTTCTTGCCGCTGAGCGCGGCGGGGATCAGGTAGGCCAGGGACTTGCCCGTCCCCGTGCCGGCCTGGACCACCAGGTGGGTGCGGGTGACCAGCGCCTCGGCCACCGCCCTGCACATCTCCTGCTGCTCGGGCCGGTGCTCGCCACCGGGCATCTGGGCGGTGATCTTGTCGAGCCCGGCGACGGCGTCGTCGCCCGCCTGCCGGGCGTCCTCGGCCGACCCTCCTGGGGACTCGAAGACGTCGAGCTCGTCGATGTCACTCGGACTGGTCCCAGCTCTCCTCCATGCACCGATCATGCCCCCCGGCGACGACACGGCGGGCACGGCGTCAGCGGGCGGTGACCTCCACCACGACCCCCTCGGCGTAGTCGTTGAACGCGTTCTCGCCGAACCCGGTCCACATCTCGACGGCGGGCGGCGGCATGTCCTCGAGCATCGCTGCACGCTGCCCGGCGTTCATCCGTTGCCGGATGAGGCCCAGGATCAACCAGATCTTGTCGCCGTGGAAGTTGGCGAAGCCATGGCCCGGGAGCGCATCCCATTCCTCGGGGGAGAGATTGGCTTCGGCGAGAGGCAACACCTGTGCCTCCTCGTCGTTGAGGTGGGTGGCCAGCTGCGCGTGCAGCGCCACGAGAGCGTCCTCGGCCGCCTTCTGCGAGGCCGCGTCCCCACTCTGCCACGCCGACAGCGCGGCCCGGGCCTCCTCGAGCAGCCGGATCGCCTCGTGGTGCTGCTCGGCCATGCGGTCGACCAGCTCGCCCTCGCCGGGGCACCGCTCGCGCAGCAGCGGGAAGACGAGCTCCTCCTCGCCGTCGTGGTGGGCCTCGAGGAAGGACAGGATGTTGTCGTAGTAGTTGGCGATCAGCGCCGCCCGCTCCTCGTTGCCCGGCGCGATTCCGCCGACCAGCCGGGGGACCGCGCCCAGGGTGTCGCGGAAGACGTCGTGCACGGCGTACATGGTGCTGACGTCGGGACGTGGTTGCTCTGCCACAGGGCCTCCTTGATCTTCCTTGATCTTCACCCCACACCGCCCGGTGGTGGGGGCGCCACACCCTCCCACACGGAGCGCGCACCGACACGGGAATTTCGGGCCCGGGTGCGCCGCGGTAGCTTCGACGGGTGACCCCCGACCCGGTCCCGCCGGAGCTCGATCTTTCCCGCGTGCCGGTCCACGTGGCCTGCGTCATGGACGGCAACGGCCGCTGGGCCAGCGCCCGCGGGCTGCCGCGGACCGAGGGGCACGCCGCCGGCGAGGAGGCCCTCCTCGATGTGGTCAACGGCGCCCTCGAGATCGGCGTCAAGTGGATCACCCTCTACGCCTTCTCCACGGAGAACTGGCGCCGCCCGCCCGACGAGGTGCGCTACCTCATGAACTTCAACCGGTCGCTGCTGGCGCGCCGGCGCGACGAGCTCAACGAGAAGGGAGTCCAGATCCGCTTCGCCGGCCGGCGGGACTGGCGGGTGCCCCGCGGGGTGCTCAAGAGCATGGACGAGTCCATTGAGCTGACCAAGCACAACCGGCGCATGGTGATGACGATGGCCTTCAACTACGGCGGCCGCGCCGAGATCGTCGACGCCGTGCGCGCCCTGGTCGCCGAGGGCACCGCGGCCTCCAAGGTCGACGAGAAGGCCATCCGGCGCCACCTCTACTTCCCCGACATGCCCGACCCGGACCTCGTCATCCGGACGTCGGGCGAGACCCGGATCTCGAACTTCCTGCTCTGGGAGATCGCCTACAGCGAGCTGGTCTTCCCCGAGACCCTCTGGCCCGACATGCGCCGCCGGCACCTCTACGAGGCCGTCATCGACTACCAGCGCCGGGTCCGCAGGTTCGGCGCCGTCAACCCCTGACCGGGTCCCCGGCCGGGGCCTCTCCCGGGCCGACCCGGCGCGGGGCGCCCAGCTGCGAAACTGGGGGGGCATGACCACCACCCGGATCGCCCTGATCGCCGGGATCGTCCTCCTCGCCGCCCTCGTCGTCGTCGGTGTGTTCGCCGCGCACGCAGGGCTGGTCCTGGTCGCCTTCGTCGCCATCGTCGCGCTCGTGGCCGCCGGGAACCTCCTCTACGGCCGCCACTCCCACGGCGCCGCTGCCATGAACCGCGTCCGGGCGGCCCAGGAGGCGCACGACCGGGCCGCCGACGCGGCCGCCGAGGCCCGCCGCGCGGTGGCCGAGGCAGAACGGCGCGGCGAGCGCTACTGCCCCCTCGACCCCGCCAACCTCCGACCCCGCGCCGACCGGTGAGCCTCTTCCGTGACCGCGGTGTGGTCCTGCGCACCTACCGCCTCGGCGAGGCCGACAAGATCGTGGTCTTCCTGACCGAGCGCCATGGCAAGGTGCGCGCCGTGGCCAAGGGGGTGCGGCGCACCACCTCGAAGTTCGGCGGCCGCCTCGAGCCGCTCACCCAGGTGGACCTGCTGTTGTGGCAGGGGAGGAGCGACCTCGACATCGTGAACCAGGTCGAGGTGCTGAATGCGTTCCGGCCCATCCGCGAGGACCTCGAGCGCCTGCCCCGCGGCATGGCACTCGTCGAGGTGTCCGACCAGATGGCCCAGGAGCGCCACCCCGACCCCGGGCTCTACTCCATGCTGGTGGGCGCGCTCGGGGCCCTGGCCGACGTGCGGGCCGACCCGGCGCTGGTGGCGCCGGCGTTCTTCCTCAAGGCCCTCGTCCTCGAGGGCGCGGGCCCCGTGCTCGAGGAGTGCGCCGCCTGCGGCCAGCCCGACGGCACGGTGGAGCTGGTGGCCTTCGACCTCGTCGCCGGCGGCACGCTGTGCCGGGCGCACCGCAGCGGCCGCTCCATGAGCGCGGCCGCGCTCGTGCTCCTGGGCCGGATCCTCAGGGGCGACCTGGCCGCCGTGCTGGCGGGGCCGCCGCCGCCAGCGGCCGACGAGGTGGCCGAGCTGGCCACCGAGGCGATGGAGGTCCACCTCGACCGCCGCATCCGCTCGGTGCGCTCCACCGCCAGCCTTTGACCCCCTTCGGCGTCTACGTCCACGTCCCGTTCTGCCGGGAGCGCTGCGACTACTGCGCCTTCGCCACCTACACCGACCGCGACCACCTGATGGAGCGCTACGCCGAAGCCTGCGTCACCGAGCTGCGGCGCGCCGCCGAGGCGTGTGACCTGGCGCCCGCCACCTCCGTCTTCTTCGGAGGGGGCACCCCGTCGCGCCTGCACCCCGACACCCTGTGCCGCATCCTCGACGCCGTCCCGCGCGCGCCCGGCGCCGAGGTCACCGTGGAGTGCAATCCCGAGGACGCCGACGAGGCCCACCTCGACGCCTACCGCCGCGCCGGGGTGACCCGGGTCTCCTTCGGCCTGCAGTCGACGGAGGACCACGTGCTGGCCGGCCTGGGCCGGCGCCGGGTGCCCCACGCGGCCGAGATCGTGTCCGCCGCCGTGACCGCGGCCGGGTTCGCCACCTGGAACCTCGATCTCATCTTCGGCGCCGTCACCGAGAGCGACGGCGACTGGGCCGCCACGCTCGACCACGTCCTCGGCCTGGCGCACCCGCCGCCGCACATCTCGGCCTACGGGCTCACCGTCGAGCCCGGGACGCCGCTGGCCAAGGACCCGGGGCGCCATCCCGACGACGACGCCCAGGCGCGGCGCTACGAGCGGGCCGAGGCGGTGCTCACGGCGGCCGGCTACGCCTGGGAGGAGATCTCGAACTGGGCCCGGCCCGGGCACGAGTGCCGGCACAACCACCTCTACTGGGAGCAGGGCGACTACGCGGGCATCGGATCGGCTGCCCACTCGCACCGCGACGGGGTGCGCTGGTGGAACGTGCGGACTCCCGATCGCTACATCGACGCCGTCGAGGGCGCCCGGTCGCCCGAAGGGGGGCGCGAGGTGCTCACCCCAGCCCAGGGCGAGTTCGAGGCGCTCTCCCTCTCCCTGCGCATGCCGCGCGGCGTGCCGTGGGAATGCCTGGAGCGCCCCGAGGAGCTCGCGGGCCTCGTGGCCCGCGAGGACGGGCGGGCCGTGCTCACCGTGCGGGGGCGGCTGCTGGCCAACGAGGTCGGGGCCAGAATCCGCTCCGGTATCCTGCACCGATGACCGAGACCGCCGGTGCCCCCGCTGACGACCTGATGGAGAAGGTCGTGCGCCTGTGCCGGACCAGGGGCTTCATCTTCCCCTCGGCCGAGATCTACGGCGGCTTCCGCTCCACCTACGACTACGGCCCGCTCGGGGTGAACATGCTGCGCAACGTCAAGAACGCCTGGTGGCGCGCCATGGTCCAGCAGCGCGACGACGTCGTCGGGCTCGACGCCGCCATCCTGGGCCCGCCCGCCGTCTGGGAGGCCTCGGGGCACCTGGCCACCTTCACCGACCCCCTGGTCGACTGCAAGAACTGCCACGAGCGCTGGCGGGCCGACAAGATCGACGGGATCTGCCCCAACTGCGGCTCGCGGGACCTCACCGAGGCGCGGGCCTTCAACCTCATGTTCAAGACCCACGCCGGACCGGTGGAGGACGAGGGCCACGTGGCCTACCTGCGCCCCGAGACGGCACAGGGCATGTTCACCAACTTCGCCAACGTGCTCGGCACCACCCGCAAGAAGCCGCCCTTCGGCATCGCGCAGGTGGGCAAGTCCTTCCGCAACGAGATCACGCCCCAGAACTTCGTGTTCCGCACCCGCGAGTTCGAGCAGATGGAGATGGAGTACTTCGTCCCGCCCGACGAGGCGCCGAAGTGGTTCGACTACTGGCTCGCCGAGCGCATGCAGTGGTACCTCGACCTCGGCATGCCGGCCGACAAGCTCCGCCTGCGCCATCACGAGCCGAGCGAGCTCTCGCACTACTCGCGGGGCACGGCGGACGTGGAGTTCGAGTTCCCCTGGGGCTGGGACGAGCTCGAGGGCATCGCCAACCGGGGTGACTACGACCTCTCGGCACACGCCGCCAAGTCGGGCGTAGCCCTGGACTACTTCGACCCCCAGACCAGCGAGCGCTATACGCCGTATGTGATTGAGCCGGCGGCCGGCGCCACGCGGACGATGATGGCGTTCCTCCTGGCGGCGTACACCGAGGACGAGGTGGGCGGCGAGGCCCGTACCGTGCTGCGCGTGCACTGGCGGCTGGCGCCCTACCAGGTGGCCGTGTTGCCCCTCTCGAAGAAGGACACGCTCGAGCCCGTGGCCCGCAAGGTGCTGGCCAGGCTGCAGCCGCACTTCATGTGCGACTACGACGTGACTCAGAGCATCGGCCGGCGCTACCGGCGCCAGGACGAGATCGGGACGCCGTGGTGCGTGACGGTCGACTTCGACTCCCTCGAGGACGACGCCGTCACGGTGCGCGACCGCGACACGACCGAGCAGGTGCGCGTACCCATCGCCGACCTGGTGTCCGAGCTGCGCCGGCGCACCGGCGAGGGGTAGGGCTCCGCTCCCTCAGGCGATCTTGCGGTACTTGCGCACCGCCACGGGGGCCAGGACCACCAGCAGGCCGGCGCACCACAACAGCGCCGCTTCCACGGCGCCGGTGTTGTGCAGGACGCCGCCCACCATGAGCGACCGCGCCGCGTCGACCACCTGGGTCACCGGCTGGTGATAGGCGAAGCCCTGCAGCCAGCCCGGCATGGTGGCGACGGGGACGAAGGCCGACGAGGCGAAGAGCAGCGGGAAGATCAGCGGGAAGACCATGACCTGGGCCGTCTCCGCGTTGGGTGCGGACAGGCCGATGTAGGCGAACCCCCAGCTCAGCGCGTAGGCGAAGAACAGGATCAGCAGCACGCCGCACACGAACAACGCGACGTTGGTCCCGATGCGGAAGCCCACGGCGTAGCCGACGGCCGTGATCAGCACGACCACGAAGACGTTGCGGACCACGTCCGCAGTGGTGCGCCCGGCCAGCACCGCGGCGCGGCTCATCGGGAGGGCGCGGAACCGCTCGATCAAGCCCTTGTGCAGGTCCTCGGAGAGCCCCGCCGCCGTGCTCATGGCGCCGAAGATGACCGTCTGCACGAAGATGCCCGGCATCAGGAACTCGATGTAGTGGCCGCCCGGGACGTGGATGGCCCCACCGAAGACGTAGGTGAAGAGCAGCACGAACATGATGGGCTGCAACGTGGTGAAGAAGAGCGCCTCGGGCGTCCGGGTGAGCGCCAGGAGGTTGCGCCACGTGATCGTCATGACGTCGGACACGGCCCACGACAGGCGATTCCCCTGACTCGGCTGGCTGAGGCGTACCGGTGCGGTGATGGTGGTGGTCGTCATGCGGCGTCCTTCCCGTCGGCCACGTCGCCCTTGCGGACCCGGCCCCGGCCCCGCCTCGGCTTCGCTGCCCCTTCCGCCTCGTCGTCGATCGTCGTCTTGTGGCCGGTCAGGCTCAGGAACACGTCGTCCAGGCTGGGCTCGCGCAGGGCCAGACCGGCGATGGTGATCTCTGCGGCGTCGAGCGCGCGCAGCACGTCGGCTCCCGCCTTGGGGCCGTCGGTGACCGTGAGCTCGATCACGAGATCCTCGACCAGCGGCGCCTTCTCCGAGAACGGCGTGAGCAGCTCGACCGCCTGAGTCCACGGCGGAGCGGTCGCCCAGCGTCACGGAGACCACCGACGTCCCCAGGTCGGCCTTCAGCTGGGCCGGCGTCCCCTCGGCGATGACGCGCCCGTGGTCGATCACCACGATGTCGCGGGCCAGCCGGTCGGCCTCTTCGAGGTACTGCGTGGTCAGCAGGACCGTGGTGCCGTCGCGGACGAGGTCCTCGATGGCGGCCCAGAGGGCCTGGCGGCTCTGGGGGTCCAAGCCCGTCGTCGGCTCGTCGAGGAAGAGGACCGGCGGGTTGGCCACCAGCGCGGCGGCCAGGTCCAGGCGGCGGCGCATGCCGCCGGAATAGGTCTTCAGCACGCGGTCGCCCGCCCCGGACAGCCCGAAATCCTCGAGCAGCTCGTCGGCCCGCCGCGACGACACCTTGCGGCTCAGGTGGGAGAGGCGCCCCACCATGAAGATGTTCTCCCGGCCGGTCAGGTTCTCGTCCACCGCGGCGTACTGTCCGGCCAGCCCGACGGTGCGGCGGACGGCGTCGGCCTGGGAGACCACGTCGTAGCCCAGCACCGAGGCGCGTCCGGAGTCGGGGCCGAGGATGGTGGAGAGGATGCGCACCACGGTGGTCTTGCCGGCGCCGTTCGGGCCGAGCAGGCCGAGCACCGTGCCGGCCTCCACCTCGAGCGAGACCCCGTCGAGGGCCCGCACGTTGCCGCGGGGGAAGACCTTCACGAGGTCGTGCGCCTCGACGGCGAGTGAGCGAGTGAAAGAATTGGTCATTGGTAAAGAAACTTAGTGATAAAGTTACTTAAGTGTCAAGACAATGGTCACGCAGCGAGCTCGCCCAACAGCTGCGCAGCGAGATCATGGGATACCTCGGCGCGGCGAGCGACTTCGATGAGGGACTGGCCAAGAAGCTGAAGCTGAGCAGGACCGACATGCGCTGCCTGGACCTTATTGGCCGCCGCGGCCCGATGACCGCGGGCCGGCTCTCCGAGGAGAGCGGACTGACCACGGGGGCGATCACCTTCATCCTCGACCGGCTCGAGGGGGCGGGCATGGTGACACGCCGCCGCGACACCGAGGACCGCCGCCGGGTCTGGGTCGAGATCGTCCCCGAGGCCCGGCAGCGGCTCCAGCGCCTGCAGCAGCCGGTTGCCGAGGAGATGCGTCAGGTGGCCCAGCGCTTCAAGGCCGACGAGCTGGCCGTCATGCGCGACTTCATGCGGCAGGCCAAGGAGGTCTTCCAGCGCCAGGTCTACGGAGCGAACGGTGAGGGACGCGGGGGCCCTGGTTCGTGAGCACGGCGGCGCGGCCGCTCCCGAAGGGTCCCCGGAGGGAAAGTAGGCTGGGTTGGCCCGTCCCAGGTTGGGAGGGGAGTTCCCAGTGACCGCGCTCGCTACGCGGTTCGCCCGTCCAGGGCAAGGAGGCCCGATGCCGTACGTCTTCGATTTCGACCACAGCCACGCCCGCCCGCCGATGGAGCTCAAGGACCTCCTCGGTGGCAAGGGCGCCAACTTGGCCGAGATGACGTCGGTACTGAAGCTCCCCGTGCCGCCCGGGTTCACCATCTCGACCGACGCCTGCCGCGACTACATGGCAACGGGGTGGCCCAAGGAGCTCGACGCCGAGGTGGCGTCAGCCCGCTCGCGGCTCGAGACCGCCATGGGCAAGGCCATCGGCGACGCCGCGGACCCGCTGCTCGTATCGGTGCGCTCCGGTGCCAAGTTCTCCATGCCCGGCATGATGGACACCGTCCTCAACCTGGGCCTCAACGACGAGTCCGTCGAGGGGCTGGCAAAGCAGACCGGTGACGAGCGCTTCGCCTTCGACTCGTACCGGCGCTTCATCGCCATGTACGCCCGCATCGTCCTGGAGCTGCCCGGCGAGGAGTTCGACTCGCTCTTCGAGGCGGCCAAGGAGCTGGCCGGGACGACGTCGGACGCCAAGGTCCCCACCGAGCTGTTGCGCTATCTCGTCGACTCCTACCAGCAGATCGTCGAGCGCCACACCGGCAAGCCCTTCCCCCAGCAGCCCGCCGAGCAGCTGCGCGGCGCCGTTGAGGCCGTGTTCCGCTCCTGGAACGGGCCCCGCGCCATCGCGTACCGCGAGCGCGAGCACATCGCGCACGACCTCGGCACGGCGGTCAACGTGCAGGCCATGGTCTTCGGCAACCGCGACGACAACTCGGGCACGGGCGTCGGGTTCACCCGCGATCCCGCCACGGGCGCCAAGGGCGCCTACGGCGACTTCCTGATCAACGCGCAGGGCGAGGACGTGGTGGCGGGCATCCGCAACACCGAGCCCATTTCGGAGCTGAAGAAGCAGTTCCCCAGGGTCCACGCCGAGCTGCTCAAGATCTTCGGCCGTCTGGAGACGCACTACCGCGACATGTGCGACACCGAGTTCACCATTGAGCAGGGCAAGCTCTGGATGCTCCAGACCCGGGTTGGCAAGCGCACCGGCGCAGCCGCCCTCAAGATGGCTGTCGACATGGTCCGCCCGAGCGACCTCGGGATCACCAAGGCCCAGGCCGTGTCGCGCATCACCGAGGACCACCTCGACGCCGTGCTGCACCCCCAGTTCGCCGCCTCGGGCTTCGCCACGTGGGCCAAGGGCCTCGGGGCCAGCCCCGGTGCCGCGGTAGGGCGCATCTACTTCAGCGCCGACGACGCCGCCGAGGCCGCGGCGCGCGGCGAGCAGGTGATCCTGGTCCGCAACGAGACCTCGCCCGAGGACGTGCACGGCATGCTGGCCGCCGAGGGGATCCTGACCGCCCGCGGCGGCCTGGTGAGCCACGCGGCAGTCGTGGCGCGGGGCTGGGGCAAGCCGGCCGTCGTCGGCGCCGAGGTCCTGCGCCTGGGCGACCACCAGGTCACCGCGCACGACGTCACGCTCTACGAGGGCGACTGGGTCTCGCTCGACGGCGGCGCGGGGATCGTCGTGGCGGGCCAGGTGCCGCTGACGGCGGCCAAGCCCCCGGCGGCCTTCGACGTCGTTCTGTCGTGGGCCGACGACATCCGCAAGGGCCATCTGGCCGTCCGCGCCAACGCCGACACCGGCGACGATGCGGCCAACGCGCGCAAGCTCGGCGCCGAGGGCATCGGGCTGTGTCGCACCGAGCACATGTTCCTCGGCGAGGACCGCCTGCCGGTGGTGCGCCGCATGATCCTGGCCCACTCGCCGAGCGAGGAGGCCGACGCGCTCGAGGAGCTGCGCATCGTCCAGCGTGAGGACTTCATCGCCATCCTGGCCGCCATGGACGGGCTGCCGGTCACCGTGCGCCTGCTCGACCCGCCGCTGCACGAGTTCCTGCCCTCCACCGAGGAGCTGGCCCACAAGGACGCCACCGTCGGGTTGAACCCCGAGGAGCGGCGCCTTTACGAGGCCGCGCTGTCCTGGCAGGAGTCCAACCCGATGCTGGGGACGCGCGGGGTGCGGCTCGGAGTGATGAAGCCCGGCCTCTACGCCATGCAGGTGCGCGCCCTGATGGAGGCCGCCCGACAGCGGGTGGCCGACGGCGGGCACCCGATCGTCGAGATCATGATCCCGCTGACGGTGGCCCGGGCCGAGCTCGCCCTCGCCCGGGGCTGGGTCGAGGACGCGGTGGCCGATGTCAACAAGGAGCGCGCCCCGCGCCCGTCCAAGGGGGCGGCCAAGGCGGGGGCCGCCATGGAGGGCAGGCTCGACGTGACGATCGGGACGATGATCGAGACGCCGCGGGCCGCCCTGCGGGCGGAGGAGATCGCCGAGGTGGCCGACTTCTTCTCCTTCGGGACCAACGACCTGACCCAGATGACCTTCGGCTTCTCCCGCGACGACGTCGAGGGTCGGATGATGGACGCCTACCTGGAGCTCGGCCTCCTGCCGCGCAACCCCTTCGAGGTGGTCGACTTCGACGGCGTCGGCGAGCTGGTGCGGCTCGGGACCTCGCGGGGCCGGGCCACCAAACCGAGCCTCAAGGTCGGCGTCTGCGGGGAGCACGGGGGCGACCCCGCCTCCATCGGCATGTTCTACGACGCCGGGCTCGACTACGTGAGCTGCTCGCCCTTCCGGGTCCCGGTGGCCCGCCTCGCCGCCGCGCAGGCCGTGCTGGAGGAGGCGGAGGAGAAGTAAGGCGCCCGCCAAGGGGTACTTCTAGGCGGCCGGCTCCCCGGAGCGTCCGGCGACCACGTAGCGCCGGAGCGCGATGACGGTCCAGATCGCCTCGACGACGCCGAAAGGCCAGGCGCCCGAGAGGAAGCCGTAGGAGCTGGACAGGGCGCACCCGAGGGCGAAGGCCAGGACGAACCGCCTGCCGCGCGCCTCCAGGGCGTACATGCCCATCATGAAGGTCAGGGCGCAGACGCCGTAGACGGTGACCGCCATCGGGCAACCGTAGGCCAGTCACGGGACGCACATCGCCGCGGTACCGTCAGGGTGTGGGGATACCGGACGAGGAAGTCGCCCAGGTCCGGGCGGCCACCGACATCGTGGCCCTCATCAGCGAGCACGCGCTGTTGAAGAAGGTGGGCCGGCGCTGGAGCGGGCTGTGCCCGTTCCACACCGAGAAGACGCCGTCGTTCAGCGTCAACGCCGAGGAGGGCTTCTACTACTGCTTCGGCTGCCAGGAGTCCGGTGACGCCATCACCTTCGTGCGCGCCATGGAGCACCTCGACTTCGTGGACGCGGTGCGCCTGCTGGCCGACCGGGCCGGCATCACGCTGCACGAGGACCAGGAGATGGGTCGCGACCACAAGCGCCGGTCGGAGCTGCTCGAGGCGATGGAGCGCGCCGTCGAGTGGTACCACGAGCGCCTGCTGCGTTCACCCGACGCCGGCCCGGCCCGCGACTACCTCCGCTCGCGCGGCTACGACGGTGACGTCGTGCGCCAGTTCCGTCTGGGGTGGGCCCCCGACGACTGGGACGCGCTGGCCAAGGCGCTGAAGCTTCCCGAGAAGGTGCTGTCGGACTCGGGGCTCGGCTTCATCAACCGCCGCGGCAGGGCACAGGACTTCTTCCGCGGCCGCGTGCTGTTCCCGATCTGCGATCCCTCCGGCCACCCCGTCGCCCTGGGCGGGCGGATTCTGCCGCCCCGGCCCGGGCAGGCGCCGCCCGACCGGCCGGAGCCCAAGTACAAGAACTCGCAGGAGTCGCCGATCTACTCGAAGCGCCGGACGCTCTACGCGCTCAACTGGGCCAAGAAGGGGATCATCGCCCAGGGCGAGGTCATCGTGTGCGAGGGCTACACGGACGTCATCGGCTGCTTCCAGGCCGGCGTGCCGTGGGCCGTGGCGACCTGTGGCACCGCGCTGGCCGAGGAGCACTTCACGCTGCTGCGCAACTTCGCCAAGCGCATCGTGCTCGCCTACGACGCCGACTCGGCGGGGCAGAGCGCGACCTCCCGCGTCTACGAGTGGGAGCGCAAGCACGAGGTCGACGTGGTAGTGGCGGACCTGCCCGGAGGCAGCGACCCCGGCGACCTGGCCCGCACCGACCCGGGGGCGCTCGCCCGCGCCATCGAGGAGGCCCGGCCGTTCCTCCAGTTCCGGGTGGACCGTATGCTGGGGGGAGGCGATCTCACGACGGCGGAAGGCAGGGCCCGTGCGGCGGACGCGGCACTCACGGCGGTGGCGGAGCACCCCGACGACCTGGTCCGCGACCAGTACGTGATGCAGCTGGCCGACCTCTGCCGGGTCGACCCGGCCCGTCTCCGTGAGCGGCTGGACCACCTGCGGGCGCATCCTCCGGCCGAGAGCCCGGTCCGCCGGGGTCGGTCCCGCAGCGACGAGCCCCCTCCGATGGAGTACCCCGAGGACGACGGGGAGCACGTCGCGCCCGAGGAGAACGGCCGCGGGGCGGCCGTGTCGGCAGCGCTCCGACCAGGGCCGGGGCTCGAAGCGCTCAAGTTGGCGGTCCACCGACCCGAAGATGTAGCTGATCGAGTGCACGCGGTCCTGTTCGCCGACCCCGTGCAACGCCAGGCGTTCGTCGCGCTCTTGGAGAACGACAGCGTGCACGAGGCGGTTGAGTCCGCGTCACCGGAGGTGGCAAGCCTGTTGCGACGCGTCATAGTCGAAGAGCCCAGGTCGGACGACCCCGAACTGGGGCGCCAGGTCGACTCCGTGGTGTCCGTGCTGCTGCGCACGGCGGCCAAGCGCGCGCTGGCCGACGTCGAGATCGGGTCGCGGGCGGGAAACGACTCGTGGCAGGCCTCGGCCGCCGAGACCGTGCAGGTGCGGCACTGGCTGGACGAACTCGACGAATCTCCCTCGGGGCGCGATGCCGCCGACCGGTTGGTAGCGTGGTTGGTCGAGAGGGATTCTGAGGAGTGACGGACTTGGCAGGTCGAGGGTGAGTGAGGATTCTGCAATCGCGATCGATGATGACGGGGTCGATGTGCCCGCCGCGACTCCCGCGACGAACGGGTCACTGTCACCGATCGCGCATGTCGCGCTTCCCGACGGCGTCTCGCAGGTCGACTTCGATGCCGCGCTCGCGGCTGGACGTGAGAAGGGACAGCTCACCCCGGACGAGCTGATCGATTCGTTGCACGCCGTGGAGCTGACACCCGACGTGCTGACGACGGTGATCGAACGCGTCACTGCCGAGGGCGTCGTGCTGGTCGAGGAGGACGTCGAGGAGTTGGCCGTCGAGTTCAATCCGCCGCGCAAGGCGGCCAGGGCGGAGCAGCGGTCGAACGGTGCCATACGGAGTGAGACCCGCCGCGAGACGAGCGGCAGCCGGCGAGCGGTCTCGGCCGAGTCGAACGGCAGCGCCGAGGACCCCGTGCACACCTATCTCAAGGAGATCGGTCGGGTCCCGCTGCTGAACGCCGAGCTCGAGGTGGAGATCGCCAAGACCATTGAGGAGGGCAACGCCGCGGCGGCCAGGCTGGCGGCCCACGAGGTGGCGGTGGCGGGGGAGGGCCCCAAGGAGGATCTGCTGGACGCCGGCGGGGTGTCCCGCAACAAGCGCCTCGTGCGCAAGGGCCTGCAGGCCAAGGACGAGCTCATCGAGGCGAACCTGCGCCTGGTGGTGTCGATCGCCAAGCGCTACCGCAATCGCGGGCTGGCGTTCCTCGATCTGATCCAGGAGGGCAACCTCGGGTTGATGCGGGCGGTCGACAAGTTCGACCACACGAAGGGCTTCAAGTTCTCCACCTATGCGACATGGTGGATCCGCCAGGCCATCACGCGCGCGATCGCGGACCAGGCGCGCACCATCCGTATTCCGGTGCACATGGTCGAGACGATCAACAAGGTGGTGTGGGCGCAGCGCGCGCTGTTGCAGGAGCTGGGTCGTGAGCCGACGATTGAAGAGGTGGCGTTCCGCGTCGAGCTCCCGATGGAGCGCGTGCGCGAGATCCTGCGCATCAACCAGGACACGGTCTCGCTCGAGCAGCCGGTGGGCGACGAGGACGACTTCAACCTGTCCGACCTGATTGAGGACAGAGGTGCGGTGGTCCCCGACGACGCGGCGACGCGCTCACTCTTGGACGCGGCGGTACGCGAGGCGCTCGGCCATCTGTCCGAACGCGAGCAGGACGTCGTGCGTCTCCGGTTCGGTCTGGACGACGGCAAGATCCGCACTCTCGAAGAGGTGGGCAAGGAGTTCGGGGTCACCCGGGAGCGGGTGCGCCAGATCGAATCCAAGACCCTGGCCAAACTGCGCCGGCCCGATGCGGCGCACTTGCTCAGGGACTATCTAGAAGAGTCCTGAATCGACCTGACAATCGGGTGTGCTTTCGACGGCGCCGGTGCGAGCCACTGATATCGTTCGGGGGCTGTTTCTCTGAACCCTTTCCGGGGTAGCTCAATGGCAGAGCAAGCGGCTGTTAACCGCTAGGTTGAGAGTTCGAGTCTCTCCCCCGGAGCTTTCCTCGTCGTTTCGCTGGTCAGCGGTGGTAGGTCCAGCACCTCACC
>CAWGOJ010000028.1:0-42059 GCA_963824195.1 uncultured Acidimicrobiaceae bacterium | reverse complement strand
ACACCCCTGCGCAGCTCGTCGTACCCGATCAGAACGTGGCAGGTGGGTGCTGTCGCCGTGCGCCCGCTGCCCACGGCGGAGGATGTCGCTGATCAGGAGCGGTGCGTCCCGCATGGCGCTTTTCGAGCCCCGGAGCATGACGAGCGTGTCATTGCCGTGCCGAGCGGCACAGCGTGGCGACCGTTCCGTACCATGGCCGCAGCCCGGACGTGCCCACCCCGCGGTGCCGCCGCACACCGGTGAGGGGGATCGCAGCCGCGGGGCTGGCCGTGGGCCTGGCATCCGTGCTGGTCGGGACCGCGGTGGTGGCGTCGGCCCTCTCCCTGCTCGGCGTCGGCGGAGGCGCACCGGCAGCCTCGTCGGCGGCGACCGCCGAGGTCTCCGCCACCATGCTGGCGCTCTACCAGGAGGCGGCGGCGACCTGCCCGGGCCTGCCCTGGACGATCCTGGCCGCCATCGGCACCGTCGAGTCGGACAACGGCCAATCGAGGCTCCCGGGGTCCACAGCGGCGCCAACGCGGCGGGAGCGGAGGGGCCCATGCAGTTCGAGCCCGCCACCTTCGCCGAGTACGACGAGCCGGTGCCCCCGGGCGGGGTCGACCCGCCGAGCCCCTACGACCCGACGGACGCCGTCTACGCGGCGGCCCGCCTCTTGTGCGCCAACGGTGCCTCGGGTGGTGCGGACATCGCCGGTGCCGTGTACGCCTACAACCACTCGGCGTCCTACGTGGCCCAGGTGCTGGCGCTGGCGCAGTCACTGGCCGGCCCCGTCTCGGCGACGTCGGAGGGGACGCCGGTCTCGGGCGCTGGCGCGGTGGCGGTGGAGTGGGCGCTGGCCCAGATCGGCACGCCCTACGTGTGGGGCGGCGAGACCCCGGGCGTGGGCTTCGACTGCTCGGGGCTCGTCCAGGCTGCCTACCGGGTGGCCGGCGTGGCGCTGCCGAGGGTGGCCCAGGACCAGTACGACGGGACCCCGAAGCTGTCCGCCGGCCAGCCCCTCGCGCTGGGGGATCTCGTCTTCTTCGGCGCCGGGCCGGCCGCGATCGATCACGTCGGCATCTACGTCGGGATCGATCGCGGTGATGCCGTCATGGTCGACGCGCCCTACACGGGTGCCGACGTGCGGGCCGAGGCCTTCCCAGCCACGGTGGGCGCGCGCTTCGGCAGCCTCCTCTTCGTGGGGGCGACGAGGCCGGCCTGACGGGCTCCGCTCCCCTCCCCATCTTTATCGTAATACGATGCTATCGTGAGACGATGCGTCTGCGGGATGCCGATTTCGAAGATCTCCTGACCTTGCGCACCGGCCTCCGGCGGCTGATGCGATGGAGCGAGCAACAGGCGGATACGGCAGGACTGACACCGGCGCAGCACCAGCTGCTGCTCGCCATACGGGGGCACCGCGACCGCCGCGGCCCCACTGTCGGGGAGGTGGCCGACTACCTCCTCCTCCGGCACCACAGCGCGGTCGGTCTGGTGGACCGGGCCGTCGCGGCGGGTCTGGTAAAGCGGGTCCGTGACCCACAGGACCACCGGATCGTGCGCCTGCAGCTCACCGCAGCGGGGAGCAAGCGCCTCGAGATGCTCTCGGAGCTCCATCTCGAGGAGCTCGAGCGGCTGTCCCTCAAGCTCCCGAGCGCCTGGCGGGGCTTGATGCCGCGCCAGCCACTGCACGGGATCGAGACCCGCGGCTGACGGTTTAGACGGCGCGCCCGCGCAGGGCCCGGTAGCGCCGTACCAACGACGCGGTCGAGGAGTCCTGCGCCGAGAGGTCGGGGGCAGCTGCGTCCGTGAGGATCGGGGCGAGCTCCTTGGCCATGACCTTGCCCAGCTCGACGCCCCACTGGTCGAACGAGTCGATGCCCCACACCGTGCCCTCGACGAACACGGTGTGCTCGTAGAGCGCCACCAGCTGCCCCAGGACCGACGGGGTCAGCTTGGGGGCCAGGATCGTCGAGCTCGGGCGGTTGCCCGGCATCACCTTGTGGGGCACCAGCTCGGCTGGTGTCCCCTCGGCGGCGATCTCCTCCGCCGTCTTGCCGAAGGCCAGCGCCTTCGTCTGCGCCAGGCAGTTGGCCATCAGGAGGTCCTGCTGCTCCCCCGTCTCGTGGGTGCCCTCGGCGAAGGCGATGAAGTCACACGGGATGAGCTTCGTGCCCTGGTGGATGAGCTGGTAGAAGGCGTGCTGCCCGTTGGTGCCCGGCTCGCCCCAGAAGATCTCGCCCGTCTGGCCCGCCACTGCAGAGCCGTCCAGCCGGACCGACTTCCCATTGGACTCCATCGTGAGCTGCTGCAGGTACGCCGGGAAGCGGGCCAGCCGGTGGCTGTAGGGCAGCACGGCATGGGTCTGCGCGCCGAAGAGGTTGTCGTACCAGACATTGAGCATGCCCTGAATGACCGGGAGGTTCTCGCCCAGGGGCGCCGTCCGGAAGTGCTCGTCCATGGAATAGAACCCGAACAGCATCTCGCCGAAGGCCTGGCGCCCGATGGCCACCATGAGCGAGAAGCCGATGGCGGAGTCGTAGGAGTAGCGCCCACCGACCCAGTCCCAGAACTCGAGCATGTTGTCCGGGTCGATGCCGAATTCGGCCACGGCCTCGGCGTTGGTGGAGACGGCCACGAAGTGCTTCGCCACCGCACCGTCACCTGCCGAAGGCCCGAGTCCGTCGAGCAGCCACTGCCGTGCCGCGGCTGCGTTGGTCAGCGTCTCGAGCGTGGTGAACGTCTTCGAGCTGACCACGAACAGCGTCGTTGCCGGCTCCAGGTCGTGCATGGCGGCGTAGAGGTCGACGGGGTCGACGTTCGACACGAACCTGCTCACCAGACCCGGTTGCGCGTAGTCGGCCAGCGCGGTCGTCGCCATGGCCGGGCCGAGGTCGGAGCCCCCGATGCCGATATTCACCACGGCGTTGATCCGCTTGCCCGTCGCCCCGGTCCACGACCCGTTGCGGATGCGCTCCGAGAGCTCACCCATCTTCCCCAAGACCGCGTGCACGTCACCTGCCACGTCCTGCCCGTCGACGGTGAGCTCGGTGCCGGGGGGCATCCGCAGGGCCACGTGCAGGACGGCACGGTCCTCGGTCGTGTTGATGTGCGCGCCGGAGAACATCGCGTCGCGACGCTCCGCGACCCCGGCCGCCCGGGCGACGTCCATCAAGAGGCGCAACGTCTCGTCCGTGACCCGTTGCTTGGAGTAGTCGAGGAGGAGGTCGACGGCCTGCGCCGTGAGGCGCGAGGCCCGCTCGGGGTCCTCGGCGAAGAGGTCGCGCAGGTGTCGCCCGGAGACGTCCTCGTAGTGTGCCGCCAGGGTCTTCCACTCGGGTGTTGCCGTCACGTCCATGACAGGCAATCTACGGGGCGGCTCAGGCGGACGCGCCCCCGGCGAGGAACTCGGTGACGGCCGGCCAGGCGGCGGCGTCCTGGAGGAAGAACGCGTGGCCCCCGTCGAAGAGCGCCAGGCGCGCGTCGGGGATCGCCTGGGCCAAGAGCTCGCTGTTGGCCGGCGGCGCGATGCCGTCGAAGCGGCCACCGCACACCAGGGTCGGGCACACGATGTGTCCCAGCCGGGCCGTCGTGTCGTGCTGGGCCCGGGCGCCCAGCTGGTTGGTCAGGCCCTCGGTCGGCTCCCCCGTCGTCGCGGGCATGCGCTCGGCGATGAGGGCCACCATCTCGGGGTGATCCCGGCGCCACGCCTCGTCCCACCGTATGTCGAGCAGACCGATCTGCCGGGTCACCCGCTCCTCGGGAGTGAGCGAGACCAACTCGTGCAGCGGGAAGGAGGCGCCGCCGGCTCCGCCGGCGGACGTGCAGGCCAGGACCAGCCGTCGCACCCGCTCGGGGTGCCTGATGGCCAGCTCCTGGGCGACCATGCCGCCGAACGACACCCCGATGACGAGGCAGTCGTCCCAGCCGACGGTGTCGAGGAGCGCGGCGGAGTCGGCGGCGAAGTCGGCCATGGCGTACGGCCAAGTCGGCGTGCTCGATTGTCCGAGACCGCGCTGGTCGTAGGAGAGCACCTCGAACGCTTCTCCCAGGGGGCCCTGGGCGACGCCCGGCTTCTGGCGCAGGTCGCCACCGGTGCCCGAGATGCTCAGCAGCCGCTCACCGGTGCCGGCCAGCTCGTAGTAGAGCGTCACACCGTTGGCGACGCACATGGGCACAGTCGCACTGTACCGACCTCGTCTCGTGACGGGGCGGGTCGAGCCGGGACGCCTTCCCACACTCTAAGCAGGGTTGTTTACAGTGCCAGAAAAGTCCGCCGGCACGAGTCCGACGGGAGCCCAGGGCCACCGGTCCGCTCAGCGCATCGCCAGTTGCCCGGGCACGAGCGGCGCCGGCAGCGAGGTCGTCCCCATGAGCCAGCGGTCGACCGCCGAGGCGCACGAACGCCCCTCGGCGATGGCCCAGACGATGAGGCTCTGACCCCGTGTCTGGTCCCCGCACACGAAGACGCCGCCGACGTTGGTCGCCCATGCCTGGTCGGCCACGACGGTCCCCCGAGGGCCGACCTCGACGCCCAGCTCGACCACGGCGCTGCGGCGCTCGGTCCCCACGAAGCCCATCGCCAGCAGCACCAGCTCGCAGCCGAGCTCGAACTCGCTGCCCGGTACCTCCTCGAACACGGTCCGGCCGTCCTCGGTGCGCATCTCGACGGTGTGGCCGCGCAAGGCGCGCACGGCCCCTGAGCCGTCGTCGACGAATTCGGTGGTCGTCACGGAGAAGAGGCGCTGCCCTCCCTCCTCGTGCGCCGAGGAGGTCCGCAGGATCAGCGGCCACAGCGGCCACGGGTTCTCGGCCTGCCGGTCGCTCGGGGGCTCGGCCATGATCTCGAGCTGGTGGACCGACGCTGCGCCCTGGCGGTGCGCGGTGCCCAGGCAGTCCGCCCCGGTGTCGCCGCCGCCGATGATCACCACGTGCTTCCCCTTGGCGCTGATGAGCGGGGATCGCAGCTCGCCCTCCTGGACCAGGTTCGAAGGCTTCAGGTACTCCATGGCCAGGTGGATGCCCGAGAGCCCGCGCCCGGGTACCGGCAGGTCCCGGGGCAACGTCGCGCCGCCGGCCAGCACCACGGCGTCGAACTCCGCCTGCACCTCGGCCGCCGGGCGCACCTGGACGTCGGGGGCGCACGCCACCCCCACGCCACGTTCCTCGCCCGGTTCGGCCGGTCCTCCGTCACCCGACTCGTCCCCGCCACCACCAACCGACGTCGAGCACACGAACGTGACACCCTCGGTCTCCATCTGGGCCAGTCGGCGGTCCAGCACGGCCTTCTCCATCTTGAACTCGGGGATCCCGTAGCGCAGCAGCCCGCCAGGCTTCTCCGCCCGCTCGAACACGGTCACCGCGTGGCCGGCCCGCACCAGCTGCTGGGCGGCCGCCAGGCCGGCCGGTCCCGAGCCGACCACCGCCACCGACTTGCCCGTGCGGACCGTCGGCATCTGCGGGGTCACCCACCCCTCGTCCCAGGCGCGCTCGACGATCTCGTACTCAATCCGCTCGATCGTGACCGGGTCCTCGTTGATCCCGAGCACGCACGACGCCTCGCACGGTGCCGGGCACAGGCGTCCCGTGAACTCGGGGAAGTTGTTGGTGGCGTGCAGGCGCTCCATCGCCTCGGGCCAGTCATCCCGGTACACAAGATCGTTCCACTCCGGGATCAGGTTGCCGAGCGGGCAGCCGTCATGGCAGAAGGGGATGCCGCAGTCCATGCAGCGAGCTCCCTGCTCCTTGGTGGCTTCCTCGTCGAAGGGCTCGTAGACCTCCTTCCAGTCGCGCAGCCGGACAGAGACCGGCCGCCGCCGGGGCAGTTGGCGGCCGTACTCCATGAATCCCGTCGTCTTACCCATGCGCGGCCTCCATGACGGCCTCGTCCACCGAGCGGCCCTGCGCCTCGGCTTGGCGGGTCGCCTCCAGGATCCGGCGGTAGTCGCGCGGCATCACCTTGACGAACTCGAGGACCTCGGTGTCCCACTGCTCCAACAGGCGCGCCGCGACGGCCGACTCGGTCTCCACCCCGTGGCGCTCGACCAGCGTGCGCACCATGAAGCTGTCCTCGGGGTCCAGCGGCTCTACGTCGACCAGCTCGAGGTTGACCCGCTGCCCGAACGTGCGCTCCGGGTCGTACACGTAGGCGATGCCTCCCGACATGCCCGCCGCGAAGTTACGTCCGGTCGGCCCGAGCACGAGCACCACCCCACCGGTCATGTACTCGCAGCCGTGGTCGCCCACCCCCTCGACGACCGCGGTCGCCCCGGAGTTGCGGACGCAGAAGCGCTCCCCCACCTGGCCGCGGATGAAGACCTCGCCGTCGGTGGCGCCGTAGAGGATCACGTTGCCCGCGATGATCTCCTCCTCGGCGGTGAACGGCGAGCCCTCTGGCGGCCGCACCACCAGGCGGCCACCGGACAGGCCCTTGCCGAAGTAGTCGTTGGCGTCACCGTACAGGCGCATCGTCACGCCCCTGGGCACGAAGGCGCCGAAGCTCTGGCCGGCCGATCCGGTGAAGGTCAGCGAGATGGTGTCGTCGGGCAACCCGGCCCCCCCGTAACGCCGGCTGATCTCGGAGCCGAGCAGCGTCCCCACGGTGCGGTCCACGTTGGTGATCGGCAGCTGGACCGACACCGGCGTGGCGTCGGCCAGGGCGGGCGCGCAGTCGTCCATGAAGGCGTGGTCCAGTGCCTTCTCCAGGCCGTGGTCCTGCAGGCGGGTCTGGCGCCGGCCGACGGTGTCGGGGACGTCGGGCAGGGCGAGGACCGTGGACAGGTCGAGCCCCGCCGCCTTCCAGTGCGTCACGGCCGCCTCGGTCTCGAGCAGGTCGACCCGCCCGATGGCCTCGTCGAGCGTGCGCAGGCCCAGGGAGGCCAGCAGCTCGCGGACCTCCTCGGCGACGTACTCAAAGAACGTCTCGACGAACTCGGGCTTCCCGCTGAACTTGGCCCGTAGCGCGGGGTTCTGGGTGGCGATCCCGACGGGGCAGGTGTCGAGGTGACAGACGCGCATCATGATGCAGCCCGACACCACGAGCGGTGCTGAGGCGAAGCCGTACTCCTCGGCGCCGAGCAAGGCACCGATGACGACGTCGCGGCCCGTCTTCAGCTGACCGTCGACCTGGACCACGATGCGATCCCGCAGACCGTTTGCCAGCAGCGTCTGCTGCGTCTCGGCCAGCCCGATCTCCCAGGGGATCCCTGCATGCTTCAGCGAGGTCAGCGGAGCCGCCCCGGTGCCACCGTCGTGGCCCGAGATCAGGACCACGTCGGAGTGGGCTTTGGCTACCCCGGCCGCGACTGTGCCCACCCCCACCTCGGCGACGAGCTTCACGTGCACCCGGGCTCGGGGGTTGGAGGACTTGAGGTCGTGGATCAGCTGGGCGATGTCCTCAATGGAGTAGATGTCGTGGTGCGGCGGGGGCGAGATCAGCCCGACGCCCGGCGTCGACTTCCGGGTGCGGGCGATCCACGGGTAGATCTTGATGCCCGCCAGCTGCCCACCCTCGCCGGGCTTGGCCCCCTGTGAGATCTTGATCTGAAGGTCGTCTGCGTTGACCAGGTACTCGCTCGTCACCCCGAAGCGACCCGACGCCACCTGCTTGATCGCGCTGCGGCGCAGGTCGCCGTTCTCGTCGGGCGTGAAACGGTCGGCGTCCTCGCCACCCTCGCCCGTGTTGGAGCGACCACCGATCCGGTTCATGGCGATGGCGAGTGTCTCGTGTGACTCGGCCGAGATGGAGCCGTAGGACATGGCGCCCGTGGAGAAGCGCGCCATGATGGACGAGGTGGGCTCCACTTCCTCGAGGGGGATCGGACCGCCCGGCGCCGGCTTCAGCCGCATCAGGCCGCGCAGGGTGCCCAGCTTCTCGGCCTGGTCGTCGACCGCACTGCTGTACTCCTTGAAGATCTCGTAGCGCCTCGACCTCGTCGCGTGCTGGAGCTTGAAGACGGTCTTCGGGTTGAAGAGGTGGAACTCGCCCTCACGCCGCCACTGGTACTCCCCGCCCACCTCGAGCTCGCGGTGGGCCCGCTCGGTCGGCCGTGGCTCGTAGGCCTGGCGGTGGCGGGTGGCCACCTCGGCGGCCAGCACGGAGAGGCCGACGCCCCCGATGCGGCTCGCTGTGCCCGTGAAGTACTCGTCGATCAGCGCCCCGTCGAGGCCGATCGCCTCGAAGACCTGGGCGCCGGTGTAGGAGGCCACCGTGGAGATGCCCATCTTCGACATCACCTTGAGCACGCCCTTGCACGCCGCCTTCATGTAGTTCCGCCGCGCCTGGCGCGGGGAGACGCCCTCGAGGAGGCCTTCGGAGATCATGTCGTCGATGGCGTCCAGGGCGAGATACGGGTTCACCGCCGCCGCGCCATAGCCGATCAGCAGCGCCATGTGGTGCACCTCGCGGGCGTCGCCGGTTTCGACCACCAGGCCCACCTTGGTCCGGGTCTTCTCGCGCACCAGGTGGTGGTGGACGGCGGCGGTCAGCAGCAGCGAGGGGATGGGCGCCCAGTCGGCCGTCGAGTTGCGGTCGGAGAGGACGATGATGTTCGCCCCCTCGGCGATGGCCGCCGAGACCCGTTGCCGCACTTCCTCGATGGCGCGCCGGAGCGCCTCGCCGCCGGCGGCCGTCGGCGTACCGGCCTGCCCCGCCTCGCGCACGTCGAAGAGCCCGTCGATGGCGAAGGCCTTGAAGCCCGGCGTCTCCCCGTGCTCGTTCACGTACATGAGCTTGGCCAGGTCGTCGCGGTCGATGACCGGCAGCGGCAGCAGGATCTGGCCGCACGAGCCCTGGGACGCCTCGAGCAGGTTGGCCTCCGGCCCGATGGTGGCGGCCAGCGAGGTCACCAGCTCCTCGCGGATGGCGTCGAGCGGTGGGTTGGTCACCTGGGCGAACAGCTGGGTGAAGTAGTCGTAGAGGAGCCGGGAGCGATCGGAGAGGACGGCAATGGACGTGTCCGAGCCCATGGAGCCGATCGGCTCGGCCCCCGTGCGGGCCATGGGTGCGAGGATCACTCGCGACTCTTCGGTCGTCCAGCCGAACAGGCGCTGCTGAGTGACGACGCTCCCGTGTTGGGGGGTGAGCATGGTCCGGGCCGGCAGCTCATCGAGCCGTATCTGGTCGGCCGCCAGCCACTCCCCGTAGGGGTGCTCGGCGGCCAGCTCGGACTTGATCTCCTCGTCCTCGACGAGCCGGCCTTTGGCCGTGTCGACGAGGAACATGCGACCCGGCTGCAGGCGGCCCTTGCGCACCACGCGCTCGGGTGCGATGTCGAGGACGCCGACCTCACTGGCGAGCACCACCAGCCCGTCGTCGGTGACCCAGTAGCGCGCCGGCCGGAGGCCGTTGCGGTCGAGCACCGCGCCCACGAGCGTCCCATCGGTGAAGCAGACCGCCGCCGGGCCGTCCCACGGCTCCATCAGCGACGCGTGGTAGCGGTAGAAGGCGCGCCGGTCTCGGTCCATCGTGGTGTGGTTCTCCCACGCCTCCGGGATCATCATCAGCACCGCGTGCGGAAGGGGCCGGCCGCCCAGGTGGAGCAATTCCAGGACTTCGTCGAAGCTGGCGGAGTCGCTCGCCCCGGGCGTGCAGATGGGGAAGATGCGCGACAGGTCGCCGTCGATGAGAGCGGTCTCGAGCAGCGCCTCGCGGGCGCGCATCCAGTTGCGGTTGCCCGCCAGCGTGTTGATCTCGCCGTTGTGCGCCAGGTAGCGGTAGGGATGGGCCAGCGGCCAGCTCGGGAACGTGTTGGTCGAGAAGCGCGAGTGCACGAGCGTCAGGCCGGACTCGAAGCGGGGGTCGCGCAGGTCGGTGAAGAACTCGCGCAGCTGCTCCGAGGTCAGCATCCCCTTGTAGACGATGGTCCGGGCCGAGAGCGAGGGGAAGTACAGGCCGTCCACCGCATGCTCGGCACGCTTGCGGAGCACGAAGGCCCGCCGTTCGAGGGCCATCGTGTCCATGCCGGGTATGGCTGGCGCCAGGAAGACTTGCTCAATGAGCGGCATCGCGCCCAGCGCGGTCTTGCCCAGGCCCGCGGGCTCGGTCGGCACCGTGCGCCACCCGAGCACCGCCAGCCGCTCCTCGACCGCGATCTGCTCCACGACGGTCCGGGCCTTCAGGGCATCGTCCGGATCGGTCGGCAGAAAGGCGAGGCCCACGGCGTAGCCGCCGGCGTCGGGCAACGTGAACCCGGCTTCGAGAGCGGCGGCCGAGAGGAAGCGGTGCGGGACCTGGACCAGGATGCCGGCGCCGTCCCCGGTCTCGACCTCGGCCCCCGAGGCGCCGCGGTGAGCCAGGCGCTCGAGGACGGTGAGGCCGCGGTCGACGATGTCGTGATCGGGCCGGCCGTGCAGATCGGCCACCATGCCGACACCGCAGGCGTCGTGCTCGTATGCCGGGTCGTACAGGCCAATGGCCATCGGCGTCCTTCCGAGTGGGAGAAGTTGAACGGATACCGGGACGACGTTGGCCCGAAAGCGGAAAATACAGGATACACGACGGCGCTCCTAGGCTTGGCACCGTGCGGTCGTGCGTGCACATCGTGGGCGGCGGGGTCATCGGCCTCAGCTGCGCGTGGGAATTGTCACGCAACGGTCATGATGTGACGGTCGTGGCACCTGCGCCGGGGCGCGACGGTGCGTCCTGGGTGGCCGCCGGCATGCTCGCTCCCGTCACCGAGGCGCAGTTCGGCGAGTCCGCGCTCACCGCGCTCCTCCTCGACGGCTCGCGCCTGTGGCCCGGCTTCGTCGCCGCGCTGGAGGGCGCCACGGGGCGGGCCATCGGCTACGACACGACCGGAACGGTGACGGTCGCACTCGATGCGTCGGACCGCGCCAGCCTCGACGACCTCCTCGCCTACCAGCACTCGCTGGGACTCAGCGCACGCCGCCGTAGCGCCACCGAGTGCCGCGGCCTCGTGCCCGCGCTGAGCCCGGCCCTGCGCGGCGGCATCGAGGTCCCGGGCGATCACCAGGTCGACAACCGCGCCCTGCTCGGCGCGCTCACCGCGGCCTGCCGCGGCGCGGGCGTGGCCTTCGTCGAGGCCGCGGTGGCGGCGGTGGCCACCGGTCCCGAGCTCGTCCTGGCGGACGGCCGCCGCCTCCGTCCCGAGCACGTCCTCCTGGCGGCCGGGACCGGGCTGCCCGCCATCGCCGGCCTGGAGGCGACCGGGTTGCCCACCGTGCGCCCCGTCAAGGGGCACATCCTGCGCCTGGGGCCGCCGGTCGCCGCCCACGGCGCGCCGCCGCCTCTGCTGACCCGTACGGTGCGCGGCCTCGTGCACGCGCGTTCGGTGTACCTCGTGCCGCGGCGCGACGGCTCCGTGGTGGTCGGGGCGACCGTCGAGGAGCGCGGCGACGACACGGCAGTGCGCGCGGGGGCCGTGCACGAGCTCCTCTGCGACGCCCGGGCCATCGTCCCCGGTATCGACGAACTCGAGCTTTGCGAGGCCGCCACGGGGATGCGCCCGGCCACTCCCGACAACACGCCGTGCATCGGCTGGACCGCCATGGAAGGTGTCGTGGCCGCCATCGGCCACTACCGCAACGGCATCCTCCTGGCGCCACTCACCGCCCGTGCGGTGGCCGACCTGCTCGGCCGGCGTCCGGTGACGCCGCTCATCGAGGCGCTGGCACCGGCGTGACCCTGCTCGCTCTCAACGTGAACGGCGAAGCCGTGCAGGTGGCAGCGGGGACCACGATCGCCGACGTGGTGGCCGGCGTGATGGCGGGCGACGACCCCAAGGGGGTGGCCGTCGCCGTCGACCGCTGCGTCATCCCGCGTTCGGAGTGGGCCACGACGGCCGCCCGCGCCGGGTCCCTGGTCGAGGTGGTGAGCGCCGCGGCGGGCGGATGACCATCGTTGTGGGGGCCTCCGGGCGGTGCCAGAATCGAGCGATGTCCCCGACACCTCGTCCCGGCCCCACCGCGTTCGTCCTTGCCGGCGGCGGCACCAAGGGGTCGTTCGAGGTCGGCGTGCTGCAGTACCTCGTCGGCGTGGAGGGGATCGCACCGGACATCGTCACCGCCACCTCCGCCGGCGCCATCGCCGCCACCGTGCTGGCCCAAGCCCGTACACTGCCCGAGTTCGCGCAGCGGGTCGACGAGATCGAGGGTGACGTGCTGGCCTGGACGCAGACCGAACATGTCTTCGGCAAGCAGGCCTGGCTGGGCGCTCTCGAGGGGACCGCGCTCGGCCGCGAGATCCACCATGAGATCACCGAGGGCACCCGCCCGCCGTTCCCGCTCAGCCCGACCGGCGCCCTGGCCCCTGGCGAAGCGGTGCCGCCGGCCTCCTCGGGGCGCCGTGAGCGGCGCCAGACGCGCCGGGCCCGCCGAAAGCGGCAGCGCCACGTGCTGCGCCTGGCCGCCGGTGCGGGCTTCCGACTCCCCCGGGTGCGCCACCACCTGCGCACCAGCGGAAGCTCGGTCCTCAACCTCGAGCCCCTGGCCGACGCGCTCCGCCACGGCACCGGTGACGGCGTCCGCCCCATCGACCCGGCTTTGATCCGCCGGCCGGGCCTGCAGCTGCGCCTGGCCGTCACCGCGCTGCGCGCCGGCGTCCTGCGCTTCGTCACCGAGGACGGGACGATCGTCGAGTCCGACGCCCGCACCCCTGCGCCGGGCGCCGCCGCCGGCCCGGTCGACCTCGTCGACGGCGCAATCGCCTCGGCCAGCGTGCCCATGGTCTTCCCGCCCCGATCCATGGCCGACGACGACTACGTCGACGGCGGGGTCATAGAGATCGTCCCCGTCAGGGCTGCGGCCGACCTGGGCGCGACCCGGATCTTCGCGGTGGTGGCCGTGCCACTGACGTTGGCCCGCGACGAACGCGACTACGCCGCCGCGCCGGCCGGCTACATCGGCCTGCGGTCCATGGGGATGATCGGCGTGGCGGAGCGGCAGATCGCCAACCTCAACGCCAGCCTCCCCGAGGGCGTGACGCTGACCACGATCGATCCGGTCGTCGACGTGGTGGGACTCTTCGAGGTGCAGCCCGGGCTGCTCCGCATCAACAAGGACTATGGCTGGCTGCGGGCCGCCGACGTCCTGGCCGAGGGCGACGCCGCGATTGCGGCCGACATGGTGGACGGCACCCACGCCATCGTCGAGGCCCGGCGCGAGGCCTGGCGTCTGGAGGAGTCCCTCTGGGCCGCGGGCCGGGTGGACGGGAGCGCGGCGGGGACGCTGGCCCTCGTGCGCGAGCAGAAGGAGCTGGTGCGCCAGCTCGTCGACCGGCGCAAGCAGCTCGGCTTCGCCGTCCCCGACGGATGTGAGGCCTGGTGGAGCGAGTTCGAGACCCACACGGCGGGGCGGCCGGCCGGCCTGCCGGCGAGCCCGTCGTCCTCCCAGCGCGACTGAGGGCTCCGAGCCGGCCGCACCGGGTCGCTCAGACGGTCGGGCCTCCGAGCCAGCCGCGCTTGCGGAACAGCACGACCAGCCCGATGACCGTCGCCAGCTCGAGCCCGATCCCGAGCACGTAGAAGCTCCACGTCGGCGACAGCCACACCCTGACCAGGTAGGCGAAGTTCTGCCCGAAGAAGCCGGTGAGGAAGCTCAGCGGGAGGAAGATGGTGGCGATGATGGTGAGCTGCTTCATCACGACGTTCAGCCGGTTCGACACCGTCGAGAGGTGGGTGTCCATCACGCTTGACAAGAGGTCCCGGTAGCTGTCGACCAGGTCGGCCAGCCGGATGAGGTGGTCGTAGAGGTCGCGGAAGTAACGGGTCGCCTCGTCGGTCATGCCGGGCACGTCCGTCACCCCGGCGTTGATGCTCGCCATCATGTCGCGCTGGGGCGCGATCACCTTGCGCATCTCCATCAGCGCGCGCTTCATGTCGAAGAGCTCACCGAGCTGGGCCTCGGTGGGTGCCTTGAGGATGTCGTCCTCCAGCGTGTCGATCCGGTCGTCGAAGTCCGAGAGGTACGGGAAGAAGCTGTCCACCAGCGCGCCGATCACGAGGTACACGATGACGATCTGGGGCGAGGCGACCTGGGAGACCGGGTGGCGCTCGAGCCGCTCGTGCACGTGGGCGAGGGCCGGGCAGTCCCCCCGGTGCACCGTGACCACGTAGCGGTCGGTCCAGAAGCAGTGCACCTCCGCCTTGCCCTTCCGTTCGGGGTCGGCGCCGCGGGCCACCAGGTAGATGAAGTTCGAGTAGTCGTCGATGCGGGGCCGCTGCCCGAAGCGCTCGGCCGCCTGCACGGCGAGGGGGTGGAATGCAAAGTGGACACTGAGCAATTCGGCGACGGTGCCATCGACCGCGTCGTCGTCGAGGTCGAGCCAGAAGAAGCCCGTGCCCGCCAGCGCGTCCACCACGTTCTCCGGTGTCGCTGCCTCGTCGCGGCCGTCGCGGCGCAGGGTTCCCTTCAGCACGCCCCCAGTCTCACGTCGGCGTCGCCGCCGCGGTGGGATGGGCGCGTCACCGCAGGGCCTCAGTCGAAGCGGGCGGGATCGAACGCGTCCGGGAGCGGCGGCTCGTCCGCTGGCAGCGACACCCCGGCCATGGCGTGCGCCAGTACCCGGGCCGAGTAGGGGCCCTGCAACAGGCCGTTAGCGCCATGCCCGGTGGCCACCCAGACGTTGCCCCAACCCGGCAACCGTCCGACCAGGGCGCTGTCGTCGGAAGAGGTGGGACGGAGCCCGACCCTCGTCTCGAGGTAGGTCGCCCCCTGGAGCCCGGGCGCAACGAGGAGGCACTCCCGCAGCAGCTCGTGCAGGCCGCCGGCAGTGACCGTGACGGAGAACCCGGCGCCGGTCTCGAATGTGCCCCCGCAGGCGACCCTCCCCCCGGGCCAGGGCACGAGATAGTGGGTGAGCAGTGGCTGCACAATGGGCCAGCTGCCGCTCTCGGCCTCGACGCCGAGATGCACGATCTGCCCCTTCGTGGGCCCCACCGGGAGGTCCCGGCCGAGCCACTCGCCGGCCGCCGCCGTCCAGGCCCCGCCCGCAACGGCCAAGCTGGTGCAGTCGACGTTGCCGTGCCCCTCCACGCAGACCGACTCGACGTGGCGCCCGTGCGCTGCCCCGGCGGCGACGCCGTGGACGGTTCCCTCGACGAACGCGACTCCCCTCGCCTCGGCCGCCTGCCGCAGCGCGGCGGCCATGCCGCGGCCGTCGACGCGGGCGGAGCCGGGCGCGTGCAGGGCGCGGTGGACCGTGCCGAGCGGCGGGAACAGCGCAGCCGCCTCGGCGGCCGGGATTTCGGACACCTCTCCCGGGGAGCGGCGGAGCACCAGGTCGGCGAAGGGGCCGAACCACCCGTCCTCATGGGGGCGCAGGCCCACCGAGAGGACTCCGCAGGCGCCGTAGCCGGCGGCGGACACGTCGGCCCCGTCGCCGGCGAGGCGTGCCAGCAGCGCCGGGTAGTGGGCACCGGCCCGGCGCAGGAACGGCCACAGCGCGGGGTCGGTCTCGGAGCTGGTGGCGGGAGAGAGGATGCCCGCGCCGGCGTCGGTCGCCCGCCCCGGATGGGCCGCGTCCACGACGGTGACGCTCGCCCCGAGGCACGCCAGCTCGTACGCCAGCGCGAGGCCCACCAGCCCGGCCCCGAGCACGGCGACGTCGCGGCGTTCCCCGTTCACGAGCATCGAGTCCACCAGTCCTGGCGCCGGCGTGCCAGCCGTGGGGCACTATGGGCGGCGTGCACATCGTGCGGACGCCCGAAGAGCGCTTCACGGACCTCCCGGGCTTCCCCTTCGCCCCGCACTACGCCGTCCTGGGCGACGGCGTGCGGATGCACTACGTCGACGAGGGGCCTGCCGGCGCCGAGACCGTCCTGCTGCTGCACGGTCAGCCGACGTGGTCGTACCTCTATCGCACGGTCGTGGCCCGGCTCGTCGAGCACGGGCTGCGCGCCGTCGCTCCGGACCTCATCGGGTTCGGCCGCTCGGACAAGCCGCTGGCGAGGACGGCGCACACGATCCGTGCGCATGTCGACTGGGTCGCCCAGTTCGCCGATGCCGTGGGACTGGCCGATATCACGCTCCTCGTCCAGGACTGGGGCGGCCCGTTCGGGCTGAGCCTCCTGGCCGCTCGCCCCGGGCTCGTCCGCCGCGTGGTCGCGGCCAACACCGTGCTGCACACCGCCGATGGCGCCCTGGCGGGCCGGCTCGAGTGGCCGTGCCATGTCGCCGCGGACCGGACCGTCACCCTGGCGCAGATGCTGCTCGACTACCAGCGCCTCACGCAGGAGGTCACGCCGTTCCAGCCCAGCATGTTCGTGCAGGGGGCCACCGAGTCAGAGGTGCCGGACCCGGTGCTGGCGGCCTACGACGCGCCGTTTCCCGGGGAGGCCTACTGCGCGGGGCCGCGCCAGCTGCCGTTGCTGATGGGCCACACGCCCTCCAGCGCCTGCGCACGCCTGAACCGGCGCACCATGGACGCGCTCGCCGGCTTCGACGGCCCGTTCGTCACCGCGTTCTCCGACGGTGACCCGGCGACGCGCGGCTGGGCCGAGGTGCTCCGGGAGCACGTGCCGGGCGCGGTCGGCCGGGCGCAGGTCACGATCAGTGGCGCGGGACACTTCCTGCAGGAGGACCGCGGCGAGACTCTCGCTGACGTCGTGGTGCAGCTCGTGGGCGGCACTCCCCCACCTGAGCTATGAGCTGGGTGAGGACTCCTCGGGAGCGGGCGCAGCCAGCGCCTCGGGGTCGGGCGCGCCCGTCCCCACTTGCGCCTTGAGCGCAGCCAGCTCCTGGTCGACCTGGGCGTCCTTACCGACCTGGTCGAGCTCCTTCTGGATGTCGTCGGTGCTCCCTCCGACGTCTTCGAGGACACCGGACTCGAGCAGCTCGTCGAGAGCGCCCGAGCGGGCCTGCATCGTGGCGATCTTGTCCTGGGCCCGCTGTAGGGACGCCCCGGAGTCATTGAACGACTTGGAGATCCCGGCCGCGCTCTCGTCGACGGTGGAGATCGCTTTCGCCGCCGTGTACTGGGCCTTGAGCGTCTCCTTCTGGGTGCGGAAGTCGTTCACGCGCTTCTGCAGGGCATCAAGGGTCTGGGTGAGCTTCTGTTCCTCCTCGTCGAGCTGTTGGCGCTGCGGCTCCATCTCGTCGATCTGCTGCTGGGCCGCCGCCTTGCGCGAGAGCGCCTCTTTGGCCAGGTCCTCCCGGTTCGCCGCCAGGGACTGCTTGGCCTGGTCCTGCAGGTGGTCGATGGTGTGCTGGAACTGCTCCTCCTGCAGCTCGAGGCGCTTCTTCGACGCCGCGAGGTCGACGAGGGCCCGCCGCACCTGGGTGATCTGCTCGAGCATCTTCTCGTAGGACAGGTCGAGCATCTCGTCAGGCTTCTCGGCGGCGTCGAGCGCCTTGTTCGTCTTGGCCTGCACGATGTCGTGTGCCCGCTGGAAGATGCCCATGTTTCCCTCCCTGAGGGGTCGGTCCGTGACCCCACCATAGAGTCCAATCAGCGTTGGTGCGGCGTCGGCGGGCGGTCGTCGGAGGCCAACAGCTCCTCGACGACCGCTCCCTTGGCCTTGGTGTAGCCCGGACGGTCCCGGGCGAACGTGCGGGCGAGCTCGCGCTTGGCCGACTGGTACCTGTCGCGGGCGCCGGCGTCGTCGCGCAGCAGCGCGTGAAAGCGCAGGTAGTCCGTCCAGGCCCGGCTCCCCTGCCCCACGACGTGGATGTGCACCGTGCGGACCGTGCCCTTGCCGCGTACGAACAGGAGTCCCCCATCGTCACGCTTGTCTCCCTCGTAGGCGTAGTCCCCGCCCGCGCACAGGCGCGCCACCACATCGTCGATCCGTACCCGGTCCCCCACGGCAGCCACGATGTCGAGGATGGGTTTGGCCTCGAGACCGGGGACTGCGGTGCTCCCCACGTGGACCACGGTGACGGCGAGATCACCGAGGAGGGCGGCGACGTCGGCACACTCCCGCCCGCCCAGGGCGACCCAGTTCGGGTTGTGCGCGGAGAGCCGGACCGCTGACCGATCCAGACCCAGGCCGTCGCCCCCGGGCCGGGCCGCGCTGTGGCCGCTCACTGCACACCCGCCCCACTGTCCACGAATGTTGCCAACGGGCGGCCTGGCGTGAGGATCAAGAACCGGAGGCGGCGATGATGGGTCCGTTCAGGTGGGTGCCCGACATGTCCCCGTCGTTCGGCGCGTCGCCGAAGTTCGAAACCTTGCCCAGCGCGGTCACCACCCAGTACCCGCCGCCGTCGGAGGTCGAGAAGATGGCGGACGCCGGATTGAACCCGCCGGCTGAACCGGGCGGCAGGCTGCCCATGCCGGCCGCGTCGCCGAAGGGGAAGACCTGGCCGGCCCCGTCGAGGATCCAGTACCCGCCGCCGTTGGGGGTGGCGACGGCAGAGGTGATGGCCGAGCTCTGGGAGCCCGGCGCGCCGTAGTCGACCGCATCGCCGAACGGGTAGACGGACCCGGTGCTCGTGACCACCCAGTAGCCGTTGCCGGAGGCGTCGGGCACGACGGCCACGGCGGCGCCGCTGCAGCCGCCGATGCCGGGGCAGGACCCCTCGAACCTGGCGTCACCGAAGGCGAACACGCCGCCGTCGGACGCCACCATGAAGTAGCCGCCGCCGTCGGTGGAGGGCACCATGCCGACGATGGGCGCATTGAGGCTGTGGGGCAGGCCCGAGCCGGCGGGAGTCAGCCCGCTTCCGGGGATGGAGCCGTGGAAGCCGGCGTCGCCGAAGGCGAAGATGCCGCCGTCGGAGGCGACGAGCCAGTAGCCGCCCCGGTCGCTCGTCGGGGTGATGCCGACCACGGGCCGTTGGAGGTGCAGGGAGCCGGTCGAGCCGTGGAACTGGGCCGACCCGAAGGTGAAGATGCCACCGTCGGAGCCGACCAGCCAATAGCCGTGCGTCGGGGCCGGCGGCGGAGGCGGCGGCGGCGTCGATGCGGCCGGGGCGTTGACCGTCAGCGTCAGGACCTGCGTCGCGGGCGAACCGACGCCGTTCGACGCGTTCAGGCACACCGTGTAGATGCCGCCGTCACCAGCCTGAGGTGTTCCCTCCAGCACGGCGGTCGTGCCGCCGGTGTACTGGAGCGTGATGCTGGCCGGGAGCCTCGACGGGGTGCAACCGCTGAAGCCGTCGTCGGTCAGCGAGCTCGCGTCGGGCGTCCCGGTCGTCGTGATGTCGAACACCCCAGCGGTGCCGGCCGAGAACGTGGCCTGGTCACCGCTCGTGATGGTGGGTGCCATGGGGGTGCGGCCTTCCGCGTAGGCGTACTGGTCGGCGGAGGAGATGGCGCTGGTGCCGGCCGGAGTGGTCACGGTGATGTTCACCGTTCCGGAGTTGATGGCGGGTGGGATGGTGGTGGTGATCTGGGTCCAGTTGTCGCTGATGGAAATGGAACCGATGCTGGCCACGGTCCCGAAGTCGACGATCGGCGTCACGCCGCCGTCGTAGAAGTTCGAGCCGTGGATCGTCACGCTGCCCGAGGGGATCTGCGATCCCGACGTGGGCGAGACCGACGTGATGGTGGGCGCGCTCGTCGGCGCGTAGGTGAACTCGTTGACCGTCGGCGTTCCGGTGGAGCTCGACGAGCCCGCCCCGGTGCTCACGGTGACGACGACCTGGTCCGTCGCCGTACCGGCCGGGTCCGCCGGTGCGTCGGCGGTGAGCTCCCCGTCCCAGTTCACCTGGACGTCGGTGGCGGGGACGCCACCGAAGAAGACCTGGGGCACCGGCGACGTGCTGAAGTAGTTGCCCTCGATGGTCACCGGCGTGCCGGCCCCCGCGCTCGGCGACGACGCCGGCAGCACCTGCACGACGTCGGGGGCGCTGGCCGTGGACGGGGTGGGCAGGGCGCCCGGCGTGATCTTGTCGACCAGCGGGTCGGCCGGGTCCTGCTGGGTGGCGAAGATCTCCGCGTACTGGCCGGCCGACGTGTTGCCGTCCCCCATCATCGCCGTCTGGGTTCCGGTGGACGTCCACGGGCCGAGGATGTTGTCCCGGTGCCCCCAGCAGCCACCGTTGCCGGGCGAGGGGCAGTCGAGGTTGGTGCCGCCGTACCCGTCGTCGTACATCCAGGCGTAGTCCGCCCCGAGCGGGGTGTAGTCCTTGGCGAAGTTGGACCCCCCGGGGGCCTGGAAGCCCGAGGGTAGGGCGGGGTCGGCGTTCGCCTGCGCGGCGTCGAGAGCGGCCGTGTTGAGGGTGGCGTCGAGTCCGGAGTACTCGGAGAGCCCGCGGTCGCCGCGCTCCTCGTCCGTGATGACGAGCTGCTGGACGGGGACGGAGTCACTGGCGTAGTCACTCGGCAGCACGAGGGGGCCGAGGCCCTCGAGTGAGCGCGCGTAGTTGACGTTGTGCAGCACCGAGTCGATGCACCCCGCGCTGTGGTCGCCCACCGGTGAGGTGGAGCAGTCCGGCATGACCTGCGGCGGCACGCTCACTGACGGGTTCGACGGCGGCACGATCCCCGATGCCCCGGCACCGAGAGGTGAGCCGCCGATGACGACGAGCGCGGACGCGACCCCCGCCGCGACGGCGAGTGCGGCGCGCACCACAGAAATCGACACGGCGCGCGCGCCGGGTTGGTGCTGTCTCACGCTTCCGTTCGCCCCCCTCGTGCACAGGAATGGATCAGCCGGGGCACCGTAACATTTTCGGCTCCCGGCTCAGAGGGGATGGAACTGAATTGTCCGCCGGTTGAGGCGCGTGTCGGGCCGGCAGAGCTCAGGTGCGGGCGTTGTCAGCACGGATTGTCAGGGCGCCTGTCGGACGCCTTCCTCGAGCTCCAGTGCGCGGCCCTCTTCGTCGGTGAAGAGCCGCGACCGGATCACGAAATGGGCATCATCCCCGGCGGGCAGCGAGAACCCTTCGGGGGCTCCCGGCGCGACATCGAGGACGAGCTGGGTGTGCCGAACCACCTCGAATTGACGGTGATCGATGTAGAAGCAGCATCCTCCCGGCTTCCCGAGCAGCACATCGCGGGGAGCGATAGTGAGCTGGCCCTCGACGAAGCACATCGGCAGGCTCCCGTCGCAGCACCCACCCGATTGGAAGAAGATGACTGACCCCCGCGCAGCCCGCAGGCGAGCGATCGCCTGCAAGGCCGCCACGGTGGCGACGACGCGAGACGGGGGGGGAACCGTCACGTCGTCGGGGGTGCGACTCAGAAGAATCCGAGCGGCTGATCGCTGTAGCTGACGAGCAGGTTCTTCGTCTGGCTGTAGTGCTCCAGCATCATCCGGTGGTTCTCGCGTCCCACGCCGGAGATCTTGTAGCCACCGAAGGCGGCCCCGGCCGGGTACAGGTGGTAGCAGTTGGTCCACACTCGCCCTGCCTTGATGGCCCGGCCCATCCGGTAGGCCTTGTTCCCGTCACGGGTCCACACGCCCGCCCCGAGCCCGTAGAGGGTGTCGTTGGCGATGCGCACGGCATCGGCCTCGTCCCGGAAGGTCGTGACGGCCAGGACCGGGCCGAAGATCTCCTCCTGGAAGACCCGCATCTCGTTGGTGCCCTTCAGCACGGTCGGCTGGTAGTAGTAGCCCCCGGCCAGGTCGCCCCCCATGTGGGCCTCGCTGCCGCCGATCAGCACCTCGGCACCCTCCTGGCGGCCGATGTCCACGTAGGAGGCGATCTTGTCCAACTGCTGGGTGGAGACCTGCGCACCGATCATGGTGGACGTGTCGAGGGGGTTCCCCTGCTTGATCTTGGCGATGCGGTCCAGACAACGCTCCATGAACCGGTCGTACATCGACTCCTGAATGAGCGCCCGGCTCGGGCAGGTGCACACCTCGCCCTTGTTGAACGCGTACAGCACGAGGCCCTCGATGGCCTTGTCGAGGAAGCTGTCGTCGTCGGCCATGACGTCGTCGAAGAAGATGTTGGGCGACTTGCCGCCGAGCTCCAGGGTGACGGGGATGATGTTCTGCGCGGCGTACTGCATGATCAGTCGTCCCGTGACCGTCTCGCCGGTGAACGCGATCTTTGCGATCCGTGGGTTCGAGGCCAGGGCCATGCCCACTTCGGCACCGGGACCGTTGACGATGTTCATCACACCGGGCGGGATCACGTCCTGGAGCAGCTCGGCCAGCTTGAGGAGCGACCAGGGGGTCGGCGAGGCCGGCTTGATCACGGCGCAGTTGCCGGCGGCCAGAGCCGGGGCCAGCTTCCACGCCGCCATGAGGATCGGGAAGTTGAAGGGGATGATCTGGCCCACCACCCCGAGGGGCTCGTGGAAGTGATAGGCGACGGTGTCCTTGTCGATCTCGGTCGCCGAGCCCTCCAGGGACCTCGTGGCGCCGGCGAAGTAGCGGAAGTGGTCGGCGGCCAGCGGGATGTCGGCGGCCAAGGTCTCGCGGACGGGCTTCCCGTTCTCCCAGGACTCGGCCACGGCCAACATCTCGCGGTTGGCGTCGATCACGTCGGCGATGCGGTTCAGGACGGCGGCCCGCTCGGTCAGCGAGGCCTCCCCCCAGGCATCCTTGGCGGCGTGGGCGGCATCGAGGGCCAGCTCGATGTCGTCAGCACCCGACTTCGGGACCTCAGTGAAGGGTTGGCCGGTGGCGGGACTCCTGTTCTGCGAGTACTGGCCGGTCACGGGCGCTATCCAATGGCCCCCGATGAAGTTCTCGTAGTGGGCCTTGACCTCGACGATGCTGGCCGGACCGCCCGGTGCCTCGTAGACGCTTCCGCCCGCGCTTTCCTGTGTCGGCTGCTCCGAAACCTGTGTCATGGGTGACCTCCTCTGCCAGTGCGCTGGCGGCAGGGGTCATGCTGGCGCCGCCCGTGGCGCTCGACTGACGTCATCGTGCACCCCGAGGTCACACCCGGGTAGAGGCGATGGTCCCATCGCAGATCGGTCACCCCCGCCAGGGTCGGTCCCGCCCGGGGCGCGGCTGCGACGGCGGGAAGAGCCACAATGTTGTCGGGACGTTGTCGCCGATCTGTCCAGTCGGCTCTATTTCGGCCTGCACCACGATGTCAACATCACGACCGAGGGGCGGTGATCGGGGGAGGGGTTGTCGTCACCGCCCCTCACTCACCACCTGGTGAGGGCAGCTTCGTTGCCCGCACGCCCGGCATCCTCGCGGTTGGGCTGGCGGGATTGAATCCAGCCCTCTTGATCCCGCGGGCGATCTATTCCCGTAGTCGATTTCAGGAGATAGGCGACATCTTCAGAACGGGATGCGTCGAGACGAAGGAGCCCTCGTCCGCATCCCGCGGCATCAAGGCCCATTGAACTCGGGATACCTCCAGAGAGTCAGATCAGCTGCCGGTGCTACGTTTCGTGAGCCATCAGCGACGGACGGCGAGATCGACAAGCAGCGACGAACGTAACCCGGCTGGTCCAACGCTGGGCACCAGAAAGGTGAGGCCGTGGGGCATGATCCCGCCTCTGAGGAGGTACGCCAGTTCTTCGACCACCAGCAAGCTGATCACCGCTACGAGTCGCTGAAGGACATGACGCGGGAACTCGATGTGGAAGCGGCTCGCCTCTTGAACTCGATTGTGACCGGCGACACTTTGAGTGTCGGTGGAATCTGGGACTTCTTTACGTGGAGCGATCAACTAGGCAGCTTGACTGTGTTGGACCTGTCACCCGAAATGCTCAAGATCTATTGTCCCGAAGACGCCATCGGTGTCGTCGGAGACCTTTATCGCCATCAATTTCCTGCCGAAAGTTTCGATTCCATCGTCTTCCCGCTCATGTTGCACCACACACCTCAGGGGAAGTGGCGGTCATGCGAAGGGCGCATCGAAGAAGCCATGGACCGAGTAAGACCTTGGTTGCGCAAAGACGGCCACGTGTTCATCCTCGAGTACTGCCCCAACCCCGCATGGTCGCCAGTACAACGAGCTTTGCTCCCGCTTACCAAGCGGTTTCTTGCCCAGTTCAACCAACCACTTGTGGTGATGTTCACGCGGTCCTTTTACCAACGAGTACTTGAAGAACGGTTCGGTTCTTCCGAGGCGCATCTCGTTGATCCCGAAGGGTTCAATTACTGGAAGTGGTACCCGGTCTTCATGTCGACACGATGGCTTCGGATGCCTTTGGCCATCTACCCGAAGCTTCATGTCATGATCGCTCCCGCGCTCCCTCAGGGTGTCTAGCCCTTCCGATCGATCGATGTTGATGGATCTGCGTCATTGCCCCGGTGCATCGTTGGCCACACCGATGAGGTGTCGCGGGCGACCCCCGGTTTGAGAGGGGTCTTGGGCGCATGCCGGATTCTCGGATCTGGACCCAACCGGCAGGGTCTCAATCACCTCTCCCGGTGTTTCGTAGCCGCTAACGTGGGTTGCAGCTGGTGCATATTCACTTGAAGTCAGTGAGATATCTTGCTCTTGGGAACAAAGGGGGACGGGGGTTGAGGGGAACACAGGCGAACGTTGGCAGGGCGGCCAGTTCGGAACGGATTGGGATCATCGTCGTCGCCTACAACGCAGCATCGACACTTGCTGCCGTGCTCGACCGCCTTCCGGACGGCTTCCGCTCGAGAGTGGCAGAGGTCGTCGTCTGTGACGATGCCAGCACTGACACCACCTACTCTGTCGGCAAGGAATATCAAGCTGAGACGAACTTGCCGCTCACCGTCATCCGACGCCCTCGCAATCTGGGCTATGGGGGCAACCAGAAGGCGGCTTACCGGTGGGCCATCGAACATGGACTCGACATTGTCGTCCTATTGCACGCTGACGGGCAGTACGCACCTGAGGTCATCGAAGAGCTCGTCACTCCGTTCGAAACCAACGATTGCGACGCCGTCTTTGGATCGCGATTTATGGATCGTGGCTCGGCCCGGATCGGGGGAATGCCGCTCTACAAGTACGTGGGAAATCGAGTATTGAGCGAGTTCTCGAACGCTGCCACCGGTATGGGGCTCACAGAGTGGCACAGCGGCTACCGTGCCTACCGGGTTCAGGCCCTCAGCGAGATTCCATTCGAGAGGAACTCCGACGGATTCGATTTCGACACTCAGATCATCCTGCAGTTGCACGAAGCGAACAAGGTGATCGTCGAGGCGCCGATCCCCACCTTCTACGGTGACGAGATCTGTCGCGTGAACGGCGTGCGATATGCCAAAGATGTCATCATCGACGTCGCGCGCTACCGGGCCCACAAAATGGGCTTTGGGTCGGGTGACACGGCCTTCGCCGAAGGGGGCTTGGAGTCCAAGACAAGCGACAGCTCAGTTGATCGCAAGCTGCTGACATTGTTGACCAATGTCAGGCCGAAACGCATTCTCGACCTAGCTTGCTCAGATGGTCGGCTGGGAGACCTCCTGCGATTGGAGGGTCACACAGTAATCGGGATCGACGCGGCAAAGATCGATGGCGTGGGAGATCGGCTGGACGGATTTGTGGAGGCTGATTTGAACGATGGGCTTCCGGATGATGTCGGCGCGGATTTCGATGTGGTGATCGGTACAAACGTCTTCGAGCGTGTCCGCGATCCGGAGCATCTCATGGTGCAACTCCGGAGCGTCCTGACACCCCGAGGTGTCGTCTTGGCGAGCATTCCCAACGTCGCGCACTGGTACCCCCGACTTCACGTCATGGCTGGACACTTTGATTACGAGCGGCGGGGCATCTTTGACGCACGGCATCTCCGGTTCTTCACTCAGAAAAGCTTTGAACGGATGGCTGAGCGTGCCGGAATGCGCGTTCGGCAGCGATCGAGTGCCGGATTGCCCCTTGAAATGGTCAAGCGGGGTGGCCCATCGCCTTCCAGGCTGATGCGCCTAGTCGGCGCTGTTGATCAGCTTTGCCTGGCATTGTCTCCCCACCTGTTCTCGTATCAATACCTATTTGAGCTAGAACCCGCATGAAGCAGCTGGCTGCGACGGCACTGCCAAGGATGGATCTGCGTTGAGCGAACAGCAGCCGGAGGTGCAGCAGCTGGCGGTCCTAGATCTGGAGAGCCTTGAGCGGGGCGTTGCCACGCTGGGTACGCAGTATCGATCCGCATCCCCATTTCCGCATATCGTCCTCGACGGCTTCCTGGAGCCGAAGGCTGCTCGACAGGCAATGGACGAATTCACACTGCTTGACGGTGAACGTTGGAACGCCTACATCCATATCAATGAGCGTAAGTTCTCCCACATCGATCCATCGTTCTGGGGCCCGGGTCTCCGTTCGATTCTCGAGCAACTCGAATCGCCGCCATTCGTGCAGTTCCTGAGTGAACTGACGGGAATTGATGGCCTCTTTGCCGATGCCAGTCTTGACGGAGGCGGCTTGCACCGGTCAACCACAGGGGGCTTTCTCAACATTCATGCAGACTTCACCGTGCACCCCCACCACCATGATTGGAGGCGTCGAGTCAACCTTCTGCTCTACTTCAATGATGATTGGCAGCCCGAATTCGGCGGTGATCTCGAGCTGTGGAGTACCGACATGAAGCAATGTCAGACGTCTATCCCCCCACTTGGAAATCGGTGCGTCATCTTCACAACCGACGTCGATTCATTTCACGGGCACCCCGAACCATTGCGATGCCCTTCGGGAGTAACACGCCAATCCTTGGCTCTCTACTACTTCACTCGCGAGGAGCGCCCCTTTGTACGCTCGACGGAGTACCGGGCTCGCCCGGGCGATGGCACCCGTGGTGTCCTCATTTACGCCGACAAACAGGTCCTCCGAGCATACGACTGGGCTAAACGGCGTCTCGGCATGTCAGATCGAGCGGCATTCAAGCTCCTGGAACGCCTCGACAGATTCCGCCAACGAAACCACCGGGATTAGAGCAGCCCGACATCATGGCTACCGATGGCGATCATCGATCATTCAGCAGGCTTCGGCACAGCGACATGTCAGTTGGCGGAGTGGGCTCGGCACGCACGGTCAACGGTGCAAGAACGTCGTTCGGTTGGTGTGGTACGTCAACTGGCGCGTCAAACGCAGCGCCGGAAAGCAACCCGCTCAATACGACACTGAACCCCATACTTACTGACACCATGTGGAGAACGGTGTTGGTCACTATTTGGGTGCCGTATCTGGCACCGAGTATTGGCTTGAATGGCGGTCCGAACACGGGGAAGCGCGGGTCACCCAGGACGAACTGCACCTTGCCGTGACCGGCTGATCGGATGAAGACCGTATCGAGACCGATACTGAAGAGCTGGACCCCGGTGCCCAATCTCGAGGGCGGGGTGTTGAACGTCACGTAGAGCGACGTATCGAACGTATTGCCTTGCTCCACCGTGACCCACGTGGAGCGTTCAATCTGGAAGGTCGGAACAACCTGGTAATTGACACCCGACGAAATGTACAGCCCCGCGCAATTCCCGACGACGAACACCTCGTTCGCCGGCGCCCAAAACGGCAGCGCAGACCCTCGGTGGATCTGATCCGTCAAAGGGTGGCCGGTGGCATCACTCACGGCCTTGATCGTCTGCAGGTAATTGGTCGCCTGGGTGGGAGTCCATTCTGTTGCCGCTGAAAGCGAGATGCCCAAATTGGCCGCCAGGCTGAACAAGGCAAGAACGACAACCACCGCCACACCCGCTCGCCTGGCCGACTTCCGTTGCAGTTCCCAACGCTCCCACAGGTCAATGATCCCGATCGCTCCACCCAAGACCAGGAAGGGGAGAAAATCCCCCAAATATCGAGGTGCGATGTATCCCAGCTCGAAGTCCACGAACGTTGCTCCTGCGCCCACAATCAGGGGAATGCGCATGAGCGCGTGACCGTGGCTGGCGCGTCGACGGAAGCAAACCACGAGCGCCCAGCAACTCAAGAGAGACAGGAGAGGCATTGAAGCCGGCACACTGGCTGTGGGATACAAGATGTCGATGACGTATCCACCAAAAACGTGGGGCGAACTCACCGGCAGCGTAAGGAAAGGGAACGTCGATTGCACGCGCAATCCGAAGGGCTGGAAGTAGGCCCATAGTGTTGTGGGCAAGAAATGGAAGCTGTAACCCTTGCCGCCAGTGGACGCCAAGAAGACCCGTCGATGAGCGTTTATCTTCGTCCATACTTGAATGGCCAGGGGGAGGCCGTTGACGAAGGTACCGAATTTCAACCAGTTGACGACACATGATGCGACGAAGGGAATGACCGCAACCATGACCATCGGCAGTGCCCAGCGCTTGTGCTCTGTGCCTCCCCGCCCAAAGTAGAACCACACTGCGATGATCAGTGCACCCACGATGCACGCCAGACCTGCTGATTGCCGCCCGAGAACTCCGGCGAGGACGAGTCCACCGGCCGCGAACACCTGGCCCTTGGAGGGTCGATTGAGAATGCCCAGGAACACGAACAGCGTCGCGATGGTGACCGCGACAGACCAGGCGACGTCCTCGTCATAGACCCACGGTGCTGCGCCCAAGAACAAGAGAACCGAGCCGCCCATTATCGTCGCTACCAGAACGCCGAGCGAGGCCGCCTCGGCCCGGCCCAACGCGACCGACCCCCGCAGCATGATACGGACCCGCCAGATCAGCATCGAGGAGAACAGTCCCGTCAAGAGCCAGGCCGCCAGCATCGACGGAGCCGTCAGACGGCCCGTGAGGCTCGGTGCGGCCAGGATGAAGGGTATTCGAAGCAGGGACGGCAGCAGGCCGAAATAGGTGAAGGTATGACCGTCGTGGACGAACCCCTCAATCCCGAGCGATCCGGTGGGCACCCACAAATGGCCGTGCAGCATCGCCTGGGCCTGCTCATCGTAGAAGTCACCGAAGTACGGGATTGAGCGAAGCGGGTTGTAGGTGCCCGTCCAGTCGTTCATCAGGAGCCAGAGATAGGGCACGCTGGCCACCACCACGCCCCCTAGGGAGGCGTACGTGAAACGTCGACGGTCGCGATGGTTCGTCTCGGGGTTGTCCACCTCCGAAGACTCCGCTTCCGACTCAGTCTCTACTACTGACGTCACCAATATCCTGCCACTGCCCCTTCGCCCGTGCGTCTCTTCAATCTTCGCTCAGCACGTGGCAGCACGGCCGTCCAGAGGCCGAAGCACTTGACGCATGGGAATCATCGGGAACTGATGCCGATGCTTCTGAGAAGGCTCACGCCACTCAAGGCGACCTTTACGTTGTGTCCCAACTCTGATGAGTTCGCCGCCTTGGTCAGCGCGTTGTTCCGGACATACCCAACCATCAGGATGACCGGACCAACTTGAGCGATGGTGCCCACTCCGATGGAGAAAGACTGTGACCCGTTGGAACATTGACCGGTGGGGAACAAGACGACACCGGAACCTTCTCCGATGCACGAACGAAGGTCCAACCCACGGGATGGGGCAGGGATCCCAGTCGGACCGCCAAGCGAGGAATAGCCCTCCGCACCCCGGAGAAAGCTGAGCATCGACCCAGGTGGTGCGTCGTAAAACGCCGTGGCTGCGGCCCGGGACCGGAAATCGTAGAAGGTGACGGTGTACTTCAAGTCATTTGAACCAACATTGGCTGTATCACGAACGCCGGGCGGAGAGCCAACGAATTGGAGGGTGGGCCAATTCGCCGGAGGCAACCCGGGCATTGCCCTGTTCTCGATAGCGGCAAAAGGGTTGTGGACCGATTCATGCGTCACGGAGGCAGAGGTTGTCCTCACCAGCAGTGCTGATCCTGGAGTGGCAAACACGATACTGGCGAGCATCAGCCCTACGGAGACGCAAAGAGATGCGCCCATCATGTGCTTCGCGAAGCACGCTCGAGCTCCTGCCGGATCCCTCCACGGATACGTCGCTGGTGGTACTTGCGTGCTCACGAAGTAGGCCCCGCCCACGCATCGCGTGGCCGGCCCAGTGTCCAGTGCCCGCCCGGCAATGCAGTGACGACGGGTGATCCCGGCCATCTAAATTCACGGTTCGGTGAGGACGCCACGATCTAGGGGATTGTAGAGTCCACCGGCACGGCCTAACAGCTCACAGACAGAGGCGGCGGACCCAATTGGCGGTAGTAACGATGCAAGTTCGGCTCGAACTCTCCCAATTTGTCCTCAGCAGCCTCACGAATGATGGCGGGCGTGGGAATGAAGTACGCCGCTCGTTCACAGAGCTGTTCGTGGACGGGAACCTCGTTCAGGTTGACGGCGAGACGCGCCCCCTCCACGAGCCATGCACGCTCCAAGCGCCCGTTGTCCAGACCAAACTCCGTGGCTACCACAGCTTGAATACCCAAGAAGACCGCCAGAACGATGATAGGTAGCCATGCGATCCGCGCCCACCCACGCTGAGCGGCCGATGATGGACGATATGACGGCATGTGAGCCCACGCATACAGCACAATCCCCGCCAGGAGAACGAGGTTCGGGAACTCGTACCGATTGCTGTTGACGGCACTGAACAGGCCCTCGCCCGTACGACCGAAGGCCACGACCGCATTCATCAGCAATGAGAAGCCAATAAGCAGGAGTGGAAGGGGAAATCGCTCCCGGGATTCCCTCTCTCGCCACGATTGGACGAGAATGTACAAGGACACCACGCAGAGCGCTAGGCCTGCGGCGTCATAGCGGGCGTAGCTCTGGGGCGGAAAGGGTGCGCCGAAGAATCCGCCGGGAATGACGTTGCCGATGAGAACCACGAAGAAGTGAAGACCGCTCAGAGGATGGGACAGCGCGGCATTTGGCGTACAGCCCAACGAGGGGATACAGGTGGCCTGCCAACTGAAACCCAAGAAATAGACGACGAAGGTGACGACGGCGGCAGCGATCCACACGGCAAACTCAACGGTGACTTGGCGCTGCCTGGGCCGAGACCACAGGATACAGATCGCCCCCAGAGGCCAGACAATGAACCCTGAGACGAATGACATGGAAGCCACGATCGCGGCGAGCACGCCTATCGAGAACCAGAGCATTCGGCGTCTCTTTGGCACCTGGAGGGCGAACACCATCATGAGGAAGCCCAGCAAGAGTAGGTAGTTGATCATCGGAAAATCCCAAAGAGAACTCTGGACGTCGGCCAGACTGAACCAGACGAGTCCAAGGATCACAACTGGGATTGGGGTGAGGCGCCTTCCGAAAGAAGCGAAATAGGCACGGCAGAGGGCCAGCAGAATCACATATGACGTGATGTACACGGCCGCGTTGAAGAAGATCGTGGAGCGTGTGTTGAACCCGTCGAGCAATGCAAACAGAATGATGACGGCTCTGACCAAGAGAATTCGCGACTCGCCGTATTGACCCCACAGCTGACTTAGGGAAATGTGGCCGTGGAGTGCCTGGTGGACGCCACCGGGAACCATGTTCCAATCGTCACCCTGGAGCACATTGACCGCGTAGTGGTTGACGTAGAGGAGATACAGGATCGGAGCCAACAGGCCCGCTCCGATGGTGAGAGGCGTGTTGTGGCGGGCCAACCAAGAGGCCATGGCAGCCCGCGTCCCACTGGTAGGACTCCGTTGAGAGCTGTCGTCACCTTCGCGACCTTCCAGGAGAACCACTGCTCGCATCACGTCCCACTTTCTACCCGCCCGTTATTCAGAGCGTTGGGATGAGCTGCCGGCCTCCCAGCACCACAAGAGCCACGAGAAACGTTGGAAACGCTACGAGCGGACTGCCAGGATTTGAGCCCGGGACCTCTTGACCCCCAGTGCGGTCGGCTCAAAGGTACGGACACCCGAGCCTCCATGTCCAGGTCACCTGCACCTCGTGCCGGCCGCCACGGCGGTCACCCGTCCGGCGACCCGTGACGAAGCGACGTGTCCTGACCGTGCGGCCTGGGTACGCTCTGCGTGGCTCCCGGACGGCGTGGCCAACGGATACCAAAGGGGATCCAGTGCACATGCGAATGAAACCCAGGTTGGTGACGTCTATCGGAGTCGGCTGCATCCTTGGGCTGGGAGGCACCGTCGGGCTGGTTGGGGCCGCCACCGCCGCTCCGGTGTCGACGGCGAGTTTCAACTTCAGCGTGTCGCTCAGCGGGCTGACATCATCGTCCGTCACTGTCACTGGAACCGGGCATGCAGACAAGACCAACGATGAGGTGTCGCTCACCGTCGATCTCCCGGCCGCAGTGGCCGCATTGATCCCGGGCGGTGCAGCGTCACCCGAAGTCGTCAACGCCGTGCTGGCCCAGGGCACGGTCTACGTGGATGTGCCGAGCCTCCAATCCAGTGTCGGCGCACCGTGGATCTCCGTGACGTTGCCTACCAAGTCCGCGTCGGGCGTCTCCGGCATTCTCTCCAAAGTCGCCTCCGCCCTCGGCGATGTGGATTCCATCGTCGGATTCGCCCAGTCCCATCACGCGACCGTGACCCCACTTCCCACCTCCACGGTCGACGGGGTCACGGCGACCGGGAACCAGATTGTCGCCACGCACCGGCGAGCCACGATCACAGCGATCCTGTGGGCAGACTCATCTGATCAGTTGGTGCAGGCAGACGTGACGGCGTCGGTTGCAGCAAAGAAGAAGACACTCGGCGTGACCGCCACGATCAATCTCAGTGGTTACGGCGACCCGGTGACGATCGTCGTACCGCCTCTTTCGCAGGTGAAGGCGATTCCGTTCTCGACGGTGGCCTCGTTCCTCGGAACGGCCTTCCATCACGGTCACCACGCCACTACGCACTGACTACGAATCTCTTCCCAGCGACCGGGTAGCGCAGGGTGGGCCACCTCGGTGGAGTTCATCGCCACGAGCCTTGGCTCAGATGTCCCTCCTCCGCCAAGATGGAGGGTGGGCTCTATTTCGTCAATCGAGGTGTTACGCGAGCGCCTCGGCACGCTTCGATCTCGATGCCCGGTGACGGCTCCAGCAATGTGCGACCGGAGGTTGACCGGCAACCTTGGGGTCGGGCTTCCGGGATTTGCACCTTGATCCCCAGGCATTTCCCACCCAACGCTGCGCATCGGGCAACCTGACCAGGTCGGATCGGACCAAAGTGCCAGTGGCCGTACAGTGGCCACGTGTGAACCGGGTGCTGTCTCGGATCGACTTCATCCTGGTGATGCTGGCCCTCCTCGGCATCGGCCTGCTTATCGGGATCTACTGGCCAGCCGCGTGGTGACCGCCGACCAGCACGCACCGCGCGCTGTACGCGCCTGCAGTTTCCCGGCTCGGGTCGGGCCGGATCGCTGCTCAGCGGATCATGCTGAAGCGTCCGGTCGATCGGCTGGCCGCAGATCCCGCACATCCACTAGTCCCGCTCGAAGATCTCATGCTCGACGAACTTCTCCGTCTCGGCGCCGCGTGGCCGAGCGCGGCACCGTTGCAATTGGATCGAACAGCCACCGGATGAGCTGACAGCTGCGTTCGGCTCTCCTGGGGTTGACCAATCTGTCAAGATACATCTCCACTTCAAGGAGTAGTTCATTGAGTGACGGCTCGAAGTTGAGCGAATCTCACGGGCACCAGACGCTGCGGCTGGCCTTGTCGGTGGTCAGCGGTATCGCCATGTCGGCAATCCCGACTCTCAGCCCCATTTCCGCGGGAGCCAGCGGGAACACGAACATCCTGCGCATCCTGGTCACCAATGATGATGGCGTCACGGCATCGGGGATCAACGCAGCCGTCCAAGCGCTTCGCGCACTTCCGCATTCCAGCGTCGTGGTGGTGGCGCCGCTGACCAACGAGAGCGGAACCGGTGGACGCACCACGAATGGCAAACTCGTCGTCAGCCACTCTCACACCGCCTCGGGCTATCCCGCCATCGCCGTGCACGGCTATCCGGCCGATACGATTCGCTGGGCTATCACCGATCACGGTGTGACGCACCGTCCCGATCTCGTCGTCTCCGGCATCAATTTCGGCCAGAACATCGGCCCGTCGGTCGACGGGTCCGGCACGGTCGGCGCGGCGCGTGCCGCCGCCAGCGTTGGGGTGCCGGCGATTGCCGTGAGCCAGGGCATCGACAACGGGCAAGGGCCAAATTTCGCAGAAGGCGCCTCTTTACTGGTCCGCTGGGTGCAGGCACACGGCCCGGCCCTGATCGACCACACCTTCCCCGTTCATAGTTCGGTCTCGTTGAACGTCCCGACCTGCCCAGGCCGAGTTCATGGACCCATCCTCGAACCCATCGCGACGAGCGCTAGCGGGATCAACATCCTGCAAGTGAACTGCAATTCGACGGCGACCACGTTCCGTGACGACGTGCAGGCCTTCGTGAATGGCTACGCAGTCATATCCCCGTTGGGGCGGGCGACGAAATGAGCTGTGGACCGCTCCCGAGCATTCGGACGCGGCGAGGTCGAAGTGGTCGACGAGGCCGTGGATCTGTGGTGCGCGTGGATTTCGCCGGGACTACTCGTGGGGCCTACAACGCTGCCGATGCCGCAGGCCGCTGAACTCCAACTCCTTGGTCGGGCTGCCGGGACTTGACCCGGGACCTCTTGACCCCCTGTGCGGTTGGTGCCGTGGGGGCTGGTGGCGTACAGGCTGCTCACGTCACCTTCTGCCCACTGCCCACTCCCCCGCCGTGGCGTCCTATGGCGCTGCGTTACCTAGAGTCGGGTTGCAGAGTTGGTTGCAGAATCTTCATGCCACGCTGCGCCCCAGGGCCGTGGCGACCCCGCCCGGTCGTTTTGCCCCACACTCCAGTCGTTGACGCCACCGCGAGGGCGGAGGCGGAGCACTCGGACCGCACCGGGGAGTGCTCGCAGTACGCCAGAGCGATGACTGCCCCGCTTCGGAAAGAACGGGTCTGGGTCCGCCCCTCTGCAATCTGCCTAGCGTGCCAGGCCGGCCGACTGACGAGCTGGGCGAGGAGAACCTCGATGTCGGGCACGTCCTCGGACACCATCAGCGAGTCCAGGGCCAGTTGCCGCGACAGCGCGACGCCGGCCCGAGCCTCCTCGAGCTCCGTCAGCGTCGAGCCTGATAGGGCGTGGGGTCCTCGGCGAGCTCGTCGGCCATCGACATCTGAGGGTACGACCCGGCGACGCCGCGCGGGTGGACCCGTTGTTGTCCATCTCTTGTGCCATTCCAGTCCGGTCGGCTCTATTTTCTTGGTGGCCCGCGGCATCAGCATCGTGACTGAGGGGCGGTTGCGGCTGACGAAGCGGGTGCGTCGTTACCGCCTCTCGCGACGATCCAATGGCCTACAACTGGGGGTCTCATGGACGGATACGAAATGGCGGTATTCACTGGCCAACCGGTCGATGCGGCGGAGGCGGGTAGTGGCGGGCGGTGGCGTCGACGCCCGCCGGTCCCTTCGTATAGCTGGCATCTGATCCACGCTGAGAGACCTCTCACGTGGTGCGGGCTCAAGTTCAGCTACGCATTCGCCCGACGGCGCCGATGGAGCGACACACCCGAGGATCAACGCTGTCAGAGCTGTGTCGGACGACTTGAGCGGGTGAGCCAGACCCACTCGAGCCAGAGGACCGCGTAGATCAGCGCTGCCGTGACCCGACCTCGGTCTACGGTCGCATCGTGGACCGGACGCCCGAGGCCGTCGACCTGATAGCGGACTTCAGCCCTCAGCCCGGTCGGTCCGCTGAGGAGAAGAACCGCTTCGCTCCCTGCCACGTTGAGATCGGGTTCACCAACGAAATCGGCAAGCACAAAGAGACATTGCGGCCTACGACGTCATCGGCCACGCAGCGGAGCACGACGCGCTCAAGGTCCTCATCCACCAGAGGGGAGTCGGTGCCACCAAGCCGGTGTGTCCTCAAGCGGTAGCTGGCACCCCCAGCACGATTGGCGGACGCGCGTTTTCGGGCACTTTCCAACTCCAGATCCGTCGAGCGACGCTCAACCGGGCTCGTTCGATCCGAACGAGCCGACCCAATCGTAGTGGGCGTTAAGAGCGTTCGAGGCGGAAGGTGGTGACGTCAGTGGATCGAGCGGCGCCACGGTCATCGACCCGCCACCCGTCGCCCCGTCCCGTGAGGTCTTCGTAGATGCCAAGTTGAACGAAAGAGTTCCCGGTGGTGTGCCGTGCTGGACCCAGCCGATGAGCGGCGTCAGAAGGTTCGCGCCGGCGATTGCTGGGTCACCTCCGGCCAAGCAGTGGTACTGCGCCGGAATCATGTAGAGGCGAGAGTAGGTCTGGCTCGCCTGGTATCCCCCAGCGGTGTCGACCACTGCCTTGTAGTAGGCAACGGTGCCAAACGGGGGAATCGCCTGGTCGGCCCATCCCTGGTAGATGATCAACCTTCCGCCGTCCGCAGCGAAGGACGAGAGCTCAGGATTGGTCGCGTCGTAAAGGCCGGAGACCGCTGTCAACTTCTGGTAGCCCGACAAGGTAAAGGGGAACTGCGACAGGGAATACGAGCTTGGTGGATCGGTCTGGTAGGCCAGGTAGTGGAGAAATTGATTGCGAACTGGTAGGTCAGCGTGTCTTTGGGCCAGTCCCGATCGCCCGATGGTTTGACGAACCAGGCCGACCACCCAAGCTCTGAGCCGTAGGGCTCGCCGCCCGGATAGAGGGACTGTCCAGTCGGGTCGGTGGGACCGCTATAGAGCGAGGTCACGACCCGGACCTGCGCCACTGTAAGGCAGGAATTGGTAACCCGGCCGTGGCACTCGATGCTCGACGGGGAGAAATTGCAGGTCCGGGGATCGAGTACGTATCCCCGCCCTTGGCCACATGCCCGCACCACGACCGCATGGAGCGCCGGGAGCTTCTCCGAGGTGAGGATCTCTCGACCAGCAGCGTCCGGTGTTGACCCGGATGTTCCAACTACCGACCTCGCCAACCAGCTGCGACTGAATGTTCGCCGGCGCCCCGGCCAGAATCCCGTTGAAATCGTGCGGATAGCGCTGGGCCTCGATGAGCGCTTCTCGCCGGCCATCTGAGCACCCGTCGAAGTACGAGTAGGTGGGACCGCGCCCGTAGTAATCGGCGATGAGCGCCTTGGCCACGAGGGCCAGCTGGTGCTCCGACGTTGAGCCGAAGGTGGTACGGCTCTTGGTGTTGTTTGCTGCCCAGCGAGCATCCGTATTCGACGTTGTGGCATGGCCCCTCGTTGTCGGCAGCGAGCGCCAAGGTGTTCCCGGTCACGGCTGGGCAGTCGTCAGCGACCAAGGGTACGGACGGGGACAGAACCCCGCAGAAGCCGCCGCACCCTTCCTGTACGTACTGTCCCTTGAAGGTCGATCGGGGCAAGCGGAGATCGAAGTAGAAGTCAGTGCCGATCTCCCCTATCACGTGGCAGTAATCTGCGCCGGTGAACTCGGAGAGTCGTGCCGAGAAGAACCGCACCGGCACTCGTGTCGGCGATAGGAGGCGCTCCGAGGTGAGGTCGCCACAGGGGCGGACAGGAAGAATCACCGAGCTACTCGCGGTAGCTGCCCCAGCGGTACTTCCATCGGCGACGGCAGCGGAAAAGCTGCTGACCGCGGCGAGCACCACCACAAAAACGAGGTGTGGCAGGGTGCGAAGGACGCTTTGCCAAGGTCGCAGCCTTCGCAGCACCGGTCGGGCCGGATCGTTGCAAACGATCACCGCGCCGTTCCCGCCGTACATTGGTACAACGCTACTGGTGCATTATCGGGCGTGAGGAGAATAGGGGCGGGGGCACACGTAGACCAAGGTTCGTCCAGCGCTTGTCGGAGGACTGAGCACGGAGCCTTTTGCTGCCAGATCGTGACAGAGGACATGACGTCGGTCGCGTCAATTCGGCTGCTGCCGCTCCGTCGGGGTCGCCTCAAACGCGCGTCCGACTTCGGGCCGACGCGGATCCCCGATGTGCCGGAGGGAGGCATCTACTCCCGGCGATTTCGCCTCTTCCGTTGCCAACGGTCAAGCGGACGAGTGGAGGGATGATGATGGTCATCATCAAGGCTCGTCTGGGCACCATCGCTCCACCGGAGAAGCGGGTCGGCTTTGACCTTCCGGCGTCCGTCACCGTTCCGACGGCAGTTCGGAGTCTCCGGAGAACGAGACCAGGCGTGTCCCGCCGTCCCGATGCTCCCGATGGCGATCTGGGGCGGGGCTGTCATCGGTCGTGGTGCATGATGTGGTGGGCACCAAAGGCTCTGGCCGGTGCCATTCAAGGCGACAGTTCGCTCTGTCACCGGGAGGATTCAGGCGGCGATTGGTTCTGGGCTGCTCCTGGTGGCGGTTGGTACTTCCACCTGCTCGCTGAGCTCGTCCTCATCGGGGAGAAGTCTTCCGATCTCGGTCACCCCCATGAGCCAAAGTGTTCACCCCAGCACGTGCACGCTCAATGCATCCGGCACGCAGGCCGTCGCCACCGGAGCGTTCAATCCCCCAGCATCGGAGCCGGTCAACGCCGACGGACAACGGAAGGTGCGCTGCAGCTGCAGTTGCGTGTCGTGACCTCCCAAAGCTTTTTGGGGGCCCATGACGTAGCGGTCGGCGAGACCAACGCCGGAGTCTCGGTCGGGCAGACCTCCGGGCATCTCGTGACGACGGTTGAGCGACTGCCAGGCCTCCGCCCGACTCGCTGCGTGGTGACCACCTTTCAGGTTTTCGGCACCCCATAGTCGCTACAGACGAGACAACGGTTTCTCAACATACCGGGCTGCGTCGGTGCCCGTACCGGTCATCGTGAGTTCTCCGCTGCCCTCCGGGTCAGGTGCGATGGCCCTTTTCGTGGCATCGAGGAGACGGGTTCAGCCCGATTGTCCGCCGGAGTTGATCGGTGGCCAGTCGGCGGGCCACCAGTCTCCCTGTGGGTCGGTGGTTTGCCCGACCTCAATGATGTAACCGTCGGGATCTCGGATGTAGCAACGGATCTCGTACTGGTGCTGCTTCGGCGGCGTCAGGAACTGCGCGCCCCGGGCGCTCCATTCGGCGTATACGGCGTGGATGTCTGCGACCCGGATATTGAGGAAGCTGCTGACCCGGTCGGGGTCGCTTGGCGTCTCAAGGGTGACCGTGGGCTTGTCGTCGGTGGGGCCTCCGCCGACGTTGATGATGATGAAGCTGTTGGCAAGTGCGATATTGGTTGGCTCTGGGCCGAAGACCACCGTACCGCCGAGTACCTCGGTATAGAAGTGCCGGGAGCGCTCGACGTCATCTGAGACGATGAAGTGGGTCACTACCATTCGCTGTGCGGGCTGCGTGGGTTCGGCCACGGGCACCTCCACTCGTTTGGGGCTCATGCTCCGCTTACGACGGGTCTGAAGCCTTCAGTCAACCACATCGGACTGTCGGGGGGGACTAGTCGGGGCGAGTTTGTTACGCGGCGGTTGCGATGGTCTCGGCGGCCGACGGTGTAACCGCCTGCGTCAGGCGGGGTCGTCGAGATCATCGATACACCGACTGGCCTCGATGTTGCCAGAGAGCTTCATGCGATGGCTCTGGGGGACACTTCGGCACCATTGGGGCAGTCCATCGCCCCCGTGGAGGCGTTCTGACGCTGCAATAGTGCCAACACCACCACCTGCCCGAGGGGTGCCCCCCTGGCCACGAGATCCACGGCCGTGTCAAATGACACTTATGTCGAGCAGACAAATGCGGGTGAGAGTACGACGACCGTGGACCACGGCGACTGCGATCCTGACTGCGGCTCATCACGGCTTCGAGCTGTCGAGTGGGGTTGGACTCGTTCTGCAGCCAGAACTCGGACTCGGATTTTCAAGCGCCCTCTGGGGTACTGGCATCCCGGTGTGGATCCGCCTCGCCGCAAAAGGAGACGCCACGAAGTGGGACCCCCTGCTCGCGGCATGGTCTGGGGCGTCCCTGGCGGGCGTGTTCGTGCATTTCAGTCTTTGGCCCTGGCGGCCCAACAAACTGGGAATACCAGTCCTTACCGAGGCAGAGGGCCTCAGCTCCTCAAGCCTTCCTGCTTACAACGCGCTCCTATATGTCTGGGGAGCGGCCTCTGCCCTTTCGATCATTCGCGAGGTTCGCCCTGGAGCCCGGCGCTGGGCCTTGGTCGGGCTGGCCACGGTGCCGCTGTTGCGGCGGTCGGCCCAGCACCATTTCTCGTGGCTGAAACGGGAGGCTCTGACGAATCCGGCTTGGTGGAACCGAGGCGCAATCTGAACCAGGACGTGGCGGCGACGTCGTCATCCACGATAGGGGAAATACGGGGATGGGTCCGGCAGGCCGAAGTATTTCGCCCGGGCTGTGCCGCTTTAGCGTGGCTAGCCCATGCCGTCGGCCTGGAGACATGATGTGGCATGGAGATCCGGAAGGCCGACCCATGTGAGGCGGGATCTCTCGCTGTGCTGTGGCTCCGTTCTCGTACCGCTTCAGTCCCGTCGATTCCTCCAACGGTCCACACCGATGACGAAGTCCACCGCTGGTTCGAGGACGTCGTGCTCCCGACCTGCGAGGTTTGGGTCGCCGACAGCAGCGGCGAAGCGATAGCCCTTATGGTGCTCGACCAAGAGTGGATCGATCAGCTCTATGTCGACCCGGCTGCAACGGGAAAGGGCGTCGGCGGGGCACTGCTCGAGCATGCGATGAAATTGCGTCGGTCCGGACTCAAACTGTGGACCTTTCAGAGCAATCTCGATGCCCGACGCTTCTATGAAGCACGTGGGTTTGTGGCCACTGCCATGACCAAGGGCGACAACGAGGAGCAAGCCCCCGACGTGTGTTACGAGTGGCCGTCCTAGCGATAAGAATGCAGTCGTGTGAAGGGGCGTTCGGGCCCCTTCTGCGCGTCAAGAGTGCGAGTTCAGCTCGAGTTCAGCACGGCGGGTCGGGGCACAAGGAGTCTTTCGCCTCAGCGTTGTTCTGGCCAACGGAGTCGTGGCTCTTCACGCCTCCGGGTCCTAGGGCTACGAAGACGCGTCGCGACCAGTGTTGCGTGGAGGTGGGTCGGTGCCCGGGACACCGCCGTCTGTCACGTGCTCCGTCCATTCAGACCCAGACCAGTAGCGCTGCTCATGTCGGCCCGAGGGGTCGATCAGCCAACCGGGAGCGATCCCAGTGAATGTGACCTCGCCGGACGATCCGTCGACGACATCAGATGTTTGACTTGGAAAAGTGGGGTCGGTGAACGAGCTCGTGAGAGGTGAACTCCGATGACGCCGGCGGCGTCGCTGAGAGGAGAGCGCCCGCATCGCGAAGAGGCCAAAAAACACCACCAGGGCGATCGAGGAACCGTGACCGTAGAACGTGTCCACAGCCTAGCCTCGCCGGGCAGAGGGACGGAAGGGCATTTCGGCCTGTACGCGAACGGCAGCGGCGAAGGTCTTCTTACCGCTCACCCGTCATCTACCCCAGGTGTCCGCCATGCTGGGGAACGGTGCGTGCCGTGCACACAGAAGGGTGGCCCGGTTTCGCCGGGACGGGGGCCGTTCGGATATGGCGGGGTACTCGCGCACCTCCAGTGTTGCGCTCGTCTCTTTCGGTCAGAGTCCAGTCCCAGGCAGGATAGGTGGCGATGGACTTCACGCGCCTCTTCGATGAGGCTGGCTGCATCGGTTCGCTGCATGCTGTTCGCTTGTCAGACGGCACCGAGGTCACGCACGATGCCGATAGGCCGCACGTCCTTGCATCCGTGGTCAAGGTCCCTATCGGCCCTGAGTTTTATGCCCAGGTCGACGCAGGACGAGTGGACCCGACAGAGAGAGTCACCCTTCAGCCCGCGCTTCGAACGCCAGGACCTGTCGGGATCTCACGGTTCGAGGACACCGTCACCATGTCCCTTCGTGATCTCAGCTTCCTGATGTTGACCATCAGCGACAACGCAGCCGCCGACGCTGTCACGGCTGCCGTCGGTATCCCTGCGGTCAACGACCGCCTGAGCGCTATCGGATGCCGAGAGACGGTCGTCGTCGAGAGTCTCCAGGCCATGTTGGACGGTGTGGCGTCCGACTTGGGCCATCGGAACTACCCCGAACTCGTGGCAGCGCAAGACGGTGAGATGGGACCAGAAGCCCAGGCCATGGCTACCGACCCGGAGCGCATCGACCGATGTCGAGCGCTCGACCCCCTCCAGACATCACGCACAACGGCGAGGGATGCAACCCGGTTGCTCGCCGCCGTGTGGGCTGGCACTGCCGCCAGTCCGCGAGCGTGTGGGACGCTTCGCCGCGTCATGTCCCAGCAGCTGACTCGGCGTCTCGCTGGGGCGGTCCCCGACGGCGGGACTCTGGAGGCCAAGAGCGGTGGGCTCTTTCGGCGTGTCTTCAATGAGATCGCGCTCATCACTGACCCAGGTGGAGAGGCCTATTCGGTCGCCGTCCTCACTCGGACGCACCGGTCGAACAGCTCGCGGGCAAAGATAAACGGCGCCATGGCGTTGTCCATCGCTGAGGCTCTTGAGCATCTTCGGATCCAACGCAAGTTGAACTAGAGGACCCCCCGACTATCGAACGCAGACGGAACCTCGGCCACCTGTCATGGCGCCGA
>CAWGOJ010000027.1:0-106858 GCA_963824195.1 uncultured Acidimicrobiaceae bacterium | reverse complement strand
CGGGCGGAGCTCGACGGAGACAGCTGGGTCGTAAACGGGCAGAAGGTATGGACGTCGTTGGCACACCAAAGTCACTGGGGCATCCTGTTGGTACGTACGAATCGCGACGCTCCCAAGCGATACGGGATCTCGTACATGCTCGTCGATTTGAAATCTCCCGGCGTCGAGATTCGGCCCCTCCGTCAGATCGACGGCGTCGCCCACTTCAACGAAGTGTTTCTCACCGACGTTCGGATCCCTGTCGATCAGGTGGTTGGAGAGATAGATAACGGATGGAAAGTTGCCCAGACGACGCTCCAGAGTGAGCGCGTTGCGATCGGGGGCGGCGAGGGGCTTCGCTTTGATGACCTCCGGGTGCTCAGCGCACGGGCTGCCGGAAATCTCCGATTTCGACAGGAGATGGCTGCGGCCTACATCCGCCTTGAATTGCTTCGCTACCTCGGTCTTCGGGCTCAGACCGCTCTCAGCTATGGGCGACTTCCTGGTCCCGAGAGCTCGGTGATGAAGCTTGCGTATTCGCGACATGTTGCGGCAACCGCTGACTTGCTCATGGCACTCCAGGGTCCAGCGGGGATGTTGGGAGTCAACGGGGCGCCGGACGAAGGCTTTTGGCAGCAACAGTTTCTCTCGCAATGGTCGATTCGGATAGGCGGCGGCACCGATCAGATTCAGCGCAATATTCTCGGAGAACGGGTCCTTGGGTTGCCAAGGGAGCCCATGACCGAAGCAATCTCGCCCAGCAAACCAGCGACTCGAACGGTCTGAGGAGTCCAGCGGTATGTTCGATCTGCATGGCCGTGTCGCCCTTGTCACAGGTGCCGGGCAAGGAGTCGGCGCCGAGATCGCACGAGCGCTCGCGCGTCAAGGTGCCATGGTCGCGGTGAACGACCTTGTGGCTGACCGAGCAGAGGCCGTCGTCGAGCAGATAAAGGCGGGCGGCGGCCAGGCGGTTGCTACGCCATTCGATGTCACTGATTTGCCCTTGGTCCGTGAAGGGATCGCCCGACTATTGCAAGTCGACATTCTCGTCAATAACGCTGGCAACAGCGGGACGACGGAGCGGATGCTCGTCCGCCAGTTCGTCGATATGGAACCTGAGTCCTGGGAGGGGCCGATCCGGGTCAATCTCTACGGCGTTCTTCACTGTTGCTCCGCAGTCGTCGGCGGCATGTGCGAGCGGGGCTGGGGCCGGGTCATCACGATCTCATCGGGCGCTGCCACTGCCGGAGTGGGGATCGGGGTCACTCCGTACAGCGCTGGCAAGGGCGGAGGAATCGCATTCACTCGGAGCCTGGCCCTCGAGGTCGCACCCTCGGGGGTGACGGCCAACACGCTGGCGATTGGCCTCATGGAGTCCCCTGAGAGCCCCCAGGTCACTGCGCGTCTGGCCCGAGCGATTCCGGTGGGTCGGACGGGTACGCCTGCGGACGTCGCCGGTGCGTGCGTCTGGCTCGCCTCCGAGGAGGCGGCGTGGGTGACCGGACAAACGATTCAAATCAACGGTGGCTCTGTGACCACCTAGTTCCGCCGGCGGATGCGCGCCGGCGGAGCCGGAGGGCCTTCAGCGATGTCTGCACGGCGCAACCCGCTCCTGAGCGGTTCTAGCGCACTTCGTAGCGGAAACTAGTTGACAGACTCTTACAACTATCTTACCATCGCCGAATAATGGAACAAGAGACCATCCAGGAAGTCGATCGGGCAGGCACGGAGCTCGATGCAGTGGAGCGCGCCATCGAGCGGTTGTTGCGCTTGTATGGCAGCCGCAAGGTGCACGCCCGCCGGGCTCGTGCCGCGGGCGTTGTCATCTCCCAGCCCGGCTTCTCGCTCCTCCGGCGACTCCAGGAGGAGGGCGATCTGTCGATCGGCGAGCTCGCCCGGCTGACCCAGATGGACCCGGCGGCAGCGGGACGCCAGATCCGACTCCTCGAGGAGGAAGGGTTGGTGATGCGAGCGAAGGACTCAGACGACGGCCGAGTGATCGTCGTCCGCGTCACGCCGAAAGGCGCAGAGGTTCGGAGGCGATTGGGCAGTGTGGGGGAGCGTCACATGGCCGACGTCTTCGCCGACTGGTCCCCAGCCGACTGTCAGCAGCTGGCGATACTTCTGCCGCGGTTCGTCGAGGGGCTACGGAACGTGCCCTTCCGTCGTGAAGCTGATGTGGAGGCGATTCGATAATGCTCCCAGATATCGGTGTGATCGACTTGATGATCGGATTCCCTGATGCCGACGCACGCCACAAGTATGAGTCCCTCCGTGGGCTTGCGAAGGATGCTGGCAGCCAGGCGATGGCATTTCCCGCGGAGTACATGTTCAAGGACGTACCGAACCGCCTCGATGAGGGCGAAGACCCGATCGACATCACGCTGAAGGCAATGGACCAGTACGGCATTGCGATCGGCCTGGTCGGCCTCGGGAACGAGGCAACCGTCACGGCGCTTGAACGGCACCCCGACCGTTTCAAAGCCGCGCTGGAAGTGGATCCGAACAATATTGGGGTTGCCGTGCAGAGCATCCGGCGTGCCCAGAAGGAGTATGACATCAAGGCGGTCACCACCTTTCCCGCGGGATGCAACCCGCAGGTGCCTGTGAGCGACAGACGGTATTACCCCATCTACCAAACGTGCGTCGATCTCGATATCCCCCTTGTCGCCAATGCCGGCATTGCCGGCCCCCGGGTACCATCTGACTGCCAAAACGTGATGCACTTTGACCAGGTGTGCTACGACTTTCCCGAGCTGCGACTTGTGATGCGCCACGGCGCGGAACCGTGGGAGGACTTGGCCGTCAAGCTGATGCTCAAGTGGCCCGGGCTCTACTACATGACCTCAGCGTTTGCGCCCAAGTACTACCCGAGGGCCATCGTGGACTACGCCAACACCCGGGGCGCCGACAAGATCATGTACGCGGGCTACTACCCGATGGGGCTCAGCCTCGACCGGATCTTCAGCGAACTGCCAAGCGTCCCTTTCCGGGACCACGTCTGGCCGCTATTTCTACGCGAGAACGCAGTTCGGGTTTTCAACTTGGAGGAAACGACGTGACCTCGACACGACGCATTCCCTATGCCGGCAGCGTGCACGACGAGCGTGAGATCGAAGCTGTGACCGACGTCCTGCGCGGTGGTCCCCAGGCACTGCGCTTGGGAAAGAACGTGCGGGCATTCGAACAGGGCGTCGCGGAGCTCTTCGGGAAACGGCGCGGCATCATGTGCAACTCTGGGTCGTCCGCGCTCTACCTGGCTGTCGAGCTCCTTGGACTGTCGCCCGGCGACGAGGTGGTGACGTCGTCAGTGACCTTCTCGACCGACGTCGCCCCTCTCGTTCGAGCTGGCATCACGCCTGCCTTCATCGACGTGGAGGCAGATACGTACAACATCGATGTCGCCGCTATCGAGGAGATGATCGGACCGCGCACCAAGGCGATCCTCGCCCCCGATCTCATCGGGAACGCGCCCGACTGGGACGCCATTCGCACGCTCGCCGACCGGTACGGGCTTCGGGTGATCGAGGATTCGTGCGACGCTCTGGGCGCCACGCTGCGCGGGATCCCCACTGGCGCCCGGGCTGACATCTCGGTGACATCATTTGCCTTGAGCCACATCATCACGGCCGCCGGCACCGGAGGCATGGTGTGTCTCGACGACGACGATCTCGCCGACCGGTGCCTGTTGCTTCGCCGGTGGGGTCGGCGATCGGAGGTGCAGCTCTTCGGTACGAAGAAGAGCACCGACTCACGGTTCTTCTCCTCCATCGATGGTGACCTCGAGTACGACAACCTGTTCATCTTCGACGCCGTGGGATGGAATTTCGAGCCCTCTGAGCTCTCTGCCGCTTTCGGTCTGGTCCAGCTCGAGAAACTGCCGGAGAACCTTGCCGCTCGCAAGCGAAACTTCGCTCGTCTCAGCGAGCACTTCTCACAACGGCCCGACGTCTTCGTGCTACCCCGCACTTTGGCGGAGCTGGACACGGCGTGGCACATGTTCCCGGTGCTCATTCGGCCGGAGTCCGGTGTGCGTCGCTCGGAATTCCAGCAGCACATGGAGAGCCACGGCGTGGACACTCGCATGGTCTGGACGGGAAACGTCACCCGGCAGCCGGCATTTCGGGCCGTCAAGTTCCGGGTCCCGGCGGGTGGACTCCCGAATGCGGACCGGGTGATGGAGCAGGGGCTCGTCCTTCCGTCGAATCACGCCCTCGCTGACGACGACATCGACTACATCTGGACGATCGCAGAGGGATTTCTCCCATGACCACAGAACAGAGCGACCGCTTCGTGCTCATTTCGGCGGATGGGCACGCAGGAGGCAACCACGACCAGTATCGGACCTACCTGGAAGCGAAGTATCTCGACCAGTTCGACGCGTGGCGTCAGCGGTACTCGAATCCGTTCAAGGACTTGACCGGAGGGACGCGCAACCGCAACTGGGACGACGAGCGCCGTCTCAGCGAACTCGAGCACGACGGTGTGGTTGCCGAGGTGCTCTTTCCGAACACGATTCCGCCGTTCTTCCCGACCGGTGCAGTAGTGGCGAGGCCGCCGACTCCGGACGACTACGAGCTGAGACTGGCGGGGATCCGAGCCCACAATCGGTGGTTGGCCGATTGGTGCGCCGGGTACCCGGATCGCCGGGCCGGAATTGGCCAGATATTCCTCAACGACATCGACGATGCCATCACCGACGTTCGCTGGTGCCATGAGCACGGTCTGCGCGGCGGCGTGCTCGTCCAGCCGGTGCCTGACGACATGAAGCACATCAAACCCCTCTACGCCGCTGATTACGACCCGCTCTGGGCCGTCTGCGAAGACCTCGGCGTCATCGTGAACACCCACTCCGGTGGTGCCGGCATGCCGGATTACGGGCCGTATCCCGCTGCCGGGCTCCTGTGGATCGCCGAGACCTCCTTCTTCTCACGGCGTCCCCTCACCCAGATGATCGTCGGGGGTGTCTTCGAGCGCTTTCCAGCACTGCGGTTCGTGCTGACTGAACAGGGCGCCTCTTGGATCGCGCCAACCCTCAAGCAGCTCGACTCGTACCACGGCCAGATGAAGGTGGCCGGGCGGATCGGTGAACTCAAGTACGACTCGGACCAGGCTCTTCCCATGAAGCCGAGCGAGTACTTTGCCCGCAACTGCTGGGTGGGGGTCAGCTTCCCCTCTCCGGTCGAGGCAGCGGCGCGCTACGACATCGGTGTGGATCGGTTCCTGTGGGGGAGCGATTATCCGCACGATGAGTCGAGCTACCCGCATTCCCGAGAAGCACTCCGGCGTGCCTTCGCGGGCGCCCCCGAAAGCGAGCTCCGATTGGTGCTCGGTGGCAATGCTGCCTCCGTGTACGACTTCGACCTCTCTCGACTCCAGGTGATCGCCGATCGCGTCGGCCCCACCCTCGCGGAACTCTCGGTTCCCTACGAGGGTGGGATTCCCGAGGGGAATCGGTCCCCCGCGTTCGTTCGGCCGTGAACGGTTCGACACAGCAGCCGGCGCGACCAGGCCGACCGGCAGTGGTCGGCCGACCCCGATGAGCGAAGGTCGTTTCATCGGGCGGCGGGTCGTCGTGACCGGAGCCAGCCGCGGCATCGGAGCCGCCGTTGCGCAACGCCTTGCGGCCGAAGGGGCGGACGTGGCGATCACGGCGCGCACCTTGGATCGCCACCCCTCCCTTGAGGGCTCGTTGCACGAAACGGCGAACAGGCTCCAACACTTCGGCGGTGCCGTCGCCGTCATCACGGCCGATCTTGCTGATCCTGATGATCGAGCCCGCATCGTCCCCGAAGCGACACGAGCTCTCGCCGGTCCGATCGACATCCTCGTCAACAATGCGGCGGCCGCTATCTACCAGCCTCTCGTGGATTTCCCGCTTCGCCGGCGCCGCCTGACGTTCGAGGTGAACGTGCACGCACCGTTCGATCTGGCCCAGGCCGTCCTCCCGTCGATGGTCGAACAGGGCGAAGGCTGGGTCGTCAATGTGTCGAGTGCGACGGCACACTTGTGGCAACCGCCCTTTCGTTTGGGTTCGCTGGGATCGACCACCGGTGTCTATGGCGCATCCAAGGCAGCCCTGAACCGGCTCACCAACGCGTTGGCGGCGGAGCTGGCCACTTCGGGCGTGCGCATCAACACGGTGGAACCGCGGGCGGCCGTCATGAGCGAGGGTGCGGAGGTCCTCACCGGGGGCTCGTTACAGCTTGATCAGATCGAGACCATGGAGGAGATGGTCGAGGCCGTGGCGGCGCTCTGCGACTGCCCCCCCGAAAGGACGGGCCGAACGGACGTCAGTCTGGATCTGATTGCGGAGCTGGGCCTCGTCGTGCGCGACCTGGAGGGGAAGCCTTTGGCTCGTCCGTAATGGACGATCGCGTGTGATCCATTGCCCCTGGCGAGGGTCAGTGCGATGACGAGCTCGTCTCGTCATGCAGATGGTGCCGAGCTAAGAACTCGTTCGACTGTTGCCGCCCACCTTGCGAGCCGTCGCTGCCCTTGGGCCTGGAACACCGAATGTCGAAAAGATCGTCGCGAACAGTGCCGCCATTGCGGCGGGGGCCGGCACGGGGAGATCGAACGCCTCTAGGAGCCCGAGGCCGAGTTCAGCGCACCACATCGCGGACACAGCGGTCTGCGCATCCACGGTGGGCGAGGTGTCATAGGCGTCGAGCCAGCGCTCGAAGCCGGCGACCCAGGACGCTTGATGCCGCAGCTCCACCTCTCGAAGTCGATCGTGGACCTCGGGATCCGAGCGAGCCGCAGCGGCGCCCTCGACGAGGAGCGCCCGCAGCCGTGTCCGCTGGCCGAACTTTTCGAGATGGAACTCGATCAGCTCGGCCGGAGAGCCCGATTCGATGAGCGCATCAGGGAGTCGTTCGAGATCTTGAGCCAGACGGGCCTCGATTGCCTCCACGAGCAGGATTGCCTTGTTGGCAAAGTTCCCGTAGATGGAACCCGTCGTCAACCCCGTCGCGCGCGCTAGGTCGCGGACCGTAACGGCCGCGTAACCCCTTTCCGCGAAGAGTCCGATCGCGGCATCAATGAGTCTTTCCCGCGTGGTCGGTTCCTCATGGGGTTCTCGTCGCGATGAGATCTTGGACGCAGTGCTTGGCGGAGCGCTCGACGTTCGCCGCGAGCTCAGGCGCCGCTGCCGCCGACGAAGGTCCGATTCAGTGCTCAGCCTTCCCGCATGAGGTGTCGCACGTCCGCCCTGTCCCTCGAGGGCCTGGAGGAACGTTCCGACGAAATCTGCCAGGGGAGCCGGCTTCACCCGAACCGCCCCCTGGGCCTCGAGGACACCGATACCGAGCTCGATCGACCACAGCACTGGCACCATGGTCGCCATGTCGATGTCGGGATCGACCTTGCCAAACTGCTGCCATGCTCGGTAGTCCTCGATCCATTGGCCGATGAGCGCCGTCAGTGTCGAACGGAGGCTCGCACGAAGTTCAACGTCAGTCCGCGCCGCCGCGCCCGCTTCGAGGAGAAGGGCGCGCATCTCAAGCCTCTCGGCCAATCTGAGAAAACTTTCATGGACGAACGCCGGCAACTGCAGGTCTGGCTGGGACCGCTGAGACCGCTCCATGTCCTCCCGGATGCGAACGTCGAGCACCTCTGCGAGGAGATCGCCCTTGCTCCTGAAGTTGGAATACAGAGCACCGGTGGTGACCCCCAGGCGTGCCGCGAGGTCCCGGACTGAGACTTGGGCGTACCCTTGAGTGGCAAAGAGCGTGGCGCTCAGTTGAAGCAGCTTTGCTCGATTCTCCCCGGATCGTGGCCCGTTGACTGAGCTTTTCGTCATGGATCAGGCCAATCGTAGAGGTGAGGTCCGAGGCCCTTGGCCATGGGCAGCTTGTGCCGCCGCCGACCCCCGATCAGTGGTCCCCCTGGGCTCGACGGCGTCTGGGCCCTCCGACCTTGCATCGGCACTCGTTCCTCCCCAGCAGGGCGCAGGCGAGTCTCCGGTGAGAACACAAATTCAATCCTAACGAGTGAATATCGTTGTTATGTCTTCTGGATGCGAGCGAACGAGTACGCGTCTGGCCACCCCTGGCTCGCAAGATTCTCTTCTTGGCGGGCGATCACGGCCGGAAGATCATTTGGCTGCCACCCTTCCACCAGGTGCATGCCGAGCAGGTCGTGGACCGGGCGTCCCAGCTCGAGGAGAAGCTGAAGGCTGTAGGCGATACGCCCGGTCAGCGCCGCTGGATCACCAGAGCAGAGGGCGAGTGCTGCCTCTGCCATGGTGTCGAGCGGTTCGAACATCGTCTCGTTGATCCACCCAGCGGCCACGAGGCTCGGAGTGGCAATGGCCGCCTGGGGAGTCAGCGCGTTGACAGCGATCCCTTGGCCCTCGCACTCGCTTGCCGCAGCGATTGTCAGACGATTCAACGCAGCCTTCGACGCTCCATATTGAAAGCCCGCCTTCGCCGGCTTGTTGGTGGGGAAAGGCGGTCCGGGCGGGAGCTCGGCGGCGAACGAGGTCAGGTTGAGGATCCAGCCGCGACCACGTGCGCGCATGCCAGTTACGACTCCGCGCATCAACTCCCAAGGAGCCCAGAGATTCACCTGGAGGCAGCGTTCCAGTGCGTCGGGGGTCGTGGCGTCGAATGGCTCGTAACCGTTGACGGCAGCGTTGTTCACCAGAATATCGATCGGACCCAGCTCAGATTCGACCCGTTCAACGAGCCCTGCTCGTCCGCCTCCCGGGTTGGAGAGGTCGCAGGGGATCACGTACGCCTGGCCGCCGATCGTTTCGATCCGGCGCTGGGTCTCCTCCAAACCCTCCAGCGTGCGGGCGGTGACCGCCACCTTCGCCCCCTCGGCAGCGAGCCGCAGGGCAATTGCCGTTCCCGTTCCACCTTTGCTCGCGCCGGTCACCAACGCGACTTGGCCTTTGCAGACGTGCCCCGACATAGAGACCTACCTCTTCTCGTAGGTTGCGGCGGGCCCCGTCATGCTGCTTGAACCCTGGCGCCACAGTCGATCCATCCCTGCGAAAATAGCGTTATATTCCGCCCTCGCACACTCTGTGCCAGGGCATCCGGTGTCACTGCTCCTGCAATGACGCCGTGTCTGAGCGATGCCTGGTGCGCCGAGCCCAACCGGTACGTGAGCTCCAGGACATCGTCTCGGTGAGGAGAGGATATGGACAGCAACAGCCTGAACCGCCTGCACGACCTGACAGGACGCGTGGCCATCGTCACGGGCGGAACGCGGGGTATCGGTCTGTCGATAGCTGAGGGTCTGGCGGCTGCCGGCGCCACGATTGCGGTGGCGAGCCGCAAAACCGACGCCTGTGCGCGCGTGGCGACACGTTTACGCTCTATGGGCGGGGAGGCAATTGGTGTACCAACACACATGGGCGAAATCGACTCCATCAATGCCCTCGTCGACCGCTGTGTCGAGCGGTTCGGCGGCATCGACATCGTCGTGAATAACGCTGCCAATGCGCTGACCCTACCGTTTGGCCAACTCACACCGGAAGCATGGGACAAATCCCTGGGAACCAACCTCCGCGGCCCGGTCTTCCTCGTGGAGCGGGCGCTACCCCACCTTGAAGAATCCGGCAAGGGGGCAATCCTGAACGTCATCTCGGCGGGCGCCTTCTTGTTCTCGGCAAATACCGCGATGTACGCAGCCGCCAAGGCAGGACTGATGTCCATGACCCGATCGATGGCGGCCGTCTTCGCTACGAAAGGCATCCGAGTCAATGCCCTCGCCCCAGGAACGGTCGACACTGACATGGTCCGGAATAACCCGCCAGAAATGATCGAGTCCATGAAGAATGCGTGCTTCATGAAGCGGGCGGCCCACCCCGACGAAATGGTTGGCCCGGCGCTGCTCCTCTGTTCAGACGCAGGGAGCTACATGACCGGCCAGGTCATCATCGTGGATGGGGGCCTGACGCCGCATTGACCCCTGGTTGGGCCGGGGTTCGAGCGCGGGGCACCTCTGCCCGACAGGCGCTTGGTTGTGGTCGAAATTGGGGCTCCCACCAGCGGCAGCACCGGAGGACTCGCAATCGAGTGGTCGTGTGCGATATAACAACGTCATTAGATAATCTGGTCGTTGGGATCCCTCGCCGCATTCTGTGGGGTTCACCGCGATCGAGATAGGGGAGGCGAGTCGCCGGACCGCCACGGATGGCTTCGGCGACGGAGGTGAATGCCATGAAGAGCAAAGCAGCCATTCTGTGGGACACCCAGACCAAGTGGAGCGTGGAGGAGATCGAGCTCGATCCTCCCAAGGCTGGTGAAGTGCTCGTGGAGCTGGCGGCGTCCGGTCTGTGCCACTCCGACGAGCACCTGGTGACCGGCGACATGGTCCTTGACCCAGCAATGGCCGAGGCCTTCAATGCGCGTCAGTTTCCCTGCATCGGCGGCCACGAAGGCGCGGGAGTCATTGTCGACGTCGGACCGGGGGTCACGAGTCTCACTCCGGGCGACCACATCGTGCTGAGCTTCATACCGGCGTGCGGACGTTGCCCGTCCTGCGCCATCGGCCACCAGCACCTGTGCGACCTTGGCGCGTTCTCGCTCGCCGGAAGGCAACCGACGGACTTCACTTCGCGACACCACGCTCTCGACGGCACCGATCTGGGAGTGATGTGCATGATCGGGACATTCGAGCCGCTGACGGTGGTGAGCGAGGCCAGCTGCGTCAAGATCGAACCTCACATTCCACTCGACAAGGCCGCGCTGGTGGGATGCGGCGTGACCACGGGATGGGGCTCGGCCGTCAATGCGGCTGAGGTCCGGGCGGGAGAGACGGTGGTGGTCGTCGGCCTTGGTGGAATCGGGATGAATGCAGTGCAGGGCGCCCGCCTTGCCGGTGCCGACAAGATCGTCGCCGTTGATCCCTTCGAGAACAAGCGGTCCGCAGCCGTGATGTTCGGAGCGACTCACGCTGCCGCCTCCATGGAGGAAGCCCAGTTCCTCGTCGCAGAGCTCACCAAGGGTGCGATGGCCGACAAGAGCATCCTCACGGTGAGCGTCGCATACGGCGATCTGATTGCCCCGCTCCTCAACCTCACAAAGAAGGCTGGCCGTGCTGTCGTCACCGCGGTGGCCCCGATCTCCCAGACGGACGTCAAGCTCGACCTGTTCATGTTCGCCATGATGCGAAAGGAGCTTGTTGGGTGCATCTTCGGCAACGCCAACCCTCGTCGCGACATCCCACGCATCCTCGATCTGTACATGAACGGCCGAGTACTTCTCGATGAGCTGGTCACCAACAGGTACCCGCTCGAAGACATCAACCAGGGATACGAGGACATGCGAAATGGGACAAATATCCGCGGCATGGTGGTCTTCTAAGCCGCATATGAGTGCATTCCCAACCGCCGCGGCCGTGTCACGGCATCCCGCCCAGTGAAACGAGGTCCAGCATCATGACTGCAACCCAAGACCTGGCGACCGTCCTCAAACCGGCGGCACCACCGCGTGTGATCGACGGCGTGTATCGCGAGGACGAGTATGCGCGCATGGTTGATGTCGTAAAGCACAACGGGCCGTGGAAGAGCATCATCGCCAATCACTTCAAGTCAGTGGATGAAGTGATCGCGACGGTCACCGGCAACATCGCTCCGGATCACGGACTCACGCTCGATGACATTGCATCGGCACATTTTCGTGGGTTCTTCGCGAAGAATTCCGTCTGCTTCTATCCCGAGCTTGAGGGCGTGTTCTACAACAGCCGGTTCCTGGCCGAGGTCAAGTCTTATTGGAATGCCCAATACGCCAAGCCGACGCTCATGCTCTTCAACATCTGCGGACCGCACAACACCGGGTTGGCACCGCACCTCGACGCCGTCACCTTCCGGGGGGTCCGGATAGAGAACACCCCCGTGTGGCTACAGAACATGATGGGCAAGTCGGGCCTCTTCACTGACTACCTCGTCAAAATGGCTCAGATCATCACGTGGTGGTACCTCGGCGACCCAGGGGGTTTTACCTACTGGCCGGACGGACCTTACGGACCGCCGCAGAACCTGGAAATGCCGATGTGGAATCGCGGCGTCGTTGTACAGAACGAATTGATGTTCCACCGCGGTGACCCCGTGGGCCCACCAGAAGATCGTGCCATCGAAGGTCTGAAGAACCGGTCACTGTTCGGCTACGACGAGCCGGACGACAGCTGGACGATCAGGACGGACGGAGAGGTGATCAAGCGCTATAAGCCCGAGCAGATCAGACTCCTCGTCCACTGGAACGCCGAGGTGTACTCGGACATGGCCGAGGTCGAGAAGGTCATGGACCATTCCGATGATCTGACGCACGATCGTGTGATCGATACCTTCCTGGCCGACCTACGGGCCCGCGGCGTCAAGGTCGCTGAGCCAACCGAGCCGTTGCAGGACGTGGAGTTCATGCAGACGCTGATGAACACCTACGACGTCGCACCCACGCAGGACTGGATCACCGAGCCGGGGTTCTAGTCGTGCCGACGGCGCGGATGGAAGGGCCGGTTCCTCAAACTGGAGGTCTAATGACGAAGAGGGTGTCTGGAATTCGGACCCTGGCGACAGCTCTGTTGCTCACGACGCTGGTCGCGGCCGGGCTGCTGATCGCCCCAGGGACGAGCGGCGCGTCGTCCTCGACGAGCTCGACGATGTTCGGCACGCTCCCCTCGCCCTGCGGCAAGGGAAGCGCCACGGGAAGCACGGACCAGGGCGTCACCAACTCCACCATCAGAATCGCCTATGGCGACGACCGGGGTTTCAGCACTGAGCCCGGTCTCGACCAGGAGATGGGTGACGCCATCAAAGCGATGATCGCCTGGTGCAACGCGCAGGGGGGCATCAACGGACGCAAGATCGTCGGTGACTTCTACGATGCCGCCGTCACCAGCGTCGGCAACGTGATGACCCAGGCCTGCAAGAACGACTTCATGCTGGTCGGCGAGGGCTTCGCTCTCGACGGAGTAGTGGAGCAGACCCGTCTTGGTTGCAACCTGGCTGCAGTTCCGGGCTTCACCGTCTCATCCGTCGCGGCCAACGCGTACGAGATGTACCAGGCGACGCCCAATCCGGCGAACTACAGCCCTGTGTCGAGCGCCTACCAGGCCGAGAAGCTCTTCGGGTCGAAGACCCATCATGCCGGCGTGTACGACTCCAACTTGTCGACGGAGGAGCAATCCACAGCAAAGGCAGTGCAGGCCTACACCGAGGCCGGTTGGAAGTTCGTCAACTGCCCGTTCCAGGTCAATTACACCGGCGAGGCCAGCTACACGCCGTTCATGCAGAAGCTCCAGAGCTGCGGGGCACAGATCATCTACAGCGACACGGGCCCAGGCGCGATCCTCTATGGCGCCCTCGAGGCGGAGAGCCAGCTCGGGTACGACCCCATCTGGGTGGAGGACGCGAACGGCTACACCGAGGGCTTTGCCCAGTGGAACACCGCGGGCCTGGGTAACAACGTGTACGTCCGTTTGGCCGACGAGCCACTCGAGGCGGCCAAGGCCGTCCGAGCGGTCGCTCAGTACCTGGCGATCCTGAAGAAGTACGGCGGCCTCACCTCATCGCTGGGGGAGCAGTCCACCTCCTCGTTCCTGCTGTGGGCCACGGAGGCCAAGGCGTGCGGCTCGACGCTGACCCGGCAGTGCATGATCAACCATCTCTCCAAGGTGACGAGCTGGACGGGGGGTGGCCTCAACGCGCCGGGCAACCCGGGTAAGAACCTACCGCCGTCCTGCGGGCTTCTCATGAAGCTCGACAACACCAAGTGGGTGCAGGTATACCCGAAGGAACTCGGGACTTTCGACTGCTCGTCGAAGTTCGTCGTTCCGAACTCGGGGTCGGTCATCGGCACCACCCTCAACGCCCAGGGCTACGCCACCGAGTACGCGACGTCATCGGTGATCAAGCCCCAGGGATGAGCATTCCACACGTCGGCTCGCCCGGCGGCGTGCGGCGCATCTTGAGGCTCGCTGGAAGTGGCCCTACAAAATCCCTACAAACCGTGCATTCCGTGTCGAGGCGGAGTAGCTGGTCAGAGAGCTGCAAGCACAAGAGTCCCTGTTCAGCACCAACTCCGAAGGACTCAACGGGACTGGCTCGGAGGCTCTGGACAGGTCGGAAGAGGCTCATAACCCGAAGGTCGGAGGTTCAAATCCTCCCCCCGCCACCAAGGAAACTGCAGTTCAGGCCTCCCGTCACACCGGGGCAAGACGACAAACGCGTCAAGTAAGCAACGACCGCCTCCCCTGTGCGGCCGCCGTCCACATCGATCACAGTGCCGTGGACGAATGCAGCCTCCTCGCTCGCCAGGTAAGACAGCGGCACAGGCGACCGCGTCTGGAGCACCGCTTCCGCCAGCGGGCGTGCCACGCATCATCACTTCGGCCGGGTGTTCGCCACTGTCTGATCCATCCGCATTCGGTGTCCGAATGACTCCGGGCGAAATGGCATTGACCCGGACTCCACCGGGTCCGAATTCCGCGGCCCACGCCTTCGTCAGCGTCCTCATGGCGCCCTTCGTAGAAGTGTACAGGGCGCTTGGGATGCCGAGCCGGGCGATCCAGGAGCCGAGGTTGATGATCGCGCCACCGCCTGCGGTAACCATGACGGGCGCGATGGCCGCCGTCAAAAAATACGGGGCTTTGATGTTCACCTCGTACACCTCGTCGAAGGTCACTTCGTCCGTGGTGGTCCCGCAGAACGTCACCAAAGCGCCGCAGTCGGGCGCGCCGCCCACGTCATGGCGCTTCTCAGCGGAATCTGATCATTCAGCAGGGCGACCCAGTCGGTCTTCCCGGGGTAGCGGCGGGCTCCCGGGTGCCGCCAGGACGTCGGGACCCTGCGTCATGCAGCGGACAGGGGCAGGCGGACGGTGAAACAGCATCCACCCGATTCGTTCGCCACCTCGATGTCCCCCCCGTGCGCCTGGACCAGGCCCTGGGCGATAGCCAGGCCCAGGCCCGCCCGCTTGTCCGGCTCGGGGCTCCGGGCCGCGTCGCCGCGGTATCCCAGTTCGAATACCCGGACCAGGTCCGCCTTGGCGATGCCGCCGCAGCCGTCACGCACAGTCATGACGGTCTCGTTGTCGGTGACGCGTGCTCCCACGCTCACCTCGCCGCCAGCGGGCGTGTGCCGCAGTGCGTTCTCGAGCAGGTTGCGCAGGATGCGCAGGAACTCGGTGGTGGAGAGCCGCACTTTGGCCGAACCCTCCTCGACCTGCCCGACGACGTGCACCCCCTTGGCCTTTGCCATGGGGCGCACGAGCATGAGCGCGTCGGAAACCACGTCGTTGAGCGAGACCAACTCGAGGTTCAGGTTCAGGAGGCCGCTGTGGATGCGGCTAAGGCGGAAGAGGTCGTCGACCATGCCGTCGAGGCGGGCGACTTCGCTCTTTATGGTCCGGTAGTAGCGGGACACTGTCTGGGGATCGGTCACGATCCCGTCCTCCAGTGCCTCAGTCAGCGCCTGGATCCCGGCTAACGGCGTCCGCAGGTCGTGCGAGATCCACGCCACCAGTTCGCGGCGGGACGCCTCGAGGGAGCGTTCCCGCACGATCGACTCGTGCAGCTGCTCCCCGATCTCCTGCAGCTGGCTCGCCAAGGTGGAGAGCTCGAGGGTCGGAACCGGGGCTGCGGGATCGTAGGGCCGCTGACCGAGCGACGATGCCAGACGGCTGACCGTGCCGATGCCCTGACGGAGGGTCCTGGCCAGGACGATAGCTGCCAAGCCGCCGACCGTCGCTGCGGCCACCAGGACCACGATGACGGTTCGCTCGTCTTTTGCGGACAGGAACATGCGCGAGCCGGCCAGCACCGTCCCGGCCACGATGCCGAGCACCGTGGTCAGCGCCGCCACCCAGAGGTAGACGGACAACCGTCTCTGGCCCAGGTGATGCGTCACCACCAACCCGAGCAACGACAGCACGAACGCGGCCCCGGCCGCCAGGGCGACCACTTCGGTCGCCGCTGCGGGCGTGTCGCCGAACGAGAGAGCGAGGAGCCACGCGGCGCCGATTCCCGCCACACCGAGCAGGGCGATCCGGCTCATGCCGCGAACTGGTAGCCGACGCCCCACACGGTGAGGATCCGGACGGGGTTGCTGGGGTCGGGCTCGAGCTTCTCGCGCAGGCGGCGGATGTGCACCGTGATGGTGGCGCTGTCCCCGTACGTCCAGCCCCAGACGGCCTCGAGGAGTTCTTCCCGGCGGAACACCACGCCAGGGTTGCGCATCAGGAGGACGAGCAGGTCTTGCTCGCGAGGGGTCAGCACGATCTGCCGGCCGGCGAGTGTCACCCGACGGGCGCCCACGTCGACTGCGAGCTCGCCGGCCCTTAGTGTCGGGCCCGTGGTCAGGCATGGGGCGACGTCTGCCGCGCTGCGGTTCAGAACCGACTTGATCCGGGCGGTGACCTCGCGCGGCGAGAACGGCTTGGTGACATAGTCGTCCGCCCCGACCTCGAGGCCCCCGACCCTGTCCTCCTCCTCGCCGAGCGCCGTGAGCATGATGACGGGGACGCGGCCCATGAGGCGGATGCGGCGGAAGACGTCGAGCCCGTGCATTTCGGGCAGCATGAGGTCGAGCACGATCAGGTCGGGAAGATCCTGCGTGGCTGCTTCCAGCGCTGCGTTCCCGTCGGCCGCCGAGCGTACCTCGAAACCTTCGCGGTCGAGGTACCGAGTGAGCACCTCAACCACCGTGGGGTCGTCGTCAACCACCAGGATCCGCGGCTTGCCCACGAGCAAGATCGTACGACGCTCACCACGGACCACGCCGAGCCCACCCCAGATCTTAAGAGAATGGTTAGGTCTGAGGCATTCCTCCGGCGGGTGACGGCGCATATGGTCGGCAAGCGTGAACCTTGCGGCGTCGCACGCCTCCGCGCTGGTCCCGCACCCGGGGTGTTGCCCGCTCCCCGGCATCGCCAGTGTGCAGCGCTCTCAGCTCGAACGCTGGTTCTCCAGCTGCGGCCGGCCACCCCGGCTTGACCTCGCCCGCAGCGGAGCACCGGGGCTCACGGCCCGCCAGCTCCTGGGTCTCGCTGCGCCTGACGACGTCGAGGCCTATCTCGACATGCCGCTGGATTACGGCCCGGGGGTAGGAACCGAGCGTCTCCGTGCCGCCGCCGCCGCCGTTGCCGGCTGCTCGCCCGAAGACGTCGTCGTCACCCATGGCGCGATCGAGGCCCTCCTTCTGGCCTGCGCGGCCTCACTTGAGAGCCGCACCACGGTGGCGGTTGCGGCACCCGGCTACGAGGGCCTGTTCCGAGCGGTCGAGGCGGCCGGAGGGGTGGTCCAACCGGTGCAGGTGTGGAGCCCCGGTACGTCCGGCCTCGACCTCGCCCGGCTGCTGGACCTGGACCTGCCACGCTACGGCGCGGTAGTCGTCAACTCGCCCCACAATCCCACCGGTCTCACCGCGGCGGCACGGGACTTGGCCGACCTAGCCGAGCGATGCGCCGCGGCCGGCACGACGCTCGTCGTCGACCAGGTGTCCCTTGGAACTCTCGATCCGGGCGCGCACTCGGTGCTGCGGCAGGCGCCGGGCTCCTCGGCGGTCGTGCAGGTCGGCGACGTGAGCAAGGCGTTCGGGCTGGGCGGGCTCCGCGTCGGGTGGTGCGCGGTGCCTCAACCGGCGCGCCGGGCACGCATCGCGGAGCTGCGCGACGTCACCAGCCTGGCGAACTCGGCGCCGAGCCAACACTTGGCCGCCATCGCCCTGGAGAACCGCGGGGCTCTGTCGGCGGCACCGACGGCCCGGTCGAACCTCGAGCGCTTGTGTGCGCTCACGGAGGGGTTTGCCTCATCGGGCGGGTGGAGTATGCCAGCCGACGGCCTCGTCGCCTTTCCCGCCTTCCCGCTCATGGTCTCGGCCCGCGTGTTCGCAGACCGACTCCGCGAACGGTTCGGTGTGGCCGTCACCCCGGGATCGTTCTTCGGTTTCGACCGCCACCTCCGCGTCGGGCTGGGCCTCGCACCGGCGCTTTTCGGGGAGGCGCTCGACCGGCTCGTCTGGGCGCTCGACGCCGGGGTTGGTGCTTGAGACCCGGAGAAACAGAGCTCGCGCCTGGCGCCGACGAACCGCCGTCCCCCGACAAGGGCCCGCGTCACCGGCACGCCATGGACCGACTCAGGGACGCCACGGCAGAGCCGCCGCCCGGGCCGTTCCGCGCGGGGTGGTGGAAGAGCCCGGTGCGCGGGCCTTGGCTCACCTCCTACTTCGGGTCCATCCTGCTCGTCGGCATCCCGGTGATGTTCCTTACCGGGCTCGTCTCGTACGCGTCCTACAACCCGCGGTTGGCCGGCAACGACACCACGCCGGGCAAGGGCATCCTGGGCTTCTACCTCTTCTCTTGGGTCACCAACCCGTCCTGGATCTACCGGGTCAGTCAGGGGACGCATGTCATCCTCGGCCTCACCCTGGTGCCCATCGTCCTGGCCAAGCTTTGGTCCGTCATCCCCAAACTGTTCGAGTGGCCCGGGGTTCGCTCGGTGGCGCACAGCCTCGAGCGTCTGAGTCTGATGCTCATCGTGGGGGGCGCGATATTTGAATTCGCGACCGGCATCGCCGACGTCGAGTACTATTACCCGTGGAAGTTCGACTTCTACCAGGCGCACCTGTACGGCGCGTGGGTCTTCATCGTCGGCTTCGTGGTACACGTCTGCCTGAAACTGCCGACAATGTGGCGGTCCCTCCAGCGCTACAGTCTGCGCGAGATCTTCAGTACTCCACTGGCGCGGACGCGTCCCGAACCGGGAGACGGTCACGGTTTGATGGCGTCGCACCCGTTGCCGCCGACCATCTCGCGGCGCGGAGTCCTGGGTCTGGTGGGCGGCTCGGCCGCCGCCGTGTTCCTGCTGACCGCCGGAGGGACCGTCAGGGTGCTGCGACCGCTCGCCCTGCTCTCGCCGCGGGCGCGGAGCCGGGGCACCGGACCCCATCCCGAGGCCAACGACTTCGAGGTCAACCGCGTCTTCGCTGCGACGGGCATCCCGGTCTTCGCAACGGGCGACAGCTGGCGCCTCGTCCTCAGCGGACCGCGCACCGTGTCGTTGTCACGCCCCGAGTTGATGGCGATGCCCCTCGCCACCGAGGTCCTTCCCATTGCCTGCGTCGAGGGCTGGTCGACCGTGCAGACATGGACGGGCGTGCGTCTGCTGGACTTGGCGCGGCTGGCCGGCGTCGACCACGCCGTCGACGTGGAGGTGGAGTCGCTAGAGAAGCCGGGTCAACCGTTCCGCTCGGCCACGCTGGCGTCGAACCAGGCCGGCGACCCCCAGACCCTGCTCGCGTTGTGCGTCAACGGCGAGGACATCTCGCTCGACCACGGGTACCCGGCTCGCATGATCGTCCCGGCGGCGCCGGGCGTGCACTGCACCAAATGGGTCTCCGAGCTGAGGTTTCTCACGTGATGCGTCCGGCTACCCCCGGCACGGGTCAGCGTCCGCGGTCGTGGTTCCGGCGGCTCTACGGCGCCGGTCCTGCCCACGCCGTCTTGATGACCGCCGGCTTCGCCTTCGCCGGCTACCTGCTCACGCGCATCCTCGGGGCGTCGCACCCGGGCTGGCTCCTCCTGTGGTTCGTCGGGGCGATCGTGCTGCACGACCTGATATTCCTCCCGCTCTACTCCGCGCTCGACCGCGTCCTCACCAGCGGCCGACGGGGGGAGGTCAGTGCACCGCAGGGCCCGACGTGGGTCAACCACGTACGGGTCCCGGCGGTGATCTCGGGTGTGCTGTTGCTCGTCACCTTCCCGCTGGTGTTGCGCCTGTCGGATCACGCCTACGCCACCGCCAGCGGGCTGCATGAATCGGTCTACCTAATGCGCTGGCTGCTCGTCACCGCTGGGCTCTTCGCCGTCTCGGCGGTGCTCTACGTGGTGCGCCGAGCCCGCTGGCGGCGGCGCGCCCAATGAGCGCGGCAACCACCGCGGACATGTCCATCCTCGACACCACCGCGGGGACCGCGTCAGCTGCGAGACGGCGCCGGCTCTCGCCCGGCCGCGTGATGGAGCGGCTCGTGGACGCCGTGCTCGTCGCGCTCAGCATCATCCCCGTGGCCCGCTACCTCTTCGTCGTGGCCCACCGGATCGGCTACCCCTACGAGCTCGAGTGGACGGAGGGAGGGTCGGTCGAGGTCGTGCACCGCGTCGTCCTTGGGCAGGGGATCTACGGCCCGCCGTCCATGCACTTCACGCCGTGGCCCTACACCCCTCTCTACTTCTGGGTGTCCGCCGCAGTCGCCGAGGTCACTGGCATCGGATTCACTCCACTGCGGCTGGTCTCGTTCGCGGCGTCGCTGGCGGTCCTGTGGCTGCTGTATCGCATGGTGGTCGACGAGACCTCGGACCGCGTGGCCGGAATCGTCGCCGGCGGTGTGTACGCTGCCACCTTCCGCCTGTCCGGAGCGTGGGCCGACATCGGCCGGGTCGACTCGCTCTTCCTCGCGCTCACCCTCTGGGCGCTCGAGCGGTCGCGGCGAGCGCGGACGCGCCGCGACGGCATGATCGTGGGAGTGCTGTTCTTTCTGTCCTTCTTCACCAAACAAGACGGGTTGGTGGTGGCAGCCCCGGTCGTTGCCTGGCTCCTTTTGGCGCGCCGTGCCGCCGGCCTCAGCGCCTTCGCCACGCTGGGCGGCCTCGTCGTGGGTTCGACTGTCGTTCTCGACGCCTTCACGCACGGCTGGTACCAGTACTACGTCTTCGACGAGCTGCGGTCACAGGGCTGGGTCGGCGAGAACCTCCGGTTCTTCTGGCAATTGAGCATTCTCAAGCCGTTCGCGCTGGCGGCGTGGCTCGTCGTGGTCGCAGCAGCAGTACTGCTCGCGCGGGACCGACACCGCCTTGGGGTGCTCTGGTCGCGGGCCGGCTTCTGGATCGCGGCGGCGGCCGGATTGTTCGGCGCGGCGTGGATCGGGCGCCTGCACAACGGAGGCTTCGACGACGTACTCATGCCCGCCTATGCCGCGGTCGCCCTGGCGGTCGGGGGCTCCGTTGCAGTGCTGCGCCGCCACCCGCAGATGGCGGTGCGCGTGGCCGCCTCGCTCGTCCTCGCCGGGGCGCTGGCCGCCCAGCTGCACCACATCGACTATCGCGTTGGCCGGCAGATACCGACCCAGGCCGACGCCCGCGCCGGCGCGCACCTGATCGCGCTGATCCGCCACCTCCCGGGCCAAGTACTCGTCTTCGACCATCCCTACTACGGCGTGATGGCGGGCAAGGGCACGGTGGCAGACGAGGAGGCCGCGGACGACATTGAGCGTTCGGGTCCGACCGAAGCCCAGCGCCTGCTGATCCAGAGCATGCACCGTGCCCTCCTGGCTCCAGGCGTCGGCGCCGTCATCCTCGACGACCCAGGAGACGAGCGCAACCTCCGGGGCGAGCTCTCGGCGGACTACCACCTTCTGCCCCAGCCCGCAGTCACGGGCAACGCCTTCTTCCCGGTCACCGATCTGCCGCGGCGTCCCTTGCTCGTCTTCGTCCGTGACCGCGCGCCGACGCCCCCTGCAGGGGGCGGACATGGGTGACCCGGCTGTGGGCACCCTGGTCGACGTGGTCCTGCCCGTGCTCAACGAGGCGGAGGCGCTGCCCTGGGTGCTCGGCCGGATGCCGGCAGGCTACCGCGCTCTCGTGGTCGACAACGGCTCGACCGACGGCTCGGCCGAGGTGGCGCGTCGCTTCGGTGTCGAAGTGGTGACCGAGCCCCGGCCGGGCTTCGGCGCGGCGTGCTTCGCCGGCCTGACCCACGCCGAGAGCGACCTCGTGGCGTTCATGGACGCCGACGCCAGCCTGGACCCGCTGCAGTTGCCCTTGGTGGTCGGGGAGGTCGCCGCCGGCACCGCCGACCTCGTATTGGGTGCCCGGGCCGCCGAGCCGGGTGCGTGGCCTGCCGTGCCCCGGCTGGCCAACCGCTTCCTCTGCCGGGAGCTCGGCCGCCGAGGCGGCCCGCTTCTGCGCGACCTGGGGCCGATGCGGGCGGCGCGCCGCGCCGCGCTGCTCTCCCTCGACCTGCGCGACCGTCGATTCGGATGGCCGCTCGAAATGGTCGTGTCCGCGGCGCGGGCCGGGTGGCGCATCGAGGAGGTGGAGGTCACCTACCGCTGCCGAGTGGGACGCTCCAAGGTCACCGGGACGGTCCGCGGTACGGCTCGGGCCGTGCGCGACATGGGTAGGGTGCTGCGGTGAGGGATCTGCATGTGCTGGTGGTGGCGAAGGAGCCGGTTCCCGGCCGCGTCAAGACTCGGCTCTGCCCCCCGTGCACTGCGGCCCAGGCGGCCGAGTTGGCGGAAGCAGCGCTGGCCGACACGCTCGAGGCGGTGGCCAGGTGCGGCGCGGACCGCCGGCTGCTGGCCCTCGACGGCCGGCCGGGACCATGGCTCCCCGCGGGTTTCGAGGTGTTCCCCCAGCGGGGGCGCGGTCTCGACGAGCGGCTGGCCGCGGCATGGGACCGCGCCGGGGGCCCGGGGCTCCAGATCGGCATGGACACCCCCCAGGTCACGGCCGGTCTCCTCGACGACTGCCTCCAACGGCTCGCGGTACGGGACGCCACGGCCGCTCTCGGTCTCGCGGAAGACGGCGGCTGGTGGGCGCTGGGCCTGCGGCAGCCGGACCCCGCTGTGTTCCTCGGGGTGCCGATGAGCACGCCTCGCACCGGATCGGCCCAGGAACGCCGGCTGCGCGACCTTGGCCACGATCCTGTCCGGCTGCCCAGCCTGCGCGACGTGGACCACATGGACGACGCGGTGGCGGTGGCAGACGGCGCACCGGGCACCCGCTTCGCCGCGGCGTGCCGAAGGGCTTTGGCAGCGGCCTGATGCGCGTGCTCGTCACAGGTGGCGCCGGCTTCATCGGTTCGGCCGTGGTCGACCTCCTCGTCTCGCGCTGCCACCAGGTGCGAGTGCTCGACAACCTCTCGCCGAGTGCCCACGCCGTCATGCCGGCGTACCTCAACCCCGAGGCGGAATACGTCTGGGCCGACGTGGCCGACGCCGACGCGACAGCGCGCGCCGTGGCCGGCGTGGACGCGGTGAGCCATCAAGCGGCCCGGGTCGGCCTGGGCGTCGACTTTCGCGACGTCACCGCCTACGTCCAGGACAACGACACGGCAACCGCGGTCTTGTTGCGGTGCTTGTACGAGCGCCGGTGGCAGGGCCGCCTCGTCCTGGCTTCAAGCATGGTGGTCTACGGCGAGGGAGCGTATGAGTGCGCCGAGCACGGGCGCGTGCACCCGGCTCCCCGGCTGAAGGACGACCTCGAGGCAGGGCGGTTCGATCCCCGCTGCCCTCGCTGTGGTGCCATCCTGCGCCCGGTGGACCTCGACGAGGATTCACCACCCGACCCGCGCAGCGTCTATGCCGCGACCAAGTTGCAGCAGGAACACCTCTGCGAAGCCTTCGCCCGGGAGACGGGCAACAGCCTGTGCGCCTTGCGCTATCACAACGTCTACGGCCCTCGCATGCCCCGTGACACCCCGTACGCCGGCGTGGCCAGCATCTTCCGAAGTGCGTACGAGAGGGGCGAGGCGCCGTTCGTATACGAGGACGGCGACCAACGGCGCGACTTCATCCACGTGGCCGATGTGGCATTGGCTAACGAGGCCACCCTCCTCGCGCCGGACACGGTCCAGGGCGCTTTCAACGTCGCCAGCGGCGTCGTGCACACGGTGGCAGAGCTCGCCGGGGCGCTGGGCGACGCGTACGGGCCCGGTCATCCGCTGCCGGTGGTGAGCGGCGCGTACCGGCTGGCCGACGTTCGCCACGTCACCGCCTCGCCAGAACGCGCCCGCCGTCTGCTTGGTTTCGAGGCCCTGGTTCCCTTCGCGCGCGGCATGGCCGAGTTCGCCAGGGCCGAGCTGAGGACGACCACGGCGGGAGCTGAATGACGGTCGTGTTCGCGAGCCGGGCGCCCTGTCGTCTGCCTGACCCTCGCGCACCTGCACAAGGTGCCCACTTCCCGCTCCGGGAACCACTAGGTCGTCGCCGTGGACCGCAGACGGGCACCCTGTTCGTCGCCGGCGATTTCAAACGGGGTCCTCGACATCGTCCCCCTGGCCGGCGCGGCTAGGTGGACTGCCTATCCCCCTCACGGTCGGACGGAGCCTCGGCCCAGGAGCGCAGCGGCCACCAATTCCAGGAGCCGAGGAGCACTACGGTCGATGGCACGAGCAGCGTCCGGACCAAAAAGGTGTCGAGGAGGATGCCCAGCGCCAGACCGGTCCCGATCTGGCGCACCTGCCCGGTCGTCGTCAGCGCGAGCACGCCGAACGTGCCGGCCAGAATCAGTCCGGCCGTCGTGACCGTTGTCCCGGTTGTGGCGAGAGCACGAGGGACCGATGCTCGGAGGGGGAGCCCGGTCGTCTCCTCCTTGATCCTGCTCATGACGAGGATGTTGTAGTCCTCTCCCAGAGCCATGATGAAGACAAACATGAAGAACGGCAGCGTGAAGTTGATCCCGAGCTGCCCGCCAATCGTCACGAAGATGAGCACGGCGAGGCCGAGCGATGCCGTGTAGGAGAGCACCACACTGGCCACAAGGTAGAGCGGTGCCACCACGCTGCGAAGCAGAAGTCCGAGGAGCAAGGCCAGGACCAGCACCACGACCGGGAGGATGTGCACCACGTCCTGGCCCGAGATCGCGCTGACGTCGGCCGCGCCGGGTGCCTGTCCGGCCGCTCCCCATTGCGTCGCCCCAACCGATCGAGCGACGCCGGACACCGCTGCACGCACGGACGGGACTGCCTGCATCGCCGCCGTGCTCCCCGCCGAGCCCGCCCGGAGGGACGTCTGGAAGAGGACGGTGCGGCCGTCCTCCGTCACGTACTGCGCGGTGACCCGGTAGGCGGCGTAGAGCGGGGCCGGCAGACCACCCAGCGCCTTCGTGTACACCAGCGGCAGGCGCTGCGGCGGGCCGAGGGTGGCGTAGATGCGGGCCACCGCTCGCGGCGGGAGGTAGCGTCCGCCGGCGTCCAGGGGGCCCGTCACCGAGGAGAAGCGCCCCGACGCCCATAGCTCGTCCTGGGCTCGGTCGAGCAGGAAGGGGGCAGTCCACACCGAGGAGGGGAACCGGAACACGACCTCGGTGGCGCCCACGGCGATCTCACCGAAGTGCTCCGCCAACATCACCTGTCCCAGGCTCGAGTCCGAGCCGGCGATGGCCCCCCCGGGGTTGAAGCCGGAGGGCGCGTACCCGACCAGGAAGGCGGAGAGCCCGCCGAGGATCAGCACCCCGCCAACGAGGGCGCTTACCGGCTGCCGCACGACGCGGCTTGCGATTCGTCCCCAGACGCCGGCACCTCCCGACCCTGAGCGCACGCGCGATGGCCAGAACAGCCGGGGGCCGACGATGGAAAGCAAGGCCGGCAGGAGGGTGAGCTCGACCAGCAGCACGATGCCGATGCCGATGGCCAGGCCCGGACCCACCCCGCGGTAGAGGCCGAAGCTAGCCAGCAGGAGGCTGAGGAGCGCGCAGACGACGGTCAGCGCGGAAAAGGTGATGGACGTCCCCACCCGCGAGCCCGCGGCCACGATCGCCTCGTCGGTGGGTATGCCGGTCGCCAAATTCTCCCGGTAGCGGAAGAGGAGGAAGAGGCCGTAGTCGGTGCCCGCGCCGAGCACCAACGCCGTCAGAAGAAGCTGCAGCAAGGAGGAGATGTCGATGCCGACGTGGGTCGACTCTGCGATGAGCGGTCCCGCCAGTGCTAACGCCAGGCCGGCGGGTGCCAGCGCGACGAGTGGCGCAAGGACCGCACGGAACGCGAGCGCGAGGAGGACAATGATGAGCAGGATTGTGCCCACCACGGCGATGGCCTCGGTACGCACCGCTGCCGCCTGCTGATCGACCAGTATGGGCAGCGAGCCGGTGAGGTGCAGCGAGAGCCGCGGATCGCGCGTCACGCCGAACGCGTCGCGGACGGCGTTCACAGCGTCGTGCCCCGCGCTGCCGCCGCCGGCGGTGGCGGCAGCGAAACGCACCTGGGCGGAGTACGCCTGTCCATCGACTGAGACTGCACCTCCGCCGACGGACACGACCAGTGGCGATTGGAGGGCTCGGTCCTCCACCACCTTGATCGCGGATATGTCCGCGGGCGTCAGAGGTCCAGCGGTGTTCGTCGCCACGAGTACGCCAGTCGCGCCGCTCGGTGCCAGGAACGGGGCGGCCAACCTGGCCGCCATGACGCTCGGCGCGTTGGCCGGGAGGAACGACGCGGTGTCGTTGCGCACGACGCTCGCCAGCGAAGGGAGGAGCACGACGGAGGCGACGGTGACGGACACCCAGAACGCGACGACCGGCCAGCGGTACCGGACCACCGTGCGCAGCATCGTCGAGAGCACATGTGGAACCCTACGGTTCGCCTCACGCGGTGGAGGCGCGGGCGAGGCCGGCTCGCGGGCCGTCCGCAAAGAATTCGGAATTCGTAAGCAAATGGCGGGCGCCGTGTGGAGGCCCCAACAATACGATTCGACCATGCACACTCCAGGCGGCATCGGTCGATTGACGGTCGTCGTGCTGGGCACTTTCGTCGCCCTGGTGCCGGCGGCCATCAGCGCGGTGTTCGAACCGGTGCCTGTTGCCGCTACGCCTGCCCCAGCTGAAGCAGCGCCGTGGCCAATGGCGTTGTTCGATGCGCGGCACACGGGCACGTCATCAGCGACCGGGCCGGCGACCGGCCACGTCGAGTGGACACGCGACCTCGGGAGCAACATCACCCCCGGGCCAGTCGTCGGTGCAGACGGCACGATCTACGTCGCCACCAACGCCGGCGTGCTCCACGCCCTGGATCCCTCGACAGGTGCCGACCAGTGGACCTTCACAGGGCAGGGCACGTCGACCGGTCCGTCGGACCTCTCGACCAGCCCCCTGGTGCTGTCGGTGGGGGATGTTCTGTGGCCCGGACCGGGCAACGCGCTCTACTTGCTCTCGAGTTCTGGGCAGCTGCTCTGGCAGCATTCCTTCGGTTCCGCTGTGACGTCGCCGGTCCAGTCGGGGTCAAACGTGTACGTCGGGACGACGGGTGGGAACCTCGTGGCGCTCGACGTCGGTGGGCCCGTCCCGCAGGTGCGCTGGCAGCTCTCCATCGGCCGGTCGTCGTACGGGAGCCCGGTCGTGGCACCTGACGGCGAGGTCGTGACCACGGCGGACAACCAGCTGGTGGTCGTCCGCGACCAGGGGACGAGAGGCACCGTCGCGTGGCACCGTACATTCAAGGGCGCCGTCGAGGTGTCCGCCGCGGTGGGTGCGGACGGCACCGTGGCGGTGGGAACCAACGATCCGTACGAGTACGCCTTCACTCCGTCCGGCGGGCTGAAGTGGCGAGTCCTTCGCAGCACGCAGTCGTACTCCTCCCCGTCGGTCAGTCCGGACGGAAACACCTACTTCGGCGGGAACACCGGACACCTCCAGGTCGTCCGGACATCGACCGGGCGGGAGGTGAGCACCGACAAAGGGCGGCAGGGCCTGTGGGCAGCTCAGGTCGTCGACGCCCACGGCGACGTCTACTTCGGCACACAAGGCGCTCACGTCTACGGGTACTCCCCTTCGGGTCACCTCCTCTTCGATCTCCCGGTGAGCGGACCCATAGATAGCTATCCGGCCATGACGGCCAGCGGCGTGCTCATCTTCGGAGACGAGAAGGGCACCCTCTACGCGATCGGACGCTGAGATCGGATCGACCACGCCGCTCGAGTCTGGCTGATTCCGAGATTGAAGCTGATCGCGGGATTGCTACTGAGTTGCGACTGAAAGGTACGGACCGGGTCCGATCTGGACCGGCTGACTGAAGGAGGGGGGTGTGCCATCCGATCGCCCAGGCGCGGGGTTGCTGCATCATCTCGACCGTCCGTGCCACTTTGGCACACGAGCCATCCCCTCGGGCACGAAGTGCGTGGCCTTTCTCCAAGGACCTCCTTCGAGATGAAAATTCCTCCTGGGCCGCCAAGCTGCAAACTGATCGACCACTCCTATGACGTCCCACAACTCAAACGGGGAAACGGAGAACCCATGGTCCCGTCGATACGTCAGAATCCGGCCGACGGGGCATGGCGGGCAACGATATCGGTATAGGTTGATGATCAGCTTCTCTGAATTGTGACTGCGGATTCCCGGCTTTTCAGCTTGACTCGGTCGTGCCTCTTCGGTGATGTCGAGCGGCCCAGGCAAAACACGCCAAACCCACCACGACCGCCACTGTTCCAATAGCCGCCCACTTGCCCTGGCCGCTCATACCCGAACCTTGAATGACCTTGGTTCCTTGGAGGATCCATACCGTGCCGACGGTACAGAGCACAATCCCGATTACCGCTCGCACCCACATCGTTGGCTCCATTCTCGGCACCAGCACCGCAATCACTTCGTCGCTTCGCCAGCCGATGGTAGTTCCCTCGAGGGTCAACCATCTCTTGACATATGGTTGGCCCACCGTTACAGATTGCCGATGGTCTTGGTATCCGTAGTTTCCTGGGACACGATGTGTGTCAGCCATTTGCTGGGACCACCGACCTTTTGTTGGCCCTATCAACATGGTGCGAGGGACACATTGGAGATCTCTGGCCGTGGGACATGACCTATAGGCCCGTCTCACGACTGTCACATCCCTGAGACGTCCGAGACAACGCGTCGACACAGCACCAGGAGGGGGCGCCGCCGCCGCGTTCCCATGTGCCCATAGTCTGGCATTGGTGTCTGCCAATCCCACCGGAACGACTCGCCAGGGGGCCCAGCAACGGGTCGCGGTTGGACGCCGGGTCTTCCTGGGTCTTGTGGGTCTGGGAGCTGTCGGCATCGTGTTCGGCGCCAAGGTGCAGAACGTCATTGGCAACGTCGTCGGGTCCGGACTCGGAGGATTGTTGCCCGGCGGGGACAGGTTCCGTATCTACTCCGTCTCCGGATCTTTCCCTTCCATCACCCCCTCGGAATATCGGCTGGAGGTCACCGGACTCATTGACCGGCCGCACACCTACACGCTCGACGAGCTGGAGTCGATGCCACGCACCGCCCTGGTCAAGGACTTCCACTGCGTCACCGGATGGACCGTCCCCGCTGTGCACTGGGAGGGCGTGCGCCTCTCGGACATCCTGGACGACGTGGGCGTGCAGCCGGGGGCGGTCGCGCTGCGCTTCGAGTCGTACGACGGCACCGACACCGAGAGCCTGACGCTTGACCAGGCGCGGCTGCCCGACGTCATCGTCGCCTACCGCATGCTCGGCGCTCCCGTCACCACCGAACACGGGGGACCGGTTCGGCTCTACGTGGCTCCAATGTTCGGCTACAAGTCGCTCAAGTGGCTGTCGGCCATCAGCGTCGTGCACGAGGTGATTCCGGGTTTCTGGGAGGAGAACGGGTATCCCGTCAACGGGTGGATCGACGGGTCCACCGGGGCGACCGATCCGTCTCTGACTGGCGGTGTGGCATGACATCTGTGGCGGGGGTTCGTGGGCGTTCAGCGGCCCGGATCGTACGATTCGACGGGGTACAGCGGACGGCTCATTGGGCCAATGCGCTGCTTTTCGGCATCCTCATGCTCACGGCACTGCCGCTGTACTTCGGCTCGCTCGCAGGCTTTGTGGGGCGCCGTACGCTGGTGGAGCAGATCCACCTGTGGGCCGGTATCGCCCTGCCCGTGCCGCTCCTCATCGCCCTCCTGGGCCCCTGGGGAGCCCAGTTCCGCCGTGACCTTCGCCGGATCAACCTTTGGACGAGGGACGAGCTGACCTGGCTGAAGGCCCTGGGGCGAAGGGCCCCGCACGTCGTCGACAAGTTCAATCCCGGCCAGAAACTCAACGCCATCTTCACGGGCGCCGCCATCGTGGTGATGCTCGCCACCGGCGCCATGTTGAAGTGGTTCCGCTTCTTCCCGGTCGGATGGCGGACCGGCGCCACGTTCGTCCATGACGTCTTCGCCTTGGCGATCTTCATCGTGGTCGCCGGCCACGTGCTGTTCGCACTGGCCCACCCTGACTCGCTGCGCTCCATGATCAGAGGCTGGGTCACCACGGCGTGGGCCGCCCGACATGCTCCCGGGTGGTTGGCGGAGCAGCAATCGGATGTGGAGCCCGAGACAGTGCCGTGAAGCGGGCCGACCGGTCGGCCCGTGAGGCTTCCGCTGCATGCAGATCGTCCTTGCTACTTTGTGGCATGCCCCAGTACCGCATCAGCCAAGCGGCGGAGTTGCTGGGGGTGAGCGCGGACACCGTGCGTCGCTGGGCCGACGCGGGTCGGGTGAAGGCGACGCAGGGGTCCGCGGGCAGGCGTTATGTCGATGGAGCAGACCTTGCCCGGTTGGCCGTCGAGCTGGCCGGTGAGCAGGGCCGCCAGCGGTCGCGGGGCCAGTCCGCTCGTAACCGCTTCCGCGGGATCGTGACTCACGTGACCAAGGACGGGGTGGCGGCCCAGGTCGAGGTGCAGTCGGGGCCCCATCGCTTCGTGGCGCTCATCACTCGAGAGGCGGCCGACGATCTGGAGCTGGAGCCGGGAATGATCGCCGACGCCGTGGTCAAGGCGACGAATGTAGGGCTCGAGGTTCCGACGGACACCTGATCGAGCCGAGGTGTCAGCGCCGCTCGACCACCTCTGCCTGCGACCGATCGTAAGGCCAGACGCTGATCGCCTCGCTCGGCAACTGAATGTGACACCGGTCGCCGATCTGGAAGCCGTGTCGCTCCGTTGTGCGAGCATGGATTTCAAGTCCCGCTGCGATCGAGATGAACAAGTCGATCGCGGTGCCCACGTCGGCAACGTCGGAGAAGGTGCCCGAGAGCCCGCCCGCGTCGAGCAGAGTGACGTGCTCGGGCCGAATGCTCCACAAAACCGGCGTGGCGGGCGCCAGGTCCTCCGTCGACGCGCCGATCCTGATGCCTTCAGCGTCGATCCACCCGTCGGATTCGACCGTCGCCCCATAGAGGTTGGCGATGCCGAGCAGGCGAGCGACCTCCGGAGAGGAGGGACGGGTGAACAGATCCCTCGTGGACCCGGACTGCAACGTGCGGCCGTCGGATATGACGATGACCTCGTCGGCCAGGAACGCGGCCTCCTCGGGGTCATGGGTGACCAGCACAGTGGCCAGGCCGGTGTCGTGCTGTAGTCGGCGGAGCTCCCGCCGCAGCTCCCGTCGAACCGGCGCGTCGAGTGCCGAGAACGGCTCGTCGAGAAGGAGGAGCTCCGGCGACCTGCACAGGGCCTGCGCCAGCGCCACCCGCTGGCGCTGGCCACCGGAGATCTGGTCCGGGAAGCGGTCTTGCAGCCCGTCGAGGTGAAGGTGGTCGAGCCAGTACGCGGCCCGGCCCGGCGTGGCGCCCTCGGCGAAGAGGAGCTGTTGCCACACCGTGAGATGGGGATAGAGGGAGAACCCCTGGGCCACGTAGCCCACTCGGCGGGATTCCGCGGCGATGCGCTCCACTGGTCGACCGCCGTACCAGATCGGGCCGGGCGTCGGGCCGTTGAGCCCCGCCAAACTCCGGAGCAGGGCGGACTTGCCAGACCCCGAGGGGCCGAGAACCGCCAGGTTGCTTCCGGCGGACCGGTGTGACACCTCAAGGTGGAACGTCCCGACTCGGTAGTCGAGGTCGAAGGTGACCGGTGTCGGCGTGGTGGCGCCGGGAGGGTCGGGCGCGGGAACGAGCGCGCGGTGAGTCCTGTGGCGCCGTGGCGCGAGACGGCCGAGCGTGACCACGACGGCCGCGACGGCGAGAGCCAGCGCCGTTGGGGCCAGTGTCGTGGGCAGGCCGATCCCGCTGAACTGGTTGTACGTGTACACGGGCAGGGAAAACGGGTGGTAGGCGAGGATGATGACCGCCCCGTACTCACCGAAGGCGCGCAGCCAGGCCAGCACCATCCCGGCACGGATTCCGGGTGCCGCTAGCGGAATCGCCACGAGTCGGAACCGGGAGAGCTCGGAGTGGCCGAGCGTGGCGGCCATGTCGAGCGTTGCCGGGTCGACCGCACCGAACGCAGCGCGGGCGGCCACGATGAGGAACGGGGCTGCGCAAAACGTCTGTGCCAGGACGATGCCGGCGAGCGAGTTGGTGAGATGACCGCCGAAGAGCTGACCCAGGAAGGTGTACGGGCCCACCAGGTAGATCAGGAGGATCCCGCTCATCAGGGGAGGCAGCGCCAGGGGCAGGAGCACCACGAGCCCGATCAGCGAGGCCAGGCGGCTCCGGGAACGGGACAGGAGGTAGGCCAGCGGGACACCGAGCACTGTGATCAGTGCCAACGAGATCGTCGCGCTTTCGAGTGAGACGAACAGAGACGGGAACAGTCCCGGCACGTGGAACCCGCGGCGGGGGGCCTCAAGAAAGCGGACGCCGAAGGCGACGAGCGGGACGGCCAGGTAGACGACGATCAGACCGCCCAACCAGGGAAGGGGGCTGCGCAGTGCCCCCCGCGTCACCGTTACAGCAGCCCCTTCAGGTCCTTCGGCACCGAGGACCCGCCACTCAGTTTGGGCGGAGTGATCGCGACGATCCCGTTTCTCTCCAGGATCTTGCGCCCAGCCCCACCCAGAAGGAAGGCCACGAAAGCGCGGGCAGAGGCATCATGCGGCGCCCGGTTGAGCACCGTGATGGTGTAGTCGCCGGCAAGGTGCGTTCCTGTGAGCGGCACGGTCTTGATGTCGGCCGCCGCCGCCTCGACGCCGTAGAAGAAACCGGCATCGAGCTGCCCGGCCTGGAGCTGCCCGACGAGTGAGGTCTCGGGGTACACGTTCGACGTCGATGACGCGATGGCCTTCAGGGCCTCGATGTGGTGCATCTTGGCCGCCTGGTCCAGCGCCGTGACGGCCAGGACGCCCTTGGGGTCGGTGGTGGGGTCAGTCCGACCGATCAGGAAGCCCGGCTGGTCGATGACGTCGTACCACGGCTTGGTCCGCAGGGCCTCGGCGAACCGGCTCGAGGGGTTGTAGCCCAGCACCAGGGGCGACGAGCCGAACTCCCCGTACCACGACACCCAGTTCCCGTTCACCGTCCCCTCGAGGGCATCGTTGACCGCCGGCGAGGCGCTGATGAACACGTCTCCCTGGAGGGTTCCCCCCTTGATCCCGTTGGCGATCGCATCCGACCCCATGGAGGTGTCGTTGAGCGTGTACCCGGATGCCTTTTGGAAGGCCGGTCCGATCTGTTGTTGCAGCAGATCCTGCAACGAGCCGGCAGACAGCACGTCGACCGGGCCCGAGGGCAAGGGGGAGGCGGAGGCGGCGACAGAGCCCGGTGCCGTGGCCACGGAGAGACCGAGCGACATTGCGGCTGCGGCGGTGATCCATCGGAGAGGAATGGCCCCGGATGTCCGCCGGGAGTATCGGGTCAACATGCCGACACGGTAACAAAGCTGTTGGGTATTTACGCCAATTCAGTTCAATTTATGCCGCATATGAGGCTATTGGAAAGCTTTAGCCTTGCTGGAGCGGATCGTAACCAGCTGGATCGGCGGTGACGGCGGGCGGGGCCTTCTGCGGGTCTCGCCGGGGGTCCCGGGCAGTCCTCTGCCATTGGCCGGACCTACCGCCCGACTTGTGCCAGAGGGTCAGCTCCCCCATGGACACGTCCGGGTCGAGCTCGAGCAATGAGCAAATCAAGGTGAGGCCCGCAACGGCACAGGCGGTGAGGGCCTCCATCTCCACCCCGGTCCTTTCGACGATCTCGGTGACCGCTGTGATCTCGATCCGGTGCGGCGACATTTCCACGTCTACCGATACCTGGTCGACTCGGATGGAGTGGCAGAGAGGCACGAGCGAGGACGTCTGCTTGGCGGCTTGGATGCCGGCGACCCGTGCTGCCTCCACTGGGTCCATCCCGTGACGGGTATCGCCCAGTGCCTCGACGGCGTCGACCCTGGTGATGACGGCGCATCGCGCAACGGCCAGTCTGCGTGTCAGCGGTTTGGCGGTGACATCGACCATGCGGGCGCGGCCCTGCTCGTCGAGATGGGTCAGGGCCCCGGTGGTCCGGGTCTTGCCGTCCGGTTGGGCGTTCACGTGCAGCCCCCCGACACCGGCGGGATCACCGCGACCTCGTCGTCATCGCCGACAGGCGTGTCGGGGTCCGCCTCCTCACCGTTGACCCAAAGGCGGGACCCGTCGATAACGGTCGAGAACGGCTCCCCGAAACGCTCCCTCGCGCCCGCCACGACGGCGGCGACGTTGTCCCCGGGCACGAGAGCACCGGACGCCCCCGCCGCCTCCCGCGCCGGCCCGAACAAGCGGAGGCAAGCCATCGCTACCCGCCGATCATCGACATCGATCGCGACGGGCTGAGGAACCCCGGCTCGTTGATCCCATGACCGGGATGCTTGGCCCAGACGGCTTGCCTAAGCAGGAGGGAGATTTCGGCATCGGTGCCGTCGTTGCGCAAGAGGCCCCGCACGGTCTCTTCGTCGTTGGTGAAGAGGCAGTTCCGCACGGCGCCGTCCGCCGTGAGCCGGAGGCGGTTGCACGTGCCGCAGAATGGTTCCGTGACGCTCGAGATGAGGCCGATTTCGCCGACCCCGTCGGTGAAGCGGAACCGCTCAGCGGGAGCGCCCGTGGCATTTGGCAAGGGCTCCAGGGGCCAGCGTGCGTTGATCCGGTCGAAGACCTCGCGGCCCGGGACGAGCCGGGAGCGGTCCCAGTCTCCCTGGGCATCGAGTGGCATGAACTCGATGAACCGCACGATGCGCCCGGTGGCGCGTGCGAACGAGGCGAAGTCGAGGATCTCATCGTCGTTGCGGCCTCGCAGCAGGACCACGTTCACCTTCAGCGGGGTCAGCCCGGCCGCCTGCGCTACATCCATGGCGCGCAGGACGTCGCTGAGGACGCCGCGCCGGCGAATGGCGGCAAAGCGCTCTGGTCGCAGGGAGTCACAGCTCACGTTCACCCGCCGCAGGCCGGCCGAGGCCAGCTTCCCCGCCAAACCGGCGAGCTCCGTCCCGTTGGTGGTGACCGCCAGGTCCTCGAACCCGAGCGACGACAACCGGGCGACGAGCACCGGGAGCCCCTTGCGGACGAGCGGCTCGCCGCCGGTGATGCGCAATGCCGTCACACCGAGGCTCCGGGCCACCCGGGCGACCCGGGTGATCTCGTCGAACGTGAGGAGCTGGTCCATGCGGAGGAACGAAAGCCCCTCCTCGGGCATGCAGTAGACGCAGCGCAGGTTGCAGCGGTCAGTGACCGAGATACGGAGGTCGTCGTGCACGCGTCCGTAGCGGTCGACCAGAGGGCCCTCTACCGGCATGGCGGTCCCCGTCTCCTCATCGCTTCGATGGCGTCGCACCGAGACGGCGACACGGACGGGAGCAGTCATGCGGCGGCCCTCACCGAACCGACGAAGGGTCGCGGCCGGCACCGTCGAGGTCATCGGAACAGAGGGTCCAGTCCGTCCCACCGCTCCATGTCTCACGCTTCCAGATAGGGACGGTGTGCTTGAGGGTGTCGATGCAGAATTGCGCCGCCGCGAACGCCTCGGCACGGTGGGGTGTGGACGCCACCACGACCACGGACACCTCTCCTACCTCGAGCCGCCCGACCCGATGCAGGAGCACCAGCCGGCCGATCTCCCCCCAGCGCTCCCGGGCTGCAGCGGCCACCCGTGCCAGCCGTGGAGCAACCTGCTCGACGTACGCCTCGTATTCCAGGCACGTCACGCCGGGACGTCCCTCGGAGTGGTCACGCACCGTGCCGCAGAAGGTCACGATCCCCCCGCATCCGGGGAGGACCGCCCACCGCCACGCCTCCTCGACCGGTAGGGGTTCTCCGCCGACGCCGACCCAGTCACCGCTCTCCGGGGGAGTGAGGTCGGTCAGGCCCCCCGGGCCGTTCTCGATGTTCTCCTTCGCGTCCGTCACTACCACCCCTTTCCCGGGCGCCTCGCGGGAGAGAGCCGTTCGCCACATTACTCAGGACACTGCGCGGGCCTCCCCACGCCCGCGGTGTTCCGGTGCCGCGCCGACGTCCTGACCGCGCCGGATCAGTGAGGTCGGCCGCCGGCCAGCAGCTCGAGCGCGTGCCCCAGGACATCGGCCACGGCCTCGAGGGATTCCACTGCACCGCTCGGCGATCCCGGGACGTTGAGAATCAGGCAACTGCCGATGGTTCCCGCCATGCCGCGGGAGAGACGTCCGAGCGGGCTCACGGAGCGCATGGCCTCGGCCAGGCCGGGGGCCTCGCGTTCGACGACGGCGCGGGTCGCCTCCGGTGTGAGGTCGGTGGGCGAGAACCCGGTGCCCCCGCTGGTCACGACGAGCCCGGTGAATCCGGTCGACAGCTCCACGAGAGCGGCCGAGACCGGGGCCGTCCCGTCGGGGACGACCCGCCGATCGACGATGCGGAACCCATGCCCGACGAGGACGCGGGTCAGCTCGTCACCGGAGCGGTCCTCGCGCGCGCCCAGGCTGACCGACTCGGAGACGGTGAGGATCTTCGCATCGAGGGCCATGACCGCCATGACGCTACCGGGGAGGCGAGCAATGCACCCCAAAGCAGGGCAAAGCGGCGGAGAAATGCGATAATTCGTCGGTGGCCAAGACCTACGACGGGATCGACCAGACGCTGTCCGAATGGATGTCGGACCAGCCGGTCTTCTTCGTGTCGACGGCCCCGCTCAGTCAGGAAGGTTCTCTGAACTGTTCCCCCAAGGGCAACCGCGACGAGTTCGCCGTCCTGGATGAGCGCACGGTGGCCTTCCTCGACCAGACAGGCAGTGGTGTCGAGACCATCGCACATCTTAGGGAAAACGGACGGATCGTGGTCATGTTCTGCGCCTTCGCGGGACCGCCACGGATCGTACGCCTGCACGGGAAGGGACGGGTGGTGTTGGCCGACGACGCGGAGTTCGACGTGTTCGCCGACCGTTTTCCCGGTGGTGCGGGGATAGGAGTCCGCTCGGTCATCGTTATGGCCGTACGGCGAGTGTCGGATTCGTGCGGTTACGGCGTGCCCCTGATGGCCTTCGAGGGTCACCGACCGACCATGGATCAGTGGTCAACTCGCAAGGGGAGGGACGGCATCCGCCAGTACTGGGCCGACAGGAACGCGACCAGCATCGACGGCATCAGCGGGATCGACAGCCGGGCAGGGCGCTAACACGTGTCGCTCGCCGGGCCACGCCTCGACGCCCCGGTCACCATGGCTCCCGCCGAGCAGCCGGTACTCCGCTTGTGTCGAGGAGGAGGACCTCCACGCGCTGACCGGCGCGGACGCCATCCCCGTCCGGCACCAGCGCCAGGGCGTTGGACTGCGCCATCACGTGCAGCATGTGCGAGTCTTGGCCACCGACCAACCGCACCCCCAGCTCCCCGTCGGCGCCGGTACGGGCCGTCACCCTCATCAGGTGCAACTTGCCATCGGGGCGACGGGGGAGGTCGACCTCGGCGACGCCGGCGAGGCGCGGCCGATCGAGCACGGTGCAGCCGGCCATGGAGCGCAGCGCCGGCCGGACGAACAGCTCGTAGGACACGAGAGCCGAGACCGGGTTTCCCGGCAGCCCGAAGACCGGTGTCCCGGACTTCTCGAGCACCCCGAAGGCGAAGGGCTTGGCCGGCTTGATGGCGACCTGCATCCAACGCATGGTGGGTCCGCTCAGCTTGTGGAGCACGGCCTTCATCAGGTCGAGGTCACCGACACTCACCCCCCCGCTCGAGACGATGGCCTCGCAGCGGCATCCCGCCTCCTCGAGCAGAGCGGTCAGGGCCGCCTCGTCGTCTCCGGCCACGCCGAGGTCGAGCGCGTCGAAGCCGTCGGCCTGGAGTTGGGCGAGGAGCGCCGGACGGTTGGCGTCGCGGATCTTTCCCGGCGCCAGCGTGCGGCTCGACGTGACCAGCTCGTCGCCGGTGGAGAGCACGCCCACGGTGGGGGATGGGTGGACGAGAACCCGCTCGACCCCGATGCTCGAGAGCACGCCCACGTGAGCGGCGCCGAGGTACGTCCCGGGAGAGAACACCTCGTCGCCAGCACGGACGTCGCCCCCGGCCTTCCGTACGAACGTCCCGGGATCCACCGATTCCTCGATGACGACGATCGATCCGTCCGATTCGAGGCGGGTGCGCTCGACCATGCACACGGCATCAGCGCCAGGCGGCAGCGGTGCCCCCGTCATGATCCGGACCGACTCACCGGGTGACACGAGAGGCCTCGCGTCATCCCCGGCCATCACGCTGGCCACCACCCGAAGGCGCACGGGTGGAGACGCCGTATCGGCGGCCCGCAGGGCATAGCCGTCCATGGACGAATTGGCGAAGGGCGGCACATCCGCTGTGGCGAGGACGGTCTCGGCCAGAACGTGGCCGTACGCGCCGCCGACGTCCATCTGCACGGGTGTGAGAACCTTGCAGGCGGAGAGGACGAACAGGCGCGCCTCGGCGACTGGGATCATGGACCAGGCATCCGGGTCAGTGGCACCGGCACACGTCCAGGTGCCCCCGCCGGAGACGCCTCATGCGGCTCATGGTACTGACGGTACCCTGCTGCACTCGATGGCCGCCTCTGTCCCCCCGAAGCAGCCCGCCCCCCACCAGAGGAACCCGCCGCCCGGCCGCGTCTAGCCTGGCGCCGTACCTCGATACAACGAAGTGGGGGAGCCCTAGGGTGATCACGGATCGCGCAGCGCGATGAGCATTCTCGGCAATCGGGTGCAACGTCGCGAAGACCCGAAGTTCCTGACCGTAGGCGGCACCTACGTCGCCGACCTCGACCTGCCTGGGTCTGTTCATCTGATCTTCGTCCGCTCGAGCATGGCCCATGCCAAAATTCAGGCCATCGACACCTCCGGAGCCGTCAGTATGCCCGGGGTGCTCGCCGTCTACACATACGCCGACCTTGGCTTGGCCAATCTGCCGCCGATCATGGACATGACGCCCGTGGCCATGACCCGGAGCGTCCTGGCATCGGGGACTGTTCGCTACGTGGGCGAGCCGATCGTTGCCATCGTCGCCGAAACCCGCCAGGCGGCAGCGGATGCCACCGAGCAGGTCATCGTCGACTACGAGCCGATTCCGACAGTCGTCGACCCGGCTGAGGCCCAGAAGGACGAGGTCCTGCTCTTTCCAGAGGCGGGGACGAACACCGCATTCACCCTGGACTTCGGCGGCGACCCGGCACTCTTCGAGGGCTGCGAGGTCGTGGTGGACCGGACGATTGCCAACCAGCGGGTGGCGCCCTGTCCGCTCGAGGTGCGGTCGTCGGCCGCCCGCATGGATGCGGACGGCCGGCTCGAGTTCTACGCGTCGACCCAGGCCCCCCACGGTGTGCGCCAGATGCTGGCCACGGCGCTCGACCTGCCGGCGGACCGCGTCCACGTGGTGGCACCCGACGTCGGTGGCGGGTTCGGGGCGAAGGGCTCGGTCTATCCCGAGGAGCTCATGGTTGGTTGGTGCGCCCTCCACCTCGACCGGCCGATTCGCTGGACCGAGACCCGGTCGGAGAGCATGCTGGGGCTCGGGCATGGCCGTGCCCAGGTCCAGCGGATCAGGATCGGCGGCCAGCGTGACGGCGTCATTGAGGCGTACCGGATTGAAGTGTTGCAGGACGGCGGCGCCTACCCCGACTTTGGCACCGTTCTCCCCTTCATGACTCGCACCATGACGAGCGGCGTCTACGCGATCGCCAAAGCGGAGTGCTCGAGCGTCTCGGTCGTGACCAATACGACACCGACGGTGGCCTACCGGGGGGCGGGGAGGCCGGAGGCGACCTCCGCCATCGAGCGGGCCGTGGACATGTTCGCCGCCGAAATCGGCATGGACCCGGCCGAGGTCAGACGCCGCAATCTGATCGCGCCGGACGCCTTCCCCTACGACACGCCCACCGGGACCACATACGACACCGGAAACTACCGGGGCACCCTCGACCTGGCCCTCGAGGTGGCGGGCTACGACAACCTGCGGGCGGACCAGCAGCGTCGCCGGACCAACGGCGACGTCCGCCAGCTCGGCATCGGGCTGTCGTGCTACGTCGAGATCACCAACGGCATGCCCGACGGGGAGTTCGGTGCGGTCGAGGTGCGGCCCGACGGCAAGGTGACCGTCCGCACCGGGACGTCACCGCATGGCCAGGGACACGTGACTGCATGGTCGATGTTGGTGGCTGACCAGCTCGGGGTCCCGATGGAGGACATCGAGGTCATCCACGGCGATACCGACATGGTGCCCCGCGGTGGGGGCACCATGGGGTCGCGCTCGCTCCAGGTCGGGGGCGCCGCCGTCAACCAGGCGGCCATCGCCGTGGTCGATCAGGGCAAGGATCTGGCGGCCGACCTGTTCGAGGCCGCTCCCGAGGACATGGTTCTCGACAAGGGACGCGGGCTCTTCCACGTGGCCGGCAGCCCGGCGCTCACGCACAGCTGGGCCGAGCTGGCCACGGCAGCCCTCGAGCGGAGTGGCACGCCGATCCTGGCGGAGGTGGATCTGGCGTCACCGGGTCCCACCTTCCCTTTCGGGACCCACGTCTCGGTGGTGGAGGTCGACACGGAGACGGGAAAGGTGACGTTGCTCCGCCACATCGCGGTCGACGATGCGGGTCGGATCCTGAACCCCCTGCTTGCCGAGGGGCAGGTCCACGGTGGCATCGCCCAGGGCGTAGCGCAGGCGCTACTCGAAGAGGTCGTCTACGACGAAGAGGGCAATCCGCTCACTTCGACACTGGCGGACTATTCGTTCATTTCCGCCGCCGAGCTCCCGACGTACGAGACGCGATTCACCGAGACGCCGACACCAGTCAATGCGCTCGGCTCCAAGGGAATCGGGGAGTCCGGCACCATCGGCTCCACTCCCGCCGTGCACAACGCGGTCTGTGACGCCGTTGCGCATCTGGGAGTCCGGCATGTCGACATGCCCACGACGCCGACACGGGTGTGGCGCACCATTCAAGATGCCAGCAGCGGGAGGAGCTGACGTGCGGATCACCATCAACGTCAACGAGAGGAGCGAGTCCCACGAGGTCGAGGCACGCACGTTGCTCGTCCACTACCTGCGCGATGAGGCTGGCTTGACCGGTACGAACATCGGATGTGACACCACGTCGTGCGGGGCGTGCACCGTGCTGTTGAACGGGGAATCCGTGAAGTCGTGCACGGTGCTGGCGGCGCAGGCCGAAGGAACCAATGTCACGACGATTGAGGGACTGGCTGACGCGGACGGGCGGATGCACCCGGTGCAGCAGGCTTTCCAGGAGTACCACGGGCTGCAGTGCGGCTACTGCACGCCGGGGATGGTGATGGCCGTGACGTCCCTGCTGGCGGAGAACGCCGATCCGACGGAGGAGGACATCCGGGTAGGGCTGGAGGGCAATCTGTGCCGTTGCACCGGATACCACAACATTGTGGCAGCCGCCCTAGCGGCCTCGAAGATCCCGGAGCTCCGAGCGTGATCCCCGCCTCCTTCGACTACTTGCGGGCCGGTTCGGTCGCAGAAGCCATCACCATGCTGTCGGACCATGGCGAGGACGCCAAGCTGCTCGCCGGAGGCCACTCCCTGCTCCCGCTCATGAAATTCCGCTTGGCGACCCCGGCCGTCCTGGTCGACATTGGCCAACTGCGAGAGCTCAACTACGTGCGCGGTGAAGGCGGTCAGATCGCAATCGGAGCGCTGACCCGTCACCACGACATCGCCAACAGCCCGGAGGTCCGGGCCGGCGCTCCGGTGCTGGCCCACGTGGCCGGCCAGGTCGGCGACCCACAGGTCCGCCACCGCGGCACCATTGGCGGCTCCATCGCCCACGGCGACTCCGCGTCGGACCTGCCGGCCGTGGTGCTCGCGCTCGGCGGGTCACTCATCGCCGAGGGCCCGTCTGGGCGCCGGGAGATTGCGGCGCACGACTTCCACCTGAGCTTCTTCGAAGTATCGCTCGAGCCGGACGAGGTCCTCGTCGAGGTCCGGGTGCCTCGAGCGCCCGGAGACCGATGGGGCTTCGAGAAGCTGACCAAGCGCGCACAGGACTGGGCGATCGTCGGCGCGGTGGCAGCCCGGACAGAGGAGGGTGTCGGGGTCGCTCTCATCAACATGGGGCCGGTACCGCTGCGGGCGACGGCAGTGGAGTCAGCGGTGGCATCGGGTGCAGGCGCCGCCGAGGCGGCACAGTTGGCCGCCGAGAACACGGAGCCCGCGGCGGATTTCAACGGGTCGGTGGAGTACCGTCAACACGTGGCACGGGTGCTGGTGCGCCGGGCCCTCGAGCAAGCGAGCGTCTGATCGACACCCCATCGCGCACTCTGGACTCGCCGGAGGAGCTGTCCCTCGTTCTCGCCCAGCACGACTATCTCGCCGACGACCCGCTGGCGACGGTGCTCTTCCTTGCGCTGCGCCTCGGGCGCCCGCTCTTCTTGGAGGGAGAGGCCGGCGTCGGCAAGACCGAGGTGGCCAAGGTGCTGGCGCGTTGGACCGGGGGTGAGTTGCTGCGCCTGCAGTGCTACGACGGCATCGACGTCTCCCAGGCCGTCTACGAATGGGACTACGCCCGCCAGCTTCTCCACCTCCGCGCCGCCGAGGCGACCGGCGCCGCATCGGATCAGGCTTCCGAGCTGGAGCGATCTCTGTACTCCGAGGCCTACCTGGTGCGCCGGCCTCTGCTCAAGGCCATTGCCGGGTCCGCCGACGGCCCGGTACCGGTGCTGCTCATCGACGAGATCGACCGGGCCGACGATGAGTTCGAGGCGTACCTGCTCGAGATCCTGTCCGATTTCACCGTCTCGGTGCCCGAACTCGGTACGTACCGGGCCGAGCGCCCACCGATCGTGATCGTGACGTCGAACCGCACTCGCGACGTCCACGACGCCCTCAAGCGACGATGCCTGTACCACTGGGTGGACCACCCGAGCTTCGAGCGCGAGGTGGCCATCGTCCGCCTCCGTGTACCGGCGGCCACCGAGTCGATTGCGCGTGAGGTTGCCGCGGCGGCAGCCGTGCTACGCCGGCAGGGCCTCTACAAGCCGCCCGGCGTGGCTGAGACGATCGATTGGGCCCAAGCGCTCAGCGTGCTCGGTGCCGCCCGGCTCGATGAGAGGACGGTTGAGCGAACGCTCGGCACGGTCCTCAAGTACCGCGAGGATGCCGAGCGTGTCAGGGCGGCCGGCCTAGCCGACCTGCTGACCGAGGCGCGCCAGGTGGGGGCGTGACCCCAGGCCCGAGAGAGTCGAACGATGAGGCCGTGCTGGCCACTGGCTTCTCGCGGGCCCTCCGGGCCGCGGGGCTCGACGTCCCGCCCAGCGCCAGCATCGATTTTGCACTGGCCCTGGGCCTGCTCGGGATCACGCGGCCCGAGCACGTCTTCTGGGCTGGTCGCGCCTGCTTCTGTCGACGGTCGGATGACGCCGATCTCTATGTGGCAACGTTCGTGGCGTACTTCGGTCATGCCGGGGTGACCCTCCCGGGCGGTCGGCTCAGCACGGAGCCGCGATCGTCTTTGCCCGCCCTTGCCATGGCGAGCGGTGGGGAGCCGCCGCCGGCCGACCGCAGCCACGACTTCCGTGACCCCGTCCCGCCGGTCAGAGTGGCCTACGGCGCGGCCGAGATCCTCCGCACGAAGGACTTTGGGGAGTGCACCGAGGCGGAGCTGGCCGAGGTGACCAGGTTCATGGCTCAGGTGCGCCGCCGCCCGCCGCGTCGGCGAAGCAGGCGCCTGGTCGTCGCCCGCCGGCCCGGCCGGGGGACCCTCGACGTGCGGCGCACGATGCGCAGCTCGCTGGCGTCCCAGGGGGACCCCTTCCGGTTGCGCCGACGCGTCTGGGGCACGCGACCTCGCCGGCTCGTGCTCCTGCTCGACGTCTCGGGGTCCATGGGTCCGTACACGCCGGCCTTGCTTCGCTTCGCCCATGCCCTGGTGCTCACACACCGCGGCGCCGAGGTGTTCACCGTGGGCACACGCTGTACACGGGTGACGCGGGAGCTGGCCTGGCGCGATACGGACGCGGCGCTCCGGCGAGTGGCGGTGACGGCACGGGACCTGGAGGGCGGAACGAGGCTAGGTGAGGGTCTCGCCTCGTTCAACCGCGCCTGGGGCATGAGCGGACTGGCCCGGGGCGCCATCGTGGTGGTGTGCTCCGACGGGTGGGAGCGGGGAGACCCGTCGGTGCTCGCCGACGAGATGGAACGGCTGTCGCTCGTGGCGCATCGGATCATCTGGGCAAACCCGCTCAAGGGCGCGGAGGGCTACGAGCCGCTGACGCGGGGCATGCGGGCTGCACTGCCGCACGTGGACGAATTCGTCTCGGGACATTCGCTCGAGGCGCTGGAAGGGCTGTTCGAGGTGATCTCAAAATGAGGGAGACATTTCCGGCCATCGATGGCTGGTTTGCCGCGGGCAAACGGGTGGTGCTGGTCCGGGTGGTGGACGTCGAGGGTTCGGGACCGAGAGATCCCGGTGCCGCCATGGCGGTGAGCGAGGACGGCGAGGTCACCGGTTCGGTTTCGGGTGGCTGCGTGGAGGGTGCGATTGTCACCGAGGCGCTCGAAGTGCTCGCAACCGGCGAGGCCCGGCGCTGCGTCTTCGGCTACTCGGACGACGAGGCGCTCGAGGTCGGGCTCACGTGTGGTGGCACGCTCCATGTGCTGGTGGAGCCGCTCGACTGGTGAGTGGCCCCCTCTTCGCTGAACTGCGGCGTGCCATCGATGCCGATGAACCGGTGGTGCTGGCGACGGTGACAGACCGGGCCGACGGTGCCGGCCATGCCACCGCGCTCGCCGCCAAGCTGGTGGTGAAACCGGGAGAACCCGTACTCGGCACGCTGGGTCATCCCGAGCTCGATCGCGTCGTGGCGCGGGACGCCCTGGCCGCGCTCGATCGGGGCGTGACTGTCACCCGCCACTACGGCGCTCACGGCGAGGCGCGGCGGGAGGACGTGGCCATCCTCCTCGAGGTCTTCGTCCGGCGGGCCCGTCTGGTGCTTTTCGGCGCGGTCGACTTCACGCGCGCCCTGGTCGAAGTGGGGCGGGTCCTCGGCTACGCAGTGACGGTCTGCGATGCTCGATCGGTCTTCGCCACGGGCGCCCGGTTCCCCTTGGCGGACGAGGTAGTGGTCGATTGGCCCGACCGGTACCTCGCCCGGGTGGGGTCCGATCTCGGCCCCCGCGACGCCGTGTGCGTCCTCACCCATGACACGAAATTCGACGTGCCGGCGATCATGGCGGCGCTCGCCACGCGGGTCGGCTACCTGGGAGCGATGGGATCGCGTCGTACCCATGATCACCGCTGGAAGCGCCTGCTCGATGCGGGAGCGTCGGAGTCCGAGTTGCGGGCGCGGCTCATGAGTCCGATCGGGCTGGACCTGGGGGCACGAACCCCCGAAGAGACCGCAGTGTCAGTCTTCGCCGAGATCATCGCCGTGCGCACGGGCCGGGTATCCGGGCCCCTTGGCCCGCTGAGGGACGGATCGGGCTCGATCCATGTCCGCTGAGGATGCTGCGTCACCGCAAGCAGGGACGCCGGTACGCTCAGCGTGGTGTCCGTGGCAGCCGTCATCTTGGCCGCTGGTGCCGGGAGCCGCTTCAATCGCAATGACCCGGAGGCGGCGCCCGGGGCCAAGCTTCTTCATGCCCTGAGGGGCAGACCGCTGGTGGCCTGGGCTATCGCTCCGGCGCTCGAAGCCGGGCTCGATGAAGTGGTGGTGGTCGATGGTGCCGCAGACCTGGGCGCCGTGGTGCCTGAGGGCGTGACCCTCCTGCACAACGAGCGGTGGCATCACGGCCAGGCCACCTCGCTCGGGGTCGCCCTCGATTGGTGCACCCGCCAGGGCCACCAGGCCGCGGTCATAGGACTCGGGGACACCCCGGGGTTGACGCCCGAGGCCTGGCGCGCGGTTGCCACCACCCCGGGTGGCCCCGTGGTCTTTGCCACTTACGAGGGGCGGCGGGGGCACCCGGTGCGTCTCGACGCGTCGGTGTGGACACTGCTCCCGACGACCGGGGACGAGGGCGCCCGCGCTCTCGCCAGCGGCCGGCCCGAACTCGTGCGGGAAGTACCCTGCGTGGGCACACCCACTGACATCGACACCCGCGGGGCCCTCACGCAATGGAATTGACGAACGAGTTCGAAGTCGCCGTCCCCATCCAGGTCGCTTGGGCCGTTCTCACTGACGCCGAGCGGATTGCCCCGTGCCTCCCCGGAGCGGAGCTGCGGGAGGTGGAAGGCGACGAGTACCGGGGTGTGGTGAAGGTCAAGGTCGGACCCATCACGGCCTCGTACCAGGGCACGGCCCGATTCACCGAGTTGGACGAAAGCGGTCACCGGGCCGTGCTGCGGGCGGAGGGGCGCGAGACGCGCGGCCAGGGCAATGCGACCGCGGAAATCACCGCGAGCATGGAGCCTTCGGAAGCGGGCACGAAGGTGAGCGTGCTCACGGACCTCTCCATCACTGGCAAGGTGGCGCAGTTCGGGCGTGGCGTGCTGGCCGACGTGTCCACCAAGCTGCTCGATCAGTTCGTGACCAATCTTGAGTCGAGCGTGCTGGGACCAGGCGAGGTCGCAGTTCAACCAGATACGACGGCGGTCGAGGGCCATCCGGAGCACCAAGGTCCCGACCCGGCACCTGCTGTCCGCCATATCGACTCCGCACCGGCAGAGCCCGTGGATCTGATCGGCGTCGCCGGCTCGTCGGTGGGCCGCCGGCTGGCACCATTGCTTATCGTCGCCGGCATCGTCGTGGTCATCGGCTTGGCTGCTCGCTCCAGGCGCTGCCGGCGTTCAGCCGACTGACCGGCCGACCGGTTCAAGGCACCACTGAAGGCCCAACTCGGGGTTTGCTCGGCTCTCCTCAAGTCCCCTAGTCGGAGAGCCCGAAAGAAATGACGCGAAGATTGCCCGAATGTCAGTGCGATCCCACAAGAATCCCACCAAATGCGATTTTCCGTGTCAGGAGAGTTCTTCCTGGCAGAGGTGGCTGAAGGTCATATCGTCCCAGGTAGGGGACGGAATCAGCACGACTGCGGCATACGTCCTATGACGCCGTAGACGGACCGAATAGGTCTCATAATCCAAAGGTCGGAGGTTCAAATCCTCCCCCCGCCACTTCTGTCCGACAAATCGGGCGCAAGAGACCAGTCCTGGGCTGGTTTCTTGCAATTCCCGGCCCAGCCCAGCCGGCACGTTGGACAGCCACGAATGGGAACTGTCCCGTGCGCGCCCGGTTCCCCGTAGGAGGCACATCAGGCAGAGGTCCCTCTCCGAGTCCTTCGTGACCAAAGTCCCTATCGAGCGGACCCGGAGGCCGGTCACCATCTCTCGTAGGGCCTGGTGGAACGGTAAGGCCCAGAGACGAGCCAGAGGAACCCGATGGCTGAGATCCCAGGACGCGATGAACAGCTTCACGGAGTGCTCGCCGCCTGGGCAGACGGCAATGATCAGCGCCGGGCCACCGCGGCCGCCATAGTGTCGCTCGCCGATGCCGGCGTGCGCATCGGTCGTGAGCTGGCGGTTGCGCCCCTACTCGGCGGTATCGACGACGTGGTCGGCAACAACGCGAGCGGCGACCCACAAACGCGGATGGACCTGTTCGCCCACCGGCTCGTCCTCGAGTCACTGCTCAACGGACCGGTCGCCGTCCTCGCCTCGGAAGAGGAGGAGCTCCCCACCGTCCTGGTACCCGGCGCGCCACTGGTCGTCGCGGTGGACCCACTCGACGGAAGCGGGAACCTTGCCATCAACGGTCCGGTCGGTCTCATCTTCTCCATCCGACCCAACACCGGCGAGTCACCCGAGTGCGTGTTCCTGCGGCCCGGGGTCGAGCAGCTCGCCACCGGGTTCATCCTCTACGGTCCGGCGACGATCCTCGTGTTGACAACCGGCGCGGGCACGGACCTCTACTTCCTGGCACCCGCCGAGGGGGTGTTCGTCCGGTCGACCCGGGGCATCCGAGTTCCGACGGGTACCCCCGAGTACGCGGTCAATGCGTCGAATGCGCGCCACTGGCTTCCCGGGTTTCGCTCCTATGTGGCGGACCTGCAGGCCGGGGCCGAGGGCCTGCGGGGGTTGGACTTCAGCATGCGTTGGTACGGGGCGCTTGTCATCGAGGCCTTGCGGATCCTGATCCACGGTGGCATCTACCTGTACCCGGCCGATCGCCGTCCACGACACCGCTCGGGGTCGCTCCGGCTCGTCTACGAGGCGCACCCCGTCGCCATGCTGGTCGAGGAGGCCGGCGGGGCGGCCACGGACGGGCGGGAACGGATCCTGACCAGGACGGCCGACGACCTCCATGAACGCACCCCGCTCGTGTTCGGTTCGGTCGACAAGGTGGCCCGAGTCGGACGCTACCTCGATGAGTCCTACGACGCCGAGCGCGCCCCCCTGTTCGCGACGCGTGGCCTGTTCAGGGAGTAGGCGAGTATGTCTGCCCTCCACCCGATCATCTCGGTCACCGGCTCGTCGGGCGCCGGGACAACGACGGTCAAGCACACCTTCGAGCAGATCTTCCGTCGGGAGGGGATTCGCGGCGCCTCCATCGATGGTGACGCCTTCCACCGCTACGACCGCGATGAGATGGCGGCGACGATGTCCGCCGCCGAGGCGGCGGGTAATCACCACTTCAGCCACTTCGGCCCCGAGGCGAACCTGTTCGACGAGCTCGCGGCCGTGTTCGCCGAGTACGGCGAGCGTGGGACCGGCCGGACACGCCATTACGTGCACGATGAGGCCGAGTCCGAGCGCTACGGCTCCCCTCCGGGCACTTTCAGTGCGTGGGAGGAGTTCGAGGCGGGCACCGATGTCCTGTTCTACGAGGGCCTGCACGGTGCCGTGGTCACCGACTCAGTCGACGTCGCCCAGCACGTGGACCTCAAGATCGGTGTGGTCCCGGTCGTCAACCTCGAGTGGATCCAAAAGATCGAACGCGACCGCTCGACACGGGGCCACTCCACGGAGGCCGTGACCGCCACCATTCTGCGGCGCATGCCCGATTACGTCCGGTACCTCTGCCCGCAGTTCACCTCGACGGACATCAACTTCCAGCGAGTGCCGATCGTCGATACCTCCAACCCCTTCGTGGCGCGCTACATCCCCACTGCCGACGAGTCGCTCGTGGTGATCCGCTTCCGCGACCCGCACGGCATCGACTTCCCCTATCTCGTATCGATGATCCACGACAGCTTCATGACGAGGGCGAACTCCATCGCCATCCCGGGAGGCAAGCTCGACCTGGCGATGCAGCTCATCCTCACCCCCGTGATTCGCCGCCTCATCGAACGCAAACGACGTGTCGCCTGACGTGCCGATCATCCCCTCCTACCGATTGGAGAAACGAGCATGACCACCTACGACGCCGGCGTGAAGGAGTACCGCCAGACCTACTGGGATCCCGCGTACACACCTGCGGACACCGACCTGCTGGCCTGCTTCAAGATCACGCCTCAGGAGGGCGTGCCCCGGGAAGAGGCGGCTGCGGCGGTCGCCGCCGAGAGTTCGACGGGGACGTGGACCACCGTCTGGACCGATCTCCTCACTGACCTCGACCACTACAAGGGTCGGGCCTACGGCATTGAGGATGTCCCGGGGGACCCGAGTTGCTTCTACGCCTTCGTCGCCTATCCGATCGATCTCTTTGAGGAAGGCAGTGTCGTCAACGTGCTCACGTCGCTGGTGGGCAACGTGTTCGGCTTCAAGGCGATCCGGGCGCTGCGACTCGAGGATGTGCGCTTTCCGCTGCACTACGTGATGACCTGTGGCGGCCCGCCCAACGGCATCATCGTCGAGCGCGACAAAATGGACAAGTACGGGCGACCGCTGCTCGGGTGCACGATCAAGCCCAAACTCGGCTTGTCGGGGAAGAACTACGGCCGGGCCGTCTACGAGTGCCTGCGGGGCGGCCTCGATTTCACCAAGGACGACGAGAACGTCAATTCCCAACCGTTCATGCGCTGGCGTGACCGCTTCGAGAACGTGGCCGAAGCCGTGAAGCTGGCCCAGGCCGAAACGGGCGAGCGTAAGGGCCACTACCTCAATGTGACCGCCCCGACCGTGGAGGACATGTATGAGCGGGCTGAATTCGCCAAGGCGCTCGACATGCCGATCATCATGCACGACTTCCTGACGGCCGGATTCACGGCCCACACGTCACTGGCCAACTGGTGCCGGCGAAACGGGATGCTCCTGCACGTCCACCGGGCCATGCACGCCGTGATCGACCGGAATCGATCTCACGGTATCCATTTCCGGGTACTGGTCAAGTGCCTCCGACTCTCGGGGGGTGACCATCTCCACTCGGGCACAGTCGTCGGCAAGCTCGAGGGGGACCGCCAGGCGACGCTTGGTTGGATCGACCTCATGCGGGAACGCCTCGTCCCCGAGGAGAGGGCCCGGGGGATCTTCTTCGACCAGGACTTCGGCCACATGCCGGGACTGTTCCCGGTCGCCTCGGGCGGCATCCACGTGTGGCACGTGCCTGCGCTGGTGTCCATCTTCGGTGACGACTCGGTCTTCCAGTTCGGTGGGGGCACGATCGGGCATCCGTGGGGCAACGCTGCCGGGGCGGCGGCCAACCGGGTCGCGCTCGAGGCCTGCGTGGAGGCCCGCAACGAGGGCCGGGACGTCGAGCGCGAGGGTTCGGAGATCCTGACCCGCGCCGCCAAGTCCAGCCCGGAATTGGCGGCCGCCCTCGAGACCTGGCGGGAGATCCGATTCGAGTTCGACGTCATCGACACGCTCGACGAGTTGACCAAGTGACAAGAGCAGAGGGAGGAGCGATGGAGACGAACATCCGCGAGTACCCGTCACGGCTCGGGGACGCAGCGTCGAAGCGGCTGGGTACTTTCTCCTACCTTCCCCGCTTCGACAAGCCGGCCGTGAAGACGCAGATCGAATACCTGGTGGGGAAGGATCTGACACCGATGATCGAGCACGTCGAACCGGAGCGGGCCACTTCCAGGTACTGGTACATGTGGAAGCTCCCGCTCTTCGGCGAACGAGCCCCCGATGCGATCCAGCGCGAGGTCGAAGCGTGCATTCAGGCCAACCCGACCCACCACGTGCGGCTGATCGGCTTCGACCCGCGGCGCCAGACCCAGATCGTCTCCTTCGTTGTCAGCCGAGGCGCGGCCGACTGAACGCCGGCATCTCGGGCTAGCGACCACATCCGAGCGTCGATTACGTCACCTACCCTGGGTACGCATCGGCGGGAGTGCGCCCGACCGACCCGTAGAAGATGCGGAGCAATCGAGGTGAGAATGCCCGGAAGGTCGGTGGGATCCCACAAAAATCCCACGAAATCCGGTTCAACCTGTCAACAGCGTCGTGCCTGGCAGGAGCGTGTATTCCCTATGTTGTCCCTGCTGGTAGACCGAATCGGCATGACTGCGGCAAACGTCGTGAAACCCCACAGACGAATGAGATAGCTCATAACCCGAAGGTCGGAGGTTCAAATCCTCCCCCCTACAGCTGATGAACGCACGGGTGTCGTATGTTCGGCCTTCCTCGTTGCAAGCGATGCCCGTCGCATGTGCCAGATTCGTCCCGACGTCGACGCCGATCCCGTGCATAGTTGAGGAATGGTGGACAGCCGCAAAGCCGCACCTGCCCCGGCGGGGTCGGCGCGTGACCCGGCGTTCCTTCGTGCTGCTCGACCAGTCCTGGAACGCTATGCGTCCTATTTCCGGCCAGAGGTGAGGGGGTTTGAGCGCTTACCCCAATGCGGACCCTTCCTTGTGGTTGGGAACCATTCCGGTGGCCAGACACCCCCGGATCTGCCGGTCTTGCTGACCGCGTGGTGGCGTGAGCGGGGCGAGGACGAGCCTGTCTACGCGCTCTTCCACTCGTTCTTCCTCGGGCTTCCAGGAGTGGGTCCCGTCATGAAGCGTGCCGGGGCGGTCGAAGCCGGGCCAGCCGAAGCGGAGGCGATTCTTCGGGGCGGAGGGATCCTGATCGACTACCCGGGTGGTGATTCAGAGGTCTTCCGACCCTGGTGGGAGCGAAACCGCATCGAGTTCGGCGGTCGCGTCGGTGTCGTTCGCCTCGCATTGCGAACCGGAGTACCTGTGGTCCCTGCGGTCTCCGTCGGCGCCCACGAGACGCTGATCGTCCTCGGCCGAGGGGAGCGCGTCGCAAAGTGGCTCAGGCTCGACCGCATGTTCCGCATCAAAGTGATGCCCCTGGTGCTGGGACCCCCCTTTGGCGTCGTTCCAGGGGGCATTCCCACGTGGCCTCTTCCTGCCAAGATCACCGTGGAGCTGGGCCCACCGATCGACTGGTCGTCTCGGTACGGGCGTGAGGCGGCGGAGGATGAATCGATCGTTCGCCGTTGCTACCAGGAACTCACCGAGACGATGCAGACGACGCTCGATCGATTGGCAGCTGAACGCCGCTTTCCAATTCTCGGTTAGTCGGTTTCCTCAATCCTCGACCTGGAGTCCTCGTTCTGGTCTCGTAGCGCCGCTTCGGCGACGGCTCGGGCCCAGGGATAGTCTGGTTTTCCGCTGGGTGAACGAACGAAGTCATCGACGACGATGACCTCTCGGGGCACCTTGAAGCCGCTCAGCCTCGCATGGACGTGCTGGCGGACGGCTTCCGGATCGATCTCGTGCCCGCTTTGGGGCAGCACCAGGGCCACTATCCGCTCACCCAAGCGAGGGTCGGGCGCGCCGACAACGATGGCGTCGCGGACTTCGGGGACGTCCTTCAGCGCGGCCTCGACCTCATCGGGGAAGACCTTTTCCCCGCCGGTGTTGATGCAGAGCGAACCGCGCCCGAGGACGACGATGCTCCCGTCGGCGTTCACGGTCGCCAGGTCACCCGGAAGCGCCCAGCGTTGGCCCCGTGCCTCGACGAACGTGGCCGCGGACTCGGGCGGATCACCTAGATAGCCGATCGGGACGTGGCCGCCCCTGGCGAGGTGTCCGATCACCCCAGAACCCGGTGGGACAGGTTGGAGATCGGCATCGAGCACGTCGGTGCGCTCGTCAATCCGCAGGCGTGGCGGTCCGAACGGGTCGTCGGAAGGCGCCTCACCGCCGACTTGGCCGGTCTCCGAGGACCCAAATCGGTCGGCGACGATCCTCCCGGGGAGGAGCTCGGCCAGCAGGGCCTTGGTGGACGGCGAGAGCACCGCGCCCCCGGATCCCACAGCCATCAGCGATGAGAGGTCGAAGCGGTTGGGTTGTGCGGCCAGCTCGTCGACCAACGGCCGGACCATGGCGTCGCCCACCACGGCGATCGCGTTGACCCGCTCCGCTTCCACCAGACGCCAGACCTCGGCGGCGTCGAAGACCCCCCCTCGGGTCGTCACGACTGTCCCGCCCCCGAACAGCGTGGAGAACGCCAACCAGTGCCCGGCCGCGTGCATGAACGGAGGTATGGCGAGCGCAGTGATGCCCGGATGCAGGAGCCGCGTGGCGAGCTCGCCAGGGGTGGCGATGTGGTTGCCCAAGGACAGTGGGTCACCTCCGCCCATGGCCGCGAAGAAGATGTCGTCGTGTCGCCAGAGCACCCCCTTGGGCATGCCGGTCGTGCCACCCGTGTAGACGCAGTAGAGGTCGTCGCTGCGGCGCGGGGAGAACCCGCGGGTGTCAGGCGCCGATGCGAGGGCACGCTCGTAGTCCTCATCTGCCGTCGGGCGATGACCGGCCGCCTCACAGACCTCCAGCACGGCCTTGGTCCCGGGCATCGCGTTCAGAGCACCCTTCACCGCTGGGGCGAAGCGGTCATGAAAGATGAGGCCCACCAGCGCGGCGTCCCTGTACAGGTACTCCAACTCGCCCGCTTGATAGCGGTAGTTGACATTGACCGGTACGGCACGAATCTTGAAACACCCCAGCATGCCCTCGATGTACTCGGTGCCGTTGACGAGCTGCAGCCCCACCGTGTCGCCGGGCCCCACACCGGCGTCCTCCAGGTGGTGGGCGAGGCGGTTGGCCCGCTTGTCCAGTTCGGTGTAGCTGAGCCTTCGCGAACCCGACACCATCGCCGTCTGATCTCCGACCTGGTCGACGACGCTCTCGAAAAGATCGGCAAGGTTGAACTCCACAGCGCTCCTTAGCCCCGACTCGGGCCTTCAGACTCTGTCATCGGCAGAATGCCAGACGTAGTATCACAGTCGCGCGCCGCCCTCTGTCCGGGGGGTGAGGCGTTACGGTAGGGGAGGAGGCCGGATGGGGGGAGTTGCACATGATCCCGCCGGCGACTGGATGGAACCCTCGAGCGGAGTCCTCCCTTCGGTGAGCACGCCCGAGAGCGTGGAGCCGGGTATTTCGGTGCCGGGGATCGATCGGATCACCGGGCTCTTCCGAGCCGCTGCCGGGTTCTTGAACCGGCGAGCGCTCGCCCGGGCGACCCGCGCCCTGCCCAGGACGCTTCACTACATCGGTTCGGCCTTGCTGAGCGGGGAAGTGAGCGACTCGGTCCCGGCGCCCCACCTCTCGCTCGGCCTCGCGGCTCAGGTGGCGATGGACGAGGCGCTGCTGGCCGCGGCCATGACGCCCCGGAGATTCCCGCTGCCCGGGGACTACGCGAGGGTGTCGAGCGAGCTGGCCGAGGCCGAATCCCTGTACGCAGGGAAAGGTTGGATTGCGGAGCCCGAGTCCTATCACCGCACCCCGCCGCCGCTCTTCGAATCCGACCTGACCACGAGCCGGGGATGGGCCATGGGGACGAGCTACGACCGGTGGGACTGGGACAGCGCGTTCGCCCCCCATCCCGGCGAGCCCGGCGCCGACCGGTGGATGGCATTCGAACCGAACCGGACCGCGTCGGCCGTCATCGTGCGCCACCCCGACGGCCCTCGCCCCTGGGTGATCGCCGTGCACGGGTTCTGCATGGGCTTCCCGTTCATGGACTTTCAGGGGCTCCAGATGAACCGGCTCCACCACGAGCTGGGGATGAACGTGGCCCTCCCGACGTTGCCGCTCCATGGGCGGCGCCGGGTCACCCTGGTGAGCGGAGAGCCTTTCCTCTCCTTCGAGCTGATGAACGCCGTGCACGGCATGACGCAGGCCGTGTGGGACATCCGGCGGCTCATCACGCTCATCCGTCAGCAAGGAGCCACGTCGATCAGCCTGTACGGCGTCTCACTGGGCGCGTACACCGTTTCGCTCCTCGCCGCCCTGGAGCAGAGCATCGACGGCGTGGTGGCGGGCATCCCGGTATCGGATTTCCCAGGCCTGTTCCACCGGCACAGTCCCCACGACATCCGTGCCCGATCGATCGAGCACAAGATCATGGGCGGCCCGGCCGAGAACGTCTACCGAGTGGTGTCGCCTCTGTCCTTTGAGGCCAAGGTGCCCAAGCGCGGCCGGTTCATCTTCGCCGGCTACGGCGACCGGTTGGCCCTTCCGGATCAGGCCCAACGCCTCTGGGAGCACTGGGATCAGCCCCGCATCTCGTGGTATTCGGGGGGCCACGTAGGCTACTTGTTATCCCGACAGGTGGCCGACTTTCTCGTCAGCTCGCTGCGTCAGGTATCGACCAGCCGATCCCCAAGTTCCGAGGGCTGACTCATGGAGACGATGACCGGGCTGGACGCGAAATTCCTCTATTCGGAGACACCGACGGCCCACATGCACACGGTGAAGGTCGTGGTGGCCGACGTTTCTGCCTTGAAGGGCGAGTTCTCCTACGAAGCCCTGACCGAGATCCTCGCGGACCAACTTTGCAGGCTCCCGCCGTTCCGCCGCCGGGTCGTGCCGGTCCCGTGGGGACTGGGTCATCCCGTGTGGGTGGAGGACCCTGAGTTCGACCTGAAGCATCACATCAGCCGTCGGGTGCTCGCCGGCTCGGCGGGCGACCGCGAGCTCGCCGCCGTGGTGGCTGATTTCGCGGGCATCCCACTAGCGCGCGATCGGCCCCTGTGGGAGTTGTTGGTCGTGGAGGGGCTCGACGGCGGCCGCATCGCGGTTGTGGCGAAGATCCACCATGCGGTGGCCGACGGGTCTGCCGTCGTGGCCCTGCTCCAGAACGTGGTGCAAGGCGCCGGCGTCGAGCCGTCAGGGGAACCCGATGCGGATTCGTGGCGTCCAGAGCCGCTCCCGACGCGTCGCGAACTACTGAGGATGGCGGCACACGACCATGTCCTCCGGTGGAAAGGCCTGCCGCGGTTTGTGGTGCAATCGGCGCGACAGGGCCGAGCGTCGGAAGCGAGGCGTCGCAGCTTCGCGGTCAAGCCTCCTCTTCCTCTTCACCACATACCCAAGACGTCGTTCAACGTGTCGCTCACCTCCGAGCGCACTTTTGCAATGACCAAGCTCCCACTCGAAGATCTCAAGTCCATCCGGCGCACCGCGGGCACCACTCTCAACGATGTCTACCTCTGCGTATGCGCAGGGGCACTGCGACGCTACCTGTTGGACGGCGGTGAACTACCAGCACGCCCCTTGGTCGCCAGTGTCCCGGTCTCGACCGACCCGAATGTGGCCCGCATGTCGGGCAACCGAGTCGACAACCTCTATGTGAGCATCGGGACCGACATCGCCGACCCAGTCCTGCGCCTCGAACATATCCGGAGCATGACGGCAGCTTCCAAGGAAGTTCGCAGTGTGCTGGGCCACGATCTCTTTGAGCAGCGCGCCGATTTTGTGCCGCCGCAGATCTACCATTCGGCCGTGCGGCTCTGGACCCGGTCCCACATTGCGGACCGGGTCCACCCACCCCTCAACGTTGTGCTGTCCAACGTCGCTGGACCGCGGGAGCGGATCTTCTTTGGTCCCATCGAGCTCGAGGCTCTCTACTCGGTGGGCCCCATCCTCGAAGGGATCGGCCTGAACATCACTGCCTGGAGCTACGAACAAACGCTGGGTGTCTCCCTGCTCGGTTCTCCTGTCAGCGTTCCCGACCCCTGGCTGATCGTCGACGCACTACATGCCGCACTCGAAGAGCTCGGGGATGCGATCGGCACTGAAGCGCTGGCAGACCACTGATTAGGTAAGAGATGGTGTCTTTGAGTCGTCCCTTCGTGGGAAGGGCCAGGCATCAGCACTCCGCTCCGACGGGATCGCCGGTGGCGAGAGATGCCGGCACGTGCGGGAAGGACCATCACGTCGTGGCCGCGTTGTACATTTCGAGGAACTCGGTCATACCCGGGGGATTGACGTTCATCGCGTGGTCAACCACTACCTGCACGACGGCTGGCCGACCCGAGGCGCTTGCTCGTTGGAGGGCGGGCACGATCCCCCCAGGCGAGTCCACCAACTCACCGTGGCAGCCAAGACCCTGCGCGACGAGGTCGTAGCGCACAACCGACGTGTGGACGCCGATCGTGCGTCCCACCTCATCGAGCATTCCCTGTTCCTCCATGGCCCAGGCATAATCGCAGTTCACCACAGCGACGATGGCCGCATCGACCCGGGAGGCTGTCTCGAGCTCCTGGAGGTTGAACCCGAAGGCCCCGTCCCCACTGAACAGGAACACGGGGCGATCAGGGCATGCCAGCTTGGCCCCTATCGCGTACGGGATGCCGGTGCCGAGGTGACCGAAGTGCCCCGTCCACAACAGTGATCGGGGCCGGGTGACGACCAGGGCCAGGTGCGCCCACAGTGCGGAGTTCCCGCCGTCCAAGCAGATGAGCGCGTCTTCGGGCAAGAACCGGGCGAACTCCGCAGCCAGTCGTGCCGGGTGGACGGGTGACCCGTCGATCTCGAGTCCGGTGTCGGCCATCATGCGCATCACCCGCTGGGCCCCCACTGCCCGCTCGCGAGCCCAATCGCCGTTATTGCGGCTGTCCGACGTGGCAAGCGCCTTCGTAAGGGCGCTCAGACCCAGGCGGACATCGCCGACGAGAGCGACGTCGACGGGCCGGTTCACCCCGATGACCAATGGGTCACGATCGAGGTGGATGAGGCGCTGAACTGCGGGTCCCGCCCAGGCGGGCGGCTGTCCGTAGCCAACGACCTCACCGATGCCGGTGCCGACGGCCACCACCACATCGGCCTCCTGCATGACCGGCGACAGCAAGGCGTTGGCCATCCCCACAGCGTGGGGGTGCCGCTCGGAGATGGCTCCGCGCGCACCCGGTGTGGTGCATACGGCCGCTCCGGCGATCTCGGCCAGACGGGTCAACTCCTCTGATGCATCGGCGGTGTGGACGCCGTTGCCCGCCAGCACCAGCGGTCGCGCCGCTCGGCCAAGCAGGGCAGCGGCACGCTCGACCGCAGCGGTGTCCGGGGATCCGGCGGCGGCGCGGTAGGCGGCCGGAGCGAGCACAGGGTTGACATCCTCGTCGACCTCCTCGCGTAAGAGTTCGGGGGCGAACTCGAGGTAGACGGGCCCTGGTCTACCCCCGAGGGCGTGGCGGAACGCCTCTCGCAGGTACTCGGGGACACGCCTTGCCTCGGGAACCGCAGCGGCGAACTTGGTAACGGGGCGGAACAGCTCGAGCTGGGGTACGTACTGAAAGCGGTTGCGACGAACGGCTTGGTGCGCCCGGGAGGTTCGTTGGGTGCCGATCACCACCACGGGAACCCCTTCGATCCAGGCGTTGACCACGCCAGGAAGCAGGTTGGCGACTCCGGGACCCATGCCGCCCACCACGACCGCCGGAACTCCAATGGCCCGCGCCCAGGCGTCGGCCATATGGACCTCGGCACTCTCATGCCGGCCCGCCACAACGAGCATCCCAGCTGCCTCGGCCTTGACCGATAACGGGGTGAACGAGATGTCGGTGATGGCGAACAGGGCGCGAACGCCCTCGACTTGCAGCGAACGGACGAGCAAATCGGCTCCGCTGATCGTCCCCATGTCCGGACCTCCTCCCGACCTGGCTTGTTCAGCCGTCCGTGAGCCAAGTCACGATCGGCCCCCTCTGCAGTTTCGTGGACACCCGACCTCCTGAACAGGGTCCAAATGCCCGGAGGTGGATTGCGCCGACCCCCGATAGGGGGGTCTGGATCGTCACACCGAGCTACGCGGATCCTGGTGAACGACAATAGGGCGATGGCTATCGATCCGCGACGCTCGTATCGGGACCCGGCGCGTGAGTTGTCGGTCATCGGCACACCCGACGTGCTCGTTGTCGGCGCTGGGTCCGCTGGCGTCGCTGCTGCAGTGGCGGCGGCGCGCCGCGGAGCCGACACCATGCTCATCGAGGCAAGCGGACACCTCGGCGGACTCGCGACAGTGGGTCTCATCAACCTGCTTCTCACCCTCGACGACGGCGTCGGTACTCAGGTCGTGGCAGGGCTCTGCCAAGAGGTCGTGAACCGCCTCGAGGCCAGCGGCAGTGCGCGGTATCCGCGCAAGGAAACCTGGGCCAGCGAGGCTCCCGAGCTCGTCGCCTCGTGGCGGGACTGGGGATTGATTTGGGGATCTCCCGAGGCAGTCCGCTATTCAGTTGCGTTCGACCCGGAGGCCTTTGTCGACATCTGCTACGACTTGCTCGAGGAGGCGGGCGCACAGCTGCGTCTGCACACCTGGTTCGCAGCCGCGCCGGTCAGCGGGAGCTCCATTGATGCCGTGATCGTGGAATCAAAGCGCGGCCGGGAGGCAATCTGCCCTCGCGTCGTGATCGACGCCACCGGCGACGGAGACGTGCTCGTGTCCGCCGGCGCGAGATTCGAACAGGTCTCAATTCCGCCACACCTGTGGTTTCGGGTCGGGGGAGTGTCGGACGCTGCCGCTACGGTCGACGGCGGCCTGGGTTTCCTCTGGTTTCGCACCAACGCCCCGGGTCGTGTCTTGGTGCCGTTCGCTCCCGACGCTGAACGGGTAAATGCCTGCGATCCGGATGATCTCACCCGGACGGAAATCCTCTGCCGCCGGGCGGCGCGGGCGCACTTCGATGTGCTGCGCAGCCAGATGAAGGGATTCGAGAATGCGTGGCTCGACGACTATGCCCGTATGCTCGGGATTACCGAGAGCCGCCGGTTGGTGGGTGACTATGTGCTGCGCAAGGAGGACGGAGACGTCCGGTTCACCGACGCCATCGCGCAGACCGGACACTGGACGCGCCGAAACGTCGTCTACGACATTCCCTACCGCTGTCTCACCACATCCGTCGTCGACAACCTCCTCGTGGCCGGGCGCTGCATCTCCACCACCAGATATGTGCACCAGGCCACGAAGGAGATCCCGGCCGCGATGGCGACCGGCGAAGCGGCTGGAGCGGCTGCAGCGGCGGCATCCCATGCGGATGCGAACAGTGACGCTGCCCGGCAGACGCCACCCGACGTCCGAACCATTGACGTGGCGGCGCTCCGGAGCGACCTGTCGGCGCGGGGAGCGATCGTCGGGCCGGGAATCCGCGCCGAGGCGACCAAAGATGTGATGAGCTGGAAGTCAGAACGCGACTCAGGCGCCAGCTAACCAGGGCTGCTGACGGCACGATGACAGCGAAACTCCCACCAACCGGAGACGTTGGCGGTCAACGGCGACCAACGGCAGGGTGGCATGTACCCAGGCCGGAGGCACGGTGACCGGTTGTGACCCACCAGGGCCAACCCGAAGGTCCAGGCTGTGGCGTAGACGATGGCGGCACTGCCGGCTAGGCCAGCGAGCCCGTAGACGACAAGCACGGCAATTTCGTCCGACCTGCACGATCTACGCCAGCAACCGCCCGCATGGTGACCCCGGCCGCAAGCTTGCTGATTCGGGGCGACGTCAGCGGGTGCCCCGAAAGGCGCAGCAAGCGGACTGTCCCCGCCGCCCTTGCCGGGACCGCCTATACCAGCCCCCGATCCCCGGAATTCGGGATCCGAACCGGAGGACGACAACTTGGTAGCCATCCTCTTCGCTGCTCTCGCCGCCTTCACCAACGCCCTTACCTCCGTGCTGCAGCGCATGGGCGTTGAGACCGCTCCAGAGTCATCCGCCCTCAAGGCGAGCCTCATCGGCCACGCCATCCGGCAGAAGGTCTGGCTCATCGGATTCTTGTTCAGCCTGGTGCAGTTCGGGTTCGTGGCCACCGCGCTGAAACACGGCCAGTTGAGCACAGTGCAGCCGGTGCTCACTACCGAGCTGCTGTTCCTATTGGTGATCCTCGCCGTCTGGTTCCGGTACCACCTCGGAACGCGGGAGTGGATCGGAGCTGTGACAGTGGCGGTCGGACTTGGTGGGTTCTTCCTGGCCGCCCGTCCCCGCGGAGGCCAAGAGCTCCCGTCCACCACCCAGTGGGTGGTGGCGACGGCCGCCGTGGCTGGGGCGATCGCCATCGGTATCATCGCCGGACTGCGGGGCCCCCGATGGTGGCGAGCGGCCGCGCTCGGTGCAGCCACGGCGGTGAGCGCCTCGTACACGTCGGCCCTAACCAAGGCGATCACGAGCTACCTGAACCACGGCTGGAGCGCCGTCTTCACCCACTTCGAGCCCTACATGCTCGCGGTGGTCGGCGTCGGGACGATTTTCCTGCTCCAGAGCGCGCTCCATGCCGGTCCGATCACGGCGTCTCGTACGACATTGGTGACCACGAACCCGCTGGTCAGTATCGTGCTCGGGATCACGCTGTTCGGCGACATCCTGCGCAGCGGTGCATTGTGGATCAGCCTCGAGGTCCTGGCTCTGGCCGTGCTGGTCGCGGGTGTGGTCATCCTCACTCGGTCGCCCCTGGTGGCGGGATCGCCGGACGGCCACCTCGACGACGAGATGCTAGGTGGCGCTCGAGAGCGGGCCATGACGGTCCCGCCGATCGAGGCGTTGCCATGACTCGACCAGGAATGGGGCGCGACCGGACCGATCATCCCTTTGTCCGTCCATTCGACGATGCTTAGTTGTGCGGGGTGGACCGATTGGACTACCGGACCGACCTGGACGAACAGAAGCTCGATGGACCGCCTGGAGGAACGTAACCACTCTCGTGAGGTGGCGGTCAAGGGGTGCTCGATCGAGCTGGCCAGTCAGCCCCTCATAACCCGAAGGTCGGAGGTTCAAATCCTCCCCCCGCCACCATTTGATCCGGTTAAGACGGTCTAGGCCAGCTGACCGACCTCGTCGGGCAGCAGCCCGGGAAGCTCGCGCCTGGAGGAGATGCCGAGCTTTTGAAACACTTTGCGTAGGTGGTAATCGACCGTGTTGGCGCTGATGAAGAGTCGACCGGCTATTTCCTGGTTCGTTGCTCGTTGGGCTGCGAGTCGAGCGATCTGAAGTTCCCGCGGCGTGAGATCGAGTGCCGTTTCAGTTCGTCGAGCGCGGGGCCGCTCTCCAGTTGCCAGTAATTCGACCCGGGCTCTTTCCGCGAATGCCATTGCTCCCATGGTGTCGAACATCTCGTAGGCACTGCGCAACTGCTCTCGGGCTTCGATGCGGCGCCCCTGGCGGCGTAGCCATTCCCCGTAAAGGAGGTGAGTCCGCGCCAGCTCGTTGAGCCATGACGTCTTCGACAACTGCTCCACGGCCACCTGGTAGTGCTCTCCAGCATCATGGTCGTCGTTCACAATCGCTCGACAGCGCGCCAGGAGTCCGAGTGCCCACGGCGTGCCCGAGGCGGTTGCCCGCTCGGCGAGCAGCGTGAGGGCGCCCGAGGCGGGAAAATCCCACGGATTGGCTTTTCGCTGTCACCTGCGAGGGTCCTGGTCAGACCTGCAGAAGTTACATACCTCCAGCTAGATGGCCGATTCACGGCTACGGGGTCGACTCGGAAATCACGGACTAGACGGCCGGCTGGGCCGTGACAGTCAGTAGCGGGGTGCCCTTCGGCACCCGCGGGATGGCCGTCACTGCTCAATGTCCTCCGGCCATCGGCGCCTGAATGGAGTCGCCGGCTCGGTCCCGGTACGCGGGGCCCTAGGGCAAAGCCGCCCGATCCCCGTCAACGTTTCCGGGCGATCACGAACTGGTGGTCGCTACGCACACGGTAGATGCCGCGCTCGTCGCGGCCAGCCTCGAGGGCATCCATGATCTCGCGCCGAACCACATCCGCGTCGGGACCTCGGAGCGCCGGAACCGAAGGTCCGATGCTCGAGACGGCCCGCCATGCAACATCCGCGTCGGGCCACTCGACGACCGAGACCCGAGTACCCCGCTCAGTGACGACGAAGCCGGCTGCCTCGAGCATCGCCTCGGCGACGCCCGGTGTGGCGATGTCGTTCAGCCGCTTCATCGACCCGTGGTGCGCCTCGGGTGAATGGCGGGCGAGCGGGCGGAAGATGCCGCGGATGTCGAGCGGCGGCCCTTCGCCCCAGAAGCTGATGCTCAGCGGCGCACCGGGCTTGAGGACCCGGCACGCCTCGTCGAGCGCTTCCTCGCATCCGCCCCAGATGCCGTTGATCGAGATTGCGGCGTCGAAAGACGCGTCCGGCCACGGCAGTTCGAACATGGAACCGAGCCGCAGATCGGCGTCGGGCGTACGGGCGGCCGCCACGGCGAGGAGCTCGGCCGAGGCATCGACGCCCGAGACCTTCGCGCCCATGCCAGCCGCGAGGCGCACGGCGAGGCCGGACCCGCAGGCGACGTCGAGCAGGCTGGTCCCCGGCCCGACGCCCACCCGCCCGAAGATCGCAACGAGCACGTCGATTGCATAGTGCTCGTACAGGCAGGCCCAGTCGGCCGCTCGGTGGCCCCATGCTTCGCCGGCCGCCTGCCAATCGTGCCCGTCACCGGGCTCAACGCCGTCGTTGGTCTCGGATGCTGTGCCGGACCGTTGGGGTTCTGCTCGTAGCGCCATGGAACGCATCGTGCCCCAGGCGGCGCCAGAAGTCCTGAAGATTGGTTGAAGATGGCGCGACTGCGGTTCGTCAGCTGATCTCCATCCCGGCTCCAAGACTCCGGCACCGCGTCGGCGGAAGGTGATCGCTGTGGCCGGGCGATCGCCCGCCGCAATCACAAAGGAGGAGTGGCGATGACCACCACCGATACCCCGACCGTCGACAACGGCGTGAATGTCGAGGCGCTGCGCGGCGCCCGTGAGGCGCTCACGAACCACCCCGAGGCCGCCAACTTCCAGTGGCGGGCAAGCTGCGAGTGGGCGCGAGGGACACACAGCCGCACCACGATCACCGACTTCTTCGGCCTCGGCGCGGAGCACGTGCACCGTCAGGCCTACACGGTCGACGCTGACCACCCAGAGGTCTTCGCCTCCGAGGACAACGCTCCCACCCCGCCCGAGATCGCGCTCGCCGCGCTGGCATCGTGTCTCACGGCCGGCGTCGCGACGGTGGCGTCGAACCGCGGCGTCCAGCTCCACTCCGTGAAGGCGACCGTCACGGCCGGGATGGACCTGCAAGGCATCCTCGGTATCGACGGTGATGTACGCAACGGCTTCGACCAGGTCACCGTGACCTACGACATCGACGCGGACGCAAGTCGGGCGGACCTCGAGGCGATCCTCGTCCAGTCCCAGAAGCGCTCGGCGGTCTTCGACATCATCACCAACCCGACTACAGTCCAGGTCACCCTCGCCTGAGCGGGTGCGGACCGGATCCCGAACACTGAACTGCCACAACGATGCGAGCGATGCGTGTGACGGTCGTCGTCGTTGGCGCCGGGCAGGCCGGTCTGGCCATGAGCCGTCACCTTGCCGTCGCGGGACTCGACCACGTCGTGCTCGAACGCGGCGAGGTGGCATCCTCATGGCGCACCGAGCGCTGGGACTCGCTCAGGCTGCTCACCCCGAACTGGATGTGCCGTCTGCCGGGGAACGAGTACGAGGGGCCGGACCACGACGGCTATCGGACGGCTGCGGAAACCGCCGCCTGGCTCGAGGCCTACGCCTGCAGCACCGGCGCCCCGGTCCGCACGCGGGTCACGGTGTTACAGGTGCGACGGACGGCCGGCGGCTTCGAGGTCGTGACCGACGACGGCTGCTACTTCGCCGCAGCCGTCGTCGTCGCGGCGGGTGCGTCGAGCGACCCGCGGGTGCCCGCGGTCGCGGCCGAGCTGCCCCGCCGGATCAACCAGCTGACCGCCCTGCGCTACCGGAGCCCTGCACAACTCGACGCCACGGGCGATGTGCTCGTGGTCGGTGCGTCGGCCTCGGGCATCCAGATCGCGGACGAGCTCCGACGCTCAGGACGTCGCGTTACCCTTGCGGTCGGCGAGCACGTCCGGCTGCCGCGCACCTACCGAGGCCGCGACATCTACTGCTGGCTGGCGGCGGTTGGCCAGCTTGATGAGCGCTACGACGAGGTCCAAGACATCGAGCGGGCGCGCCGCCACGCCTCGGTGCAACTCGTCGGCAACCCGACCCGGATGCCGCTCGACCTCAACGTGCTCTCCGCCGCAGGCGTCGACCTCGTCGGCCGGCTCATGCTGGTGTCCGGCGCGGTGGCGCAGTGCTCCGGCGCGCTCGCGAGCCTGACGGCGAACGCGGATCTGAAGCAGGCGCGCCTCCTCCAGCGCATCGACGACTTCGTCACCGAGCACGGGCTCTCGGGCGAGGTTCCCGAGCCCGACCGGCCGGCGCCGACCCGCCTCGGTGCGGTACCCACGGAGGTCGACCTCAAGCGGTTCACCACCGTGATTTGGGCAACCGGGTACCGCCCCTCGTATCCGTGGCTGGACCCGGCTGCCTTCGATCGCCGCGGCCGGGTCGCGCACGACGGTGGCGTCTCCCCGGTCTCGGGACTCTATGTTCTCGGGCTCCCATTCCTGCGGCGACGACGCTCGAACCTGATCGCGGGGGTGGGGGACGATGCGGCCGAATTGCTCCCGCACCTACTTGAATACCTTCACGGCGCAGGTCCCCCCCGAGTCGAACGCCGATCCTGCCGATCAGTCGTCGAGGGGGCGGGCGAGGAGCGCGTTCCGGACCCGATGGACCACCGTATCGACGGGGCGTGACGACCCGATCGCCGCGAGTTCAGCGGCGCGGGCCTCGCCAAGCCCACTCTCGAGCTCGTCACGCGTGGCGAGTGCCACGTCACGCAACCGTGCCGACATCGGCGTGACGCAGAACATGAAGTGCGCCTCGATCGCTCCGATCAATTCCAACGCCAGCTCCGCTTGGCCGATGCGGTGCAGCGCGATTACGCAGCGCGAGAGCGTGTGCCACTGCTGAGCCCACTCACCGGAGCGGTACCAAAGGTCGACGGTCTCCGCCAACCCCGCGCAACCGCGCGGGAGATCGCCAAGGTGGACGAGGAACCCGCACGCCTCGGTCAGAGCGAACGCGCCCATCCACCGGTTCCCCGCCATCCGAGCGAGTTCGTCCGCCCTGAGGAAGGCCGCCAGCGCTCCCTCGTCGCTACGGCTGGCGAAGCCTTCGGCGACAGCGACCGAGGCGAGATCAGTCGGGCTGCCGGTCACGGTGGCAAGCCCACGGGCGCGGGCGATGTAGTTGGCGGCGCCTTCGAGATCGCCGTTGGCGCTCATCCCGACCGCCCCCATGTAGCACGCGTGCACGATCCGCGACGCGACGCCGGACGTCTCCGCCAACTCCACCTGGCGTTTCGAGGCATGAGATGCGCCGACGTCGTCGTTCAGCACGAGCAGCGTGTTCCCGAGTGCCCGTTCCGCTAGGCCGCTCGGCTCGACGCCGAGACCGTCCTCCAAGGCGCGAGTCTCGTGGGCCAGGGCGACCGCGAGCTCGAACTCTCCGCGGACCCACGCACCGTATGCACGGACTCCCGTGAGTAGTGGCGCGAGGGGGTGTTCGAGCACATCCTCCGCCCGACAGGCGGTATCCGCCCAGGCGAAGAGTTCATAGCGCATGGCCCGCATGGCGAACTCCCGCGACGACACGATGAGCCCGATCGCCGTATCGAGGTCCCCAGTCTCGAGGGCGAAGCGCTGCGCGGCGCGCAGATCCGCGAACGACGCGTCCGCTACTTCGATCGCCTGCGCCTCGCCCGGCGTGCGAATCTCCTCCTCGACGAGGCGCGCCAGCGCAGCGAAGCGCGCTGCATGCGACCCGTAGACCTCAGCGCGACGGTCGTAGCTCATGCGGCCCCGGCCGTACTCACGAAGCGTCTCGAGCAGCTCGTAGCGGGTTCCGCCGCCGGCGGGGCGGCGAACAGACACCATCGAGCGCTCGACGAGGCGCGTGAGCAGGTCGAGCGCGTCGCCAGAGCGGCACGTCGACTCGGCCGACGCGAGGTCGAAGGGCCCGGCGAAGACGGCGAGGGCGCTGAACAGCTCCTGCTCCTCGGGCGCGAGGAGGTCGTAGGACCAGCTGATGGCGTCCTCCATCGTCCGGTGGCGGGGGTCGCCCCCGCGGCGGGAGGCTTTCAGCAGACCGAAACGCTCATCGAGGCGCGCCGCGATCTCTGCGAGGTCGATCGTACGGGCCCGTGCCGCAGCGAGCTCGATCGCGAGCGGGATCCCGTCGAGGCGCCGGCAGATCTCGACGACCGAACTCGCGTTCTGCTCGCTGAGCTCGAATCCCGGATCGGACGCGCCCGCTCGCTCAACGAAGAGCGCCACCGCCGGGGCGTGGTCGAGGCCACCCCCGGCGAGGGACCCGGCCCCGGCGTCACCCGTCGACAGTGGATCGACCGACCACACTTGTTCACCTGGGAGCCCCAGCGGCTCGCGGGAGGTCGCCACGATGGAGACGGCCGGCGCTTCCCGGACGATTCGGCCGGCGAGGGATGCCACCGGCTCGACGAGGTGCTCGCAGTTGTCGAGCACGACGAGTGAACACCGCAGCCGCAGTGTCTCGATGATTGCGTCCCCGATGGAGCTGCCACGCCTGAAGTTGACGTCGATCGCCGTCGCAACGGCCTCGAGTGTGGCGTCCTCGTCGCCGACGGCTACGAGCTCGACCAGCTTCACCCCGTCGGGGTAGCGGTCGGCGATGCGGCGGGCCAGTTCCAAGCCCACCGACGTCTTGCCGACACCCCCCGGACCGACGAGGGTGATGAGGCGGTGCTCCCGGAGGGCTGCGGCGAGGCGCTCGAGGAGCGACTCGCGGCCGATCAGTGTTTGCATCGCGGCGGGGAGCATCGGGTCTGGCGATCGCACCGGCGTCACGTGTTCGAGAGCCGGCCGCCCGAGCATCTCCACGGTCGCGATGAACTCGTAGCCCCTGCCGTGGACTGTCCGGATGATCGCCTGGCGGCTGCCGTCATCCCCGAGCGCCTGGCGCACCGACTTGATGCGCGTCGTGAGCGCCGATTCGCTCACGAAACGGTCGCCCCAGACGTCGTCGAGGAGCTGCTCCTTGCGGACGACTTCACCCCGGTGCTCGACGAGATAGCAGAGCACGTCGAACGCTTGCGGCTCGAGCTTCATCTCCCGACCGTCGCGGCGAAGGCTGACGCGGGCCACGTCCAACTCGCAGTTGGCAAAGCGAAGGATCACCGGCGCTCCATCCGCAACGCTCTCGTCAATAGTCTCGCGCATCGGCGCTGCTCCCCGATGGCCGGGAGAGCTCAGGCTCACGCCTGGTATGGGTTTGGCGCCGACCTTGTCCATGAGCAACTCGCTATTCGGCCCGAAAGGAGTGACCCGAGGGTTGCCCGAGGTCCGTGGGATCCCACAAGATCATGCTCCACCTCTATGCAACTTTGTCATACGTTGACAACTTCTTGGCAAAACGGTACCCTCTTTTCACTATCGACCCGGGGGGGTTTGAGCAAGCGGGCCTCGAGCATCTCTGTAATCCCGATCGGAGGACGCAGTACTGATTCCATGCAAAGCTCGCCGATCATTCTTGGTGCTAGCGACGGGGGTAATGGCGGCGAGCCTGATCACCGCTAGCGCGTTGACCGGGGCCGCCGAGGCTTCGAGCAGCGCTCTTGGCACGCCCGATCCGGCGCAGGGGGCGCCGGTCGCCGTTGGAATCATCACTGATACGGGTGGGGGGTCCGGCGGGACAGGAGCTCTGGTCGAGGCGGGCGCCAAGATGGCGGTGTCCTACGCCAACGCTTATGAAAAGGGCCTCGACGGCCACAAGATCAATCTCTACATATGCGAGAACCAGGCCACTCCGGCCGGTGGCCAGACATGCGCCAATGACATGGTGCAAAAAGGTGTGGTGGCTGTCGTCCTTCCCTTCACCGGGCAGGGTGCAACGGAGGTGCCCACCATTACCAAGGCCGGAATTCCCTACATCACGCTGAGCGGAGCCTCGGATGCTGAACTCACGACACCGGGTGCCTTTAACGCGAACATCTCAGCCGCGATCCAATGTAGAGAAGACCATCGGAGGCAACGCAGATCAAGCCCGGCACCGCGGTCTCAGCGACCATTGGCAGAAGCGTGGGACCGGCCCATGCGCAACCGGGAGACCGGCGGTGCCTACTGACGTGGCGAGAAGTTGCTACTACGTTGCTACTCAACTGTGCAGGTGAGCTCCGCTCTGAGGGGACAGGCTGGACGTCGCACCTGATGTGAATTGGAACAATGGACCTGGTCACACCGGCCAGACGATCGGAACCCGTCTACGGAGTTGATCACCCATCGGCCCCCAGGAGGGCGGGGGTCTGTTCGCTTGGAGGGATCGTCTCGACGCTACAAAATCCCTACAAACTTCCCGAGGGTTGTCAGCGCGAAATCGCACATCAGCAGGCCCTTCTGTATATCATCCCAGCTCAGAAGCAACGCTGGAGTACGTAACGGTATCGGCCCGCGACCCCCTGGACGGGTGCGAAGGGGCTCATAACCTGAAGGTCGGAGGTCCAAATCCTCCCCCCGCCACCAATCGGCCCGGTCAGCGCACTGCTGTCCGGCGCCTTTCGTGTTCGGCCTGACTTCTACCAGGCCTGTTGGAGGTCGGCCAGGATCCCCGAGCGGGTCCGCGACGATGGCTCCATACAACCCCTTCGCTCGCACCGAGCGATCTGGCCCAGTTAGGGTCCGGAGATGGGCCGCGATGTGGTGACGGGTTACTGCTGGCCGCAGTCAGTATGCCCCGGCGAGCAGGTCGGTTTGCACATGTCGTCGTCTTCTGGCCGGCCGGTGCGTGTCGAGGTGGCACGGGTCGGCGCGCGACGGGAGGTCGTGTTCAGTTCTGACGCGATCGCGGCCGACGAGCACGAGACGCCGAAGGACGCTTCGTCGAAGGGGTGCGGTTGGCCTATCGCTCTCACGCTGGACGTCGATCCGACATGGCGGTCGGGCTACTACGAGGTCGTCATGGAGATCGACGTCGGCGAGAAGGTGCGGCGCGACTACGCGTTCTTCGTCGTGCGTCCTTCCCCCGGCGCACGCATCGTGATCGCGTTGGCGACCAATACGTGGCACGCCTATAACGACTTTGGCGGATCGAACCTGTACACCGGCGGCACCCACGTCGCCATGCAGCGGCCGATGTCGGCGGGCTACCTTTACAAACCGCCGGGCAAGGGCCGTCGCGTAACGGGAACGGGCGCGCCCGATCCGCAGAATGCCGCGCACGTCGGCTACATCCAGATCAACCATCTGTCGGACTATGCCGGGTCGGCGGGTTGGCCCGACTGGGAGCTGCCGTTCATCGAATGGGCCGAACGCGAAGGGTTCGAGATCGGTGTGTGCACGAATGCTGATCTCGAAGAACACCCCGAGGTATTGGATGGCGCGAGTCTGTATCTCTCCGTCGGTCACGACGAGTACTGGTCTCGCGGAATGCGCGACACGGTCGAAGCTTTCATCGCGGGCGGTGGTCATGCGGCGTTCTTCTCGGGCAATACCTCTTTGTGGCAGGTGCGCATCGAGGGTGACGATCACGACGTGATCGTCGGGTACAAGAGCTTCTTCAAGAACGACCCGCTGATGGGAACCGACCGAGAAGCGGAGGTAACGACGTTCTGGTCGGACGTCGTCGTCGGGCGTCCCGAGAACTGCATGACCGGCGTGTCATTCACCCGCGGGGGCTATCACCGCATAGGTCGCAATGTGACCGCCGGTCTCGGTGGCTACACCGTGCACCGCGCCGGCCACTGGATCTTCGACAGCACCGGGCTCGGCTACGGCGACGTGCTCGGTGCCAGCGCGACCGTCGTCGGCTACGAGTGCGATGGGTGCGTGTTCACCTACCACGACGGGCTGCCGTACCCGACCGGCGAGGACGGTACACCATCGACCTTTGAGATGCTCGGCACGTGCCCGACGCAGCACTTCACGCGCGAGACGGCCCCCCGTCCGCCTAAGCCGGGTGAGCCGAGTGAGTTGGAGTACATCGCGTCGCGCGTCTTCGGAACGCGTGAGCCCGAGGCGATGGAACGCATCCGTCATGGCCACGCGGTGCTGGGTGCGTACACCAACGAGGCGGGCGCGACAGTGGTGACGTCGGGGTCGACCGACTGGGCTCACGGGCTGGCTGGGCGGGACCCTCAGATTGAACAGATCACGCGGAACGTCCTGACGCGGTTGGGGTAGTTCGCAAGAGAGGCCATTGTCCAAAGCGGGGCGCGCTGGGAAGGTCGCGGCAGGTGACCCAGCCAGCCGCCGAGTTCCGGAACTCCCTACGCCCGAGGTCGATGACCAGACGGGCCTAGTGTTACAGCATGCCTGGGTTCGATCACACGGATGCGAGCTACGACCCCGAGGTCGTCCGCGCCAAATACCTTCTTGAGCGCGACAAGCGACTCGTGCCCGGCCGTTCAGACATTCGAGACCTGCGGACCGACGAATACTTCGCCCGTTACCGTGACGACCCATTCACACCATTCATCGAGCGCGACCCGATCGCTGACGATGTCGATGTCGTGATCGTGGGCGGGGGGATCGCCGGCGTGCTCGCCGGCGCCCAGCTCCGCAAGGCCGGCCTTGAGCGAATCCGCATCGTCGACCAGGCCGGCGGCATCGGAGGCACCTGGTACTGGAACCGCTACCCGGGCGTGATGTGCGACATCGAGTCGTACATCTACCTCCCGATGCTCGAGGAGCTCGACTACGTCCCCACCCATCGCTACGCCTTCGGCGAGGAGATCCTGCGCCACCTCGAGGCGATCGCCGACCGGTTCGACCTCGTGGCCGACGGTCTGTTCCACACCGGGGTGACCCGCGCCGAGTGGCACGACGACACGGCCCGGTGGCAGATCCACACCGACCGCGGCGGCGACGAGCTGACCTGTCGCTGGTACGTGCTGGCTGTCGGGATCCTCAACCTGATGAAGCTGCCCATCATCCCCGGCATGGAGGACTTCGCCGGGCGCTCGTTCCATACGGCGCGGTGGGACTACGAGTACACGGGCGGAGGTCGACACGAGCCGCTCACCGGCCTGGCGGACAAGGCCGTCGGCCTCATCGGCACCGGGGCGAGCGGCATCCAGTGCGTGCCCCCACTGGCCGCGTCGGCAAAGCACCTCTATGTGTTCCAGCGGACTCCGTCGGCCATCGGCGAGCGCGGCAACCGCCCGACCGATCCCGACTTCGCCCACGGGCTCGAGCCGGGCTGGCAACATGCCCGAATGGAGAACTTCCAGGCGATCATGGTGGGCCGGCCCGTCGAGGTCGACCGGGTCGACGACGGGTGGACGCACCACTACGCCCCCGTCCACCACCCCCCGCGAGGGCAGGGTATGACGACGGCCGAGTACCTGCGGAGCGCAGAGAAACTCGACTATGGGATCATGGACGCGCACCGGCGACGGGTCGAGGAGCTGGTGGCCGACCCTGCCACGGCCGAGATCCTCAAGCCGTACTACCGGTATCTCTGCAAGCGGCCGTGCTTCCACGACGAGTACCTGCTGGCATTCAACAACCCCAACGTCACGCTGATCGACTGTCCCGCCGGGATCGAGCGGATCACCGAGCAGGGACCGGTCGTCGACGGGAAGCAGTACAGCGTCGACTGCATCATCTACGGGACTGGCTTCGAGGCTGAGGTCACCCCACTCTTCCGACGCGCCGGCCACCAGATTGTCGGACGCGGCGGTGTCACGCTGACCGAGAAGTGGGCCGACGGCGCTGCCAGCCTTTTCGGGATGATGACCCGTGGCTTTCCGAATATGTTCGTCATGCCGGCGCCGGGTCAGCAGGCGGTGGTGACCGTCAACTACACGCAGCTGGCCGTGTTCGGGGCCAAGTTCGTCGGCGGTGCCATCGGGCGGCTCGCGCAGCGGGGCGTGGAGGTGTTCGACGTGAGTGCCGAGGCCGAGGAGGAGTGGACGCAGAAGGTCGTCGACTCCTTCATCGACGGCAGCGCCGTGATGTCCGCCTGCACACCGTCGCGCCTGAACAACGAGGGTCACCCGGAAGCGACGAACCCCCGCAACGGCAACTACGGCGGGGGGCGGGGCGACTGGTTCGGCTATTGCGAGCTGCTCGAGCAGTGGCTCGAGGCCGGCAGGTTCGAAGGCCTGGAGCTCGAGGCCCGGTCGCCGGCATCGTGAGCGCGCGTCAACAGGTGGCCGTCGTGACGGGCGGCGGGGGCGGGATCGGAGCGGCAATCGCTGAGGAGCTCGGCCGCGGCGGCTGGAACGTGGTCACTATGGATCCCCTCGTAACCCTCGACGGCTCCGAGCGGCTCCGAGAGCCGGAGGAGACCACAGCCGGTCGCATCGTGGCAGCGGGCGGCTCGGCCCGAGCCTCGTCGGTGTCGGTCACCGACGGCGCCGCGGTTCGCGACCTGTTCCGGGAGCTGGTCGAAGAACACGGCGGGCTCGACGCCGTTGTCAACGTCGCCGGCATCACGCGGCACACTGGTTTCGCAGAGGGTACCGAGGAGGAATGGCTCGCGGTGCTCGGCGTGCACCTCGGGGGCTACTTGAACGTCGTCGATGCCGCGCTGCCGCTCATGGCCGCCGCCGGGCGCGGCAGCATCCTCGGGGTGACCTCCGGATCAGGGTGGCGAGCTGCCGATGCCGGGGCGTACAGCTGCGCCAAGCGGGCTATCGCCGCCCTCACGTGGCAGCTGGGACGGCAGGCGCCGCCGGGCGTGACCATCAACGCGATGTCACCGATCGCGGCGACCCGAATGGTCGCCGCCGCCATCGAGCGCGCTCGTCGGGAGGGCAAGGCCTCAGGCGGGGGAGGACTCTCGCTCGAGTCGGTGCCGCGGCCCGAGGATCTCGGGCCGTTCGGCGCCTACCTCGTCGATGACAGGTTCCGGTGGTGCAGCGGCCGGGTGCTCTTCGCCGGCGGCTCGGAGGTGGCGGTCGTAGAGGAGCCCCGCCTTCTCGAGGTGGTGCGTAGCGACGACGCGGTCTGCCTCGCCCGGGTGCTCGGGGCCGTCATCCCCCGCGCGTTCGTTGCGGCGGAGGCCAGCCAGGTGAGCGGCGGCGGCGGCAACCCCCGGTTCGGGCCGATCTTCGAAGAGCCGGGCACCGCCGAGGCCGCATGGGCACACGTGCGATCCTGTGCCGTCGTCACCGACCGTCCACGGTTGGCGGCCTCGCTTACCGCCGCCCTGGAGTCCCGGTCCATCACGTGCCACCGCGCCGAGGTCGCTCACGGTTTCGGCGACGCTGCCAACGCGCTGAGCTCCGTCGTTGACGCCGTTGGGCCGATCGACGCCATTGTCGTCGCACTCGAGGGTCGTCAGCCGACGGCCTCGACGGACGGGTGGGAGCAGGTGCTCGCCGAGCACCGCGGGATCATCGACCGCATTTACACCGACGCCGGATGGGCCCGGGCGGCCGCCGACTACGCATCCAGCGCCGTCCGGCCCGTCCAGCTGGTGACCCTCACCGACGCCGCTACCAGAGGAGGTCGTAGTCGAGCCCAGGCCTCAGCGCAGCTCGCGCGAGTTGCCAAGGGTTCTACGGATGGGCGCGTCACAGCTTTCGCTGCCAGCATCGAGACCTCGGAGGTGGAGGCTGCCCAACCGGTCGGTGAACTCGTCGCCCACCTGCTCGGTCACCCCGAGGCAACGGCTCTCGCGGGTGCGGAGCTGGTGATAGGCGCCGGCTGGATCGGCCTTCGTAGTCACCCCCGACCAATTGGCAGCATTGTCTATGGTGGGCCCGCCGTACCCGATTGGCTCGACGCCACGCTCCGGGAGATCGTCACCGGCCATCCACCCCACCCGGGGGTGTGATGACCACCAAGCCCAAGCGGATCGTCGACGCCCATGTGCACCTCTGGGACCCTGTCCGCACGGACTGGTACCCATACCTGTCGCGCCCTCAGGAGCACGGTGCCGGTGACGCAACGAGGATGTGCCGCCACTTCGATGCCGACACCTATCGAGCCGAGACGGCCAGGTGGAACGTCGAAAAGTTCGTCAACGTTGCAGCAGCAACCGGTCGTCACTCGATCGAGGAGACCATTGAGCTCGATCGCAACGCTCATGCTGGCGGCGGTCCCCACGCCATCATCGGCGGCCTCCCCCCGACCGACACGGTTGCTGAAGCCATCGAGCTCATCGAGCGGCAGATGACGGCTTCACGGTTTCGCGGGGTCCGACCGATGGGGGCGAATGTGGGGCCGCTCCCCGACGCCGGAGCGCTCCATGCCCTGCAGGAGCGGGACCTGGTGTTCGAGCTCATGGCCCATCCCGATCAGCTTCAACTGGCGGCGGCACAACTTGCCGACTTCGATGATCTGATCGTCGTCGTCGAGCACACCGGATGGCCCCGGTCGAATTCGGACGAGGAGCGCGCCCTCTGGCGCGTCGGTATCGACGCGCTGGCCGCCCTGGGCGGCAATATCATCTGCAAACTCTCGGGCCTGTCGATGCCGTTGGAGTGCATGCGCGTCGATGCCTTCGCCCCGTGGCTCGAATACGCCATCGAGGCGTTCACCGTCGACCGCTGCATGTTCGCCAGCAATTTTCCGGTTGATTCGACGTGCGGCACCTTCGACGAGCTCTACGAGGTATTCAACAGTGTGACGTCCGGGCTCGACAGCGAATCCCGCGCCAAACTCTTTGCGGAGAACGCAGAGCGTATCTACCGCTGCTAGGTGGGTCTCGTCACCTGTGTCGTGTGGGGAGGGCTGCCGGTTCCCGATGATCGATCTCCACGACCGTGTGATGGCACCTGGAGCCGCAGGCAAGCCACCCGCAGAGTCCTTTCAGACGAGAGTGGGTACAGCTTCTATCGTCCCTAGTCACAGGCTATGTCGGTGGGACCGTGGCAAGCCCACCAAGACCTCTAAGACGGCCCGAGTGGGATCTATAACCCGAAGGTCGGAGGTTCAAATCCTCCCGTCGCCACTATTGAATCGCTGGTCGGCGCGCCTTGTCACACGGGTACGTTTTGGCACCAAGACATGTCAGGCTGTCTTCGTGTGGCGAAGGAGCGACTCATGGTCAACAAACTCGAAATTTCCCGTGATATTGGGGCGCCGCCCTCGGAGGTCTATGCAGCGATTTCGGATGTGACCCGCATGGGCGAATGGTCCGAGGAGTGCCACTCCTGCGATTGGCACGAAGGCTTCGACTCGCCGATGGTGGGTGCCACCTTCGACGGACACAACCGTCATGGCGATCACGAGTGGACCACCCAAGGCAGGGTCATTGAGGCCGACCAGGGTCGCGCCTTTGCGTTTGAGTGCTCGATGATGGATTTCCACTACTCGACTTGGGGATATCGCATAGAGCCCACCGAAACGGGGTGCAAGGTCACGGAGTGGAGCGAAGACCTGAGGCCTGACTCCGTCTTGGAGTTCAGCAAGCAAGTCTCGGGTGTCGTCGACCGCACCGGCCGCAACCGCCAGACGATGAGCCTCACGCTCGAGCGTCTGGCTGCCGCTCTCGAACGCTGATCCCGCTGGTACCTCCGCCGGACTCGTTCACGCGCCCGTTGCCTGCTCAGCGATGCTGAATTCTTCGCCGAGCGAGGACACCGTTCGCTGCCATCACGACCACGGATCTGAACACCGTGAGCGAGGTGGTCAGCTACGCCAAGTGGGAGAGCCAGGATGCGTTCGACGCCATGCGGCGCACTCCCGAGGCGGCAGCACATCTCAGAGAGCTCGGTCAGACCGGGACCCCAGCACCCGTCGTGTGCGAGGTGTTGTCGGTTCACCACGCCTGAAGGTCGAGCGGGGTCCCATCAAGATCTAATCCGGAGCGATCAACTGTGCCGTACGTAACGCTCCGCGGCATCGGACACTCGCGGAAGGGACACGGCCGATCTACTCAAACCTGGGACGGCCACCACGGGGACCACTATGCCGACGATGTCGCAGCACTGATCGAATCGCTCGATCTGCAAAAGGTCGCGAGGGTCGGCCAGTCCACCGGAGGCGGAGAGGTGATCCGGTACCGGTCCCGACACGGAACCGAACGGGTCAGAAGGGCAGTTCTCGTTGGAGCCGTGCCACCCCCCAATGCTGTGTACGGAAACGGATTCGAGAGTTGGCTCGGCGATGAAATCGCAGCGTCCGATATGTCCCGGCACACTGGCAGCCTTTCCCCTACCGTTGAGAGATACGTAGCGGGAGGTGCAGACATGACGAAATCCTTCGATCCAGAGGTTCCGCCAAGCGGAACCGGTTGCGTGGAGTGTCTCGATTCTGGGGGTTGGTGGCTACACCTGCGACGGTGTGCGGAGTGCGGCCACATTGGATGTTGCGACAACTCGCCCAGCCAGCACGCGACCGCGCATGCGAACTCGTCAGGTCACCCTGTCATCCGCAGCTTCGAGCCAGGCGAGGATTGGTTTTGGAATTACCGAACAAACGGATACATGGAAGGGCCTCGCCTCGCACCCCCGCAGCATCATCCCCTCGACCAACCCGTACCTGGACCAGCCGGACGGGTCCCCGCCAACTGGCAAGACCTTTTGGTGGAGTCGTGATGACGACGCGCTGGGTCGCGACCGCCTTAGGGGGTCCGGAAGTCCTCCGGATTCTGACCGTCGAACTCGGAGCTCCGGGACCCATCCTCTACCGGCCTCTGTGGCTGCGGCTGCTCATGGGGGACGGAGCGACGAGCCAAGCCGCCGCGGACCGCCTCCTTGCCCCGGCGTGGCGGGGGCTGAAGGCCGAGCGCTCGGGTCCGTCGCCGCCGCAGGCGCGGTGGCACGGCTCGCTCCTGAGAAGCCCGCCGGTGGCCCGAGCAGCCTCGTAGGCAGGGAGGGCCTTCACCATGGCAGACGAGACAGAGGCCACTCCGACCCTGGACACCACCGATATTGCGCTCGTCGCCGAGCTGGGCGTTCGACGCCGGGTTGGCAGAGGGGAGTATCTGTACCGGGAGGGCGACGTCACGTACGACTTCTTCGTCCTCGTGAGCGCCGAGGTCGACATCGTTGTGACAGTCGACGGCGGTGAGAACGTCATCGCTCGTCACGGACCCGGTCGGTTTCTCGGCGAGCTCAACATGTTAAGCGGGCTGCGAGTGTTTGTGTCCGCACGGGTCGTCAAATCAGGCGAGGTCGTCGTGGTCCCCCGTGACCGGCTGCGACAGTTGATGGCAACGAAGCCGCAGCTTGGCGACACCATCCTGGCTGCCTTCGTCGCTCGCCGCGCCCTGCTCTTGACGGGGGCTGCGCCTGCCATCCGGGTCATCGGGTCGCGGTTCTCGCCCGAGTCGCTTCGGGTTCGCGAGTTCTTGGCCCGGACCCGCGTGCCCCACGAGTGGCTGGACCCCGATCGTGACTCGCAGGTGGAAGATCTGCTGCGCGGGTTCGGGTTATCGGCGAATGATCTGCCTGTGGTCATTGCCACCGGGTCCGTGTTGCGGCGACCAACCCCCGGCGAGCTGGCGAGCTATCTCGGGCTGACCATCGAGAGCCTGCCGGAGCGCTGCTTCGACCTGGTCGTCGTGGGCGGCGGTCCCGCCGGTCTGGCTGCGGCGGTGTACGGCGCCTCCGAAGGGTTGCGCACCCTCGGCGTGGACATGACCGCGCCGGGCGGCCAAGCGGGAGCGAGTTCACGGATCGAGAACTACCTCGGGTTCCCCATGGGCATCTCCGGCTCAGACCTGACCCAGCGAGCTGTGATCCAGGCCGAGAAATTTGGCGCAACTCTCACGGTTCCCTGCACCGCGGAGTCCCTTCACAACCAAGCCGGACATCTGGTGGTCCGTCTGAGCGACGGCAGCGATGTGGCAGGGCGGGCCGTGATCGCTGCGACGGGCGCTGCCTATCGCCGACTCCAGGCATCGCGTCTCAGCGACTTCGAAGGTAACGGTGTGTACTACGCCGCCACCGAGATGGAGTCACGGATATGCGGAATCGCACCTGTCGTGGTCGTCGGTGGCGGCAACTCCGCCGGGCAAGCGGCGATCTTCTTGAGCCAAAACGGGTGTCCAGTGACCCTCGTCATCCGGGGACCGGACCTGAACAAGGGCATGTCGCGCTATCTGACTGAACGCATCGAGGCAGACCCTCACATCACCCTCCGAACGCTCACGACCGTTGTCGCCCTGGAGGGAGACGAGACCCTGCGGGCCTTGCATCTCAAGGGACCCGACGGCGAGACTCTCGTCGAATGCGCCGGATTGTTCTCGTTCATTGGAGCCGATCCTTCGTCTGTCTGGCTGTCTGGTTGCGCAGCCCTTGATCAACGAGGCTTTGTGCTCACCGACCTTTCGCTTACCCGCGATCAGCTCGATGAGGGCTGGGAGACGCTCGGGCGGCTCCCGTTGCCTTTCGAAACCAGCCATCCAGGCCTATTCGCCGTCGGCGACTTGCGCTCGGGATCTACAAAACGGGTGGCGGCGGCCGTAGGCGAGGGCTCCGCGGCGGTGCGATCGGTTCACCAGCACCTTGCATTTCCAATTGGATAATGCCGTAGAGCGACGTTGGCCACTGTCGTCAAGGTCGGACTTCGCTCTGTCAGGTGGAGTCAGGAGGGTTCGAGAATCCGGCCGCCGAAAGTATGACCCGAAGGTCCGGGTATGCCACAAAAACCCCACGAATGCGGTTGAGCGTGCCAAGAGCGTCTGTCCTGGCCAGGGAGCGGCGAGGCCTGATCATCGCAGCTAGACCGCCGAATCAGTAGGCAAACGCCCGAAACATCAAAGACGGTCGAAAGAGAGTCTCGTAACGCGCATCATTTGGTGCGCCCGAAGTACATCAGTTCCCAGATGCCGGGATCGCTCACGGCTTCGACCCTCTCGCCGGCGATGAAGTGCTCGAGCCGGACGTCTCCCGTGAACCGGAGATACGAGCCGTCGAAGCGAGCCAGCCGGGCAAGGAGGTGCTTAAACCCCGAGACCTCGTCGATCAGCTGTCGGTCCACGATCGTCTTCTCCCGCAGGAAGCTCACCCGGTACAAGTCGTCGCCGCTCTCGTATTCGTAGACGATGACGTCGGCGATGGGCTTGCCACTCTGCTCATCCGTCTGCTCCTCCTGGAGCTCGAAGGTGACCTTGGTGGCGTCGTCGGCGACGATCGTCTCGCCCTTGGCCAGCAAGAAGACGGGGATCTCCGCGTCGCCGTACCTGTGATCGGCGGTGATGTAGCTGGCGATGATCGAATAGGGACCCGCTTGGGCCCGTCCCCAGTACCAATGGTTGATGAGCTTGTGCATGGCCACGTCGCCCCAGTTGTGGTCGTGGTAGCCGATACCGGAGAGCGTCTCCGTGGAACCGCCGTTGGTGATGGTCGCCGAGACCGTGCCCTGGGGCACCGAGGGGAGCCAGGCGAAGGAGTGCTCGTCGTGCTCACCGAAGAGCAGAAAGCCGGTGGCGGGCCGCCATGACGGCACCTGCCCGGTGAGATCCACGTCGATGACGAGGTCGTCGTGCGCGACGTGGATCTCGTAGTCGTGGAGGTCGCCTCGGAAGACGTTATCCGCGATGCGGACGTCGCAGCGATCCGTCGCTGCACTGAACTGCGCGGCTGGGCTGTGGTCTTCGAAGGTCACGGTGTCGGTGCCGGGCCGGTCGAGGTGCACAGTCACAAACGGCTCGAGAGGACGATCGGGAGTGAGGGGGTTCTTCGTGTAGAACACGATGACAAGTGCCGAGCCATCTTTGAGATGGGCGTCGAAGTACCACCATTCGTAGCACCCGGGTGCCGTACCGGTCCGTAGACCGTCTTCCCAGGCCTCGACGAGGTCAGTCTGCAATCCGAGGCGCTGGTACGCCTCCGTGGTGTCCGCCATGTGGCACAGGGGGCCGACGTCGGCTGGTGCGTGTTCCAACTTGTTGTTCCTTCGGCGGTTCGTAGGATGTCGAGTGGTTCAAGAACGCCACTCCGGCCGGCTCGAACCTCGCGGGACGAGGATCGGATCGGGCCACGCTGGTGGCGTGTGCGAGAAGCGCACGGGCGGGGCGAGCATGTGCACGTCTCCGAGAGGGCTCGGAGCGTCGTAGGGGACAGGCTCACGCAGCGTGTGCTCATCGTCACAACCGGCGAGTGACGGGTCGACGAGTCCGAGCGAGCCACACCACATGGCCGTCCTGGTCAGACTGACGGTTACGTGCCAGGAGCCCCCCTCGGTGGCGCGCTTGACCAGCGCGGCACTGGCACCTATGGCCCCCATGTAGCCGGTGATGTAGTCGTTAATGAGGGAGGTGACGGGAAGCCGAGGATCGGCTTCGGACCCTTCGAGCGTCATGAGCCCCGAGACCGCCGACCCGTTCATGTCGAACCCTCCTCGCTCTGCCCACGGGCCACTCGGGCCGTAGCAGTTCACCGAGACGAGCACGGCCCCCGGGTGTCGATCGGCCAGGTCTCGCGGACTCAGGCGTCGCCGCTCGAGCGAGCCCTTCCGGTAGTTGTCGACCACCACGTCGGCGTGAGCCAGGAGGCGCTCAGCTCGCTCCTTCCCAACCGGCTTGTCGAGGTCGATGTACGCGCTCTGAGAGCCCACGCTGGCCTCGGCGTAAATGAACTCGTGCTCGTAGTCGTTGGGGCGGGTGGCAGCGAGCACGTCGGCTCCCTGTTCAGCCAGGGTCCGGCCCACAGTCGGCCCCGCGACGGCGTGGGTGAACGACAGCACACGGACGCCGTCGAACGGCCGCGCCGCTGTGCCGAAGTCCCGCACCGGAGCGTCGCCGATGCGCTCGAGTCCGATGACTGGTTGGCCGGCGAGCAGCGCCCCCTGTTCGTGGGCCAGCCACTCGGCGGGTGACCGCACCATGCAGACGGGGAGGCCCGAAGCGCTCGCCGCCTCCTCGAGTTCGAGGGCGTCCCAGGTCGCGACCGCCGCGGCGACTCTGGCAGTATCGGGCGGCACGTCCAAGAAGCGGCACCACTTGGCGACCTGGTGCGGATAGACGCCTGAGGCCATGACCCAGCGGTCGTCCGCAGAGCGGTAGGGCAGCAACGAGAACGGGTTGTCCAGCACCAACGGGTACGGGGCGGGCTCATCATTCAGCGTCGGGTGCCAGAAGGCTCCCGGATTGATGGTGTGCACGGCCTGGCGCAGGTCGAGATGCAGGTCCTGGCGCGGGCCGCCCCGATGGTGGTGGAACGCCACCGCGGCCAGAGCGCCGGCCATGAGCGGGACCCCGATGCAGGCCCCCAGCCGATGCGCGGCCGCCACAATCGGGTCTTCTCCTACGAACGAGACGGAGCCTCCGATCTCTGCCCGGGACAGACCGACGTCGGAGAGCAGGTGATCGAGGGCTTCCAGGGGATCGAAGTCGTCCGGGTGGGCTGCGTGCGTCCTCTGCGAGACGTGTGCGTCTTCACCGCCCGTCGTCCGGTTGGATCTTGTGGTCATCGGGAACCACCTCGGTCAGGGATGAGCGTTTCGGTGGGCACCGAGAAGTGCCAGAGCAAGGCCGTCACGACTCGGGGGCCCAGGTCGGGAGGGACGACTGCGCCGGCCGCTCCGTCGGTAAGCGCCTGGATGTCGCTGCCCTCGGTGACGGCGACGATCATGCGCGCCAATTGGTCCACGGGAAGCGTCGGGAGGCGTTGCGCTCGCTCCAGCGCCTCTGTCACGAGGACGGCGAGCTCCGACCGCACGCGCAGCTCGTGCTCGACGAGGAGCGCCGCGACCTGTGGTTGACGGATGGCGTGCAGGGAGAACTCCATGGAGACGAGCGTCCACTGCCGGTCGACCTCCAGGTGGGCGAGGGCATCTCGCTCACGGAGCCCTCCTGCCTCCAGCACGTCGGTGGCCGACATGGCCCGGCGGATCCAGTCGGCCCGCCGTTCCCAGCTGCGATCGAGGAGTGCCAGGAACAGTGCGTCCTTGTTGGCGAAGTTGGAGTAGAACGCTCCCTTGGTGAGCCCAGCCCGGGCGCAGATGTCGGGGATGGAGGTCGCCCCGAACCCTTGTTCGGCGAAGAGCTCCATCGCGGCGTCGAGCAGTGCGGTGATGGTGATCGGCCGGCGTTTCGTGATTCCTCGTGGCATGTGGTCCATCCTATAGCATTCTGATCAGTATTGGATACTGTAGCGGATTCTTTAGCGGGCGGGAGCGGGCAGCTCGCCTGGCAGTAACGACCAGTTGGGCACGCCCAGCCCGCTGGCCAGGTCGTAGTCCGACGTCGCGCGGCAGCAATCGGGGATCTCATGCAACTCGCTGTGCCGGCGCTGGAAGACGAAGGACGCCCTCTATCTCGACGTGCTCGACTCAATGAACCGACCCCTGCCGGAGCTCTCGACGTCGACGGCAGCTGAGGACCTGGCTGACCTCCTGTCGGTCCTCGTCGAGCGGACCCATGCCGCCACAGAGCCCGACCGAGGCACCTCAAAGAAATGACCTGCTCGTCACCCGAAGGTCGGTGGGATCTCCAGAAGTCCCTGAATTCGCCCGAGGCTGCCAGAACAGCTTCGCCCGGCCAAAGTGGTGGCGGCGGTACGGGGAGCCATCGTCTGTTCTCTTCAGCGAGGGGCCATACCGCCATCGGCGATGAGCACCTGTCCGGTGATGAAGCTGCCCGCATCCGAGGTCAACAAGAGCGCGGGCCCGATCATCTCCCCGGGCTCCGCGATCCGCTTCTGCAGGCAGGCGCTCGCCATCGCCTCTTGGCGTTCGGGTGGGTTGGCGCGCGTCATATCAGTGTTAACTGAACCCGGCGCCAGCGCGTTCACCCGGATGCCGTGCGAAGCGAACTCAGCCGCCATCGACCGGGTGTAGGACATCAGGGCTGCCTTTCCGGCGGCGTACATCGAGATGTATGGGGAGAAGATGAACGCGCCGACCGATACCACGTTGAGGATGGCGGCGTGCCTGCTATCAATCAGATGGGGGAGCGCTTTCTGCGTGAGAAACACGGGGCCACGCAGATTGACCTCGAAGGATTTCGCCCAGGCCTCCGGCGTCTGCTCGGCCACGGGCAGGCTGAGAGCGTTGGCGGCGTTGTTGACCAGGACATCAATCCCGCCGAAGGTCTCCACCGTCCGCGCCACCAGTGTGTCGAGGTCTTCCAAGCGTCCGAGGTGGGTTGGCACACCATCGACGCCCTCCAGGCCCTGATCCCCACCGAGCACCGCGAGTTCGTCGAGAAGGTGCTGGCCGAGCACGACATCCCACCGCTGCCCGAAGGCACGGAGGGTCAGATGAAGGCGGCCGGCCTCGGCGTCGAGGCCGAGGGCCCGGCCCAGGTCGAGCTCGCTCTGCGCCACCCGGTCTCCCTGCTGGTCAATGCCCTCGGCCCGCCCCCCGACTATGCCGTCGCCGCCGCCCACGCCAAGGGCGTCCTGGTGGGCGCGCTCTGTGGCTCGCCCCGCCATGCCGAGAAGAACCTCCAGCGCGGCGTCGACGTGATCATCGCCCAGGGCAACGAAGCCGGGGGTCACTGCGGGGAGATCTCGACCATGGTGTTGGTTCCCGAGGTGGTCGACACCGTCGGGCCCGACGTTCCGGTCCTCGCGGCCGGGGGCATCGGGCGGGGCCGCCAGATGGCCGCCGCCATGGCCCTCGGGGCCCAGGGCGTCTGGACGGGGTCCATCTGGCTGACGGTGACCGAGTCGGCCACCGAGCCCTGGGTGGTCGAGAACCTCCTGGCCGCGGGGTTCACCGACACCGTGCGCTCGCGGTCGATGACCGGGAAGCCCGCCCGCCAGATCCGCACGCACTGGACCGAGGCGTGGGACGCCGACGACGCCCCCGACGCCCTTCCCATGCCTTTGCAGGGGATCCTCTACGCGCCGGCAGCCCATCGCTTCATGCGGGTCCGCTCGCGCGAGCTCTCGGGCTCGCCGGCGGGCCAGATCATCGGGCGGGTGCACTCGGTCCGCCCGGCCCGAGACGTCGTCTTCGACATCGTCGAGGAGTGGATCGACACCAACGAGCGCATCGCCGCCGCCACGCGACAGGACTGACGGCCCGGGGCCGCCCTGGCGGCGTGCGAGGGCCCCACCCGTCGCTCGACGCGAAAACAAGTTTTCGATAGGGTGGGGGCGTGACCAACGCCACCGCAGCGTCGCTCGGCGAGGTGGACCTTTGGGATCTGGCGCGCTTTGCCCGCGGGCCCCAGGGTGTGAGGTCCAACTTCGTCGGCGGCCTGAAACACCTCCGCGTGGCGGTCTCGCGATGACCCAGCTTGAGTCGGGCGGCGTCTGCGTGGTCACCGGGGCGGCATCTGGCATCGGGCGGGCCCTCGCCGGCACCTTCGGGTCGGAGGGGATGCGCGTCGTCCTGGCAGATGTGAACGAGCCGCTGCTGGCCGAGGCTGTCGTCGAGCTCAGTGTCGCCGGCGTGGAATGCCTCGCCCAGGTCACCGACGTGCGCCACCCTGCGTCCGTCGAGCGTCTGGCCCAAGTCGCTGTTGAGCGCTTCGGTGGCGTCCACGTCGTGTGCAACAACGCCGGCGTCTCGACTATGGGCAAGCAGTGGGAGATCAGCGCAGGGGACTGGGACTGGGTTCTCGGCGTGTGCCTAGGTGGCGTGGTCAACGGCGTGCGCAGCTTCGTCCCGCGCATGCTGGCCCAAGGCGGCCCGGCCCACGTGGTCAACACGGCGTCGATGGCGAGCTGCCGCCACGGCGCGCCACTGGTGCTCCCCCCACTCGGTTGTCGATCGAGCGCTGCTCGCCATCACGGTCATCGTACCGGTGGTCCGAGCCCATCAGCGAAAACCGACTTTCGTTAGGGTGAGGGCATGACTCAGATCGACTTGCAGCGGCCACACCCCGAGATCACCCTCCTCACGCTCAACCGACCTGAGAAGCTCAATGCCCTTTCCTTCGACGTGGTCGAAGAGCTGCACGGCGCGCTCGACGAACTCGCGGCCGACAACTCATCACGAGTCGTCGTCCTCACTGGCGCCGGGCGCGGGTTCTGCTCGGGGCTCGATCTGACCGCCATCGGGCCCTCGCCCGCCGCAGCGGGGCTCAGCGGACCGCGCTCGGGTATGCGGTCCCAAGAACGCATTGCCGAGCTGCCGCTCAAGCTGCGGCGCCTGCACCAGCCGGTGATTGCCGCGGTCAACGGACCCGCCTACGGGGGCGGGTTCGCCCTCGCCCTTGCCTGCGACGTGCGGGTGGCCGCCGCCTCGGCGCGCTTTTGTGTCCAGTTCATCAAGGTCGGTGTCGGTGGCTGTGACATCGGGATCAGCTACACGCTTCCCCGCCTGATCGGGGCAGCCCGTGCATTCGAGTTGATGCTGACAGCCCGCGAGGTAGACGCCGCTCAGGCACTCGAGCTCGGTGTCGTCACCGACGTCGTCCCCGATGGACTCGTCGTCGATCGGGCCATGGAGCTCGCGGAGCTGATGTGCGGCTACACGCCCTTCGGCGTGGAGATGACCAAGCAGGTCATGTGGGCCAATCTCGACGCGGCCAACCTGGAGGCGGCGCTGCACCTCGAGAACCGGACTCAGATCTTGGCCGGGACCGGCGGAGGGATCATGGAGGCCGCTGCTGCCTTCGTCGATCGAAAGAACCACTGATGTCCTTGTGCTGCCTGGATCCAAGCTCGACATTTGGCGAGGACGCCGGTCTCGACCTTGACCCGCGATGGCCCGCAGCGACTCCGGGACGCAGCATTCGGGCCTTGTGACACATACGCGGTGGCGGAAGCGGCGTGAACGGTGGAGTCCCGGTGGTGGATGATGTGAGCCTGTTCGCGGCGGACCTTCACCTGGCGGAGTCCCCACGCTGGCATCGGGGTCGTCTCTGGATATCCGACATGTGGGACCACAAAGTCTGGTCGTTCGGGGCAGACGGGGAAGACCGTGACCTGGCCTGGCAATTCGGACCGTCGGAAGAACCCGGAGGGATTGGTTGGCTTCGGGACGGCTCCATGATTGTGGTCGGGATGGAGGGTCGTTGTCTGTATCGGATCCTTGACGGACACTGCGATATCTACGCAGACCTCAGCCCGTTCGCTCCATGGCAATGCAATGACATGGCGATCGCACCGAGCGGGTTCGCTTACGTGAGTCAGTTCGGTTGGGATATGTGGGGAGGCGGTCCCTATGCCCTGACTGCTCTGATCGGCGTCGACGTGGACGGCAACGTGGAGACGGTCGCCGACGGACTTTCGACGCCCAACGGGATCACCATCTGCGAAGACGGTCGCTCGCTTGTCGTTGCAGAATCGAGTGCCTTCACCCTCACGACCTACACGATCGCTGGCGACGGCCGGCTCTCCGATCGAAGAGTCTTCTCAGACGTGCCGGCCAGCAAGGAAGTCACAATGGCCCCGCCAGATGGAATCTGTTCGGATGCCGCCGGCGGAATCTGGGTCGCCGAGCCTCTCGGACGCCGAGTCCTTCGCATCGAGAACGGCGGCATGGTCACTCGGGCTCTCGATTTCGAGCAGCATCCGTTGGCCGTCTGTCTCGGCGGGGACGATCGCCGAACCCTTTTCATCTGTTTGGCTGGCCAACGTGACAAGTCCACGCGCACGCCGGAAGCTTTGGCGTCAATCGTCTCGATGCGCGTCGAATTTGCTGGCGTCGGGGTTCCCTGACTCGACACTCAGCGTGGTCGGACGACCACGAGCTCCTTCGAAGAGCGAGACGACCGAGCTCTTCTCGCGCATCCCATAGCCTTCTGGCCGATCTTGGGGTGGGATCCCGTCACGGCTGCCAGACTTGGGCCGATGGCTGACAATCCCGGCTCGCTCCGGCAGTTCTTGAAGACGGTGGTCCGCCCTGCGATCTACGAGCGGCGTACCCCGCTGGAGGTGTCGGCCCACCACCTGCACGGCGAACCAATTCCGGCCATCGAGGCTGTCGGGAGATCGTTTAGCCCGTTCGAAGTGGGCGATGCCTGGGGAGGTACCTGGGATACCACGTGGTTCCGGTTTCGGGGCTCGATCCCAGACTCGTGGGCCGGAGCTGAAGTGGTGGCCCTCATCCACCTCGGCGGCGACCAGATGGTTGGCTTCACGGCAGAGGGCCAGGTCTGGGACACCCGGCTCCGGCCCGTCCAGGGACTGCACCACGAGCACCGCGAGCTCGTTCTCACCCGCGAGGCTCACGGGGACGACCCAGTCGAGTTCTTCGTTGAGGCGGCTGCGAATCCGATTCCGCCGTGGCACCTGGCCGACTGGCCCTTGCTCCTGCCTGACTACTCTGGGGCACCGCTCTACACCCTCGAGACAGCTGAGCTGGCGGTCGTCGACCGGTCCGTCGAAGGACTGCTTCTCGACATGCGGATCCTGGCCGAACTGGCCGCACTCGATCCCGACCGATCCGAGGAGATCATTCCGGTACTGGACAAGGTACGGGACGTCATCGACCCCGAGAACGTCTCCGCCTGTGTAGTCCCGGCCCGATACGTGCTGGCTCCGCTCCTCGACCGGCACACGTCCTCCGCCAACACCGTCGTGGCGGTGGGCCACGCCCACATCGACTGCGCCTGGCTGTGGCCGCTGCGCGAGACCAAGCGCAAATGCGCAAGGACCTTCTCCAACCAGCTGCGCTTGCTCGAGCGCTACCCCCAGCACCACTTCGTGTGCAGCCAGGCCGTGCAGTACCAGTGGATGAAGGAAGGATACCCCGACCTGTTCGAGCAGATCGGGGAACAGATCCGATCAGAACGGTGGGAGCCGGTCGGGGGCATGTGGGTCGAGCCGGACACCAACGTCCCATCGGGCGAATCCCTGGTGCGCCAGTTGGTGTACGGCAAGCGATTCTTCGCCGAGGAGTTCGGGGTCGAGACGCACGAACTGTGGATTCCGGACGTCTTCGGCTACTCGGCCGCACTGCCCCAGATCGCTCGTGAGGCCGGCGTCACCTCGTTTATCACTCAGAAGATGAGCTGGAACGACACCAACCCCTTTCCGCACACATCCTTCTGGTGGGAGGGCCATGACGGCAGCCGCCTGCTGGCCCACTTCCCGCCGGCCAACACCTACAACGGCGACTTCTCCGTCGGTGAGGTGGTCGCTGGTCAGGACCGGGGCCTGGGGCCCAATGGCACCGCACTCAACCTCTACCCCTTCGGCTACGGCGACGGCGGGGGTGGCCCGAACCACACCATGGTCGAGCGCTTCCGCCGAATGACCGATCTCGATGGCCTGCCCCGTGCGGAGATCGGCACCGTCGCGGGTTTCCTCGATCGGTTGGGCCAGGCGGCCGACGACCTTCCCGTCTGGGTCGGAGAGCTCTACCTCGAAGCGCACCGGGCGACACTGACCACGCATGCCGAGGTCAAGCTGGCCAACCGCCGCGCCGAGGAGGCCCTCCGGGCCGCCGAGCTGTGGTCGGTGGCGGCGTCTCTGGACCGGCGCCCCGACCTGGACCGGGCCTGGAAACTTCTCCTCCTCCACCAGTTCCACGACATCCTTCCCGGGTCCAGCATCCATTGGGTCTACGAGGACACCGCCCGTGAGCAGGCCGAGGTGCTCGCCATCGCTAACTCGGTCACCACCGAGGCCCAGACCGTCGTAGCCCTGGGAGACGGGGCCGGGGGCGTGGTGGCGTTCAACCCGTCGTCCACCGACCGGACCGAAGTGGTCGAACTGCCCGACGGTTCGCTGGCCCTGGTGTCGGCACCTGCGTGCGGTTGGTCGATGGTGCCGCTCGACGGGTCGCTCGGCGGCAGAGAGCAGGTGACTGTGGGCGAGGGCTGGTTGGACAACGGACTGCTTCGAGTGGAGTGGGACGGTGACGGCCTGCTGACCTCGGTGCGGGATCTCGTCGCCGACCGTCAGGTGCTGGCCGACGGTGAGCGCGGCAACCTGTTCCAGCTCCATCACGATCAACCGAGCGCATTCGACGCCTGGGACGTCGACCGCACCTATCTCGACCAGGTCACCGACCTGGTTGCCGTGGACTCGATCGAGGTGGTCGAGCGCCGTCCGCTTCGCTGCGGGGTCCGATTCATCCGACGCTTCGGGGCCTCGACAATCACCCAGACCATGCGCCTACACGCCGGGACGCAGCGGCTCGAGTTCCACACTGACGTGGAGTGGCACGAGCGGCACCGGTTCCTGAAGGTGGCCTTCCCGGTCTCTATCCGCTCTACGCGCGCCACCTACGAGATCCAGCACGGGCATCTCGAACGGCCGACCGTCGTCAACACCAGCTGGGACGAGGCGCGCTTCGAGGTGTGCGGCCACCGGTGGGCGGATCTGAGTGAGCCCGGCTACGGGGTGGCCCTGCTCAACGAGTCCAAATACGGCTACGACATCTTCGGGCACACGATCCGGCTCTCGCTCCTCCGCTCCCCGGGCTTTCCCGACCCCGAGGCGGACCAGGGCTCCCACCACTTCGCCTACGCGCTGCTGCCTCACGAGGGTGACCTGCGGGATGCCGGGGTCATCGCCGAGGCCGAGCACTTCAACCTCCCCCTCTCGCTGCTCGCCGGTCAGGGTGACGGTCGGGTGGTCTCCGTCGATCGGCCGGGGGTGAGTGTGGAGGCCGTCAAGTGGGCCGACCGTTCCGATGCCGTGGTGGTCCGCTTGTGCGAGGTGTGGGGCTCTCGAGGTCACGTGCGCCTGACGCTTCACCATCCCTTCGTGTCGGTGGCCCGCACCGATCTGCTCGAGCGCGTGGTGTCCCCGCTGGCCAGCCACGACGGCACCGTGGAGCTCGAACTCCGGCCCTTCGAACTGGTCACGCTGGCCTTCGACCTGGGCTGAACCGTTCCGCCTCGGCGGCGCTCGACCAAGATCCCTCACGCCGCTGCCGACCGGCACGTAGGGAATCCGTATAACGGATCACGGTCGCGTTCGATATGCGTCCTCTGCGCTGTAAGTGGCAAATGTCAACGGTCGTAGGGACAACGTCGGCGTCCGAACGGATCCGTCGCACCCGTGGGGAGCCCTAGTCCGCAGTTCCGGCCAGCTCATTGAACTTGAAGGGGCCCGAAGGTCCGTGGGATCCCACAGAAGTCCCACGAGAAATGATTCTGGGTGCCAGAGAGTCCCCCTGGTCAACAAGATCAAGGGGACATGATCTCCCAGGTGAAGGGCTGAATCAGGGCGACTGTGGCAAACGTCCCATAACGCCGAGGACGACTGGAATAGTCTCCCAACCCGCAGGTCGGAGGTTCAAATCCTCCCCGGCATTCTTCGATTCGGCCCGGTCGTGTGGTGCCGGTGGGCTATGGCCGGGCAGGACTGCCGGCGAGAAGCGAATAGATCTCGACCATGGGCGCAGTTCCGTTCACACCATAGGTCTGTCCGTTCTGGAGGAACAGCCCGCTCGAGTTGCGCTGCGTCCACATGTACGTCGCGTAGGTCTGAGCCTCAGTGCCGTAGGCACTATTGGGCTGTATTTGGCTCAGCACGAACAAGTCCCGAAAGTAAATGGCATTGAAGGCCGGCCCCTGGCTCTGCAGAGTGGTCCCAGTCCCGAAGTAGGACACCGAGGCTCCCGCCGTGTTCTCGGCCGCGGTCAGGTACTGGGCGTTTCCCGTGATCTGGTAGAGGAGCACTCCAGCACCGACCATCGTCCCTTGGTTGTAGCTCCAAATTGTGGTGTTGACGGTGCCTCCCGGGTTGACATGGTCGTAGTAGAGACCGTTTGGTGATTCAAGACAGGTGTTGACCCACTGGTACATCCGTATTGCCCACAAGAGATCGCTGGAATTCTTGGTCAGCTGGTAGAGCTCCAAGCCGACCTCGGCGTTCGCAGCATTCGCCGTGGTGTTGCGCTGGCTCCCCGAAACGTCTTCCCAGAAGACGCCACCGGGGCAACCATCGGTCTGACTCGTGTCCCAGCCAGTCACGACGAAGTTGAACGTGTCTTCGGCCAATGTGAGGTCGGTCCGATTTCCAGTGAGCTGATAGGCGTCGAGGAGGTCGAGCGCGGACCAGGCGTTGTCGTCGTAGTAGGTGTTCCCCCCAGGTCCCTCCGGTGGCGCGACCGCCGATTGGAATGCTCTGGGCTGGCGCGTGCCGCTCGGGCTGATTTCATGCAGGTCGGCATAGTCGAGCAATCCATTGAGCCTCGCCTTGACATCAGAGGCATAGGTTGAACCGCTCGGACTCGCGTCCAGGAACTCGGTTCCGGCCATCGCGTTCGTGAAGGGCCATAGACACGAATAGGGGTCACAGGAATTAGAGGGCAGCCCCTGGTATAGCTGCGCTGAAGTTTCGTAGAGGTTCGCCTGGAGGGCCTGATAGCTCGTCACCGCCTCCTGTTCATCGGTCGACGTCGCGGCGCTTTGTGCTGTGGTGAGAGCGGGGGCTGACGCCGAGGCCGCCTCCGCGCTCGTTGTGCCTAGAACCAGGGATCCCATCGCGGCAATCGCGCCGAGTACCACGACGGGGCCCGCCGGCCGGAGTCGCACACGCCGGCTGCTGAAGACGGGTGTGAAGAGTCGTGTCACGTGCATGGTGGCATCCTTCCCAGGAGCAGTCTGTGGTGGGCCGCCGCCGAAGTCAACAACTCACTGTGACGACGGTTTGGCCCAACCCTTTGCACCCCTGATTCAGGCTCGAGGCGTGTAGCGTGGACATTTATTTTTTGGGTGCACAAGACCATCACCAGCGACGGTCAGTCGTCCAGATGAGCGTCGAAGGCTGGAACGCGCCATTCGGCCCGGCTCGACCCGCACGGGACGAGAATCGGGTCGGGCCAGAGCGGCGGCCGACCCTTCGGGCATAGTTGTCCTGACGGGGCACAGTTGTCGCGGCTGAAGTGCAGAATGGGCGCATGAGCACCGACGTCGACGAGCTGCGTCGACTGCGCCGAGCTCGCGACAGGATGGACCGCGACTACGCGCAGCCGCTCGACGTCCCAGACCTCGCCCGCACGGCGCTGATGTCGCCGGCGCACTTCAGCCGCCGCTTCCGCGAGGCGTACGCCGAGACGCCGTACTCCTACCTCATGACCCGGCGCATCGAGCGGGCGAAGGCGCTACTGCGCCGTGGCGACCTGAACGTGACGGATGTCTGCTTCGCGGTCGGCTGGACGAGCCTCGGCTCCTTCTCCGCCCGGTTCACCGAGCTCGTCGGCGAGACGCCGTCCATGTACCGCGTCCGCAACCACGACGAGCTGCGTGTCATGCCCTCCTGCCTGACGATGGTGTTGACCCGGCCGCGCAAGGGCGGGAGCCAGGGGCGAGCGGAAAAGAGCAGTTTCCGAGAAGCACCCGTCACCGCACCCACGTAATCTCCGTGCCATGACCGTTTCGCTCAGCACAGTGCACATCCTCGTCGACGATCCCGATGCCGCTCTCGGCTTCTACCGCGACGCCCTCGGCCTGACAGTGAGCAAGGAGGTCGCCAACGGCGGTTTCAAGTGGATCACCCTCGTCGCCGACACCCAACCCGAGATCGGGATCGTGCTGTCGCAGCCGCATGCGGGCCGCTCTCAGGAGGATGGGGACGCCCTGGCGGCCATGCTCGCCAAGGGTGAGATGTACCCGGTCCATTTCCGCACCGACGACCTCGACGCGACCTTCGACAAGATCGCCACCGCGCCCGGCGTCGAGGTGCTGCAAGAGCCCGCCAGCCAGCCCTGGGGTGTCCGCGACGCCGCCGTGCGTGACCCCGCGGGAAACCGGCTTCGCATCGAGCAGGGATAGAACCGGATCGTCACGGCGTCTGCGCGCATCGGCTGGCCGCCTCGAGCCGTGCCCCTTTTCCCAGCGTAGTTTTCGTGACCTCTCCGGTAACCACTTCATTGTCAGGTAGACACGCCGAGGGTTGGACCCACGCGCCTTCCGTCAGGGCCATGTACGGCAGTGAGCGCCTGGCTCCGGGGGACCATCGGCCTACTACGCTCGGGCCGTGGAGCGACTGATCAGCGGCTACCACCAAGACGGAGCTGGCGACTGGGCAGCCGAGCAAGGCGGACGGCTGCGCTTTGCGGCTCCGACAACGCCGACGATCGACATCGAGCTGAAGGCGGGTTCGACCCAGGCCATCCCTCCCGAAGTCCTCCACGAGGTGGAGCCGTTGGGCGCGGTTCGATGTTCGGTCGAGTTCTTCGCCGTCGACCGCGGCGGCCAAGTCGGGACCGAAGAGTCCCAGTGCGACGAGCCGGTGGCGGAGGGTGGCGATCCAGCGTGCTGGGCAGGGTCCCTGTGCCCTGAATGCGACGCCGTCGTCGCCGGTGAGGTTCACCTTCCCGGCTGTCCGGCCACCGGGGCGATTGCGTGACAGGGCTGTCCACTCCGTGGAGTGAGGCGATGGGCCTTCGAGCTCCCATCGTGAACGCGCCCATGGGCGGAGTGGCGGGTGGCGAGTTGGCCGCTGCGGTCTCCGCCGCAGGTGGACTCGGGATGATCGGGGTGGGCAGCGCCGGTTCGGTGGGCCTACTCGAGGCCGAAATTGGTCTTGCGCGAGAGACCGGAGCTCGTTTCGGGATCGGGCTGATCGACTGGGCGATTCAGCAGGAACCAGGGCTGCTTCAGGCGGCGATTGCCGCTCGCCCTGCGTTGATCTCTGTGGGCTTCGGGAGCGACTGGTCCTGGGTGGAGCCGGCGCGCGAAGCAGACATCGTGACCGCAGCCCAGGTCTACGACGTTGATGAGGCCCGGCGGGTCGTCGATGCCGGGGTCGAGGTCGTGGTCGCCCGGGGGGCCGAAGGCGGCGGCCACGGCAAGCCCAGGATCGCCACCCTGCCCTTGCTGGAGGAAGTGCTCGAAGCCCTTGTCGTCCCCGTGTTGGCCGCGGGCGGCATCTCCTCGCCCCGCGGGCTTGCGGCGGTGCTGGCCGCAGGGGCGTCGGGCGTGTGGCTTGGAACGGCGTTCGCGGCATGCCCCGAGTCACAGGCCACGGACACCGCCCGCCGGGCGTTGCTGGGAGCGTCCGACCGGGACACGGTGACGACGACGGTCTTCGATGTCGCGCTGGGCTACCCGTGGCCACCTGAGTATCCCGAACGGGTCCTTTGCAACGAGTTCACGCGGTGCTGGTCAGGCCGCGAAGAAGAGCTTGCTTCGAACAGCGAGGCGTGCGCCGCCCTGGCGGCCGCCATCGCGGACGAAGACTTTACGACAGCCCCCGTCGACGCCGGCCAGGGCGTCGGTCTCCTCACCGAGATCCGGCACGCCGGCGAAGTGGTCGAACACCTCTGTGCCGGCGCTGCCGAACTACTTCGATCCCCGAAGCCCTAAGGCCAACATCGGCTTCTCGGCGACGCCGGTTTGGCTCGGCCAGGAGCCACCGGCACCGGCGTCTGTGTCCCCGGGCGGAACCCCAGCCGTTCTGGGTACCCTCGGGGCATGGTCATGTCGGACCGGCCCGAGGTGGAGACCGCATCGTGGCCCATAGCGGCGATAGACGTCGCCACGCTGGCCTCGAGCTTCGTGGGGGCCATCGGCCGGGTCCCGTTTCGTGATCCGTGGCGAGGGCCGAGCCACCCGCCCCGCAACATGGCGGTGTCGGCCACCAGGGAGCTCGTCCGGTCCTTGCTCGGGTACGCATCGTCGCTGCCCATCGACGAGTTCCGTTCCCTGGAACGGGTCCTCGACGGGGTCGCCGGCCGGGTCCTGCCTCCGTTCGTGGCGCTCCAGGGAGTCGCGAGTGAGCCGGATCGGATCGGCGGTGTCCCTGGGGTCTGGTTCCGCCCGTCTTCGGGAGGAGGGATGCCGCTCGGCGTCGGCGTGACCGGCTGGCCCGGCACCATCGTCTATCTGCACGGGGGTGGTTACATCGGCACCTCACCGCGCATGTACTCGCTCTTCATGGCACACCTGGCCCGGGTCACGGGGTGCGCCGTGTTCGCGGCCGACTACCGGCTGGCGCCTGAGTTCCCGTTTCCCGCCGCGGTCGATGACGTGATCTGTGTCATCGAACGGCTGAAGCGTGGCGGCGTGGTCTGCGAGCAACTGCTCATCGCCGGGGATTCGGGTGGCGGGGGACTGCTCGGCACGGTCCTGCATCGCATGCGCAAGGACAACCTCGGGCGACCGGCTGGTGCGCTGTTGTTCTCGCCCGAGGTCAGCCTGAGCCTCAGCGAGGACTCGGTCACCGACAACGCACCGCTCGACGTCCTCCCCTGGAACATCCCGGTCAACCCCTATCTGCACGGCGTGGATCCCGACGACGACAGGGTGGACGTGCTCCTGGACGACCTCGGGGGCTGGCCTCCGACCTTCGTCGTCTACGGCGCCGACGAGATGTTCCGCGATGCGATCCGTGCGCTGGTGAAGAAGCTCCAAACATCGGGAGTGCCCCACGTGGCCTCAGAGGTCGCCGGGATGTTCCACGTATTCCCGTTCCTGCTTCCGTGGACCAAGGAGAGCCGGGACGTCTACGACCAGGCTGGCGAGTTCGTGAGGGGCGTGCTCGCGGCGGGAGCGATGGTGGCCGACTGATGCCCCTGAACGCCGAGTCGAAGAGCCCGACACCTGAGAACCCGATCCGACTCCTCCTGGCCGACGTCGACGGCACTCTGGTGACCCCCCAGAAGGCCCTCACCCAGAGGACCATTGAAGCCGTCCATGCGCTGGATTCGGCCCATGTGCTCTTTGCCATCACCAGCGGACGACCGCCGCGGGGCATGTCGATGCTGGTCGAACCCCTCGAGCTCTCCACGCCCATTGCCGCCTTCAACGGCGGACTGATCGTCGAACCCGACATGACGGTGATTGAGCAAAAATTGGTACCGGAGTCGCTGGTCACGCCCATCCTGACCCTGATGGAGTCACACGGCCTGGTGACCTGGATCTACAGGGGCGCAGACTGGTACGTACGTGACCTCGAGGGTCCACATGTCGACCAGGAAGCGGCCACTGTCGAGTTCGAACCGATCGTCACCGAGAGCTTCGATGGCCTCTGCGACCAGGTGGCAAAGATCGTCGGCGTCAGTGACGACCTTGACGCCATGGCGCGGGCCACCGAGGCCGTCCGGGACCAGTTCTGTGACCACGTCACCGCAGCTCAGTCGCAGCCCTATTACCTCGACGTCACTCACCCGGAGGCCAACAAGGGTGGGGTGGTGAAGTACCTCTCATCTCGCTTCGGCATCCCCACAGCACAGTTCGCCACGGTCGGCGACATGCCGAATGACGTGTTGATGTTCGCCCACTCCGGCCTGAGCATCGCCATGGGCAATGCATCGAACGAGGTACAGCGGGCGGCCCGCATGGTCACCACGACCAATGAGGACGAAGGGTTCGCCAACGCCGTCCAGCGGTTCGTCCTGCAGAAGGCCGGCCGAGGTTCGTCCGGATGAGCTGCAGTGGGAATCGCGCCGATCGGGCCGACGTGAGACCGTCCCTTGGGTTCAGATCGTCTGAAACGACCACAAGGCAATCCTGAAGGTGGAGTGATGGCCAAGATCCTTTACACCGCACGAGCCCATGTCGCCGGCGGGCGTGACGGTCACGGGCGTAGCGACGACGGCGCTCTCGAGGTGGAGCTCCGCCGCCCCAGGGAACTCGGCGGCGAAGGAGGCGGGACGAACCCGGAGCAGCTCTTCGCCGTCGGTTATGCCGCGTGCTTCGAAAGCGCTCTCGGGGTCGTTGCCCGCCGTCGACACGTCGATGCGGACGAGGTGGCGATCGACTCGGAGGTGAGCCTGCTTCCCACCGGAGACGGGGGTTTCAGGCTCGCCGTGGTGCTCAACGTGTCGATTCCGTCGGTTGACGACCGGGAGACGGCCGCCGAGCTGGTTCGAGAAGCCCATAAGGTGTGCCCCTACTCGAATGCCACGCGAGGGAACATCGACGTCGAGCTGATGCTCCACGGCACGGTCATCTGAGGCGGGCCACGTCCACCTGGAGCGACTCGGCGCGGCCAAGGCCGACAGACAAAGTTGACTAACTAGGTCGGGTTTGAAAAACTTGGAGACCTGGGGTTACTCGCAGGCCCATCAACGCCTGATCCGATTCAAGGAGGCCATTGCCATGCCCGACTGGGGCTTTGAAACCCGCCAGGTCCACGCCGGTGCCGTGCCCGATCCCACCACCGGTGCACGTGCGGTGCCGATCTACCAGACCACCAGCTACACCTTCCGTGACACGTCGCACGCGGCGGCGCTCTTCGGGCTCGAGGAGCTGGGGAACATCTACACGCGCATCATGAACCCCACGCAGGCCGTGTTCGAGGAGCGGATCGCTTCGCTCGAGGGTGGAGTGGCGGCACTCGCGGTGGCGAGCGGCCAGGCGGCCGAGACGATCACCCTGCTGAACCTGGCCGAGAACGGTGGGCACGTGGTCTCGTCGGCGTCCCTGTACGGCGGCACCTACAACCTCTTCCACTACACCCTGCCCAAGTTGGGGATCGAGGTGACCTTCGTGGACGACCCCGATGACCTCGAGGCCTGGCGCGCGGCGATCCGACCGAACACCAAGGCCTTCTTCGCCGAGACGCTCGGCAACCCGAAGGGTGACGTCCTCGACTTCGAGGGTGTGTCGGGCGTCGCTCATGATCATCAGATCCCGCTCGTGGTCGACAGCACGGTGGCGACGCCCTATCTCGCCCAGCCGCTGCGCCACGGCGCCGACATCGTCGTGCACTCGGCCACCAAGTTCATCGGTGGCCACGGGACGTCCATCGGCGGCGTGATCGTCGACGGCGGGAAATTCGACTACGAGGGGAGCGGGCGCTTTCCGAACTTCACGGAGCCCGACCCCAGCTATCACGGCCTGGTGTTCGGCAGCCTGCCGGAGGCCCTGTTCCCCGCCCGATTCGTCCTCAAGGCGCGCCTGCAGTACCTGCGCGACACGGGACCGGCCATCGCACCTCTCAACTCGTTCCTGTTCCTCCAGGGCCTCGAGACACTCAGCCTGCGGATGGAGCGGCACGTGCAGAACGCAACGACGGTGGCGAGCTGGCTCGAAGGCCGCGACGAGGTGTCCTGGGTGGCCTACCCCGGCCTGGAGTCGAGCCCGTGGCACGACCGACAGAAGCGGTACCTGCCCAACGGCGGCGGGGCGATCATCGCGTTCGGGATCGCCGGCGGTGCGGAGGCGGGACGCCACTTCATCGAGGGCCTCGAGCTTTTCAGCCACTTGGCCAACGTGGGTGATGTGCGCAGCCTGGCCATCCACCCGGCCTCGACGACGCACTCTCAGCTGACGGAGGCTGAGCAGACCACGACCGGCGTGACGCCGGACCTGGTCCGCCTCTCTGTCGGCATCGAGTCGATAGAGGACATCCTGGCGGACCTGGAAGCCGGGTTCCGCGCCGCGAAGGGAGCGTGACCTCGACGTCATACCCAGGGGTGTGGCTGCCCGGGGATGAGCCCGGGCGGCGTCAGTTCGCCGTGATCGCGGACCGCGGAGGGGCCGGGGTCCCCCTCGAGGTGGGTGGCCGCCTCGCGGAGGTCACCGTCGCCTACGAGACGTGGGGTGAGCTGAACCAGCCCCGAACCAACGCCGTCCTGGTCCTGCATGCGCTCACGGGTGACTCCCACGCTGTCGGCCCCCCGGGCGTGGGCCATCCGTCGGCCGGCTGGTGGGAGGGGCTAATCGGGCCCGGAGCGGCCATCGACACGGATCGCTACCACGTGGTGTGCCCGAACGTCCTGGGTGGATGCCAGGGAACGACCGGCCCGGCCTCGCTCGGCGCCGACGGCAGCCCCTACGGTTCCCGGTTCCCCCTGATCACCATCCGCGACCAGGTGGCGGTCGAGGTCGCCCTCGCCGACCAGCTCGGGATCGAGCGGTGGGCCTGTGTCATCGGGGGCTCCATGGGCGGCATGCGCGTGCTCGAATGGTGCGTCGGCCAGCCCGAGCGGGTGGCACGCGCCGTCGTCCTCGCTGTGGGGGCGGCGGCGTCGGCCGATCAGATCGCGCTGTGCTCGCTGCAGATCCGCGCCATCCGTTCCGATCCGGCGTTCCAGGGCGGCGACTACTACGGGACCTCGAGGCGCCCCGTCGACGGGCTGTCCATTGCGCGAGGCCTGGGGCAGTTCAGCTATCGGACAGGCGACGAATTCCGACGACGCTTCGATCGGGAGGCCCAGGGCGAGGAGGAGCCGCTCAAGGGCGGGCGCTACGCGATCGAGTCGTATCTGCAGCACCAGGGCGAGAAGCTCGCGCAGCGGTTCGACCCGAATTCCTATGTGACACTCAGCGAGGCGATGAACCATCACGACATCGGCAGAGGTCGTGGCGGAATCGCACAGGCTCTGCGGAGCGTGCAGGCTGAGACAAGCGTGGCCGGCATCGTGTCGGATCGGCTCTATCCGCTGGCCCAGCAACAGGAGCTGGTTCGGCAACTTCCCGGTAACTCACCCCTCAGCGTCATCGAATCCGCGTCCGGCCATGACGGGTTCCTGCTGGAGGTCGAGCAGGTGGGGGAGATCGTCGAGAACGCTTTGTCCTAGCCGCCCGAAGAGGATGACCCAAGACTCGGTGGTCGTGGAGACAGATCGACAACCTCTCGATAACGCCGTCTGGTGGGCGCTGTCGTCACATCACCAGCGCCACGCCGAGGCATTCGGACGAGCCCGGAGATACCACAGCGCCATCGCGGCGTTTGCGGCCGTCGACGGGTACGACGAAGACTCCTGGGACGACCTGGCAACGCTGGTCGGCATGTCGGAGTCGGCCAGGTGCATTCTGTTCGGCGGAGATCCCCCTGCGGTCCTGCCTGACGGTTGGACCGTGCAGGCTAGGGGAGTGGGGCGCCAGATGATCGTTCGCCCCGAGCAATTGAATGCGGTCGAGCCAGTCGAGCTGCGAGCGTTGACGACTGACGACGGGCCACAGATGCTCGAGCTCGCGGCACTGACCAAGCCGGGACCATTCCGCGGCGGCACGATCGAACTCGGTCGCTACTACGGACACTTCGAGGGTGAGCACTTGGTGGCGATGGCCGGTGAGCGGCTGAGTCTCAGTGGGTTCACAGAGGTGTCCGCCGTGTACACGCATCCGGATGCCCGGGGCCGCGGCCTTGCCTCGACCCTGACCCATCATGTGGCGACCGGGATCATCGAGCGTGATGAGCAGCCGTTCCTGCACGTGGCCGAATCGAACGACGAGGCTCGACGAGTCTATGAACGCCTGGGGTTCTGCCAGCGCCGGCTGGTCGATGTCGTCCTGGCGGCACACACCCGCCGCCAGCGCTAGGAGCGCAATGTCAGCGCGCTCCGGGTGACTTCCCGCTAAGTGCCCGCTCGACGAGCGGTCGGGCCAGCCGGGCCCAGGAAGCGATCACCGTGTCGAGGTCATCGAACTCCTGCTCGGTCACGAACAGCCCCCGCGTCGGAGTGGAGCTGCCGAGCTCGACCAAGAGCGGACGTAGGTGGACCTCTGGTGCAAGGGCGTGAACCGCCGCCGCACCGGTCATGACCGGAATGCTGACCGTTCCGACCAAGGCATCAGTGTTGTAGCGATCGAAGAACGACTTGAGAAGGCCGGTATACGTTGCCTTGTAGGTCGGTGAGGCCGCCACCACCAGATCGCTGTGTGCCACGGACTCGAGGGATGCTTTGACGGCAACGGATTCGAAGTCGAAGAGCTCGGGCGCCAATTCAGCCAGGTCGATGACGAGAGGGTCGGTGGAGCTTCCATCGGCGCCCTGGAGGGCACCGGCGACAGCCATCGCCACCCCGAGGGTCCTCGAGCCCGCCTTTGGGTTGCCGACGACTACGGCGACGCTCACCGATCTCCTTCCAGGATTTCTCGTCAGATTGAGGCCACTGGGCACCCGGGGTTACGTGGTCCGACTGGGGGCGACACTACCGGTGGACGACGCCCATCGTCCGCTTGCCTTGCTGGTGGCGATCCCTGAACCACTCGCGCGCCAGCAGGGCGAAGGAGCAGAGGGCGTAGCCGGCGGCCAGCCTCTTGGCGCTCGCATCGTCGGGAGCGACGATGACGTCGGCGGAGACGGCGACGTAGGGGCGATCGAGCTCTTCCGAAGGGACGAAGGCCCGCCGGTAGGCGGCCCCCGGTGGTGGCGGCAACCCCTGGCGCGCGAACCTCGGTCGTCCGGGGCGCGTCCGTCGGTCCTCCCAGGCCGCAGCCCGGGGGGACTACGTCTACGCGAGGCTCTGGCGGAATCTCTCCAGCGCCGCGAGATGCCGCCGGAGCTCGTCAGGCTGGCCCACATCCCGGGAGCGGACGCGTCGCTCGAGGCGGTCCAGGCGTTCGCTCTCGCGTTGCGTCATGGCAGCGCGTTCTTTGGCCGGTCGGGCGTGCAGCGCACGGAGGAATGCCGCATGGGCGTCTGCGCTGCGCTTGATGCCGAGGGTCTTGGCCACCGAGGTGTAGCTCTTGCCCGTCTCACGGAGGGAGACCACCTGCTCGTCGAGAGTGTCCTCTGTGGGCTGGGAGTCCGACCGGCGTGGACGGGCTTCGCCCTTGCGCACGCGCCGCGGGCTTTCACGGTGCCCGTTGGTGGTGGGCACGTCGGGTCCGGGCATGAGAGATCCTTTCGGCGACGCATCGGAGTGCCACGCCGGGGCGTGACGACCCGGTCGGTCTGCGCAAGAGAACCGAGAGGATCGCCTGCCACGCTACCCGACCCACGCAGAGCGCCGTTCACGGGATCAGCATGGATTCCTTCAGGCGCCTCGGGCGATCCTCTCGAGGAGATCTGTCGTGTCCTCCGGGGCCGCCAGCATCATGTCGTGCCCGCAGTGGAGCTCATGGGTCTCCCAGCCGGCCACGACCGCGGCGTCGTAGAAGCGCTGGAGGCTGGCCAACGGCGGATCGGTGTGCTTCACGTAGACCTTGCGGAGCCTGCGGAGCGGTTCCGGGTCGAAGTCGGTCGGTTCGGTCTGGCACCGAAAGGGGAAATCGGTGAGGCGAGGTCCCACCCAGTCGCGCAACGCCGAGTCGCGGATTCCCCACTGCTCCAGGAAGGCGTCGGTTGCCGGCAGGTACCAGCCCCCGCCGTGCTCGGCCACCTGGCGGCGGTAGCGATCGGCAACATCCGCCGGCTCGATGTCGAGCAGGCTCTCGCCCGGTGCGGTGACGAAGGCACCGAGGTAGACGACCGACGCCAGGCGATCTTCGACGCGCTCGGCTAGGGGCCCGGCCAGGACGCCGGCGTAGCTGTGGAGGACCAGGTGGACTCCGGTCAGGTCCTCGAACCACACGAGATCTTCGAGGTCCCCTACGTGGGTGGTGACCCCGACCTCGGGTGCCAGACCGGCACGGCGGTCCCCCTGGCCCGTGAGCGTCGGCCGGTGGACGTCGTGGCCGCGCCGGGACAGCTCGTGGTCTACGTGGCGCCAGCACCACCCGCCGTGCATCGCCCCGTGGACGAGGACGAACGTGGCCATCTCGACCCCCCCTCTCCACCCTCGCGGCGCCGAGGTGCGCCCGAGGGGATCCTGCGACACATTCCACCAACAAAAGCCCAGCTCATCGCCCGTCCTCACGGATCAACCGTGCCCGGTGGCCCCCTCCGGGGTCGGGCGACCAAACAGCGACTCAATGTCAGGCTCCATCATGCCGTCATAGGGGGAATGGGCGTGGCAGTCGTGCAGCGGAACGGGGAGGCGTCTGAGATGCCTGACCCGTCCGCCGGGGAAGCCGAGGGCGTCACCGCTGAGCCGGACCCGTGGGGCCCCCACCGGGTCCCGACTCGGGTCCGATGGGCGCTCGGCATCGCGGCACTGTTGGTCGTCGCCCTCTTCGTCTCTCTGGTCGTGCGCAGAAATGGCTCGTACTACACCCCACTCGACGGGTGGGGTGTCGTCCTGCTCGAATTCACCGTGGGCAACATCTGCCTCGCCCGCTATTTCGAGGGCTCATGGCGATCGAGTAGCTCCGTCGCGCGCTTGTTCCCGCTGATCATGGGTGTGGCATGCATCTCGTGGGCCCTTGGCGATCTCACCTTGACCATCGAGTCTCTGGGCGGGGCCACACCGTCGACCCCGTCGCTCGCCGACGCGTTCTATGTCGCGTTCTTCCCACTGTGCTTCCTGGCGTTGGCGCTTCTCATTCGGCGCGGGAACCGTGGGTCGCTCCTCGCGACCTCGCTGGACGGGCTGATTGCCGGCCTCGGTGTGGCCGCCTTGTCGGCTGCCTTCGTTGTCGCTGCGGTCATGAGGGTCACTGGCGGCGGTGCGCTGGCTGCCGCAACGAACCTGGTCTATCCCATGGGCGACATGCTGCTGTTCGCCCTGTGCGTCGGTGGCTTGCTGGTGCTGCCCAAGGGTTTCAGGCCGTTCTTCGCCCTCGTGTGTGTCGCCCTAGGAGCGAACGCCATCGGCGATGGATTCAACCTCCTCCAGCCCACAAGCAAGTTCGGCTACGTCGCCAACGGAGCCGCGTGGCCGATCTCGCTGACACTGATCGCGGTCGCAGTGTGGATCTTGCCCCCCAAAGTGGAGAACCCGGGGACCGATCGGGTTGCCGGCTTCGCACTGCCTGTCTTCGGCGTGGCGATCAGCTTGGGGATCCTGGTCGTCGCGAGCTTCGTGCACATCGGGCGCCCCGCCATCGCACTCGCCACGGTCACCCTTGTCGTGGCCTCGGTCCGGTTGGGACTCACCATTCGGGAGGCCCACGCGTTGAGGACGGCCCGGTTCCGGTCACTCATCGACAAGACCTGGGACCTGATCACCGTGATCGAGGCCGATCTCCGGATTGCCTACATCACGCCGTCCGCAGAGCGCATCCTCGGATATTCGCCGGGTGACCTCGAGGGCCGGCCGTTCACCGAGCTCGTGCATCCCGACGACTCCCGCATGGTGATCGAGCACCTCATCGGCCTCACCGACCACACCGACACGGTCGTGTTCGAGGTGCGCATGCAGCACGTGGACGGCCAATGGCGCACCGTCGATTGGACGGCCGCCAACCTCCTCGACGACCCGTCGGTCAACGGGTACGTCCTCAACGGCGGCGATGTCACCGAGGCGCGTCAGGCCGCTCAGGACCTCCTTGCCGCACGGGACGCGGCGCTCGTGGCCTCCCGGACGAAGTCACAGTTCGTCTCCATGATGAGCCATGAGATCCGGACACCGATGAACGGAGTCATCGGGCTCACGGATCTCCTCCTGGAGACAGATCTCGACGGCGAGCAGCTTGAGCTCGCGTCGGGTGTCAAACTTTCTGCCGAGAGCCTGTTGGTGATCATCAACGACATCCTTGACTTCTCGAAGATCGAGGCGGGAAAGCTCGAGATCGAGGAGTCCACGTTGAACGTGCCCAACGTCGTCGACGACGTCGGGCGCATCCTGGCCGGCACCGCCCACACCAAGGGCCTCGAGCTCCTGGTGGACGTCCAGCCCGACGTTCCGACAGGGCTCCTGGGAGACGGCACCAGGATCCGGCAGGTCCTGCTCAACTTTGGCGCGAACGCCGTGAAGTTCACCTCCGAAGGTGAGGTGGTCATACGCGTGAGCGTGCTCCATCAGAACTCCGAGCGCGTCGCGCTGCACTTCGACGTCGTCGACACCGGGATCGGCATCGCCGAGGAGGATCAGGAGCGGTTGTTCAGCGCCTTCGCGCAGGCGGACTCGTCCACCACCCGTAGGTTCGGCGGTACGGGCCTCGGCCTGACGATAAGTCGACAGCTGGTGGAGCTCATGGGGGGACGACTCGGTCTCACGAGTGCTCCGGGTCAGGGATCCACATTCTGGTTCGAACTGTCCCTGCGACGTTCGGATGACCTGCCGAGCGACGAGGGGAGTGGGGACCCGCGCACACTCTCGGGTCAGCGCGCGCTGGTCGTGGACGACAATGCGACCAACCGGAGGATTCTCCGCCAACAGCTGCTCTCCTGGGGCGTGGAGGCCGTGGAGGCGGCCGATGGGTACCAGGCTCTGGAGCTGGCGCTCACCGCTGCCCAGGACGGCCGCTCGTTCGATCTGGGCGTGGTCGACCTGAACATGCCGGGCATGGACGGCATCGAGTTGGCCCGCACGCTGAAGGCGGATCCCGCCACGGCGCCGACCATGCTCTTCCTCCTGAGCTCCTCGGGCCATCGCCTCGAGGCGGCGGAGTCGCACCTGACCGGGTTCGCCGCCAGCCTCACGAAGCCGGTGCGCTCGTCCGAGCTGTTCGACTGCCTGATCACCAGCCTCAATTCCGGGGCGGTGCTCGATACGTCGGCGGCTTCGGCCGAGGCTCGCGCGGTGATAGCGGAGAGCTCGGGGAGGATCCTGCTCGTCGAGGACAACAAGGTGAACCAGCTCGTCGGCACGAAGGTGCTCGAGAACCTCGGCTACACCTTCGCCATCGCCAAGAACGGACTCGAGGCTCTGGACGCGTTCCGCTCGGATACCTACGACGCCATCCTCATGGATTGCCAGATGCCCGAGATGGACGGGTACGAGGCGACTGAGGCCATCCGACACATCGAGGGCACGGCGGGGCACATCCCGATCATCGCCATGACGGCGGCGGCGATGGAGGGTGACCGGGAGCGCTGCATGGCGGCCGGCATGGACGACTTCATCACCAAGCCCGTGCGACTGGAGGCGGTGTCCACCGTCCTCAAGCGATGGGTGGCCAAGCCGCACCACGAGCGCGAGGAGGTGGGTGCGTCATGAGCGACCTCTTGAGCGATCCCCTGAACAGCTCGCAGATCGAGTTCCTCCTCAGCCTCGACGACGGGACCGGCGAGGCGCTGCAGGACATCGTCGGCGAATACTTCACCATGAGCGAGGAAGGGCGAGAGGAGCTCCTGCGGGTCCTGCACGATGGCGACGCCGCGGCCGTCGAGCACGCCGCGCACACGCTCAAGGGCGCCAGCGCGAACGTGGGAGCTTCCGTCTTGGCGGATGTCTGTGCGGACATCGAGAGGCTCGCCCGGCAAGCGCAGCTCGAGGACGCGGCGGGGTTGGCGGAGCGGTTCGAGATCGAGTTCTCCCGGGCCCGGGCCGCCCTGCAGGCCGTCGCACCGAGGCCCTGAGATGCGGATCCTCATCGCTGACGACGAGCCCACGAGCCGCCTGCTGCTCAAGGCGATCGTGTCGAAGCTGGGCCACGAGACCATCGTCGCCGAGGAGGGGTCGAGGGCCTGGGATCTGCTGTCGTCCGGGGGGATCGACGTCCTGCTCACCGACTGGATGATGCCCGGGGTCGACGGCCCCGAACTCTGCCGGCGCGTTCGGGAGGGGACCGGTGACAGCTACGTCTACATCGTCCTCACGACGGGGCTCGACCATCCTGAGCACATCCTGGAGGGCATGAGCTCCGGCGCCGATGACTACCTGACCAAGCCGGTCGACTCGTTCGCCGTCCAGACGCGCCTGATCGCGGCCGAACGCATGACGGAACTGCACGGCAAGCTGGCCCAGACCCAGGCCGAGCTCGAGAGAGCCAACTCCGATCTGT
>CAWGOJ010000026.1:0-26220 GCA_963824195.1 uncultured Acidimicrobiaceae bacterium | reverse complement strand
CCTGCCACTCCCAGCGCGCTGCCCGCGGTCGGTCAGGCCACGGCGTGGGGCTGCGCGGCCGCGCTGGCCTACCTCCAGGCCTACGCCGCCAAGAGTTTCACCCTCGAGTGCCCCGGCTACGCGGAGGGCCACGACGCCATGACGTGCCTCGCGGAGCAAGGCACCTGCCCGTCCTCGGCGGTGATCGCCATCGCGGATGCCTGCCCCGCGGCCTACATGAACGAGGCATCCAATTCGTGGGTCCTGTCGGGCGCGTCGGGCGCTCCGATCGACCCCTACGGGCCCTGCCCCTAGCTGAGCACCCCCGACTCGCGGAGCTTCACCACCACGCTCTCGTCCACGCCCCACTCGACGAGCCCCGACACGGTGTCGGCACCCGGGGGCGACGGCGGCTTGGAGACGACCGACGGGGTGCGGGAGAACCGAGGCGCCGGCCCCGGCTGCACCGCCCCGTCCACCTCGATGTACGTGGACCGCGCCACGTTGTGCGGGTGCCTGTGGGCTTCCCACGCGGACAGCACGGGTGCCACGCAGGCGTCGGTCCCGTCGAAGATGGCGGTCCATTCGTCCCGCGTCTTCGCCCGGAACACAGCGGCGAACCGCTCCTTCATGGCCGGCCAGTCCCCCCGCGACATCTGCGCCGGCAGCGACGCGTCATCGGCCAGCCCCAGCCCCTCCAGCAGGGCCGCATAGAACTGCGACTCAATGGCTCCAATCGCCATCCACTGCCCGTCCGACGTCTCGTAGACCTCGTAGAACGGGGCGCCGGTGTCGAGCATGTTCGCCCCGCGCTGGTCGTTCCACAGGCCGTTCAGGCGGAAGGCATGGATCATCGTCATCAGGGATGCCGCGCCGTCCACCATGGCGGCGTCCACGATCTGGCCCTCGCCCGACCGCGCCGCCTCGAGCAAAGCGGCCACCATGCCGAAGGCGAGCAGCATGCCGCCGCCGCCGAAGTCGCCCACCAGGTTCAGGGGCGGCACGGGTGCCGAGTCGGCCCGCCCGAGCGACCACAGGGCGCCCCCGATCGCGATGTAGTCGATGTCGTGCCCGGCCATCGGCGCCATGGGACCGTCCTGGCCCCACCCGGTCATGCGCCCGTAGACGAGGCGCCGGTTCCGGGCGAGGCACGCCTCGGGCCCCACCCCCAGCCGCTCGGCCACGCCGGGCCGGAAGCCCTCGATCAGCCCGTCGGCCTGCTCGACCAGCCCCAGCACCAGCTCGACGGCGTCCGGGTTCTTGAGGTCGATCCCGACCGACGGCCGTGACCGGTTCAGCAGGTCCCAGTAGGGCCCGGCGCCGGAAGAGCGCCGCTCCTCCCCCGCTCGACGGCCCCCGGAGCGGCGCGCTCCAGCCGCAGGACCTGGGCCCCGGCATCGGCCAGCATCATGCACGTATAGGGCGCCGGCCCGATGCCCGCCAGCTCGATGATCTTGATTCCGCTGAGTGGTCCACCCCGGTCGGCCATCGCAGGATCGTGACCCGTGCCGCCCTCGACGGTCAAGCCGGCCCGACCTGCGCAAAGCTGGGCGCCATGCCCACGGCCCGCGCCCCCGGACGAGTCACCATCATCGGCGACCACACCGACTACAACGGCGGCCTGTCGCTGCCGATGGCCATCGACCTGGCCACCGAGGTCACCTTCACACCGAAGCCCGGCAGCTTCCTCGTCGGGATCGACTCGGACCAGTTCCCGGACCAGCCGCTGGAGATCGCTCCGGGGGGCGCCGCCCCGGTTCCCTCCGAGGCCCTCCTGGCGGACGGACTCCTCCGGCTGCAGCCCCCTCCCTCGGGCGGCACCGTCCGGGTGACCAGCACCCTGCCGGTCGGCGCCGGCCTGTCCTCCAGTGCGGCCTTCTCGGTCGCCCTGCTCCTCGCCCTCGGACACGACCCCGATCCGGTGGCGCTCGCCCGCGACTGCCAGGAGGCCGAGCGCGGCGCGGGTGCCCACGTGGGCCTGCTCGATCCGCTCACCATCGCCGCTGCCCGCGCCGGCCACGCGCTGCGCATCGACTTCGCCACCCTCGAGATCCGGCACATTCCCGTCCCCGACGACGCCGCCTTCGTGATCGTGCACAGCGAGACGCCACGATTGCTGACCACGACGCCCTACGCCACGCGGCGCGCCGAGTGCGAGCGGGCCGCGTCCATCCTCGGGCGGCAGCTCGGCGCCTGCGAGCTCGGCGACCTCAGCGGGCTCGCCGATCCCGTCCTGCGCCGGCGCGCCCGCCACGTGATCACCGAGTGCACCCGGGTGCGGGACGCCGAGCAGTTCCTCGCCCGGGGCAACATGGCGGGCCTCGGCGCGGTCATGACCGAGGGGCACCGCAGCCTGGCGGCCGACTACAGGGTCTCCGTGCCGGCCGTCGACGAGCTGGTCGAGCAGCTCGTCGCCGAGCCCGGTGTCCTCGGGGCCCGCATGAGCGGCGGCGGCTTCGGCGGGTGCGTGATCGCGCTGTGCCGCCCGGATTCGCCCGCCTTGGACCCGGCGGCTCACGCACCGCGCCGAGCCTGGCGGATCAGTCCGTCTGCCGGCGCAGCGCTTCTTGCGACGTAGCGACCAGCGCGTCCAGCACGGCGACGGCCCGGCCGCTGTCGATCGACTCGGCCGCCGCCTCCACACCGCTCTCGAGGTCCGTGACGGCGCCCGCCACGACGAGCGCCGCAGCGGCATTGAGGAGGCCGATGTCACGCCGGGCGCCCTGTTCACCCTCGAGCACCGAGCGGATGATCCGCGCGTTGAAGGCCGCATCGCCGCCCCGCAGGTCCGCCATGGTGGCGGGGGCGAACCCCAACGCGGCCGGATCGACGCGCCAGTCGCTCACCTCGAACTCGCCCGAGCCGTCGCCCCGCAGCTCCAGCACGCTCGACGGCGACGTCACGCTCAGTTCGTCGAGGCCGTCGTCGGCGTGCACGATCATGGCGTGGCGGCTGCCGGTCGCCCCGAGGACCCCCGCCATGATCGGCCCCATCGTCGCGTCGCTGACGCCGACGAGCTGGTGCCTGGTCCGCGCCGGGTTGATGAGCGGCCCGAGGAAGTTGAACACGGTCGGCACGCCCAGGTCCTTGCGCACCGGTCCGACGAAGCGCATGGCGGGGTGGAAGCGCTGGGCGAAGCAGAAGCCCATGCCCGCCTCCGTGACGCAACGGGCGACGCCCTCGGGCCCGATCTCAATGGCTACTCCCAAGGCCTCAAGCACGTCCGCCGTGCCCACCGACGACGAGGCGGCCCGGTTCCCGTGCTTGCACACCAGCACCCCGCTGCCCGCCGTGATGAAGGCGGCCAGCGTCGTCACGTTGATGCTCGCCAGCCGGTCGCCCCCTGTGCCCACCAGGTCGACCACCACGCGGTCGCCCGGGTCGAGAGGGCAGGGCACGGCGGCGTCGACCATGGCCCGGGCCAGCCCGGTCACCTCGTCTGCGGTCTCCCCTTTGGCGTGCAGGAGGGCGAGAAAGGCCCCGACCTGCACCGGCGTGGCATCACCGGCCAGGACGACACCGAGCGCGCCCTCGGACTCGTCCGCGGTGAGGGACTCACGGCGCGACAGCCGGGCGAGGATCTCGGGCCAGGTCAGTCCCACCAGAGGTCCCGGTCGAGGACGCCGCGGGCGATCAGTCCCAGCTGCACCTGCGACGTGCCCTCGACGATGGTCAGCTGCTTGGCGTCGCGGTACCACTGCTCGGTCGGGTGGTCCTCCATGTAGCCGGCTGCGCCGAGCAGCTGGACGGCCAGCGACGAGGCGCGGACGGCCAGCTCCGTGGCGTGGTACTTCGCCATGGAGAGGTACGGGACGTACTCCTTGGTGAATTTGCCCTCGTCGGCCAGCACCGCGGCCCGGTAGGTGAGGAGCCGGGCCGCCTCAATGTCGACGGCGCACTTGGCGATCTCCCATTGGATCCCCTGGAAATCCGCGATCGTCTTGCCGAACGCCGCCCGCTGCTGCACGTACTCGGTGGCGTACATCAGCGCGCCCTCGGCCAGCCCGATGCCGCGGGCGGCCACGATCGGGCGCATGGCGTTGAGGCCGAGCATGGCCAGTCGGAAGCCGCCCACCTCGCCGATCACGTTCTCGGCGGGCACGTGGACGTCGGTCAGCACGAGCTCCCCCGTGTCGACCCCGCGCACGCCCATCTTGTGGTCCGTGCGACCGACCTCAACCCCGCCCCATGCTCGCTCGACGATGAATGCCGTGACCGAGTCGTGAGCCCGGCTGGCGGGGTCGCTCGTCTTGGCGAAGACCGTGTACCAGTCGGCCTCGCGCACGCCCGACATCCAGCACTTCGTGCCGTTGAGCACCCAGCCGCCCTCCGACCCCGAATCGGGCACGCCCCGGGTCCGCATCCCCATGACGTCGCTGCCGGCCTGCGGCTCCGAGAGCCCGAAGGCCGCCCGCAGGGTGCCCTCACAGATCCCCGGCAGGTACCGCTGCTTCTGCTCGTCAGTGCCGGCAATCATGACGGGACCCGTGGGCAACCGGGTCAGCAGAAGCATCAGGGCCGCGGTGTTGGAGTACTTGGCGATCTCTTCGATCGCGACGGCGAGTCCCAGGATCCCCGCGCCCGAGCCCCCGTAGGCCACCGGGATGCACAGCCCGAGCAGGCCGGCGTCCCGGAACGCCGTGAAGAGGTCGATCGGGTAGGCCCCGTCCTTGTCGATCGCGCGGGCTCTGGGCTTCACCTTGTCCTGGGCGAGTCGCCGCACGGAGTCGCGGAGCTCGAGCAGTTCGTCTGGCAGGTCGAAATGCACCGGCGAAGGCTACCGGACCTCCCGGCCAGGTATTTTCTGGTTCTTGACCCCCGACGACGGCGAGACGCCGGAGCCGCTCGACCCCGACCAGGTCCCCTCCGAGTCGGCCCGGTCGCGGGGCGGCCTCCAGGCCGAGCTCCGCAAGACCCGCAAGAAGGAGCAGCAGCGCCGGCACCGGTGGCGCCGCCGCGCTCTGTACGCGCTCTCGTTCATCGTCCTGGTCGCTGCCCTCGGAGTCGGGGGCCTCTACGTCTACGCCACCTACCGCTTCGACCAGATCAAGAAGATCCACGCCAAGCACCTCGTTGCCGAGGCCCCGCCCGGTAATCCTTTCAATCTCCTCCTCGTCGGTTCGGACTCCAGGGCATTCGTGTCGAATGCCACGCAGGTCAACGCATTCGGTGACGAGGCCAACGCGGGGGGCCAGCGCAGCGACGTCACCATGGTGGCCCGTTTCGACCCTGACACCAAGACCGTGACCGTCCTCTCCATCCCGCGGGACCTCTGGGTCGACATCCCGGGCAACGTCAGCGGGATCTCAGGCATGAACCGGATCAACGCTGCGTTCAATTCCGGCCCCGACCTCCTCGTGCAGACCATCGAGCAGGTCCTGGACATCCCGGTCAACCACTACATGTCGGTCGACTTCCCCGGCTTCTCGGGCATGGTGAACGCACTGGGCGGCATCACCATGGATTTCCCGACCGAGGTCAAGGACCAGTACACCGGGTTGGACGTGACCACGACGGGCTGCCAGGTGGTGAACGGGACGACCGCCCTCCAGCTGGTGCGCAGCCGGCACCTCTATTACATGAACTCGAACGGCTATTGGGAGTACGACGGCCTGTCGGACTTCAGCCGCATCCAGCGTCAGGACGCCTTCTTCCGTGCCGTGCTGGCCAAGATGAACGCGTCCGTCACGAACCCGCTCGCCATGAACTCGTTCATCGGTGCCGCCGTCGGCAACCTGACCATCGACGACACGCTCAGCCAGAGTGACCTCATCCACATCGCCGAGGACTTCCGCGGTCTCCCGTCGTCGCACCTGGTCACCGAGACGCTGCCCACGATCGGGTACACCACCGACGGGGGGGCCTCGGTGCTGAAGCTGGCCCAGCCGTACGCCCAGAACATGATCGACAGCTTCGACGCCATCGGGACGCAGCCCGCCGCCACGACGCCGGCCACGACGCCCGCCAAGGGCAAGGGCAAGCACACGGCCACCACTGCTCCCACGACCGTTCCCACCGAGGCGCACAGCCAGGTCAGCGTCAACGTCCTGAACGCGTCGACCGTCAACGGCATCGCCCACACGACCGCCACGGCGCTCACCGCACAGGGATTCACCGTCGCCCAGATCGGCAACGCCTCATCCCAACTCGCCGGGGGTGGCCCCTCGGAGATCCTCTACGGTCCCACCGGCTACGAGGCGGCCCTCACGCTCGACTCAGCACTGAGCGGACCCGTCACCTACGTGGCCGACTCGAGCCTGAGCGGTCAGACGGTCTCACTCCTGATCGCCGGCTCCCAGCTCACCGTCACGGGCCCTTCGTCGACCGGTGCCCCGGCGGCGACGACAACCACCACCGGTCCCACCACGACGACCACGACGACCATTCCCGGCGACGTCTACACGAATACCCAGCCCGAGCCGTGGAATCCGTTCCCCTGCACCCTCGGCCAGACCACCCAGGCGGCGCCCAGGACGACGACGACCGTGAAGCACAGCACTAAGTAGGGACGACTGGACAGCCCGACGTCACCATTGGTACCGCCACCGTGCGCAGTGCGGGAAGCCGCACCCCGCTCAGCTGGTGGTGACGCTGGTGAGCACGCAGAGCACGGTGCTCGGTGCGGCGAAGATCGCATTGACCGACCAGAGCTTGCTCTGACCGGCTTTCAACGGCACCGAGGTCGACCCATAGTCGAGGTTCTCCGCCACTGACGAGGTGAAGAACACGGTGATGTCGAAGGTCGCCGAGTGGCTCAGCGGGCTCTGCACCGTGCCACCAGCCGACCAGCCACCCTTTGCTGCGCCGCAGTTGAGCAAATGGACGTCCTTCCGGATGCTGGCCTGGCTCGGCGCTGTGGCGGGGGACGTCGTGACCCTGATGGTGCTCGGCGTCGTCGGGGACGACGACGAGCCGCCGCTCGAGCTGTTGCCGCATGCAGTGAGCGAAAGGCCTAGAGCGACCACCCCCGACACCGTCAGCAGTCGCCTCCACGTGCTCATTCGATCGATTCTTCTCCACGGACTTGAAACATCGAAGGTCAGATCTACACGAGACCCGGTGATGTAATCAATCCGGGGTGCACCGACCGACCCTCGAATGCGACCGCGCGGCTGGGGCGCACGCCAGGGGGATCGAGAAAAACGGGAGCGGCACCTCTCTGCCAACGCGATGGTTTTTCCGCTCGTCGCGGGGCGCGAGGTCGGCTCCGTCAGGCGGACTTGCGGCGCTGCCGCACAATCCGCCGACGCTCCCGCTCGGTCGTGCCGCCCCAGATGCCCTCACGCTCGCGGTGGGCCAGGGCGTGCTCCAGGCACGCCTGGCGGACCGGGCAGACGGCGCAGACAGCCTTGGCCTCGGCCGCGTCGGCCTCGTCCTCGGTGACGGGGTAGAACGCCTCGACGTCCAGTCCCCGGCAGGCGGCTTGCTTACGCCACGTGGCGGCGATCATGGGAAACACTTCCTCGTAACGGATACTCAGGCGGATATTTGCATTCGCCCTGCTCGGGGGCCCTTTCGGTGCAACGACCGAACGCGCCGGCTCCGAATTCGGCGAACAAAGAGTATGGCTTATGACGTGAGCATCTGTAAAGACTTGCGCACAGAATTGTCCCTGGTCAGCCAATAGGTAGAGGCTTTGTTGTCCCGAGGAGGTCCCCAAGGAGCTCATCCCTCGCTGCCGGGGGCAAGACGGTTCGGGCCTCGTAGGCCGGGTGGGTGGACACCAGGGCCACCTCCTCTGCGTCTCCGAAGGCGGCCACCTGGGCCTCGGTGAAGCCGAACCGCAGGTAGTGGACGGCCGGCGTGACGCTCTCACGGGTCAGGGCGGCGGCGTGCTGGGCCTCGGGGACGCTCGCCACCACGTCGCCGTCGATCCAAACGCCCACTTGGTGCTCAATCCCGACCAGCCGTGGCAGCCACTCTCGGAGCGCTCCGTCCGAGGTCAGCTCGATGAACAGGGTGGCCGACAGCTCCCGCTTCCCGGGCAGCAGCCGGTTGTAGATGTCGAGCTCGACCTGGATCGCCTCGTCACTGATGATCTTCTCGACCCGGGCCATCTCCTGCACCTGGAACCGCACGGTGTCGAGGCACTCGAATACGAGGGTGATGATCGGCCCCAGGCCCACCCGGCGGTTGCGCTTGCGGGCGATGACCCGGGCCCGGTAGTCCTCTCGCACACGCTCGTAGGCCCGGAGATCCAGCACGTCGGCCAGCGTCAGGGCTCCCGCGGCCCGCTCGGTCACCTGTCGTCCCCGTCGCCGACACGGTAGGCCCGCGCCATCAGCTGCAGCGGGTGCACCGGCTGCATCCCGGTCTCCTGGAGGATCGACCCGTTGGCCAGGTGGCAGTCGCCGCACACGACGTCGTTCCCGGCCGCCTCGACCTCACGGCCCAGTGGCGCCGCGACCCGGCGGGCCAGGTCGTAATTCTGGGCCCGGTACCCCCACGTCCCGTCGATGCCCGAGCAGCGCTGGACGAGCGAGCACGTCACCCCGGCCAGCTTGAGGAGGTCGCGGCTGCGCAGCCCTGCATTCTGTGCCTGCAGGTGGCAGGCCACGTGGTACGTCACCGCCTCGGGCACCGAGCCGTTCTCGCGGCCGGGGAACTCGTCATGGAGGGTGAAGGTGTCATCGCCATCGCGGTGGCGCTTCATGAGGTACTCGGCCGGGTCGAACGTGTGCGACGCCACCAGGTCGGCGTCGGGCCCCTTGGCGTACATCGGATAGTCCCGCTTGACCACGTAGGCGCAGGTCGGCTGCGCCACGATGACCTCGCGGCCGACCCGCACCTCCGCGGCCAGCGCGGCCACGTTGCGGCGGGCCGCCTTCGCGAATTCATCCACATGCCCCGAGTGAAGCCATGGGGCGCCGCAGCACTTGGTGCCCGCGGGCAGGCTGCATTCGACGCCGTTGTGCTCGTAGACCTCCACGATGGCGCGACCGATGTCGGGCTCCATGTACTCCACGAAGCACGTGGGGAACACCGTGACGGCACCGCTTCCATTCGGCACGGCGGCCGGGCCCTGGCGCCTCTTGAACCACGTCGTGAAGCGCTGCTTCGCGTAGGGCGGAAGCAGCCGCTGCGAGGCCAAGCCGAAGGTCTTCTCCATCGCCCGGCGCGGCCACGAGCCCGGCGTACCGGTGGCCCAATTGACCACCGGCGCCGCCGCGACCGAGGCGCGGCCCAGGGCGTCGGTGCGCGCCAGGAACTGGTCGGTGAGCCGCTCCTTGACCCCGACCCCCTGCTTGTGACGCACCGCGTGCACCCGGCTCATGAGGCGCGGGAAGTCCAGCTCCCACTCGTGCGGCGGCACGTAGGGGCACTTCACGTAGCAGAGCTTGCACTGGTAACACTCGTCGACGACCTGGTCGTGGTCGGCATCGGTCAGTGCCGACACGTCACCGTCGTTGGCATCGATGAACCTGAACATCGTCGGGAACGACGGGCACAGGTTGAAGCACAGACGGCACCCGTGGCACAGGTCGAAGACGCGGTCGACCTCCTCGCGGAGCGCGGCCGGGACGAAGTACTTGGGATCGGTGGGGTCGTATGTGGCGGTCACCTCGGCCGCCCTTCCTACGAGACGGACTCGAGCCCCTGCGTGAAGCGGCCGGCGTGGGACTTCTCTGCCTTGGCCAGCGTCTCGAGCCACTCGGCGATCTCCTCGAATCCCTCGTCGCGCGCCGTCTTGGCGAAGCCGGGGTACATCTCGGTGTACTCGTAGGTCTCGCCCTCAATGGCCGACTTGAGATTGTCCTCCGTGGCGCCCACGGGCACCCCGGTGACCGGATCGCCGACCTCTTTGAGGTAGTCGAAGTGACCGAACGCGTGGCCCGTCTCACCCTCGGCCACCGAACGGAAGAGCGCCGCAACGTCGGGGTAGCCCTCGACATCGGCCTTCTGGGCGAAGTAGAGGTAGCGGCGGTTGGCCTGGCTCTCGCCGGCGAAGGCCTCCTTGAGGTTGGCCTCGGTCTGGGTGCCCTTCAGTGCTGGCATGGCGGTTGATTCCCTTTCTGTTGGTTGGTGCTCTTGTTCCGACTGCGTGCTGCTGCCGCCTACGACTTCAGTCCCCTGCACTCGTCACACAGGCCGCGGAAGACCACCTCGGCGCTGTCGACGTCGAAGCCCTGGGCCGCCCGCCGGGGCACTCTGAGGCCGGGAAAGTCCGCGGCCAGGTCGCGCACCTTGCCGCAGGAGCGGCAGACCAGGTGGTGGTGGGTCCTCTCGACGTTGGGATCGAAGCGCGCCGAGCCGGTGCCCACGTCGAGGACGGAGATGGCGCCCAGATCGGCCAGGTCGTTCAGCGTCTGGTAGACGGTCTTGAGCGAGACACGGGGCATCTCGCGGCGGACCCTCTCGTGCACCCGCTCCGCCGACGGGTGGGTCACGTCACCCGCGAGGGCACGAAAGATGCACTGCCGCTGGGCAGTGATCTTGCGCCCGTTGGCCCGGAAGAGATCGGTGAGCGCGTCGGGTGACTGCATGGCCCCGCCACCATACCGGGGTGCCGACACATTTTGACAATCGTTGTCGGAATCTCCCGTTCACCTGCAATTGTGATCCCGCGGCGACCTGTGCACCCGGAGGCGTGACCAAAGTCACTGGCCATTCCGGGCGGGGGAAGGCATGGTGGTGGCGGGCGTCGGCATGCTCCGAGCTGCTCGCGCCCGCGGAGAAACGAGGAACGATGACGACCACACCGACGACATCACACGCAAGACCACCATCGGCGAAGAAGTTGGTCCACCCGACGCCGAAGGAACGGGCCCTGCTGGGCAAGGAGGCGCGGACACGGGTGCCGCGGGCATCCCATGCGGCGTACGAGCCCTCTTCGTCGCGCCCCGACCCCGTGAGCCTGTTGGAGCGGCAGGCCGTGTCTCGGGTGCCCGAGCTCGTGCCGATCCGTTACGGGCGCATGCTCGTGTCGCCGTTCACCTTCTACCGCGGCGCCGCCCTGGTCATGGCGTCCGACCTGGCCACGACGCCCACCTCGGGTCTCACGACCCAGATCTGCGGCGACGCACACCTCAGCAACTTCGGACTGTTCGCGTCGCCCGAGCGATCCATCATGTTCGACGTCAACGACTTCGACGAGACACTGCCGGGGCCGTGGGAGTGGGATCTCAAGCGCCTGGCGGCCAGCGTCGTCATCGCCGGGCGAGACCAGAATTTCTCCAAGAAGGACTGCGCCATTGCCGCGAAGGAGGTCGGGGCGACGTACCGGCGGGAGATGCGTCGCCTGGCCGAGTCGCGCAACCTCGACGTGTGGTACTCGCATATCGACGTGGAGGGGGTCATCGCCGGCCTCACCGCCCAGGCCACCAAACAGGGGTCGAAGAGCGCTGCGCGCATGGCGACCAAGGCGTCCTCCATGGTCGCCAAGTCGCGCACGAAGGACTCGCTGCAGGCCCAGGACAAGCTGACCGAGGTCGTCGGGGGCCGGCGCCGGATCATCAGCGACCCCCCGCTCATCGTCCCCCTTGCGGAGCTTTCGGCGGAGCACCAGCCCGACGCGCTGCTCGAATCGCTCCATCAGCTGGTGCGCAGCTATCGCCGCACCCTGCAGACCGACCGTCGTCAGCTCGTGGAGGAATTCGAGCTCATCGACGTCGCTCGCAAGGTCGTGGGGGTCGGCAGCGTCGGAACCAGGGCCTGGATTCTTCTCTTCCAGGGTCGTGACGGCGACGATCCCCTGTTCCTCCAGGCCAAGGAGGCGGAGGCGTCGGTCCTCGAGGAGTTCGTGGGCAAGAGCAAGTACACCAGCCACGGTGAGCGGGTCGTCGCCGGGCAGCACCTCATGCAGGCGGCCAGCGACATCTTCCTGGGCTGGCAGCGGGTGGAGGGTCTCGACGGCATCAGCCGCGACTTCTACCTGCGCCAGCTCCGGGATTGGAAGGGCTCGTTCGAGATCGAGGGCGCAATCCCCAAGGGTCTCGCCACCTATGCCGGGCTCTGCGCCCAGGCGCTGGCCCGGGCCCATGCCCGCTCCGGTGACCGAATCGCCATCGCCTCGTACCTCGGCAACAGCACCACCTTCGACGACGCCCTCGCCGAGTTCGCCGAGACCTATGCCGACCAGAACGAGAAGGACTACGCCGAGTTGAAGAAGGCGGTGGCCGACGGGCGGATCAGGGCGGAGACCGGTCTGTAGGAGCAGACCGGCACCGGCCCGCGACACGATCGCGTATCGTGACACCGGTCCTCAGGCCGTCAGCACTCGACCCCAACGGAGCCCTCGCACCATGACCTCACCGAACATCCTCCTCGTCATGACCGACGAGGAGCGCTACCCGCCTCCCTACGAGACCGACGCGGTGAAGGCCTTCCGTCGGGAGCAGCTGCCGGCGCGGGAATCGATCCGCGACGGGGGACTGGAGTTCCATCGTCACTACGCGGGCTCGACGGCCTGCACCCCGAGCCGTACGACCCTGTTCACCGGTCAGTACCCGTCGCTCCACGGGGTGTCCTCCACCGACGGCGCAGCCAAGCAGAACACCGACCCGGACATGAGCTGGCTTGATCCAAACTCGGTACCCACGCTCGGCGACTGGTTCCGGGCCGGGGGGTACCAGACCCACTACCGAGGTAAGTGGCACGTTTCGCACGCCGACCTGGTCATCCCCGGGACGCACGAAGGGTTGATGGCTTCCGACGACGCCGGTAACCCGATGCCCGAGGCGATCGAGGCCTACAAGAAGGCCGACCGGCTCGACCCGTTCGGATTCTCCGGGTGGATCGGCCGGGAGCCCCACGGTGCGGCCAAGTCCGACTGCGGCATGGTCAGAGACGGCGTCTTCGCCGAGCAGGTGGTGGAGCTCTTCGACGAGCTTGCCCGGGCGCGCCGCGATGGCCCGTGGCTTGCCGTCGCATCGTTCGTCAACCCCCACGACATCGCCTTCAACGGCTTCGGGTGGGACCAGCTGCTCGGATTCGGCCCTCCGGACGACACCGTGCCGGAGATACCCGAGGCGCCGTCCCAGGGCGACAGCTTCGCCGGACGCCCGCCCTGCCAGGAGGCGTTCAAGGCCCTCTGGCCGAAGATGATCTTCGAATCGGAGACCGACCTCGCCTACCGGCGCCTTTACTACTACCTCCAAAAAGTGGTCGACCAGTCCATAGGGCGGATCCTCGATGCCCTCCGGGCTTCCGGGATGTTCGACGACACGATCGTCGTGTTCACGTCGGACCACGGGGACCTCATCGGCGCGCACGGTGGTCTCGTCCAGAAGTGGTTCAACGTCTTCGACGAGGCGACGCGTGTCCCTCTGCTGGTATCGGGCCCCGGCGTGGGCCGGGTCGGGGGCGGGATCTCGGTGCCGACGAGCCACGTCGACCTCATCCCGACGCTCCTCGGTTTGGCCGGCATCGACCTCGAGCGCGCGGTCGCCGGCGTCTCAGCCCACCACGAGGAGGTGCAGCCCCTGCCGGGACGGGACCTGAGCGACGTGGTGACCGGGAAGTCCAGCGCCTCATCCGTTGCCGCTCCGGTGTACTTCATGACAGAGGACAACCCCTCCATGGGCTTGACCAAGGTCAACATCCTGAGTGGCGCTCCGTTCGAGCCGGTCGGCGGGCCGTCGAACATCGAGTCGGTCATCGCGACCCTTCCGACCGGCGCGGACGGCGCCGAAGAGCTGTGGAAACTGAACCACTACTACGAGCGCCTCGACGACTGGAACGCCGACCATGGCATCGCCAAGAACCCCTTCGCGGCCCCCGCCGCAGAGCCACTGTTCGAATTGCACAACTTGAGCACCGACCCCGAGGAGCGCCACAACCGGGCCGGCGACGAGACGGAGAGCCTCAGCCGGCTGAAGTCGCTCCTCGAACGCCAGCGCGACGAGAAGCGGCGGCTGCCCGCCCACCGCAATCCCCCCGACCTGAGTCTCGAGCCCGGGCAGCCTCAGACGGCTGCTTCGAGCTCGGACATGGTGAAGAGGGCGCGGAGCGTGATGCCTTCCGCCCCGACGACGTCAGCCCCACCGCCCTCTCGGTCGATGACGCAGACTGCGTGCTCGACCACGGCGCCCTCGGAGCGAAGGTCCTGTGCCGACAGGACGACCTGTCCGCCCGTGGTGACCACGTCCTCGACGATCAGCAGGTTGCGCCGCACGATGTCACCGCCCTCGCACACCCGCTCGGTGCCGTACTTCTTCGGCTCCTTGCGGACGAAGAATGCCGGAAGCCCGGTGGCCGAGGAGAGCATGGTGGCGAGCGGCACCCCACCGAGCTCCAGCCCGGCGAGGCCCTCGATCCCCGGGGGGACGAGGGGGACGAGTGCCTCGACGATCTCGGCCAACAGGTCCGGATCGGACTCGAACCGGTATTTGTCGAAGTAGCGGTCCGCCCTACGCCCTGATCGCAGGACGAAGGTGCCCGTCATGTGGGATGCGGCATAGACGCGCGCAGCCAGCGTCACCCCACCATTGTGCACGGTGCGCCCGGGCCCGTCGGGGACGCCGGTCGACCAGCTACGAAGGCTGGTGCGTGCCGCCGCCGTCGATCTGGGCATGGCCCAGCCGGAAGCGCAGGTGCCCCCGGCACAGGGCGGTGACGCCCAGCGCCCAGTTCGCGCTGACGTTGGGGCGGCCCAACATCGCGCAGTCCGCGCACGGCGAGCCCCGGAGGCCTTCCACCTCGGAGATCAGCACCGACAGCTCGAGGAACTCGTCCATCGTGAAGGGCCGGTCCTGGCAACATGCCCACAGCTCGGAGAGTCGGATCTCCCGAGAGAGCTCGACCTCGGCGCCACGGTGCGCGAAGAGCAGGGAGTCGAGCTGGAACTCATCGTCAATGGGATCGGACCACACGGACTCGGACCAGAAGCGGTGCCGCTCCTCGTCCGGGATGAGGCTGAGATAGAGCTCTTCCGCGTCGTAGTCGCCGTCGAGCTCCCAGTCGAACTCCGAGTCGAAGTCGGCTTCGTGCTCTGCGTCGTACTCCCAGCCCTCGTCGAAGCCCATCGCCTTCCTCCTCGAAGCCCCACGCGCCGGTGCTTCCCCATCCGCGAGGCCTGTCACCGGCACACCGTGGTGCCTGCGCAATCGAATCGGCGCTTTCTCCACCTGCCTGAAGAGGACCGAAGAGGAATTGACCGTCCCGAGATTCCCCGTCCGAGTGCCCAGGCTCATCACGTGGTTGCGTGACCGGGACCGATGGCTCGGGCGATCCGCACGGTGCCCCCCATGGCGAGCACCAGGCCGCCACACATCAAGAGCCCGGCTGCGAGCAGCATGGGCGGCAGCGTGATCGAGGTGAATGGGATCCCGTTGCCCATCTCGCTCGAGAGGTCCCCGGATGCAGGGACGGATTCGCTGGCCCACCAGGTGACGAACCCGACGAAGATGAGCGCCATCACACCCGAGAGTCCGAGCGCCATCAACCCGAGCGCGCGGTGTGTGTGAGGGCAGGCAGGTCAATTCGCCGCGCCACGGAGACGGCCGCGGCGGTGGCGAACATGAGCGCGACCACAGCCGCCAGGGCGACCACCACGAAGAGCGCGTTGTGCACGGGTAGGCCCCCGTTGCGATCGTGGCGGTTCAGGTGGTGTGCCCACGCCAGTGCGCCACCCAGCAGGACCGCCGCGATCGCGGCCGACGTGACCGCGCGAAGGAGAGGCCGGCGCAGTACCTTCCAGTCACCGCTGCGGACGAGGCTTCCGAACATCGGCCGTGCGCACAGCGCGGCCACGAGGACGATCGCGCACCCGACGGCGGCCGCCACGCTGACGGCGTCGACTCTCGAGCTCGCCACCCAGCGACCGGATCTCGGTGTCCCCGCGAACCAGTTGTCCGTGCACTTGCCGAAGATGGCCACTGCGCCGGGTACCAGTGCACCATCGGTTCGAAGCGGCCTCGCTCATGGGAGCACGCCGATCACCGGCAGGCTGACACCGATCCCGAGCCGCAGCGCACCCTCGTCCGCCAGCGTCCGCATCTCGCGCACCGCAGCCTCCAGTGCCACCCGGCCGGCACCGGTGATGCGGTAGGGACGGCGTCTCTGTTCGCTGCCGACAGGCTCGGGCTCAATGAGCCCTCGCTCCTCGAGCCGGGCAATCGCCCCGTACAAGGACCCCGGACCGAGGGTGACTCCGGCGAATTTCTCGATGTCCTTGGTCAGCGCGTAGCCGTGCTTCGGGCCGCCTGCCAGGCTGGTGAGAATCAGGACCGGGGGTTCGTTGCTCCGGCCGAGGCTCCCTTGCGACGATGCGAAATGCCGTGCCATGTCGGCCAGAGTACTACGTGAGGCGTAGTACTCGCCGGCGGCCGCTCATCCCTCGCTCTCGGGCGCCCCGAGAGACCATCCCGATGCCACACGCCGCCCCCCGGCGCACGCCAGGATCGTCCACGCGGTGGGCGTCCACACGAAGACGGCGTCCTGTCGGTAGCGCCCGCCGAGTGCCACCACGTCTGCTTCCGAGACGCCGCAGACGGCGACCCCCTCCTCCCGGTGCCCGGTGACCGGATCCACGCCCAGCGCCGGCCACTGCACATCTGCGACGGACCGCAGATCGGCCTCCAGTGCCGCCTGCCGCCGCCGGTTCTCCGCCTCACCGGGTCGCTCGTCGCCCGGGTCCCACGCGGTCAGGACGTGCACCGGCTCGTCAGATGCCCAGGGCCATTCGCCCACCTGACCAGGTGGGGCGGAGCGGACCACGACGTTTTGCCCACCCGCCCGCGCGATCTCGACGACCGTCCGGGCATAGCTCTCCCAGGGGTCACCGGGCGCCAGGGGCATGGTCGGCACCCTACGCTCGACGCGAACATGGAGCCGGTGGTGACGCCGCTCCCTCTCCCGACCCTCCTGTCACAAGCGCTCGTGGCGAACGCGCCACAGGACGGAGTCGTCGTCCGGACCACCGAAGCCGGCCGGCCAGGGACGTCTGGCACCCTCCCCGCCGCCATGGAGGAACGCTGGCACTCCCGCTTCGGCGATGGGGCCCTCGCAGAACGGCAAGTCGGAGCCGGCACTCCCGAGGACGGCGACCACCGGCGCGGCCACCGCGGAGCCGGACCCGGCAGCCGCCCACGGCAAGGTGCTCCGCCTCACCGACAAGGGGCAGCGGGCGCAGCGGAAGTACCGGCGCCTTCTCGACACCACAGAGGCGTCGTGGCGGGCGACGTACGGCGCGGATGCCGTCGACGACCTCCGGCGCCCCGACACGTTGCCGCTCCACCCGATGGTCCCGCACCGCGGGGCTACCCCGACGGCAGCTGAGAACCACCGGATTGACGGCACGGCGGATGTGGCAGGCTTGACCGGTGCACCCCTTTCGCCGCGACGACGCGTTGCGCCACCTCGCCGACGAGGACTTCGACGTGCTGGTCATCGGAGGCGGGATCACCGGGGCCGGGGTCGCTCTCGATGCCGCCAGCCGCGGCCTCAGGACCGCCCTGGTCGAGAAGGGTGACTTTGCCTCGGGCACGTCGTCGAAGTCGTCGAAGATGGTCCACGGCGGCATCCGCTATCTCCAGCAGCGCGAGTTCCGGCTGGTCTACGAGAACCTCACCGAGCGACAGCGCCTGCTCAACAACGCGCCGCACCTGGTCGCACCGCTGCCGTTTCTCATCCCGCTCTTCGGGCGTGACGGTGTCGTCTCCAAGACGGTCGCCCGCTCGTATTCGTCCGCGCTCTGGATGTACGACCTCACCGGCGGCCTGCGCATCGGGGAGCGCCACAGGGAAGTCGACAAGGACGAGGCCCTCGCACACCTTCCGACGCTGAACACCGACCACCTGGTGGCGGGATTCCTCTACTTCGACGCACGGGCCGACGATGCGCGACTGACCCTGGCCGTGCTGCGGACGGCGGCGTTCGAGTTTGGGGCGGCTGTCGTCAATTACGCCCCGGTCACCCGGCTCACGACGGACGGCGATGGGGCCACCGACGGCGCGATCGTGCGTCCGTCCGGCGCTGAGACGGAAGAGTTCCAGATCCGGGCCCGCGTGGTGGTGAACGCGACGGGCGTGTGGGCCGACGCGATACGCGCGCTTGACGAGGGTGCAGACCCCCACGCCATCCGCCCCGCCAAGGGTGTCCACATCACCGTGCCCGCCGACCGGCTGCCCTGCGACATCGCAGCGGTCATCCCGGTGCCGAAGGACAAGCGCTCCGTCTTCGTCGTGTCCTGGCCTGGGACCGAACTCGTCTACCTCGGCACGACCGACACCGACTACACGGGTCCCCTCGACGACCCTGCATGCACGCCCGAGGACGTGGACTACCTGCTCGAGGCCGCCAACAACGTCACGACCTCGCAGCTCACGAGAGCCGACGTGACGGGTGTCTGGGCCGGCCTTCGCCCCCTCCTGGCACGACCGACCAAAGGCCGGCACGTCTCGGAGCGGACGTCCGACCTGTCCCGCCGCCACACCGTTCGCGTGTCGGCACACGGCGTCGTCACCGTCACCGGCGGCAAGCTGACCACGTACCGCAAGATGGCACAGGACACCGTCGACGCTGTGGTCGATCGTCTGGGCGAGTCCCCCCGGCGGCGGCGCTGCATCACGAAGTCCCTTCCGCTCATAGGCGCAACGACCAAGACCCGGGACCCCGTGGCGCTGGCCCAACCCCAGGCGCGACTCCTGAGTCGCTACGGCACCGAGTACGCCGCAGTGCTCGCCGTGGCGGATGGCCGTCCCGAGCTGCTCGAACCGGCGGTGGCGGGGCTGCCCTACACCGGCGCTGAGCTCGTGTACGCCGCCCGCGAGGAGATGGCGCGGACGCTTGACGACGTCTTGTCGCGCCGGACGCGCGCCACGATCCAGCGTGCGCAGGCCAGCATGGACGCCGCGGCAGCGGTCGCCGCATTGATCGCTCCCGACATGGGCTGGGACGAGCAGGAGGCGGCCGACCAGGCTGCCCGCTTCATCGAGTCGTGCCAGAAGGAGCTCCTGACCGCCGGGCTCGACTTGCCGTGACGACACCCACTTCCGCCACTCCCATCGACGCAAGTGCCGCTGACGTCACGGATCGTCTGGGCGCGGCGACGGTCGAGGTGCCCACCGCCGTCCTCGACCGCATCGCAGCGAGCGGCGCCACGGTGGTGACCGACGACGACGCTCGGGCCGAGGCCGGGCGTGACTGGTGGCCGCTGGCCATCGGCTGGGCGGCCGAGGGAGCCGTCCCGCAACGGCCGGCGGTCGTGGTCCGGCCCACCTCGGTCGCACAGGTGGCCGAGGTCCTCGCGGCCTGCAACGAGGCCGTGGTCCCCGTGACCGCGGCGGCGGGACGCAGCGGTGTGTGCGGCGGGTCGATCCCCGTGCACGGGGGCGTGGCCATGGACATGACGGGCCTCGACGGGGTCGTACGCGTCGACGAGACATCCCTCACGGCGGACGTCCGGGCGGGCACCTTCGGACCGGACCTCGAGGCAGCGCTCGGAGAGGTCGGTGGCGGCTACACCGTCGGCCACTGGCCCCAGTCGATGGACCTCTCGACCGTGGGCGGGTGGTTGGCCTGCCGGGGGGCTGGGCAGTACTCGACCCGGTACGGGAAGATCGAGGACATGGTCATCGGCCTCGAGGTCGTGCTGGCCGACGGCCGCGTCCTGCGCACGGAGGGCCACGGCCCCCGTGCCGCCACGGGGCCGAACCTGACCCAGCTCTTCGTGGGCTGCGAGGGCACACTTGGCGTCATCACCGAGGCCCGGCTCCGCCTCCACCCCCTGCCGACCGCCCAGGAGCGTCGCGCCTTCGGCTTCACCACGTTCGCCGGCGGCCTCGAGGCGTGCCGCAAGATCCTCCGCCGAGGGGCGACGCCAGCGGTGCTGCGCCTCTACGACCAGACGGAGTCGGCGCGCAATTTCGATCAGCCCGACACCAACGTTCTCATCGTCCTCGACGAGGCCGACCCCGACATCCTCTCGGCCACGCTCGCGATCGTCGACGCCGAGTGCGGCGACGCGGCGGACGCGCACACGCTCGACCGCGAGCTGGTAGAGCGTTGGCTCGGCCACCGCAACGACGTCTCCGCACTGGCGCCCCTGTGGCGCGGCGGCATCGTCGTGGACACCGCCGAGGTGTCCGGGCCGTGGGCTGCACTGCCCGGTCTCTTCGACGAGGTCATCGCCGCGCTGACGTCCATTGAGGGCACCCTCGCCGCATCGGCGCACCAGTCCCACGCCTACACCGATGGCGCGTGCCTCTACTTCACATTTGGTGGGCGCGGTCCCGAGGGGGACACCGAATGGCGCGAGCGCTACTACCGACAGGCCTGGGATGCCGTCATCGACGCCACGTCCGCCCACGGCGCAGCCATCAGCCACCACCACGGTATCGGGCTCAACCGCTCCCGGTTCCTGCCGCGCGCCCTCGGGCCGGGCTTCGAGGTCCTTCGTCGCCTCAAGGCGACCTTCGACCCGGCAGGCATCCTGAACCCCGGCAAGTTCGGCCTGTCCTCCCCGTTCGGCCCCGCACCCTGGGCATGAGCCGGCCGGGGGGCAGCGTCCTCGTCGTCGACGTCGGCACGTCGGGAGTGCGCGCGGCCATCGTGCGGCCCGATGCCACGATCGAGCACGAGCATCATGTCCCACTGCTGCCCGACTCTCCGGCCCCGGGCCTCGTGGAGTTCGATGCGGCGAGGATGGCCGACGCTGTCCTCACAGTCGCCGGGGCGGCCCTCGCGAATGGCGGACCGGTCGCCGCCGTCGGCATCGCAAACCAGCGGGCCTCGAGCATCGTCTGGGAGCGCGCCAGCGGGCAGCCCGTTGCCCCGGGCATCGGCTGGCAGGACCTGCGAACCGTCGGGACCTGCCTCGTCCTCCAGGCCGAGGGGATCCGCCTGGCGCCCAACGCGTCGGCCACCAAGGTGATGGCGATCCTCGACGAGGTCGACCCCGAGCGGTCGCGTGCCGAGCGCGGGGAGCTCTGCTTCGGCACGGTGGACAGCTGGGTCGCCTGGACGCTCTCGGGTGGCGCCTCGTCAGGCGCCGACGCACTCCACGTGACCGACGCCACCAACGCCGCAGTGACCGCTCTCATCGACCCCGTCACCATCGGCTGGGACGAGCCATTGCTCCAGAAGCTGAGGATACCGCTGCCGATGATGCCGACCGTGGTCGACTCCTCCGGGGAGATCGGTGCCGCCACGGCGCTTCCCGGCGCACCGCCGATCTGCGGCATGGCGGGTGACCAACAGGCGTCCCTGGTCGGCCAGGGCTGCACCCTCGCCGGACTGGCCAAGGCGACCTTCGGCACCGGCGGGATGCTCGATCAGTGCACCGGTACTGGCTCCGGGCCCGGCGGCACCGCCCGGGGCGGCGCCGGCACGTTTCCCATCGTCGCCTTCCGCGTGGGCGGGCAGGCGACCTGGGGCACCGAAGCCGTGATGCTCTCCGCCGGCACCTGCGTCGAGTGGCTGCGCGACGACCTCGGGCTCCTCGCCACAGCCCATGAGTCCGAAACTGTCGCGTTGCAATGCGCGACCTCCGGTGACGTCTGGTTCGTCCCGGCGCTCCTGGGCCTGGGAACTCCTGTCTGGGATTTCGGGGCCCGGGGCACCCTCGTCGGGCTGACGAGAGGTTCAGGCCGGCCCGAGATCGTCCGGGCTGTCCTCGAGGGTGTGGCTCATCGCGGTGCGGACCTGGTCGACGCGTCGGAGAACGACAGTGGGTATGCCATCGAGTCCCTGCGCATCGACGGGGGGATGTCGGAAAATACGGTGTTCGTCGAGGCGCTGGCCGACGCAATCGGCCGACCGGTGGAGATCTCCCCTGTCCTGGAGGCCACCACGCTCGGCGCAGGCTTGCTGGCCGGACTGGCCGTCGGTACCTACGGTTCGACCGAGGAGTTGGCGGGCACGTTCATGCCTCGCCGAACGGTCGAGCCTCGGAGTGACGACGCCGGGCGGGCCGCTGCGCGGGAGCGCTGGCTCACGGCACGGGCCAAGGCCGAGGCAACCATCCCGGAGCTCTCGGGCATCTCCTTCTGAACAGGATCGCTCCCGGCCAGAAGGAGATCGCTACCTCCTGAGTGGCCCCTCTCCCTGGGCCGGACCCACTTGGGTGCGTACTCATCCACTCCCGGGACTGCGGCTGGGGCCCGCCCTTACGAGCGGCCGTGGGCCAGCGCCTCGTCCCAACTGGAGCCGGCCTGGAGGAGCGCCCGGAAGCCCATCAGCTGCCGCGGCTTGCCGATGGCCATGACGGCACGCAGACGACCGGCGCGACCGAACAGCGCGACGAACTTTCCCTCCTCCAGCGAGCCCTCGGTGACGAGCACCTCGTCGTCGCCTCCGGGGTTCCCGAGCACCTGGAGACGGACGCCGTACTGGTCCGACCAGAAGTACGGGATCGGGGTGAACGGCGCTGCGGCCGCCCGACCGGCCATCAGACTGCGCGCCGCGGCGACACCCGCCTCCGCGGCGACCTGCCAGTGCTCAATCCGGATCAGCTCCTCGCCACCGTCGTGGCGCCAGTTCCATCGCGCGATGTCCCCCGCCGACACGATGCCGTCGGCGGCGAACAGCCGGTCGTCGCACACCACGCCGTTCTCCAGGGTCAGTCCGGAGTCGGCGAGCCACCCGGTCGTCGGGACGACGCCGATGCCGACCACGACCACGTCGGCCGGCAGAACCTCGCCCCCCGCCAGGTCGACCACGAGCCCGCTCGCCGCTGCCGCCCCCTCCACCTCGACCGGGCCCCTGCGGACGCCCTGCACCGCGACGCCGGTTTGCAGCTCGACACCATTGGCGCCGTGCAGCGACCCGCAGTGCGCACCGAGCACCGGACCGATGACGTTGCGCAACGGGACGTCGAGCGCCTCGAGCACCGTGACCCGGCACCCCAACCCGGCACAGGTCGAGGCGACCTCGGCGCCGATGAACCCGGCCCCGATCACGACGACGCGCGCCGACTCGCGCGCTGTCACGGCACCGCGCAGGGCGAGGGAGTCGTCGAGGGTCCGCAACGTGAAGAGGCCGTCGCGCTGGTTCAAGCCCTCCGTGCCGGGGAGCTGGCGCGGCGTGGCGCCCGTGGTGATCACGATGGCATCGCCGTCGAGCACGGCGCCGTCGTCGAGCTCGACCTTGCGACCTTCCACGTCGAGCCGCACCGCGCGGCGGCCCAGCACCTCGTGCACCCGCAGCTCGCTCGACCGCCGCTTGTCGGCCAGCACGGACTTCTCCGGCGGCCACGTCCCGGCCAGCACCTGCTTGGACAGCGGAGGCCGGTCGTAGGGAAGGTGCCGCTCGTCCCCGACGAGCGAGATCGTTCCCTCGAAGCCCTCCTTGCGCAACGTCTCGACAGCTCGCCACCCGGCCAACGAGGCGCCGACGACGACGACGGTGCCGTCCGCGGCCAGGCCGCCCGCCGGCGTCACTGACCGAACATGGCCATCCACTCCTCAGCGGAGCGGGGCCGGAAGACGTAGTTCCACCGCCTGGTCTCACCCATGCTCTGGGAGGGATCCGCCGAGTAGAGGTGGCCGGGGAAGAGGATGGCGTCGTCGGGGACCCGGGCCAGCCGGGTGTGGATGGACTCGTACATGGCGAGCGGGTCGGAGCCGGGGAAGTCGGTCCGCCCGCACCCCTCGAGGAAGAGGGTGTCGCCCGCCACGAGCCGGCCGTCGACGAGGAAGCACTGGCTGCCCGGCGTGTGGCCGGGGGTGTGGATCAGCTCGACGCCCACCTGGCCGACCCGCAGCACCTCGCCGCTGTGATGACCGACGAGGTCCGACCCGCCCACGCCCGTGGTGCGCTCCACCCAGGGCACCTCGTCGGCCTGCACGTGGACCGGCACCTGCACCTTCTCGAGGAGGGTGCTGATCCCCTCGAGCGACCAGCCCCCCATCTGCCCGCCGAGGTGGTCGGGGTGGAAATGGGTCCCGAGGACGCCCGTCAGCCGCATGCCGTCCGCCTCGAGGATGTCGAGGAGTTCCTGCACCGCGTAGGCGGGGTCGACGACCACCGCCTCGCCGGTCTCGCGGTCGCCGATGAGGTAGACGAAGTTGACCATCTGGCGGGCCATCATGTCGCCCCGCGCGAAGTCACGGCCCGAGAGCAGCTGGCGGAAGTACATCCGGTCGGCGATGGGGGCGTCACTCATCGCCCTCACCCCCCGCGTCCCCGCCCGCCTCTGCTGCCAATGTCTCGAGCCTGGGCACCAGCTCCTCGACCTGGGCCCGGGTCTGGCGCAGGCGGCGGTCGAGCTCGTCGATCAGAGCGGTCGCCCGCTCCAGGCGGGCGACGAGCACGTCGACGTCGACCTCGCGCTGCTCGAAGAAGTCCACGATCGCATCGAGCTCGCGACTGGCCTCGGTGTAGCTCAGCTGCTCCACGGGGGCATGTTCGTCTGGGGCGGTCACCTCAGTCCTCATTCTCCTGCTCCTGCTTCATGTCTGCTCCCTCCACCCTGCTGCGGACGGTTCCGTCGGCGAACCTGGTCACGATCTCCTGCCGCTCGGCGACGTCGGCCGCGCTGCGCACCAGCGTGCCGTCGGCCGTCAGGGTCAGGCTGTAGCCGCGCTCGAGCTGGCGGTCGACGTCGTAGGCGGACAGCAGCCGGCGCCACGAATGCAGGCGCTCGTCCTGGCGCCCGATGTGCCCGAGGCTCAAGGGTCCGAGTCGGGCGGCGTGGGCGCGCACGGCCACCTCGCGTGACTCGAGCCGGTTGGGCGCCGACCGGCCGACGGACGACGCCTTCCTCACCAGGCGCTCGCGGTGCACGCGGAGCTGGTGCCGCGCCGCCGCGGTCAGGCGGCCACGGGCCTGCGGGTCGCGTGCCTGGGCGTCACCCAGGAAGGCGGGAACGCGCCGGGCCAGCAGCTCTGCCGGCTCCGCCACGTGGGCCGCCCACCAGCGCCTGGTCGACACGACGATCTGATGCCCGCACTCGGTGGGCGTGATGCAGGCGCGCGCCGCGGCGATGTCGGCCACGGTCTCGTCACCGGTATGACCGATGCCGGTGAAGACGGGCTTGGTGGCCCCGGCCACGGCACGCGCCACGAGCTCGGTCTCGAAGGCGGCCAGGTCGGCGCGCGCTCCCCGCCCCGGACCATGGCGATGACGTCGCAGTCGCTCCGGCTGAGCACCTTGAGCGCGCGGGCGATGGCGGCCGGCGCGTGGGGCCCCTGCACGCTGACGGGGACCAGCGAGATGCGGAAGCCGAAGCCGGAACCGGTCAGCTGGCCGAGGAAGTCCTGATACCCCTCGGTCCCCGGGCTGGCGATCAGCCCCACATGCATGGAGATGTCGGGCACCCGGAGGGAGCCATTGCGCCCGAGCAGCCCCTCCGTCTCGAGCGTGCGCAGCAGCTGGGCGCGCTGGGCGGCCATGCGCCCCAGCAAGGCGGTGACGTCGACCTCGACGAGGATGAGGCTGATCTCCCCCTTGGCTCGATACAGGTCGAGCGTCCCGCGCAACACGACGACCATGCCCTCGGTGAGAGTGATGCCCTCCTTGGAGAGCGTGTGCCGCAGCGGCGTCCACGAGCTGCGCCAGCACTTCACATTGAGCGTGGGCACGCCCCCGCGGGCCCGGGACGCCGGCGCCGCCCCGTCGTCCCCGGGGTCGACCAGGCTCAGGTAGAGGTGACCCGACCGGTGGTCCGAGATGTGCTGGATTTCGCCGCGCACCCACAGGTGGCGGTTCCGGGGGAAGGCCGCGCCGAGTGCGCCCTCGACCTCCTCGTAGAGGCTGCCGATGGAGAGGACCCCGCTCCGGGCGCCGGGCTCGTCCCCGGGGTCGGGGTCGGCCGTGGGTAGGGGCTCGGGGCCGCCGGAACCGGGCCGGTGCCCCGGGGCGGCGGCCAGCGGCGGAGCCTCGGGATCGAAGAGCTGATGGGCACCGCCGGACATCCTCGACACCCTACCGAGGCGCTGCTCGGTCACCGTCACCACCAGCGGGGTGGCACACTGGTGGTGACGGTGAGCCGGCCAGGTGGCCGCGGCACGGGCCGCAATGCGGGATCGTGTCGAGGAAGGTCGGGACTCCGCAGAGCAGGGTGCTGGCTAACGGCCAGTCGGGGCGACCCGCAGGACAGTGCCACAGAAAGGAAACCGCCGATGGCGGGCCTCCGGGCCCGCACAGGTAAGGGTGAAAGGGTGCGGTAAGAGCGCACCAGCGGCGGGGGTGACCCCGCCGGCTCGGTAAACCCCACCCGGAGCAAGGCCAAGCGTGGGAAACGGGCTGCTCGCCCGCTCCCGAGAGGGAGGCTCCCCAGGTAGGCCGCTCAGATGGATGGCCACCCAGGCTCCTCTTGGAGCTGGACAGAATCCCGCCTACAGGCCGGCTCACCGTCATTTC
>CAWGOJ010000025.1:0-153766 GCA_963824195.1 uncultured Acidimicrobiaceae bacterium | reverse complement strand
GGGGGCGGTGACCCAGGGCGTACACATGCCCCGAGTTCCGCCCCCGTCCAAGATGCTGACAGTGCCGTCCAGGGGCGGAACAGAGCCGACCGAACCGGACAGCACAACTCCGCGACAACAACCCCACCGGGCTACGTGGCGGGGACGTGTGCGACGTAACTCCAAGGATTGAGTCGCCACACCCCTGCCGACCAACCTGGCAATAGCGGTCATGGTGCGAACCTCGACGTTTGACCGCGGCCCGACGGCGATTGCAACTGGCTGGAGATGGGCGAATGGAGGTGCACCGACCACCGTCGAAGTCAGGACCATCGCCCCTCAGTCAGCATGCTGACCCCGCTGTCCTGGTCGAAAGAGAGCCTGCCGGGCCGATCGGCACAACGCCCCGACAAGATTTGGGAGGTGGCTCTCTGCCCTCCTGGTCCTTGCTCGCCGCCGGGTCCGCCGCCTTTGGGGAATCACCAGCAGGACGACGATGGCGGCGCCGATGGCGACCAGCCAGGACCAGACGGACCCGAGGCCATGCGCGGCAACGTGCTCGATGACCCGCTGAGGGTCGATGCTCGTGGAGGTCATGGATGACATGCGGGTACCGAGACCCAATTGGTCCTCGGTGGAACGTGGGAGCCAAAGGTCCAGTGCCCGCTGCGGTTTGGTTTGTGTGGAGGTTGTGCACCCACGGTCCGAACGGCTCTAGAGATGATCGGACGCTCTCGTAAGAATCGCTTTAGTTATGGACGTGGAACGAACCGCACAGCACTGGCTCATACAGGCAGCGGTCGTCCTGCGACGGGTGACGGGCGCCGAACGCCGTTTCGCAGTGTCGCTGAAGGTCAACGAAGTGACCATGTTGGCGGCGGCGGACGAGCTCGGAGCGGCCACGAGGGATGCGACTTCGTGGATCGCGGCGAACGTCTGCCCGGATTTGGAGCTCGAGGGGCGCGTTGTCCTGATGCTGGACACATGCGCCGAGGTCGCCCTCACGGCGCAGCGGGCGGTCATCGATCCCCTGGCTGACTCGGAAGCGGTCCTGAGCCGCCTCGTAGACCTCCTGGCGGTCATCGACTTCCACTCACAGGCGCTTGACGACTGGTAGTACCTGGCCGGCGGGCGGAGAGAGGGCTCGACCGCAGACCAGGGCCGCGCCACCCGGTTGGTCACAGCGCATCCGTACCCTGACACCGATGAAAGGCGCTTGTCACGTGGTTGATGGCACCGGACGCCCCAGAGGGCCTGCTGACGGTCGAGGGCTTCCGGCGACAGGCTGAGTGCCACGCCAGGGCCTTGTGCCGTGGCCGTGGGCCGGCGGTTCGTGGCTTGCCCGGTGCATCAGGGGTGTCTTGAGGTAGCGCTGGCCGATCCTGACCTGATGGGTCCGTGACGCGAGACCACGCCCGCACAGCGTCGGGAGATCCACCGGCAGCGGCGGGTGGCGTGATGAGTTTCTAGCGGGTGCGTCCCTAACCCCTTGCGCCACCGCCGGCGCAGGGGGTTAGGGATGCGAGGAAGGTCACGGACTCCGCTGTCCTTCACCGTCCCTTGTTCGGGATCATCGTGACACCGCCGGGCCCCGCGAAATAGAGCCGACCGGACCAAAGCGGCACTAGCTGCGAACAACAGTTGACCCTGGAGCCGCTGTGTGAGCCGCGGGAGGTGCGGCGGCGGTAGGGCTACGGGCCGCCGGGGGTGAGCCACCAAGCTGCCAGCGCCCCCGGCTCGGGCGCCATCCTGGCCGGCTCATAGCGTGCGGCGCGGAGCTGTTCCTCGAAGTGGCCGACCACCGTCGGCCTGTGATCCAGATTGCTATGGCCGATGACATCGCCGACGTCGTTCCGCGGTGCGAAGACAGATTCGCGGCCACCGGCGGAGATGAGGACGACCCGCCAGCCGCCAGGCTCGGCCACCAAGGACGCCTCTGTGGCGGAGGGGTCGTAGGGGAGCGAGTGAGTCCCGGGCACGCCCACAGATCGTAGGTCAGGCGATGGGTGGGGCGCCGGGGCGGTTGCCTTAGTGCAGCAGTTTGTGCAGCAACCCATTCGAGTAGTTGACCGGACCCGCTGATATGTGCTTGGACGGATCAGGACACTTGACCAGGAACTAAGCAGAGTGCTGCGTATTGAGGCGGACCCGCCGCCTCCCGTTTGAAGACTCCGGGAGTCGCGATTGATTCAAGCGCATTCGGCTGTTTCGCACCCTTGCGCAGCGCCTTCCGAGGACCTCGGCACCCGCTCCTTTCGCCGCTATCAGGTGAACCGTGACTCGCGATCGCGCAGAATGGCGCAGAGGGTCTCGTTGTATGGCGTCTCGAGCCCGAGCTCGCGGCTCAATTCCACGACCTGACCGTTGATCACGTCTATCTCCGAGGGCCGTCGGGCGAGATGGTCAAGGCGCATCGACGGGCTGGCGTTCGGAATCGTGGCGGCGAAGTCGGTCACGTAGCGCAGCGGATCGTCGAACGAGAACCGGACCCCCTTGGCGAGGCCGAGCCGGTAGGCCTCCGAGGTGCAGCCGAGTGCGACCCTCCACGCCTCGGGATTCGACATCAGCTCGCCCACGGTGACATCGAAGGCCGCGCACGGAGCGCTGAGCGTGACGTTGCAGAGGAACTTCTCCCAGATCATGAGCGTCACGTCGGCGAAGGCTCGGACGTTGAAGCCGGCGTCGTGCCACGCCTGCTCAATTCGCTGGACCCGATCCGTCAGACCACCGTGCATCTCGCCGATTCGGATGAGTCGCATGCCTTCGTGGTGCACGTGTCCGGGCTCAGGGATCGACGACCCGAACCCTTCTGCGATCCCGATCAGGATGTGCTCCTCGGGGATATGGCGTGCGACCCGCTCGCCCGCACCAAGCCCGTTCTGAAACGCCATGACCACACTGTCCGGCTCGAGCTGCGGCGCGATCTCCCTGGCCACTTCATCGACGGCCGACGCCTTCGTCGCGATCATCCACACGTCGCAGGTTCCGGCGTCATGGGGCGAGCGCCCGACGTGGAGGTTGTCGACGACGAAGCTGCCGCCGGCACCCGAGACGGACATTCCAGAGGTGGCGACGGCGTCCATGTGTTCCTGCCATGTGTCGATGGCCCACACCTCGTGCCCGGCCTTGCCAAAGAGGCTGGCATACACCGAGCCCATCGCTCCAGTTCCGACGATTGCGATCTTCATGTCATCCTCTGCGTACGCAGTCCACGAGAACCTGCCTTGCTCATGTGCCGGTCGTCCGATCCCCTGATCACGCGTCCGCCGGAGCGCGCCTGGGACAGCTCGAGCGATCGCTGGTTTTCCGACGATGCGGGATAGATTCTACGGAACCGGACGGGTTGAAACGAAGCCGCACGCCACCGGCACAGATACGTCACTCGGCGGATGGGGCTTGGACGCTCCCGGGGCTGTCCGGCGCGGATGCCTGTGGCTGGGGTTCCGCGAGAGGGATGAGGTAGCCGAAGAAGGCCACGAGCGACCCGACCAGCATGAGCCCCATGCCGGCCAGCCTCCAGGGGTGCCACACGGAGAGCATGCCGCCTGCCGCAGCGAACAGGAGCCCGACGAGGCCGGCCTGCGCGCCGAGGCGCACGAATCGTTGGTTGCTCGCCACGGTCAAGACGATGGCCACCGCCGCGATAGCCAGCACCCCTCCGAGCGCGGCGTGCGCCGAATAGACGGCTTTGCTCTGTGACGGCAGCCACTGATCAGGCCGCCTGATCGGAAAGAGTGCCAAGCACGCCACACCGAGCGCGAACTCGATGCCGACGCTGATCATCATGGCGATCCAGACCCACCGCCGGACCGGCTGTGACGTCCGGGTCATGCGGGCATCCTGGAGAGCCTGGGCCCGGGGAGCGGACCAACCCGAAACGGTGCGGACGAGTGGGGGATTGGAGCTCCTTTGCTCAGCAGAACCTCGGGGAGTCGATGGCCGGTGCCACCCTATTGGGCGGCGCGCTCAGGAATGGGTCGAGAGCGGACTGGTCGTGGCGCCGGTTTGAGGGTGCATCCGCCCGCTGGCCAGGAGGACGGCGCCCGCGACCACAGCGACGAAGCTGGCCACCCGGGCCACGCCGGGCAGTCCCGAAGGGATCGGCTCGTGGAAGACGACGACCCCGCCGACGATGGGGATGAGGTTGTTGACCAGAGTGGACGAGCCCGCCGTCTCGAGCACCCGACCGCGCTGAAAGGCCAGCTGCAGCGTCACGAAGCCCAGCGCGGTACACACGGCGAGGATGGGGACGAAAAGGAGGCCGACTCCGTCGACGGCGCCCTTGGTGGCCAGGTCGCCCACGCCGAAGAGCAGCCCGGCGGCGCAACCCAGGAGCGCCCCGGGACGGAATCCTCGCGCCAGCAGCACGAGTATTCCGGCTAGGAGGCCGCCCACGGCGATCACGATGATCAACGTCATGCTCCGCGCGGGGGAGGTCGGCGTCACGTCGGAGGTGAGCGAAAGCCCGAGGAGCGCCAGCCCACTCACCGCGATCCAGGTGCCGATACGTTCCTGGCGGGTGAGGGGCGTGCCAAGCCGGTGGGCCAGGATGGCCAGGATCCCGACCCCACCTGCCGAGACCGCCTGCACCAGGGACAGCGGCGCCAGGCTGAGGGCTGCGATGTAGAGTCCCCAGCCGATCCAACCGGCCCCGTACCCGAGCAGCCACTGGCGGTTCGTCACCAGGAGCCGGGCCGAGGCGAGAGGGTGCCTGAGCGAGAGCGAGCCCATGGTGTTGGCCGCTCCGTGCTGGACGAAGTACCCGATATTGAGGGCCATCGCCGCCAGGAGTGCCAGCACGAGGCCGGCGGCCAGGGTCACTGCCCGGAGCTCACGCCCGGCGCATGGCGACGAACTTTGCGACCGCGAGCCTGCCGATGAGGGTGTACCCCTTGGTGGTGGCGTGGATGTTGCCTTGGGAACAGAACCACGTCAGGGTGCAGACGCTGGCCACCGGCACGGGGATCGTGCCGTAGGGCCGGAGCCGGACCGTTCGGGCGAGCGACGTGTAGGCGCCCGTTGCCGCTGTCACGTCCACCAGCACTCCGCCGACCGACCCGTACGCCTTCGTGAGCGTCGGATTGATCAGGGACCTGAACGCCACCACCGACAGCTTGGCCAGTGAGATCCGTGAGGCGGTCGGTGGCTGGGTGGGGTACACGTAGGTGCCGAGGATGACATCCGGGTAGGTCAGGCCGATGAGCGGGACGCGTGGACCGGCCGCCGCTCGCAGTGCCGTGGCCAATGTGCTGACGTTCCTCGAGATGGTCGTCACGGCGCCCGCCACACAGCTGATCGGATTGGCATTCGCCGCACACGAGGTGACGTCGTTGCCGCCGATGCTCACCGTAACGAGCCCGATGTGCCCCCTGTGGGCAATGAGGAATGCCTCGGCTGCGGCGGCTTGCGTCGTGGTGGGATAGGGCACGGCACCTGCGGTGTGCGGCAACTGGTCGGGGCACCCGACCGTGGAGAGCAGTGACGTGGTCGTTGCCCCGGCGCACCCGAAGTTGGCCAGCGTGAAATGGGTCTTCTGCGCCACGAACGCCGTGTAGCCGGGAGTGGCCCCGAGCCCGGGTTGGTACCCGACGGAGTACGAGTCCCCCAGTGAGACGTAATAGGTCGGGGAGTTCGAGGCAGCCTGCGCCGTGCTCGGCACGGTGAGCAGTCCCGCTACGGCGCAGCCAATCGCCAACAGCGCGCCGCTTGTCCTCAACCTGCCTCCATGGTGGCGCACCGGTGACTCCTCGACGATCGACGTGAGCCCACATTGTCCCACGAGCCCTTAGTCGTCGTTGGGTCGCTCAGGAATCGATACCGAACCAGCGCTGCCGTCGGGTTGCACCGAACTCGACCTTCGACGCTGCTACCGCCTCGGATGCCTCGGTGAAGGTGCCGAACGGCGTCGGGCCCGACAGGAAGTTCGCGTCGAAGCGCGCCACCTTGGTGCCGCCGAACTCGATGTAACAGGTTGCCACCCCGCGGTACGGCTCGGGCGGCGTTCCGCCCCGCATCCGATGGATGAGGACGTCGGCCAGCGTGCGGGCCTCGCCTTCGGCGATGGCGCCGACCCGCGGCACCGGCGCGCTCGTCACGTCTCCGACGGCGAAGACGTTCTCAAACCTGGTGGCGAACGTCGTGTGATCGACGGCGATCCACCCGTCATCCGCCAAGTCCGATTCCTCGACCACCCGGGGGGCGCGGTGCACGGGAATCGCCAGGAAGAGGTCGTAGGTGGTCGTTCGTCCATCCTCCAGCGTGGCGACCTTGGACGAGGGGTCGAGAGACGTGACCTTCGACTGGGGCCACCAGCCGATGTCCCGCTCGGCCAGCGCAGTGAGGATGCCGGTCGATGCCTCGGGTGAGATCGGAATCGGGGTCGCCATCGGGTTGATGACCTTGATGGTCGACGCCGATCGCAGGCCGCGCTGCTCCAGGTAGTCGTGCAGCATGAGAGCGGCCTCGTACGGGGCAGCGGGGCACTTGTAGAAGTTGCCCAATACGCCGATGACGACGTCGCCCCCCTCGAAGCCCGACAGCAGATCGCGGACGTGTTCCGCGCCGGACAGGGAGTAGAACTCAGAGGCCTCTTCGCCCAACCCTGGCGTCGCGGCAGGATCGAGGTCCGCCCCCAACGCCACCACGAGGACGTCCGGGTCGTAGTGGGTCGCGTCGGTGGTGACCCGCCGGTTCTCCGCGTCGATGGAGACGATCCTCTCCTGTACGAACCGAACCCCGGGTTTGTCCAGCATCGAGTAGGGAAGGCGGACGCTGGCGGGATCGTTGCGCCCGAACATGACGTCCAGCTTCGAGAACCCGAAGACGAAGGCATCATTGCTGTCGATGATCGTCACGTCGACATCGTGTGGCGCCTCCTCCGAGAGCCTCGTTGCCAGCTCCAGACCTGCGAAGCCGGCGCCGAGGATCAGGACAGTCTTCATGTGTGTTCTCCGTTCCCGTGGGAGCCGTTCGTCGTTGTCGGTTCTACCAGGTATGAAATATCGCACTCCGAGGCGCGCCGCTAGGCGCGTCGCTCCAGCCCGGCGAAGGTTCCCGCGTCCCGCCAATCGGACAGAAGCTGGAAGAACGGCATCGGGCCGTTGCCGTACGAGCTGGCCAGGAAGCCCCCCACTCCGGGCTGACCCTCGTTGTTGTAGTAGCCGGGTGTGCACTGCTCCTGGAAGGCGCGGATGTCCCGGGCCGATTCCGCCAGCGCCGTCAGCCACTCCTCTTCGGCTTGGGCGGTCACCTCTACCGTCGAGAGATCGTCGTCGATGGCGTGGCGAAGGATGTGGCAGAGGTGCCTGCTCGCTTCGTCGAGCAGGTGCGGATAGTTGACCGTGAAGCCGCCTTGCGTGTGACCGAGCACGAACATGTTGGGAAAGCCGTGCACGTGCATACCGTGCAGCGACTTCATGCCGTCGCTCCAGTACTCGGAGAGGCTGAGCCCACGGGATCCGAGCACGTCGTAGCCGGCTCGGCGCGTGTAGTCGGTCCCGACCTCGAACCCGGTGGCGTAAATCAGGCAGTCCAGCGAGTACTCCCGTTCGCCGACGATGACGCCTCCCGGCGTGATCCGGTCGACCCCTCGGCCGTCTGTGCTCACCAGGGTCACGTTGGGGCGGTTGAACGCCTGGAGGAATTCGTCGTGGAAACAGGGTCGCTTGCAGAACTGCCGGTACCAGGGCTTCAGCGCCTCCGCCGTGGCCGGGTCCGTGACGAGGGTGTCGACCCGGGAGCGGATCTGCTCCATCTTCTCGAAATCGGCCAGCTCGAGGGCGCCGGCCAGGTCTCCTACCGGACCCGCGGCGCCCTCAGTGTCGCGCAGTCGCATCACCAGCCGCCCGATGATGTCGGTCCACCCGTCCATGACGAGGTCCTCCGCAGCCATGCCACCCGAGGTCAGGAGGGTGAAGTTTTCCATCCGCTTCCTCTGCCAACCGGGCTCGAGGGACGACGCCCACGACGCATCGGTGGGACGGTTGGCCCGGACGTCTATGGACGACGGGGTGCGTTGGAAGACGAACAGTTCGGCCGCGGAGGCCGCCACGTGCGGAACGACCTGGACGGCCGTGGCGCCGGTGCCGATGATGCCCACGGTCTTGTCGGTCAGCTTGACCAGGTTCCCGTTCGAGTCACCACCGGTGTACGTGTAGTCCCAGCGGCTGGTGTGGAAGGCGTGCCCTCGGAAGGATTCGATGCCGGGGATGCCGGGCAATTTGGGCCGGTGCAGGGGACCGTTCCCCATGACCAGGAAGCGCGCGGACATCCGGTCGCCGCGATCGGTGACGATGGTCCAACGGCACCGGGAGGGCTCCCATTCGATGCCGGTGACCTCGGTCGAGAGGCAGGAGCGCTCGTACAGGTCGAAGTGCCGCGCGATTCGCCGGCAGTGCTCCAGGATCTCCGGCGCCCGGACGTACTTCTCCGTCGGAATGTACGAGGTCTCTTCGAGCAGCGGCAGGTAGATGTAGGACTCGACGTCGCACTGCGCGCCGGGATATCGGTTCCAGTACCAGGTCCCGCCGAAGTCACCACCCTTCTCAATGATGCGGAAGTCGTCGATGCCCGCCTGCTGGAGCCGCGCCCCCGTCATGAGGCCGGCGAACCCGCCGCCGATGACGGCGACCGTGACGTCATCGCAGAGAGGGGTGCGTTCGACCGGCCCCGTGTAGGGGTCGCGGAGGTACTCGGCGAAGGATCCCGTGATCTCGACGTACTGTGAGTTCCCGTCGGCCCGGATCCGCTTGTCACGCTCGGACCGGTATTTCTCGCGGAGGGCGTCGGGGTCGAATTCCGGGAGTCGTTCGTCGACGTTCACACGCAGTTGTCCCTTCGTTGTGCGCACATGGTCTCGGTCCCCCGATTCGACGCCGCAGCGTACCAACCGTTTGTGGCGGCGGGTCGGCCGTTCCCGGCTGTCGCCCGCTCCTAGCCCTGATCCCCCTGGCCGCTGCAGGACCCCGGCGACCCGCCACGCTTGCTCGGGTGGGGCGAACGTGGCTGCAACCGCCACCCGGCGGAGCCAGCTCAGCGCGCCAGGGCCGCCATCTCGCCCATCAAGGTGAGGGCGTCGTTCGGCACGTCGGCCCCGAAGTCGCGGTAGAGGGCATGGATATTGGCCACGAGGCGCTCCGGTTCGCCCCACCCGGCATACGGCCCGAGGTCGATGTCCCGCGCCGCCTCCATGGGCGACATGCCGCCTTCGAAGCGGACCCGGGCCTCGCCGTTGAGAAACTCGAAGTACCCCTTCAGGTCGGTCACGGCAGCGACGGTCGCCAGCGGACCGTGACCGGGCACCACCACGGCCGGCTGCAGCGCCAGGACGAGGTCGCAGGCAGCGATCCAGTTGGCCACAGGTCCGGCCCACACGATCGGGTGACCACCGTGGAAGAGGATGTCCCCCGTGAAGACGACGCCATCCTCGGGTAGGTGCACGACGGTGTCCCCGGCCGTGTGCGCGGGGCCCACCTCCATCAGTGACACCGGGCGGTCACCGACCCGTAGGTCGAGCCGGCCCTCGAAGGTCCGCGAGGGCAACGTGAGCGGCACGTCGTCGAAGGAGAACGGGGCGAAGATGCGAGCCAGGAACTCGCCGGCGGGACCGAGCGCCGGCGCGGCCCGCATCATGGCCGCCATTGTCTCGGCCGGCAGCTCCTCCATCTCTTCGGCACACCGGACTGAGCAGATGATCTCCGATTCGCCCAGGAGGGCGTTGCCGTAGCAGTGGTCGCCGTTGGCGTGCGTGTTGACCACCGTGCCGATGTCCTCCGCTGCTGGCGCGACCCGGCGCATGACCTCCAGCATCTCGGCGGTGAGGCGCAGGTCGAAGAGCGTGTCGACCAGAAGGGACGCGTCGCCGCCCGTCACGAGGCCGGCGTTCGACCAGCCCCAACCGCCGTCGGGTTGCAGGTAGGCCCAGACGCCGTCCGCCACCTCGTGCAGGCCCTTCTCGTATGCCGTGGGCACGGCCACCTAGCGTAAGAGCTGCATCCCGGTGGCGCGCGGTCCGGGGGGAGGGCGCCGTGACGACCGGGTAGCGGCCGGGCCCGCGGCGGTCCGGCCTCTGCGGCTCCCATTGTGAAAACTTGATGAACTGGGCTCCCCGGGCCCGCTTCTTGAGGTTTTCCTGTGATAGGTAGCAATCGCACCTCATTTGCCCGGGCAGGCTCCAGGCGGCTGCTCGACGAGTGTCAGAGGGAGACATCAATGAAAGAGCGCAGCCCAGGCGAAGTCATCCGACTCGTGAAGGATGAGGGGATCGAGGTGGTGGACCTCCGGTTTTGTGACCTCCCCGGACTCATGCAGCACTTCTCTCTCCCGGCGCACACGCTGACCGAGGAGATGTTCACCGAAGGAAATGGCTTCGACGGCTCGTCCATCCGCGGCTTCCAGCAGATCCACGAGTCCGACATGATCCTCCTGCCCGACCCGTCCACCGCGGTGATCGACCCCTTCCGCCAGCACAAGACGCTCAACCTGAATTGCTTCGTGCACGACCCGCTGACGCTGGAGCCCTACAGCCGGGACCCGCGCTACGTCGCCAAGAAAGCGGAGGCCTACGTGAAGACGACCGGCGTGGCGGACACGTCCTATTTCGGGCCGGAGGCCGAGTTCTTCATCTTCGACGACGTGCGCTTCTCCCAGGACCAGCACTCCGCCTTCTACCAGGTCGACTCCGTCGAGGGGATCTGGAACTCCGGGCGTGAGGAGGGGCCGAACCTCGGCTATAAGCCCCGCTACAAGGAGGGCTATTTCCCCGTACCGCCGATGGACCACTTCCAGGACCTGCGCTCGGAGATGATCCTGACCATGGAGAAGCTCGGGATCGAAATCGAGGTGCAGCACCACGAGGTGGGCACGGCGGGTCAGGCGGAGATTGACATGCGCTTCGACACGCTGTTGCGCATGGCCGACAAGCTGATGCTCTACAAGTACGTCGTCAAAAGCGTCGCCAACGCGGCGGGCTTGACAGCGACCTTCATGCCCAAGCCGCTTTTCGACGACAACGGGTCGGGCATGCATGTCCACTCGTCGCTGTGGAACGGCAAGGAGCCGCTGTTCCACCAGGAGGGCACCTACGCCGCGCTTTCGGACGTCGGCCGCTGGTACATCGGCGGCATCATCAAGCACGCCCGCTCGGTGCTGGCGTTCGCCGCGCCCACGACCAACTCCTACAAGCGGCTCGTCCCCGGATTCGAGGCGCCGGTCAACCTCGTCTACTCCCAGCGGAACCGCTCGGCTGCGTGCCGCATCCCGGTCTACTCACCCAGCCCCAAGGCGAAGCGCGTCGAGTTCCGCTGCCCGGACCCGAGCTGCAACCCGTACCTGGCCTTCTCGGCCATCCTCATGGCGGGGCTCGACGGTGTGGCGAACCACATCGAGCCGCCGCCGCCGGTCGATGAGGACCTGTTCGACATGCCCGCCGACCAGCTGGCCAAGATCGGCCAGGTGCCGGCGTCGCTCGAGGAGGCGTTGGACGCGCTCGAGGCCGACCAAGACTTCCTGAAGGCCGGCGGCGTCTTCACCGACGACCTGATCGAGACCTGGGTCGATTACAAGCGCACCCGTGAGGTCGACGCGGTGCGGCTGCGGCCGCACCCGTGGGAGTTCATGCTCTACTACGACATCCCCCCCCGCGCCCCCCCCCCCCCCCCCCCCCCCCCCCGCCCCGCCCTCCCCCCCCCCTCACGATTGCCCTGCCGCCGGCTCACACTCTTTCCTCGGGCTCCTGCACCTGCTGCGCACCGGCACCTCCCCCCTCCCCTCTCGCTCCCCGCTCCCCCTCCTCTCCCCTCTCTCCTCTCCTCCTCTCTCCATTTTCTCTCCTCTCTTCTATTCTCTCCGGCCCTCACCCACCTCTCCTCTATCTCTCCCTTCCTCCCTCCACTCCTCCCTCCACCTACCCCCACCTACCACCCCCCCCCCCACCCCCCACCCACCTCCCTCTTCCCCCTCCTCCTCTTCCCCCCCTCACCACCCTCACCCCCACCCTCCCCATCACACCTCCCACTCACCCCACACACTCTACCCCCCCCCCCCACCCCCCCCCCCCCCCCCCCCCTCCTAGGGCGGAGACCCGCGCCGGGGCGGGCGAGGGGTCAGTACACCCAGACCGTGGTCCCGACCGGGTCGATGTTGTTGGCCCAGACCCAGTCGATTGCCTCGTTGCTGATGCGCGCGCAGCCATGTGACACCGGGGTCGGTGGTACCGACGAGTCGCCGTGGATGGCGTAGCCCTCGTAGAAGAACCTCGGTCGCCACAGGGTCCCGAGCGAGTCCGTCACGGTCCCGTCGACAACCCGGTTCGTCTGGAAGACCCCCGTGGGGGTCAGGGCGATGTTGGTGACGCCGCCCTGGGTGTAGGTGTAGCCACCGCCGGTCGACGTGTTGAGCGTCCACACCACGTGGCCGTTGTTCACCACCATGAGAAGATCGTCCTCGAGGTCGATCTGGATCTCGTAGCCCGCCGCCGGGCGTGGCTGGGGGACGACCCCCGCGGCCAGCGCCGCCCAGGTGGCGGGCCCGACGACGCCGTCCCGGGGGAGGTTGGCCGCCTTCTGCAGCGCCCACACGGCCTGCTCCGTGCTGTCGTCAAAGGTGCCGCCCGTCGTATCGACCCAGTAGCCGAGCGTGAGCAGTTGCTGCTGCAGCGAGGCGACGGCCGCGCCGGTGGCTCCGGGACTGAGGGTTGGGGGCGCCGGCGGGGGAGACGTGGGCAGCAGCCAGTACCCGCCCCCGCCGGGCGCGGCTGCGATGGCCCGGATCGGGTTGGAGTTCGATTGCCCGCCCATGGAGCCCAAGAAGGGGGTGCCGAAGTTGAAGACGCCGCCGTCGACGGCGGCCATCCAGTAGCCGCCAGGGCCCGCGGCCATGCCGACGATGGGGGCGTTGAGAGGCGTCCCGCCCATCGATCCGAGGAACGGGGCCGTCCCGTAGGAGAAGATGCCGCCGTCGGAGGCGACGAGCCAGTACCCGGTGCCGCCCGGAGAGGTCGCCATGCCGACGATGGGCTTGTTCAGGTGGATGGAGCCGGTCGAGCCGTAGAAGGCGGCGTCACCGTAGGAGAAGATGCCGCCGTCGGAGGCGACCAGCCAATAGCCGTCCCCGTCGGGCGTCGCGGCCATGCCGACGATCGGGGCGTTGAGCGCCAGGCTGCCCGCCGACCCGAAGAAGCCGGCGTCGCCGTAATTGAAGATGCCGCCGTCGGAGGCGACGAGCCAGTACCCGCCACCGTCCTTGGTCGCGGCCATGCCCACGATCGGCTTGTTGAGCGGCAGCGCGCCCGCCGACCCGAAGAAGCCGGCGTCGCCGTAATTGAAGATGCCGCCGTCGGAGGCGACGATCCAGTAGCCGTTGCCGCTCGCTGTCGAGGCCATGCCGACTGCGGGGGCGTTCAGCTGCAGGCCGCCTGAGGGGCCGTAGAACCCGGCCGTCCCGAAGTTCACGGGTTGGGCGGGATTGTCGGGGTAGGCCGCCGACGCGGAGCCCGGTGCCACCAGTACGAGTCCCGGGAGCAGCATCATGAACCCGAGGACCGCGGCGAGGAGGTGGTGGTGGCGGCTGCGGTGCGTGCCGCCGGTGGGTCCTTGGGGCGCGGAGTGTTGGGCCGGCATCTGAGCTCCTTAGGGTCGGCACCGGGGGTGTGCCAATACGTCGGGGTTCACTACGTTGGTCGGTGCGCCGTCCGCTAGGCGTTCAGCTGATCAAAGACGGAGCTGAACTGTACTTCCCACTCCTCCCGGGTCACATAGCCGATGTGCGGGGTGCAGACCACGTTCTCCATGCTGAGCAGGGGGTCGGCCCGGTCGAGGAGGGGCTCGGTCTCGAAGACGTCGACGGCCGCCATGCCGGGCCGCCCCGCTCGCAGTGCGGTGACCAGAGCTCCAGGCTCAATGAGGCCGGCCCGGCTGGTGTTCACCAGCAGCGTGTCGGGACGCATGCCCGCCAGATCCACCGGTGAGACGATCCCCCTGGTGGCGGGCACGAGTCGCAGGTGCAGCGAGACCACGTCACAGGCCGAGAAGAGTTCGGCGCGGTCCCGCGCCGTAGCGATACCGTCCCTGCGGGCCCGCTCGAGGGACTCGGGGCGCGACCAGACGAGGACGTCCATGCTGAAGGCCCGACCGTATCCGGCGACCACCTGGCCGATGCGGCCGTAGCCGTAGATCCCGAGGGTCCGGCCCCTCAGTGTTCGCCCGACGCCGGCCTGCCAGTGCCCGGCGCGCAGCGAGCCGACCTGCTGGGGCAGTTGGCGCATGGCCGCCAGCACGAGGGCCCACGTGAGCTCCGCGGCGGCGTAGGAGGGTGTGGCGGAGTGCTGATCCGAGCTGACCACGATGCCCAGCGCGGTGCAGGTGTCGACGTCGATGTGCGGGTAGACGCTGCGCTGGCTGATCAGGCGGAGCCGCGGCAGCCGCTCCAGGAGCGGGGTCCGGATCTCCGTGCGTCGCGGATCAGGACGGTGCCTCCCGCCGCGAGCCGGCGCGCCAACGTCTCGATGTCTCCGATGTGGTCGGTGAAGACGGTGACGTCGTGCCCGGCCAGCTTCTCGAAGCAGGGGAGGGTCCGGAGCGTGTCGAACCAGTCGTCGAGGATGGCGACCCTCACCGCGCCCCGGTCCTCAGCCCGGCCTCTCCCGGTGGACGACATCGGTGAGCTCCCCGCTCTCGACGTCGTAGATGAGGCCAGCGATCATCCGCAGCCGGGCCAGGTACGGCGTCCGGGCCAGCAGGTCCACGTCCTCGCGCAGCGCGGCGGCGTGGTCGTCAATGGGGAAGAAGCCCAGATCGGCCCCGGTGAGCTCGCGCAGCTCGGCGTCGCTCACCCCGGCCAGGCCGCACTTGGTGTGCTGCATCACCACCGCGGTGTCTACGCCGAGCACCCCGCTCGAGAGCGCCAGGCTGCGCAGCACGTCGTCGGTGACACGTCCGCCCGCGTTGCGTATCACGTGCGCCTCCCCGAGGTGCAGACCCAACACGGCGAACACGTCGATGCGGGCATCCATGCACGTGACGACCGCCAGACGGCGCCCCGGACGCGGATCGGCGACGTTGGCACGCGCGGCGGCGTAGCCCTGATTGGCGGTGAGGAGGTCGGAGATCTGGGTCATGACGTCGATGGGCCGCCCGCAACGTAACAGCATCGCAGTGGGCTGACCGGTATCACGGGCGCTCGCCGAAGCCCTCCCCTCGGTGCTGGTCGAGCGCCGGGACGGCCGGTGCGGCGTCGGGCCGGGGCAGCCGAATGGGGAAGGTGGGGAACGGGGCGCTGGCCAGCATGCCGCTGCGGTCCAGCACCGGGGCCACGGGCACGCCCGCGGCGGCGAGCACGGCGACCAGCTGGTCCCGCTCCCGGGTCGCGACCGAGGCGCCGACGGCCTGCTGCAGCTCCGCGCCGCGCCGGGTCCGCTCCTCGAAGTCGAGCCCCGCCAGCGCGCCGAGGCCGAGCTCGCCGCAGAGCGCGTCCCAGAAGTGCTGCTCGTTCACCACCCCCAGCGCCACCTGGCCGCCGTCGGTGGTGGCGAAGAGGCCGTACCCGGGCGTCGCGGCGGCCTCCGCAGGGTCGGCGGACCCGGCTCCGGCGCTCCCCGTCCAGGTCGCCATCACGTCGGTCATGGAGATGTCGAGGTAGGTCCCCCGACCGCTCGCCGCGCGCCCGATGACGGCGGCGCAGATCCCGAACGCGGCGGTCATGCCGGCGGCCAGGTCGGCGCTCGGCAGTGGCGGCAGGGCGGCGGTGCCCCCCTCGGGGGTGAGCGCGCCAGCCCACGCCTGGTAGTTGACGTCGTGCCCGGGGAGTGGGGCGCGGTCACCCCCTTGCCCGTAGCCCGAGATGGAGCAGTAGACGATGGCCGGGTTGAGGGCCCGCACCGCGGCGTCGTCCATGCCGAGGCGGGCCATCACTCCGGGCCGGAAGCCCTCCACCACGACGTCCGCCTGCTCGGCCAGGGCCAGGGCCCGCTCGCGCCCGGCATCGCCCTTCAGGTCGAGGACGACGCTGCGCTTGCCGGCGTTGACGGCCTCGAAGAGCCCCGCGTAGTGGCGCATCGGGTCACCGCCCGGAGGCTCCACCTTGAGCACGTCGGCCCCGAGCGCCACCAGCAACGACGTCGCGTAGGGACCCGGTCGCCAGATGCTCAGGTCGAGCACCCGAAGGCCGGAAAGGAGCCCCGTCGCAGCTGTCATAGCCCGCAGAGTCTTGCATCCGGAGCGGTACCCTCATCGTGTGCTGGGTTTCTTCTCGTTCACCGAAATCACCGACCCCTCGGGCCACGAGGCCTACAACGCCTGGCATCAGCTCGACCATCTGCCTGAGCAGTTCACGGTCGACGGCATCACGTTCGGCCAGCGCTGGGTGCGCTCCCCGCGGTGCCGCGCCGCCGAGGCCGCCACCACCACGCTCCTCGAGCCGTTCCACTACATGACGCTCTATCTGATGCGTGACGAGGGCTCCCTGCCCGGGTTCTTCGCCCTGGCGGAGCGCCTGGCCGCCGAGGACCGCTTCTTCGCCGCACGGCGGTCCCTTCTCTCGGGGCCCTTCGAGGTCGTCGGGCAGTGGGCCGCCCCCCGCGTGGCCGTGTCCAGCGGGGCGGTCCCCTTCCGCCCTTCGCAGGGCGTCTACGTCGTCGTGGGACCGCCGGTCGACGGCGCCGCGCTCGTCGACCAGCACGGGGTCGCCGGAGCCTGGCAGTTCGCCGACGCAGAGGGTGGGCGCACCGTCACGGTGGCCTTCGTCGACGGCGACCTGTGGCAGGCGGCCGCCGCGCTCGGGCCCGCGTGCACGGGGTCCGGGAGGGAGCGACCCGAATGGGCCGGTCCTCTGGAGCGCGTTGATGCCTTTCGCTGGGACTGGTTCGCTACGCTGACGCCCCAATGACCAGCGGGAAGCAGTCGAAAGCCCAGCGCAGGACCGAGAACCAGCGTCGCGCGGCGGAGAAACGCGCCGCCGAGCTTCGCAAGAAGCGGATGCGCATCGGCATCCGGGTGGGCGGTGTGGTGGCGGTCATCGCCGTCGTGGTGGTGATCATCACCCAGGTGGGAGGCAGCGGCTCGGGCCCCGTGCCGCCCCAGTTCAAGAACCCGCACGTGCCCGTCCAGGCCATCCCGGCGTCCATGTCGTCCACCTGGGTGCAGCCGCCGGCCGGCTCGCCCGGGCCCGAAGGCATCCCCGTCCCCAGCGGCCCGAAGCTGGCCACCCTCATCAACGCGGCCACGGGCCAGACGGTCGACGGCGTGCAGTGCCAGGCCGGTGAGCAGACGGTCGTCCATGTCCACACACACCTCACGATCTTCGTGAACGGCAAGACGCAGGTGATCCCCTACGGCATCGGCATCCCCGGCTTCCAGGCCGTGCAGACCGCGCAGGGCCCCTTCGTCGAGACGGGAAGCTGCTTCTACTGGCTCCACGTGCACGCGTACGACGGGATCGTCCACATCGAGTCGCCCAGCACGTCGACCAGCTTCACCCTCGGTCAGTTCTTCGACGAGTGGGGGCAGCCGCTCAGCACCACCCAGGTCGGGCCCGCCTCCGGCAAGGTGACCGTGTTCTTCACGTCCCCAGGCAAGAAGGCCGGCATCTACACCGGCAACCCCGCCAACCTGCCGCTCGGTGACCATTACCAGATCCAGCTCGACGTGGGCACGCCGATCGTCGCCCCGGTCCAGGTGACCAACTGGGGACAGCTGTAGCTCCCGTGGAGGTCGATGCGGTCGTCGTCGGTCTGGGTTCCGGCGGAGGTCGCCGGCAAGCTGGCGAAAGGGTCTCGAGGTGGCCGGCATCGAGGCGGAGCTCGTCGGTGCCCGAACTGGGGGTGCATCCCCTCCAAGGTGATGGTCCGCACGACGTGGCCGTCCACGCCCGGGTCTCCCTCGAGACCCGGCGGTCCATGATCTTGCCTACCCCACGTTCCACCGCGCCGTCGACTCGGCGTCGTGGTCGCCACCGAGCAGTGCGGCGAAGATCGCGGGCGCCTGATGCGGCAGCAACGACAGGTGGCCCTCGCCGGGGACGACGGTAACGGTGGCGTGCGCGATGTGCGCCTGCAGGAAGGCGCGGTAGCCCGGCGGCCCCGTGCGGTCGTCGGCACCCTCCCAGATCTGGACGGGGACCTTGATCTCCTCGAGGGAGAAGCCCCAAGGGTCGCCGAAGATGCGGTAGTCCTGCACGCAGCCCTCGGTCCCCTGGCGCACGGCCTCGCGGACGAAGGCCAGGGCATGGTCGGGCGTGCCCCACTCGGTGAGGATGGAGCGGTCGGCGGGCGGGAACGAACGCATCGCGGCGCGCAGCAGCCGGGCGTTGCTGGTGCTGAGGATGCTGACCTTCATCACGGCGGAGGCCAGCCAGGGCGCCCGCCGCGCCAGCACCAAGAGGGTGCGATCCTCCAAGGTGAGGCCTCGCATGGTGCCGTAGAGGTCGAGCGGCACCGCGCTCGAGAGGAGCGCCGCGGCGGTGACGCGACCGGGCATCTTGGCGGCACACACCGCGGCGTAGGCGCCGCCGGCCGACCAGCCCATGACGGCGAAGCGGCCGATGCCTAGGGCGTCGACGAGCCGTTCGACGTCGGCCGGCCAGTCGGTGAGGCGGCGCCCCGGCTGGTAAGTGGACAGTCCGAGGCCGGGCCGGTCAGGGGAGACCAGACGTACCCCCTTGGCCACCGCCGCCCCGTGGGCGGGGGCGGCGTCGAGGCGGGAGCTCAGTCCCCCGTGGAAGCTGAGGACGGGGAAGCCCGCGGGGTCCCCGAACTCCTCGTAGGCGAGCTCCCTCCCGTCGGGAAGGGCCACGGATCCCGTCACGCCCGCGGCGCTGCGTTCCCGCCGGCCGGGCCAGGGACCCCAGCGGCGTGCCGGATCGTTCGAAGGTGGGCAGGTGCCCGCACGAGAGCACGCTATAGGGTGCGGGCATGAGTGCGAACGTCGACGAATTGGTTGACGGTCTGCTGGCCGACTTCCCACCCGCTACGACGCCGGCGCAGCAGTTCCTGGGGGAGCAGTTCGACCGTGGCCTGGCCTGGTTGCACTTCCCGCCCGACTGCGGCGGCCTGGGCCTGACGCCCAGGGACCACCAGCGTGCGCAGTCTCGCCTGCACGAGGGGGGCGCCCCCGTTGCTGGGGTGCGCAACCCCATCGGCTACGGCATGTGCGCGCCGACCATCGCCACCCACGGGACGCCCGAGCAGAAGGCCCGTTACCTGCGCCCGCTCTTCGACAACGAGGAGATCTGGTGCCAGCTCTTCAGCGAGCCGGGAGCCGGCTCTGACGTCGCCGGGCTGTCGACCCGAGCCGAGCGCGACGGTGACGAGTGGCTGCTGAACGGGCAGAAGGTGTGGACCACGCTGGCGCACATCTCGTCGTTCGGGTTGATCGTGGCGCGTACGAACCCCGACGTGCCCAAGCACAAGGGGATGACGGCCTTCCTGGTCGACATGAAGGCGCCGGGCGTCGAGGTGCGCCCCCTGTTCCAGATCACCGGAGAGGCCGAATTCAACGAGGTCTTCTTCACCGACGTGCGCATGCCCGACAGCGCGCGCATCGGCGCCGAGGGCGAAGGGTGGCGCGTGGCCGTGACTACGCTCATGAACGAACGGGTCTCCATCGGTGGCGCGGTCACCCGCCGGGGCGGCGGCCCCGTCGCCGAGGCGATCCGGATCTGGAAGGAGCGCTGGCAGGGGGACACGTCGCCGCACGCCCTCGCGCTGCGCGACCGGGTGGTCTCGAGCTACATCCGTAGCGAGGCGCTCTCCATGACCAACATGCGGGCCTCCCAGACCCGCAAGGCCGGTACACCGGGGCCCGAGGGCTCGGTGGCCAAGCTCGCCTACGCCGAGGAGAACAAGCGCGTCTACGACCTGTGCATGGACCTGCTGGGCAATGACGCCATGCTGTTCCCGGCGGGCTACCCGATGGTCCGCCCGGACCTGGTCGGGATGGGATCGCCCGATGTGCACAAGCTCTTCCTGCGCGTGCGGGCCAACTCCATCGAAGGCGGCACCTCCGAGGTGATGCGCAACATCCTGGGAGAGCGGGTGCTCGGTCTCCCAGGCGACGTCCGCACCGACAAGGAGCTGCCGTGGAAGGACGTCCCGCGCAGCTGAGCCCCTCCCGGCCGTGACGGTGCCCGACATCAGCGCCGAGAAGCGCGCCGCCGCGCTGGCTGCGGCCGCGCTGGTCGAGGACGGCATGCGGGTGGGCCTCGGGACGGGCACGACGGTCGCCGAGCTCGTCCCTGCACTCGGCCGGCGGCGGCTGGCGATCTCCTGCGTGGCCACGTCGCCGGCGACGGCGGAGCTCGCGGTCGCCAATGGCCTCGACGTGCGGCCGTTCTCCGACATCGATCGCCTCGACCTGGCCATCGACGGGGCCGACCAGGTCGACCCGGCCGGCTGGCTGGTCAAGGGCGGGGGAGGCGCGCACACCCGCGAGCGGATCGTGGCCGCCGCCGCCGACCGCTTCGTCGTCATCGTCTCGTCGGACAAGGCGGTGGACCGGCTCCACCCGCCCGTCCCGCTCGAGCTCCTCGCCTTCGGGCTGGCCGCCACGCTGCACGCGCTGTCCGGGGCCGTGCTCCGGGACGCTCCCCCCACCCCGGACGGCGGCATCCTGGCCGACTACCACGGCGACGTCACCGATCCGGCGCTGCTGGCCGAGTGGCTCGACGCCGTGCCGGGCGTGGTCTCGCACGGCCTGTTCCCGCCGTCGATGGTCACCACGGTCCTCGTCGCCCGGGGCGGCGAGGTCGAGGTGCGTCAGATCGTCTGAGCCACCGGGTTGGTCGCCGGGGGCGGCGTCTGACGCAGCGGTGCCGCCGGCCGTCGCCACCTGGCCCCGGGGGATGGACAAGGTGAGCACGATGCCGCCCGTCGGCCCGGCTTGGTGATGCGGGTGCGCTAGTGCAGGCGGTAGAAGAGCTGCGGCACGCCCGGCTCGGGCTCGGTGAGGATGTCGTCGGCGAACGTCACGCAGCAGCGCGGAACGTCACCGGCAACGAGGTGGGCGAGCGGAACACGTCACCCCGGATGTGGGGGTCCGAGTGGCCAGGGTCGAGGGCCAGGCCCGGTAGCCGATCGAGGACGCGGTTGAGGAGCGCGCGCGTCTCGAGCCGGGCGAGATGCATGCCCAGGCACATGTGCGGTCCGTGCGCGAACGCGATATGGGGGAGCGACGGGCGGAAGATGTCGAACGTCTCGGGGTCGTCCCAACGGGTCTCGTCATGGTTGGCCGAGCCAATGTGCGGGGTGATGCTCTCGCCCGGGCCGAGCGACATCCCGGCGAGCTCGACCTCACAGGTGGTGGTCCGGTTGATGGTGAGCAGCGGCGGCTCGTAGCGCAGGCCCTCCTCAATGGCCTGGGGGAGCAGCGAGCGGTCGGTGCGCACGGCCTCGAGCTGGTCGGGGTGGGTGAGCAGCAGGTAGAGCAGGTTGCCCGACGAGCGGTACGTTGTCTCGGCGCCCGCCGGCAGCAGGAGGCGCAGGAACGAGTAGATGGCCTCGTCGGTCAGCTTCTCGCCGTCGACCTCGGCCGAGACGAGGTCGCTGATGACGTCCTCGGCCGGCCGGGCCCGGCGCTCCGCGACCACCTGAGCGAAGTACTCGCGCAGCGACTCGGAGGCGGCCAGTCCGCGGTCGATGTCGGCCACCAGCCCGATGAGCTCGACCGACCAGCGCTGGAACTGGGGGAAGTCCTCCTCGGGGAGACCGAGGAGCCGCGAGATCACCCGCACCGGGAACTCGAAGGTCAGCTGGCGGACCAGGTCCGCCTGGCCGTCGGCAGCGAAGCGGTCGATCTGCCCGTCGATTACTGGGGCCGATGAACTCGGGCTCCCAGCGCGCCAGCGCCCGCTCCCGGAACGCATGCGCCACCAGGTTCCTGTGACTGCGGTGCTCGGGGTCGTCCATGCCGAGGATCATGTGACCCATCACCATGCCGATGGTGGTGTCGTAGCCGGTCGAGGTGAAGGTCTTGGCGTCCCGCAGGATGCGCGAGCAGTCCTCGTAGCGGTAGGCGATCCATCCCGGTTCGACGTCCATGCCCTCGGGGAGCGCCTCGGGCGATATGGTCAGGCCCTTGCGGACGGGCGTGTCGCGGCGGAGGGCGATGAAGTCGGGATACGGGTCCCGCGTCGTGCCCGCGATGACGTCGTCGAAGGCGGCGAACGGGTCGTACTCCTGGGCGTCGGACATGGCCATGGCGTTGCTCCCTCCCCATTACCGGGTGCATTCTGTGACGTGGGAGTCAGGTTACGGGCCGCGACCGCGGGGTGCATCTCGGGCGGAGCGGAGGCGGCCCGGCGCGCGGACGGCGTAGGCTCCCGCCTGCATGAAGACCCTGCGCACCCCCGACGACCGCTTTGCCGACCTGCCCGGCTACGACTTCGAGCCGCACTACGCCGATGTCGCCGACTCCGAGGGCGGCACCCTGCGGGTGCACTACGTGCGCGAGGGCGACCCGTCGGGGCCGGTCGTGCTCCTGCTGCACGGCGAGCCCTCCTGGTCCTACCTGTACCGCAGGATGATCCCGGTCCTCACGGCGGCCGGGCTGCAGGTCGTGGCGCCCGACCTGGTCGGCTTCGGGCGTTCGGACAAGCCCACCGAGCGCAGCGACTACACGTTCGCCCGCCACGTCGAGTGGATGCGAGAGCTCCTCTTCGACCGGCTCGACCTGCGCGAGATCACGCTGGTGTGCCAGGACTGGGGAGGGCTCATCGGCCTGCGCCTGGTGGGCGAGCACCCCGACCGCTTCGCCCGGGTGGTCGCGGCGAACACGTTCCTGCCCACCGGCGACACCAATCCCGGGGAGGCCTTCTTTGCCTGGCAGCGCTTCTCGCAGGAGGTCGAGCAGTTCCCGACCGGCGGCATCGTCCGGGGCGGGTGCGCCAAGCCCGTGTCCCCCGAGGTGGAGGGCGCCTACGACGCGCCGTTCCCGGACGAGTCGTACAAGGCGGGGGCCCGGGCCTTCCCGATGCTGGTGCCGTCGCAGCCCGACGACCCCGCCCATGACGCCAATGTCGCCGCCTGGGTGGGTCTGGCCGCCTTTGACCGCCCCTTCCTGTGCGCCTTCAGCGACGGCGACCCCATCACGAGGGGGGCGGATCGCAACCTGAAGGAGAACATCGCCGGGGCACAGGGCCGGCCCCACACCACGATCGCCGGCGGTGGGCACTTCCTCCAGGAGGACTGCGGGGAGGAGCTGGCCGAGGTGGTCGTCTCCTTCATCGCCTCGACGCCGTGACCCACGAGCACCGCGTCGTCATCGTCGGTGCCGGCTTCTCCGGTATCGGCATGGCCGCCCGGCTCCGGTCGATGGGCATCGACGACTTCGTGGTCCTCGACCGCGGCAACGATCTGGGCGGCACCTGGCGGGACAACTCCTACCCCGGCGCCGCCTGCGACGTGCCTTCGAACCTCTACTCGTACTCCTTCGCCCTCAACCCCGACTGGACGCGCGCCTACCCGCCCCAGTCCGAGATCTGGGACTACATGCGCGACTGCGTCGACCGCTTCGAGGTCGGGGACCACCTGCGCGTCGGCCGGGCCGTGGACGAGGCGCGCTGGGACGACGCGGCCGAGCGCTGGGTCGTGCGGACCACGGGGGGCGAGGAGTACCGCGCCCCGTGGTGGTGTGGGCCACCGGCCCGCTGAGCGAGCCGTCCATCCCCACCTTCCCCGGGCTGGACGGATTCCGGGGCAAGGTCTTCCACTCGGCCCGCTGGGAGCACGGCTTCGACCTGACCGGCAAGCGGGTGTGCGTCGTCGGCACGGGTGCCTCGGCGATCCAGTTCGTACCCCAGATCGCCCCGGTGGTCGAGCACCTCTACCTGTACCAGCGCACGCCCCCGTGGATCGTGCCGCGGCGGGACCGCGCCGTGTCGAGCCTGCGCAAGCTCGTCTACCGCAAGGTGCCGGCCACCCAGCGCCTGTCACGGCTGCGCATCTACGGGCTCTTCGAGTCGTTGCTGTCCGTCTTCGTCGGTCACGGCACGCGCCGCAAGGCCGCGATCAGGAAGGCGGCCCTGGACCACCTGGCCCGGCAGGTCCCCGACGAGGCTCTGCGCGCCAAGCTGACCCCTCACTACGAGCCGGGCTGCAAGCGCCTGTTGCTCTCCGACGACTACTACCCCTCGCTCACCCGGCCCAACGTCGAGGTGGTGGAGTCACCGGTCGCCTCGTTCACCGCCCACGAGGTCGTCGGGCAGGACGGCATCGCCCGCCCGGTCGACGTCGTGATCATGGGAACCGGCTTCGAGGCCGCCGAGCCCCCCTACGCCCAGCACATCGTCGGGCGCGACGGCGCCCGGCTCTCGGAGATCTGGAAGGCCAACGGCGTCGAGGCCTATGCCGGCTCCACGGTGGCCGGATTCCCGAACCTGTTCCTGATGATCGGGCCCAACGCGACGCTGGCCCACAACTCCATGATCTACATGATCGAGTCGCACATCAACTACATCGCCAGCGCACTGGCCTTCATGTCGCGGCCCGGTGTGCACGTGGTCGAGGTCAAGCGTGGCGTCCAGCAGCGATACAACGAGCGGCTGCAGGCGCGGCTGGAGCACTCGGTGTGGGTCGACGGCGGTTGCCGCAGCTGGTACCTGGATCACCGCGGTCGCAACACGACGCTGTGGCCGGACCACACGTGGAAGTTCCGCCGGCTGACCCGGCGCTTTCATCCCGCGGAGTACACCGTCCGCACGTAGGCGCGCAGGGCCAGGGCCAAGAGGACCGCGGCGAACAGGGCGAGGGCCCCGACCTCCGGGAGCACCGCGACCAGGCCGGCGTGGTCGTAGATCAGTTTCACGAAGGCATCCATGGCCCACGCCTGGGGCACCACGTGACCGACGGCGCGCACGACGGGTCCGACGACGTCGAGGGGGTACATGCAGCCGCCCAGCATGCCGCACACGATGCCGAGCACGACGGCCAGCGAGATCGCCTGCTCCTCGGTGCGCGAGCGCATGCTGACGAGCGCCGCGGCCCCGGCGTAGGCCAGCGACAGCATGAGGAGGACCAGGAAGACCCCCGCCGGATTGCCCCAGTGCACCCCGAAGATCAGCCGCCCCACCACCAGGAGTCCCACCGACTGCACGGCGGCGACGCCCATGCTCGTCGCCACCAGCGCGGCCACCACGCTCCGCCGGCGCACCGGGGCTGCGGCGAGGCGCCGCATGACGCCCAGGCGGCGCGATTCCACCACGCCCGAGGCGAGGAGGAGCACGGTGATGCCCAGGAACAGGACGAGGTCGGCCGGTGCGACATACGAGAAAGGGCTGAGCGCGGCCGGCACGTCGGTGTGGCCGAGCGTGACGTCGGTCACGGCCGTACGCGTGCCCTCCGCGGCCATGAGGTCGAGCAGCGCCACCACGTCGGTACGGGCCTGTACCGCGCTGGTCGATGCCGACTCACTGACGAAGTCGACGCGGATTGATCCCGACGGCGACGGCAGACCGACCAGCCCGGCGACGACCCGTCCGCGCAGAATGTCGTCGCCCAGCTGGGCCCGGTCCGGCTCCAGCCGCACCTTGAGGTCGCCGGTGTGGGCGACGAGCTGGAGCAGGCGGTGCGGCGGGTGCACGAGTCCGACCGGCTCCTTGGGGCTCCCGGTCAGGATTCCGGTGACGAGGATGAACAGGACCGGGAACACGGTGGCCACGAAGAGGAAGCGCCGGTCACCGGCGGCCCGACGCAGGTTGACCCGCACGATGGGGATCACGGCATCACCATCGTGCGGACCCGGGACAAGGCGAACCCGCCCGTCACGACCGCGATGAGGCACAGGACCAGGAACGGGGCGATCACCGACGACGCCGGTTCCCGGAGCAGCGCCAAGCGGCCGAACCCGACCAGCGCCCAGCCGTTCGGTGTACCGAGGCTGAGCACCTGGAGGCCCTCGGGGAGTGCGCCGGGCGGGAGGAGGTTGCCCCCGAGCAGCGCCAGCACCAGGCCGACCACCAGCGACGCCGCGAAAGCCTCCTGCGGGGTGCGGGCGAACGAGGTCAGGAGGGCTCCGAGCCCGCACATGGCCGCGGTGGCGCCTACGCACATCAGCAGCACACCGGGCGGGTCGCCCCAGTCGGCGCCGAACACGGCGGCCGTCACGCCCCACACGATCAGGATGGAAGTGAGCCCGGTGAGGGCGATGGCGAGCAGCTTCCCCCACACGATGGCGCCCGCCCCGATGGGCGCCGCCGCCAGCCGGGCCAGGGTCCCGGTCACTCGCTCCATCATGAGCGAGCGCATGCCGAGGCCGCTGCCGATGAAGAGGAAGATGACGGCGATGGAGGGCGCGAAGTAGTCGAGCACCGCCCTGCCCCCGTTGCCCAGGGTGCTGGCGGAGACGGAGATGGCCGCCGCGTCGGTCGCCGTCCCGCGCTCCAGGCGGCCGGCGTACAGCCGGCTCGCCAGTCCGGCCGCCAGCGACTCGGCGAACTCCTGCCCGATCAGCGCGTTCGCCCGGTCGACGACGTCGAAGCCTGGGGAGGGCGTGGCGCCGGGCGACACCATCGGGATGAGGAGATCGGAGAGGCTCTTGCGGTCCCGGGAGACGACCACGCCGGCGGCGAGGGTGCCGTCGGCCACCTCCCGCCTGATGCTCGCCGCGCTCGGGACGAGCCGGACCACGACGTCGTCCGGGAGCTGGCTGGCGTGTGCGGCCGCGCGCACCAGGCCGGCCGGCGCGCCGGAGACCCCGATCGGCAGGGTGCTCGTGGAGGCGTTGCCGGCAAAGGCGAATCCGAGGATGGCGGCGATGGCGAGCGGTGCCACCAGGCAGGTGATCACCGCCGATCGGTCACGGAGCCGCCGGCGGAGCTCGTTGGCGGTGATGGCCCCGATCAGTCGCCACGCTCCTGGCCCAGGGGAGGTGACCGCACGGTGCTCAAACTAGCTTTGGCACCCGTGATCGCGCTGGAACCCGTGGGTGTCGTGGTGGGCGGTCGCACCGACGCCGTCGACGACGACTGGGGTGGGGTGGAGGCCGTGATCCGTCTCGACGACGCGCGGTTCGGTTCCGATGTCGTGACGGGCCTCGGCGACTTCTCGCACCTCGTGGTCGTGTTCCAGTTCCACCTGGTCGACGAGTCCGAGGTCCAGACGGGTGCCCGCCGGCCCCGCGGCAACCCCGACTGGCCCGTGGTCGGCATGTTCGCCCAGCGGGCCAGGATGCGGCCGAACCGGCTCGGTGTCTCCGCCTGTGCCCTCGTGCGGGTGGATGGCCTCGACCTGCACGTGCGCGGCCTGGACGCTGTCGAGGGCTCGCCCGTCCTCGACGTCAAGCCCTACATGCGGGAGTTCGAGCCCGACGACGCCGCGGTGCGGCAGCCGGCCTGGGCGACGGAGCTCATGCACGGGTACTACCGGGCGCGCCCGCACGCGTGACCGCGACCACGAACCCTCGCCTGGTCCTCGCGTCGGGCTCCCCGGCGAGGCTACGGGTCCTGCGCGATGCGGGATTCGACCCCGAGATCATCGTGAGCGGCGTCGACGAGGACGTCGGGGACCTGCGGGCCGCCGAGGCAGTCGTGATGCTCGCGGAGAGGAAGGCGTCCGCGGTGGCCTCCCGGTGCGAGGACGCGCTGGTCCTCGGTTGTGACTCCCTGCTCGAATTCGACGGGGCGTCGTTGGGCAAGCCGGCATCGAGCGCCGAGGTGGTGGAGATGTGGCGGCGGCTGTCGGGCCGGCACGCCCAGCTCCGTACCGGTCATTGCCTGATCGACACCCGATCGGGGGCTCGCGTGCGCGATGTCGAGAGCACGTTGATCCGATTCGGACGTCCGACCGACGACGAAGTCAGGGCTTACGCCGCCAGCGGCGAGGCGTTGGCACTGGCCGGCGCGTTCAGCATTGAGGGCTACGGGGGGCCTTTCGTGCATGGCATCGACGGTGTCCCGTCCAACGTCCTCGGGCTGTCGCTGCCGCTCCTCCGTGAGCTGCTCTCGGAGGTGGGGGTGCAGATCACCGACCTGTGGCGAAAGACCCGCCAGCAACCCCGTGGCGGCTGAGGGGGGCGATTGCACCAGGCCGGACGAGGTCGATCGGTCAATAGATCAGATCGCGGCGAACTCGCTGATCATCCTCCAGGTTTCGGCTGGTGACTCCTCGGGCGGGAAATGGCCGGCATGGGGGACGAGTCGGTGCTGCACCGACTTGATGCCGGCGGACCGCAGCCCGGCTGCATAAGCGCCTATGTTGCCACCCTCATGCTCCCCTCGCAGGTAGAGCAGCGGCATCGCAGGCGTTGCATCGCGGCTTCGGCTCCGATTCGTGCGTGCGTCCTCGGCAAACGCCCGGTACCAGTCAAACCCTGCGCTCAGTTCCGGTGCACCGGCATACGCCTCGGCGTACATGTCGCGCGCCTCCGACGTGAGCTTTGAAGAGTCGTGTGACAAGGAGTCGTAGAAGAAGTCGAAGTAGGGGCGTTCGTGCCCCCGCACGAGGATCTCGGGCAACTCGGGAACCGCATGGAATGCGAAGTGCCAGATAGCTGGATTCCTGAGCACATCGTCCCACGGATCGACGCCGGGGATGACCACATCCATGATCACGCAGCGCGAGACGTCGGCGAACCCCCACAAATACGCGTACGCGACCATGCCGCCGACGTCCTGGCCCACGAGGGTGACCTGTTCCAACTCCATTTTCGTGATGACCTCGTGGACCGCGTGAGCCATTTGGGCCTTGGTCCCGTCACCGCGCAAAGCCTTCGATCCTGCGATGCCCGGAAGGTCGATGGCAACGAGGTGAGCGCGGCTGCATGCGAGCTCCATCACCGGTACCCACGCATGGGATGTCTCGGGCCAACCATGCAGCAGTACGATCGTGTGGTCCCGCCAATCGCCGGCTTCTAGCACCTCGCACGACCGCCGACCCATGTCAACGACTCGCCGGTGAACGCCGTCGGATTCCACGGGGGGTGTATACCCCAAAAAACGTCGTCGAACGCTCGCCCGGCACGGGATGCCGTGCGTCACATGATCTGGTGTGCCCTTACGCAGCCCCACGATGCGATCCGGGCACGGGAGCAACGTCGGTCCTATATTGGCGGCGTCCCTACGGGGACGAAAAGGGGGAATCGTAATGAACGACCGTACGTTCGAGCGGATCGGCGCGTTGAGCGGGCTCGCCTTCGTGGTGCTCGCGGTGCTCTCGGGGTTCATCTATCCCCAACAGCCGCGCGTCGACGCCACTCCGGCGGCGACGCTGGCCTGGGTCCACGGTCACCGGACCGCGCTCCAAGCGGGCATGATTTTCGACTTTTTCGCCGCCGGGGTGCTCGTGTGGTTCGCCGGGTACCTGCATCGCGTACTGAGTCGAGCGGAGGACGGCGTCGAGTCACTGGCCCCGATCGTGCTCGGGTCGGGGATCGCCGTGGCCGTCACGACTGCATTGGCGGCCCTGCCGACCACCGTGATGGCCTTCATGGAGGCCCAGCCGGGCGGCCTCACGGATCTCAGCCTGGTGCGGATGCTGGGGGACCTGAACACGATCTTCTTCTCCGCCACCTCGGTCATGACGGCGGTGTTCCTCGGCGCGCTCGGCTTGGCCATGGTGCGAGGCGAGGTCGCCCGACCGTGGATCGGATGGCTGAGCTTGGTCGTCGCCGCGTTCAACGCTCTCGCAGTCTGGATCGGCGTGACGTTCAGCAGCTACCACGGGAAGGGCTGGCTGGTGGTCGGCTGGGGTGCCTATGTGGGCTTCATCGTCGTCATGCTGGTGACGAGCGCATCCCTCCTCCGGCAACGACGGAGCGCCCCGGTGGGCTCGCCGGCCGTCGCGGTGTCATAGGTGGCCCTCACCTCGGGGCGGTCGCGCAACGACACCGGGGCGAGGCATTCGGCCGACTGGTACGGGAGTGCCCCGGGCAAGGCTCCCATACGACCGGGCGACCGGCTCTTCGTTGAGTGCGACGGGGGGCCGTGCATCAGCCGGCTGGAGTCCTTTCCCCCGAGGATCGAGATCGAGGAGCACGGCGGGCTCTACGTGCTTCTCGACGATGGCCCACCCCACGAGTGGGTGTACCGATTCGTGCCGAACGGCGCTTAGGGGCGGCGGCCGTCAGTCGAAGCTCGGCCGCCGGTCCCTCGTGCGCTTCAGCTCGAAGAAGCCCTCCGTCCCGGTGCACAGGAGCACGCCGTCCCACAGCCGTCCCGCCGCCTCGCCCCTGGGGGCCGGGGTGACGACCGGGCCGAAGATGGCCTTCCCGTTGAAGTGGATGACCGGCGTGCCCACGTCGGTGCCGACAGGGTGCATCCCCGCGTGGTGTGACGCCGCGAGCGCCTCGTCGTACTCGCTCGACGTCGCGGCCTGGGCCAGCGACGTCGGGAGCCCGACCTCCTCGAGTGCCTCGGTGACAATCGCCTCGGCCTCAGCCTCCTCGCGCCCGCGCCGCTGGACGTGCAGCCGCGTGCCCAGCGCCGTGTAGAGCGGGAGCAGGATGTCCGGGCCCTTGGCCTGCTCGGCCGCCATGCAGATCCGCACCGGACCCAGGGCGCGGGCCATGCGCTCCTTGTACTCGTCCGAGAGCTCCGCGCGGCCTTGATTGAGGATGGCGAGCGACATGACGTGCCAGTTGGTCTGCACATCGCGCACCTGCTCGACTTCGAGCATCCACCGCGAGGTGATCCAGGCCCAGGGGCACAGGGGGTCGAACCAGAAGTCGGCGGTGTCGGTCACGGGATGCCGCCGTCGACGCGGAGGATCGCGCCCGTCGTGTACGACGAGGCATCGGTGGCGAAGTACAGGGCGGCGCCGACGATCTCCTCGGCCTCGCCGGCCCGCTGCAGCGCGTGGTGCCGCATGCCGCGCTCTACGGACGACTGGTCCCAGGCCTTCGAGATGTCGGTCAGGAACGGTCCCGCCATGATGCAGTTGACCCGGACCGTCGGCCCGAACGCCTTGGCGAAGCCCTCCGTCAGGGCGTTGAGACCCGCCTTGGCGGCGTCGTAGGGCAGCATGTGCGGCGCGGGGCGGAGCGAGCCGGTGCTCGAGACGTTGATGATGGACCCACCATATGGGCCGGCCGCCATTCTCGTGCCGACGAGCGCCGTGAGGCGGAACGGGCCCTTCAGATTGACGCCCAGCACCTTGTCCCACAGCTCCTCGCTCACCGCCGTGACATCGGGGTAGAGCGGCGACATGCCGGCGTTGTTGACCAGCACGTCGATCCGGCCGAACTCCCCATAGGCGTGCTCGACCAGGCCGTCGACCTCGTCCCAGTGCCCCACGTGGCACGCCACGGGCAGGGCGTGCCGACCCTTGGCCTCGACCTCGGCGGCCACCGCCCGGCAGTTCTCGAGCTTGCGGCTGGCGATCACGACGTCTGCGCCGGCAGCCGCGAAGGCGAGCACGATCGCCCGCCCGAGCCCGCGGCTGCCCCCGGTGACGAGGGCGACCTTGCCCGCCAGGGGGGCGTCGTCACCACTCACGTCGCCGACCTGAGCAACTCCGCGACGGCGTGTGTGACGGCCTTGGCCATGGGGATGTGGAGGGACTCATTGGGCCCGTGCGCGTTCGAGTGCGGGCCCAGGACCCCGGTGGCCACGAACTGCGTGCCCGGGAACCCCTTCTGGAGGTCGGCCAGGAACGGGATGGAGCCGCCCTCGCCGATGGAGCCGAAGTCGCGCCCGAAGCGCTTCTTGGAGACAGCCGACAGCGTGGCGGCCAGGCCGGCATCGAGCGGCGGAGCGACCCACCCCTGGGCGGCGGCCTCCAGGTCGATGGCGATGTGCGCCCCCTCGTCGGTGCGGATGGCCGAGATGAGCGCGTCGGACGCCGCCTGGGCGTCCACGTCGGGCGGCAGCCGCAGTGACAGCTTGAGCGTCGTCGACGGCCTGAGCACGTTGCCGCCGTCCCGAGGCTTCGGCAACCCGTCGGCACCCGTGATCTCCAGGGCGGCGCCCCAGGTGCGGGCGACGAGGCGGTCGACCGGGTCCGGCTCGAGCAGGTGCAGGCCCTCGACGGCGGGCACGGCGCTCACGGAGAACTCGTCGGCCAACGTCTCGATGTTGGCCCGGTGCGACTCGGGGATCCCCGCCCCGAGGAGCTCGGGCAGGAGGATACGGCCGGTCGCCTCGTCCTCGATGCCCGACAGGATGCGGCGCAGGATCCGGAAGGACGACGGGACCACGCCGCCGCCCTGCCCGCTGTGGATGCCCTCGGTCAGCACGTCGACCCGGACGTCGGCGACGATGTTGCCGCGCAGCGATGTCGTCAGCCACAGCCGGTCGAAGCTGAGCCCGCCCGAGTCGAGGCAGATGACCAGCCGCGGGGTCCCGATACGCCCCCCGAGGTTCGCCAGGTGGGCCAGCAGGTCGGGGCTCCCGCTCTCCTCACTCGCCTCGATCAGGATCAGAACGCGGCCGTGTCCGCCGCCCGCCGCCAGCAGGCCCGTCACGGCGGCGAACGTCGAGTACCCGTCGTCGGCGGTGCCCCTGCCGTAGAGGAGGTCGCCCTCGCGCACGGGCTCGTAGGGCCCCAGCCCGCTGCGCCACTCGCCGAGCGGCGGCTGCTTGTCCATGTGGCCGTACACGACGATGGGCTCGCCCGAGCCACCGTTGTCGATGAGAAGGACGGGCGTACGGCCTGGGAGCTGGATGATCTCGGTCTTCAGTGCCGTGTCCTGGTCGCGCACCCACGCCTGCAAGAGCTCGGCGGCCTCGGTGATGGCGCCCCGCTCGGCCCAGTCGGGGTCGTAGGCGGGGGAGAGGCACGGGATGCGGGTGTACTCGCACAGGGTGGGCAGGATGCGCTCCTCCCAGGCGGCGTCGATCGCGGAGGTCATGGGCGGCTCAGGACTCGGTGATCTGGGCCAGGCGCTCGAGCGTCTTGGACATGGACCCGGCCGTCTGCTCGCCGACCTTGCCCCGCTTCAGGAAGAAGGCCTGCTTGTCCCGGGAGATGTCCCACGTCTCGGTCACCTTGGTGCCCCCGTCGACGTCCTCGAGCTGGTAGCGCCAGATGCGGCCGCCGATGAAGCGGCCGAGCGGTCCGGCGAGCACCGTCTGCCAGGCGATGCGACGGTCCTGCTCGAACTCGATCACCGTGTTGGACATGGAGTAGGGGATACCCATCTTCATGGACATGCCGAAGGTCGAGCCCATCGTCAGATGCTGGGGCCCGCCGTCCTTGGGCTTCACCACGGTGCCGGATCCGTCGATTTCGGGGTGGCGTGACACATCCGCCACCACGGCGAAGATCGACGCGGCCGGGGCCTTGATGACGCGCTCTACGCTGACGTCCGTTCCTGTCACGGTGCAACCTCCGTCTCGTCCGGCCCCCGGGCGCCGAGATTAGATGGCGTGGGCGACCAGATCGCCCAGCTCCACCCATTCCAGGGTCGCCGCATGCGTCGATGCCAGCACGACCGGGGGCGCCACACCTGCCTCGAAGGCCTCCTGCCAGCGCGGGGCGCACAGGCACCACTGGTCACCTGGACGCAGCCCGTCGAAGCCGAACTCGGGGTGCGGGGTGGACAGGTCGTTGCCGACCGACGCCGAGAATTCCAGGAACTCGGCCGTCACCTGGGTGCACACGGTGTGCACGCCCAGGTCCTCGGCGCCGGTGTTGCAGCAACCATCGCGGTAGAAGCCGGTGAGCGGGTCGTAGTTGCAGGGTTGGAGATCCTCGCCCAGGACGTTCTGTGCCATGGCCCATTTGACCACGGGCGAGCCGAGCCCTAGGAGCCTCCGAGCGGGGTGCCGCCATAGCGGTCGACCCAGGCGAAGGACTCCACTGGGGCGCGCTTCAGTTTGCGAGGTGCCGTGACGGGTCGGCCGAGCACCACCAGCGCCGCCACCGCGACGGTGTCGGGTATGTCGAAGAGCGCGCGCACGTCATCCTCCCGGCGCACCGCCACGCTTGTCATGACGCCGCCCAGGCCTTCCGCACGGGCAGCGAGCAACAGGCTCCACACGAAGGGATAGATGGACGCGCCGCCGACCAGCGTGTAGCGGGGCAGGTCGCGATCGACGGCGGCGAGCGCGCGCAGGTCGGCCAGGACGAGCAGGAGGGCGGGGGCCGTGTCGAGGGTCTCGGGGAAGCCCGGAGCGGCCGCCCCGGCCTCGGCGAACTGCGGGGCCTTGACGATGGCCGCTGCCTCGGCATCGCGGTCGCTCACCGGGGCCCACGGCACCAGGCCCGCCGATACGAGCGCCAGGTACTCGTACCAGCCGCTCAGGTAGAGGTCGCGCAGCGCGACCCGGGCGGCCGGGTCCCTGACGACGATCACGCGCCAGCCCTGCCTGTTCCCGCCGCTCGGCGCGAAGCGCGCCGTGTCGAGGAGGCGCTCGAGCACGTCGTCGGCGATCGGCTCGGGGTGGAACTGGCGTGCTGCGCCGGTGCTGCGCAGCGTGGCGACGAGGTCGAGGTCCACGAGTAGCGCAGAGTAGCGGCTGGTGGGTAAGTCTGGGGTGTGCCGTCGGCCCGGAGCCCTGACATCTTCGAGGTGAAGCAGCGCCTGCGGGGACTGTCGGAGTGGCCCCTCGTGGTGGCGCCCATGGCCGGCGGCACCACGACGATCGGACTCGTGACGGCGGCGGCGGAGGCGGGGGCAGTCGGTTTCCTGGCCGGCGGCTACAGGACAGCGGAGGAGCTGGCGGCCGACATGGCGGACGTCCGCGCCGCGGGTGTCTCCTCCTTCGGCGTCAACGTGTTCGTTCCCGGGCGCCCCGCGGCAGACCCGGCACGAGTGGCGGCCTATGTGGCATCGCTGGCCGCCGAGGCGAGCGCACTCGGGGTGGCGCCGGGCGAGCCCACGTGGGACGACGACGACTACGCGCGAAAGCTCGAGGTGATGCTCGCCCAGCCTCCAGCCGCCGTCAGCTTCACCTTCGGCCTTCCCGGGACCGAGGTCATCCGGTCATTGCACGCAGCGGGGTCGCTGGTGGTGCTGACGGTCTCCACGCCCGAGGAGGCTGCAGCGGCGCTGAGGGCCGGGCCCGATGCCCTCTGCCTGCAGGGCTGCGAAGCCGGGGCTCACCGGGCCAGCCTGGCCAACGACGACCTCCCCGACCAGGACCGCCCCGTCCGCTCCCTGCTGGCAGCGGTACGGCGGCGCACCCTCGTGCCACTCATCGCCGCCGGAGGGGTGGGCGGGCCGGCGGACGTGGTCGACCTCCTGGCTCGCGGCGCCTCGCTCGTGCAGGCCGGCACCGCTTTCCTGCGCTGCCCCGAGAGCGGTGCCTCCCAGGCCTACAAGGACAGCCTGGCCACGACCGGCTTCGAGGCGACGGCCGTCACGCGAGCCTTCAGCGGGCGCCGAGCCCGGGCGCTGGTGAACGCCATGGTGCGCCGCCACCCCGGCGCGCCGGCGGCTTACCCCGAGGTCAACAACGCCACCCGTCCGGTGCGGGCGGCCGCGGCCAGGGTGGGCGACGCCCAGTACCTGAGCCTGTACGCGGGGACGGCGTTTCGCCGGGCCGAGGAGCGGGGCGCCGGCGAAGTGGTGGAATGGCTGGTGTCAGGATTGCGCCGATGAGCAGCGGACGTGAGACGAGGAACATCGAGTTCGCACCGCCCGACCTCGCCGGCGTGGCCGACACGCTGGCGAAGCTGCGCAGCGCGGGGAGCGGCTGGATCAACCTCCTCCCGGGCATCGACGAGGGGGCGGTCGACGTCCAGCAGCCGACGGGGCTCTTCGCCTTCTTCGGCAACCGGACACCACCGGTCACGATGGCGACCGTCATGCCAGCCAGGAAGGATCGTCGCGACAGCGAGGGGGTCACCGTCGGCCTCATGCACCCCACCGGCGCCAAGGCCGTCGCGCGCCTCGCCGAGGTCGGGGTGGTGATTCCCGAGGGGTGGATGGTGCGCCAGGACCACGTCCGTCGGGGCCTCGTCGTGCGGACGCCGGTGCTTGTCGGGGAGGCCGACGTCATTGAGTGGTGCGTCCGGGCCGGCACCGCGCTGTGCCCGGCCGAAATGACAGGGCAGTGGCGAGCCGTCGTCTACCTTCCGTAGGTGGCCACTGGGGGTCGGCGCGACGACGCAGCACTGCGGGAAGGTCTGGGTCGCTGGGTCGCCGCCCACCCCGAGCTCGTGCCCGGCGCCCGGGACGCCGGCGGGCCACCACCGCGAATTGCGGCGCTGGCGCACGCCCGGGGCGGCATGGCGAACGAGACGGTGCTCGTCGACTTCGGCTCGGCGCACCCCGGGATGGTCGTGCGGCTGCCTCCCCTGGAGCCGACCTTCCCCGACTACGACCTCGGCCCCCAGGCGATCGTCCAGAACGAGGTTGCTGCCTCCGGGGTGCCGGCGCCGGCGCCGGCGGTCGTCGTCACGGATCCCGACTTCGTCGGCGTGCCCTTCCTCGCCATGCCCCTCGTGTACGGCGACATCCCCGGGCCGGCGCCGGTGTTCGACCCCTACGTGAGTGAGGCCGCCCCCGAGGTCCAGCGGCGCATGCACGACGGCCTCCTCGACACGCTGGCGGCGATCCACACGGTGCCCTGGGAGGCGCGGGGCCTCGATACCGTCCTGCCCGGGGTCGGGCTGCGCGACGCGCTCGACCGCTGGACCGCCTACGTGGACTGGTCGTCGCATGGTGATCCGCTGCCCGCCCTGGCCGCCGCGCTCGAGTGGTGCGAGGACCAGCTGCCGCCCGAGCGCGCGGCGGTGCTCCTGTGGGGCGACGTCCGGCTGGGAAACCTCGTCTTCGACCCGGAGCGCCGGGTGACTGCGGTGCTCGACTGGGACCTGGCCTGCCTCGGTCCGCCGGGGATGGACCTGGGCTGGCACTTCGGCCTCGAATTCATGATGCGGTCGCTGTTCGGCCGTCACCTACCCGGCTTCCCGGACCGGGCCGGGTCACTCGAGCACTACGAGCGGGCGAGCGGGCGGGCGGTGCGGGAGGACGAGCTCGACTGGCACGAGGTCTTCGCCCTGGTGCGCGCCCTCGCCATCAACGACCGCCACCGGCGCATCACCGGCGCGGCGCGGCGCAGGGACAACCCGATGGGCGCGGTGCTCCTGGAGAGGCTGGAGGCGGCCGGCTCGTAGGCCGGCCCCCCCCGGCTCAGGTCGCCGGATCGAGGAGCGAGAAGCCCATGACCCCGGCCTTGGCAACCTCGTAGCACAGTGTGTCGTAGGGCTCGACCAGCCCGTAGGTGACCTCGCCATCGCACTGCACGCGGCAGTGGTGCTGGTCCTGGCCGGCCAGCCGGCTGCGCACGTCGGGTTCATTGACGTCGAAGGTCTCGCCGCGCACGACGACCTCGTCGCCCTGCGCCACCTGCATGCCATGCCAGAGATCGCCGTCGGGCGTACCGCCGTTGGGGCCCCCGTACATGCCGCAACGCAGGAACGCGATCTGGTTCCCGAGGCGTTCGAACGTCATCGTCTTGACAGAGCCGTCAGCGAAGACGAGGTCGACCTCACCGCTCTGGAGCAGGTGCGTGTCGGGTTCGAAGCGCATGCGGTGGACGCGTTTGGAAAGGCTGCCGCTCCGCTGGCGCGCGTCGCCGATGTTGTAGAGCACGTGATCGCCCCAGATGCCGAATTCCTCGAACTCGACCCACTCACCGCTGTGCGGGTGCTGCATCCCCATGTAGCGGCCGGGCCCGCCGACGCCGTCGCGCGTGCCCCAGTGGTGGTCTCGTGTGCCGAGGTGCGTGGCGGGGGAGAGGGCGAAGCGCTCGCCGGCGGAATCGACCCATCCCTCCTGGCGGCCGAAGCCGTCGTATCCGGCGACCGGGCTCACGGCCCGCCCGCCGACGATCATGCCGGCACCGAGCTGGCGGAAGACGGGCCGCTTCGTGTCGAGCCAGGTGATGTCGTAGCCGATGCCGTGCTCGTTGGCGGTGGGGTCGAGGCGGAGTCGCCACTGGCGGAAGGGCTCGACGACCTGGAAACTGAAGGGTCCCAGCACCATGTCCATACGGTCCGTCCGTAGGGCCTTGTGCGCACTGACGGCGGTGTGGCGACCGCGCACATTGACGATGGCGAACGCCTCGGCCGTGCCCAGGTTCGGGTAGAAGGCGAGGCCGATGACGACGAGGAGCTCGCCCACCCTGTCCTGGCAGGTGAACCAGACGCGCTCGTACGCCTGGGCGTCGGGCGTCCACATGACGCGCACGGGATAGGGCGCGTTGTGGACGAGGTACTCGTCGAGGCCGCTGAGCGGGGCGTGCTCGTCGGCGGCGGGGAACGGGGATGCCCCCGGGTCTGTCACGGTGCGGGCGCGCCGTACGCGGACGTGTACTCGAGGTAGGCGGGGAGCCATCGTCCAGCGAAGCAGGGGCTGTCGCATTCGGTCCGCATGGCGTTGCACAGTACGCTCGGTCCGTGGCCGGGGACCAGCGCATCGACCCGCGGGACGCGGCATTCTTCGCGCGGGAGGACTACCACGAGGTGCTGGCGCGCCTGCGTGACGAGGACCCCGTGCACGAGTGCGTGCCCGGATTCTGGGCCGTCACCCGCTACGGGGACATCCGGGACCTCAGCCGCGACCCGGAGGGCTTCTGCTCGGGCCGGGGTGCGCTGGTCAACGACCCGATCCGCGCCAGCCGGAGACCGATGCTGGAGCGATCGATCCTCCACATGGACCCCCCGGAGCACGCCGCGTTCCGGGGGCTGGTCAACCGCCGCTTCACGCCCCGGGCGCTCTCTGGGTTGGCCGGGTCGATCCGGCTGTGCGCGGGCGACCTGCTCGATGCCGCCGAGGCGTGCGAGGAGATCGACTTCGTGTCCGAGCTGGCCGCGCCGTTCCCCCTCACGGTGATCGCCGAGCTGTTGGGTATCGACCAGGCCGACCGGGACGACTTCCGCCGCTGGTCCGATGCCGCGATCGAGTCGCCCGATCTGCCCCCCGACGAGACGATGACGGCGCTCGGGGAGCTCTCGGGGTTCATCGTCGAGCACATCCGGGCCAAGCGTGACCGGCCGGGGGAGGACCTGGTGTCGCTGTTGGTGCGGGCCGAGATCGATGGGTGCCCGCTCAGCAGGGAGGAGGTCTTCATGTTCCTCCTGACGCTGCTCGTGGCCGGGAACGAGACCACGCGCACGCTCTTGTCCGGGATGGCGCTGGTGCTCGACGAGCATCCCGACCAGCGCGCCGCGTTGGCCGCCGATCCCGGGCTGCTCCCTGCCGGCGTGGAGGAGTGCCTGCGCTGGGTCACGCCCGTGCACGCCTTCTGCCGCACGGCCACCGTGGACACCGTGGTGGCCGGCACGCGGATCGACGAGGGCGACTACCTGTGCATGCTGTACGCGTCGGGCAACCGTGACGAGCGGGTCTTCGGGGACGATGCAGCGCGCTTCGACGTGCGGCGATCGACCAACCCGGTGCATCTCGCGTTCGGATTCGGAGAGCACGTGTGCCTGGGGGCGAGCCTCGCCCGCCTGGAGGCCAGGATCTTCCTGGAGGAGCTGCTGGCGCGGTTCCCCGACTATGCCGTGACGGGCTCGCCGGAGCGCGTGCTCTCGACGACGGTGGCCGGCATCAGGTCGCTTCCGGTTGTGCTGGCGCCCTGAAGGACCGCCCGGCGCAGCTCGCCGAGCAGTGCCTCGACCGCGGCGGCATCGGCGCTCAGCCGCAGCCTCCCGGCCCTCCGCTCCGATCGGACCAGCCCGTTCTGGCGCAGCACCTTGACGTGCATGCTGACCGTTGGCTGGGCGAGCCGGAACAGCACTGCGAGCTCGCCCACCGTGCTCGGCGCCATGGCCAGCGAGTGGAGCAGCGCCAGGCGGGTGGGGTCGGCCACCGCCTTGAGACGGCGGGCGACCGACTCCGTGCGGGCGCGTGCCTCGATGTCACCCTGGCCCACGCCGGTCCCGATCACGACGAGTCCGGGGAACTCGAGGTACATGCTCGAACCGAAGAACAGGCAGGGCACGAAGAGCAGCGCCCGTTGCCCCGATTCCACGCCCGAGAGGATGCCGGGCATCCGGTCCCGGAGGATGTCACAGCCCGTCGGTATAAGTACTTCCAATGACCGACCACGCTCGTACTGGGCCACCACGTGGCGACCGGCCTCGTCGATGACGGGCAGGGCCTGCTGCCACATGTCGTCGACGGGCGCCCACACCTCCTTGAGGAGCTCGAGGTACGACCCGAGGAGCTCGGGAGACTCGCGCAGGCTGCGGAACCGGTCCAGGTACGTCGCGCGTTCCTCGGCGCTCTCGGAAGGTATCTCCAGGTCGAGCGGCACGGTGGCCACCGCCCTCTCGATCGCCTGCCACAGGGCGCTGGGGTCGGTCTCGGTCATCGCTCCGGCGTGGTGGGCCAGGACCTGCATCTCAGCGAAGCCGGTCTCCTCGGAGCCTTCGCCCCAGAAGCCACGGACACGATCTGCCATTTCCTCACGTCCGTTGAACATCTCGGCGAGCTGCGGGTACCGGGCCTGCATCGAGGGCCGCGCCGCCACGGAGAGGAGCCAGGAGAGATCGCAGGCCAACGACGGAGCGGCCGCCACCGACCTCGAGGTCAGAGGCGCCGCCTCTTCGGTGAGCATAGGCATTAAGCTATATTAAGATATTCTTGATTCGTTGTCAAACACTGGATAATATGGAAGGACGCTTGGAGGGGGAGCAGTCCAGGGAGCGGAAGGGTCCAGAGAGGTGAATCGATGATCCAAGCGAAGGCAGTGCACACCCAGGCGGACACCCACAGGCAAGAACTGATCGCGGGGGCCGGGTCCGGCCGGACCGCTCGTCGACCAGAGGCACGGATGAGCGACTCAGGAGCGACGCAGCGCTCGGCCACCGGACTCCCGGTTGCCGGTGGCCGAGCCGTGCGCCGGGCCGTGGCGCCGCGAGTCGGCTCCTGGCTGATCGAGTTCGGGACGAGGCTCGGAGGGGCGTCGGTCCGTACGTCTTGAGCCTGCGGCGGCCGGGTGCCGCGCTGTCCAGTCGGTCGCCGAGGCTCGAGTCCCCCTGATCGGCAAGAGTGGCGGCATGCCGCCCGCCCGTAGCGTGCTGTTCATCACACTCGACCAGTGGCGCGGTGACTGCCTTTCGGCCCTCGGCCATCCGGTGGTGCAGACGCCGGTTCTCGACGCACTGGCAGCACGGGGCGTGCTCTTCGCGAACCACTGGGCGAACGCGGCGCCCTGTGGCCCGTCGCGGGCGTGTCTGTACACGGGTACCTATCAACACCGGAACCGCTCCATCCTCAACGGGACCCCGCTGGACGCGCGCTTCACGAACGTGGCGCTGGTCGCGCGAGAGTTGGGGTACGACCCGGTCCTCTTCGGGTACACGGACACGTCGGTCGATCCGCGCTCGGTGCCGCCCGGTGACTCGAGGCTCTTCAGCTACGAGGGGATCCTGCCGGGATTCCGGGCCCTGGTCGAGGACCCCTGGGAGAAGGGGAGCCCGGCGTGGGGCCGCTGGCTCGCCGCACAGGGAGTCGAGGTCCCCGCCAACCCCCACGATCTGTACCAGCCCATTGACGGGTTCCCCGGCACAGACGTGCACGGGTCGACCTGGGCCCCCACGCGTTTCCCGGTCGAACTGTCGCAGACGACGTTCCTGCGTCAGGAGGTCGTCAATTGGTTGGAGCGGCACGGCGACCGGCCGTTCTTCGTCCATGCCTCCTTCATCCGGCCCCACCCGCCGCGACGGAACCCAGTCGGCTACCACGATCTGTACCCCGCCGACGCGGTCGGGCCCTTCGCCGGGTGCCCGACCCCCGGGGAGGAGGCCGCCATCCATCCACTGGCCGCGCTCGCCATGGGGGTCCCCGGCGTCGGAGCCCCGCACGACGAGCGAGAGCGCCGGCAGGTGCGTGCCACCTATTACGGCGCCCAGCGGGAAGTGGACGACGGACTCGCCCCCCTCTTCGAGTACCTGCGTGCCAGCGGGCTGGCCGACTCCACCCTCGTCGTCCTCACCAGCGATCACGGCGAGATGGGCGGCGATCACTGGCTCCTCGAGAAACTCGGCTACTGGGACGAGAGCTATCACATCCCGCTCATCATCGTGGACCCGCGGCCGGAGGCGGACGAAGGCCGGGGCTCGGTGCTCCGGGCGGTGACCGAGTCGGTCGACCTGTTGCCCACCATCTGCGAATTCATCGGTGCGGAGGTGCCGCTCCAGGCCGACGGCTGGTCGCTGGCCCCCTTCGTCCGGGGCGAGCCGCCGCCCGAGCACTGGCGCCACACGTCGCACTTCGAATGGAACTTTTCGGACCCGGCGAACCCACTGGCCGAGACGATGTTCGGCATCCCGATGAGCCACTGCGCCCTGGCGGTCTCACGCGGGCCGCGCCACAAGTACGTGCAGTTCGCCGCCGCTTCGAGCGTGCTCCCCCCGCTGCTGTTCGATCTGGAGGCCGACCCCGAGCAGACGCACAACCTGCTGGCGGAGGGGGGCGAGGCGGCCAGCACCGCTGCGTGGGAGGCGACCCAAGAGCTGCTGCAGTGGCAGATGCGTACGGCGGAGCGGACGTTGAGCGGCAGTTATCTCCATGGGGAGCGGGGACTGGTCGAGGCCCGCGACACCTGGCGGTGAGCGGAACCCCCGTCTTGGAACCCGGGACGGAGGCCCGGGCCACCGAGCGCGCGGGTGTGGAATGCTGACGCCTGCCCGCCCACGAGGAGGCTGCACGTGGTGCCCGACATGCAGGGGAAGACGGTGGTCGTCACCGGTGGGAACTCCGGCATGGGCTTCGAGACCGCGGCGGCCCTGGCGGCCATGGGTGCCCGGGTCCTGGTCACGGCCCGCAATGCCGACAAGGGACGTGCCGCCGTCGCCGAGCTCGCGCAACGCCTCGAGGGTGAGGGTCAGCTCCAGCTCGTCGTCTTCGACCTGGCGGACCTCTCGTCTGTGCGCCGGGGAGCGGCAGAGATCCTCGAGCTCGCCCCGAGGCTGGACGTACTCGTCAACAACGCGGGAGTGGTGCTGAGCGAGCGGGCCGTGACGGTCGACCGGCTGGAGGCGACCTTCGCGACGAACCACCTCGGACCGTTCCTGCTGACCAACCTGTTGCTCGCCCGGATCAGGGAATCGGCGCCCTCACGCATCGTCAACGTCGCCTCGACGGCACACGCCACTGCCCGCAAGGGGATCCCCTTCGACGACCTCCAGTCGGAGAAGCACTACGCCGGCATGCGCGTCTACGGGCGGTCGAAGCTGGCCAACATCCTCTTCACCCTCGAGCTGGCTCGGCGCCTCGAGGGCAGCAGGGTGACTGCGAACTCGCTCCATCCCGGGACCGTGCGCACTGGCTACGGGGCGGATGGCGACGCCCGGGGCCTGCTCGCGTTCGGCATCAAGATCAGCAGTCCGTTCTTCCTCTCGCCGGCCAAGGGCGCCCGCACGTCGATCTACCTCGCGTCCTCCCCCGACGTGGCAGGAGTGAGCGGGGAGTACTTCGTCAAGTGCCGGCCCAAGGAGCCGAAACGGTGGGCGCAGGACCGCGACGCGGCGCGTCGGCTGTGGCAGGTCAGCGAGGAACTGGTGGGCCTCTCACCGCCGGGTGCGGGCTGAGCCGTGCGGGTGCTCGTCACCGGCGCGGCCCGGGCCATCGGCCGGGCCACCGTTGAGGTGTTGGCTGCGCGGGGACACGAGGTCGTCGCAACCGCCCGAGACATCACCCTGTTGGCCGGGCTGCCGGCCGCCAAGGTCCTGCCCCTCGACGTCAGTGACTCCGATTCGGTCCGCTCGGCGGTGTCCGAGGCAGGCGAGCTGGACGCCGTGGTCAACAACGCGGGGCTGACGGGCTCCGGCCCGCTCGAGACCTTTCCCCTCGACTCCTTCACCCGGGTCCTCGACGTGAACACCGTCGGGCCCCTGCGTATGGCACAGGCCGTGGTGCCGTCCTGGCGCGAGCGGGGCAGCGGGGTGCTGGTGAACATCAGCTCGGTGCAGGGCAAGATCGGCACGCCGCTCGAGGGTGCCTACGCCGCATCGAAGCACGCGCTCGAGGCGCTGTCCGAGACCCTTTACTTCGAGCTCGGTCACTTCGGGATCCGGGTCGTCATCGTCGAGCCCGGGTATGTCGCCCCCGGCATGAAGCACGTGGGCGACCACGGGGGCCCCGCGGTCTACGCCGACCTCCACACCCAGTGGGGTGGCACGGTGGCCACCTTGACGGGGCCGGAGGGCAGGCCCGGCCCGGAGGTCGTGGGCACCGCCGTGGCCGACGCCCTCGAGGATCCTTCGACGCCGCTACGGGTGGAGGTCGGCAAGGACGCGGCCTTGGTGCTCCAGCTCCGTCGGACCCTGGGCGACACGGAATTCGAGGCCACGATGCGTGAAGCGCTGGGGCTCACCTGGTGAGGGAGGAGGTGCGATGGAGAAGTTGATGTACCTCGCGTGGTTGGGTCGAGACGCCACCCGGGCCGAGGTGGCAGAAGTGATGCTCGGCACGGTGGCGGGCGAGCTGCTGTCCCTCGACCCCCTGCGCCTGACCATCGACGTGTGGGACCCGGACAGCGACATCCCGGCGCCGGTGGAGACGCCGGAGGACGAGACGCCGCTGCACGCGCTGGTCTCCCTGTGGATCGACGCCGTCGACTATCGCGAGCCGTTCGAGAAGGTACTCTGCGCTGCTGCGGACCGGCTGGTTGGTTACGAGGTTGTCGAGTCCCTGTACCGCGACTACGGGTCGAACCAGTGGTCGGCGGCGCGCGACTGGCCCGACGGCCGACGGTCGCCCGGGGTCCTGACCGTCGCCCTCCTGCAGCAGCACCCCGAGCAGACCTTCGACGAGTGGATGACGAGATGGCACACACGGATCTCGCCGATCACCGAGGCGATCCAGCCGCGCTGCCGCTATGTCCGCAACGCGGTGTTCCGGGCGGTCACCGACGGGGCTCCGCCGATCAGGGGCATCGTGGAGGAGGCGTGGCCCTCCCTGGAACACGTGACGGACCCCATGCTGTTCTACTGCGCCGACGGTGACCCCCAGCGCCTGAACGAGCACGTCACCAAGATGATCGAAGAGATCAACGCGTTCACTGACCTGAGCACCCTGCGCAGTGTCACCATGAGCGAATGGATACTGAAATCATGAGTCCCAGATGGAGCAGAGACGAGCTGGAGCGGGCGCACCAGAACTACATGGAGACGGCTGGCCGGTGTGCGGCCAGGGGGGATTGGCGAGACTGGGCCAACCTGTTCACCGATGACGCGGTGTACCTCGAGCACATGTTCGGCACCTTCCATGGAGCGGAGGAGATCTACTCGTGGATTGCACCCCTCATGGCGGAATGGCCCAACAGTGCGATGACCTCGTTTCCTCATTCGTGGTGCGTGTGCGACGAGGAGCGGGGCTGGTGGATCTGCCGGATAGAGAACCGGATGAACGATCCCGGCGACGGGTCCGTGCACCAGGCCCACAACATCACGGTGCTGCACTACGCCGGCGACATGAAATTCTCCTACGAGGAGGATGCGTACAACCCCGCCAGCTTCGGCCCGATGATCCAGGGCTGGACGGAGGCTCTTGCCGCCAACGGCGGCACCCCGGGGTAGCGGCCTACTGCCCGATGACCGACCAGGAGGTGAGCGCGTTCCTGACGGCCGTGCCGGCGCGGACGGGCAATCTCGCCACGGTGCACGCGGACGGACGGCTTCAGAGCGCGCCGGTGTGCGACGACGTCGACGATGGCGGATCGCTGGTGTTCAACACGGGCGTGTCCGCGCTCAAGGGGCGGAACCTGTCCCCGGACCTGAGGGCTCGCTCTGCGTCGACCACGAGCGGCCTCCGTCCAGCTTCGTGCTCGTCGGGGGCGTGGTCGAGATCAGCGACGACCTGGACGAGGTGCGCCGCTGGGCAGCCCGGATCGGGGGTCGCTCTGGTGCGCCTGCGGCCGGGGCACACGACCTGGGCGTTCGACCTGGCCGACTGAGAGCGGGAACCTCGGCTCAGGTCGCTCCGGCACCGCCGGCACCGGCCAGCACGCCGCCCCCGAGCCTGGGGCCCCGCTGTGTGCCGTCGTCGTCACCCCGGGACAGGCGCGGCAAGCGGGCCCGACCCCCCGCAACGCAGAATTGTCCGAGCGGCATGATGGCGATCGCCAGGAGCATGGCCATGAGGAGCAGGTCCGGCACGAAGAAGGTGTGGATCATCCGCATGTAGATGTTGTGGACCGACGTCACGCCCGCGAAGGCCCAGAACGTGCTGATCACGATGAGAGCCGTTCGAAGGCGCCCGTACGCGGCGGGAGCCAGCACGACGACACCCCACGTGACGTACCAGGACCAGACGATTGGTCCGAGCAATGCCAGGACGAGCAGCGTCAGGCCGAGACAGAGGACGACGCCGTCCCGGGGCGAGCGCATGAGGAGCCGGTACCCGACATAGACGGCGATCAGAAGCCCGAGCACGCTGAAGACCGGCCGCGCGTCCATCGTCGAAATGGGTACCTGCAGCACGTGGCTGACGATGGAGACCGCCCGCGCCACCACGTTGACGGGAGTGACGCCGGTGAAGGAGGCGTCTGCGGTGGAGGTCGTGCGCACCCAGCCCCACCCTGTCCCCGACACGAGGGCCATCAGCTCCATGGTGGCCAGCGCGATCAGCCCTGCAACAACCGTATGGCCGATGCGCCGGCGCGTGGGCGCGCCGGGACCGGCCCAGACCCAGCCGAGGAAGAGGACGCCGAGTGCGGCGGGGGACTTCACTCCTGCCGCGAGCGCGCACAGGATCACGCCGGGAACGGTGCCGAAGCGTTTCGCGACGGCCAGACCGGCGACCAGGAGCCCCACCATCAGGGCATCGTTGTGGTCTCCCGCGAGCAACGACAGAAGGACGAGCGGGGATCCCGCCCCGAGCAGGACCGCGTGGGCCGGGTCGCGTTTGAGCGCGCGGGCCAGGGTCGGCGTTGCGGCGACCATCAGCGCGATGCCGGCGACCTCCAGGAGGCGGAGCAGCACGAGGTCGGCCAGGATCTGGTGGCCGGAGGCCTGGTCGAGGACTCCGTCGGCCGTCAGGAAGGTCGGGCCGTACGGCGACTCGGTGCCCGACCACACGGAGTCGGCCAGTTGATTGAACGGCGTGGCCCCGAGCACGTTCGGCCCGTAGGAATACGGGTTGATGTGGTGGCTGACCATCTCGCCCTGCGCGGCGTACGTGTAGACATCGCGGCTGAACAGCGGCGGCGCCAGCAACAGCGGCAGGGCCCAGATCACGACGACCAGCACGACGCGCTTCACAGGGAAGCCGTTGTGGCGGTTCAGGTGGCCGAGGAATCCGATCCAGACGCGGGTGAGCAGGATGAGGCCACCGAACACCAGCGCGAGCGAGGCCACCGGAGGCAACGTGTCGTTCGTGCCCTGCGATCCGAACAGCCCGCCCGGCATGCCGAAGAACCACGCACCGGGCAGGTGGGTCTCGAACGACTGGCCCCCGAGGACGGAGCCAACGACGATTGCCGTCGTGCCGACGAGCCCGAGGACGGCCGTGCGCGCCAGTGACAGCCGAACCACCGGTCGCGCCGGCGCGTCGGTTTCGGCCGTCTCGTCGTGTGTCATGGAGTTGGTGGCTGCGCTCGGGGGCACGAGCTCCATCGGGGCTTCCTTACCTGAGCTCCCACGGCGGGCGCCGTAGGTGCCAAAATCTTCATCAAATTGTATTGATTCTGTCACAGCTTTCGCCGATTGGGCCGAAAGCTTTCTTAAAAGGATTCTCAGGGCTATCCCAGCCTATAAGGGGAAACTCTTGCTGTCACGGATGTGAAATCTGGCTGTCACGGAAACGGAGGGTGTCTCGTGCGAGTACTGGTCCTGGGCGGTGACGGGTATCTGGGCTGGCCGACTGCGCTGCATCTTTCCAGGGCCGGCTACGAGGTGGGCGTGGCGGACAACTTCGCCCGCCGGGGCTACGACCTCGAGATGGGGGTGGACTCCCTGGTCCCCATCGCCTCGCTGCACCGGCGCGTGGACTGCTGGGAGGAGGTCTCGGGCAGGCGCTTCGACGTCTTCATCGGCGACCTGACCGAGGAGGAGTTCGTCTACGACATGGTCGGCGGCTTCCGGCCTGACGCCATCGTCCACTTCGCCGAGCAGCGCAGCGCCCCCTACTCCATGGTCGACCGCAAGCATGCGGTCTACACCCAGGTCAACAACGTGGTGGGCACGTTGAACCTGCTCTACGCCATCGCCGACGTCGACCCGTCGATCCACCTCGTCAAGCTCGGGACGATGGGGGAGTACGGCACCCCCAACATCGACATCGAAGAGGGCTACATCGAGATCACCCACCGTGGCCGCACCGACGTCCTGCCCTTCCCCAAGCAGCCGGGGAGCTTCTACCACCTGTCCAAGGTCCACGACAGCCACAACATCGCGTTCTGCTGCCGGGCCTGGGGTCTCCGCTCGACCGATCTCAACCAGGGGGTCGTCTACGGGCAGTCGACCCCCGAGACCACACTGCACGCAGACCTGGCGACCCGTTTCGACTACGACGCCGTCTTCGGTACCGTGCTGAACCGGTTCGTGATCCAGGCGGCCGCCGGGGAGCCCCTCACCGTCTACGGCAAGGGTGGCCAGACGCGGGGGTTCCTCGACATCCGCGACACGCTGGCCTGCGTCGAGCTCGCGATCCGGAATCCCGCCAAAGCCGGGGAATTTCGTGTCTTCAATCAATTCACCGAGTCCTTCTCGGTCCTCGAGCTGGCACAGATGGTGTCGGACGCGGCCGGCGGAGCCAAGATGGTGCACCTGGCCGACCCACGGGTCGAGATGGAGGAGCACTACTACCGGGCGGCGCACACCAAGCTGCTCGACTTGGGCCTGCTGCCCTTCCTGCTCGGTGACGAGCTGCTGGCGGACCTCCTGTCGATCGCACGCACCCACATCGCCCGACTCGAGCGGTCAGCGTTGGAGCCGAAGGTGCTGTGGCGCTCCACGTCGAGCAGCATCACTCGCACCGAGAGGCCGCAGACCGAGGACTCCACCTCGGAGCACCCCCTCTGAGCCTCTGAGGGTTTTCCCAGAGTGGGGGGCTAGCTTTCGGCGCTTGCGCCCGTCGACGTCGATTCCCTCACCCCGGAAGACATCTCCTCGCCAGTGAACCGACTCCGAGCACACAGCGGACCCTTGTGGCCCTACCTCGTGCTGGTCGCCATCCCGACGGCCGGCTTCGTGCTGCCGGACCTCTTCGGCGGGCACCTAGTCATCACGGGCGACAACCTGCAGCAGAACTACCCGCTCCGCGTGCTGGTCGGCTCCATGCTGCGCCACGGGCAGCTGCCCTTCTGGAACCAGTACATCTTCAGCGGCACGCCGCTGATGGCCGACTTCAATGCGGGAGCGTTCTACCCCCTCACGGGGTTGTTCGTCGTCATGCCGGACCGGGCCGCCTGGGTCGCCACCGAGGTCATCGTCTTCTCCGCCGTCGCAATCGGGATGTACGTCTTCCTGCGCGCGCTGGCCCTCTCGACGGCGGCGTGCCTCCTGGGCGCCGCCACGTTCGCGTTCGCCGGGCCGGTGCTGAGCCAGGTCAACCACCTGGACATGACCGAGGGCTTCGTGGCCATCCCATGGATGCTGCTGGCCGTGCTGCACATCGTCCGCGACGGACGGTGGCGCTGGTCCATCCTTCTCGGGATCGCCTTCGCGAGCGTGATCCTCGCCGGGGCCCCCGAAGCCATGCTCGACGAGGCGCTCCTCGTCATCGCCTATGCCGCCCTTTCCGCCGGTTTGAGCCGGGAGCGCTGGTGGCGCGTGCTGTCGAGGTGCGCCGCTGGAGCGGCACTTGCGCTGTCGCTGGCCGCGATCCAGTGGTTGCCGGGACTCGAGGCCATCCGGAGCTCGCAGCGGGGGAGCGGGGTGTTCGCGGCAGCCGGGAGCTACCCCACGCCGTTCAGCATCTTCGCACTCGTCCCCTACCTCGACGGCGGCTACGGGCATCTCGGCGAGGCCACGTTCTTCGGCCAGTACAACTTGCCCGAAGTCGGCATCTACCTCGGGATCCTGCCCCTGGTCGCGCTGGTGACGCTGCTGCACCCACGGTGGCCGAGCCGGATTGCCGCGCGCGACCGGCTTACGTGGTACGTCGTCGGGCTCTTCGGCCTCCTCCTCGCCCTGGGGTCGAACACGCCCCTGGAACATGTGTTCAACGCCCTTCCGCTCTACGGCAATCAGCGGCTGCAGAGCCGCAACATGGTCACGGTGGCGACCGCGATCTGCGTCCTCTTCGCCGGCTGGATCGACCGCACGGACTCACCACGGCCGAAGGACCCGCTGAACCGCTACGACCGGATCATGGCCCTTGTGCCGTTCGGCATCGTGGCGGCCCTTTCCATCTGGGCGCTCGCGGCAACCGGGTCCCTCGTCCATGTCTTCGCGGGCGTGTGGGCCAGCCCCGGCGTCACCTCGACCGTCCGCAAGGCGACCGTCATCGCGCTGGCTCTCTGTGCCGGCGCGGCCGCGATCGTGTGGATCCGGCCGTACCTCCGTACCCTCCCCTGGGTGAGGCTGGCCGGGGTCTTCGTGGCACTCGACCTCGGGTTGATGGCCGCGACGAGCCAGCTGTCCGAGATACCGCCCAACGACCTCGTCAGCGGGACGACCCCGGTACAGCAGCTGATGGAGGCCCACCTGGCTCCCGGCGGGCGGATGGTCAACTACGACCCCCAGACCTACGACAGCTGGCCCGAGAGCCCGCAGGGCGTGCCGGACCTCAACGTCATTGCCGGGTTGCCTTCGGTGTCCGGCTACGCGTCCATCGTCAACGGCAATTACGAGTCGGTGACCCACACCCACGAGCAGGACGACCTGGACATCGGCCAGCTGTCGTCGGGCACGCTCGACCGGCTCGACCTTCGCGAGGTCGTGACCGTCCCGGAGTACTTCCTCGTACCGCTCCAGTCCATGCCCCGCTCCGTCGGCGACATCCGGCGGGTGCACGAGAGCCTCGGCACCGACCTCGTCCTTCCACGGGGCTACGGAGCCGACTTCAACGAGACTGCCTACCCCTTCTATCCGGGGCCCCGGCCCGCGCTGCGCACGGGCCAGAGCGCTTCGTGGTTCTTCGGGGAGTCGCTCGTGCCCGACTCGGCCACCCTCGTCCTCAGCCACGCCGCCGGCCCGGGCACCCTCGTCCTCTTCGGGACGCTCGCCGCGGACGGGTCGACGCGCTGGGGCGTCCCGGTGCCCGTGGCACCAGGGTCACGACGCGTGACGGAGCGGCTACGGGGGGGCAGCGCCGTCGGAGTGTCGGTCCGGGTGGTCGCCGGCTCTCTCCCTTCGCATGTGGCGGTCGTCACCGTGGCGGGCGGCCGGTACGAGCTCGGTGGCTCGCTGTCCTCGGCCATCGTCCCCGGACCGTGGAGCCTGGCGGGCCTGTCGCAGGGCTACGCGGTGTTCACGTTGGGGAAGCCACCCACCCCGATCTCCGCCACCACCACCGGGGGTCGGGGGCTGCCCGTCAAGGTCATCTCGAGCTCGACGAAGTCCGAGGAGGTCCGCGTCGACGCGCCGGCGACGACGACGGTCCTCCGCTCCGTCGCCTGGGACTCGGGATGGAGGGGTTCCGTCTCCGTCAACGGGGGGAAGGCACAGAGCGTCCCGGTCGACTCAGTCGATCTGGTTCAGGAGATCCGCATCCCGCCCGGCAACGACCTGGTGACCTTCCACTACGAGCCGCGGCACCTGCTGTTGGCGAGCATCCTCAGCGTGGGCGCGACAGGTTTCCTCGTGGTCGTGCTCGGTGTGTGGCTCGTGCGGCGGCGGCGGTCGCTGGACGGCACAAACGCCCATGATCCATCTGAGATGGTCGCGGCGGACGTGCCGCAGCACGTCGGCTGAAGAGGGGGTCGCTCCTTCAGCAGTACGGATGGGCGAGCGAGAGCAGGAACTCCCCGTCCTCCGCGCCCCACATCCCCTCGACCACGAAGCCCGCTTCGGAGAGCTCGCGTTCGACCCTCTCGGGGGTGAACTTGGCACTGATCTCGGTCAGCAGCTCCTCGCCTTCGTCGAAGCGGACGGTGATGCCGGCGTCGGCGAGAGAGACCTCGGCGGCTGCTTCGGCGCGTAGCCGCATCTCGATCCACTGCTGCTGCTCGTTCCAGAGCGCGACGTGACCGAAGTTGTCGGGATCGAAGTTACCGCCCAACTGCTCGTTGAGCACGCGGAGCACGTTGCGATTGAAGTCGGCCGTGACGCCGGCCGCGTCGTCGTAGGCGGCGACGAGACGGCTCGGGTCCTTGACCAGATCCGTCCCCAGGAGCAGCGAGTCGTCGCTCGACATCGTGCAGTTCAGGTCGAACAGGAATCGGGCACGCTGAGCCGGGTCCAGGTTGCCGATCGTCCCGCCGAGGAAGGCGATCATCCGCCGGCCCTCGGAGGGGATCTCGCCCAGGTGCTGGTGGAAGTCGCCGATGACCACGTGGACGTCCAGTGCGTCGTATTCCCGGGACAAGGCCGTGGCGGCATTCCGGAGGAAGTCGTCGCTGACATCGAAGGGGACGTACCTCGACAGCATGCCGGTCTCTTGGAGCGCGGTGAGCAGCACGCGCGTCTTGTCACACGCCCCGGCGCCGAGCTCGACGAGCGTGTCCGCCTTCGACAGCTCGGCGATGGCCGGAGCGTGCGCCTCGAGGAGCGCCCGCTCCGCTCTCGTGGGGTAATACTCGGGGAGCTGGGTGATCTCCTCGAAGAGGCGGCTGCCCCTTTCGTCGTAGAACCACACGGGCGGGATGGACTTCTCGTCACCCTGCAGCCCCTGCAGTGCATCCGTCCGCATCTGGCTCCGCGCCTCATCAGCGGAGAGGTGCACGTCGACGGTGTAGGCCATGGTTCAGGGATCCCGCGCTAGTCGCACCCCGCCGAACATCCAGCGGGCGCTGGGCGGGAAGAAATTGCGGTACGTGGTGCGGACGTGGCCGTTCGGGGTCGCGCAGCACCCGCCCCTCAGGACGTATTGGCTCACCATGAACTTGCCGTTGTACTCACCCACCGCGCCAGGTGCAGCCCGGAATCCGGGATAGGGGCAGTACGCGCTCGATGTCCATTCCCAGGTGTCGCCGAAGATGGCGTTCGAAGAGACGGCGGGCCGCGGATGGGGCGCACCGAGCGAAAGGAAGTCATCGGTCAGGAAGTTGTCGCCCTCACCGTCCGATGCGGCGATCGTCTCCCACTCGGACTCGGTCGGCAGCCGCATGCCCGTCCAGTGTGCGAACGCGTCCGCCTCGTAGTAGCTCACATGGCACACGGGCTCGTCGGGGTCGACCGGACGCGGTCCCGACAGCGTGAACTGGAGCCAGCGGTCGGGGTCGTCGGGATCCCGGGACCAGTAGAGGGGGGCTTCCCAGCGCTGCGAATTCACCACGGCCCAGCCGTCGGAGAGCCAGAACTCGGGCCGGCCGTATCCGTCGTCCTCCATGAATGAGAGCCACTCACCGCACGTCACCGGCCGGTCCGCCAGGCCGAAGGGGGTCAGGTGCACCGTGTGCACCGGGAACTCGTTGTCGAAGCCGAATCCCTCGCCCCGGTGGCCGATCTCGACGGGACCGCCCGCATGCTCGATCCAGCCGGCCTTGGGAGGGGCGATGCCGGGTCGGGCGGGTGAGCCCGCCAGGTAGACGGGGTGGAGCGGGTTCCGGGACAGAACGTGTTTGATGTCCATGAGGAGCAGCTCCTGGTGCTGCTCCTCATGGTGGAGGCCCAAGGTGATCAGCTCCGTCAGACCGGGCCGGTCGGGACCCCGGAGGAGCGCCTCCATGGAACCGTCGACATGGGAGCGATAGCGCGCGATCTCCTCGATACCGGGTCGTGAGAGAAGCCCGCGCTCAGATCGGGGATGGCGGGCACCCACGGCCTCGTAGTACGAGTTGAAGATGTAGGCGTACGCGTCGTCGAACGCGTGGTAGCCGCTGTCGTACTCCCCGAGGACGAACGTCTCGAAGAACCACGTGACGTGTGCACGGTGCCACTTCGTCGGGCTCACGTCGGGCATGGTCTGTACCGTCTGGTCTTCGGCGCTGAGGACGGACGCGAGCCGTTCGGTGGTGGCCCGAACCCGGGTGTAGGCCTCCTGAAGGTCGGACGGCGTTGCTCGACCGCTCTTCTCCATCGGATCCGTCCCTTCGCCGCCCCACCCGGAGCGGTCGCATGCACGCGGCACGATTGCGGTTCACCCTACCCAGATGTGCTCCCGAGCCGGCGCGTCTGGCCCACTTTTCGCACCGGGCCACAAGGTTAGGTGGATCCGGTGTTCGAACCCCGGCTGGTCCATGGCCACCGATGAGCCCCACCCCGGGGGAGCGGAGGGCGGGTGGGTCGAACGGGCGCCGCCGCCCCGCCGGTCAGGCCAGCACCTTGTGGCGGAAGTTGCGAAGTCCGAGCACCAGGAAGATGACGCTGAAGGCGATGATGGCGGGGTAGATCACATAGAGGTGCATGTGGGCGGCGTTGGTGAACGCGGCTCGCATCCCGTCGTTGATGTAGATGAGCGGGTTGATCAGCACGATGACCTGCAGCCAGTGGACGGGCCCGGCCTTGACTGGTGCGAGCCGTGTCCATTGGTAGTAGGTGCCGCCCAGGAAGGTGATGGGCAGCACGATGAACCCGAACATGAGGCCCAGGTTGCGCGGCTCGAAGGATGTCCCCAGGAGCAGGCCGAGGGATGCCATGCACACGCACGACAAGGGGACCAGGGTGAGGATGAGCAGCCAGTGGAGGTTGATCTGGGCCTCGACGCCGGACGCGTGCACCACCGATGCAATGGGGAGCACGATCGCCGCCGAGATCAGTCCCTGCGCACCCCCCGAGATCACCTTGGAGATCGCCACGAGCCAGATCGGGCACGGGGCCTGCACCCTGTCCTCGATTTCGCGGGTGAAGCCGAATTCCTGCGCGAGCGGCATCGCGACGGCCTGAATCCCTTGGAACATGATCGAGAGCCCGACCACCCCCGGCACCAGCACGGTGGCGAACGCCGACTCGGCGCCGGGGATCCCGCTCGCCGCGCCGATCCCCTGACCGATCTTGGGGAAGACGTAGAGGAATACGAAGCAGAGCAGGAACGGCTGCACCAGCGTGCGCACCGTGAATTCGAACTTGTGCTTCCACAGCACGACCAGATCGCGCAGGATCAGCGCGTGCAGCGAGGTCCAGCTCGCCGCGGTCGCCGAACGGGTGGGCTTCAGCTCCACGTGGTGCTCCCCCGGCCCGCCGAAGTGTGCGAGCCGATACGGACGGAGACGTGGTGGCTGCCATCAGTCGCGCAGATCCTTTCCGGTCAACCCGATGAAGACCGTCTCGAGCGTGGGCTCAGTGACGGAGAGATCCGCCAGCGAGAAGCCGGCCGCCTCCGCGGCCTCGACCACGCGCGTGGACGAGCCGCTCCGTGCCGTGGACCTGCAGCTCGACGCCGTCGGGGATCTGGCGCGTCCGTGTGAGGCCCTCGAAGTGCTCGTCGAAGGCGTCGGCCAGCTGCTGCGTGTCCCCGGCGGCCTTCACGGTCACGATGGTGTCGGCGCCGACGCTGCGCTTGAGCTCGATCGGCGTGTCGAGGGCGAGAATCTTACCGTGGTCCATGATGGCGAGGCGGTCGCACAGTTTGTCGGCCTCCTCCATGTAGTGCGTGGTGAGCAGGATCGTCTGGCCGTCGGCGTTGAGGCCGGCGAGCAGGTCCCAGAGTGCAAGACGGCCCTGGGGGTCGAGCCCGGCGGTGGGCTCGTCGAGGAAGAGCACGGCCGGGCGATGGAAGATGGCGCGGGCCACCATCAGTCGCTGGGCCATGCCTCCCGAGAGGGCGTACACCGACGCCTTGGCGAACCGGTTCAGCTGGAACCTCTCGAGGAGCTCGTCCGCCGTTTGGCGGCAGTCGCGTGGTCCCATGCCGAACAGCCGGCCGTGGAAGTAGAGGTTCTCCCACGGTGTGAGCTGGCGATCCAAGGTGTTCTGCTGGGACACGACGCCGATCAGCTGCTTTACGAGCGTCGGGTGGCGGACGACGTCGATGCCTCCGACGAACGCCTGCCCCTCGGTGGGTATGACCCTCGTCGTCAGCACGCCGACGGTGGTCGTCTTGCCGGCACCGTTGGGACCGAGGAGGCCGAACACCTCCCCGGTCCCGACTCGCAGGCTCAACTCGTCGACGGCGCGGAAGTCCGTGCCCTGGTACGTCTTGGTCAGGCCCACGGTCTCGATGATCGGTACCCCGTGGTCGGGGGACGCGGCGTCGCTCGCGGGTGCTGTGGTCGTGGTCATGGCTCCTTGTGCACAGTACCGGCCGGTTGACGGATCGTCAGTCAGGCTCAGTCCTCGGCGAGGATCTGGTACAGCTCCTTGCGTGCCTTCTGGATCACCGCGATGCCGCGCTCGACCTGCGACTTCTCGCCGTCACCCGCCAGTTGCTTGGCGGCGCTCATGAGCTGGCCCATGCCGAGGCGTAGCGTTCTGACCTCGTCGTCGGTCTCGCCGTCCGCCTGCCAGGGCAGAGCGGCCTTCTCGGCCTCTGCCCGTCCGGCGTCGGTGAGCGCGTAGGTGCGGCTGCCCTCGACGTCGGACGACTGCACCAGGCCCTCGTCCTCGAGCATCTGCAGGTGCGGGTAGACGGACCCGGGGCTCGGGCGCCACAGACCGCCGCTCAGCTCCTCGAGCCGGCGCATGACCTCGTACCCGTGAGCCGGTTCGTCGCGGAGGGCGACCAGGATCGCCGTCCGGATAGCCCCGCGGGGCATCCTCCTGCCACCGCCCCAACCGCCTCGCTCGCCGCCCCAGCGGCCGCGGGGGCCGCGCATGCCCCGGCCGGCGAACCGGTGGTGTTCGTGATCGTGGTCGTGTGCCCGGTCGTGTTCGTGTTGGTGTGCCATGTGATGACTCCTCGTTTCATTCGCCGCTGCGTCAGGGGCGCTCTGGTTTCTGTCCTTCAGTGTAACACTAATGATATATCAGAATATTTCATGTCAGTCGAAAAAATATCGAATCTGGCTCCCAGATGCACCAGGACTCCCACCGGTTGCCCATACTGAGTGTGGGGGCACGGGTCAGCCGATGCGCCTGGAAGGAGCGCCATGGCGCTGTTCACCTCACGCAGGAGGCAGATGGTCACGCCTGAGCGTGCCCTGCCCGGACGGGCCGAGGCCATGCCTGTCACGGCGCTCCACCTGGTGCTCGGCACGAAGCTCGCCCCTCCCTTTCCCGAGGGGCTCGAACGGGCGGCCTTCGGGATGGGGTGCTTCTGGGGCGCCGAGCGGACGTTCTGGACGCTGCGCGGCGTCCACACGACCGCCGCGGGCTATGCGGGCGGGCTCACCCCCAATCCCAGCTACCACGAGGTCTGTCGCGGCCGGACCGGGCACGCCGAGGTCGTCCTCGTCGTCTTCGACCCCTCCGTGATCAGCTACGAGCAGCTCGTCGTGGCGTTCTTCGAGGGCCACGACCCGACGCAGCGGATGCGACAGGGGAACGATGTGGGCACGCAGTACCGCTCCGCCATCTACACCACGTCGCCCGAGCAGGCCGCCACGGCCCAGGCGGTGGCCGAGCGGTTCGGAGAGGCGCTGCGCAAGGCCGGACGCCGCCCCATCACCACCGAGATCGCCCCGGCCGGGGACTTCTACTACGCCGAGGCCTACCACCAGCAGTACCTCGCGGCCAACCCCGGCGGCTACTGCGGCCTCGGCGGGACCGGCGTCGCGTGTCCCGTCGGCCTGGAGGAGGCCGGGTGAGCACCGCGGACTCCGCACGCCTCACCGCGGAGCAACAGCTGCGACGGCGGGCCGCCATACCCGGGCTCCTCGTCCAGACGCCGTTCCTGGCCTGGCTCGGCCTGCAGGTCCAGCGCTACGAGCCTGATGACGTGGCGACCCGCCTGCCGTTCCGGGTCGAGCTCAGCAACGACGGGTCCACCTATCACGGCGGTGTCATCGGGGCCGTGATCGACACCACCGGCGCGCTGGCCGCCTGGTCGAACCACGACTTCGAGCGTGGGACGCGGTCCTCGACCGTCTCCATGGCGCTGCAGTACGTCGCGGCGAGTGCAGGGGGCGACCTCTTGTGCGGAGCGCGGACGGTCCGCCGGGCCCGCGAGCTGGTCTTCACCGAGATCACGGCGTCCGACGAGTCGGGCAGGGTTCTCGCGCACGGGATCCAGACCTACCGCATCGCGTGACCGCGCCGGTCAGCGGAGGCGAATGACGTTCCCGGTGACGAGCGCCGACGCGTCGGACGCCAGGTAGGCGATCACCTCGGCCACCTGGCTCGGCGTGGCCACGCGGCTTCCTGCGGACCGTGCGGTCGCGGCCGTTCTCGGGTTGACCCAGCCCGTGTCGGTGATCGGGGGGTGGACGACGTTGGCGGTGACGCCGTAGCGCGCGAGCTCCGCGGCCGCGCTGAGCGTGAAGCTGACCTGGGCCGCCTTGGCCGCGCCGTAGGAGACCTCCTCGGGGAAGCCGTCGGGCCCACCCGACGTGAGTCCGACGATGCGGCCCCACTGACCGCCCCGGGCCACGTGCCGGCGGGCGAACTCGGCGATCAGCAATGCGGCCGCCCGGGCATCGATCGCGAGGACCTGGTCGAGGGTGCGAGGGGTGAGGGGTGCCTGGGCGCGCCCAAAGCGGTCGGTCGCCGCGGGTACGAAGGTGTCCGCGACCCACCCCGACGCGTTGTTGACCAGGATCTGCACCGGCCCGAGTTCGTTCTCGGCGGCATCGAAGACGGCGGTGACCATGGCCGCGTCGGACAGGTCCGCTTCCATGGCGGCGGCCCGGCCACCTGACGCCCGGATCGACTCGACTACGAAATCGGCCCTGGCCATCCGGGTCGCCCGGTAGGCGGCGGGGAGTGAGGGGTCGTCGAGGCCTCCCAGCCGGTCGTTCCGGAAGTAGGCGCAGAGGACCGCCGTACCCCGCGCCGCCAGCGCCTTGGCCGTCGCCGCCCCGATGCCGTGGTTCGCACCGGTCACGATCGCCACCGGGGCCTGCGGGGACGGTCCCATCGCGGTGCTCCCGCAGACCCCAGGTCGTGCCGGCCGTCAGCCGCCGCGCCCGCTCGTGTGGCCCAGGCCGGACAGGCGGTCGAGGACCTCCTCGGCCTCGGCAACGAAACGGCGGACGAGGTCGCCGGCCGGCACGAGCTCGGATATCGCGCCGACGCCCTGGCCGGCGGGGTAGCACTCCTTGTCGACGTCGACGCCATCGGTGAAGGAGTCGCCCCCGAGGTGCATCGTCCCGTTCCCGTAGGCGACACCCAGCTGCTCGGGGAATTTCTTCACCTCTTCGGGGTGCGCGTCGTAGTAGTCGGTGTACTCGTTCCGCACGACGCGCATCGTCTTGCCCGAGTAGGCGCGGCTCACGGTGGTCTGATCCTCCCGACTGGCCAGCAGCTTCTCCTTGTAGCCGAGCACGCCGCGCGCCTCGGGCGTCGCGATGAAGCGGGTGCCCACCCAGATGCCGTCGGCGCCGAGCGCCAGCGCGGCGGCCAGGCCGCGGCCGTCGAAGATGCCGCCGGCGGCCACCACCGGCACCGTCTGGCCGACCGCATCGACGATCTGGGGCACGAGCGGCAGGGACGCCACCTGGCCCGTGTGGCCTCCGGCCTCGGTGCCCTGCGCCACAACGAGGTCACAGCCGGCCTCGACGGCGCGCACCGCGTGCTCGACCTTCCCGCACATGCTGACGACGATCACGTCGTGGCGATGGCAGAGGTCGACCACTTCGGTCGGGACGCCCAGCCCGGCCACGAAGGCCGAGGCGCCGCCCTCGATGATCATCGTGACCTGCTCGGTCATGCCGCCGGGCATGGCCGTGAGGAGATCGACCCCGAAGGGCTTGTCGGTGGCCCGCCGCACGGCGGCGATCTCCTCCGCCATCTTCTCGTCGCCCATGGTGGACGCGCCGAGGCACCCGAAGCCACCGGCGGCCGAGACGGCGGCCGCCAGCGCGGAGTAGGACACACCCCCCATGCCGGCCAGCATGACGGGGTGCTCGATCCCGAGCAGCTCGGTGAGGCGAGTTCGCATGGGCTCTTGACCTTCCTCCGTCTGACTTCGTGCTCGCCGCCGAGCGACGGGCGGCATCCGCCGCGGGGACCGTAGCGCGGGTGGCGACGGGTCCGGATGCGGTCAGGCTGCACCCGCCGTCAGCGGCCCGGCGGCAGGGGGCGGCGGACCGCCGTGGTTGCATTTGGAGCAGGACGTTCCTACTCTGAGCCGATCGTGGCCGAGGTGGGGGAGGTGGGTGTGAGCGCCGTCGCAGCACCCCCCATCGGCGAGAACATCACCAAGCGTCGGCTCTGGCTGATCCTCGGTGCCCTGCTGTTGGGGATGCTGCTGGCCGCCCTCGACCAGACGATCGTCTCGACCGCGCTGCCCACCATCGTGGGAGACCTGCACGGGGGCTCGCACCTGGCCTGGGTGGTCACCGCCTACCTGCTGGCTTCGACGGTGTCGACACCGCTGTGGGGGAAGCTGGGCGACCAGTACGGGCGCAAAGCCTTCTTCCAGGCGGCGATCGTGATCTTCGTCATCGGGTCCGCGCTGTCGGGGTTCAGCCACACCATGACCGAGCTGATCGCCTTCCGGGCCTTGCAGGGCCTGGGCGGCGGCGGGCTGATGGTCGGCGCGCAGACGATCATCGGCGACGTCGTGTCGCCCCGCGACCGCGGCCGTTACATGGGGCTCTTCGGCGCCATGTTCGCCGTGGCCACGGTGATCGGGCCGCTGATCGGCGGACTGTGCGTGACCTACCTGACCTGGCGCTGGGTCTTCTACATCAACCTGCCGCTCGGGATCTTGGCCCTGTTCGTGACCGGCGCGGTGCTCCCCGGTCACCTGCGCCGGGTCCGGCATGCCATCGACTATGCCGGGACGCTGCTGCTCGCCGGCTCGGCGACGTCGCTCATACTCTTTGCCAGCCTGGGCGGGATCTCATGGGCGTGGGCGTCTCTCCCGAGCATCGCCTGCGCCATCGTCGGCGTCGTCCTCGCGGTGGCCTTCGTCTTCGCGGAGCGCGGGGCGGCCGAGCCCGTGATACCGCTGAAGCTCTTCGGGATCCGGGTCTTCAGCGCGGCCAGCTCCATCGGCTTCGTCATGGGGTTTGCCATGTTCGGAGCGCTCACGTTCCTCCCCCTGTTCCTGCAGAACGTGAAAGGCGTCAGCCCGACGGCGTCGGGCCTGCGACTCCTGCCGCTCATGCTCGGGATGCTCGGCGCATCCGTCATCTCGGGCCGGCTCGTGACCCGCTGGGGCCGCTACAAGATTTTCCCCATCCTCGGCACCGCGTTGATGACGGTGGGCGCGTACCTGCTGTCGCTCATTGACGCGTCGACGAATGCCTGGGTGCTGGCCGGCTACATGTTCGTCTTCGGCGTGGGCCTGGGCCTGATCATGCAGGTCCTGGTCGTCGCGGTGCAGAACGCGGTCTCCTACGAGGACCTCGGCGTGGCCACGAGCAGCGCCACTTTCTTCCGGATGATCGGGGGGTCCTTCGGCGCGGCCGTCTTCGGGGCCATCTACACGATCGTCTTCACCCGCGCGCTGGCAGCGACGCTGGCGAAGGCCCCGGCCGCCTTGCTCAAGAACTTCAACCCGCAGACGCTCAATCCGGCGCTCCTCGCCAAGCTCAAGTCGACCGCGTTGGGCCTGCTCTTCTACACCAAGTACATCGACGCGGTCACGCATTCAGTGCAGACGGTGTTCCTGATCGCGGTGCCGATCTCCTTCGTCGCCTTCCTGCTGAGCTTCCTGCTGCCCGAGGTGGAGCTGCGCAAGACGGTGCAGACCGTGGATCTCGCCGAGGTGCAGGGGGCGCCGCAGCACCGCTCGTCGCTCCAGGAGATCCAGCTGGCGCTGGAGCGGGTGTCGGCCCGGGAGAACCGGACGGAGCTGTACCGGACGCTGGCGCAACGGGCGGGCATCGACCTGCCGCCCCGGTCGTGCTGGCTGCTCTACCGGCTGGCCGACCAGCCGGCGGCCAACGTAACCGAGGTCGCGGAGCGCCTGAAGGTGGACCCGGAGGTGATCCAGCCAGGCGTCGACGGGCTGGTGTCCGCCGGCATGATCGAGGAGCGGCGCCAGGGCGCCCAGTGCGACCTCCACCTCACGACGGCAGGCTCGACCGCGCTCGAGAAGCTGACCGAGGCCCGGCGCAACGGCCTCACCGAGCTGCTCGAGGGGTGGAACCCCGAGGAGTACCCCGAGATCATCGAGATGGTGAAGGAGCTCGCTCACGCCCTCCTGGCCGACGACGAGCGCATGGTGGCCGACGCCATGGCGCACACTCCGGCTGCGGCGACCGCCGGGGCCGGAGTGGACTGAGCGCGGCGCTCGGGAACCGGCCCTGAGCAGGAGAGTGGGTCGGCGGCGAAAGGGCGCGCCGCTACGCTGAGGCGTCATGCCCTCGTACCTGGCGGACATCCTCTCGTGGCACCGCGCCCGCGCCGCGGGCGACGGCCGCCCGCTCGGTGAGCTGGTCGAACGGGCGGCGGCCACGCCATCGCCACGCGACTTCACCGGCGTGTTGAAGGGTGGGGGGCTCTCGTGCATCGCCGAGATCAAGCGGCGTTCCCCGTCCAAGGGTGATCTCGACCCCGGTCTCCAACCCGACCTGGTGGCCAAGCAATACGTCGCCGGGGGCGCGGCCTGCCTGTCCGTGCTGACCGACGCCGACTTCTTCGGTGGGTCGGCCGGGGACCTGGCGTCGGCGCGCCAGGCCTCGGGCCTGCCCGTCCTGCGCAAGGACTTCACCGTGCAGGAGGCGGACGTCGCCGACGCCCGGCTCATGGGCGCTGACGCGGTGCTCCTGATCGTTGCCGCGCTCGACGACGGTGAGCTGCGCGGGTGCGCGGCCCTGGCCGACCAGCTCGGTCTGGCGGCCCTCGTCGAGGTGCACGACGAGGAGGAGCTCGACCGGGCCCTGCACGCCGGCTCCCAGCTGGTCGGCGTCAACCAGCGCGACCTGCGGACCTTCAGGGTCGATCACGAGCGCGCCTGCGCCCTGGCGGGGCGCATCCCGCCCGGCGTGACCGCCGTGGCCGAGTCGGGCATCAGGGACGCCGCCGACGCCCGCCGACTGGCCGAGGCCGGGTACGACGCCATCCTTGTCGGTGAGACGCTGGTCCGGGCCGGTGACCGTGTGGCACAGCTGCGGGAGCTGGTCGGGTATCCCGTTGGGACACGATGAGCGAGGGCTTGTTCGTCAAGATCTGCGGCGTCACATCGGAAGCCGACGCCCTGCTGGCGGTCAGCCTCGGGGCCTCGGCGGTGGGGTTCATCTTCGCGCCCTCGCCGCGGCAGGTCTCCGTGCAGCTCGCCGGCGACATCGCGAAGCGGCTGCCCGAGCACGTGCTGACCGTCGGCGTCTTCCGCAACGAGGCCCCCCAGCGCGTCGTCGAGGCCGTGCGCCTGGCGGGGCTCGGCGCGGCGCAGCTGCACGGCCAGGAGACGGCTGAGGCGACCCAGTGGGTGCGTGCCCGCGTGCCCACGGTGATCAAGGCCTTCCGGGCGGGGGAGCGCGCCATCGCCCGCTTCGAGGAGTTCGGCGCCGAGTACCTCCTCGTCGACGGTGACAATCCGGGGTCGGGTCAGGTCTTCGACTGGAGGCTGGCCGAGGGGGTGGCCGACCCCCACCGCCTCATCGTCTCCGGGGGCCTGACCCCCGGCAATGTCGCCCAGGCGGTGGCGAACCTGCGGCCCGCCGGGGTCGACGTGTCCACCGGCGTCGAGTCCGCGCCCGGGCGCAAGGACCCCTTGCTCGTGCGCGCCTTCATCGTCAACGCACGGCAAGCCGAGGCCGAGGCGACGACGCGCGATCCACTTCTCGACCCCGCGGCCGAAGAGCCCTACGACTGGAGGGACGGATGAGCGGCGACAGCCTGATGGCCCGGCCGGGCCCTGATGGCCGGTTCGGCGAGTTCGGGGGCCGCTTCGTCCCCGAGTCGCTGATGCCCGCCTGCCTCGAGCTGGAGAAGTGCTTCGACGACGCCTGGGCGGACCCGGCCTTCCGTTCCGAGCTCGACGGGCTGCTGCGCCACTACGGCGGCCGGCCGACCCCCGTCACCGAGTGCACGCGCCTGTCGGAGCGGCTCGGAGTGCGGGTCCTGCTGAAGCGGGAGGACCTGGCCCACACGGGCTCGCACAAGCTCAACAACGTCGTCGGCCAGGCGCTGCTCACGAAGCGGATGGACAAGACGCGCATGATCGCCGAGACGGGGGCGGGCCAGCACGGCGTGGCCTCGGCCACGGCCGCCGCTCTCTTCGGCCTGGAGTGCACTGTCTTCATGGGCGAGGTCGACACGAAACGCCAGGAGCTCAACGTCTTCCGCATGGAGCTGCTCGGCGCGGAAGTCCGGACGGTCACGTCGGGCAGCCGCACGCTCAAAGACGCCGTGAACGAGGCGATGCGGGAGTGGGTGGCGACCGTGGAGACCACGCACTACTGCCTCGGATCGGTCATGGGGCCGCACCCGTTCCCCTACATGGTGCGCCAGCTGCAGAGCGTGGTGGGGGAGGAGGCGCGCGAGCAGTGCCGCGATGTGCTCGGCGGTGGCGACCCCGATGTGGTGGTCGCGTGCATCGGCGGCGGATCCAACGCGGCGGGGACGTTCGCCGGCTTCGTGGACACGCAGGCGAGACTGGTGGGCGTGGAGGCGGCCGGGGGCGCCGCCATCACCAACGGGATCCCGGGGGTGCTGCACGGCATGCACTCCCGGCTGCTCCAGGACGAGGCGGGTCAGATCCAGGAGGCGGAGTCCATTTCGGCCGGTCTGGACTACCCGGGGCTCGGGCCCGAGCATGCCCACCTGGCGGCGATCGGGCGGGCCGAGTACTCGACGGCCGACGACGCCGAGGTCCTCGAGGCCTTCCGCCTCCTCAGCCACACCGAGGGGATCATCCCCGCCCTCGAGTCGGCGCACGCGGTGGCGTGGGTGGCGCGGACCGCCGGCACCGACACGTTGCCCGCCGGGTCGACGGTCCTCATCACGCTCTCGGGCCGGGGGGACAAGGACGTGGCCCAGGTGCGCGAGATCTTCGGGCGGGCGGGCGATGCCTGACCTCGAGAAGGAGCTGCGGGCCCGGCGCGAGGCTGGGCGAAAGCTGCTGATTCCGTACCTCATGGGCGGCATGACCGACGACTGGCCGCAGACGTTGGCCGCCGTGGTGGCCGCCGGCGCAGACGCGGTCGAGGTCGGCATCCCGTTCTCGGACCCCATCATCGACGGGCCGGTCATTCAGGAGGCTGGGCTGCGCGCGCTCACGCGGGGCACGGTGCCCCAGGAGGTGCTCGATGGCATCGCCGGGGCCGAGGCGCCGGTCCCGATCGCCATGATGACGTACTACAACATCGTCTTCCGGGCGGGGCACAAGCGCATGGCACGCTCGCTGGCGGCCGCCGGCGTGAGCGGGGCCATCATCCCGGACCTGCCCATCGAGGAGATCGGCCCATGGGCGACGGAGGCGGACGCGGCGGGTGTCGGCACGGTCCTGCTGGTGGCGCCCTCCAGCCCGCCCGAGCGGGTGGAGCGGATCTGCGCGCGGGCGCGCGGCTTCGTCTACGCCGTGGCGCGCATGGGGGTGACCGGAGAGCGCGGCGACCTCGGCTCCGACGTGGCGAAGGTCGTCGAGCGCATCCGGCGCTGCAGCGACATGCCGGTGTGCGTGGGGGTCGGCGTGTCCACGCCCGCCCAGGCGGCGGAGGTGTGCGAGGTGGCGGACGGCGTGGTCGTCGGGTCGGCCCTCGTCCGCCGACTGCTCGAGGGCGAGGGCCCCGACGGAGCGGCCGCGTTCGTCGGGTCGCTCCGGGAGGCGATCGACTAGACCCGGCCGCGCAGCTGGCGCTCCACCAGCGCGGCGATGGCGTGCTGTCCCGCCGCGTTCGGGTGGGCGGCCCGCCAGACGTACCCCTGGAGGTTCTTCTCTGCTTCGTCCGCCCTCGTGACGAGCGAAGCGCAGTCCGCAGACGAGTGGATGGAGTCGGTGCCGGTGCACGCCTTGGCGGCCAGCACGTCGCCGGCGTCCGCGGCCAGCGTGGTGTCGGGCACCGGCTCACCCGAGAAGATCCACGGGTCTGCCGTGCAGACCCCGTGCCCGGCCACCGCCGTGGAGAGGTCGACCAGGCTGATGTTGGAGACGTGGTCCGCCCGCGCGTCGGCCACGGCGCCGGCGATCGACCTGTTCAGCGCCCCCAGCACCACCTGCGCGGCGGCATAGGTGGCCGCCGCGTTGCCCTTGAGGCCGGTGCAGACGAGGTTGGTGTGCAGGCCGGACGCCGCCGTGTCGTCGGCGATCTGCGAGGGGCTCGGAATGGGCTGGTAGTAGTCGAGCACGGCGATGGTGGCTGCATGCGGCGCGATGGACTCGATGGCCTGGGTGAGGCTTGTCCGTACGTCGGCGAGGTGCGCAGCGAGCTGCGGCGTGACCGTCCCGTTGTCCACGCAGGACGTCCCGATGCCGAGGTTGGTCCCGAGAGCGCGGGCCAGCTCGTACTCCAGGCAGGCGGCGAAGTCGATGTCGTCGGCCCCGTCCTGCAGTAGGACCAGGCGGGCCGGGTGCCGGGCCAGGTCCGCCGCCGCCACCTCGTCACCGAGGTTGCGCGCCTGTCGGGCCGGGACGGGACACTGCCCGTCCCGGGTGGTGTTGTCCGCCGGGTCCGCCACGGCCCCGCTGATCGCCAGCTGGTCACCTGTCAGGGTGCAGTTGGTGGCCCGCACCGACATCGTGAGACCGAGGTCGTGTGCCACCTCGCTCGGGTAGGCCTCCATCGATGGGCCCTGCGACACCCAACTCGCCGGGAGGCCCACCTGGGGCGTCAGGTACGGGTTGTGGATCCCGTGGCCGTAAGGGACGGAGTCGCCGAGCGCCACGGCGCGCGTCGAGGTGGACGTGGTGGGGGCCGGCGGTGAGGTGCTGCGGGTGCCCAGCACGACGCCACCGGTGACCAGGGCCAGCACCACCACGGTCGAAAGGGCCCAGAACACGGGGGAGCGCCGCGCCGAGGAGAACCAGGATTGCAGCCTTCCCATCGACGACCTCAGACCTTAGGAGTCGCTGCCGGGCGGCAGCGGAGGTGCGGACCTTACCGGCTGGGTTCAGCCAGGTGGCAGCAGGACCAGGCAGCCGTTGTGGCCGCCGAAGCCGAAGGAGTTGGAGAGGACCGCCGCCGGCTCCCAGGGCCGGGGCTCGCCGTGCACGACCTGGATCGTGATCTCGGGGTCAGGCTCCTCGTAGCCGGCGGTCGGTGGGATGGTGGCGTGGTGGATCGTCAGGACCGCCGCCACAGCCTCGATGGCGCCCGCCGCCGCCAGCCCATGGCCCGTCACGCCCTTGGTCGACGTCACCAGTGGCCCGGGTTCCCCGAACACCTTGCCGATGGCGCGTGCCTCGGCCAGGTCGTTCAGGGGCGTCGAGGTCCCATGGGCGTTGATGTGCCCGACGTCGGATGGCGCAATCCCGGCGTCCGCCAGCGCGAGCTCCATGCACGCGACGGCGCCGGAGCCGTCCGGCGCTGGTGCGGTGATGTGGTGCGCGTCGGCGGTGCTCGCCGCCCCGGCCACCTCGGCGTAGATGGTGGCCCCGCGCGCCACGGCGCTGTCCCAGTCCTCGAGGATCAGGGCGGCGGCACCCTCGGTCATGACGAAGCCGTCCCGCCGGGCGTCGAAGGGGCGTGAGAACCCCGACGTGGACAGCGCCGTCATGTTGGCAAAGGCGGCCAGAGCGACCGGGACCATGCTGGCCTCGGACCCACCGCCGATCGCCACGTCGCAACGACCGGTGGCCACGAGCCGGGCCGCGGCGGCGATGGCGTGCGTGCCCGCGGCGCAGGCGGTGCAGATGACCTCCGACGGGCCACGCCAGCCCAGGCGCATGGAGATGCCCGCCGCGCCGGCGTTGGCCATCATCATCGGCACCAGCCGGGGCGAGACCCGGTCGGGCCCTTTCTCGTTGAAGACGCCGACCTGACCGGCCAGGGTCTCCAGACCGCCGACGCCGGTGGCGAACACGACGCCTGCCTTGGCCGGGTCCACCGCGAGCTCCCCGGCGGCCTCGACGGCCATGGAGGCCGAGACCATCGACAGCTGCGCGAAGCGGTCGAGTTGGCGCACCTCCTTGGGCCCGAACCAGTCCGTCGGCTCGAACCCCCGCACCGCCCCGCCGACCACCGACGGGTGCAGCAGGCCCTCCCAGAGCTCGTCCACCCCGACGCCGCAGCACGTCAGCGCCCCCAGCCCGGTGACGGCCACTCGCCGCCCCCGGATCGGGCCGTCGGCGCCGATCCCGACCTGCATCAGAGTTTGGAGGAGATGAGGTCGAACGCCTGGCCGATCGTGGTGATGTCCTCGAGCTCGGTCTCCTCCACGGTGATGTCGAAGGCCTCCTCGAGCGCCATCACGAGCTCGACCAGGTCCAGGCTGTCGGCGTCGAGATCGTCGGCGAACTTGGCCTCCTTGGTGATCTTCTCTGCCGGCACCTGCAAAACCTCTACGGCGCACTCGCGAAACTTCTCGAACGCTGCGTCGCTGTCCACTATCAGCTCCTTGTCTGTCGGCTCTCCAGAACGCTACAGGCCCATGCCCAGTCCACCGTCGACCGGCACCACGGCCCCCGTCACGTACGCCGCGGCGTCGGAGGCCAAGAAGCCGACCACGGCCGCCACGTCCCCGACGCTGCCGGCGCGGCCGAGCGGCACCTGGCCCGTCATCAGCGCCACCCGGTCGGCCCCCAGGGCGGCGGTCATGTCGGTGTCAATCAGGCCGGGGGCGACGACGTTCACGGTGATTTGGCGGCTGCCCACCTCCCGGGCGATGGCACGGGCCATGCCCACCAGGCCGGCCTTGGAGGCGGCGTAGTTGGCCTGCCCCGGGAGACCCACGAAGGCCCCGACCGACGAGACGAAGATGATGCGTCCCGCGTGCAGCCGCAGCATCTTGGCCACGGCCCGCTTGGCGACCCGGAACGAGCCGGTGAGGTTGGCGTCGATCACGTCGTGGAAGGCCGCATCGCTCATCCGAAGCATCAGCGAGTCCATGGTGATGCCGGCGTTGGCCACGAGCACCTGCACCGACCCCCACCGCTCCTCTATGGAGGCGAACGCCGTGTCGACCTCGTCGGAGCTGCGCACGTCGCAGCGCACCGCGAGGAAGCGGTCCGGATCGGAGCCCTCGGGCGCCGAGGGGGGATCGGCCGAGCGGAATGTCGTGGCGACCTGGTCGCCGTTGGCCAGGAACCAGTCCACGCACGCCGCGCCGATGCCGCGCGTGCCACCGGTGACGAGGACGACGGCCATCAGCGGGCGTCGGGGACCCGGAGCCAGACGAGGGGCTGGCCGTCCTGGACCCGCTCGCCACCGGCCGCCAGCCAGCGGATGACCTGCCCGCCGAAGGGCGTGCGCACCTCGGACACCCCCACGCGGCCGACGAGGTCCCCGACCGCGACGGCGGAGGACGGCCCGTCGGGGTCGTCGCCCGTCCCGGGCAACAAACCGGTCCCCGGCGCCCGCAGGGAGGCCTCGGGGCTGAAGATGCCGCTGGAGGGGCTCACCACGACGCGCTCGGACATGTAGAGGTGCTCGCCCTGGTGCAGCGCCGGCTCGGCCCGCCAAGTGCCGGCGGCGCCGATCTGGTCCATGAGCGTGTCAAGGTCCTCGGGCTTGGAGACGGCCAGGGACTGGATCTCGGGCAGGCTGCGCTTGGCCAGCCCGCTGAGCACGCCGCCGGGACCCAGCTCGACGAGCGAGGTGAGCCCGAGGCCGGCGAAGGTCTCGAGCGTCTGTCGCCAGCGCACCGGGCTGCAGAGCTGCGCCGAGAGGAGCCCGGGCCAGTCGGCCGGGTCGTCGTGCACATGCGCGTCCACGTTGGCCACGACGCGCACCTCGGGAGTCATGAAGGTGACCTCCGCCAGAGCCTTGCGCAGGTCGGCCCGCGCGCCCTGCATCAGAGGCGTGTGGAAGGCGCCCGACACCTGAATCGGCATGACGCGCTTGGCGCCGAGCCCCTTGGCCAGCTCGCCGGCTCGAGCGACGGCGTCGGGGGCGCCGGCGATGACCACCTGTCCCGGAGCGTTGTAGTTGGCCACCCACACGTCGCCCTCGGCGCGCATGCAAGCCGCCTCGGCGTCGTCGTCGGCGATGCCGAGGAGGGCGGCCATCGTCCCTGGGGCCTCCTCACCGGCGCGCGCCATCGCCGCTCCCCGAGCCACCACGAGCTGGATCCCGTGCTCGAAGCCGAGGGCACCGCTGGCGACGAGCGCGGTGTACTCGCCCAGGCTGTGTCCGGCGCAGGCCGCCGGCGCGAGCCCGATCCGCTCCACGGCGTCGAGCACGACCAGGCTCAGCACGGTCGTGGCCAGCTGCGCGTTCTCGGTCTGGGTCAGCTCCTCAATCGGGGCGTGCAGGAGGAGGTGGGACAGATCGCGGTCGGCTGCCGCCGATGCCTCCTCGACCACTTCCCACGAGGGGTGGTCGACCCATGGCTCACCCATGCCGGCGCGTTGTGACCCTTGTCCGGGAAAGGTGAAAACCAACACGTTGTCCGACGGCTCCCATCGACGGTGGGTGGAGGAACCCACAGTGTGGCATGCCGACATGGGCGCGGCCCAAGTTGCCCTCTCAACTTCGCACCCGTGGTGCGAACATGAGAAGGCCCTGGGAAGGTCTTGCTGGTTACAGGTCGGAGACCTGGTGCGACGCCAGGTACGACCAGGGCGGTGGCCGATGTGTCCGGGCCCCGAGATGGGTGCCGATGATGTCCGGGTACGAGCCGATCGACCCATGCGGAGGCGCTTCTGACGCCGGTCATGCCCTACGGGCACCAACCGCTCAGGCAGCGACCCCTTTGCGTCGAACAAAGAGTGCGTGATCGGACGACGCACTCGATGACCTCCCTCTACGACGCCCACGAGCTCACCCCCCGGCACCGGGCACTGTCGGCGACGACCTCCGTCGACCGGGTGCGGGTCTGGGAACCGCCGGCACCCGGGCGAGCCATGCTGACCTTTCGCGCCCTTCACCTGGACTCCTGCCTGAACCGGGCACCCTTTCGAGGGGCATTAGCCTTGCGGCCCCGGGGGGGGTAACCGTGGGCCACATGCGGGGAGAAGTCCATCGACGTAGCGGCAGGTGGGCGCTCCGCCTGGCCGGCGCGCTCCTCGGTGCTTCGCTGGCCGTGGTCGTGGCCGTGGTCGTGGCGCTGGTCGTGGTGGTCGCGGCGGACGTGGCGGGCACGTCGAGAGCCGTCGCCGCGGGGATCGGGCGCGCGCCGCTGCACGGGCGTGAGGGCATCGTGCCCCCCGGGGCGACCTTCATCGGGCCGGCTCCGTCGGCCACCTCGCTCCCGTTGGAGGTCACGCTCCAACCACGGGATCCCGCTGCGCTGGCAGCAGAGGTCCAGGCGGTCTCCGACCCGCGGTCGCCCGAGTACCGCCACTTCCTGACGCCCGAGCAGTTCGCACAACGCTTCGGCCCGACCCAAGCCACCATCGCGCAGGTCTCGTCCGCGCTCCGGAGCGAGGGTCTCACGGTGGGGACACCCTCCACGACCGGCCTGTCGCTCCCCGTCTCGGGGACCGTGGCCGAGGTCCAGTCAGCCTTCTCGACACCGATCTCCCGGTACCGGCTGGCCTCGGGCAAGACGGGGTACGACAACCGGTCCACGCCCGAGGTGCCGGCGAGCGTCGCGCCGCAGATCGAGGGAATCCTCGGGCTGGACACCCTCAGCCCGCCGCAGCCGCTCACGACGGTCCCACAGCCGACGTCGGCCAGTCCCCACTCCGCCGGTGTCGGCGCCGCACCCGCCCTCGCCCCGGGGCAGCCCACGCCGACCGGAACGACCTGTACCAACTCCATCAGCGGTGTCCAGAGCAACTACGGGGCGCTCGACGCGGATCAGCTGGCACAGGCGTACTCGTTCGACCCTCTCTACGCGGCGAACCACTACGGGTCGGGGGCGACGGTCGCACTCCTGGAGATGTACGGGGCCGAATACAGCCCGAGCGACATCTCGACCTTCGCCGCCTGCTACGGCATCTCGCTCGGTCCCGGGCAGGTCACCGAGAAGGACGTGGACGGCGGAGGCACCAACACGGGTGGGGGCACCGTCGAGGCAGAGCTCGACATCGAGAACGTGTTGTCTCTGGCGCCCAAGGCAAGCATCGAGGTCTACGAGGGGGGGCTTTCCGACAACCTGTACGACGTCTTCAGCCGGATCATCTCCGACGACACCGCGAAGATCGTGAGCGCCAGCTGGACGAACGGCTGCGAGGCCTATGTGGGGCAGGCCTACCAGAACTCGGAGAACACGCTGTTCCAGGCGGCAGCCTCGGAAGGGCAGTCGATCTTCGTCGCCACGGGGGACGAGGGGTCAGAGGGCTGCAACGTCAACGGGGAGATCTCCGCCACTACGGGTTCAAACCCGGTGGCCCAGGCCGTCGACCCTTCGACGGGCACGCTCTACATCGCCAACAAGTCGAGCAACACAGTCAGCGTGGACAGCGAGGGCAGCTCCAGCGACCCATCGGATTTCGCCAATGCGAGCTCCGTTCCAACCGATTCCGGTCCTGACGCCGTCGCTCTGGACGCGTCGGCCGGGAAGGTGTTCGTCGCGAACTCGGAGGGCACCCTCACGGTGATCCCGACCAGCACCTGCAACCAGACGACCACCAGCGGCTGCGGCACGCCGGCGCAGATCGCTTCGGCTGGACACCTCAGCGCTCCCGATGCGCTCGCTGTCAACGGTTCAACCCTCTACGTGGGCAACACCAACGGCACCGTCGCCGTCTACAACGCGACCACCAACGCGTGGGTGGCGACGGTCAACCTGCTTTCTTCCTCGCTGCCCACCGCACTCGCGGTCGACACCACCCACGCCACCCTGTACGTCGCCGACGGCAGCAGCAAGAACCGGATCGAGTACATCAACACGGCGAACTGCAACGCCACCACGACCACGGCGTGCTCGGCGATCCCCTCCACCGTCTCGGGCGTCCTGGGGCATGATCCCGTTGGCCTGGCCGTGGCGGGTGCTGCCGGCGACCTCTACGTTGCCAACGCGGGGACCGGCGGTGGGGTCTCCGTCGTCGGCTTGACCACCCACAGTGTGGTGACGACCATCTCGACCAGCCAAACCAACAACGGGACCGGTGCGGTCCAGTCCATCGGCATGTCCCCGAACAACGCCGAGGTGCTCGCGGTGCTCACCGGCCTCGGCTTCCCGGGCGACGTGATGGCGACGATCAACCCGTCGACTCAGGCGATCACCGCCACGGTCGGGCTCCAGAACGGCACGGACTTGATGGGGCAGCTGGTGAGCGACGGTTCGCGGGACTACGTCTGGGCTCTCGACGAGACGAACGGGAGCGACATCATCCAAAACCTGAACCTCGGCGTCTCTGATCCGGCCAGCCAGCCCTACGTGACGGCGGTCGGTGGCACGTCGGTCACGGCCCTGGGCCCGGCCCCGACCGAGGCGGTGTGGAACGACCAGCTCCATTACTCGGAGGGTGCCGGAGGCGGAGGCATCTCGCAGACGTTCTCCATGCCGGCGTACCAGCAGGCGCTCGGCGCGGTGAGCGGAAGCAGCGGGTTGCCCTGCGCAATTTCGAGCGGTGACTGCCGCGAGGTGCCGGACGTGTCCGCTGATGCCGATCCCAGTACCGGGTACGTCATCTACGACTCCGTCAACAATCTGGGCTGGAACGCGCTTGGCGGTACGAGCGGCGCGGCGCCCTTGTGGGCCGCGGTGCTCGCGGTCGACGACTCGGCGAACGGCAACACGGCCGGGTACGGCGCCCTGAACCCCGCGCTGTACCTGCTGGCGCAGCAGTCCGCCGGCACCTACCTCAACGACGTCACCTCGGGGAACAACGACTACAACGCAACAGGCGGTGGCTCGTACCCGGCCATGACGGGGTACGACATGGCGACCGGGCTCGGCACGCCAATCGCCTCGCAGCTGGCGGCCGGGCTCACGCGCATTCCCCTGGATGTGGTTGTGTCCGGCAGCCAGGCGTACGGCGGAGCTCCCCCGACCTTCACCGGGTCGGTGAACTATGCCGGGTCGGTGAATGCCCCGTACGGCGTGACGGTCGACGCCTCCGGCCTGAGCTGCACCGAGGTCGACACCTCGACGCCCATCGGTCCGGCGCTGTCGGCGGGTAGCCACACCCTGGTGCCCTCCTCCTGCAGCGGGGCGACTCTCTCGGGCGCCGATGCGACCGACTACGCGATCGTCTATACGAGTGGCGCGGGGGGCTTCACCGTCAACCGGGCCCCGCTCACGATCAGTGCCTCGAGCCCGACGAGCACCTACGGCACCACGCCGGTCGTCACGCCCCTCTACTCGGGCTTCAAGAACGGCGACAGCGCCTCGTCGCTGAGCGTGCCGCCCACGTGTGGCACCACAGCCACCAGCTCGGACCCACCTTCACCGCCGACGTACCCGTCCTCGTGCTCGGGAGCATCCGACTCGAACTACACCATCGGCTATGTCCCGGGCGTGGTCACCATCGACCCGGCCCCCCTCACGATCACCGCCTCGAGCGGCTCCATGACGTATGGCGGCACGCCTCCTGCCATCGTTGCGAACTACTCGGGCTTCAAGAACGGCGACAGCGCCTCGTCGCTCAGCGTGCCGCCCACGTGTGGCACCACAGCCACCAGCTCGGACCCACCTTCACCGCCGACCTACCCGTCCTCGTGCTCGGGAGCAGCCGACTCGAACTACACCATCGGCTATGTCCCGGGCGTGGTGACGGTCATTGACGCCCAGATCGACGTCACCGCCTCGGGCGGTCAGACCTACGGGAGCACGACGCCGAGCTTCTCGGGGACAGACACCCCACCAACGGGGGTCACCGTGGACGCCTCCGGCCTGAGCTGCACCGAGGTCGACACCTCGACGCCCATCGGTCCGGCGCTGTCGGCGGGTAGCCACACCCTGGTGCCCTCCTCCTGCAGCGGGGCGACTCTCTCGGGCGCCGATGCGACCGACTACGCGATCGTCTATACGAGTGGCGCGGGGGGCTTCACCGTCAACCGGGCCCCGCTCACGATCAGTGCCTCGAGCCCGACGAGCACCTACGGCACCACGCCGGTCGTCACGCCCCTCTACTCGGGCTTCAAGAACGGCGACAGCGCCTCGTCGCTGAGCGTGCCGCCCACGTGTGGCACCACAGCCACCAGCTCGGACCCACCTTCACCGCCGACGTACCCGTCCTCGTGCTCGGGAGCATCCGACTCGAACTACACCATCGGCTATGTCCCGGGCGTGGTCACCATCGACCCGGCCCCCCTCACGATCACCGCCTCGAGCGGCTCCATGACGTATGGCGGCACGCCTCCTGCCATCGTTGCGAACTACTCGGGCTTCAAGAACGGCGACAGCGCCTCGTCGCTCAGCGTGCCGCCCACGTGTGGCACCACAGCCACCAGCTCGGACCCACCTTCACCGCCGACCTACCCGTCCTCGTGCTCGGGAGCAGCCGACTCGAACTACACCATCGGCTATGTCCCGGGCGTGGTCACCATCGACCCGCCGCCTGCACCCACGCACGGCTACTGGCTGGTCGGCTCCGACGGAGGCATCTTCACGTTCGGGTCTGCGAGCTTCTACGGGTCCACCGGCAGCCTCAAGCTCCAACGCCCGGTGGTCGGCATCACGCCGACGAAGGACCGAGGGGGTTACTGGTTGGTCGCGTCCGACGGCGGGACGTTCGCTTTCGGGGACGCGGGGTTCTACGGCTCCATCCCGGGCCTCGGGCTCAACCCTGCCGGATCGGGCCTGCCCCACAGCCTCAACGCACCCATCGTCGGCATGGTTCCCGCCGCCGACGGCCAGGGATACTTCGTGGTGGCATCCGACGGGGGAGTCTTCGCGTTCGGACCCGGTGCGAGCTTCGCCGGCTCATGCCCGGGGATCGGTGGCTGCTCCGGCCCGGCGGTCTCCGTCATCCCCGATTCGAGCGGGAACGGCTATTGGCTTTTCACCGCCACCGGGAACGTCTACACCTTCGGCGACGCTTCGTACCTCGGAGCCCCGGGCAACGTGGGGTCTCCCGTCACCTCGGCCGTCCGCACACCAGACGGAAAGGGCTACTGGGTCCTCGTCGCGAACGGCACCGTCTACGGCTACGGCGACGCCCTCGACTACGGCAGTCCCGGGGGGCAGCTGGGCGGCCCGAATCCAGCGACAGCCGTCTTCACCACTTCGGACGGCGGCGGCTACTGGGTGGTCAGCGCCGCCGGTGTCGTGGACCCGTACGGCGACGCTCCCAATGACGGGGGGATGGCTGGCACCAAGCTCAACGGCGCCATCATCGCCGCGACCGGCTTCTGACCATCGACTGAAGCTCGCTCCCCGGAGCGGGGCTCGAACTCCCGCCGGCTCCGTCAGCCCCCGTTCAGTGCGTCCGCGATGGTCCCGGACCGTGCCGTGTGATCGGCGTGCGACGCGCGGTTGATGGTGTCTGATCCTGACGCCCGGGCGGCTCGGCCGCTTCGAAGCGTCACGGTCACGCGATCAGGAGCTTACGGAGGGTGCCAGTGCCGTCACGCAGCCTTGTAGTGCCGCCACTCCTGCGGGAATTGCCGTCTGTGGGCTCGCTGTCGAGGGTGTGCCGGGCACCGTGGTCGTGGTCGTCGTCGTGGAGGGGGTGGTCGTCGTCGTGGTCGTCGAGGGGACCGTGGTCGACGGGATGGTCGTCGACGGCACGGTGGTCGTCGTGGTGGCAGTCGTGGGGAGCGTGGTCGTCGTGGTGACGGTCGTGGGGAGTGTGGTCGTGGTCGTGGTCGTGGTCGGTGGTCGTCGTGGTCGTCGAGGGGAGCGTGGTCGACGGGGCGGTTGTCGACGGCACCGTGGTCGTGGGACCCGTTGTCGCCGGCGTGCCCACTGCCGGCATGCTGTTCGTGGGCGCCGTGATGGTCACAGTCGTGCAGGCGCCGGCGACCTGCATGGTCGCCATGTCGGCCACCATCTGGGTCAGGGACTGGCGCTCGGCCGCGTCGGCCGACGCCAGCGACACCGTGGCCAGAGCGACCGCTTTGGTGGCTGCATCACGTCTCGAGATCGAGGCCTTCACGGCCAACGCGGCAGATTGAGCGCGCGCCATCAAGTTGCTGGCCGCGATGCTCAGGTATTGCTGGGCCACCACACCGTCCGCGTCCTGTGGGGCGGACGCTTTGACGCCACTGCCGAGATTCGCGATCGTATCGGTCGCGTAGAGCCCGTTGTTCACGTACTCCTCAATCGCAAAACGCCGAAGGGCGCGGGACGCCGCGTCGTACTGGGCCTGCGCAGACGAGAGATGGATTTCCGTCGCCGCCAGCCCCTGTTGGCGCGTCGTCAGCACGGTCTGGTCAGATGTCGCCGCGGCGACGTCGATGAGATACGAATGTAAATCCGACTTCACATTCCCGAACACGTCGAGGGCGGATGAACGGGTCAGTAACGCGGGGATGGCTCCCGCGGCACCAAGAATGGTGCTCGCGTAGCACGGTACGCCGTTGGCCGAGGCCGCGCACCACGCGCTCTGGTCGACCGCGGCGAGATACGCGGCAGCCGGCGCAACGTTCCCGGCCCGGAGCGCAGAGGTGATGGACCACATGTTCGGCTGGAAAAGCGTGGCGACGGTCGCCGCACAGCCCGCGGTCCACGTGGCGAAGGCGGGGAACCCGTTGGCCGAGTCCACCTCGGGGAGCGGGGCCCCGGTCGCATCTGTGGTCCGGCGCGTGTTGAAGGGGTTGAATGCCGCCGAGTTGTTGGTCGATCCGCCTTCGGCCGCCTGCCATTCGTCGAGATCGGTGACGTTCGCCTGGGTGACCTGTGCGTCGACTCCCTGGAGCACGCAGAGCTCCCATCCGGGCGGCAGCGGCGTGTCACCCACGTCTTGGGTCGCACCGGCCCCGCCCGCCGTCCACGTGGACGCGCACCCGTACAGCGTGGCCGTCGTAAGGGCCAGAGCGAGTCCAACGTGTCGAAAGAGGCGGGTCATGAGAGGTCGTTCGGGAGTCGGTGATACCGGCAACGAAGGATGGTGGGGTCGAGGAATCAGCGCAGTGTCGGACCCAATGGCCCGCTAAAGATTGGCACGTTCCGAACACCTCGTCTCCCTCGGGTCTATCGGTCGTCGGAACGAGCCAGGTGAACCCGTTGTGCGGGAATTGGGCGTTCGGTCGTGACCGAGGCGTTCCAGGGGCTTCACGAGCGCTCAGCGGTGTCGCGACGCGAGCTGTCCAATAGCGCTGGCCGCAGGCTGCCCGGGCGGAGCCCGAACTCCCGCCGGTCCCGTCCGACCCAGTCCGTGCAGTCTCCAAGAGTCCAGGTGAGCCGGCTAGACAGAGGTGGGGTGACGGCCTCGTTGATGCCCTGTCCGAGGCCATCTGCAAGCGTCTGTGGCCTCCTTGAGACCCGTAGGTGCCCGTGGTGACGGCTCTGCGAATGCCCCGGCCAGATGAACTCGGGGGCGAGCTCCTGGCGACCGAAGCTCTCGCCGACGAAGACCGAGCGATCGGGGTCAGCGGTTGGTGGGGTGAGCGCCGCGACGGCGGATCACCAGGAGGCCGATCCCTGCAACGAGGACGACCAGCACCGCGATGACGAGTGCGACACCCAAGCGGAGGCATCGACTTCGGCGCCGTGGTGGTCCTGGGTCCACGGGCGCGTCGAGTGGCCCGGCCAGCGTCGGGCGCAGTGTCTCGGCGACCTCGGCCACTTTCCGACAGCAGAAGGCACCATGACCGACAGCCGCCACATTGCCGGGCTCGAACTGCGGCCACGAGTAGCCGCGTGGCGGGCTGGTCATCGGTGACCCCCTTGTGACTTCGTGCTGCGGCGGTGCCTTTGACCTGGCAACTCTTCAGCGCAGCGGGACTCTGAATCCTGCGCCTCCATGAGATCTGACTAGGGGTTTCGCGGATCGCGCGCGCATCGTCTCGCGGGTCAGCCGAGCGGACGCCGGCGAATGGCCGCGGGCGCCGCGGGCCATGGAGGCGCCCGATCGCGGGGGACGGCGCAGGGCGATTCTTACGGAATTCATACACCGATCTCACACTTTCTTGATCCCAGCCCGTTTGTCTTAACCAGGGCCATTGGTAGAGGGGTCACCCGGCGCCTAAAGCCAGGGGACAAGCCCGTCGAGACCAATACAGGGAGCCTCGGAGGAGTTGACTCATGGAATTTGCGAAGTCCAAGGAGACCACTGAGCGTCCATCGGACGACGGCAGCTCGCTCGGCCCGGACTACGAGAGAATCATCGAGCACGCTTGGTTGTTGAAGACAGCGATGCGGTGGGTTCGAGATGACCGCAATCCACTCAACGCGTTCCGTTGGTTCGTATGGGACCGGCTGGGTATCGGCGACCCGCCTTCGAGAGTACAAAGAGTCACCACCGACGAGGTCACAACCGTGACGGCTGATTCTGTGCCGATTCTGTCGAACCGGCGGCATGTCCAGGCGGACAGGCGACAGAAGACGCCAGCGCTTACCGCTGCACCGACAGCTCTGCCCGCGAGTCGGTCCGCGGACGGTTTCGGACGGGACGTGGTTCCGGTTCCCCCGTATAGGGAGGAAACCGAGAACCGTTAATCCGGGAACCGGTCCCCGACGCTCCGTGTCGGTGATGGACCTCCTCCCTGCCGCGCCGAGGGAACGGGTCCGGAGGCGTTCGACGGCTTGTTCAGCTTGGCGGGGTGGCGCTCCGGGCCCTCGCCGAGGAATGGTGCGAGGAGCCAGCGGACTTGTTGCAGAGGGTCGCCCTGGACTCATTCGGCTCTCTGCGACCAAGTGTGATCTGAGAGCCGACCTCGGACGTCCTCGGACCTCTGACCAGGGAACACGCCGTGCCCGGATCGGGACTCGAACTCCCCTAAGGCTCGTCCTGCGGAGTGCAGCAGAATCCCGAGACCCCTGGTCAGCGGGCGCTTTGACTCGGTGGTCCGAGCCTCGTCATGCAGCCGAATCCGGGTGCGTTATGGGGAGTCTGTGACCACTCGTGTGACCACGGTGGAGGGGTCAGTCGGGTGGGTTGAGGCGATCCTCAAGCTCCTGCCGCTTCGCCTCAGCAGCCTCGGCCTGGGCTGCCTCTGCTGCCTCGCGTTCGATCTGAGGGTCAATGACCCGGGTCTGGTACTGCGTGTTCGCGTTCTCCAGCGCCGATCTGATCTGCTCCTTCGCCCGATCGACGTCGGCCTCGGTGACCACTACAGAGATGGTGCTTCCACGGGCTCGCGGCTTTCCCATTGTGGATCCCAGGTGACTGGCTGTGGTCTTCCACGGTGCGGTGTCGAAGAAGCTTCTCCATTGGGGGTCGGGTTCGGAGCTCAGGTGGAAGACAAGCGCTACTCGGTCCGGTGTCGGCTCTCCTACAACCTCGGTTCGCTCGATTTCGACGGGTGTCCAGTCGGGCATGGGCGGACGATACGCCAGAACGCTCGGGCGAGGGCGGGCGCGCAGTCCCCCAGGCAGCGCACGCTGGGTTTGTGGCACACTTCCGGCACCCCCGAGGGGTGTGGCCGCCGCTGGCGCCAAAGCGGTTGGTTGGGGACGATCCAACCTCGTTACCGCCTGACGGGGTTGGATCGCGACTCAGGCCACGCCACGCCGTAGGGCCTTGCGAGCCGCCCCCGTTGTCCCACCCCACACTCCCGTCGTCGACGCCACCTCGGGGGCTGAGGCTAGGCACTCCTGGCGCACAGGGCACCCCTCGCAGTAGCCAGCCGACTACAGGTGCTCCACGAGCAGATAGCCGCCGCCGATGACGGCCGCCCACGTCGCCGCCATGAGCAGGAGCGTGACGAGGCAGCCGATCACGGTCATGCCCCGGGCCTCCTCGAACTCCGTCAGCGTCGGGGCCTGGTCGGGCGTGGGGTCCTCTTCGAGCAGGTCCACCATCGACGGCGATGGTACGGGCGGGCGGTGACGCGCGGGTGGACCCGTTGTTGTGCATCTCTTGTGCCAGTCCAGTCCGGTCGGCTCTATTTCGTGGCGGGCCGCGGCGTCAGCATCGTGACTGAGGGGCGGTTGCGGCTGCCGAAGCGGGTGCGTCGTCACCGCCCCTCGCGATGATCCAATGACCTACAACTGGGGTCTCATGGACGAGCGGTTCGAGTCAGCGGTATTTATTAGCCAACTAGTCGATGGCTACGGAGCCGGCGGGTGGCGACGACGCCGGCTGGTCCGTTCTGCTCGCTGGCACATGATCGACGATGAGAGGGCGCTCACGCGGTGTGGGATCGCCTTCAGCTACACAAGCCCCCGGCGACCATGGAGGGCGATCGCCGATGACCAGCGCTGCCAGAGCTGTCTCGAACGACACGAGCGGGTGACCTCCCCAGAGACGAGTCAGACGAACCATGGGCTCAGAGCCGGTTGACCCGACCACGGTCTACCGTCGAGCCCCCGTGGACCCGATGCCCGAACCCGGCGACCTCATCACGGCCTTCAGCCCTCAGCCCGGCCGCTGCTTCCGGATGGTGCAGTCCCGCCAGCTGCAGGCGACCCACTGCCGCGGGGAGCCGGCGCGGTAGGGCCAGTGGCAGGACGTCAAGGGGTGCTGGTGGTACGTCGAAGCGTGTCGGCGGCACGCGCGCCGAAGGCTACCAACGGAGCGGCGGACGGCTACTGAGCGAACTGAGCAGCCCTGCCCCAGTCCGGCACGAGTGGGGCACCCCTGCTGCCGAGCTTCGGCCATGATTGCGCCGTGGGATTTGATCGTCTGCGTTCCTCGTTCCGAGTGGCTGGAGGCCCACTCACCGGTGAGGCCACACAATGGCCGTTCGCACAGGAACAGCTGGACGAAGTGTTCGCGTCATTGGGTGGCATCTGCCTTGACGAAGGGTTGTATCGGGTCCACACCCCCACATCTGCGCTTGTCTGGTCCGGGCTCGTTGCAGAGGGGTTCCCGGCATTTCAGGACCGAGCGATCCCGTTTGGATTCGACTGGCTGGGTCGCCAGTTCGCCGTTGACCGTGACCGAACCGGCCCGTACGGTCACCTCTGCCTGCTTTTGGAGCCTGGTACTGGACAGGCATTGGAGCTTCCGTTCACGGTTGTAGGTCTGCACCAAGACGGACTGATCGATCTGACCGACGCCGCCTTGGCTGTGGACTTCTATCGACGATGGAGGCGTGAGGCCGATGACCCCGACCCTCTGGGTTCCGCCGAGTGCATCGGCTATCGGATTCCGCTGTTCCTTGGAGGCGCAGACGAACCGTCCAATCTGGAGCGGACGGACATGGCTGTGTACTGGTCACTGGTCGGCCAACTGATCCACCAAGCCGCTGCAAGTGATCCGGGCACTCCCATCGTGGGTGTCCGTCACCGACAACAGCCGTAGGGCACTGCCCCAGTCCGCCGGGACGAGGAGCCACCCTGCAGCACCTCTCGGACGAGGGGCAAGCCGCTCATGCAGGTCTGAGGTGCGCTTTGTAACGTTGTCGGAGAGCCGTTGAAAGGGCCAGATGTCCGAAACGCAATCTTGGGATTTGATCCGTCAACGTCCCGGACCGAATGGATGGATCGAGGTCGTCACCAAGACCTATCGGATGCCCGATGGGGTAGCGGTGGACTGGGACATCATGGCGGCGCGGGATGCTGTTGCCGTGGTCGCTGTCACGGAGAGCGGGCAATTCGTCCTGGCGCGACAGTTCCGACCGGGACCGGCGTGCGTTTTGGACGAACTTCCCGGCGGGGAGCTCAGTGTCGGAGAGTCACCTCTTCAAGCGGCTGGCCGGGAGTTGACCGAAGAGACGGGGTACAGAGGTCAGGTGACGGTCGTCGGCCACACTTGGCAAGGTGCGAACATCGCTCGCCGCAAATGGGCTGCGGTGGCGACGGGTTGCCGAAGGGTCAGCGAACCGGTACTGGACACATCGGAGGAGTTCTGCGAGGCAGTTACCGTCTCGTTAGACGACTTCCACCTGCGACTCCAGTCGGGGCAGCTAACCGACGGGTGGGCCGGATACGTGGGCCTCGAGCACCTTGGCGTGTTGGGCCGGATCCACGGAACGTGAGTTGAGCTCGTTGGCTACGGACTCCGGCTGGCTCGAAAGGTGAGTTCATAACGCCGGTTAGGAGCACGACCAGGGAGACAGTCTCCAGTCGGGGTTTGTGGGCGTCCCCCCACGGTTAGTGACCAGTGGTCCGACCCCTCCCCGCTCCCGCCACGGCCCCAAGGGGCTGCGGCTCGGGGCAAGACCCGGCCCGCCCCCAACACCGGCTTCGCCGGCATCGGGTCCCGAGGCGAACCGGATCCGGACCACTTCGCCCTGCCCCAGTCCGAATCCACATCGGGGTCATGGCCCATTTGGATATCACGGCGTCAAAGTGGGGCACCCCTCCCGTCACCGACGTAGAGTCAGAGGAAACCCACTGCCGAGGCGGGTATCACGAGTGCCTCTACTGCGCAGGCGAATAGTCAACGACGATCAGGCGTGACCGAACACGCCTTTGCCGGAATGGCGATCCCCAACGCCAGCGCCGAGGCTGGCGGAATCGAGGCCACCGGCTTGACCAAGTCCTACGGATCGGTCCAAGCGGTTCGCGGGATCGATCTCCGGATCGAGGCCGGCGAGACCGTCGCACTTCTCGGACCGAACGGCGCAGGCAAGACGACGACGATCGACATGATCCTCGGCCTGCGATACCCCGATGCCGGAGCAGTCAGCGTGTGCGGCCTCGCACCGGCTAGGGCAGTCAGATCGGGAAGGGTCGGGGGGATGCTCCAGACCGGGTCACTGCCGGACCACCTGCGTGTTCGTGAATTGCTCACGCTTGTTGCTTCGTACTACCCGCAGCCTCTTGATGTCGAGGATGTGCTTCGACGCACGGGGCTCGGCGACCTCGCGCAGCGTTGGACGACGAAGCTCTCCGGCGGGCAAGCGCAGCGGGTGCGATTCGCTACGGCCCTCGTCGCCAATGCCGATCTCTTGGTGCTCGATGAGCCGACTGCCGGCATCGACGTGGAGGGCCGACACGAGTTCTGGGAGGTGATGCGCGGAGTCGCTACAGAAGGAAAGACCGTCGTCTTTGCCACCCACTACCTCGAAGAGGCCGATGCGTTCGCGGACCGGATCGTGCTCATCGCCCGTGGGTCCATTGTCGCCGACGGGCCGGCCACCGAGATCAAGGCGAAGGCGGGGTCTCGAACGGTCCGGGCGACGCTGCCGGTGGTCGACCTCTCGTCGCTTCGCGCCCTACCCGGCGTGATGAACGTCGAGCGCCACGGTGAAACGGTGGTGCTTTCGTGCTCGGACGCCGACGTGGCACTCCCGGCGCTGTTCGCAACGTTCCCTGGGGTGCGCGACGTCGAAGCACACGGCGGAAGCCTCGAAGAAGCGTTCCTCGAGCTGACGGCCGAGCAGGTCGACCCTCGTCCCGAGGAGGTGGCTGAATGAATGCGGCCACGCACGTGCGCTACGAGCTCCTCCGGTCCGTACGCAATCCCTTGATGTGGGCGCTCTCCTTGGCGCTTCCACTCGTCGTTTACTACGCGGTCGCTTCGGGCAACCGCCATGCATTCGTCCACGCCGCGGGCGTCTCCTTTTCTCTCTACTTCATGACCGGGATGGCGGCCTATGGCGCGATGTTCGCCGCCATCGGGCCCGGTGCCCGTCTCGCGCGCGACCGCGCTCGGGGCTGGACCCGCCAGTTGCGGATCACGCCCCTGCGGGTCCGCACCGACTACCTCGCGAAGACGCTCGCCGCCTACCTCGTGGTGCTGCCCGCGCTCGTCTTGGTCTTTCTGGCAGGCGCAACGCTTGGGGTGCGCCTCAGCGTGGCGCAGTGGTTAGAGATGAGCGGCCTGCTTCTTGTTGGCTTGGTGCCGTTCGTCTTGATGGGCCTCATCTTGGGTCACCTGATCGCGACGGACGCCCTCGTGCCAGTCATGGGCTGGCTCATCGTCTTCTTCGCCCTCTTCGGCGGCGCCTTTGGAAGCTTGTTCAACAGCGGGGCGATGCTGACCGTCGTCAAGCTGCTGCCTTCTTACTGGCTCGTGCATGCCGGTGCGGCCGCGCTCCTCCACGGGGACTGGCCGGCAGAGGGATGGATCGTGCTCGCCTGCTGGACCGCCGCGCTGATCCCACTCGCCGTCTTCGCCTACCGGCACGACACCGGCGCGGCGTGATCGCACGGTGTCCCATACCACGCATCCATCAACCGTGCTGAGGGTGTCTCCGTTCGCCGGGACTGCGACACTTTCCCAGTCCGACCGATATCCGCCACTTCGGTGCGGAATATCCGTCGACCATTACCGATGGAAGACTCGGAGCATGACAAGCCGGATCGCCGCCGTTTCCATCGACGCTGTCGATCCCCGCCGAGTGGCCGAGTTCTGGTGTGCTGTCCTTGGTTGGGAGATCCACAATCTCGATTCCACCGGGGCGGACATAGGCCCACCTAATGGTTCGTGGCCAACCATCGATATCGGACGCGTGCCCGAGAAGAAGGCGGTGAAGAACCGGCTTCACCTTGACCTTCGTGCAGATGGTTCCACCCAGAGCGATGAGCTTCGCCGCCTGTTGGACCTTGGCGCCCAGAGGGTCGACGTGGGCCAGACATCCGACTCCACCTGGGTTGTGCTCGCCGATCCCGAAGGGAATGAGTTCTGTCTGCTGTCCCGTTCCGTCCAGGAGGTTCCGGGAGGCTCCTGAGTGGGGCACTGATTCGAGGTACGTGCCCCCTACCGCCGTACATGAAGGAGGGGGTGAGGACGGACGCAGAACGACCGTCGGGGCGAACGGCGGCGATGGCTAACTCAGCTCGGCCTCTTGAGCTTCAGCCTCTCGACCTCATCGGTCAGTGTGACGACGCACGTCGCCAAGGCATGAACGGCGAAGGCGAGCGTGTGCAGCTCACCTCCTTCGGGATGGCGGATCATGATCGGCTCAACTCGTTGGTCGGCCTCGGCCGCTTCCGCTGCAACTGCTCGTAGGTCTGTCATGGGTGAAGCGTACGGCGGCGCTGTAGGAATCGGCTCTCAAAGTGTCGGCGGCTGTCTGGACGAGCTGGAGCTGCAGCGGGCCAGCTAACGGCGGCCGCCTTCTCGACGAGTGCCCGCAGCTCGCCGGACCCCGGCCGGAGCACGCGGCTTCGCACTAAAGTGCGGTGCGCCTCGTCGCACCTCAGTTCGCCTGGACGCAGCCGAGGACCTCAGCCCGCTCTGACTGCGGGATGTCGACGGATCGCAGGACGACGCCCGAGTCTCGTAGCCGGTCGGCGATGCCTACGATCCGCGCCCGGACGATTTCGGCCTGCTCGAGTGCGATCTCGTCGATGAGGCGCGCGGCGACTCGGACCGTGGCCGCGCAACACTCACAGAGGCACAAAATCGGCAGACGATCGGCCCTCGCGATGGCCAGCGCGTCCGACAAGGCCGGGACATGGGTCCCCCCACAGACATCGCAGCGTGCCAGCGGGTCGGAGGCCATGGGGTCAGCGGAGTTGCGGATCCGCAGCGGCTCGTCGAACTCCTGCATGGGCTCCGGGCGGGCCGCCAGGTCGCCGGTGACCAGCGGTGCCCACCGGTCGAGGCACCGGGCCAGGATGGCGCCCTCCTGCCCGTCAGGGAATCGGAAGCGGTACAGCGGCTCCACGGCGCCGACGTTGACGTGCTGCACGCCAGAGGCGCCCTGGAGGCTTCCCGGCTTGATGTCGAACCACGTTCCGGAAGTGAGGATCTTTGTGACCTTCGAGAAGTCGGGTCGTTCCATGGATCAGCTCCTCTCAGTCGCTTGTGATGGTCAGGTCGTAGATGCCGTCGGGGCAGCCCGCGGCCGGCGGTTGGAACAGGAGGAAACCGTTCGGGGCGCCGGCCCCGGGTCCGCTTCGCCCCACGTAGACCGGCGCAGAGAAGCTGGCGCCTGCCGGCAGGTTCACTGTGACTCCGGTCACGGTCTCCGTAAAGCCGAGCGGCACCGCCAAGTAGCCGGTGCCGCCCTTGATGGTCACGGTGGTTGTCCAACTGTCGCTTCCGCCTTGCCAGGGCGGGATGCCCTGACTCACGGACCCCGCCAGCACGTCGTCGTTCGGCCAATTCGGTCGTGCACCCATATCAGGTCCCTTCCTTGCGTAGGGCCGTCGCCAGCTTCAGGAGCTCCTGGGCGTGCGCGTGCGTGTCCGCCTCCCCCGCCAGCATCGTGTAGTGCTGAGCGAGCTCGGCCCTGGTCATGTCCTTCGTCGGCTTGCTCGGGTGGTAGCGCCGGGGCCGGTCGAGGAGTGGCGACTTGGCCACGTCGGCACTACCGCCCGAGTTCGATGGTGCCGGCATCCCGATCGGTCGGCGACTTGGGTCAGCAGCGATCGCCTTCCCGAGCGTGTCGAGCCGCGTCACCACGCCGTGCTCGCGCTCGGCGGCAGCGGTCACGACCTTGTGCAGGCTGGTCCGCTCGCTCGCTGTGCCGTTCACCCATAGCTCCTCGTGAGGGATGCTGTCGCGCAGCTCCTTCGCCTTGGTGCGATAGGCGGCGGCGAGCGGCCGGTCCTGCCAGAAGTCGCCGGCCACCTTCTCGAGCCGGTCGGCCTCTGCCTCCATGTGGTCCCGGACTTGACGCTGGGCTGCCTTCAGCGAGAGCCGGCCTGTCTTGGCCCGCAGCTCGATCAGCGCCTTCTCGTCGTCGTAGGAGTGGGCCACCGGATCAGACCCCGCCGCTCGGAGGCGTGCCCCGAGCGAAGTCGCGGGCGGCCGCAATCCGGAGCTGCTCGGCGACGAGCTCCCACTGGCGCCGGGTATCCGCGTCGTAAGGCTCGAGATCCGGGCTGAGATGCTGCATCCCAACCGGCCCGGCGTAGTCGAGTACGTCACCAGTCGAGACTGTGACCGCAGTGCGGCCGAAGCCCCCGTCGAAGGTGCGTTCTTGCGCCTCGCCCTTGGGCCCGACGCCGACGTATTTGAACAGGGCCATCTATGCCCCTTTCTGCTCTCGTCGTCGCTCAAGGTGAGCGGCGACCGACTCGACGGCTACTCGCCACTCGCCCCCGACCTTGCGACCTTCGAGCCGCCCGGCCTCACATGCCAGGCGGACTCCTCTGTCGCTGATGTCGAGCACTTTCGCGGCCTGCTTCGTCGTCATTTCTTGCTCTGGCACTTCTACCAAGCCGGGCGTTTGCGGAACTTCCGCACTTCCGATCACGGAAGCGGTCCGCCTCTGGCCGAAACGGTCGAGATCGTCGAGGAGCGGGACGAACGAGTCGTAGACACCGCCCGACTCACGGTTGCGCCGAGCGAAGTCGAGGGCCTTGTGGAGCGCCGAGAGCCTGGCAGCGTCGAAGCCTGAGAGGACGTAAATGGGGTCGTTGTAGGCCGGCATCAGCGCCCCAACATTCCCCGCATACTGCTGATCCCGGGCACGTAGTCGCGGGCGTCGAGCATGTCCTCCGGCGCGACCGGCGTCGGGTTCTCCTGCTCCCGGCGATACGCCTCGAGGTAGTCGGAGAAGATGGGACGGGGACCCGAAGCCAGCCGGTGCGTCGCCATCGCCACCGCGATCACCCGGTCGTCGTGCTTCCCTGACTTGTGGTCGATCCGTACCACGTTGACCGAGGTCTCGCGGAGACGCACGTTGAGGATCTCGCTCTTGAGCTCCTCGTCGTCGGGAAGGGTCAGGAGGCGGCCGCGCAGCGCCTGCATGATCGAGGTGGCCAACAGGCCGACGCTCCCGGACGTGAAGGTGAACTCCTCGCAGCCGATGCCGGCCCGGCGGAGCTGCTCGACCATCAGGTAGGCCTGGGACGGGTCGTAATGCAGGCGGGCACCGTAGGACCGACAGAACTCGACCAGCCACAGCCGGACGTCGTCGAGGCTGACCTCATGGCCGGGCCGGGGCGTCCAGACCTGCATCCGGTCGACGATGATCCGCGTACCCTCACCCTCACGTTGAGGGTGAGCAATTACGGCCACCGTCCGGTCATGCCTCTTGCCGAGGTCGAGGGTGCAGATGTATCGACGGCCGGCCTCGGGCGCGAGCGGGCCCTGGAGCGTGCAAGCGGCGGCGACGTCGGCCGGGTCGGCGATGGCGTCGTCGGCCTCGGCCCACTCGTTCATCCAGAGGCGGACGAAGCGGGCCGGGAAGAGCCGGCGGCGCTCAGACTCGATCTCGCCTGGGTCCGCCCACGGTGGCGGCCCGTGGACGTCGGAGACCCGCCAGAGCTCGTCGGCCCGGGCCGCGTCGAAGATCTTGCGGGAGAAGTGACCCGGAGCGCCCGCCGTGGTGATGACGACACCACGCGAGTCGGCCACCTTGGGGAGGCCGAGATTGTCGAAGAACTCGCGGTGCTTCTCGACGTCGGGCCAGTTGGCGAGCTCGTCGACCACGAGCCATTTCGGCCGCAGGCCGTGGCTTCCAGCGCTGTCGGCGGGGAGGATGACCACCTCACTGCCGTATCTCGGGGCGACGATCCGCCGGGACTCGACCGTGATGTCGGCCTCGAGCCCGGGCGTGTTGGCACGGAAGGCTGCAACCGACTGGCGCAACAGGCCCGCCTGGTCAGCATCCGATGCAGCGACGTAGCCCTTTTCGCCCGATGCCATCTGGGTGAGGAGGACCACCACCGAGATGCCGGCCACGTCGCGCGTCTTGGAGTAGCCCTTGGCCCGCCCGAGCCAGTGACGGCGCGGACCGTCGAGCGACAGGAGGGCGGTGGCGTCGGCGTGCTGGACCTCGGTCGCCGTGTCCCACCAACGGCCGAGGTTGTCCCTCAGGCCGCTCAGGAGGTCGAAGGCGTCGAGGCGGCTCACGTCGCCGACTTCCTGGCCCACGGTGGCAGGGTGACCAGAGTCACGGCAAGGCGGTGCGAGCACTCGCGGTGGGCGTTGGATGCAGGGCATGTGCAGGACCACTGCCCGGCGGCGAGGTTGACGTCGTACACGCCGGAGTCGCCGAACACCCGGGCGACTACGACCTCAGGGGCGACCTTGACGAGTTACACATTGCCGGTCACGAGCAGGCGGCACGCCTTGGCGTCGATGGTCTCGGTGGGCATCAGCGTTCAATCGCTCCGTCGTTGTTTGGGGATGTCCCTGCGGGGTAGCTTCAAGGCGTGGGGGCGCCTGATTTCGAGCATGTGCGGGTCGCGGCAGTGGTTATTGCGGCCATCGCCGTCACCGGCGTCCAGCTGATCCGATGGCTCCGCGCCAATGGGGGCGTCAGACTCGTGATTGCGTGGATGCTCGTGAGCCTCGTTGGAGTGGTGGCCATGTCGATCGTCCCGGAGCTGCTGTTGTTGGTCGGGCACAGCCAACGGGCGTGGGACGCGTGGATGGCTGAGTCCGCCGTGGCTGCACTCGCGTGCGCTGCGATGCAGGTGGCCATCTGGCAGGACGAGCGGTGCCTCCAGCTCGCTATTGCGGCCGGGCATCACGCGGGCACATCCTCGTCATCTGCCAGGAGCCGGCTGAAGGTGGTCAGGTCCATCACCACGTAGGCGTCGCCGATCGGTCGGTTGCGGCGCTTGGCGATGACGGCCCACCAGTGCGAGCGAGCGTTGGCGGCTTCGGCAGCGGCTTCGGTTGACCAGCCGGCCAGGTCGAGCGCCCGGTGGTTCTTCGCCTCGATCGTCCAGCCCGGGATACCGTCGATGTCGCCGCGGTCGTCCGGGCGGCCAGCGCCATAGGCACGCTCGGCGAACGGGAAGCCGTGCTCTCGCAGGAAGGCGGCGATGGCCAGCTCGAAGGCGTTGCCCTTGCGGCGCTCAGGGCTCGTCACACCTCTGCCTCGTCGTCGTCTGGAACCGCATCGGCGTCGATGACTCCGGCACGAGCACGTCGGCCGTCCAGAGCGATGTCCTCGAGCTCGTCGAGTGCCTGAATGACACCGTGGGTCCCAGCGGGCACGGCGTCGGCCGAGATGACATGACGGAGCACCGGCTCCTCGTGCTGGACGATCGTCACCTCGTGCGGCACCCAGGGAACCCGCTTGTGTGTGCACGTGAGCTTCAGCGTTTTGGAGTCGAGCCGGGTGAGTCTGAAGACCATGTCGACGTCGTCGTCCTTCGACGATGAGCCGCGCTGACCCCGGGCTTCCTCCTTGCCCTGATGGTCGAGGCGCCACAGGGCAATCCCCGCCGCCTTGAGGATTCGGCCGGTGAACCGGTAGAAGGCCCTCAAAGTGTCGGCGTCGTTCTCCTTGCCGTCGACCGCCCGGGCCATGGTGTCGATCACCACAAGGTCCACCCCACGCTCGATCGCGATGCTGGTGAGGATCTGGCCGCCGAGTTCGCCGTCGAGGGGCGGCAACGGCGGCAGCTGGTAGTAGTGGAGGTGGCTGAGATCGTCGTCGGGCCCGTACCCCATGTCGGTGAGGCGTTCCCGGAGGTCGGCCTCGGTCATCTCGAGGTCGACGTAGAGGATGTCGATCGGCGGCCTGGCCGGGTAACCAAGGACGTCTCGCCCGCTTGCCCGGGCAGCACAAGCATCGAGCGCCAGGAGGCTCTTTCCTACGTTTGCTAGTGAGTAGGTGGCTGTCTGCCGGCCGGTGGCCACGAACCCGAGCGATGGCCGGCTACCGCCGGCGATGATCTCGGCGAGGCGTTCCACGCCCTCCGGTGTGAGCTCGCGCCGTCCAGCGCGATCGGCCGCTTCGGCCGCCCTGACCCGCTCGATCAGGGCGTGTCCAAGGTCACGCAGCGTGCGCGGGCCGAGGTCGACGGGAATCATGCCGCGGCATGCAGATCCGCGACACCGAGGTCGAAGACGATGGCGGCAGCCAGGCTGGCCAGCGCGTCGAGCATCTCGGGTGTCGGCTCCATCAGGTCGAGGGCCACAGCGGTCAGGTCGAAGACAAGCGCCTCGGCCCGGGCCTTGGCGAGCTCGTGCCATTCGGGGGGCGTCATGGGTCACGCTCAGTCCATCTCCAGCAGCCGGCGTAGGGCCGCTGTTGGGACGACAGTGCGCCGCCCGAACTCGATGGTGGGGATCTCGCCGCGGGCCGCGGCCTCATAGGTCGAAGAGCGCGACAGGCCGAGCGCCTGGCCGGCATCAGGCCAGAGCCGCAAAGTCGGCCGCTCCTGCAGTGTCGGGATCACTCCGCACCACCATCAGGTGCCGCCGGCTCCGGATGGTGAGGCTCGATCAGGCTGCGAAGCCGGGTGACCGATAGCCCGAGCGCCTGCGCCAGCTTGACCACGGTCTCCCGTTCGGGCTCCACCACGCCCCGCTCAATCCGGCTGACTGTCGCCGCGTCCACGCCCGCCAGGTAGCCGACGGCCTCCAGAGACAGCCTGCGATCATGGCGGAGTTCCCTGAGCCCGGATGCCGTGTGCTGCATGTTGTCTTGCATTAGAGAAGATCGTGGTGGACCCCGAGCAACTCCGGGCCTTCCTCGACTTCACGGCCACGGAGGCCCTGGGCCCTGGTTTCCGCGTTGCCCCTATGACTGGCATGAGGCGCGGCGAGGTCTGCGGACTCCGCTGGTCCGACGTCGACCTCGAGCTCGGCGGGATCGAAGTGCGCCAGCAACTCCTCGCGCTCCGGGGCGAGCTCATGTTCTCCGAGCGGACGAAGACCGACCACGGGCGCCGGCGGATCGACCTCGACCCGGCCACGGTGGCAGTGCTCAGGACTCAGAAGCGCCGCCAGGCCGAGCATCGGCTGGCCCTGGGTGCCGGATGGTCGAACAAGCACGACCTCGTCTTCGCTCAGCCGGACGGGACCCCGCTGGACCCGGAGTCAGTGGCCAAGACGTTCGACCGGCGGGTCGCCAAGAGCGGACTCCCGCGCATCCGGTTCCATGACCTGCGTCACACCCACGTCGCCCACCTGATCGCTCGCCGGCTGGGTCACGCCTCGAGTTCCTTCACGGTGGACCGCTACGGCCATCTTTTCGAGGACGCGGGATCGCAGGCCGCCTCAGCCGTTGCCGCCATGGTCGACGGGACGGGGGCCTAGCGGTTCTGCGCCTCGAACCAGGTGCGCACAAGCCCCTGGAGCATCGCCACGGAGTGCTCGCCCGTGACGAAGTGGAAGGTCTCGCCATTCAGGACGGTGATGATCGCGGTGACTGTCCGCTTCATCGGTCCGGGCTCGCAGCCGATTGACACCACGTTCCGGTAGGAGACCATCGCGCACCGAGCCGGGGACCTGTCGTGGCGCGGGACGAAGGACAGTCGCCGGTCGGTGAACGCCAGGTATCCCTCGTTGTCTCCCGCCCCAGTTCAAGAGCCTTCGCGAGCACATCCCACTCTGGGGTTTCGCCGGGTTCGAGCGAAGGTTCGATGACGGCCCATCGGTTTCGTCTTTTTCGCGACACCGTGTAGCGGTAGGTCATTTAGGTCTCCCGACGACTTGTGACCAAACTGTGACCACGGGGCACCATTCGGACCGCAGTCACCACCTCTGACCAGGGAACACGCCGTGCCCGGAGCGGGACTCGAACCCGCACGCCCTTTCGGACAGCGGCTTTTGAGGCCGCCGCGTCTGCCATTCCGCCATCCGGGCGGGAACGCCAGATCGTACAAGCTGCGATCTACGGTGAAGGGGTGGGAGCCCCGACACCATGAGGCTCGTCGGCGTGGAGCTGGTCCGGGTCGACCTCCCCTTCCGCAATGACATCGGTACCGCCGGCGGCGTGCATCGCACCCGCCCGCTGCTCTTCGTGCGCGTGGTGGCCGACGAGGGTGAGGGCTGGGGCGAGTGCGCCGCCCTCGACCGGGGCACCTCGGTCGACCCAGCGCTGAACGAGGTCGAGCAGGCGGCGGCCGACCGCGGGGTGGCGCGCCTGGACAGCGCCACCCGGTCGAGGGGAGGGCACCTCCCCACCGGGGCGGAGGTCCCCCAGCTCTTCGGGAGCTCCGCCGTCGACCGGATGCTCGCCGCCACCTTCGAGATGGCGGTCTGGGACGCCGAGCTGCGCGCCGAGGGCCAGTCCATGGCCGGGGCCCTCGGGACGCGCCCGGGGTTCGAGACGATGCCCGTGGGCGCCGTCGTCGGCATACCGGCCGACCATGACGTGGGCGCGCTGCGCGAGGAGGTCACTGCCGCGGTGCACGCCGGCGCGGCGCGGGTGCGCCTCAAGATCGAACCGGGGTGGGAGCTCGAGCCGGTACGCGCCGTGCGGGGCGATCACCCGCACCTCGTGCTCCAAGTCGACGCCAACGGGTCCTTCCACGCCGGGGAGGACGACGTCGCGGTCCTGAGCCGCCTGGCCGACTTCGACGTCCTCTGCATCGAGCAGCCCCTTCCGCCGGCTGACCTCGTTGCCCACGCGCAGCTCGCCCGCGTTCTCCCCGTGCCGATCTGCCTCGACGAGTCGCTCTCCACGTCACGGCGCGTGCGTGACGCGCTCCGCAACGGGTCGTGCGCCATGGCCTGCCTCAAGCCCGCCCGTCTCGGGGGTGTGCGGGCCACCTGGGCGGCGCACGGCGCGTGCGCCGCGGCCGGCGTCCCCGTCTTCGTCGGGGGCTTCTTCGAGGCGGGTCTCGGCCGGGCCTCGAACTTGGCCCTGGCGGCCCGGCTGAGCCAGGAGGCGACGGGCTTGGTCAGCGACGTCGGCGACCCGGCGGAGTATCTCTCGGTCGATCCCTGTGGATATCCCGCCGTGGTGGGCGGGTGGGTGCACGTGCCGGACGTCCCGGGTGTCGGGAACCGGCCCGACGACGCTGTCCTGGGGAGGCTCGATGCGCGGCGTCGTTGGTTCCCTGCCACGTACACTTGACGCTCCATGCATCGTGCCCTGCTGGAACGGCGAATCAGAGACGTCCACGCCCGGCTCGTCCGGGCGCGGGAGGAGCTGGCCGTGCTCGACGAGCAGTTGGCGGTCGTCCAGGAGGAGGCCGACGAGGCCCGGGTGCGCTCCCTCGTCTCGGAGACGCCGCTCGCCACCCGCGAGCACAACGAGGCGGCGCGCCACGCCGACGCCATGGTGCGGGCCCGCGAGGCGCTGCTCCGCACGGTGGTCGACCTGGAGCAACGGCAGGACGAGCTCCTGGGCCACGTGGCCTCGGGCACGCAGTGAGGACGACGCAGTGAGGAGACCCAGGGGGATGGCATGACGGACGGACGCGGGAGCGCGTCGACACTGGCCCGCGTGGTCATCGCCGAGGACGAGGCGATCGTGCGCCTCGACCTCAAGGAGATCCTGCTGGCGGCCGGCTACGAGGTGGTGGGCGAGACGGGCCGCGGGGACGAGGCGGTGAAGCTGGTCGAGGAGCACAAGCCCGACCTGGCCATCCTCGACGTCAAGATGCCGGGCATGGACGGCCTGCGGGCCGCCCGCGAGATCACGTCCCGCCACCAGGTGGTCGTGCTGCTGCTGACGGCCTTCAGCCAGCGCGACCTCATTGAGGAGGCCAGGGACTCGGGAGTGTCCGCCTACCTGATCAAGCCGTTCCAGTCCCGGGAGCTGCTACCGGCGATCGCCGACGTCCTCGCCAAGGCGCGCCAGGAGTGGGCCATTGAGGCCGAGCACTCCGCCGACGGAGCCGAGGACAAGATCGCCACCCGCCGGCTGGTCGACGAGGCCAAGCAGATCCTGATGGACCGCGACGACCTCCCCGAGACGGAGGCGTTCAGCTTCATCCAGCGCACGGCCATGCAGAACCGGGCGCGCATGCGTGACGTGGCACAGCAGGTCGTCGACGGCACGCTCACCCCGTAGTGTCGGAGTAATGGCGACACGCCAGGAGCGATCGGGCCCGCTGCTGCTGCTCGACGGCATGTCCCTGGCCTTTCGGGCCTATTTCGCACTGCCAGACACGTTGGCCACGTCGACGGGCGTCGTCACCAACGCGGTGCACGGGTTCACGTCCATGCTGGTGTACCTCATCCGGGAGCAGCGCCCGTCGGCCCTCGCGGTGGCGTTCGACCACCCCGGCGAGACCTTCCGCGACGAGATGCTGGCGGACTACAAGGCCGGCCGGGCCGAGACGCCGCACTTGCTGCCGCCGCAGTTCGACATGATCCGCGAGGTCATGGACGCCCTCGCCATCCCCGTCGTGGAGGCGGCCGGGTTCGAGGCGGACGACGTCATCGCCACCCTGGCCACGGAGGCGGCAGCGCGCGCCTGCGAGGTCGTCATCGTGACCGGCGACCGCGACAGTTTCCAGCTCGTCGACGACCCGTACGTCCGGGTGCTCTACAACAAGCGTGGCGTGAGCGACTACGCCCTCTACGACGAGGCGGGCATCTTCGAGCGCTGCGGTGTGCCGCCCTCCCAGTACGTGCTCCTGGCCTCGCTCCGGGGCGACCCGTCGGACAACCTCCCCGGCGTGCCCGGAGTGGGGGAGAAGACCGCCGCCAAGCTGCTCACGAACTACGGCGACCTCGACGGGATCTTCGGGCACCTCCCCGAGCTGACGCCCAAGCTGCGTGAGAACCTGGCCGCCAACGAGGAGCTGGCGCGCTCGAACGCACGCATCATCCCGCTCGTGCGCGACGTGCCCCTGGGCGTCGACGTGGCCCACCTGGAGCTGGGCGGGTGGGACCGTGCCACCGCCGAGGCCGCATTCGACCGCTACGAAATGAAGACGGTCTGGCAGCGCTTGGAGGAGCTCCTCGACGCGGGCGCGCTGGGTGAGCCCGCGTCGGGCAGCGCGGGCCCTGCCCCGGCGAAGGGCGCTGTGGGTGCGGCCGCCGCCCCGGCCGGGGCCCAGGCTCTCCCGGCGGCACCCGCTTTGGAGCTGCGCGACGTCTTGCTGCCCACGTCCGCGTCGGAGGTCACCAAGGACCTGAACGAGCTCGGCCGCGGCCCACTGGCCGTGGCCGCCCGCTGGAACGGCATTCCGGGCCGCAGCGACCTCGTCGGGCTGGCCCTCGTGGCGACGGAGGGCGAGGAGGCCGGCCTCGCGGTCATGGTGCCCGGCGACCAGCTCGGCGCCGCGTCGGTGGCCAAGAAGCTGAACGCGGTCCTCGCCCGCCCCGTCGTCGGCCACCACGTCAAGGAGGCCATGCGTTCGCTGCTGCCGCTGGGCATCGATCTGACGGGGCTCGAGATGGACACCGGGGTGGCGGCGTACCTGCTCGATGCGTCGACCGGCGAGTACGAGCTGGCGCAATTGCGCGAGCAGACCGGCCAGCTCACCCTCGACATCGTCGAGCCGGGCACCCGGGCCTTCGACGTGGCGCAGGAGGCTGCGGGTGAGGCGTGCGACGTGGCGGGCATGGCGAACGGGTTCCGGCAGCGCCTCGAGTCCGAGGACATGGTCATGCTGCACGACGACATCGAGACGCCCCTCGTGCGGGTCCTGGCCAAAATGGAGGTGGCCGGTATCGGCGTCGACCGTTCCGAGTTGCAGGCGATCGCCGACTCGCTCAAGGCCTCGGCGGCAACGCTCCAGGCCGAGGTGCAGGAGCTGGCTGGCCACGAGTTCAACGTGAACTCGACGCCGCAGCTGCGCACGGTGCTCTACGACGAGATCGGGCTGACCCCGGGCAAGAAGACCAAGACCGGCTTCTCGACCGACGCCCAGACGCTCGAGAGCCTGCGCGGCGAGCACCCGATCATCGAGGCGCTGCTGTCCTACCGCGAGGTGGAGAAGCTGCGCTCGACCTACGGGGAGAGCCTCCTGGCCGAGGTGCAGGCTGACGGCCGGATCCACGCGTCGTTCGGCCAGACGGTGGCCCGGACCGGGCGCATCTCGTCAGACCGCCCCAACCTGCACAACATCCCGGTGCGCACCGAGCTGGGCAAGCAGTTCCGGCGGGCCTTCGTACCGGCAGACGGCTCCACCTTCCTGGTGGCCGACTACGACCAGGTGGAGCTCCGCTGCATCGCGCACCTCTCCGAGGACCCGGGGCTCATCGACGCGCTCACGAGCGGGTCGGACGTGCACCGGACCGTGGCCGCCGCGGTCTACGGGATCTCCCCCGCCGACGTCACGCACACCCAGCGCGAGTTCGCCAAGATGGTCTCCTACGGCCTCGCCTACGGCATGGAGGCCTACGGGCTGAGCCAGCGCCTGGGCGTGCCGGTGGAGGAGGCGGCCGCCATCATGGAGAGCTACTTCGGCGCCTTCCCGCGGGTGAAGCAGTACATGGATGAGACGGTGACCGAGGCCAAGATCCGCGGCGCGACCCGAACCCAGTTCGGCCGGGTGCGGCCCCTGCCTGACCTGCACGCTGCGAACTTCCGGCTGCGCCAGGCGGCCGAGCGCCAGGCCATGAACGCCGGCATCCAGGGCCTGGCGGCCGACATCTTCAAGCTGGCCCTGGTCCGGCTCGACCGCGACCTCGAGGAGCAGAAACGGTCGAGCCGCCTGGTGCTCCAGGTCCACGACGAGGTGATCGTCGAGGTGTCGGCGGGGGAGGAGGACGAGGTACGCCGCCTCACCGAGTCCGCCCTCACCGGGGCGGCGGACCTCAAGGTCCCCCTCACCATCTCCGTAGCGACGGGACCGAGCTGGGCCGCCGCCAAGGGCTGAGCGGCCGAGGAGCGCGCGCTCGTGGCAGTCAGCCCGTCAAATGAGACGGGCAGCTAACCGGAAAGTGACATGGATCTGGCATCGGTGAGAAACAGCGCGGCGACCCGAGAAATTGACTGGTCGCTCGGATGAATCGGGCTTTGGGTGCCGCCGACGGAGTGGAATCGAGTTGGACCGGACTGGAGGCGCAATGGCGCGTCGTCCGAAGCATGTCTCAGGGTTGTGCGAGTAGCCGGGCTGCTCGGGTTGAGGCGACTTCGGCACGGCCGACGCTGGTTCCCGGGCCGGGCGCTGTCGTCGCCCACCTGAACTGCTGGTACGCTGGCCAGCCTTGCCCGCCGGCTCCGGCGGCGGCGCAACCCGTATCCATCGAGAACCGACCCCGGCGCGGTCCTGCGGCTGCACCTCGCAGCCGCCGCAAGGAGCTTCACCATGGCTGACGCAGCACGTACCTCCCTCCTCTCTCCCGAAGCGATGGGCAGCTTCGACGCCGAGGGCAACTACACCCCCCGCACCATCGTCGACGACGACCTGGCGGACGCCGATCTCGAGCAGGCGATGGGTGACTCCATCATCGAGTTCGACGACGGCGACGTGATCGAGGGAACGGTCGTCAAGATCGACCGCGACGAGGTCCTGCTCGACATCGGCTTCAAGTCCGAGGGTGTCATCCCCGCCCGGGAGCTCTCCATCCGCAACGACGTGGACCCCACCGAGATCGTCTCGCTGGGCGACCACGTCGAGGCCCTTGTCCTCCAGAAGGAGGACAAGGAGGGGCGGCTCGTCCTGTCCAAGAAGCGGGCGCAGTACGAGCGGGCCTGGACGACGATCGAGGAGAAGAAGAACAACGGCGAGATGGTCTCCGGCCCGGTCATCGAGGTCGTGAAGGGCGGGCTCATCGTCGACATCGGGCTGCGTGGCTTCCTGCCGGCATCGCTCGTCGAGCTGCGCCGTGTACGCGAGCTGCAGCCGTACGTGGGCAAGGTCATCGAGGCCAAGATCATCGAGCTCGACCGCAACCGGAACAACGTCGTCCTCTCGCGGCGGGCCTGGCTGGAGGAGGCCCAGAAGGAGCAGCGGGGCGACTTCCTGGCGAACCTCAAGCCGGGAGAGCGCCGCAAGGGTGTCGTCTCCTCGGTGGTCAACTTCGGGGCCTTCGTGGACCTCGGCGGCATGGACGGCCTCGTCCACGTCTCCGAGCTCAGCTGGAAGCACGTCGACCACCCGTCGTCGGTCGTCTCGGTGGGCGACGAGATCGAGGTCGAGGTGCTCGACGTGGATCTCGACAAGGAGCGCATCAGCCTCTCGCTGAAGGCCACCCAGTCCGACCCGTGGCAGGAGTTCGCCGACAGCCACGCCGTCGGCCAGCTCGTCTACGGCCGCATCACCAAGCTGGTGCCCTTCGGCGCCTTCGTGCAGGTGGGCGACGGCATCGAGGGCCTGGTGCACATCTCGGAGATGGCGGTGCACCACGTGGACCTCCCCGAGCAGGTCGTGACCCCCGGCGAGGAGCTGTGGGTCAAGATCATCGACATCGACCTGCAGCGCCGCCGCATCAGCCTGTCGATCAAGCAGGCGGCCGAGGGGGGTGAGGTCTCCGAGGAGTACCGCGAGGCCTTCGGCGAGCACGCCTACGACGAGGAGGGGAACTACATCGGCTTCGACTACGCCGAAGGCGAGTTCACCCCCGAGACGGAGGCGCAGGCGGCCTGGGCCGACTTCGCCGAGGAGATCGGGACGCCTGTGGTCGTGCCCGAGGGTGAGAAGCCGGCCGAGGGCGAGGTTGCCGAGGCCGGTGAGGCCGCCGCTCCCGAGGCCGCCGAGCCGGTGGCCGAGGTCACGGAGGAGGCGGCACCTGCCGCAGCCGCCGCCGACACACCGCCCGAGGGCTGAGCGACACGACCCGATCGGCGGCGCGGTCGCTCACCGGTCGGTCAGGTGATCGCGTAGGACGTTGGCGAAGCGCGACGCGCCGGCCGGATGGTGCACGAAGAAGAGGGCGGGGTCGAGGAGCTCGAGCTCGAGCAACGCAGGCTCGCCGTCCGTCCGTTCCACGATGTCAACCCGCGCGTAGGTCGTCGGGCCGAGCAGGGCTTCGGCCGCTGCCACCGCCCGGCGCGCCACGTCGAGCTGCACTGACGTCGCGGTGGCCGCGCGTGTGACCTGGTTGTCCACCAGGCTGTCGGTGGGGCCCACGCCGCGGCGGATCATCGGGTCCTTGTGGAAGGCGTGACTGAAGACGCCGCCGAGGAAGACGAGGCCGGTCTCGCCCTCGACGTCGACGGCGGGCTGGTACGGCTGGACCATCGCCGTGCGGCCCGAGCCGACCAGGGCGGCCACGTGGGCGCGGGCCTCGCCGCGCTCGTGGGGCTCGTAGCGCGCCGTCCGGTAGCCGCCGCCCGAGACGGAGGGCTTCACGACGACTTCGCCTGCGGGGAGGGTGAGGGCTGAGGGGTCGAGCGGATCCCGGCCCGGTTCCACCCAGATCGTCGGCACGGTCGGAACGCCCGCCCCCTCCAAGTCGCGCAGATAACGCTTGTCGATGTTCCAGCGCAGGGTGGCGGGGGAGTTCACCACCGGCACGCCGCCGGAGGTGAGGCGTCGCAACCATTCGAAGAAGGCAGCCGTGTGGTGGATGTTGTCCCAGACCCCTTTGGCCACGACGAGATCGCAGGAGGACCACTCCACCCCCGGGTCGCTCCACACCGCGGTGCGGGCGTCGATCCCGACTTCGCCCAGTGCGGCGCGCTCGAGCGGCCAATCGTCGTGGAGATCCGGGTACTGCGGTGACGATGCGAAGAGGATCAGCAGCCGGCCGTGACCCGTGGGCGGCCGGACCATCAGCCCGGGGCGAGCGCGTCGAAGACGAGTGACGACAGGGTGTTGATGGTGCTCTCGCCGTACACCTCGCTCGGGTTGCCGTCCGTCAGGATGGCGAACACGTAGTTCCGCCCGGCCCCAGAGACGTAGCCGATGCTGTTCACCTGGGCATCACCCGACGCCGGGGTGATGAAGCCGGTCTTCACGGCGACACTGCCTGCTGGTGCGCCCGCGGGGACACCCCAGATCTGGCTGGCCTCCACGCTGTGCATGAGGGATAGGCCGTAGGCGCGATACGGGTCGGACAGGATCGCGTTGGGGAAGGCAAAGGTGCTCATGACCCTCACCATGTCGTCGGCACTGGTCGTGGTGTAGGCCCATCCGAGGTTGGTCGCCGTGATCGGACCCGGGTACGGCGTGGTCGACTCCAGCCCGAGCACGCGGTCGAAGGCGCCGAGGCCGGCCGCACCGCCGATGATGCTCCACATGGCGGTGGCGGCGTTGTTGTCACTGACCTCGATCATCGGGGCCATGAGGGCCGCCTGCTGGGGCGAAATGCCGCCGGAGCTCTGGTCGGCGGCCAGCGCCGCCGCCATGACGTCCACCTTCACGATGCTCGCGGTGACCTGGACCTGATCCGGGTGCAGGTCCCACATGGCGCCGGTGTCGGCGTCGTAGACCGCCATGGTCACGTCGTCGGCCCGTTGCGCCAGGTACCCGGTCACGGCCGGGCCGAAGGGCGACGGCGCATTGCCGTACGCGACCCGGTACCCCGCACCGGTGCCCGCGCCACTGATGCCGACCGCCGGCACGCCCGGGGCGCTGAGCGCCGACCCGTCGAAGGGCGCGTCGCCGAAGTTGAAGATCGCCGCCGTCGCGGCCACGAGCCAGTACCCGCCGCCGTCACCGGTCACCGCCATGCCGACCACCGGCGCGTTCAACGGCTGGCCGCCCTCGGAGCCGTGGAAGGCGGCGTCGCCGAAGCTGAACACGCCGCCGTCGGAGGCCACGAGCCAGTACCCGCCGCCGTCACCGGTCGCCGCCATGCCGACCACCGGCGCGTTCAACGGCTGGCCGCCCTCGGAGCCGTGGAAGGCGGCGTCGCCGAAGCTGAACACGCCGCCGTCGGAGGCCACGAGCCAGTACCCGCCGCCGTCGGGCATCGCCGCCATCCCGACGATCGGTTGGGCCAGAGGCTGACCGCCCTCGGAGCCGTCGAACGGGGCGTCGAAGGCGAACACCCCGCCGTCGGACGCGACGAGCCAATACCCCCCCGTCGCCGGGTCCCCGGCCATGCCGACGATGGGCTGGGTCAGCACGAGATCCCCGGTGGACCCGTGGAAGGCGGCGTCCCCAGTAGGCGAAGACCCCGCCGTCGGAGGCCACCAGCCAGTACCCGCCGCCGTCGGCCGTCGTGGCCATGCCGACGAGGGGCGGGTTCGGGGAGGCGGCCGCGAGGTCGCCGAGCGAGGCCGCACCGAAGGCACGGACGGAATTGGGTGGGACCGCCCCGGCGTCCGCGCCGCCCGGGCCGGCTGGCACCGCGAGGACGAGGATGCCGGGCGCGAGGACGAGGGCGACCAGCGCAGCGGCCAGACGGCGTCTCGGGCGCGCCGCTCGGCGCCCCGGGTGGGCGCTCAACTCCCGATGGGGAAGTGGCAGGCCACCTGGTGGCCGGGCGCGATCCCCCGCATCTCGGGGACCTCCTCGGCGCAGCGGGGCTCCGCCCTCGGGCATCGGGTCCGAAAGCGGCACCCCGACGGCGGGTTGATCGGGCTGGGCGGCTCGCCGAGCAGCGGGGCCGACGAGCGGGAAGCCTCTGGGTCGGGCTCCACCGCGGAGGCCAGCAGCGCCGCCGTGTAGTGATGGGCCGGCGCCTCGTAGAGCACGTCGGATGGAGCGATTTCGCACAGGCGGCCCAGGTACATGACCGCCACCCGGTCGCTGACGTTCTTCACCACGGCCAAGTCGTGCGCGATGAAGAGGACGGTCAGGTTGTACTCCTGCTTCAGGTCCTCGAGCAGGTTGAGGATTTGGGCCTGCACCGAGACGTCGAGGGCGGACACGATCTCGTCGCACACGAGCAGCTTGGGCCTGAGCACCAGCGCGCGGGCGATGCTGATGCGCTGGCACTGCCCTCCGGAGAACTCGCGGGGCCGGCGGCCGCCGAGCAGGAAGGGGTCGATGCCGACCTGGTCGAGCATCGCATTGGCGCTCTCCCGACGTTCCTCCTTGGTGCCGATCTTCCAGATGTTGAGGGGCTCGGCCACGATGTCGTTCACCCGCCGCCGGGGGTTGAGCGACGAAATGGGATCCTGGAAGATCATCTGCACCTGGGTCCGCAGCGTGCGCAGGTCGCCCCGGCTGAGCGCGGTCAGCTCGGTGTCACCGAAGCGGATCTTGCCCGAGGTCGCCCGCTCCACCTGGACGATGGCGCGACCGGTGGTGGACTTGCCGCAGCCGGACTCGCCGACGAGGCCCAGAGTCTCCCCCTGCTGCAGGGTGAAGGTGATGCCGGCCACGGCCTGGACGGTCTGGCTGCCCTTGTGGAAGGAGACGTGCAGATCCTCCACCGACAACAGCGGCTCGGTGGTCCCGACCGCCTCAGCCTCGACGGCGGTGTCCGTCACGCCGTCACCTCCAAGGGCCGCGTCGCGGTGAGCGGGAACCAGCAGGCATAGCTGTGTCCCGGTGCGGCCTCGACGAGGGGCGGCTTGTCGCGGTGGCACTTCTCCTGTGCGTAGGGGCAGCGGGGTGAGAACGGGCAGCCGGCAGGGGGGTGGAGCAGGTCGGCCGGCCTGCCCTCAATGGCGGTCAACCGGGTGTGGCTCGGGTTCGCAAGGCGCGGCGTCGACTTGAGCAGCGCTTCTGTGTAGGGCATGGCCATGCTCTTGAAGAGGACGTTCGTCGGCGCGCGCTCCACGACATTGCCGGCGTACATGACGATGATCTCGTCGGTGCGGGTCGCCACCACGCCGAGGTCGTGCGTCACGAGGATCATCGCCATGTCACGGTCGTGCTGGAGCTGGCCCAGGAGATCGAGGATTTGCGCCTGTACGGTCACGTCGAGGCCGGTCGTGGGCTCGTCAGCCATGAGGAGGCGCGGGGCGCAGGCGAGCGCGATGGCGATCATGACGCGCTGGCGCATGCCGCCCGAGAGCTGGGCGGGGTAGGCCTGGTAGCGCTCCACGGGGGAGGGGATGCCCACCTGCATGAGAAGGGAGAGCGCCGTCTCCTTGGCCTCACCCTTGGAAAGCTTGAGGTGGATCTTGAGCGGCTCGGTGATCTGGTTGCCGATGCGCTGGACCGGGTTGAGCGAGGTCATCGGGTCCTGGAACACCATGGCGATGTGCGTGCTCCACAGCTTGCGCAGGTCGTCGTTCGGCGCGTTGAGGATCTCGGTCCCGTTGTAACGGACCGATCCCGTCTGCGTGGTCGAGGAGCGGGGGAGCAGTCCCATGATTGCCCGCGACAGGACGGTCTTCCCCGAGCCGGACTCGCCGACGATGCCCAGTGTCTTGCCCTGGTCCAGCGAGAGCGACACCCCCTGCACGGCCTGCACCGAGCCGCGGCTGGTGGCGAAGGAGACGTAGAGGTCCTCGACCTCGAGCAGCGTGCCTGGGCTCACAGCTTGATCTCGGAGACGTCGAAGTAGGCGCGCAGCTTGTCGGCCACCACGTTGAGGCTGATGAGGAGCAGGAACATCGCGCTGGCCGGGAAGATGACGAGCCACGGATTGGTCTGTCCCTTGGCGCCGGTCAAGAGGCTCGATCCCTCGTTCAGCATGTTGCCCCAGCTGGGTGTCGGCGGGGACACCGAGAGACCCAGGAAGGCGAGCGAACCCTCCAGGACGATGATGGTGGCGACGGCGATCAGGCCGAAGGACACGATCGTCGGCATGATGTTGGGCAGGATCTCGCGGGTCAGGATCCGCGTGTCGCTGGCGCCGAGCGCCTTGGCCGCCAGCACGAAGTCGCGGGTGGCATACGACAGCGTGGATGCTCTCACCACCCGAAAGATCAGGGGCGCCGCAAAGAGGCCGATGACGAGAGTGATCTTGAACAGCGACTTGCCCCAGAAGGAGACGATGGCGATGACGGCGACGATGGCGGGGAAGGCCAACACCACGTAGGACCCTGTGTTGAGGGCCGTGTCGATCCGCCCCCGGCGATAGGCGGAGATCATGGCGGGGATGCCGCCGACAACCAAGCCGATCAGCGCGCCGCCGAAGCCGACCACCAGCGAGACCCGGGCCCCGTAGACGAGCCGGCTGAAGATGTCACGGTAGAGGTCGTCGGTGCCGAGGAGGTGGCCCCACCCCGGGCCGCCGTTCTGCACGCTGTTGTAGTTCCCCAGATCGGGGTTGGGCAGCGGCAACAGGTTGGCGATGGTGGCCATGACGGCCACGAGGACGATCCAGCCCACGCAGATCCAGAACAGCACGCCCAGCTTCTTCTTGGTCGGGTCGGCCGCCTCCTCGGCGTCGATCTCCTGCTTGATCTCGGCAATGTCGTCTGTGATGACGCTACTCACGGGCAATCCTCGGATCGACGATGGTGAACAGGAAGTCGAAGATGAAGTTGATCAGCACGATGGCGATGGCGACGAACAGGGTGATGCCCTGCACGACCGTGTAGTCGTCCTGGTTGACGCTCGAGATCAGCTGGTAGCCGAGGCCCGGCATCTGCAACAGGAGTTCGACGATGAAGGTCCCCGCGATCAGGCTGCCGATCGTGACGCCCGCCGAGGCCAGGAGGGAAATGGACGACGGGCGTAACGCGTGGCGCCACATGATGCGCCGGTCCGAGAGGCCCTTGGAGCGGGCCATCGTGATGAAGTCCTCCTGCAGGGTCGAGATGAGGTCGTTCCGCAGCAGGCGGAAGTACACCACGATGCCGCCCAGGGCCAGGACGATGGAGGGAAGGATCATCGTATGGATATTCGACCAGAAGTTCTGCGTCAGGGGGACGTAGGAGGCCGGGCCCGGGAAGATGTGCCAGTGCACGGCGAAGAGCAGCACCAGGACGGGCGCGATCACGAACGGCGGCAGGGCGAGCATGGCGAACGTGGTGCTGTTGGACGCCTGGTCGAAGAACTTGTTGGGACGCCGTGCCGAATGCATCGCCATGGGGAAGGCGATGGCAAACGCGAGGATCTGGGAGAAGATGATCAGCTCGAGGTCGATGGGGAACGACTGGGAGATGATGCTCGTCGTCGACTGGTGCGTCGTGTAGGACTGCCCGAGGTTGCCCTCGAAGATGTGGCCCATCCAGATGAAGTACTGCTGCCACAGGGGCTTGTTGAGGCCCAGTTGGCGGTCGAGGGTGGCGACGTTCTGGGGTGTCGCGTTGGGGCCGAGGATCGTGTCCGTGGGGTTCCCCGGGAGCAGGTGGACCAGGAAGAACACGGCGACCGAGACGAAGAGGATAATGATGATGAGCAGCACCAGCCTCTTCAGGATGTAACGGACCACGGCGCCTCTCTCCCCCCTTCGGTCTGTCTCGGTTCCCTTCGTTTCAGCCGACCCCCACCGGCGGCGAATGATCCTAGACCGCGACCCCGTTGTCCTACCATGCGGCCATGCCCGAGGAGGTTCCCGCTCTCAGCGGACGCACGCGCATCGTCGTAGGGGCCGGGGTCGGGCTGGTCATCGCGGCCGGTTTGATCCTCCGTTTCTGGACCCGGTCGGGCCTGTGGCTCGACGAGGCGCTGACCGTGGACATTGCCCGCCTCCCGCTGAGCCAGATCCCAGAAGCGCTGAAACACGACGGCGCACCCCCGCTGTACTACTACCTCCTGCACTTCTGGATCGTCCTCTTCGGGCAGTCCAACGTCGCCGTGCGCTCCCTGTCGGGGGTGATCGCGGTGATCACGCTCCCGGTGGCGTGGTTGTGCGGCAAGCGTTTCGGGGGCCGCGCCGTGGCGTGGACGTTGCTCGTGCTCCTGGCGAGTGCGCCTTTCGCCGTCTACTACGCCACCGAATCGCGGATGTACGCGCTCGTCATCCTGCTCACCGGCTGTGGGTTCCTAGCCCTGCAACGGGCGGTCACGGCACCGAGTCCGGCCAACTTGGCTGCGGTCGCCGTGGTCACGGCGGCGCTCCTCTACGCCCAGTACTGGTCCATCTACCTCGCCGGCATGGTCGTCATCTGGCTCGTGGCCTCCATCGTCCGCACCCGCCGTCACGGGCACCCCGAGGCGGCGCCCTGGGCCGCGCTCATTGCCGTAGCCGCCGGGTGCCTGCTCTTCGTGCCGTGGCTGCCCACCTTCTTCTTTCAGACGGAGCACACCGGCACGCCGTGGGCCGCACCGCCCAACTTCTCGGCCGTGATCAACGCGTTGACCGGCTTCACGGACAACCAGGGTTCGACACTCATGACGGCCACGAACCAGGGCCGACTGCTGGCCGTGATCTACTTCGCCATGCTGGCCCTCGCCGTGTTCGGCGTCGGCCTCAGCGGTCGCATCATCGAACTGGACCTGCGGACCCGTCCGCGGGCCCGGGGCGTGGGCTTCGTCGTGATCGGGACCCTGTTCGCGGCTATCGCCGGGGGCATCCTGACGGCCAGCGCCTTCTCGTCACGCTACGCGGCCGTGGTCTTCCTGCCCTTCCTGCTCCTGGTGGCCCTCGGGACGACCACCCTGCTCAACCCACGGGTCCGGGTCATCGTGGTCGCACTGGCCGTCGCCGCCGGGCTCGTGTCGTCCGCCCAGAACGTGACCACGCAGCGCACGCAGGCGGGCGAGGTGGCGGCGGCGATCAACGCGGAGGCCAAGCCCGGGGACATCATCGCCTTCTGCCCGGACCAGCTCGGGCCGGCGGTGTACCGGCAGATACAGGATCCATCGCAATACGACATGATCACGTTCCCGCGTCGCAGTGGCCCGCAGATCGTCGACTGGGTCGACTACGCCCAGACTGTCGGCGATGCGGACCCGAACGCCTACGCCGACGCGGTGTTCCAGCGCGCCGGGACCACCCATCACATCTGGCTGGTCTGGTATCCGATGTACCAGACATACGGGACCAAGTGCGAGACGATCGCCTCCGACCTCCTGGCCGCATCCACCAAGGCGGGCGGTGGAGGGCGGAACGTCGTCACCGGCCACGACGCCCTCTTCTACGAGCCCATGAGCCTGACCGAGTACGCGACCTCGGGACCCTGAGGTGGCCGGTGTGACCGAGGGGACGGCGGCCGGAGCGGGCACGGTTCGTGACCCCGACCCCGGGGCCGGTCCGCCCGGTCGGGATACCTGGGCCGCCGTACGCAGGGCGTGGGGTCGCCTCCCCGAATCGCTGCGCGAGGCCTTGCTTCCTTTTGCTGTCGCCCGCGTCGTGGTGGGCGGCGCACTCGGTCTGGCCCATTTCATCGTGGACCGCACCCATCCGTCCCCATCCGGCGTGGCGGCCCGGGTGCACGCGGGGCTACTGGGTTGGGACGCCGGCTGGTACGAGACCATCGCCCGCCAGGGCTACGCGCCCCTCGGCCGCGAATCGCTGCGGTTCTTCCCCGCGGTCCCGCTGCTGACCCACGCGCTGGCCTGGGTGCCCGGGCTCGGGGACGGCCCGGCACTCGTGCTCCTGGCCAACGCGGCCGCGCTGGCCGCCACCGCCATGCTCTACGTCCTGGTGCGCCGGGAGACCGGCGACGGCGCGGTCGCCCGGCGCTCGCTGTGGGTCCTCAGCCTCCTGCCCGCCGCCTTCGTGCTCGTCATGGGCTACGCCGAGTCGGTCCTCCTCGTCTTCGCCCTCGGGTGTTTCCTCGCCCTGCGGCCGCCAGCGGGCGCCTCCGGGCTCCGACCGCACTTCGCCGTCGCCGGGGTGCTCGCCTTCGCGGCGGCCCTCACGCGGCCCATCGGCGTGCTCCTCGTCCTGGCCACCATGGCCGAATTAGTGCGCTGGTGGCCTCGGCTCGGTCGTGCGGAGCGCGTGGCGGGCATCGGCGCCGTCGCGGCGCCTTTTGTCGGCCTGCTGACATTCCTGGCCTGGTCCAAGCACACGGTCGGCGACTGGCTGGCTCCACTGCGTGTCCAGCTGCAGAGCTCGCACCACGGTGGGCTGTCGGACCCCTTCACCACGCTGTACCACGACGCCACGGGGGTGCTGCACCATCACGTCGGCACGGCTCTCCACGTGCCATGGGTGCTGCTGGCGCTCGCGATGCTCATCGTCTGTTGGCGGCGGCTCCCCGCGCCTTACACGTTGTTCGCTGCCGCCGTCCTGGCCACCGCCGTGGCCGGGTCCAACCTCGACTCGTTCGAGCGCTATGCGCTGAGCGCCTTCCCGCTTTCGATCGCCGCCGCGCTGGTGCTCACGGAGTCGCAGCTCGAGCGCGCCGTCCTGGCGCTCCTGGCGGCCGGGTTGGCCGGCTACGCGCTCCTCGCCTTCCTCAACATCTCGGTCCCCTGACCGTTGTCGCCGCGGCTCTCCAACCCCCGTTGGCGCCGCCACCCCCCTCCCCGGGAGCACACGGGGGGTCCACTAACCTGCCTTGCTCGTGGCCACCCCCGCCGAAACGCCCGTCGTCATCGCCGGCGCGGGCCCCGGTGGCCTGACCGCGGCCTACCTGCTCACCAAGCGCGGGGAGCACCCCGTCGTCCTCGAGGCCGACGACGTGGTCGGGGGCATCAGCCGCACCGTGGTGCGCGACGGGTGGCGCTTCGACCTGGGCGGCCACCGCTTCTTCACCAAGGTCCCCGAGGTCGAGGCCCTCTGGCACGAGATCCTCCCCGAGGGTGACTTCATGCTCCGCCCGCGCATGAGCCGCATCTACTACGAGGGCAAGTTCTACGACTACCCGCTCAAGGCAATGAACGCCCTGCGCAACCTGGGCCTGTGGGAGGCCGTCTTGTGCGGCTTCTCCTACCTGTGGGCCCGCATCCGCCCGCCCAAGGACGAGTCAAACTACGAGAACTGGCTGGTCGCCAGGTTCGGTTGGCGGCTCTACCGGACCTTCTTCAAGACCTACACCGAGAAGGTGTGGGGGGTCCCCGTCGCCGACATGCCCGCCGACTGGGCCGCCCAGCGGGTCAAGAACCTCGACCTGCGCAAGGCGGTGCTCAACGCCATACTGCCCAAGCGGGGCCAGACCGAGATCACCACCTTGATCGAGGAGTTCCAGTACCCCAAGTACGGGCCCGGGATGATGTGGGAGGTCTGTGCCGACAAGGTCCGGTCCGCCGGCGGGATCCTCGAGATGGGGGCGCGGCTGGCCCGCATCAATATCGAGGGTGGCCAGGCGGTCTCGGTGACCTACGTCCAAGACGGCGCCGAGCACACTGTGGCCGCCTCCCACGTCGTGTCCACGATGCCCATGCGCGAGCTGGTGCACACCATCTCACCGCCCCCGCCCCCAGAGGTCGTCGCCGCCGCCGACGACCTGCACTATCGCGACTACCTCACCGTCGCCCTCGTGGTGCCCGAGTCGCGCAGCTTCCCGGACAACTGGATCTACATCCACTCCACCGACGTCGAGGTCGGGCGCATACAGAACTACGGCTCGTGGTCGCCCTACCTGGTCAAGGACGGGCGCACGTGCCTGGGCCTCGAGTACTTCGTCTTCGAGGGCGACGCCATGTGGAACACGCCCGACGACGAGCTCGTCGCGCTGGCCACCACCGAGCTGATCTCGCTCGGGCTGGCGGCCGAGGGCGACGTCGAGCGGGGCTACGTGGTGCGCGTCCCCAAGGCCTACCCCTATTACGACTTCTCCTACAAGGCCAACGTGGAGACCATCCGCAAGTGGATCGAGGCCGAGGGCCCCAACATCCACCCCGTCGGGCGTAACGGGATGCACAAGTACAACAACCAGGACCACTCCATGTACACCGCCATGCTCACGGTGGAGAACATGTACGGCGCGGACCACGACATCTGGTCGGTCAACGTCGAGGAGGAGTACCACGAGGCGGGGTCCACTGGGCGCGACGCCCCCGTGCTGCCGCGGCGCACAGCCGCCACGGCGAGCACGCTCGACCCTGGCTGAGCACGCGCCCGCGGGGGCGCTGCGGTGGCGGCCATGGATGACCGTCGTCTCGGTGGGCCTGGTGTATCTCGCCCTCGGCGTCGTCCTGTGGGTGCACGCCTGGGCCGAGGGAGCGTCGACGCACACGCTGTGCGGGTGCGGAGACCCTGCGCTGTTCCTCTGGTTCTTCCAGTGGCCGGCCACCGCCCTGGCCCACGGAGAGAACCCCTTCTACTCGACCGCGCTCTTCCACCCCTCGGGCATCAACCTGCTGGCGCAGACGTCGGTCACGGGGCTGAGCCTGCCGCTCGTCCCAGTCACGTGGATCTGGGGGCCGGTCGCCTCGCTGAACGTCGCCTCCACCATCACGCCCGCCCTCACGGCGTTCAGTGCCTTCGTCGTCGTGCGGCGATGGGCCCCCTGGACACCGGCCGCCTTCCTCGGCGGCCTGCTGTACGGCTTCTCGCCCTTCGTCCTGACCAGCCTCGAGTTCGCCCACCTGATGACGGCGGCGCTCATGCTGCTCCCGCTCATCCTGGCCGTACTCGACGAGATCCTGATCCGTCAGCGCCACGGCGCCGTCGGGGCCGGTCTCCTCCTCGGTCTCCTCCTCTTCGCACAGTTCTTCCTCTCCTCCGAGCTCCTGGCCATCACCGCCGTGGTCGCCGCCATCTCCGTGCTGGTCCTCGTCGTCGTGGCACTCGTCGCCGACCGAGACTCGGTACGGCGACTGGCGTCCCACGCCACGGTGGGGCTGGCCGTCGGCCTTGGCACGGGCGTCGCGCTGCTGGCCTGGCCGGTGTGGTTCGCGCTCGACGGCCCGGCGCACCTCTCGGGGCTCGTGTGGCCCAACGTCGGCATCATCGGAGGTTTCGTACCCTCGAACTTCACCTCCGCCGCTTACCCGAACCCCCACAACGTCTTCGTGGCCCTCGGCGGGTACGAAGGCGCGCAGCTGGCGTCGGCGGCGTTCCTCGGCTGGGGCATGCTGGCCGTCCTGGTTGCCGGCACGGCGGTATTCCGGCGCGATCGCCGCCTGTGGTTCTTCGGCTTCGTGCTCGTCCTCTGCGGCGTGTGCTCGTTGGGTGAGCGCCGCGGCCAGTGGTGGGAGCCAGCGCGGATCTTCGCCAGGATCCCGGTGATCGAGAACTTGATTGAGCAACGGTTCATGGTCATCGGGTTCCTGGCTGCGGCCGTGATGCTGGCCGTCATTCTCGACCGTGTGCATGCGCTGGCGCCGGACTGGCGGGGATCGCTGGGCGCCCTGACGGCGGCCTGCGTCGCGTTCGTCCCGATGGCGGTCACGTTCGTCCCCCGCCTGCCGTTCGCCATGCGCCCGGTCATCCTGCCCCGCTGGTACACCGAGGTGGCCCCGACCCTGCACCCGGGCCGCGTGCTCCTGTCGTACCCACCGCCCTTCTCGGGGATCCAGAACGCCATGGCGTGGCAGGCCGTGAACCGCATGCACTACAGCCAGGCGGGGGGCGGCGGGCCCGAGGGGGTGATTCGGCGGGCCGGTTCGGCGGCGCCGGGCTTCGCCGTGCTCGGCCGGCTCGCTTTCGGTGTGGGCAAGCCCGTCCCGGCCGGGACCCCGGCCGAGTACGCCGCCGTGCGCCACGCACTGCTCGTATGGCGGGTCAACACCGTCGTGATCGCGACCGATCCGGAGGCCCCCATGCTCCAGCAGGGCCGCAACCCCGCCTACGCGGCCGCGTTCATGACGGCCGCCCTGGGTCGGCCGCCGACGGTACAGGCGGGGGCCTGGGTATGGGATGACGTTCAGCCGGGGCACCAGGGCCCCCTGCTCCTGAAGCCGGGCGCCCTGGAATCGTGCGTGCGGGCAGCCGACGAGGGCTCCTCGGGCGGGGTCGTGGCCGGCATGGGGGTTGCGGACTGCGTCGTCCAGAGTGCCCTGGGCCGGCCATGAGGGATGCGTGAGACTCAAGAGGCGGCCGTGTCCGGCCGATTCGGAGTAGTTGGAAGGACGCGCCTGCCGGTGGTTCCGGGCCCGGCGGCCCGGGTCCGCCCCCCGGTCCGAGTGGGCCGGTCGGCGACGAGGAGGACGGAGCGGACGTGACGCGATCGGGGGTGCGGGACCTGCTGGGCGCGGCCGGCATGTTCGGCTGCCTCTGCCTGTCCGCCCTGGTGCCCACACCCGTGGGGGCGGCCCCGGCGGTACGGGCGGACGCCCCGGTCGCGGCCTCGGGGGGCGCCCGGGTGGCGTTCCCGCTCCCGCCCGGGCTCGACGCGTCCGAGCACGCGGCGCTGCAGCGCTCGGGAGCCTACGGCCGGCGCCCCGTCCGGCTCCTCATCCTGGGCGATTCCATCGCCCTCACCTTGGGCATGGGGCTGTCCGTGCATTCGCAGGCGGAGTACGGCGTGACGGTTTCCGACCATGCGACCATCGGCTGCGACCTGGACCCGAGTCTCGAGGTCTTCGTCGCGGGCAGTCCCGGACCCTCCACGCAGGGGTGCGACAATTGGCGAGGCCTCTGGCCATTCCTGACGGCGGCGGAGCGGCCGCAGGTGGTCGCCTTGGGGCTGGGGCGCTGGGAGGTGACGGACCACCTCCTCAACGGCCAGTGGGTACACGTCGGCGAGCCCGCATGGGACGCGCACCTCACCGCGGATTTCCGGGCGGCCATCTCCATCTTCCACACATTTGGTGCCAGAGTGGTGCTGTTCACCATGCCCTACATCGACCCGAATGACCGGCAGTCCGACGGCCTGCCCTGGTCGGAGAACACGCCGGCGAGCGTGCAGGCCTACAACGCGCTGGTGCACCAGGTGGCGCGCTCGGATCCGCGCCAGGTCAGCGTGATCGACCTCAATCGCATGCTCAGCCCCCACGGGGTCTACACCGCGTCGCTCGATGGCGTCGACGTGCGGTTACCCGACGGCATCCACATAAGCCAGGCGGGCGGCGAGCTCCTGCAACGCGCAGATCCTGCCCGAGATCGATCGCATCGGCATGGAGGACGAGACGGCGGCAAGGGCCCAGGGGTGACAGGCCACGAGCCGCCGGAGGCACCGGCGGCCGAGCTCGTCGTGGAGTCCGTGCCGGCGGCGATGTCGCTCGCGCCCAACGCGGTCGGTCCCAATCTCGGGGCGGAGCTCCTCCTCGATCCCGAGGCGCGGCCCGGCGTCGAGTCAATGCGGACCGGCTTGCTGCAGGCCAGCCCGCTGGCCGCCGCCGGCGTGCTGGCCAACGGGGCCAGCGTCGTCCTCACCGTCGCCCTGGCCCGCCTGCTCACGCCGCACAGCTATGGCGTCCTGAACCAGCTGACCGGCCTGTACCTCATCCTCTCCATGCCTGGCTCGGCGGTGGTCGTGGCCGTGGTGCGGCGGGTGACGCTGTGGCACGAGGACGGGAGCGGCCACCTGGTCCGGCGTTGGGCCGGGCGGGTGCACCGGCAGGGCACCATGCTCGTCCTCATCTGGGCGGTCATCGTGTTCGTCAGCCGGCACGGCGTCGCCGTTGTGCTGAACCAGCAGAGCGGCATCGGCATCGCGGCGATCCTCACCGCCGCCGCCTTCTTCGTGCTCCTGTCGCTCGACCGCGGCCTCCTGCAGGCCCACCGCGCCTACCGGCCGCTGGGGGTCAACCTCCTGGTCGAGATGGGGGTGCGCCTGGCCGCCGTGCTCGTGCTGGTGCTGGCCGGATACGGGCCCTCGGGTGCCGCGGTGGGCATCCTGATCGGCGAGGTCGTGGCGGTGGCGCACGCACGCTATGCCGCGGTGCGGGCCTGGTCGGGTGGCCAGGGTCCCCGTGTCTGGGTAGCCGGGGGCTGGGTCGCGGCGGTGCGCCCCGACCCCGTGCTGGACGGCGGCGCGATGGTGCGCCGCACGGTGGTGCTCGACCTCGTGGTCGCATCAGTCTCGCTGTCCATGGTGGCGGTACTGCAGAACGTCGACGTGCTGGTGGTCGGGCGGGACAACCCGACCCACAGTGGGGCCTATGCCGCGGTCTCGGTCACGAGCAAGGCCATCGTCTTCGGGGCCATCGTCCTCGGCGGCTACCTGCTCCCCGAGGCGGCGATCCGTTGGCGCCAAGGCGGGCATGCGCTGCGGCAGCTGGCCGTCGTCCTGGTGCTGCTCGCCGTCCCTTCGGTGCTCCTGCTGGGCGTGGCGCTGGCCGCGCCCGAGGAGCTGCTCCAGGTGGTCTTCCATCACGACTACACGTCCGCCGCCGACGCGCTGGCGCCGCTCGTGCTGGCCATGATCCTGTTGAGCGTCTCGGTGGTCCTCACGATGTACCTGCTCGCCGTGGGCCGGCGCTGGGTGGCGGCCGTCCTCGTGGGGGGCGCCGCGGCCCTGACCACGGCCGTGCTCGAGGTGCACGGGGCGCCCCGCGCCACGGCCTTGGTCGACCTGGGTGTGCAGGCCGTCCTGCTGCTGGTCATCGTGACGGGGTTCGCCCTCGTACACCGGAGGGTCGGGGTCGGGCAGCAGGCCGCAGGGCTAACCTGACCGGATGGGTGACGACTCGGGGCCGGTCGCCGCGGCGGCCGGCGGGGAACAGCCGCCGCGGCGGCGCGCCGTCCGACCCCGAGGTGCTGGCGTACATCGCGGCGGAGGCCGGGCATCCGGCGCATCCACTTCGTGGCCTGGCGGGACCTCGACGACCCCGAGGCGGGCGGGTCCGAGCTCCACGCCCACAAGGTCGCGTCGCTGTGGGCCGCCGCTGGCCTCGACGTCACGTTCCGCACCTCGGCCGTCCCCGGCGCGCCGCAGGCCCTGACCCGCGATGGCTACCGGGTGGTGCGGCGTGCCGGGCCGCTATGCCGTGTTCCCCGGCGCGGCCTGGGAGGGCATCCGCATGGGGCACCGCCCGGGCGACGCCCTGGTCGAGATCTGGAACGGCATGCCCTTCCTGTCCCCGCTGTGGTACCGGGGCCCCCGCGTCGTCTTCCTGCACCACGTCCATGCCGAGATGTGGGGCATGGTGCTGCCGCCGCTGCTGGCCCGACTGGGCGACACCGATGGAGCGCCGGATCGCGCCGCGCATCTACCGCTCGAGCCGCATCGTGACGCTGTCCGAGTCGTCGCGCACCGAGATCGTCGACATGCTCGGCCTGCGCCCCGAGCGCGATCACGGTGGCGCCGCCGGGGGTGGACGCCCGCTTCTCGCCGGGTGGCCAGCGCTCGACGACGCCCCTCGTCGTGGCGGTGGGGCGCCTGATGCCGGTCAAGCGCTTCGACGCGCTCCTGCGATCACTGGCCAAGGTCAAGGCCGAACAGCCCGAGCTGCGGGCGGTCCTGATCGGTGAGGGCAACGAGCGGCCCGTCCTCGAGGCGTTGCGCGATGAGCTCGGCGCCACGGAATGGGTGAGCATGCCCGGGCGGGTGGACGACGACGAGCTCGTGTCGTGGTACCGGCGGGCCTGGGTGGTGGCGAGCAGCTCGCAGCGCGAGGGGTGGGGCATGACCCTGACCGAGGCCGCGGCCTGCGGGACGCCCGCGGTGGCGACCGCCATCGCGGGCCACGCCGACGCCGTGCTCGACGACGAGTCCGGGCTGCTGGTGGACGACGTGGCCGATCTGTCGGTGGCGCTCGGCCGGGTGCTGGGCGACGAGGTGCTGCGCAGCCGCCTCTCCAGGGGTGCGTTGGCGCGGGCCCGTTGGTTCACCTGGGACGTCACCGCGCGCCGCGCCCTCGAGGCGCTGGCCGGCGAGGCCGCGTCGACGACCTGACGGTCAGCCGTCGATCCCCACGATCGGCGTGTCGGGCGGGAGTGCCCCCGTCGAGCGGGCGAAGACCCTCTGCGCCCTCATGGCGCGGCGGCCGAGCGGCTTCCTGACCCGCAGCCCGAGGGCGGAGATCACCGCGTCGGCGACCAGCAGGACCATGCCGAGCCAGATGAGGTTGCCAGCGTTGACGAAGGATCCGGCCCAGTTCGAGCCCGGCAGGTAGTGGTGCACGTTCTGTCCCTGCACCACGTTGATGCTGCCGGCGACGATGAACGCCACGGCGCTCACGGTTGCCGCGGCGCGGGCCCACGGGACCAGCAGCCCGAGCGTCACGACCCCCGCGACGACGAGCCCGGCCAGTGGCGGGGTCACGAGGGCGGCCACACCACCGGTGATGATGCCGATGAGCAGCGCCCTGGGATAGTGCCGCCAGCCGCGCTGGCGCTCGTCCCGGGGCGGCCGGTGCGTAGGGCATGGCCAGGGTCGCCGGATCGAAGGGCTCGGTCTGTCGCTCCGGGGCGTCGGGCCCGGCCGGCCCCCGCAGCCGGCGCGGGAGCTTGCCGCGCACCCATCGGCGGGCGCGGGCAGGGAGGAAACCGAGCAGCAGGCACAGGACCAGGGTCGCCGCGGACACGGCGAGTGCGGCCCAGACCTCGCGCTGGGGTGTCCAGGTCAGCTCGACCGAGAAGCCCGGGCCCCCCAGCTCGTGCAGGTCCGCCGCGCTGACGTGCCATCCGTTGGCGAACCCGTCGACGAGCTGGGCGGGGCCGAGGTCCACCGCGTGCGAGCCGGCCGCGGCACCGGGACCCGGCTCGGCCACGGCCTGCCAACCCTTGTTGACGCTCTGGCCCAGCACGAGCTCGAAGGACTGCGCGGCTCCCGAGACGGCGGCGCCATGGTTGTCGATGTGCGAGGACGTGGCGGTGACCGTCGGGGCCGGACCGGGCTGGGTCGCCGCGAGCTGCGGCGTGCCGGCCGTCGTGGGGAACACGGCGGGGCCGGGTCCGCCTCCCGCCGCCGAGTCGAGGGCGAGCTGGTCGATGTTCCACCCTGTGCATGTGGCGGGGGTGCTCGCGCAGGGCGGGTTGTGGCCGGCCACCGTCTGCACGACGTGCGGTCCGGCACCCAGCGTGATGCCCTTCGCGTCGGGACCGCAGGGCACGACCTGTGCCTCACCGTTGTCGAGCGCGTGCTGGGCCGACCCGACAACGGCAACGTCGACCGGCTGGCCGTCGATGGTCAGCAGGTTGGTGACGCAGTTCCCGGGGAGGTTCGCCGGCACGGGGGCTGATCGCACGCCGGGGATCCCGATCTCGGCGATCCCCAGTGGCAGCGCCAAGGGCCCGGCGGAGTAGTAGTTCGCTGCGTACTCGGGCCGAACGGCGGTGAACGTGACGGAGAAGTGCGTGCCGGTCAGCGCGGGGAAGGAGACCGGCACCGTGGTCACCGCCCCGGGGACGTTGCTGTCGGCGATGGGCGGGAGCGTCACCTGCCGGACCTGGCTGCCGGAGGTGATCGTCATGGCGGTGGGGACGGAGTGGCGGCCGTCCGCGATCACCTGCATGGCCAGGCTGCTGAGCGGTTGCGGCTTCTTGAGGTCGTAGGTGAGGGTGGAGCCGACCTGGGCGTTCGATCCGAGTCCGGGCATCCAGGCGGTCGAGGCGTTGCCGTCGAGCGTGGCCGATGCGGTGGACTGGAGATCGCCTGGCAGCCGTCCCGAGGAGTACGCATCCTGGAGGTCGGTTGACGCGGTGGCCGTGCGGCCCACCAGCCGGTCGATCTCATCATCGGGGATCAACGCGGAGAGGCTCGCGCTGCCCGACAGTGTGAACGTGCGGGCGGTCGGGAGCGTGAACTGGCGCGAGATCGTCGTCTCGGGGTCGCTGCGCGGCGGGAACTGCGACGTGCGCTGGCGGGTCATCACGACGGTGAGACGGTCGGCGGCGGAGGCGGACCCGAGCGTGGAGAGCATCTGGGTGGGCATCTGGATCACCTGGTGCACCTGCTGGCCGGGGATCTCGACCTCGGAGAAACCGACGGCGGAGGCCGTCAGTGGTGGCGCCGTGTCGTTCGTCGTGCCGTCGATCGTCACGCGCAGGGTGTGGAACGTCCGGGTCGGGAAGGTCAGGGTCTGACCCGAGGTCAGGTGGGACGCGCCGGTGAGGGCGTAGCGGACGGGGTCCTTCCCGTCGAAGGTGAGGGTGACCGCCGACACCCAGCGCGAGCGGTCGCCCCGCTGCGGCTGGACCAGGGTGATGTGGTCGGTGGTGACGGGGTTGGCGAAGCGCGCCTGCCACCACTGGCCGGCCGGGTCCGGCACGAAGGTCCCGGTGATCCAGGCCGTGTCGAAGTTGTCGTCGATGGCGCTGTAGGCCTGGTCCTCGGGCGTGTAGGAGACCGAGTTGCCGTAGCTGCTGGCCGTGACGCTGACGGCCCCGACGTACGTTGCGTACGACTTGCTCGTGATCGTGGTGCCGGGGAACAGCTCAATCGGGCTGTCGCTCAGGTCGCTCTTCGCCGGGTTCTCGTCGGGTGTCTCGGTGTAGCCCGCGTTCGCGGTGAGGGTGTCCCAGCGGTACGCCTGCTTGCGGTTCGTGTCGGTGACGACGAGCTGGGCGCCCTGGGACGCGAGGTCCTTCAGGCGCGCCGGATCGCCGGCCAGGGTGCCGGCGTAGTAGATCGCGCTGTCGGTGTTCAGCAGGCCCAGCCCGGCCAGGTTGTTGAGTCCGGTGGCGTCGCCCTCCATGACCAGGGCCCCCGAGTCCGACTCGCCCCGCACCAGGGCCCGGGGGTCGGGCACGGTGTAGGTGACGATCGGCGATGGCCAGCCCACGTTGCCCTGCACCGAGAGGTCCTGCTCGTTGAGTGTCGAGTCGGTCGAGACATTGGGCCGGGGCGTGCCGAAGGACAGCGGGTCGGTCAGCCCCAGCGGCGTCTGCAGCAGCTGGAGGGCGAGGAGCTGGGGCTGGGGGATCCCATAGCGCTCGTACTGCTGGTCGTACTCGACCATGAGGTCCCCGGCGCCCATGAGCCGTGACATGGGTGCCAGCGCGTTCATGTTGGCGATGCCGTCCTGAATGGGTCCGTCCGTCGCATAGAGCGTGTCGGCCGTGGCGATGGAGCCCATGATCTGCTGCTCACGGGTGACGAAGTCCCTGTCGAGCAACGCGGGCTGGGGCGTGTCGACGGTGTCGCCCCAGCGGTAGGCGGCGAAGTCGTTGCCCGGGATCGCGAACACACGGGTGCCGGGGTGGGTGGCGTTGAGGTGGTTGATGGCGGCGACCTCGTAGGACGGTAACGACGCGGGCTGGGTGAAATTGTTGGCGATGGTGTCGCCGAGGAAGAGCGATGGGTTGTTGGCCACGACGAGACCGGCGACGAGGACGGCGGTGACGATACCGACGATGGAGAAGCGGGACCACAGCGCGGTGAGCCCGCAGCCGAGCAGCATGAAGAGCGCCAGCAGCACGAGCGGGGTGGCCCGGTCGGTCGAGCGCAGTGCCAGGCCTGCCGTCGTGTCGGTCATGAAGGACTTGAGCTCAGCCGCCGATCACCGTGGGGTTGGAGTACGGGAACGGCCCCACGGAGAGCACAAGACCCACGAAGAGGAGCAGGAGGAAGAAGGCGCGCTCGCGCCAGCGCACGAAAGCCGCCGCCACCAGGGCGACGACGGGCACCGCGTACGAGGTCGCCAGCAGGGCGATGTCCTGCGTGTAGCGGATGGCCGCATTGGTCCACGGGCCCGTGTGGTCGGTCCCGTAGAAGTACCAGTAACCGAGGCCGCGGATGATGTCCGCCGGATTGGAGGTGGCCGACGTCGAGGGGACCGTCTCGGTGTACTTGAGAACGTTGACGCCGTAGGCCGCCTCCACCTCGAGACCCGCCATCCACCAGAGGCAGGTTCCCAGCGTGAGGATGCCGATGCGGAGCGCCGTCCCCAACGCGTGCCGCCAGGTCGACTCCCGCAGGACCACCACCGCGTAGAGGAGCCACAGGACCGGTGCGACGCCGACGTAGATGATGGAGCTGGCGTTGATGCCGCTCACCACCGCCACGACCACCGCGAACAGAGCGGGCTCGCGCCATCCGCCGCGACGCAGGGCAACGATGGTCAGGCCGAGCATGAAGGGCAGCCCGGCCCAGGGCAGCAGGATCACCGAGATGCGGCCGGCGTACTGGAGGAAGTACGGCGAGAGCATGTAGGCGAGAGCGGCCGCCGTCGGCCCGGGGCCGCGCAGCCCGAGGATGCGGCAGAGGTAGAGGACGCCCAGCCCGGCGGCGAAGAGGATCGACCCGAGCCAGAGACGCTGGGCCACCCAGACCGGCACGCCGAGCAGGTGGACGACCGCGAAGAACGGGCCCATCGGGAGCAGGTAGCCGATGTACTCGTGATTGACGGTACCCAGGCCGACCGTCGGGTTCCACATGAACGCGACCTGGCTGAGGAAGCGGGTCGGATCGAGATAGAGGTACGTCTTGGTGTCCGGGGTGACCACCCCGGGCCGCACCGCGAGCAGGGGGGCGTAGGCGAGGCCGGCCAGCACGCAGGCTCCACCGATCCACCACCACCGACCGCCTTTCATCACCGCCGGCCGTCTGGCGGCGTGCCGCCCCCGGGGGGCGGTGTCGGTGGTTGACGTGGTCATGAAGTGGGGCTGAAAGGTCGCCGGGTAGTGTAAGCAGGCAGCGCCACCTCGGCGTGTCACTCGATTGGAGCGCCCGTGGCCACCAGCACCAAGAGCCGCCTGACGGGCGAGCGTCCCCAACAGGGCGTGACCCCCGATTCCCTGCTCGCGCTGCATGAAGCCGGGTATCGCGCCATCCTGGACCGTATCGGGGATGGGCGCATCCTCGACGTCGGTTGTGGTCAGGGGTTCGAGTCGGCCAGGTTCCTGGGCGCCGGGCGGCAGGTCGTGGGGGTCGACTACTCCTCCGAGGCCGTGGCGACCGCCGCCTCCCGCTACGGGCCCGACGGCCTGCGGGTGGCCCAGATGGACGCGCTCGGGCTGGCGTTCGCGCCGGCCAGCTTCGACGGCGCCTGCTCGTCCCATCTGATCGAGCACTTCACCGACCCCGAGCCTCACGTCGCCGAGCTGGCCCGCGTGCTCAGGGACGACGGCCTCGCCTGCGTCCTCACCCCCAACAAGCCGGCGGACTTCGAGAACCCGTTCCACCTCCACATCTTCGACCGTGACGAGCTGCTGGCCGACGCTCGAGCGCCACTTCGGCGACGTGTGGCTGGGCGGTGTCGATGCGGCGCCGCACGTGAAGTCGGATTTCGAGGCCCGCCGGGTCAAGGCGACCAAGTTGCTGAAGCTCGATGCGTTCGACCTGCGGCACCGGATGCCGCACGAGTGGTACGTGTGGGCCTACACCAGGCTGCTTCCGCTGGCCTACAAACTGGTGGCCCGGGAGGACACCGGAGGCGCGACCGGCATCACCGCCGACGACTGGTTCGTCACCGACGAGCCCGACGACACGACCCTCGTGCTGTTCGCGATCGCCCGTGCGCCGCGTCGGGAGGGTGCTGGTTGATGCTCGCCGTCGGCCTGACGGGAGGCATCGGCTCCGGCAAGTCGGCGGTGGCCGAACTCCTGGTCGAACGGGGAGCGGTGCTCATCGACGCCGATCAGGTGGCCCGCGACGTGGTCGTACCCGGGGGACCCGCCTACCAGCCTCTCATCGACCGCTTCGGGCCGGGGATCGTGGCGCCGGACGGCACGATCGACCGCCAGGCGCTGGCCGCGGTCGCCTTCGTCGACGACGAGTCCCGGCTGGCGCTCAACGCGATCACACACCCCGCCATCGGCATCGCCATGATCGAGGCACGTGACGCCCTGGCCGACACCGACGACATCGTGATCCTGGCCATCCCGCTCCTGACGGCCGCCCACCGGGACACCGTCCGGTTGCACAAGGTCGTGGTGGTGGACTGCCCCACCGACATCGCGCTCGAGCGACTGATGTCCCAGCGCGGCTTCGACCGGGCGGACGCCGAGGCGCGGATCCGGGCCCAGATCTCGCGGGAGGAGCGGGCCCGGGAGGCCGACTACGTGCTGGACAACTCGGGTGACTGGGCGGCCCTCGAGGCGGAGGTGGGCCAGCTGTGGGCCTGGCTGGTGGCCGCGGCGGCCGAGCAGCGGGCGCTCGCCTGACCTGTGACACCCCCCGGGTAGCCTCCAAGGCTCATGCCCGAATTCGAGGTCGTCTCGCCGTTCAAGCCCTCGGGTGACCAGCCGGCGGCCATTGCCGGGCTGGCCAAAGGCGTCCGGCGGGGCGACCGCTACCAGACCCTTCAGGGGATCACCGGGTCGGGGAAGACGGCGACGATCGCCTGGATGATCGAGCAGGTCCAGCGGCCGACGCTGATCATCGAGCCGAACAAGTCGCTGGCGGCCCAGCTGTCATCGGAGCTGCGGGAGCTCTTCCCGAAGAACCGCGTCGAGTTCTTCGTCTCGTATTACGACTACTACCAGCCGGAGGCCTACCTCCCGACGACCGACACCTACATCGAGAAGGACTCGTCCATCAACGACGAGATCGACCGCCTGCGGCACGCCACGACGTCCTCCCTCCTCATGCGGCGCGATGTGATTGTGGTGGCCTCTGTCTCGTGCATCTACGGTCTGGGTTCGCCCGACGAGTACCGCGATCGGATCCTCGGGCTGGCGGTGGGGGAGCAGCGCGACCAACGGGACATCCTGCGCCGCCTGGTCGACCTGCAGTACGCGCGGAACGACGTGAATCTCGTCCGCGGTACCTTCCGGGCCCGGGGCGACACCGTCGAGATCCATCCGGCCTACGAGGAGCAGGCGCTGCGGGTGGAGATGTTCGGGGACACCGTGGAGCGGATCGTCCCCTTCGACGTCCTCACCGGCGAGATGGGGGAGGAGATGGATGACGTGGCGGTCTATGCGGCCACCCACTACGTCACGGGCGACGAGATCATCCAGCGGGCCGTCGGCACCATCGAGGTGGAGCTGCGGGAGCGGCTCGGGGAGTTCGAGCGCGACGGGAAGCTCCTCGAGGCGCAACGGCTCCGGGTCCGCACGGAGCACGACCTCGAGATGCTGGCCGAGACGGGCGTCTGCTCCGGGGTGGAGAACTACAGCCGCCACCTCGACGGCCGGGCGCCGGGGGAGACGCCCTACACGCTGCTCGACTTCTTTCCCAAGGACTACCTGTGCGTGATCGACGAGAGCCACGTGGCCGTCCCCCAGCTACACGGGCAGTACGCCGGCGACCGTTCCCGCAAGGACGTGCTCGTGGAGCACGGTTTCCGCCTGCCCTCGGCGAAGGACAACCGGCCCCTGCGGTTCGACGAGTTCGTCGAGCGGGTGCCCCAGTGCGTGTTCGTGTCGGCCACACCCGGCCCCTTCGAGCTCGAGCACTCGGAACAGGTGGTGGAGCAGGTCATCCGCCCCACCGGGTTGGTCGATCCCGAGGTGACGATCATGCCGACCAAGGGGCAGGTCGACGATCTGATCGCCCGTATCCGGCGCACCGTCGGCGCCGGCGGGCGGGTCCTGGTGACCACCCTGACCAAGAAGATGGCCGAGGACCTGACCGACTACCTGGCCGATGCCGGGGTGCGGGTGCAGTACCTGCACTCCGACATCGACACCATCACCCGCATCGAGATCCTCCGCGAGCTGCGGCTGGGCTCCATCGACGTCCTGGTCGGCATCAACCTGCTGCGCGAGGGGCTCGACCTGCCCGAGGTGGCGCTCGTCGCCATCCTCGACGCCGACAAGGAGGGCTTCCTACGCTCGGCGTCCTCGTTGATCCAGACCATGGGCCGGGCGGCGCGCAACGTGGACGGCATGGTCGTGCTTTACGCGGACACCGTGACCGACTCCATGCGCGAGGCCGTCTCGGTCACCCAGCGACGACGCGAGGTGCAGACGGCGTACAACCTGGAGCATGGGATCGACCCCCAGACGATCCGCAAGTCGGTCACCGACATCCTCGAACGGCTGCGCGGGTCCAGTGGCGGCGTGGCGAAGGCCGGCCGCAGCAGGGCCGAGGTGCGCAAGAACGCTGCTGTGCGGGGCAACCGCCGAACGCCGCTCCTGGCCGACGGTGACGCCTCGACGCCGGCGGAGGCCATGGAGCTGATCGGACAGCTCGAGGCCGAGATGAAGGCGGCGGCGGCCGATCTCCGCTACGAGGAGGCGGCACTGCTGCGGGACGAGATCGCCGGCCTGCGCGCTTCCATCCCCGGCTGAGCGCTCAGCCCTTGATGGCCCCGCCGAGGGCGAACCCGCTCCCGACCCAGCGCGTCACCCCGAGATAGAGGAGCACGGGAGGAAGCGAGTAGAGCAGGGCGAATGCGGCCACCTGCCCGTAGTTGACGCCGTACTGACTGAAGTAGCCGTAGATGGTGACCGAGGCCGGTTCGTTGCTGCCCGACAGCAGGATCAGCGGCACGAAGAAATTCCCCCATGCGTTCACGAACGTGTAGACGGCGATCACGCACAGGCCGGGGATGATCAGGGGCATGACGACCCGGCGCAGTGAGCCGAAGCGCGAATTCCCGTCGATCCAGGCGGCCTCCTCGAGCTCCTTGGGCACGGCGTCGATGAAGGAGCACCCCACCCAGGTGGCGAACGGCAGCGAGGTCGCCGTCAGGAACCACACGGCCCAGAACTTGGAGTTGATGAGGTTGGCCGACACGTAGAAGTCGTAGGTCGGGATCATGAGGGCGATGATGGGCAGCGACGCCATGAACGCCAGCGCGTACACGAACCAGATCTGGGCACGTGACCTGTAGCGCGACAGCGGGTAGGCGGCGACGATGCCGATGACCGTGGTCAGCACGGTCGTCCCGATGGCCAGGTACATGGAGTTCCCCAGGGCCGACAGGAAGCTGCCGTGCAGCACCGTCTGGAAGTTCTTGAGCGTGAGCGGACCGCCACCGCCGATGGTGAGGCTGCCGTGCGTCTTGAACGCGGTGACGACGAGCCACACGAAAGGCACGAGGAAGATGAGACCGACGGCCGACATCGAGATGGACGGGCCGAGCGTGCCGACGCGGTCGGAGCGGGGGGCCACGGCCGCCTACCGCATGTCTGCCAGCGAGCCCTGGCGCCGTAGGAGACGGATGTAGATCGCCGCCAGCACCGCCCCCATCAGGAGGAGGACGACGGCGATGGCGGTGCCATAGGCGAGCTGGTAATTGGAGAAGGCCTGGCGGTACATGAAGACCGACAGGACGTTGGACGCGTTTCCCGGCCCTCCACCGGTCATGGCGTAGATCAGCGAGAAGTCGTTCAGAGTGCCGAGGGTGATGATCACCAGGTCGACGACGATGGCCGACGACACGAGCGGGATGGTCAGACGGGTGAGGCGGCGCCAGCTGCTGGCACCGTCCACCTCGGAGGCGTCGATCAGGTCGTTGGGTATGCCGTCGAGCGCGGCCGAGAAGAGCAGGAACGAGAAGGCGGCACCCCGCCAGGCGTTGGCGAGGCTGACGGCGAGCATGGGGTTGCTGATCAACCAGGTCTGGTAGTTCAGCCCGAACAGGTGGTACCCCTGCTGCATCACGCCGCCGTCGCTCAACAGGACGTACCACATGTAGGACGTCACGATCTCGGGGATCAGCCAGGCCACGATCACGACGGCACCCACCACGGCGCGCACGCCGTAGGTGGAGCGGGAGAGGAAGTAGGCGAGGAGGAAACCCAGGGCGGCCTGGCCGATGTAGCCCGACACGATGAGGTAGTACAGGCTCTTGCCGACGGAGTCGAGCAGACCGCTCCCGTAGGAGAACAGCTCCCGGTAGTTGGCCAACCCGACGAATTGGTAGTGCGTCGCCGTAGGCCCGGTGACGGTCATGTTGGTGAAGGACAGCACGAAAGTCCAGATGGCCGGCCAGCCCATGAACACGAGGACCACGATGAGCATGGGGGCGACCATGGTCAGCCCGGTCAGCCTTCTGCGGGCGCGTGTCTCGACCGTGACGTTGCCGGCATGGTCTGCAGCCGGTGCCGGAGAGCTCGCCGCCGGCTGTGCAGCGGGCTCGACGACCGTGCTCATTGCTTCATGTGCACGACGTTCCTGGACCCGACGATCTGCGTCACCTGGCTCGCGTAGGAGGCGGCCGCCTGGCTCGGGGTGATGGAGCGCGTGGAGATCTCACCGGTGAGCTGCTGAATCACGTTGGAGATCAGCACGTAGTCGGGGAGGTTGGGACGGAACGTCGTGTAGGGCAGCTGGGCCGAGGCGAACCGGGAGACCGGGTTCACCTTGACCGAGGCCTGCCAGGCCGGCTGCGGGATGACGTCGACCCGCGGCGGCAGGTTGCCCGAGGCGGGGTCGAACGAGGCCAGGATGGGCGCCGACGAGGCGGCTTCGATGAATGCCTGCGACAGGCTGGGGTGCGAGGCCAGGCTCGGGACGGAGAGCGCCCACCCTCCCGACTGGTTCGTGTACCCGGGGGCGGCACCGGTCTGCGTCGGGATGGCCGCCTCCCCGTAGGCGCTGGAGAACCCCGGCCACGGCGCCAGCCCACCCGGGACGAAGGCGGTGGGGACCCAGCTGCCGTCAAAGACGATGCCGACCTGCTGGTGGGGGATCAGCTGGAGGTCGACCGTGGCATCCGCCAGCGGGTTCGACCACATCGACTCGGGCTCCTCGACCGGCTGCATCTGCGACAGCAGTTTCCAGGTTGCGTCGAACCCCGGGCCTGAGATCTCCCACTTGTGCGTCGTGTAGTCGTACAGGCGGTCCTTGGTCCCGTTGAGGAACACCTCGAAGCCGCGGAAGGACGATGCCTCGCCGACGGCCTGGCCCGTGTAGACCCAGAGCGGGACGGCACCAGAATCGTGCCGCGCGATGGCCCGGGCCGCCGAGAGCACGTCGGCCCAGCTGCGTGGCTGCCACGTGGCAGGCAGGCCGGCCTGCTTGAACAGCTTGTGGCTGTAGTAGACGAGCTGCACGTCGGTGCTGTTCATCGCTCCGTACACCTTGCCGTTGTACGAGACGCTGCTCTTCATGGCGGGGTAGTAGGACTTCCAGCCCGACCAGGTCTGCAGTTGCGGCAGGGGGCGGAGGAACCCTGCGCTGGCATCGGACCCGATCAGGAAGGAGTCCTCGAAGACGACGTCGGGAGCTGTCCGCGCGCTGCGCTCGGTCAGGTCGAGCTTCGAGTAGTACTCGGACTCGGAGCTGGTGGTGATCTCGTCGCCCACGACCTTGACGTTGGGGTACGTCTTCTGCAGCTCCTTCGCTGACGCACTGATCCAGGCGGGCATGATGTTGGTCCCGGCCGGGTTGAAGCCGCTCCAGTAGGCCACGGTGAGCGTCACCGACGAGCTGGCGCCGGCGTTGGCGCGCCCGACGACCAGCGAGCCCAGTCCGATGCCGGCCACCGCGAGGAGGGCGACGATGGACGACGTTCTCCGTCTCCGGCGCAGGGGATTGGCCACGAGTTCATTGTCCGGACGTGGCGCCGGGGGCGACAGGGGATTAGGTCCCTAATGAAACCGGCGTGGGAGGTTCAGGAAAGGCGCCGCTCGGTCACGGGGTCGAAGAGATGCAGGGGCCCGCTGACCGAGAGCGCGATGTGGTCGCCGACGTCGAGGGCCACGTGCTCGGCACCCTGCACGCTGATCAGGTGTCCGTCCGCCAGCCTGCAGGTCACGTGCTGCAGGCGACCCATCGACTCGATCAGGCTGACGGTGGCGGACAGGTCACCGTCGTGGTCGACGCTGAGGTCCTCCGGCCGCACGCCGAGGAGGACGGACTCGAGCGACAGGTGCCGGACGAGGGCGGCCTCGACCGCAGGCAGCACCACGCGCCCGGCGACGGTCGCGACGGAGAGCTCTCCTTCGGATTCGCTCACGGCCCCGGCGAGGATGTTCATCGGTGGGCTCCCCACGAAACTGGCCACGAAGGCGTTGGACGGCGCGTCGCGCACCGTCTCCGGCGTATCCAACTGCTGCAGTACGCCGTCCTTGAGGACGGCGATCCGCTGGCCCATCGTCATGGCCTCGATCTGGTCGTGGGTGACGTAGAGAATGGTGATGCCGAGTTGCCGGTGCAGCTCGACGAGCTCGGCTCGCATCTCGACGCGCAATTGCGCGTCGAGGTTGGACAGAGGCTCGTCCATCAGAAAGACCTTGGGGCGGCGGACGAGTGCCCGGGCCAGGGCGACGCGCTGGCGCTGGCCTCCCGAGAGCTCCGCCGGCTTGCGCCCGAGGAACGCCGTGAGCCGGAGGCTCTCGGCCACTCGGGGGACGATGTCCTTGATGTCGTCGCGGGACACGCCGCGCGAGCGGAGTGGGAACTCGATGTTCTTGCGGACGCTCAGGTGGGGGTAGAGGGCATAGCTCTGGAAGACCATGGCCACGTCCCGGTCCTTGGTGACGACGCGGTTCATGGCCGCGCCGCCGATCCGAATGGTGCCGGCCGAGGGTGCCTCGAGCCCCGCGATGAGGCGCAGCACGGTCGACTTGCCGCAGCCCGAGGGGCCGAGCAGGACGAGGAACTCGCCCGGCCGGGCGTCGAGGGTGACCTCGCGCAGGGCGGTGACATCCCCGAACGCCTTTGACACCCCCTCGAGCGCGACGGAGGAGGCCTCGATGCGGGGCACGGCGAGGATGGGCGCGTCGACGACCTCGGCCTGCTGCAGCGTCTGGTCCGGTCCCACGATGAAAGATCGTTACAGCGGGCTGAACTCCGGCATAGGGCCGAACGTCCCTGACCTGGGCGTCAACCCTCCCTCGGCCAGTAGCGCTGCTCCAGGGCCGAGCACAGGGCGTGGTACAGCGGCTGATGCAGCTCCTGGACGTCCGCCACCTCGGTGGCGGGGACCGGGACCCACACGTCGGCCAGGCCGCCGAGACGTTCGCCGGCCGCACCGGTCAGAGCCAGGACCCCCATGCCCGACGCCCGCGCCGTCAGGGCGGCCAGCACGATGTTGCGCGACGTCCCGGAGGTGGAGAGGGCCCAGAAGAGGTCACCGGGGCGGCCGTAGCCGTGCAGCTGTTGGGCCATCCCCATGTCGCCCGCGGTGTCGTTGGCGATGGCCGTGAGGAGGCCGGACTGGCTGGTCAGGCAGACGGCGCGCAGCGCGCCCTCGAGGCGGTCGGCCAGGTAATCGGCCTCTCCGGCCATGGAGTCGGGCGCGTGGTCCCGCAACGAGGTCCGCTCGTAGTCGCCGAGGGGGCGACGGTGCTCCATGCCCTTCATGAGCTCGCCCACGATGTGCTCCGCGTCGGCCGCGCTGCCTCCGTTGCCCCCGACGTAGATCGTCCCACCCCCCTCGATGGTGCGGGTCAGGAGCGTGAGTGCCCCCTCCACCTGGGGCAGGACGCTGGTGAGCTCCGGATGGCGGGCCAGCAGCGCGGAGAGGTCCGATGGCACCGCCCGCCGCACCCGGAGCTCGGGGATGTCGACGGTCCGCGACCCGGCGGGGTCCCCGTCGGGGAGGAAGATCGTCCGGATCTCGTGGGGACGGAGCTCACCCTCCCACGCCGAGAGGGGTCGCCCACCCCCGGCACCGACGGACAGGCGGACGCGCTCCCGCCGGCCGGCGACCTCCCACAGGCGGGCGACAGTGCCGCCCCCGTCCTCGGCGCGCTTGAGGACGGGGATGATCACCCCCTCGGCCTCGATCTCCGCCGCCGACCCCTCGGGCCCGAGCCGTCCCCGGTGCCAGGTGTCGAGCACCACCGGGAGCTCCGCCCGGTGCTCCGCGGCCAACCGGGGCACCTGCGCCGCCTGTGCGGTGCCGATGTGGGGCACGAGCCGGTAGCGCACCTCGTGGCGCCCCTGGTCCGTGAGGGGGTACCCGGCGGGGTCGTCGCTGCCCCAACCCAGTCCGTGGTCGGCCACCCGGGGGCTGCGCAGGACGGTGAGGCGGAGCGTGGGCCCCGAGCGCGTCGTAGCCGCCGGCGCCCTCGGCGGTGCAGGCGAGGCCCCAGCCGGCCCCGGGGTCGGAGAGGTCGACCCAGTGGACCATGGGCTCCTCGTGGCCCGAGCAGGGGCGCTCCACCGATCCGTAGGCGGCGCCGGCCGTGCTCGTGGGCTCGCCCAGCGCCACGGGGACGACGAGCTTCAGGACGCGGTGGGCCTCGTGCCAGTCGACGCCGAGGCGCACCTCGGCCAGGCACCTCCCCTCGTAGAGGGAGACGTCCTGGGTCACCGTCGTCCTGCCCCCGCCGAAGGACCATACGCTGCGCACGGTGGCGCGCACCGGGCCCGCCTCGACGATCCCGACCGAGATCAGCCACCCGGGCTCCTCGTCTCCGGCGTAGCGGTCGAGGCCGTGGGACCAGGTGTCGCTGTCGTCGGCGATGACGATCGGCCGCACCCCGCCGCCGAGCAGCTCCGTCCCCACGGGCAGCGCCGCCCCCGTCGTGACGGCGCCCGCCAGCTCGCCGCTGGCCGTGTCGACGCTGACCTGCAGGAGCCCGTTGCTGAGCACCCCGTCGTCACCCGCGCGGGCCGGCTCGATATCTGTCTCGGGCGTGCCGGCGTCCCGGTCGGCGACGTGGAGCCAGTAGCGGCGGTAGCCCAGGGCGGGGGCGGTGACCTGGAGGAGGCTCCGGGTCGGGCTGTAGGTCACCTCTCCCGAGGGGACCTGCTGCACGTGGACACGCCGACCCTCCGCGTCGGTCGCCACCGCGATGGGGTGGGGGATGGACACGGCGCTGGTCACGGGCCATGAGTGGGGGTTGAACGCGAGCAGCGGCACCGGGAGCCCACCGATCGCGCTCTCAATGCCCTCGGCCGACTCGGCGCCGTCGATCCAGGTGTCGACGTGCTCCGTCACGCGGTGCAGGGCCCGCACCGCCACCTGGTCCGCCCGGGACGCACCCGACACCAGGAGCGCGTGGGCGGCCCCGGTGGCGCGGTCGGTGCAGGTCCCGCCGAGCGCGTCGTGGAATTGCGCGAAGAGCACCCCCTGCCAGGCCTCGGACAGCTCGCGACGGACATCGGGCGCGTCCCCGGTGAGCAGGCGGCACATCTCGTTGAAGACCTCCGCCGCGACCAGTGCGTCCTCGGCCCGCCCGTTCGCGAGCTTGAGGTCGGCCCGAGCCGAGTAGCAGCCAACGGCGTGCCACTGGAGCTCCCCGTCCACCACCGGGAGCGTGCCGCTCGCCGCGCCGTCGAGCACATCGAAGTAGGCGGCCGGGTCGCCGAAGTCGACGGCGCCGGCGCGCTCGGCCGACAGGGCGTGGACGGTCCGCATGGCGAGCCGGGTCGGCCCGCCGCCGTGGTCCCCGACCCCGAAAAAGGCCATGAGGGGGATGCCGAGCTCGGCACTCTGCGCCAGGAGCTCGTCGGCCCGTCGCCGGATCAGTTCGTCCTCGGGCCCGTCCCGGGTGGAGTAGTCGTAGGGGATCCGGTACGCCGGCAGCTCGGTGCCGTCGGTACCGCGCCAGCGGAACGCGGGGGAGGTGATCTCCTTCTCGCCGGGACCGGGGCGCATGAAGACGTAGGCGCCGATGCCCGATGCCGTCAGGAGCTGGGGGAGGGTGCCCGAATGGCCGAAGGAGTCGACGTTGTACCCGACGGTGGCCGTGACACCGAGGTGCTCCGCCAGGAAGCGCTGACCGTAGAGGAATTGCCGGCACACCGACTCGCCGGCCGGCAGGTTGCAGTCGGGTTCGACCCACTGCCCGCCCGTGACCACCCAGCGCCCGGCCCGGACGTGCCGGCGGATGCGGGCGAACAGCTCGGGGGAGGTGTCCATGGCCCAGCGGTAGTAGCTCGCCGAGCTGGCCGTGAAGCGCAGGTCGGGGTCCTCGTCGAGGCGCTCGGCAGCCGCCCGGAACGTCTGGAGCACCTCGTGCATGCCCTCGTCCCAGTCCCAGATCCACATCGGATCGATGTGGGCGTTGCCGATCATGAAGACGAGGGGGGTGGCGCGATCGGCCGGCACGACACTGCAGTGTAGGGATGGACCCCGTACGGGGGTCGCCGGCCGTCGCCGGGCTAGCGTGCCGGCCATGCCCACCACCACGCTGCTCCGGGAGGCCATGGAGCGTTACGCCGCCACCGTCAGCTCCATGGACGCCGACGCCTACGTCGCCCTTTTCACCGCCGACGCAGTACAGCTGGACCCCTACCCGACGCCGCCCAATGTCGGGCGGGACGCCATCCGCGCCTTCATCCAGAGGTCCTTCGACGGCTGCGAGGCGATGAAGTTCGAGGTCACCGAGGTCCATCCGGTGGCGGACAAGGCGGCCATCACGTTCCACATCACGCTGACCCTGGCGGGGGACTCGACCATGCACATCCGTGGCGTCGAGATCTTCACCGTGACCGACGACGGCCTGATCTCCGCGGTGGAGGCCTACTGGGGCGACGAGGACGTGATCTTCGAATAGTGCCGGACCCCCGGTCGGCCCGGCGCACACCACCCGGACCAGGACCCACGGAGCGGCCGGCCGGGTGTGATACAGCGCGCCGGTATCCTCACCGGATGGCCGACCGTCTGGTCGTTCGCGGGGCCCGCGAACACAATCTGCGCGATGTGTCCCTCGACCTGCCCCGGGACAGGCTGATCGTCTTCACCGGGCTGTCCGGGTCCGGGAAGTCCTCCCTGGCCTTCGACACGATCTACGCCGAGGGCCAGCGCCGCTACGTCGAGTCGCTCTCGGCCTACGCCCGGCAGTTCCTGGGCCAGATGGACAAGCCGGACGTCGACTTCATCGAGGGCCTCTCCCCGGCCATCTCGATCGACCAGAAGTCGGCGTCGCGCAACCCGCGCTCGACCGTCGGGACGATCACCGAGGTCTACGACTACCTTCGGCTGCTCTACGCCCGCATCGGCCACCCCCATTGCCCGATCTGCGGCCGGCCCGTGGCGCGCCAGACCCCCCAGCAGATCGTCGACCGTGTGCTCGAGCTCCCCGAAGGCACCCGATTCCAGGTCCTGGCCCCGGTCATCCGTGGGCGCAAGGGCGAGTACAGCTCGCTGCTCGACGACCTGGCCAAGCAGGGCTTCGCCCGGGTGCGGGTCGACGGCGTGCCCCTCGAGCTGGCTGATCGCTCCGAGGTGAGCCTGGCCCGCTACGAGATGCACACCATCGAGGTGGTCGTCGACCGGCTCATCCGCCGTGACAACGTGCGCCAGCGCCTGACCGAGTCGATCGAGACGGCCCTGGAGCTCACCGGGGGCACCGCCGAGGTGCTCGTGATGAACGCGACCGGAGACGGCGAGTGCGAGGAGGCCATCACCTTCTCCCAGCACCTGGCGTGCACCCACTGCGGCATCAGCTTCGAGGAGCCGGCTCCTCGGAACTTCTCCTTCAACTCACCCTACGGCGCCTGCCCCGCGTGTCTGGGCCTCGGCACGAGGTTCGAGGTGGATCCCGAGCTGGTCGTGCCCGACGACTCGCTGTCACTGGCCGAGGGTGCCCTCGCACCGTGGGCCGGGGCTCGCAGCGAGTACTTCACCGGATTGCAGACAGGCGTGGCCGACTTCGGCGGGTTCTCCTTCGAGGCTCCGTGGAGATCGCTCAAGGCCAAGGACAAGAAGCTGGTCCTCTACGGGACGGGCTCCAAGGCGGTCCACGTCACCTACAAGAACCGGTTCAACCGGAAGCGCTCCTACGAGGCGCAGTACGAGGGGATCATCCCGTGGCTGCAGCGCCGGCACGGCGAGGCGGAGTCGGACTGGTCGCGCGAGCAGATCGAGCAGTTCATGCGGGAGGTCGACTGCCCCGAGTGCAAGGGTGCGCGCCTGAAGCCGGAGTCGCTGGCCGTGACGGTCGGCGGGCGCAACATCCACGAGCTGTGCAGCCTCTCGATCGCGGCGGCGGTCGAGGCCATGGGGACGCTGGAGCTCTCCGAACGCGAGCACATGATCGCCGACCGCGTGTTCAAGGAAGTGCGCGAGCGCATGCAGTTCCTGCTCGACGTCGGGCTGGACTACCTGTCGCTGGCCCGCTCGGCCGGCACCCTGTCGGGGGGTGAGGCGCAGCGGATTCGCCTGGCCAGCCAGATCGGCAGTGGCCTCGTCGGCGTGCTCTACGTCCTCGACGAGCCGTCCATCGGCCTGCACCAGCGCGACAACCAGCGCCTCATCGGCACGCTCGAGCGTCTGCGCAACCTGGGCAACACGGTCATCGTCGTGGAGCACGACGAGGAGACCATCCGCGCCGCCGACTACGTGGTGGACATCGGCCCCGGAGCGGGCGAGCACGGCGGCACCGTCGTGCACGCGGGACCGGTCACCGGTCGCGGCGGCCTGCTCACCAACAAGGCGTCCATCACGGGTCAGTACCTCTCGGGGAAGAAGTCGATCCCCGTGCCGGCGCGCCGCCGGCCGGGAACCGGCGACGTCGTCACCGTGCGGGGCGCCCGCGAGCACAACTTGCGCGACATCGACGTGTCGTTCCCGCTCGGGTGCTTCATCGCGGTGACCGGTGTCTCGGGCTCCGGGAAGTCGACGCTGGTGAACGACATCCTGCTGCGCTCGCTGGCCCAGCATCTGCACCGGGCCAAGGCGCTTCCGGGGCGCCATCGCAAGGTCGAGGGCATCAACCATCTCGACAAGGTGGTCGACGTGGACCAGGCGCCGATCGGGCGCACACCGCGATCGAACCCGGCTACGTACACCGGTGTCTTCGACCACATCCGCAAGCTGTTCGCCCAGACGGCGGAGGCCAAGGTGCGGGGATATGCGCCCGGGCGCTTCTCGTTCAACGTGCGGGGCGGGCGGTGCGAGGCCTGCGCTGGTGACGGGACGATCAAGATCGAGATGCACTTCCTGCCCGACGTCTACGTGCCCTGTGAGATCTGCCACGGTGCGCGCTACAACCGCGACACGCTCGAGATCACGTTCCGTGGCAAGACGATCGCAGACGTGCTCGACATGTCGTGCGAGGAGGCACTGAGCTTCTTCGAGCGCCAGCCGCCCATCGCGCGGCACATGCAGACGCTGGTCGACGTGGGCCTCGGCTACGTGCGCCTGGGCCAGCCGGCGCCGACCCTGTCCGGCGGCGAGGCGCAGCGGGTCAAGCTGTCCAGCGAGCTCAGCCGGCGGCCGACCGGGCACACCTTCTACATCCTCGACGAGCCGACGACAGGCCTCCACTTCGATGACACCCGCAAGCTGCTCGACGTCCTGGGTCGCCTGGTCGAGCAGGGCAACACGGTGGTCGTCATCGAGCACAACCTCGACGTGGTGAAGACGGCCGACTGGGTCATCGACCTCGGGCCCGAGGGCGGCGACAAGGGCGGCACGGTGATCGCGGAGGGTACGCCCGAGCAGGTGGCCAAGACGGCGGGCAGCTATACGGGCGAGGTCCTCAAGCCGGTGCTGGCCCGGGCCAAGTAGTCGCTCGTTGCCAGCCCGTCGATCACCCGGGTCTCGGACGGCCCACCGGACGACCGCGGCGTAGGCCGCCCGTCCGCCTCAGTGGTCGGAGAAGTGCGTGCGCGGCCGCTCGAGCTGGGTGCCGTCCAGGAAGATGTCCAGCTTCTCGTTGTAGAAGCCGATCAGGCCGGCGATCGGGAGCAGCTCACGCGTGGGGAAGCCGTAGCTCCAGGCGATGTCGGGGTGGACCCTGTCGCCGATCCGGGCCGACCAGTAGCCGGTCGTCGTTCCCTTGTAGGGGCACGCGGTCACCGTGTCCGAGGGGACCAGGTGTGTGAAGTCGACGTCGGTCCGATTCACGTAGTACCGCGTGGGGAGTCCGGTCTCGAAGACCAGCACCGGCGAGGAGGACTCGGCGAACACGGCGCCCTTGGACTCGACGCGCACCGTCCGGGTCGACCGCAGTGCATCCACCCGCGTGTAGGGGTTGCGCGGGTGGACGAAGACCTGCTCGTCCTCCTCGAACCAGGCATCGAATGCGGACCATTCGAAGCGAACCGTGTCGTCCAGGCCGTCGACCTTCGCGGCGGAGAGGACCTTGGCCGCTCCCGGGCGGTGGACATCACCCACCTGCAGGCCGAAGTGCTTCACGTCGCCACGCGGGGTCTCCTCGGTGGCCCTCTCGTCGACGAGCGCGTCCGGCTGCACGTCGGCCAGCGGGATGTAGAACTGCGGGAAGCCGGGCCATTCCCACACGTAGCGGGCGCCCGTCGTGTCGACGATCGTCCGGCCGGCAAGGAAGGCCCGGACCCGCCGCGGGACGGGTTCGGTGTGGTTGACCGGAACGGGCGGGGCGGGGTAGTCGCTCACCAGCGTGTCCTCCTCGGGCATCGCAGCACTCGACCTGACCCTAACGGCGTCGTCGGCGCAACCGGCGCGCCGAAGGGGGCGCGGACGACGTCAGGTGATGGCGAGCATGCGCTCGAGTGCGACCCGGGCCCACTCGGCCACCTCCGCGTCGACGACGATCTGATTCCGGACCTCGCCCTCGACGAGGCCCTCGAGGACCCAGGCCAGGTGCTCCGGGTCGATGCGCGACATCGTCGAACACGGGCAGACGAGGGGATCGAGGCACACCACCGTCTTGTCGGGCGACTCGTCGTCGAGCCGCTTCACGAGGTGGATCTCCGTGGCCACGCCGATGACCGAGCCCGCGGGGGCCGAGGCGACGGCGCGGATGATGGCGTCCGTCGAGCCCGTGACGTCGCCGAGCTCGACGACCTCGTGCGCGCACTCGGGGTGGACCATCACGATCCCCCCGGGGTGCTCGGCGCGGAAGGCGTCGACGTGCTCGGGCCGGAAGCGCTGGTGGACCGAGCAGTGTCCCTTCCACAGCAGGAGCGTGGCCTCCTTCACCTCGCGATCGGTCAGCCCGCCGAGGCCCTGCCGCGGGTTCCAGACCCGCATGTCGCCGGCCCCGTAGCCGAGTTGGAAGCCGGTGTTGCGGCCGAGGTGCTGGTCCGGGAAGAAGAGAACGCGCTCGCCCCGCTCGAGGGCCCAGGAGAGGACGGCCCGGGCGTTGGACGACGTGCAGACGGCCCCGCCGTGGCGGCCCACGAACGCCTTCAAGGAGGCGGCGGAGTTCATGTAGGTCACCGGGATCAGGCGGTTGACGTCGATGACCCGTGCCAGGTCCTCCCAGGCCTCCTCGACCTGGTCGATGTCCGCCATGTCGGCCATGGAGCAACCGGCATTGAGATCGGGCAGCACGACCTGCTGGTGGTCGCCGGTCAGGACGTCCGCCGACTCCGCCATGAAGTGGACGCCACAAAAGACGATGAACTCGGCGTCGGCCTGGTCCGCCGCCAGCCGGGACAGCCCGAACGAGTCACCCCGGGCATCGGCCCAGCGCATGACCTCGTCGCGCTGGTAGTGGTGGCCGAGGATGAAGAGGCGGGAGCCGAGGGCAGCCTTGGCGGCGCCGATCATGGCGTGCAGCTCGTCTTCGGTCGCGCCCGTGTACCGCTCTGGAAGCGGCGCCTGGAGCCTGAGCATCTGGTCTGCCCCCTTTGAGGGAGAGCATCGATCTGGCCGGCGGGGACAGCCTGGTCGCCCATCCGCGGGTATGTCGGCCTCGATGCGAGGTTGTACGCCGGATACCAGGCCGGCAGCGCCAGTGTACCGCCCGCCACCAGCGACTGCGCGAGAGTGTGACTGATGCAGTATCGGCCCCCAACCGGCTCGATCCCGGACGCACCGGGGTCCTACCAGTTCTACGACGCAGAGGGCCGCGTCCTGTACGTGGGGAAGGCCAAATCGCTGCGCCACCGCCTGCCCAACTACTGGCAGGACTCAGCCAAGCTGATGCCCCGCACGGCTCAGATGGTGGCCCAGGCCGACCACGTGGAGTGGGTGGTGGTCGACAGCGAGGTCGACGCCCTGATCCTGGAGCATTCCCTGATTCAGGCGCACCTGCCCCGGTACAACGTCCGGCTCAAGGACGACAAGAGCTATCCGTGGCTGGCTGTCACGCTCAACGAGGAGTGGCCGCGGCCGGCCGTGGTGCGGGGTCGCAAGCGCAAGGGAGTTCGCTACTTCGGCCCCTACGGCAACGCCGGCGCCATCCGGTCCACGCTCGACCTGCTGGTGCGGAGCTTCCCGGTACGGACCTGCTCGGACACCAAGTTCACGCGCCACCAGCGGCTCGGGCGGCCCTGCCTCCTCTACGACATCGACCGCTGTTCGGGACCGTGCGTCGGTGCCGTCGACCACGAGGCCTACGACGGCTACGTGACCGACCTCATGCGCTTCCTCTCGGGAGACACGGAGCCCGTGCTGGCGAGCCTGGAGGCGGAGATGCTGGCCGCGTCCGACGAGCTGCAGTTCGAGCGGGCGGCGCGGCTGCGTGACCGCATCACCGCCGTGCACAAGGCCGCGGAGACTCAACAGATGGTCTCGGACCGGGCGGAGGACTTCGACGTCGTCGGCCTGGCCGAGGACCCGCTCGAGGCATCGGTGCAGATCTTCCGCGTGCGACGCGGTCGCGTGGTGGGGCACCGGGGCTTCGTGGCCGAGAAGGTCGAGGACCTTTCCGCACCCGAGTTCATGGCGTTGGTGATTTCGCAGGTCTACGGAGCCGATGGGGCGGAGCTGCCGCGCCGCGTGCTGGTCCCCGAGGAGCCCGACGACCGTGAGATCCTCCAGAGCTGGCTGCGCGGCGTGCGCGGCGGCCCGGTGGACATCGCCGTCCCGCTCCGTGGCGCCAAGCGCGCGCTGCAGGACACCGTGACGCGGTCGGCGGGCGAGGACCTGGCCCGCCATCGGCTGCGCCGGGCGGCCGACCACAACGCCCGGTCCAAGGCGCTCACCGAGCTGCAGAGCGCGCTGTCGCTGCGCGAGGCACCCCTGCGGATTGAGTGCTACGACATGAGCCACCTGCAGGGGACCGACTACGTAGGGTCCATGGTGGTGTTCGAGGACGGGTTGGCCAAGAGGTCGGACTACCGGCGCTTCAAGGTGAAGACCGTCCCTGGCAACGACGACTACGCCGCCATGGAGGAGGTGCTCACGCGCCGGCTCACCGCACTCAAGGAGGCGCCGGAGGCGCCCGAGGGCGGGCGGCCGCGGCGCTTCGCCTACCGGCCCAACCTCATTGTGGTCGACGGTGGCAAGGGGCAGCTCGGGGTGGCCGAGCGCGTGGTGCGCGAGCTCGGGCTGGAGAGCGAGATAGAGCTGGCATCGCTGGCCAAGCAGTTCGAGGAGGTCTACCGGCCCGGCTCGCCCGACCCGGTGCACCTGCGCCGCGGCTCGGACGCCCTCTACCTCCTACAGCGCGTGCGTGACGAGGCGCACCGCTTCGCCATCACCTTCCACCGGGAGCGCCGGGCCAAACGAATGACGCGGAGCATCCTCGACGACATCCCGGGTCTCGGCCCGGCCCGCAAAGCGCGCCTGGTCAGGGAGCTGGGAGGGGTGAACGCGGTGCGGGCCGCAACGCTCGAACAACTCTTGGCCCTCTCGTGGCTGCCCGACAGCGTCGCTGTCGCCGTCCACGACGGAGTGCGCAAGGCTGGGGTGCGATGAGCGAGTTCGTCGTGGTGACCGGCATGTCCGGGGCCGGTCGATCCACGGCCGCCGCGGCACTCGAGGACGTCGGCTGGTTCGTCATCGACAACCTGCCGGCGGGGCTGATCATGAAGATGGTCGAGATGGTGGACCGTCCCGGGTCCGGCATCGACCGGGTGGCGCTGGTCATCGGCCGGGGCGGCAGCAACACCGGGTCGGAGTACTTCGACGACCTCCCCCATGTGCTCGACGAGCTGCGCGCCACCCGCAAGCGGGTGCGCGTGGTCTTCCTCGATGCGCCCGACGACGTGCTCGTGCGCCGCTACGAGGGCACCCGGCGCCGGCACCCCTTGGCGGCCCGGGGGGTGGAGGAGTCCATCGCCGACGAGCGCAAGCTGCTCGAGCCCGTGCGCGAGAGGGCCGACCTCCTGGTCGACACCGGGGAGCTCAATTCCAATCAGCTGCGGGCGCGCATCCTCGAGGCGTTCGGCGACGACGAGGCGCCGCACATGCAGACGTCGGTGATCTCGTTCGGCTACAAGCACGGCATCCCCCTCGACGTCGACCTCGTGTTCGATTGCCGTTTCCTGCCCAACCCGTTCTGGGTGGAGGAGCTTCGCCCCTTCAGCGGCCTTGACGCGCCGGTGCGGGACTACGTGCTCGGTCAGCCCGAGTCCGTCGGCTTCCTCGAGAAGGTCGACGACCTCCTGACGAGCATCCTGCCGGCGTTCGTGCGGGAGGGGAAGTCGTATCTCACGATCGCAATGGGGTGCACGGGGGGGCGGCACCGCTCGCCGGCCTTGGCCGTCGCCCTGGCGGAGCGGCTCGCCGAGCACGGCCAGACGGTGTCGGTCTTCCACCGGGACATCGACCGGTGAGCGGCGCCCGACCCTCGGTCGTGGCCATCGGCGGGGGGCACGGCACGGCCGTGACGCTGAGGGCGGCTCGGCGCTACGCCGGCACCCTCACGGGCGTCGTCTCGGTGGCCGACGACGGCGGTAGTAGCGGCAGGCTGCGCGAGCTGCTCAACATGGTCGCCGTGGGCGACATCCGCAAGTGCCTGGTGGCGCTGGCGGACGAGGACTCGGCGCTGGCCGTGGCCTTCGAGCGCCGTTTCGACGAGGGTGAGCTGGCCGGGCACACGCTCGGGAACTTGATCCTGACCGGCCTGATAGACGCCACCGGTGACCTCGTCCTGGGGGTGCGCGAGGCGGCGCAGCTGCTCGGCGCGCGTGGCGACGTCCTGCCGGCCACGTCGGAGCGGGTCGTGCTGAAGGCCGAGGCGGCCGAGGGCACGGTGGCCGGCCAGGTGGCGGTCATGGGCACGGGTGACATCCGGACGGTCTCGCTGGTGCCCGGCGACGCCCAGCCGCCCCCGCTGGCGGTCGAGCGGATCGCGGAGGCGGACCAGATCGTGATCGGGCCCGGTTCCCTGTTCACCAGCGTTCTGGCCGCCGTGGCGGTGGGAGGCATCGCCGAGGCGGTGGCCTCCTCAAAAGCGCAGGTCGTCTACGTGTGCAACCTCCGTCCGCAGGTCCCCGAGACCGAGGGATACGACGTGGCGGCCCACGTGACGGCCCTGGCCAGGCACGATGTCAAGGTTGACGTGGTGGTGTGTGACAGCATCCAGGGCATGGACATCGGCGCGACGGATGTCTGGGTGCTCGACGTTCCCCTGACGGGAGAGAACACCCTGGTGCACAGCCCGGCCAAACTGGCGCAGGCGCTATCAGGTCTGCTGGCATAGGTCTCCGGAACCCGAGAGGAAGGGACGAGATGACGGTGCGGGTCGGTATCAATGGCTTCGGTCGCATCGGCCGCAACTTCCTGCGGGCGATCCTCGACACCGGCGCCGACGTGGAGGTGGTCGGGGTGAACGACCTCACGTCCCCCGAGGCCCTGGCCCATCTCCTTCGCTACGACTCGACGCAGGGACGCCTGCCCGTGCCGGTCGACGTCGAGGGCAGCGACCTGCTGGTGGGCGACCGGCACATTCGGGTGCTCGAGGAGCGCGAGCCCGAGCAGCTCCCCTGGGACAAGCTGGGCGCCGACGTCGTGATCGAGTCCACCGGGCGCTTCACCACCCGAGCCGACGCGGCAGGGCACCTCGGCGGCTCGGTGACGAGGGTCATCATCTCGGGACCGTCGGGCGACGCCGACGCCACGTTCGTTATCGGCGTCAACGATGACGAGTTCGACCCGGCGACGCACCTGGTTGTCTCGAACGCCTCGTGCACGACGAACTGTTTCGTCCCGATGGTCAAGGTGGTCGACGACGCCTTCGACATCGTGAGCGGGCTCATGACGACAGTGCACGCCTACACCAACGACCAGAACCTGCTCGACCTGACGCACAAGGACCCGCGCCGCGCCCGGGGGGCGGCCGTCAACATCGTGCCGACTACGACAGGAGCGGCCAAGGCGACCAGCCTCGTGCTGGAGTCGATGAAGGGCCGACTGGACGGGATCTCGCTGCGGATCCCGCTGCCCGTCGGCTCCATCACCGACTTCACCGCGGTCGTCAAGGGCAACCCGTCCGTCGTCGAGGTCAACGCCGCCTTCGCCGAGGCAGCGGCCAAGCCGCCGCTCGACCGGGTGCTGGACTACACGGAGGATCCCATCGTCTCGAGCGACATCGTGGGCTCGCCCGCCTCGTGCACCTTCGACGCCGGGCTCACCTTGGTGATGCCGATCAGCGACGACCTGTCGCTCGTGAAGGTCAACGGCTGGTACGACAACGAGTGGGGCTACTCGAACCGCCTGGTCGACCTCGCCGTGCTGGTCGGGGGCTGAGCGCAGCATGGACCCGCTGCGTGGCATCCCGCTCCTCGAGGACCTCCCCGACCTCGATGGGAAGCGCGTGCTTGTGCGGGTCGACTTCAATGTCCCGCTGCACATCGGTGTGCGTGGCAAGGCCACGGTGGCCGACGACTTCCGGATCACGGCGGCGCTGCCCACCCTGCGCCGGCTACAGGACGAGGGTGCGGAGGTGGTGGCGTCCTCGCACCTCGGCCGTCCGGCCGGGGCACCGGACCCCCGCTGGGAGATGGACCCGGTCCGCCAGCGGCTCGAGGTGCTGTGCCCGGGGATCGGGCTGACCGAGAACCTGCGCTTCGACCCGGGCGAGAAGGCGAACGACCCTGCTTTCGTGCAGTGCCTCATTGAGGGCTTCGACGCCTACGTGGACGAGGCCTTCGGTGCCGCCCACCGCGCGCACGCCTCGATCGTGGGGCCCCCGCAGTTCCTGCCGAGCGCGGCGGGGCTGCGCTTCGCCAAGGAGGTGGAGGTCCTCGGCGGGATCTTGGATCACCCGGCGCGGCCCTTCGTCGCCATCGTGGGAGGCGCCAAGCTGGCCGACAAGTTGGACGTGCTCAAGGTGCTGGCCACCAAGGTCGACACGCTGGTTGTCGGTGGCGGTATGGCGTTCACGTTCCTGGCCGCCGAGGGGCAGCATGTCGGCAACTCGCTGTTCGACCCGGCCCACCTTCAGGACTGCCGGGACCTGCTGGACTCGGGGGTCCGCATCCTCCTCCCGACCGACACCGTTGGCCTGGAGCCCGGGGGGACGTTCGGGCCGCCGGCGGAGGGTCACGGGCCGAGGGGGAGCGTCAAGGTGATTGAGGGGGACCTGCCGGACGGCTGGACGGGCCTGGACATCGGTCCCGACACGGCGGCCGCGTTCGCCCAGGAGGTCGCGACGGCCGGGACGGTGCTGTGGAACGGCCCGCTCGGGGCGTTCGAGGACCACCGCTTCGCGGCCGGCACCCGGATCGTCGCCGAGGCGGTGGCCCACTGCCCCGGCTTCTCGGTGGTCGGCGGGGGCGACAGTGCCAGCGCACTCGACGAGTTGGGGCTCTCCGACAAGATCGGCTACCTCTCGACGGGGGGTGGGGCGTCCCTGTCCTTCATTGAGCTGGAGGGGCATCTCCCGGGGATCGACGCCCTGCGCAACGCTCCTAACGCGCCGCGGGGGTGACGGCCCGCCGCCCGCTGGTCAGCGGGAACTGGAAGATGCACCACGACCATATCGAGGCGCTGCACACGGTGCGCGACCTCGGCCTGCGCTTGAAGCCTGAGGACGTGGCCGGCGTCGACGTGTCGGTGCACCCGCCCTTCACCGACCTGCGCACGGTGCAGACGCTGGTCGAGAAGGAGCACATCCCGGTGGCACTCGGCGCGCAGCACTGCTCCGACGAGGACGCCGGCGCGCGCACCGGTGAGGTGAGCCCACGCATGCTCGCCCGTCTGGGGACCGCCTACGTGATCGTCGGGCACTCGGAGCGGCGGACACTCTTCGGCATGGACGACGCCACGGTGGCGGCGACCCTCCGGGCGGTCCTCCGTAACGGGATGACGCCGGTCGTGTGCGTGGGGGAGAGCGACGAGCAGCGCGACCGGGGGCAGACCGAGAGCGTCTTGGAGGAACAGGTGCTGGCCGCGCTGTCGGGCCTGGCCGCCGAGGTCGTGGGCGGCCTGGTGGTCGCTTACGAGCCGATCTGGGCCATCGGCACCGGGAAGGCCGCGACGGCGGTCGACGCCGAGGACGCCTGCGTCTTCATCCGCTCGCTGGTGGCCAAAGTGGGGGGCGACGAGGCGGCGGCAGCGGTGCGGATTCAGTACGGGGGGTCGGTGAACGGGGAGAATGCGGCCGACCTCATGGCGGAACCGGACGTGGACGGCCTCCTGGTCGGGGGGGCAAGCCTGGAGGCGGCGGGCTTCACTGACATCATTCGGGCCGCCGCCGCCTGCTACCGTTCCTAGGCCGAACAGGCCTGACCTGCCGCGAGTTGGAGGCTCTTCCGTGTTGTTGGCAACCTTGGACGCAGTTACCTGGGTGTACATCGTCATCGAAGTGCTGGCCGCGCTCGGACTGATCTTCCTGATCCTGATGCACAGCGGGAAGGGGGGCGGCCTGTCCGACATGTTCGGCGGCAGCGTCGGCGCGGCAGCCCAGGGCTCGACGGTGGTCGAGCGGAACCTCGACCGCATCACGGTCACCGTGGCCATCATCTTCGCCTTCGCGACGGTCACCCTGGATCTCCGGCTGCAGTGACGGGCCGGGGCCCACGCCCCGGGCGGTGGCGAGGGCTGGTCGGAGCGGTCGGAGCACTAGCGCTGTTGGCTTCGGCGTGCGGGGGAGGCGGTGGCGGCGGCACCACCGTGACCTACATCGGCGTGGCCGGCGGCAGGATCTCCTTCGGCATGACAGACAGTCCCACCGGGTGCAACCCGAACACACCGTCGGGCGACTCCCCGGGGACCCTGACGGTGCTGGGTGCGGTCCTGCCCAGCCCGTTCGTGGTGAACAACCTCGGGATGCCGACCGCGAATTCGGACCTGATCGTCCAGTCCGAGCTCGTCAGCACCAAACCGGAGACAATCGTCTACACGTTGAACCCGAAGGCCGTCTGGTCCGACGGCGTGGCCGATCACGGCGGCGGACTTCAGGTACGCGTGGGAGGAGCAACGGGGTGATCCGGTGGTCTCGTCCCCCGACGTCTCGAGCGTTGCCGGCTACCGCGACATCGCATCGGTCACCGGCTCGAACGGTGGCCACACCGTCACCGTCAAGTTCAAGACGACGTTCGCGGACTGGCAGATGCTCTTCGACAACCTCGTCCCCGCCCATGTGATGGAGAAGGTCGGGTGGAACCCGAGCTGCTCGACGGTGAACCCCGACATCGACCTTTCGGGCGGTCCCTTCAAGATCGGGTCGGTGTCGGGCCAGACGATCAAGCTGGTGCAGAACCCCAAATGGTGGGGGACCCCGGCCAACGCAAGCTCCATCACTGTTCACGTCGCATCCTCGACCGAGCAGCTGGCCCAGTGGATGGCCTCGGGGTACGTGCAGGTGGCGCAACCCACCACGGTGACGCAGGGGTTCCTCACCCAGATGACCGGCCTGCCCGGAGCGCAGAGCGATGTCGACATGTCGGCGACCCTGCTGCAGCTGGACATGGCGAGCTCCCCTGACGCTGAGCTGTCGCCCGACCTCAGGGTGGCCATCGCGCTGTCGATCAACCGCCAGGACCTCGTCAACCAGCAGGTGAGCTGGGCGGTGCCGGGGATCGCGGTGGCCGACAGCCACGTGTACGTACAGGGCCAGCAGAACTACAAGCCCGCGCCCGCAAGCGTCCCGACGACGACGATCCCGCCCCCGACGTCGTCCACGTCTACCACCGTGATCGGGGCCGGCGGGACCGTGAATTTCCCCGTGACGCCGGTGCCCGACCAGGCGGCCGCCCTCATTGAGGCATCGGGGCTGGTGCGCACGCCGAACGATCCCTACTACCACTCGGCCTTCGGGCCGTCCTTCGAGCTGCACCTCGTGGTCGACGAGAGCGACCCCTGGGCGGCGGCCACGGGCCCGGTCATCCGCTCGGAGCTGGACGCGGCGGGGCTCGACACGACCGTGTACCCGGTGACCAGCGCGACCGAGGCAGGCCAGGCGCTCTCCGACGGGTTCGCCGACCTGGCGCTGCTTCCGGTGACCTTCAGCCCGTACATGAGCCAGACGGCATCGTGGTACACGACCCTGCTGGGGCCGGCGGGCAAGAATGGGTCGCAGGACTGGACCGGCTACTCGAACAGCAAGTTCGACCGGCTGGTGGAGACGGCCTCGCAGCAGCTCAACCCCGACACGGCGGCCGGCTACTACACCCAGGCGGACACGCAGCTCTGGGACGAGATGGTGTCGCTGCCCCTGTTCGCGGAGCCGGCCGCATTGGCCTGGAACCGCACGATCGGGGGCGTGACACCGATGCCACGCAGCGACGCCCTCCTCTGGTACGCCCAGCTGTGGGCGGTCCGGGCACCCGAGTCGACCAGCAACACCACGCCGTCGCTGCCCGGGCAGTAGGCCGTCCTGTCGCCGGGTGGGCCTCTCGAGCCGCTGAAGTGGGCCCATGGCCACGCGCTACAGTCTCCGGACGCTGCATTCCAGTTGTAGACCCGTCGGAGTGGCGGAATAGGCAGACGCGCCAGCTTGAGGGGCTGGTGCCCGCAAGGGCGTGGGGGTTCAAGTCCCCCCTCCGACACGATCAAAACCCGACTCCTTCAGTCCCAACTTCCTGGTAGAGGACGTGCAGTGGAGGCGCTCCGTGCACTTTCACGTCGAGGTAATCGGGTAACACCGAAATCTCCTCGATGAACTCGTCGATGAGCACGCGCCGCTCCAGCTCCGTCGCCGCCTTCCACGTCTTGTCGACGTCGAGGTGTGCGAGCAGTCGGGCGACGTCGTCGAAATGCTGCGCCACATCGTCCGAACGCGCCACCTCGACGCGTGCATCCTCGACCTCACGCTGGGCCTCACGGATGGCCACGGAGAGGCGCGCCTCCTCCTCGGCGAACAGGTCGGCCCCGATCTTGTCGTCGTAGTAGAGGCGCAGCAGCTTGCGGCGTTGGGCCACCAGATCCTCGACACCGTGACGTGACCGGCGAGCGCGGGGCCCTCCGCCGGCCTTGGGGGCCGGCGTTCGGGCCCGCTCGAGCTCCCGGCGGATGGCGGCCTGCAGCTCCACGTCGTCGCCGATGAGCCGCAGCCCCAGCACGGCGGCTCGCAGCAGTCCGACGTTGGTCCGGCGGGGCTGGGCGCAACCCTCGCCCCGGTGGTGGCAGCGGTAGAGCTTGGTGCCCTGGCCGTTCTGGTCGAGGGCCATGAGCCGCCAGCAGAGCCCGCAGCGGACCCGGCCCGACAACAGGTCGGTGCCCCGGGCCCTCCCCCGTACTCGGCCCCGGTGGGCGTCGACGAACTGCTCTGGCGTGATGATGGCCTCGTGGCGGCCGGGGAACCACTCGCCGTTCATCTGCACCTCGGCCAGGTAGATGCGTGAGTTCAAGATGGTGAGCACGGTCGAGTACTTCACCCCGGTGGCGGCGGCGATCTTGCCCACGCTCCGTCCTTCGGCGCGCAACGTGAAGATGCGCCGGACGACGGGCGCCATCTCGTTCGGGACGAGCTCGCCGTCGATCAGGTCGTAGCCGGTCTTGGGGCGGTTGACCCACTTGCCTTGCCGCACGGCCTGTTGCATGCCCATGCGCACGTTCTCGGCCAGCTGCTCGCGGTAGAACTGCGCGAACGAGCCGAGGATGTTGTAGAACATGCGGCCCGTCGCCGACGACAGGTCGATCTTCTCGGTGAACGAGTGCAGTGCGACGCCGGCCTGCCCGAAGCGGTCGGCCAACAGGATGAGGTCGCTCAGGTTCCTCGACAGGCGGTCGAGGCGCCAGGTGAGCACGTTGGCGACGTGGCCCTCGTCGACCATGTGCAGCAGCTGCTGCAGGCCGGGTCGCTCCAGGTTCTTGCCCGACAGCCCGGGGTCGGCGATGACCGTCACCTCGCCGAGGTCGTGCAGCTCGGCGTAGACGCGGCAGCTTGTCAGCTTGCCCGGCGATCGAGAAGCCCTCCGCCGCCTGCTCCTCGGTCGACACCCGGCAGTAGGCCACCGTCAGCATCGCTGCCCTCCTCTTCCACGTGTTCTCTTTCGCTCACCATGCGCAGCCCGATCCGCACGAGCACCGCCGCCACCCGCTCGTAGTCGGGTCCGGACTCGCTCACCGCAGCTCCAGTTCAGCGCGGCGCCAGGCCACCCGCTCGGCGAAGGCGGTGTGGCTGACGATCTCGTAGGTGTGCAGATGATGCCCGATGGCCCCCAAGGTGTCGTCGATGCCGTGGGTGCCGATGAGGGCGCCCAGCGAGGCCAGGTAGCCGGTGAGGCCCGGGAGCAGTTTCTCGATGGAGGCCGCGCGCCGGGCGAGGCGCAGCCGCTCGAGGCCGACAGGGTCGTGGCCAAGCGTCGCCCGTTGGACCTGGCGCCACTCGGGTGCGAGGGGCCAGCGGGAGCGGGTCCGGTCGCTGCTGGGGGAGCGGTAGGTCAGCCACTCCCCAGTGGCGTACGCCCACAGGTCGCCGGCGGCGGCGAGGACCTGGGCCGGCGTGTTGAGGTCGAACTCCTGCAGCCCCTGCCGACCGACCTCGAATTCGAGACGGTGGACGGGTGTCCCCGGCACGTACCGCGCACCCCACACCTCGAACCACCAGCGGGTGTCCTTTGCGGCCATGTCCGCGGTCTTGTCGTAGAGGCGGGCCAGGAACGTCTTGGTCGTGCGGCTGCCGAACTCGAAGCCGGTCAGCGCGCCGGCGACCTCGTAGGTGCGGCGTGCGTCCGCCCGACAGACGAAGCGCCGGGCGTCGTCGAGCCCGAGCGACCAGCCCTGCCAGTCGGCGAAGAGGTCGACCCGGTTGACCCAGAAGCGCAGGTGCGGCAGTTCCGGAGTGAGGACCTCCTGCAGTGCGGCGACCGCCGCTTCGGGGCCGAGGGCGTGCAAGAACTCGGACCGTGGTTGGACGCGTACGGTCGGGAGGTGGCGGCTGGTGGAGAAGCCGATGCGGGCCATCTCGTGGTCGAGGCAGAAGCGGTACTTGCCCCAGCCGTGGGGGGCGATGCCGAAGACGAGTTCGCCGATCTCGCACGGAGCGGGTCGCTTGGCCTCAGCCGCCCAGGTTCGGCAGTCCTCGAGCCGGGCGAGAAAGCGCTTGGGCAGTTCGGCCCGCCCCGACAGGTAGAGGGCGTCGACACCGGACGCCAGCTCGCGCAGCGGGCCAACTGGCGAATTTGCGACTAGCTGGTCGCAAGGGGGCGCTGGGTGTGACACGGGGACCTCAGTGGGGGTAGTCGCCGCGGTTCGTCGCGATGCGGCTGGCGATGCCGGCGGCCCAGGCCTTCTCGAGGTCGAGGGTGATCCAGGGGAAGGCGTACTCGTCGGGGTGGACGCCGTAGCGGGAACGGAAGCGGCGGACCTTGCGGAAGATCGTGGCGCGGTGCCACCCGCCGGACTCGAGGGCGTGGAATCCGCCGGCGAGGTGCCAGGCCACCCAGAAGCCGATCAGCTCGGAATCCTCGACGGCGGCGGCGGCGATGTCGTCCCGGACGAGTTCGTCGTAGTCCTCGACCCGGGGTGTGGGGGAGGGGAAGGCCTCGGCGAGCACGGCCTCGTCGAGGTGGAGGTGGTAGGCGTCCCAGCGGGCGCCGGCGTTCCCCCTGCCCTCCACGCTGTCGCTCTTGTCGCTCCGGAAGTCTGGGTCCTCGGTCATGGTGCCCATCTTGTCGCAAGGGTGCGACAACGGAGCCCAGGAGAGCCAAAGGCGCAGGTAGGCCGCCCAGTGGGCGGCCGTGGCCATGGTGACCACCGGTTCTGCCCGGGCCCCTCAAGGCTTCCCCTACGGGCGGCTCCGCCGGCCTTGACCGGCCCTGACCGCCCGGGTCCAGGGGGTGATTTTGTACGTCATCCGGCGTACACTCTGTGTATGGCATCCAAGACCGAGCGACTGAGCTTGAGGCTGACCCCAGAGCAGGACGCTGTCTTGCGCCGGGCCGCCGAAGCTCGAGGCGAATCGGCGAACGACTTCGTGCTGCGCCATGCGGTCGAGGCGGCCGAGATGGAGCTCGCCGACCGGCGGGTCTTCGTCGTCGACGATGCCGCTTGGGGCCAGTTGCAGGATCTGCTTTCGGCTCCGCCGTCGCTTCCAGAAGCGATGGTCAAGCTGCTCTCGAATCCCTCGGTTCTCGAGCGACCCGCTTAGTGGCCTACGCCGGTCCGGAGCTGTTGACCGGCCAGCATCTCGTCGAAGGATTCGACTGCGGCAAGCCGGCTCTCAACGAGTGGTTGATCCGCCACGCACTGACCAACCAGGCGAGCGGCACGAGCCGCACGTGGGTCGTCGTCGAAGCTGGCTCTCCTGACGTCGTCGCCTTCTACGCCTCGGCGACGGCATCGGTTTTACGATCGTTGGCACCGAAGAAGATGCAGCGGAATCAGCCCGAAGAGATGCCCGCCATCCTCCTGGCTCGCATGGCGGTCGATGCACGACACGCTGGTCGTGGGCTGGTGGAGCTCTACTGAAGCACTTCATACTCAAGGCCATCGAGGTAGCCCAATCCGTAGGATTCCGGATCCTGCTCATCCACGCCAAGGACGACGAAGCAAAGAGCTTCTACATGCACTACGGATTCGTCGATTCTCCGTTTGATCCCCTCGTCCTAACGATGCTCTTGCGAGATCTCTGACGTACGCCCGGACATTGGCTCTCCGCTAACAACAGGAAGCGTCGGTCCCATTTCCGGGTTGAATTTGTGACCCCCGGCCGGCAGCGTACGGGGATAGTCCAGAGATAGCCACAACCCAGCAGAGGTAATGCCCGGAGGACCAGCCAACCCCGCTCTCCTTTCAACCTACCTAAATCGGCTCGTATGGTCATGTCATATCCTCAAGCAGGAGTTGTAGTGACCGAGCCCCAATGGAGCTCTGTCACCGTCTCTCTCTTGCTCACCGGTGCGACGAGGGCCCACATTGAGTATTCGGATGGCGACTATTCAGGACGCCTCAATGAGCAACCTGGGCTCGGACCTTGTCGCTGTCAATGCAGGTCCAATCGCGAGGAGGTTGGCGACCACGATCACGACGACTGCCAGGGCTCCGATGAGCCAGACGGGAACCACGGAAACAGTGACGACCCCCAAGTTGTTGGCGAAAAGGTCCCACGTCGCTCTTCCGGCGATCAAACCGATCGGGACTCCGATGAGGATTCCGACCAGGGCCAAAGTGGTTGCCTGCCAACTGACAACCCAGATGACCTGGCTGTTGACGAACCCCAGCACCTTGAGGAGACCGGTCTCTCTTCGGCGGCGCGAGACACTGACCACCAACAGATGACCGAGCGTGGCCGCACCAAAAACCGCCACGATCCCACCAAATATGAGCGGGAAATCGACAGCCTCGCCAAAGTTGACCAGGGAGGTCGGAGCGACCGGGAGCACAGCTACCGATTGGTCAGAGTCGAGAAAGTGAGCAACCGCCGCCTGCCCCCTCGGACCGGACACCCCCTTGGCCAGAATGGAGCCGATGCTCGATTCTTCAACCGACTGTTTGCAAGTTACTTGGCCGACCGCCGAGGGGCATACCGCCGCCTCATATCCCGAGAGAGGGATCACCGCGCCGTTACCAAGGCCAGCGAATCCATCCATGACCGGGATTGGGATGTTGGCAACAACTCGGAACGGGACCGTACGCTTGCCTCCAGATGGCGTCGTCACGCCGACACGCACAAGCGAGCCCACGTGGGCATCCACTTGACGCATTGTCGCCGCGCCCAGACCAATCTGACCCTCGCCACTGGGCAACTTTCCCCCGGCCGTCGAGAAGAGCAAAGGACCACGGAGCGCTTCCACCGCCAACGTGCCAACCGTCGTGTGATCGATCGAGACTTGAGTCGCCACGACCCGGGTGATCCCGCTTATGTTTCCGTTCCGCTCGATGCTCTTGAGTAACCCGGGATCAGGTAGTCCCGGGATCACATCGAAGCTGAGTTGATATGCATCGCCGTACAGCGAAGGGGTCGCGGTGAGATGGGAAAGGCTGGCGCCGAAGACCGCCGTCCCACACAACACAACAACCGCCAGCACAGTGCCGAGGTAGGCAGTCCCAACAGGGACATTGGCTCCAGGTCCCCTTCGCTGCAAAGCATTGCGTACGCCGATCAGGGTGCTGGGCGGTGCGCCGATGGCTGCAAGGCGAGTCACCACAACCGAAGGGTGCATCCCAGCGGCGCCATCGTTGCGTCGTGAGGTCTGGGCCGCCCGTACCGACGGCCATATGCCAAGCACCACGACAACAAGGGCTGTAGCCAACGCCCCGAGCAGCAGAACGAGTGTGTCGAGGTATATCCCCGTAGAGGTTTCAGCCAGTCGTGCCTCACCTACAGGGGCCAACGGGGAAAGCGCCGTAGCGAGTACCACTGCGCCGACTGCGCCGATCAGTCCCACCAGCAGGTTCCGCGCCGTGCCCAGCATCACTAGCTGACGCCTACTCGCGCCGAGGGCACTCAGCGTGACATAGCCCTCGCTCTCGGCGATTGACTGACGGGCCAGCGCCTGGCCGACAACCGCAAGACCGACAAGAGCAGCAAGTCCAGCAAGTATGAACCACCCGACACCCTGAGGATGGATCGATGCCTCGATGGAATCGACCAACCCGTCGTTGTTTCCCACTCCCTCCAGTCCGGCGCCTTCGAGCTTGTTGGCCTCAGTGTTGAATCGAGCAAGGTCGGCCGCACCATGGCGCAATCGCACGGCGTACTCGACGCCCGTGGCCGTCTCTGGGATTACCGCGGTGCGAAAGCAGAGGTCGTGAACAGCTCATAGGACGGGGTTACCCCTGATGGAAAATCGAACTCGCTGGCGACGATCCCCACTACGCGAAGGGCGACCGTCGGACCCAGGGGCTGAGGCGGGGTCCCGGTGACGCTGTTCGCCGCTGAGGCCTGGGCAGGTGTGAAGAACGGCACGTGGATCACCGTTCCCACGTTGACGCCATAGTCCCGTTGCAATGAGAGCGATGCCAGTACCTGGTTGGGAGCCGACTGGTCCGGCTCTTGGCCCGACACGAGCTTCCACAGCGACGCGTCATTGGGAGGTTGAGCCAACACGGCGAAGTTGGAGCTAGCGATATTGATCGGGTGCGTGCAGTGGCACCGCGGCTGCCCGTTCGCCGGGCTGACCATCGCTATGGCGGAGGCAACGGTGGGAAGTCTTTCGAGCTGCGGAAGGGCTTGCGTTGTAAAAACCGTGGCGTCGTAGCCGTACTTGTCTACAAACAGTGGGTAGGCGTTATTGGTCCGTCGCCCTGCGGCGGTGGCGAATAGCACGAACCCACCCACGATGGCGATCAAAAGGGCGATGGCCAACCATGATCGCCACCGACTGCGCAACTCGGCTCGGAACGCTAACGTGACCGCACCCAACGCGCCCTCCTCAGATCAAAGCGCTC
>CAWGOJ010000024.1:0-28812 GCA_963824195.1 uncultured Acidimicrobiaceae bacterium | reverse complement strand
GACAGGATGAAGCAGGCGCTCCCCTGCTGCGGGACGCCGTGGACGCCGATGTTGAACCACACCGGTGAGTTGAAGGCCGCCTTCTGGTGGATGATGAGGTACTTGAGCTCGTGGTTGAAGACCTGGGCCTCCTCGTCGTCGACGAAGTAGCCGTCCTTGATCCCCCACGCCGTCAGCGTGTCGGCCACCCGGTCGGCCACCTGGCGCAACGACCATTCGCGCTCCTCGGTGCCGAGGGTCCCGCGGAAGTACTTCTGCGACAGGATGTTGGTGGCATTGACGCTCCAGGACTCGGGCACCTCGACACCCAGCTGCTCGAAGGCGACCGTGCCGTCCCGGAAGTTCGTGATGCGGGCGTCGCGCCGCTCCCAGCGCACCTCGTCGTAGGGGTGCACGCCTTCGGTGGTGAAGTGCCGACGGATGCCGATCTCGGATCGCTGGGGGGCGATGGCCATGGCGCTGGGGTCCTCCTCGTTGACTCGGGTGCTGGGGGTGGCTGCTTGCTTGCTGTGCCTGCTCGTCGGCGCCGTCACCCCACCCTCATACAAGCGTGGAGGTGTCTCACGGCACGTGCTCGTATCCAGTGCCCGGGCGAGGCCCTGAGTCGCCTCACCACAATATATTGTGGCTGGCTCTCCCCCGGGACACGAGATGCTGTGTCATTACAGCACTGTAGTTACGCCCTTGTCAACCAATGGCCTGCAACATCGGTGCAGGTCACGGGCTGTTCGCGATGGTTTGCGCGGGACTGCCCGCGCGGCCCTCCCCGGCACGCCGATTGCCCGCGAACGGTTAGCGTCAGCCCCCCATGGCCAAGGTCGTCGCCGTCGATGCGGGCACGACCGGGGTGCGCGCCCTCGTGGTCGACGAGCACGCCCGCGTGGCCGACGTCGCCTACCGGGAGCTGACCCAGCACTTCCCCCGGCCGGGCTGGGTCGAGCACGACCCCGCCGAGATCTGGGACTCCGTCCTGGCCACCGTGGCCGAGGTCGGGGGCCGCCTCGCCGAGGCGGGCGAGACCGTCGCGGCCATCGGCATCACCAACCAGCGCGAGACCCTGGTGACGTTCGACCGCTCGACGGGGCAACCGCTGCACCGGGCGATCGTCTGGCAGGACCGCCGGACCGCGCCGCTCTGCGCCGAGCTCGCCGCCGCCGGCCACCTGCCACTCGTGCGCGCCACGACCGGTCTCGTCCTCGACCCCTACTTCAGCGCGACCAAGGCCGCCTGGCTCCTGCGCGAGGGCGACCTCCCGCTGGCGGCGTCGGACCGGGACCTCTCCTTCTGCACCGTCGACACCTGGATCCTGTGGAACCTCACCGGTGGAGCCGCCGGTGGCACCTACGCCACCGACCCGTCCAACGCCAGCCGCACCCTCCTGCTCGATACGGCCACCCTCACCTGGTCCGCCGAGCTCTGCGACCTCTTCGGCGTGCCCGCGCACACCCTGCCCGAGGTGCGCCCGTCGGCCGGCCGCTTCGGTGCCGCCGCGCTGGCGGACCTCGGCCCGGCGTCCGCGGTGCTCGACGGGGTCCCCGTCTCGGGCGTGCTCGGCGACCAGCAGGCCGCGCTCTTCGGGCAGGCCTGCTTCGAGCCCGGGATGGTCAAGGTCACCTACGGCACGGGCAGCTTCGCGCTCGCCAACGCCGGCCCGGAGCGCCCGCCCGCGCCCGAGGGCCTCACCGCCAGCTGCGCGTGGGACCTCGGTGAGCACGCGCCGGCCTCGCCCGGCCGCGTCGCCTACGCGCTCGAGGGCTCGGCCTTCGTCTCGGGCGCCGCCATCCAGTGGCTGCGCGACGGGCTCGGCATCATCGCTTCGGCCTCCGAGGTCGGCCCGTTGGCGGCGTCGGTCCCCGACAGCGGCGGTGTCACCTTCGTGCCGGCCCTCACCGGCCTCGGCAGCCCGTGGTGGGATCCCCGGGCGCGCGGCATCATCACCGGCCTCACCCGCGGCGCCGGCCGGGCGCAGATCGCCCGGGCCTGCGTAGAGGCGATGGTGTTCCAGGTACGCGACATGACCGATGCCATGACCACCGCCTCTTCCCATCCACTCTCCGCACTGCGGGCGGACGGGGGTGCCGCCACGATGGACCTCCTCCTCGAGCTGCAAGCCGAGCAGAGCCGCATGCCGGTGGCCCGCCCGCGCTCGCTCGAGTCGACCGCGTTGGGCGCCGCCACCGTCGCCGGCCTGGCCGAGGGGGTGTGGTCCTCGCTCGACGAGCTGGCCGGGCTCTGGGAGGCCGAGGCCGTCTTCGAGCCGCAGCTGCCGGCCGAGCTGTCCGACGCCGCCCACGCCGCCTGGCGCCGCGCCGTCGACAAGTCCATGGGGTGGGCCGACCTCGATCCGGGGTAGGGCCCCGGCACTCCTTTCTCCTGATGGAGGTCGGACATGCACGAATCCTGTGCGCCAAGCACGAATCGTGCATGTCCTTAACGCTTTGGCCCTACCACGCCGCGGGTGCAGCGAGCAGAATGAATCCTGAGGGCGCCGGAGCGCGTGTGCGACTCACGCGTGCGCAACACGGGCGCAGGAAGTGCAGCGTGGTACTGGGCGAAGCTCGTCGGCGAGTTGCAGGCCGTCTGTCCCTTCGGCACGCGGCGAGGACGCTCGGTGTCGGTGCCGCCGCCATGGTGGTGGTCGCCGGGACCATTGCCGCGTTGGACGCCGCCGCGGTGATGGGAAGCACGCCGCCCGTGGCGGCCTTGAGCTGTAACGACAACTGGACCGGCGCTGCGGCCACGACCGATTGGAACACCGCCGCCAACTGGAGCGCTGGGATTCCGAACAGCACGGGCACCGATGCCTGCATCCCGGGCGACGCGACGGTCGTCGTGCCCGACGCGTCGTTCGCCATCGGCGAACTCACCGTTTCGACCGGCAGCAGCCTGACCATCGGAGTCGGCAGCACCGCCAGCACCGCGGCGACCCTCAGCGTGTCGTCCGGCCTGGAGAACGACGGCACGCTGGTCGCGGGCTCCTCTGGCACGTCCGGCAACGCCGGCCTGACCCTCGACGGTCCGGTCACCAACACCGGTACCCTCATCGTGGACGGCACCGTCGCCATCGGCAGCCGCGTTTCGACCGGCACCAGCGTGTCACCCCGCAACACCGTCTCCTCTCTGTCCAATGACGGCACGCTCGGCGTCGCGGCCGGTGGACTCGTCGACCTGGGCGCTTCGTCGACGATCACGAATGGTTCCGGCGGGATCCTCGTCTTCGGGATCGACGGGCCCCCGACCTCGACGTCCGATTACGGGCGCATCACCAACGGGATGCTCTCGCTGGCGGGGAGTGCGGATCCCGTCTTCGACGACGGGTTCACACCGGCAGCGGGCAGTGAGTACTTCGTCGACACCGGGACGTCCAGCGGTGCTTTCACAACGGTGCTGCACGACGCGACGGCCGACTACTCCCATACGGGCGAGGTCGGCCTCACGGGCGGTGCACCCGCCATCGCCACCTCGACGACCCTCATCAGCTCGTTCCCGGCCGGATCGCGCGACGGGCACGGGGTGCAGTTCACGGCCACGGTGACCCCGTCCTCGGGCCCGTCGTCGGGCTCCGGCCCCACGGGGTCCGTGACCTTCTCCGCCGGCGGCCTCCTTCTCGGCAGCTCGCCGCTGAGCACCGCCGGGGGTGTCACCAGCGCGACGGTGGACGTCTCGGATCTGCCGGTCGGATCCGACTCGATCACGGCGGCGTACAGCGGTGACGTCGTCTTCGGGGCCAGTACTTCACCGGTCCTGACCCAGGTCGTCAACCCAGAACCGACGAACATCACGATCACGCCCTCGTCCGCCGACCCCGAGCCGGGCCAACCGGTCACCTACACGGCCACCGTCGAAGCCACGGGCACGGGGACACCGACGGGCACCGTCTCGTTCACCGACGACGGGAGCCCCGTCACGAGCTGCCAATCCCTGAGCCTGCCGGCGGCCGCCCCACTGCAGGTCACGTGCACCGAGGGCTACGGATCGAGCGCGACCCACTCGATCGTCGCCACCTACAGCGGCGACACGGACGACGCCGGCAGTACCACCTCGCTGATCGAGTCGCTGGGCCAGATCCCGACCCAGACGACCGTCACGTCCTCCTCCCCCACCTCGACCTACGGCCAGAGCGTGACGGTCACAGCCACGGTGACCCCGACACGGAGTGCAACGGTGAGCCCCGGTGGGACGGTCACCTTCTACGACTACGAGTCGACGCCGATCGCCACGGTTGGCGTGTCCACGGTCGCCGGTGTCACCACCGCCACCCTCGACACGTCCGACCTCGTGGCCGGTCCCCACTCCATCACGGCGGCGTACGGCGGGGACCCGACCTTCAGCTCCAGCTCGTCCGGCGCACCGGTCGGCCTCAGCGTGGCCGAGGCGGCGACGACGGTGACGGTGGCCAGCCCGACCGATGCGTCCGTCGTCGGCCAAGCCGTCGGGTTCACCGTCACGATCAGCTCCTCGGCCTCGGGCGAGACCGGTACGGTCCAGTTCGACGACAACGGGTCGATGATCGGGAGCGCCCCCGTCTCGGGAGGGCAAGCCACGTTCCAGACCTGGTCGCTCGCCCTGGGTACGCACCCGATTACGGCCGTCTACGAGGGGGACGACGACTTCGTCGGTAGCTCGTCGACGAACACGGTCAACCTGACCGTCGGGCAGTCCTCGACGTCGACGGACGTGACCAGCAACGACAACCCCGGTTCGGTCGGAGACAGCATCACCTACGCAGCAACGGTCACCGTCGACGGCCCCGGGTCCGGGACGCCGACCGGCACCGTGTCGTTCAGCGATGGCGGGGGCCCCATCGCCACCTGCCAAGGCCTCGCGCTGCCCGCGACCCCCCCGCTGCAGGTGACGTGCCCCCAAGCGTATGACACGGCCGCGAGCCACACCATCACGGCCACGTACGGCGGAGATGCCAACTTCATCGGCTCGACGGGAAGCCAGCCCGAGAGCGTGGCACCGGTGTCCAGCACCACCTCCGTCGTCGCGTCACCGCTCACGTCGACCTATGGCCAGAGTGTCACGCTGACCGCCACCGTGGCCCCGACGTCGGGGACGGCGGACCCCACGGGAACAGTCACGTTCGCCGACAACGGGACGACGCTCGGCTCCTCGATCCTGTCCACCAGTGGTGGGGTGACCACGGCCAGCATGCTCCTCACCACGCTCGCGCTGGGCTCTGACTCCATCACAGCCTCGTTCGACGGGGGCGCGGACTTCCTGGCGAGTTCGTCCGCCGCTACAGCGCCGGCCGCAGTGAGCAGGGCGCCGACGACTCTGGGCCTGCTGACCTCGCTCAACCCCTCCCCGTTCGCGCAGTCCGTGACACTCACGGCGACCGTCTTCCCGACCACGGGCTCGGGAGAGACCGGCACGGTGACCTTCTTCGACAACGACATGGCCATCGGGACGAGCAGCGTCTCGAACGGACAGGCAAGCCTCTCCACCACCGGACTGCCGGTGGGGACCGATCCCGTCACCGCCACGTACAACGGTGACGGTGACTTCGTCGGCAGTTCGACCACAGACGCGCTCAGCCAGGCGGTGAGCGACCCCCGAGGACCCTGATCCCGCCACCAACCCGCTGACCTGGAGCGTCACGGTGGCCACCACCAGCTGACCACCCTCCCCTTCCACTGGGGAGACATAAAGCAAGGAAATCCTTGTTATATTACTTCCAGAGGAGCGGACCCGCCGCTCGGAAGGGTGGGCAGCCATGAGCGTGGCCATCGTGACAGGGGCATCCCGGGGACTCGGGCAGGCGTTGGCGACGGGGCTGGCGAGAGCCGGCTGGTCGCTGGTGGTCGACGGGCGCGACAGAGCGGCGCTCGACGCGTCGGCGGACGTGATCCACGCCCGCGCGACGCCGGGTGCACGTGTGGTCGCCGTGTCGGGCGACATCACCGACGCCGACCACCGCCACGACCTCACCGGTGCCGCGTTCGGGCTCGGCGGTCTCGACCTCGTCGTCAACAACGCCGGGACGCTCGGCGCCTCGCCGCTGCCGTCACTGGCCGACTACCCGCTGAGCGCTCTGCGCGTGGCCTTCGAGGTCAACGTCGTCGCCCCCCTCGGCCTCGTCCAGGACGCGCTCCCCCTCCTGCTCGACGCGGCGCACCCGCGCGTGCTGAACGTGACGTCGGACGCCGCGGTGGAGGCCTACGAGGGGTGGGGCGGCTACGGGGCCGGCAAGGCGGCGCTCGAGCATCTCGGCGCGGTGCTGGCCGTCGAGTTCCCCGCGGTGACCGTGTGGTCCGTCGACCCCGGAGACCTGCACACCGTGATGCACCAGGCCGCCTTCCCCGGCGAGGACATCTCCGACCGGCCCGAGCCGGCCACGGTCGTGCCCGCCTTCATTGAGCTCATCGGTAGCGACCGCCCGAGCGGCCGCTACCGGGCCGCCGACCTCGTCGGCGCGGAGGCAGTGTCATGAGTGCCATGGCCCCCGCCCTGGACCACGACGCCGCCGCCCGCCTGCCCGAGCTGCACCCGCTCTCGTTCTCGCTCCCCCCCGAGCTCGAGGCACCGTCGCCCCCCGAGTACCGGGGGATGACCCGCGACGCCGTCCGCATGCTGGTGGCCACCAGATCAGACAGCTCCCTCGTGCACTCGCACTTCTCCGAGCTGCCCCGCTTCCTCGACGAGGGTGACCTGGTGGTCATCAACACGTCGGGGACGCTGGCCGCCGAGCTGGACGGCACCGGGCCGGACGGATCGGCCGTGCAGGTGCACCTCTCAACCCGGCTGCCCGCCGGCCTCTGGACGGTGGAGGTCCGCCGCGACGGCCGGGCCCACCTCGGTGCCGCCCCGGGCGACACCATCGCCCTCCCCGGCGGCGGGCACGTCGCGCTGCTCGTCGCCTACTCCCCCGGTCCCGATGGGGCCGGCGTGCGCCTGTGGGTCTCCCGTATAGAGACGCCCGAGCGCCTGCACAGCTTCCTGGCCCGTCACGGGCGCCCCATCCGCTACGGGTACGTCCGCGGCAGCTTCCCGATCACGGCGTACCAGAACGTCTACGCCACCGAGCCCGGGTCGGCCGAGATGCCGAGCGCCGGGCGCCCCTTCACGCCCGAGGTCCTGACGCGCCTGGTCGCCAAGGGCGTGGGTGTGGCCCCGCTCCTGCTGCACTCCGGCGTCGCCTCGCTCGAAGCGAGCGAGCCTCCCTACGCCGAGTACTTCAGGGTGTCCCTGGCCACCGCCCATCACATCAACGACACCCGCCGCTCCGGCGGCCGTGTCATCGCCGTGGGCACGACGGTGGTGCGCGCGCTCGAGTCCGTGGTCGACGAACATGGGCACGTGCACCCGAGCGAGGGATGGACCGAGACGGTCGTGTCGCCCGAGCGGCCCGTCCGCTCCATCGACGGGTTCCTCACCGGCTGGCACGAGCCCGAGGCCTCACACCTCGCCATGCTCGAGGCCATCGCGGGGCGGCCGCTGCTCGAGGCGTCGTACGCCGCCGCGCTGGCCGAGGGCTATCTCTGGCACGAGTTCGGCGACGTCCACCTGGTGCTGCCGTGACGGAGGGCGCGCGGACAGCCGGCGGCGCGACGTCGGAGTCGCCCCTGCAGCAGCTGCCCACCACGAGGCGGGCCATCCTCAACCTGCTGAAGCGCGAGGGGCCACTCGATGCGTCCGCCGTGGCCAGCGCCCTCTCCCTCACCCCCGCCGCCATACGGCTGCAGCTGGCCCACCTGGAGGAGGACGGGCTTCTGGCGCACCACGACGATGTGGCTGAGGGTGCGGGCCGGGGCCGCCCCCGCCACGTGTACGAGCTGACGTCGGCGGCCGAGTCCCTCTACCCCAAGCGCTACGGCGACCTCACCACCGAGCTGCTCGGGTACCTGGGCGGCCCGGACGCGGCCCAGGTCGACGAGCTCTTCGAGCAACGCCGGCGCCGGCGCGTCGCCGGCGCGCTGCCCCGCACGGCCGATCTGCCCTTCGACGAACAGGTGGCTGCGCTCACCGCGATCCTCGACGAGGACGGCTACCTGGCGGAGGCGGGGCGGCTCGCAGACGGAAGCTGGCGGATCGCCGAGCACAACTGCGCCATCCTCACCGTCGCTCACGGGTTCTCGCAGGCCTGCACGAGCGAGCTGGCCTTCATCCGTGATGCGCTGCCGGGGGCCACGGTGCGCCGGGTGGCGCACATCATGGACGGGGCGCACGTGTGCGCCTACGTCGTCAGCCCGCCGGCGTCGTAGAGTCCGCCGCCCGGATCTCCAGGACCGAGGCGCCGTCCACCTCGTGGATCTCGCTCTGGAGGAGCTCGATCAGGTGGTGCCCGCCGATCTCGACGATGAACTCGTCGACCGCCTGCCCGCCGTCTCGCTGCAAGATGTTGATGGCCACGATGTCCCCCCCGACGGCCCCGATCCGGCTGGCCACCAGGCCGAGGGCGCCGGGCCGGTCGGGCAGTGCGATCCTCACCACATAGCCAGCCATGCAACCAACGTTAGGCGGTCAATGTGAACTGACTGTTTCAGATTGTTTACGAATCCCCTGGGCTGCGGATTCGGCTCAGGCCGCGGCCGCTCTCGTGCGTGCGGGCACGTACTCGTCGACGTACTCGCGCTCGGAGAGCCGGGCGATCTCATGCATCAGCCGGTCGGTGAAGGCACGGCACTCGGTGTGGTCGTGGTTCTCGAGCGGGTCGTCGGGGTTCTCGGGCGGGTCCATCTGCATGGGCGCCCCGAAGCGGATGATGACCGTCTTGAAGGGCCGCATCCACTTGGAGTTGACCGGCTGCACGTCGGTCGTCCCCACCACGCCCACGGGGATCACGGGCACCCCGCACTCACGCGACAGCCTCGTCACCCCGGTCCGCCCCTTGTGCACGAACTGGTCGAGGCTCCGGGTGCCCTCGGGGTAGAGGCCCAGGATCCGCCCCTTCCCCAGCACGTCGTTGCGGGCGGTCTCGAGCGCCCGCTCCGAGACGCTCCCCCCGGTCCGCCGGATCGGGATCTGGCCGGCGGCCCGGAAGAACCAGGCCGTCTTCCACGACTCGAAGTACTCCGCCTTGGCGAGGAACGTCACCTTGCGCCGCACCACCAGGGGGATGAAGAACGAGTCACAGAACGACTGGTGGTTGGCGGCCAGCACCGCCGGGCCGTGCTTCGGGATGTTCTCCCTGCCCTCCACCTTCACGCGGTAGAGCACGAAGAAGATCGGGGTCAACACCGCCTTGAGCACCCAGTACGTCACGGGCCCAAGGTAGCCCTCGGCGGCCGGCGGCGCACCGGAGTCCCGGCCTGTGCTGAACTGCGGGCCGGATCACCCGAACCCTGGGGGAGGAACACCGTGAGTGACACGCTGACCGCAGAGCCGTTCCTGTCCGGTCTGTTCTTCGGGGAGTGCCCGCGCTGGCACGACGGCCGGCTGTGGTACTCCGATTTCTTCGACCATGCCGTGTTCTCGGTGTCGCCCGACGGGGAACGCCGCGTCGAGGTGGCCTTCGACGGCGAGCCGGCGGGCCTGGGCTGGCTCCCCGACGGCCGGCTGCTCATCAACTCCCGGCTCGACCGCGCCATCCTGCGCCGCGAGGAGGACGGGACCCTCGTGCGCCACGGCGACCTCACGCCCTGGGCCACCTGGCACGCCAACGACATGGTGGTGGCCGCCAACGGGCAGGCCTACGCGGGCAACTTCGGGTTCGACCTCGACGGCCTGTACGACGGCTCGGTGCCAGCGAGCGCCGTGGCGTCGACTTCGCTCGTGCGGGTGGACCCGGACGGCACCAGCTCCGAGGCCGCGGCGGACATTGCCTTCCCCAACGGCACGGTCATCACCGAGGACGGCGGCACCCTCATCATCGCCGAGAGCTTCGGCGGCGAGTTGACCGCGTTCGACCGTGAGGCGGACGGCACGCTGACCAACCGGCGCCCGTGGGCGGCGCTGGAGGGCATCGCGCCTGACGGCATCTGTCTGTGCGCGGACGGCTCCGTCTGGGTGTCCAACGCCCTCGCGCACGAGTGCGTCCGCGTGGCCGAGGGCGGGGAGGTGCAAGAGCGCGTCGTCACCTCCATGAATTGCTACGCCTGCATGCTGGGGGACGACGACCGGCGCACCCTCTACATGGTCACCGCGGCAGACAGCAACGCCGCCGTGGCGCGGGCCGCCCGCAACGGCGCGCTGGAGAAGGTGCGGACGACGGTGCCGGGGGCCGGCCTCCCCTGAGGGCGGCTACCCCAGCTTGGTGAGCGCGCCCCGCAGGTGGCGCACGGCCTGGCCGATGCGCTGCTCGTTCTCGATGAGGGCGAAGCGGATGTGGCCGTCACCGCCGGGGCCGAACCCGACACCGGGCGACGTGGCGACATCCGCCTCGTTGACCAGGTACTTCGAGAACTCGAGCGAGCCCATTTCACGGTAGGGCTCCGGGATCGGGGCCCACACGAACATGGTCCCCTTGGGGGGCACCAGGTGCCACCCGATGCGGTTGAGCCCGTCGCACAGGGTGTCGCGGCGCGACCGGTAGATCGCGTTGATCTCCTTGGGGTAGTCCGGCGCCTCGTTCATGGCCACGATGGCGGCGATCTGAATGGGCTGGAACGTCCCGTAGTCGAGGTACGTCTTGAGCTTGGTCAGCGCCTGGACGATCTCGCGGTTGCCGACGACGAAGCCCACCCGCCACCCCGCCATGGAGAACGACTTGGTCATCGTGTAGATCTCGACCGCGACGTCTTTGGCGCCGGGCACCTGGAGGATGGAGGGCGGCTCGTACCCGTCGAAGCCCAAGTCCGCGTAGGCGAAGTCGTGCACCAGCACCACCTCGTGCTCGCGGGCGAAGGCCACCAGGCGCTCCATGAAGGAGAGATCGACGCACGCGGTCGTCGGGTTGTGCGGGAACGAGAGCACGATGACCCGTGGCTTGGGCCACGACTCCTCCCAGGCGCTCATCAGCCCGTCGAAGAAGGCGTCGCCCGGGTCCGGCGCACCCTCTGCCTCACTGGGGGCGGCGGGGCCCGCCAGGGGGACCTGCCGCACGTCCGCGCCAGCGAACAGCGGCCCCCAGATGTGGATCGGGTACGAGGGCGAGGGCACCAGCGCGGTGTCCCCCGGAGCGACCAGCACCCACATCAGGTGCGAGAACCCCTCCTTGGCGCCGATGGTCGTCACCACCTCGGTCTCGGGGTCGAGCTCGACCCCGAACTGGCGCAGGTAGAGGTCGGTGATGGCGCTGCGGAGCTTCGGGATGCCGCGCGACGCGGAGTACCGGTGGTTGCGCGGGTTGTAGGCCGCCTCGGCGAGCTTGCCCACCGCCACGTCGGGCGAGGGCAGGTCGGGGTTCCCGAAGCCGAGGTCGATGACGTCGTGGCCGGCTCGCCGCGATGCCGCCTTGAGGTCGTTGATGGTGGCGAAGACGTAGGGCGGCAACCCGTTGATCCGGCGGAACTCCATCATGGAAGTCTACGGCCCGGTTCCCGCCCCTCCCGACGATGGGCCCGCGTCGGCGGCGCGCGCGGCGGCCACCAGCTCCTCGACGTCGACCGGCCATCCGAACACGGCCCAGCTGGCGCCGGCCTGCTGCAGCTGCCGCAGCGTGTCCGCCACGGTCGGCGACGCCTTGGGTGGCGGGCCGGCCCAGGTCACCTCCAGCGCGTCGAGACCGCCCGAACGCTCCGCCACCAACGCGGGCTCGGCATCCCACACGTTGAGGGCCGCGCCCGCGGCCCGGGCCTCCTCGGTGCGCCCGGAGGGCCCGCCGGCCACCCAGACGGCGAGCTCGGCGCCCACCAGGTCGCGCGCCAGCTCCACCAGCTCGGCACGCCGGTCGGCCGCGGACGCGAACGGGATGCCGTAGGCGCGGTTCTCCCGCTCGCTCAACCGGTCGCCGGTGCCGAGCCCCGCGATCACCCGCCCCGGCGCGAGCCGCTCCAGGGCCACGAACTGCGCGGCCAGCACCGCGTTGGGCACCAGGCCGACCCGGGCCACGAGCGTGCCGAGGAACGGGCCCTCCCCCGCGCCCGGCGGCGGGTGCAGCCGCGTGGCCAACGCGCCCAGGACCGGGAAGGGTGCCAGGGCGGGACGCTCCGGCTGGCCCAGGGGCCAGATGTGGTCGTAGCAGAACAGACCGTCGACGCCGGCCGCGACCGCCGCGGCAGCGGCATCGAACGCCTCGTCGGGCGTGTCGCGGAACGTCGGCAGGACGACGCCGGTCCGCATCACCACAACCCGCCCTGGCGCGCCGCGAAGGCGGCGCCCACCGCGCCGGCGCGCTCACCGAAGGCGGCCGGTACGATGACCGCCCCCGGGCGGCGGTCGCCCCCCTCGACGAGCTCGGTGAAGGTGGCGCGGGCCGCGTCGACAAGGAGGTCGCCGGCCTGCACCACCCCGCCGCCCAGCACGAAGCACTCCGGATCGAGCACGCAGGCCAGGTTGGCCAGGCCGAAGCCGATCCACCACCCGACCTGCTCAATGACCCGGCGGGCGGCCGGGTCGCCGCCGGCGGCGGCGGCCGAGACGTCCTCGCCCCGGACGCTCTCGGGGTCGCCGCCGGCCATGCGCACCACGTCACCCAGGTTCCCCGCCAGCGCCGCCTCGCGGGCGAAGACGCCGAGCCCGGCACCCGAGGCGAAACGCTCCCAGCAGCCGCGGCGGCCACAGGGGCAGGCGGGCCCGGCCGGGTCCACCACCATGTGGCCGATCTCCCCGGCAAAGCCCGCCGACCCGACCTGCACGCGCCCGTCCAGCACGATGCCGCCACCGATGCCCGTGCCCAGCGTCACCATCACGACGTTGCGGTAGCCGCGGGCGGCACCAAGGCGGTGCTCGGCCAGCACCGCGAAGTTGGCGTCGTTCTCAATGAGGACGGCACGCCCCGGCAGGCGGTCGCCGATCAGCTCGGTCCAGTCCACCCCGTGGGCCTGGGGCAGGTTGGGCGCGAAGCACAGGCGGCCCTGCCGGTCGACCATGCCGGGCGCGCCGACGCCGACCGGCGTCGCACCCGCGGTGCCGAGCGCGCGGTCCAGCTCGACCACCACCTGGGCCACGGCCTCGGCCACGTGGCTGCCGACGATCTCACGCTTACCCCGCGGCGTGGGGACCCGGGCCTCGGCCACGATGTCGTGCTCGGGGCCGAGGGCGACGCCGAGGACCTTGGTCCCGCCGATGTCGACGCCGTAGGTCACGCCGGCATCCGCCGGCGGGCCCCCGTCAGGGCTCACGAGGTGGACTCGACCCGCGCCTTCAGCTCTCGCATGGCCGTCGCCATGATGCGGCTCGTGGCCCGCATCTTTATGAAACCGGGGATGGGCACGCGCAGCTCCGCCTCGAGGTGGTAGGTGACGTCGGTGCCACCGCCGTCGGCGGGGTCGAAGACGTAGCTGCCGTCGAGCTTGGTGGTGATGTCGCCCTGGGTCAGCTTCCAGGCCAGGACGTGCGGCGCCTCGGAGTAGTCGTAGGCCAGCGTGTAGCTCGTGCTGCGCCCGAAGGCGGCGGCCCGGAAGGTGACCAGCAGCGGGCGACCCAGGTCGTCGCGTTCCTTGACCTCGATCTCCTTGATGTCGGCGGCCCACTCGGGGTACCGCTCGAGATCGGCTGCGACCTCGAAGCACCGCTCGGGGGGTGCCGCGACCGAGATGTGCTCTGTAGCTGTGTCGGCCACGGTCAGCGTTTCCTTCCTGTCCTGTCCTGCCCGCCGGCGTGAGTCAGATTGCCACTCCGGCCAGGGCCTCGGCCAGCCTAGAAGCGAGAACGTCGTTGTCGAAGGATTCCTGCACCCTGGAACGGGCCGCCCGGCCCATCCGGCGGCGGCGGCTCGGGTCCGCCAGCAGGCTGCGCAGGGCCTCGGCCACGGCCCCGGGATCCCCGGGCGACTCGACGACCAGGCCCGTCACCCCGTCGACCACGGCCTCGGGCGCCCCGCCGCTGTCGCCGGCGATCTGAGGCACTCCGGCCGCCGACGCCTCGAGGAACACGATGCCGAAGCCCTCCTGCTCCAGGCCGAACCAGCGGTTCCGGCAGGCCATCGCGAAGATGTCGGCCGCTCCGAGGAGGGCGGCGCGGTCCTCGTCGCTCACCCGGCCCAGCACCTGCACGGTCGCCGGGCTCTCGGCGGCGAGGCGCCGCAGCCGGCCGAGCTCCCGGCCGTCCCCCCCGATGGCCACCACCAGATCGGGGTAGGAGGACGCCAGCCGTCCGGCGGCCTGAATGAGGACGTCCATGCCCTTGCGTGGCACGAGCCGGCTCACGCTGACGACGAGCGGGCCCGCGACGGGTAGGCCGAGCCGGGACCGGGCGGCCCGCCGCTCGGCAGCCTTGAGGGGGGTGATGGCGCCCGCGTTCACGCCGGGCGGGATCTCGACCACCGGCGCCGTCATGCCCGGCGCGGCGCGGCGCGCCTCCGCGGCCGGGTAGCCGCCGGCCGAGACGACGAGCCCGGCGCCGCGCAGCACGCGCCCGAGCGCGGCGCGCGTGCCCGGGAGCCGGCCGGGCACCGTGACCTCGGCGCCGTGGACGATGACCCCGTAGGCGACGTCGAGGTGGGGGCCCAGGAGCCCGAGCGGGAGCGCGGGGTCGAGCAGGACCATGTCGACCTCGTGCTCGGCGGCACACCGGCGCACCGAGGCGAGCGCCCCCGGGGTCGGGAAGAAGATGATGGGCTCGGGCACGCGCTCGATGTGGACGCCCCGTTGGGCCTGCTCGGCGTCGAACGCCGCGGCGCCGTCGTCCGACGACGCGGTGAGCACGACGTAGGAGCCCGGATCGAGGCGACGCCACAGCTCCCAGAGATAATTCTGGATGCCACCCACCTTGGGCGGGAAGTCGTTGGTGACGAGCAGGTGGCGCTTCACCGGGCGTCAGACCGCCCGCGGCCCGGTCGGGACGGCGCCCGACGTCCGCTACCCCGCCCGGGTGCTGAACCGCAGTGTGGGCACCAGGCCGGCGCGCTCGAGCATCCGCATGGCACGCGCCTCGTCGGCGTCGATGACCACGGCATCCTCGGGCTCCCTCCCGAGCAGGAAGCTGACGACGCAGTCGTCACAGGCCGCGCTGTCGCGCAGCGAGCAGCAATCGCAGTCGATGGTGAGCCCGCCCTCGGGCTCGCTGACGGTGTCCCTGGAAGTCGGCATGACGATGACCCTCTCTGTTCGGGCCAAGCATGACCAAGGGCTGTGACAGCGGCCCGGGCCACCGCGCTAGGCCGCGCGGAGCGCAGCCAGGGCGATCCGCAGGGTCTGGTCCAGGCCCCAGGCCACGCTCTCGGTGAGCACGGCGTCGGCGGCGGCGACCACCAGGAACGGCGGGCCCCCGACCCTGTAGTGCCGGTAGGCCGGCGAGCTCATCACGACGGAGATGCCGAGCGCGGGCGGGACGCCGGCGGTCAGCGCGGCGATGGCGGCGGGGTCCTCGCGCCCGCGGGTCCGCGTGACGACCGCCAGCCGGGCCGCACCGTCGAGACCGGCGTGCAGGTCGGCCAGTCCCTCCCACAGGTCGCGGCAGCCGAGGCAGCCCGCCGAGAGGAACAGGAGCAGCACCGGCTCGGCGGCCTCCACCACCTCGATGCGGCACAGGGCGCCGTCGGGACTGAGGCCGACCACGTCCTGCGGCGGCGTCGTCGGAGGGCCGGTGGTGGTGGGGATGGGACGGAGCCGGCTCAGGATCTCCGCCGGCGGCTCGGTCACGACGCCTTCGAGGGCGCGCCCGGCTCTTCCTGCTCCTCGCCCGTGATCTCGACGACGCTGCGTCCGTGGCCGCACCAGCGGCACACCACGTCGTCGACGTGACGGGAGAGGACCTCCTCGTCCTCGACCGCGAGCTCCCCGCCCACCGTGTAGTGGTAGAAGGCCTTGGTCGTCTCCGACACGGTGACGTCGAAGCGGGTGAGGTTGCCGCAACCGTCGCAGCGGTATCGAGGGAGGCTCACCCGCCCAACGGTAGTCGGCGGCTCGGCACCCCCTCCCAGGGCGGCGCCGGCATTGTCCGGCCGTGCGGGGCCGGCCCGCGGCGCCGACCTACGCGCTGGCGAGCACCTCTCCGATCACGACCCTGGTCATCGTCACCCCGGGAGCGCCGCCGTCCGCCGGCGGTGCCGCGGCACGGGCCTGATCCTCTGTCTCGAACACGGCGATGGAGGTGCCGGACGCTTCACCGAGGCGGACCCAGTAGCCGGCCACGAATCCCGGTGCCTGCTTCACGGCGGGGACGATCTGCTCCAGACCCTGCCTCGCGGCATCAGGGTCGTGTATCTCGACGTCGACCACACATGCATGCATGCGTTCCCTCCTCGCGCTGGACTGCTGCGATTCTCCCACGGCAGCCGAGGTCCGCACCCGCCATGACAGCAGGGCGCGCTCCCTAGATGCGGTTCAGCAGCTCGCTCTTCTTGGCGGCGAACTCCTCCTCGGAGAGGATGCCGCGTCGGCGGAGGTCGTCGAGCTCGATGAGCCGGTCCCGTATCTCGAAGGGCGGGGTGGCCGGCGCCGGGGCGCCCGCAGCGGGCGCGGCCCCCGGGCCGCCCGCGACGGGCGCGGAGCCGGCGGTGGAGGCGGGCGTGGACGAGGGCGGCGTGCTCACCCCGAACGGGGGCGTGTCGTACTGGTCGCGGTCGCCGTGATCGGTGTCGCCGTGATCGGTGTCGTCGACCCGGTCGTGGCGCGCGGCACGGCGCTCGTCGAAGGGCAGCATGTACTGAGGGATGGGCTCGCGCTGCCCGCCGCCCACGATCTCGTTGATCTGCGAGTTGATGACGCGCTGCACGATGGCCGGCTTGCGCATGTACTCGAGTGTCATGGAGTCGTCCTCGCCCTGCACGTCGATGATGAGGCTGCCGGTCCCGAGGACCCGCTCGATGAGCGCCTGCCGGATGTTCACCTCGGTGATGCGCTGCAGGCGCAGCTGCACGGTGTCGCGGCCGAGGATGCCCTGGCGTACGAGGATCCGGGTGGACGTCAGTGCGACGTCGTAGGAGCGCCAGCGGACGTAACGGCCGAGCAGCCACAGGCCGGGGATGAGGGCGATGATGATGAACGGGTAGTTCGTCCAGCCGGGCGGGTTGTGCCACAGGACGAGCAGCACGATGATCGCCGCCCAGACCCCGAGGGACGAGAAGAGCGGACCGAACAGGAAGATCCAGTGCGGGCGCAGCTCAGCCAGCAGCTCCTCGTCCTCGTTGAGGAATTTCCGAGGTAGGGCCATCGCTCCAGCGTACCGGCGGTCCACGCCGCCGAAGGGCACGGTCGGACCCGGGCCTAACCTGGGTCCATGCCCTATGCCGAAGTGGAGCCCGACGAGGTCAAGGCGCGCATCGCCCGCGGCGAGGACGTGTTCCTCCTGGACGTGCGCGAGCCGGACGAGGTGGAGGCCTGGGCCTATCCGATCGGCGTGAACATCCCGCTCGGCCAGCTGGGGGACCGGCTCGACGAGATCCCCAAGGACGTCACGATCGTGGTGGCCTGCCACGTGGGGGGCCGGTCCGCCGCCGCGGCCCAGGCACTGAGCGAGGCCGGGTGGACGGCCGAGAACCTCACCGGCGGCGCTGTCGCCTGGGTGGCCGGGGAGCCTGACGCGTAGGAAGCGCGGCCGAGACCTTGCGACCCGGTCAGGAGGATCCTCGGCAGCCCCCTAGCCTCCAGGCGAAGTCATGGGGAACTCGACGGGAGTGGCGAGCGCGCGCACCATGGCATCGGCGAACCGGAAGGCTCCCGAGGAGTAGACACGGCATGATTCGTCCACCTCGGCCACGGGACAGAAGTGCACCCCGTCCGTGGAGCGGACCACGTTGGACGGCACGCCCTCGACCACCGGACCGGTGCAAGGCTAGCCTGTTGCGCGCGCGTGAGGGGGCTGCCGACCAAGAAGACGTGGGCGACCGTCGGGACCCAGATGGAGATCGCCGTCATCGTGTCGGCTCTGTACTTGGCGTAGTACGCCGGGGTGTAGTCAGCGATCCCCGCCATACAGGGCGTGAGCGCGTTGCCGCTGAACTCGAGCACGACGGCTTCGAAGTGGGTCGTTACGGCGAGCTGTCGCATCCTGGGAAGCCAGTCGCAGATGGCCGTGCCCACGAACGACGAGTAGTAGGTGGTGCTCGACTGATCGGCGGCCGCCATGAGTAGCTTGAAGTAGGGCCGGGCCTGCATGGCGAGCGAGTCACCGTAGACGGCGACACTGGCCGGGTAGGACTCGGCGGCCGGCGGATCCACCTTCGCCTTCGACGAGTCCTTGGCTCCGGAGGGCGCGGCGCCGTTCGAGCACGACCCCAGCAGGACACCGGCGGTCACCATGGCCGTGACGATGACCGACCAGCGGCGGGCCGCGATGGGTGTCCGCACTGTCGCGACCTCGTCGCCGCCCATGTCACACGGCGTTCTCACTCCGCCCACCGGTGCGGGCAACGCGAGGACCTCTCGCGTCCCAGTCACGATGCTCCGACGGCACGGGGCAGAACGGGGCACAAGGTCACATCGACCGGCCATGCCCGATGGCCCGCGAGTGACGACACCCGACGTCCGCTCTCGGACGCCGCTCGGTAGGGCTGGTGGGGATCGAACCCACGACCCAAGGATTATGAGTCCTCTGCTCTGACCACTGAGCTACAGCCCCAAGGTGGGGTTCTAGCCGACGGAAGCACCGCAGCGCCCACATTTGACGGAGCCGCAACCTCCTCGCCCGGCCAATCGGGCAACAAGCGGGCATGGATTCCGCGGTGACGTGCCGGTCGTGATCGCGGACGCCACAGCGTCCCGGACCCACCGCGCCGAGCTGGCGCACACGATGGAACAGGGCTCCGGCCTCCGACACGTCCGGTCGGCCTCGGCGCTCGCGGCACCCCTCAGGACGTTCTCGGTGGACCGACAGCCGTTCCTGGTCGCCGGGCTCGTGATCACCCTCGGAGCTGCTCCGGTTGCTCCCGCGCGACCAGACGCCCGTGTAGCGACGCTGCCCGGCATCATGGTGCGCCGTGACCACGGTCGAGAAGGCACCCCCCGCACCTGGCTCGCCCCCGGTGGGCGCCGCGCCCGGGTCGTGGATCGGCCCGTGGACGCTCGTGACCCTGGCGGTGGCGTGGGGCCTGTGGGAGCTGCGCCCCGAGCTCCGTGCGGTGCCGTATCTCGACGACAGCTCGCTGCACCAGCAGATGGTGCGCGTGGCGGCGAGCCGGATCCGCCAGGGCCACCTGCCGCTGACGAGCTGGTTCCCCTACCTCGGGCTGGGATCGCCGCAGTTCCTGCACTACCAGAGCCTGCCCTCGATGATCGCGGGGACGATCGGCACGGTCATCGACCCCGACGCCGTGTTCCGCTGGTCGATGTACCTGCTGCTCGCGCTGTGGCCGATCGCCGTGTACTGGAGCGGCCGGCTCTTCGGCCTCAGCCGCTGGACGGCGGCCGCGGCGGCCGCGGTGTCGCCGTTCTTGGCCTCGGCGGCCGGCATCGGCTACGAGACCAAGGCCTACGTGTGGGTCGGCTACGGCGTGTGGACCCAGCTCTGGGCGTCGTGGACCCTGCCCCTGGCGTGGGGCTTCACGTACCGGGCTCTGAAGTCACTGCGCGCCGCGCTGCCCGCCGTCCTCTTCATCATGCTGACGGTCGCTCTCCACTACGAGACCGGGTACCTGGCGTTCGTGCCGCTCGTGGTGTGGCCGTTCATCGTTCCCTCGGACCTGTGGCGGCGGCTCGGCCGCGCTGTCGTGCTCGGGATCGCCGCGGTGGCGGCCTCGGCCTGGGTCATCGTCCCGCTGCTCGACCAGTCCCACTGGGCGGCGCGCAACCAGGTGCTCGGCGGCACCGGGCTCGAGAACGGGTACGGCGCCCGGCAAATGCTGTCGTGGCTGTTCTCGGGCCAGCTCTACGACGAGGGGCGCTGGGCCGTCGTGACCGTGCTCGTCGCCGTCGGCATCGGGGTCTGCATCGGGCGCTGGCGCTCCAACTTGGCGGGCCGCGCCCTCGTGAGCATCTGGGTGGTGACCCTGCTCATGACTTTCGGGCGGACCACGTTCGGGGCCCTCTACGACGTCCTGCCGGGCAGCAGCGACATCTTCATCCGGCGCTTCCAGATGGGCGTGCAGCTCTCGGGCATCCTGCTGGCCGGGATCGGCATCGTCTTCCTCGGCCGGCTCGTGCTCGACGCCGCCCTGCGCCTCTTCCCCGAGGACCGGCGGGGCTGGGTCTCGGGGCCGGCCGGGCGCGGCATCGCCGCCGCGCTGTGCATCGTCGCCCTCGTCGTCGTGCTGGCGCCGGCCTGGAGCTCGCTCGACACCTACGACGCGCACAACGCCACCAACATCGGGCTGCAGGCCCAGGCCGACGCCCAGCAGGACCCCCACATCGACGAGCTGCTCGCCTATGTGCGCGACCACCCGCGGGGCCGCGTGTACGCGGGGCTGCCGACCAACTGGGGCCAGGACTTCCTCGTCGGGGCCGTGCCCGTGTTCAAGTACCTGGAGAGCAAGGACGTCGACGAGGTCGGCTACACGTTGCGCACCGCGTCACTCATGACCGACCCCGAGTACTACTTCGACGAGACCAATCCGGGGGACTACCCGCTCTTCGGCATCGGATACGTGATCACCCCCTCCGCCATGGAGCCGCCGGTGCAGGCGGACCGGGTCCTGTGCTCGGGCACCTACTGCCTGTGGGCACTCCCCGACTGGGGTTACATCCACGTGTACGACACGACCGGGGTGCTCGAGGCCACCCGGGCCGACGTCGGCTCGCAGAGCGTCACCCTGCTGGACTCGCCGCTCCTGCGGGAGGAACGCGACCTGACCGTCGCGTTCAACGGTCACCCCGGCGCCGACCCCACGGCGCCGGACGCCGCCGCGCTGCGGGGGCCGCCGGGTCGGGTGATCACCGAGCATGCGGACCTGGAGAACGGCGCCGCCCACGCCGTGGTGACGACGAACCGGAAGGCGACGGTCGTCCTGAGCGCCTCCTACGACCCCGGGTGGAGCGCGACCGTCGACGGGCACCCGGCCCCGACGGTCATGGTGGCGCCCGCACTGGTCGGCGTGGTCGTCGGGCCCGGGGTGCACACGGTCGCGTTCGGCTACAGCGGCTACGGCTCTTACGACGCGCTGCTCGCATTGGCGCTCGCCGTCCTCGTGGTCCTCGCCGCCGCGCCGTCCGTGTGGGGGCGGGTGAGGCGCGCCCGGACCCCCGGGGATGGCTCCGAAAACTATCCACAGGCCGGTTTATAGTTTTGCGAAAGCCCCCGAGCGAAGCGTCGGCGCGGCGTTACTGCAGGTAACCCTCGACCGTGCTCGCCGACCGCTGCTGGGCGGCGTCGGGGTCCTGTCCCGCGTTGCGCTTGGCGCGACGCTGGCGCAGGAGGTCCCACATCTCGTCGAGGGTGACCTCGAGGTCGCGCTTGCGCGCCTGCTCCTCGTCACTGAGCCCTTCGCCGACGTGCGCCTCCTCGAGGTGCTGCTCCTCGGCGGCGAGCTCGCTGATCCGCTCCACGATCTGCTTGTCGTCCATGTGCGCTCCGATCGCCGGTCCCTGTATCGCTGTGACCGGGGCCAGTCTGCCCGGACTCAGGCCGCGGCGCCCAACCCGGTCCCGTCGCCGGCCGCACCGGCCTCCGCGCCCGCCCCGGACAATGCGGGGGCGAGCACGTCGGCGATGGTGGCGGCCAGGTGGAACGTCATGACGTCACGGACCTCCTCGGGGACGTCCTCGAGGTCGTTGCCGTTGCGCTCGGGCAGGACCACCTCGGTCAGCCCGGCCCGGTGGGCGGCCAGCACCTTCTGCTTGACCCCGCCGATGGGCAGCACGCGACCCTGCAGCGTGACCTCACCGGTCATCCCCACCGTGGAACGCACGGGGATGCCCCGGAGAAGACTGACCAGCGCCGTCGTCATGGTGACCCCGGCCGACGGCCCGTCCTTGGGGACGGCCCCGGCGGGGACGTGGACGTGGAAGCGCTTGCCGGCGAAGGATGCCGGGTCGATCTCGAGCTCCTCTGCGTGCGAGCGCACGTAGGACAGCGCGATCTCCGCCGACTCCTTCATCACGTCGCCGAGCTGGCCCGTGAGGGTGAGCCCCTCGGAACCGTCCGACACGCTGGCCTCGACGAAGAGGACGTCGCCGCCCGCACCCGTGACGGCGAGGCCGGTGACCACGCCGGGCACGCTGGTGCGATCGGCCGCCTCGAAGAAGAAGTGCGGCCGGCCGAGCCAGCCCCGCACGTCGTCGACCCCCACCGCGACGGGCGCCTGACGGTCCCCCGACGCGAGCTTCGTCGCCACCTTGCGCAGCAGCTTGCCGAGCTCGCGCTCCAGGTTCCGCACGCCGGCCTCCCGGGTGTAGTCGGCCACGATGGCGCGCAGCGCCTCGTCGCTGATCTCCACCTCGTCGGGACGCAGCGCGGCCCGGGCGAGCTGGCGGTCCACCAGGTGGTGCTTGGCGATGGAGACCTTCTCGGACTCGGTGTACCCGTCAATCCGGATGACCTCCATGCGGTCGAGCAGCGGTCCGGGGACGGTTTCGCTCACGTTGGCCGTGGCGATGAACAGCACCCGCGACAGGTCGAGGTCGACCTCGAGGTAGTGGTCGCGAAACGTGTGGTTCTGCGCCGGGTCGAGCACCTCGAGCAGAGCCGAGGAGGGGTCTCCCCGGTAGTCCGCACCGATCTTGTCGACCTCGTCGAGGACGATGACCGGGTTCATGGTCCCCGCCTCGCGCAGGGCGCGCACCAACCGGCCCGGCTGGGCCCCGACGTAGGTACGGCGGTGGCCGCGGATCTCGGCCTCGTCACGCACGCCGCCGAGCGAGATGCGGACGAACTTGCGCCCGAGGGCGTTCGCCACCGACTCGCCGAGCGACGTCTTGCCGACACCCGGAGGCCCCACGAGGGTCAGGATGGCCCCCGACCCGCGCCCGTCAACGGACGCCAGCCCGCGCTCGGCCTGCAGCTTGCGCACGGCGAGGTGCTCGAGGATGCGCTCCTTGACGTCGTCGAGCCCGTCGTGGTCGGCCTCGAGAATGCGAGACGCCTCGGGGATGTCGAGACGGTCCTCGGACTCGATGCCCCAGGGGAGCTCGAGCACGGTGTCGAGCCAGGTGCGGATCCAGCCCGTCTCGGGGCTCTGGTCACTGGTGCGCTCCAACTTGTCGACCTCGCGCTCGACGGCCTTGCGCACGTGCTCGGGCAGCTCACGCGCCTCGAGCTTCGCCCGGTAGTCGTCGGGGTCGGCGTCGTCGGCGTCACCGCTGATCTGGCCCAGCTCCTTGCGGATGGCGTCGAGCTGGCGGCGCAGCAGGAACTCGCGCTGCGTCTTCTCCATGCCCTCCTCGACGTCGGTCTTGATCTTCTCCCGCAGGGCCAGGTCGGCCAACGTGTCGCGCGCCCAGCCCAGCACGAGGCGCAGGCGCGCCTCGACGTCGAGCGTCTCGAGGACCTCGACCTTCTGAGTGAGCGAGAGGTCAGGCGAGTACCCCGACACGTCCGCCAGACGGCTCGGCTCGGTGATCTCGCGCAGCTGGGCGGCGATGCGCCCGGCGCCCCGCGAGTGCAGGATGTTCTCGAGCACGGCGCGGTACTCCCGGGCCAGCTCGTTGACGGCCGGCGTGGGCTCGGACTCGCTGAGGGGTTCGGCCTCGACCCAGAGCGCGTCCCCGGTGCCGGGGACACCCGTGCCGATGACCGCCCTGCGGTCGCCACGGACAGCCACAGCGGGGAGCCCGCCGGGCAGGTCACCCTCCTCCATCACCTCGGCGATCACGCCGACGCTGGCGAAGCGGCCCTCGATGTGGGGCACGAGCAGCAGGCGCCCGCCGGCGGAGCGGGCGGACTCGACGGCCGCCCTGGCCTCAGCCGACTCGAGGGCCATGGTGAAGACCATCCCGGGCAGCACGACCCCTGACTTCAGGGGCAGCAATGGGAGTGTCACGTTTTCGTTCGTCATGGGATCTCTTTCTGGGTGGAAATACCTCTGACTGGTCAACAATATGGGTGCGTCGCTGATTCCCGAGCGGTCCGACCCCCAGTCCAGGGTCGAGCAGGCCGACGGGGCGGCCGGGCCCCCGGCCTGCCTACGCTGTGGCCGTGGACCGCAGCACCGAAACCCCTGGCCCCGAGCAGGCCGGCGGGACGACGCTGGCGCCGGCGCGTCCGGCACCCGATCTCGACGACGGGGACCACGACCGGATGGCCCACATCGTCCTCGAGGGGTACACCCCCAAGGGAGGCGACTTCGTCTCCATGGGGCCGAGCGTGGTCGAGGGCATCGTGAACCGGACCGCCGTGCGGGCCCTGTGCGGCAAGGAGTGGGTCCCGGGGCGGGACCCCGGGCGCTATGGCCTGTGCCCCACCTGCAAGGAGATCGCCGAGTCGATGGGGTGGAAGATCCCGGCCTCCTGAGCCCCCGCCGGGCCCACGGCACGGGGACCTGTACCCGTGGCCCCGCGCCCGGTACCGTGCGGCCAACCGATCGAGCGTGGCCGGTGGTGGCCGCCCGGAAGGAGCACGTTGGCACAGGTCAGCTTCGACGGCGTGACCAAGCGCTTCGGTGACACCACGGCGGTCGACGACCTGACGCTGTCGATCCCCGACGGCGAGCTCCTCGTCCTGCTCGGCTCCTCGGGCTGTGGCAAGACCACGGCACTGCGCCTCGTGGCCGGGCTGGAGGAGATCAGCGACGGCACGGTCTCCATCGGCGACCGCGTCGTGAACGACGTCGACCCCAAGGACCGCGACGTGGCCATGGTCTTCCAGAGCTACGCGCTCTACCCGCACCTGACGGTCGGGAAGAACATCGAGTTCCCGCTCCGCCAGCGCGGCGTGGACAAGGAGGAACGCGTCACAAAGGTCAAGCGGGCGGCGGAGACCCTCGGTCTGGGCGATCTCCTCGGCCGCAAGCCGGCCCAGCTCTCGGGCGGCCAGCGCCAGCGCGTCGCCCTGGCCCGGGCCATCGTGCGCGAGCCGCTCGTGTTCCTGATGGACGAGCCGCTCTCCAACCTCGACGCTGCGCTGCGCGTGCAGACCCGGGCCGACATCGTCGAGCTGCAGAGCCGGCTGAAGACCACCACCCTCTACGTCACCCACGACCAGGTCGAGGCGATGACGATGGGCCATCGCATCGCGGTCATGAGCGCGGGCAGGCTGCAGCAGGTGGCCGCCCCCGAAGACCTGTACGCGCACCCGACCAACGTGTTCGTGGCCCACTTCCTGGGCAGCCCGGGCATGAACCTGGTCGAGGGGATGCTGGTCGAGAACGGGTCACCCGGCGCGTCGGGCGGCGGCGCACGCGGCACGCTGTGCGTCGCCTTCGCCGGGGCCTCGGTGCCGCTGCCGGCCGAGGTGGCTGACCCGGTCCGCGGCAGCGGGCCCGACGTCGTGCTCGGCCTGCGCCCCGAGGCGCTGCGCCTCAGCCCCGACGGCGTGATCGCAGCCAACGTCATCATCGTCGAGCTGCTCGGTGCCGAGACGCATGTGATCTGCCACACCGAGAGCGGCGCCCGCATCATCGTGCGCCAAGGCGCGGGGGCGACGAAGCCGGCGCTCGGCGAGGCGGTGCGCATCGCCGTCGACGCCGATCCCGAGGCGTACCACCTCTTCGACGCGACCACCGGCGAGCGGCTGGTGGGACCGTGACCGCGGCGACCGAGGCGGCGGCGGCACCGAAAGCCCCCGCGCGGAGCCACGGACTGCGGTCCCGCATGCGCAAGGAGGCGGCCCTGGCCTACGTCTTGCTCCTCCCGGCGCTGGTGCTGTTCGGGGTCTTCTCCTTCTATCCCTTCCTGCGCAACTTCAAGCTGATGCTGTACGAGACGCCGCCCGTGCCCGGTCTCCCGTCGCACTACGTCGGCCTGCACCAGATCATCCCCACCATCACCTCGACGCAGTTCACCCAGAGCCTCGTCACCACGATCGTCTTCGTGATCCTCGTGGTACCGATCAGCCTCCTTCTCGGGCTGGCGCTGGCCGTGGCGGCCCACCGCAAGCTCAAGGGCATGGCGGTCTACCGGGTGATCTTCTCCTCGACGGTGGTCAGCTCCGTCGCTGTCGCTTCGGTCGTCTTCGGGACGCTCCTGAACCCGGTCGTGGGCCTGCTGCCCTGGCTCGGCATCAACCCGACCCCGCCCGCACTCGAGAACACGACCTGGGCTCTGCCCTCGGTCGCGCTGATCACCATCTGGCAGTTCCTCGGCCTCTCGTTCATCATCATGTCGGCGGGGCTGCAGTCGGTCCCCGACGAGCTCCTCGAGGCGGCGCGCATCGACGGCGCCGGCTCCTGGACGAGGTTCTGGCGGATGACCGTGCCGTTGCTCTCCCCCACCATCTTCTTCGCCGTGGTCGTGAGCACCATTTACGCCTTCCAAGCCTTTGGCGCGGTCGACATCCTCATCGGGAACCAGAACGCGGTCCGCCTGCATACCAATGTGCTCATCTACAACATCCTCAACACGCTGCAGATCGAGAGCAACCCGGGGGCCGCCGCCATCATGGCGACGGTGCTCTTCCTCATCATCCTGGGGCTCACCCTCCTGCAGCTGCGGTTCTTGGAACGGCGGGTGAGCTATGCCCGCTGACGCAACGACTGAGGCGCCTGCCCTGGCTGCGGTCACGACCAAGGCTCCGCCGCCGCGCAGGCCGCGGCGGCGGCTGCGGACGATCGGCAGCTACACGCTGCTGACGGCGGCGGCCGTCGTGGTGGTCTTCCCGATCTACATCACGATCGTCAACTCGCTGCTGCCGCCCCAGCAGCTGGTGCAGCAGCCCCCGCCGCTGTTCCCGAGCAATCCGCAATGGCACGACTACAACGCGGCATGGACGACCGGGCAGATGTCCAAGTACGTGGCGACGTCGGCGATCATGACCGCCATCATCGTGCTGGGCCAGCTCGTCACCTCCATCCTCGCCGCCTACGCCTTCGCCTTCCTGCGCTTCCCCCTCAAACGGACGCTCTTCGTGGTCTGCCTGGTGACGCTGATGATCCCATTCGAGGTCACCTTCATCACCAACCTCGACACGGTCACGTCGCTGCACTGGTTCAACACCTATGCCGGCCTCGCGGTCCCCTTCTTGGCCACCGGCTTCGGCATCTTCCTGCTCCGCCAGGCCTTCTTGCAGATCCCGCGCGACCTGCAGGAGGCGGCGCAGCTCGACGGCTACGGGCACCTGCGTTTCATGACCCGGGTGGCCGTGCCGCTGGCCCGCCCGTCGCTCGCCGCCCTGGCCGTGTTCTCCTTCCTGGGGGCGTGGAACCAGTACCTGTGGCCACTGGTGGCGACCGGCGGCACGACACCGCTCTACACGGTGCAGATCGGCCTGAAGCAGCTCCTCGGCACCGAGGTCTCGCAGATCCCCGTGTCCCTCGCCGGCGCCGTCATCGCGTTCGTGCCGCTGGTGATCCTCCTCCTCATCTTCCAGAAGCAGCTGGTACGGAGCCTGACGGCCGGCGCGGTGAAATAGGGGCGGCAACCGCCAGTGCGGCTCCGGTGCTAGGCAATAGACATGCGGACTGCTCGCCTCTCCCGACTCACCGCCGCGGCACTGTTCGTGGCGTCAGCCACGACCGCCACCACGGCCGCCGTCGTCGCCACCGCGGCCGGCGCACCGCCGGCCGGTGCCGCCTCCAAGCTGCCCAGCTGCAACCTCAAGGCCCTGGCCGACCACAAGGGTGTCGTCGACATCACCTTCTGGGAGTCCGCCTCTGAAGCCAACCTGACGACGCTGCAGTCGATCACCAGCGCCTTCAACTCGTCGCAGTCCCAGGTGCACGTGACCCTGGTCACCCAGGCGGGCTACGACGACACCTGGCAGAAGTACCTGGCCGGCCTGTCCAACGGACAGCTGCCCGACGCCGTCCAGCTCGAGGACCAGCGCACCCAGGCGGCCATCGACACCGGCTCCTTCCTCCCGGTCCAGTCCTGCATGAACGCCGCCAAGTACTCGACGAGCGACTACCTGCCCCGACCGCTGGCCTACTGGAAGGTGAACGGCGTGCAGTGGGCGCTCCCCTTCGCCGTCTCGGCACCGATCCTCTACTACAACCAGGCCGCCTTCACGAAGGCCGGACTCAACCCCGCCGACCCGCCGACCACACTGTCGCAGATGGTGTCCGATGCCAAGGCGCTCAAGGCCTCTGGCTCGGGCATGGGCCTGGTCCTCGACCCGTGGCACCTCGAGACCTGGCTGTCCACGGCGAACCAGCTCTTCGTGAACAACAAGAACGGGCGCAGTGCCCGGGCGACAGCGGGCTCGTTCGACACGAAGACGGCGGTGTCGATCTTCAGCCAGCTGAAGCAGCTCGTGACGTCGGGCGACGCCACCACGAACCCGTCGACCGGACCGGACGAGTACGACAACCTGCTCGGCATGGGGAGTGGCAAGTACGGCATGACGATCGAGACCTCGGCCGCCCTGGGCACTGTGACGAAACTGCTCGGCAGCGGCCAGTACGCCAGCGTCAAGCTAGGGATCGGTGCCTTCCCCGTGTACAGCTCGTCGGTGCAGGGCGGTGTGGAGCCCGGGGGCTCGGGCGTCTACATCTCGAGCAAGGTCCCGGCCATCGACCAGGCCGCCGCATGGCAGTACCTCTCCTACATCTGCAACACGCAGTCGCAGGCCACCTGGGCCGCGGGCACCGGCTACATCCCGGTGCGCAAGTCTTCGGCGCAGACGGCAACGGTCCAGCACCTGTGGACGACGAACCCCGGGTACAAGGTCGCTTACAACGAGATCAACAACGGGGCCAACACGCCGGCGACCTCGGGCTCGGTCATCGGCCCCTATGCGGACGTGCGCACCGACATCTTGAACGCCGAGATCTCCATGTACACCGGCGGCGTGTCGCCGAGCAGCGCGGTGAAGTCCGCGGAGTCGAACGTCAACAGCACGATCTCGAGCTACAACAGCCGGCTC
>CAWGOJ010000023.1:0-131040 GCA_963824195.1 uncultured Acidimicrobiaceae bacterium | reverse complement strand
TCCAGCCCTGTTCTCCCAGATGATCGTGGTCCCGCTGTTCCATCGGCACCGCATCCTCACCCAGGTGGCGGCCGACAACATGAACGTCGTCAAGCTCCTCCCTCCGCTGATCGCGGGTGACGACGAGGTCGAGCTCTTCGCCGACGCGCTCGACGACGTGCTGTCCAGTGCGCAGCAGGGCTCGAGCCTCATCTTCGAGTTCGGCAAGACGATGGCCAAGGGAACGCTGCACCGGGCGCGGCTGTGAACCTCGGGTCCGGCGACAGGGTCCTGGTGACCGGGGCGAGCGGTTTCATCGGCTCCGCCGTCACCCGTCGGTTGGTCGCGGGCGACCAGGAGGTGATCGCGCTCGTGGAGCCCGGCGCCGACACCGGGAACTTCGACGGCCTGAACGTCAAGCAGGTTGTCGGCGACCTGCGGCACGCCGACAGCGTCCGGAAGGCGGTCAGCGGCTGCCGGGCCGTCTTCCACGTCGCCGGCCTCTACCGGTTCTGGGCGAACGATCCCGCCGCCTTCTACGACATCAACGTCGGCGGGACGAAGAACGTTCTCGGAGCGGCCGCGGAGTCCGGCGTGGAGCGGCTGGTGTACACGAGCACGGTCGGGACTCTCGGGCTCGAGCACGTCTCGGGGGCCGGGTCGGCCGACGAGCGCTCGTTCCCCGACGTACGGCACCTGTACGGCTCCTACAAGCGCTCCAAGTACGTGGCCGAACACGAGGTGCTGCGCGCCATCGCAGAGGGCCTGCCCGCCTCCCTGGTCCTCCCGACCTTCCCCGTCGGTCCCGGCGACCGCGCACCGACACCCACCGGCAAGCTCATTCTCGACTTCCTGAACGGGCGGATCCCCGGGTTCGTCAACACCGTGCTGAACGTCGCGCACGTCGATGACGTGGCGGCCGGGCACGTCCTCGCCCTGGAGAAGGGCCGGACCGGGCGCAGCTACATCCTGGGCGGCGAGAACCTGAGCCTGCAGGGGTTGTTGAGCGAGTTGGCCTCCATCACGGGCCTTCCGGAGCCGCGGATACGGGTCCCGCGGTCGCTGTCGCTGGCCGTCGCCGCGCTGTCGGAGACGGTCGAGGGCAAGTTGCTCCGACGGCACCCCTCGGTTCCCCTCGAGGCGGCCCGGATGTCGACCTCTCAGATGGCCTTCGACGACAACCGGGCGCGTGAGGAGCTTGGCTACGCACCCCGACCTGCTGCCGAGGCGCTCGAGGATTCCGCGCGCTGGTTCGTCGCGACCGGCAAGGTCGGCGACCGCCGGTTCAGCCGGATCCGCTGGTCCTCGGACCGGTAGCGACCGCCGAGCCGTCCATCACGCCCGGCTCGGCCGGTTTCAGGGGCCGGACGGCCATGGGGCACACTGGTCGCCGTGGCGCCCCAATTCATCTACACCATGCGCGGCCTCAAGCGGTACTACCCGCCGGACCGCGAGGTCCTCAAGGGCATCAACTTGTCCTTCTACCCCGGAGCCAAGATCGGCGTCATCGGGTCCAACGGGTCGGGTAAGTCCTCGCTGCTGCGGATCATGGCCGGAGAGGACGACGGGTTCACCGGCGAGGCGCGCCTCACGCCGGGGTTCACGGTCGGACACCTCGCCCAGGAGCCGCAGCTGGACCCGTCGAAGGACGTCGCCGGCAACGTGGCCGAGGGCGTCGGCGAGGCGAAGCGGATGGTCGATCGGTTCAACGAGGTCTGCGCGGCCTTTGGCGATCCCGACGCCGACATCGACGCGCTCCTCGCCGAGCAGGCTGACCTCCAGGCCAAGATCGATGCGGCCGGCGCCTGGGAGCTCGACCGCACCTTCGAGATCGCCATGGACGCACTCCGCCTCCCTCCGGGCGACGCTGCCGTCGGGACCCTCTCGGGAGGCGAGCGCCGCCGGGTCGCGCTCTGCCGGCTGCTCCTGTCCAAGCCGGACCTGCTCCTCCTCGACGAGCCGACCAACCATCTCGACGCGGAGTCGGTCGCCTGGCTCGAGCGGACGCTGCAGCAGTACGCCGGCACCGTCGTCGCGGTGACTCACGACCGCTACTTCCTCGACAACGTCGCCGGCTGGATCCTCGAGCTCGACCGTGGCGCGGGCATCCCCTGGGAGGGCAATTACTCGTCCTGGCTCGAGCAGAAGCAGGCCCGCCTCGCCGTCGAGGAGAAGGCCGACCGCTCCCGCCAGGCCTCGCTCGAACGCGAGCTCGAGTGGATCCGCATGTCCCCACGTGCACGCCAGAGCAAGGGGAGGGCGCGCATCACGGCTTACAACGAGCTCGTTGCCGAGGCCGAGGCGTCCGAGCGACGGGCCGACAAGGTGGAGCTGGCCATCCCGCCCGGACCGCGCCTGGGCGACCAGGTGGTCGAGGCCACCGGCGTGGTCAAGGCGTACGGCGACCGGCTGCTCATCGATGGCCTGGGCTTCATCCTCCCTCCTGGCGGCATCGTCGGTGTCATCGGGCCGAACGGCGCAGGGAAAACCACCCTCTTCCGCATGATCGTCGGCGAGGAGCAGCCCGATGAGGGCACGCTGACGCTTGGCGCCACCGTGCAGCTGGCCTACGTCGACCAGTCGCGCGAGACGCTGTCACCGGACGCCACGGTGTTCGAGGAGATCACCGGCGGGGTGGACCGCCTGGTTGTGGGCGGCCGTGAGCTGCACGGCCGTGCCTACGTGGCCGGATTCGGCTTCAAAGGCAGCGATCAGCAGAAGAAGGTGGGGCAGCTCTCCGGGGGCGAGCGCAACCGGGTGCTCTTGGCCAAGGTGCTCAGCAGCGGTGGCAACGTCCTGCTGCTCGACGAGCCGACCAACGATCTCGACGTCGACACCCTGCGCGCCCTCGAGGACGCCCTGTTGTCCTTTCCCGGTTGCGCCGTCGTCATCAGCCACGACCGCTGGTTCCTCGACCGCATCGCGACCCACGTGCTCGCTTTCGAGGGGGACTCCGAGGTCCGGTGGTGGGAGGGCAACTTCAGCGACTACGAGGCCGATCGGCACCAGCGCCTGGGCGTCGAGGCGGACCAGCCGCACCGGTTGCGCTACAAGCCGCTCGTCCGCGACTGAGCCGTCGGAGCAGGGTCCGGAGGACCCCACAGCGCGCTCGCCTCCTCGTAGGGCGCGGCGCACGGAGGGCCGTCGGCCACCCACAGCCGCGGCGGCCCGTCGCCGGCGGGCACGCGCACGATGCACGAGGATCGCGTCCCGAACGAGTCGAGGTGCACGCAGGTCGCCGCGTTGGGGCGCTCGTCGCCCTCGGGGATCCGATGGTCGACCAGGACCCGCCGGAAGGCGGTGACCACGTCGTCGCCCTGAGTCGGGCTGCCGAGCGCCGCCCGCACGAGGTCAACCTTGCGCGAGGGCTCCCCGAGCGCTCGGTTCTCGAGCACGTGGATCCCCGGCGGGAGCGCGATGGCGGCCGGGTCGGCCACCCCGGTGAAGTCGACGAAGAAGAGCGACGTGCGGTCACCCACGAGCAGCCACGACCCGTTGTAGTCCTCGGGCCGGTACGCCCGCAGCAACTCGTCGACCGCTGCAGTGGCCGTTTCGTGACGGGCGAGCGCGAGCGGCAGCTCGCCGCGTGATCTCTTGGACGGGTCCTTGGCCTCACCCAGCGGCTGGTTGGTCAGCCCCGCGCAGACCCCGTGCTCGTTGACGGCGAGCCACGTGCCACCCGAGAGCTCGTCGCGCCCGCCGAGGATCCGCGGCGGACCCTGGTCGAGCACGGTGATAGGGATCGTCGGCCGCTCCAGGACTTCGTCGCGGTTGGCGCCGACGATCAGGGGCTCATCGGGCACCAGCCGCGTCGCGACGACGAGGAGGCACACGAGGGTCACCCTACCGAGGCCCCGGGTGCCATCGTCCGCTGCACGTTCGCCGATGCACCCCCGTGGAGGGGTGCCGACTACCGTTTTGACATGCGAACCCGAGTCGTGGTCATGACCGTCGCCGTGGGCCTCGGGGCCCTCGTCCTGGTACCGGCGCTGCCGGCGTCGGGACGGGCAGTCTCCCCGCTCAACCTCAAGGCGCTGACGAACAGCATCAACCGCTCGAAGAATCTGACATACCTGGCCCAGTACACCTCGGTCAGCGACGGGCAGAAGACGACGGTGACGATCGCCCAGTCGCCCCCCAAGTCGAACTTCTCGACGTCGACCGGCAGTGTGATCAACAACGGGAAGACGACGTACTACTGCTCGGCGAACTCGGCCTCGACCGGTAACTCGGGGAATTCCGGCTCAACATCGAGTTCGGGGAACTCGGGCAATTCCGGCAATTCCGGCGCCTCCACGACCACGAGCACGACCTCGTCGAAGGGTTCCACGCAGTGCCTCTCGGTCAAGGGCTCGAACCCCCTGCTCGGGCTGGAGGACATCTTCAGCCCGACGGTCGCGCTCGGTGCACTGGCCGAGGCCAAGGAGGGGATCGTCTCGAGGCTCCTCGGCATCAAGGTGTCCTCCTCCTCTGGGACGTTCGCCGGGCAACCCTCCACGTGCGTCACCGTGAGGGTGCGCGGCAAGGGCGGCAAGTACTGCGTCACCAAGCAGGGGCTCCTGTCGTACTCAGGATCGTCGTCGTCCAGCTACTTCGAGTTGACGAAGTACTCGTCCAAGCCACCCGCCAGCCTGTTCAGCCTCCCCACGGGGGCCACCACCGAGACGCTGCCGGGGGGCACCTCCATCCCGTAGGCCGCGCGTGCCCGGGCCGTGGCAAGAGAGCGATGTCCCGCGCGGCGCCGCCTACGACCGCCGCTTCGACGAGCTGGCCTCCGCCGGCGCGGACGTGCACGGCGAGGCGGCGCTGGTCGACTCGTACGGTCCGGGCTCGGTCCTCGATGCGGGATGCGGCACCGGCCGCGTCGCCATCGAACTCAGCCGGCGCGGCCATACGGTCCTCGGCGTCGACGTCGATCCGGCCATGCTCGAGGCGGCGCGCGCGAAGGCGCCCGGTCTGTCCTGGGTGGAAGGGGACCTGACCGACCCCGACCTCGAGCTCGGGCGCACCTTCGACATCGTGGTCATGGCCGGCAACGTGCTCATCTTCGTCCCTCCCGGCGCCGAGGGCCGGGCGATCGCCAATGCGGCGCGCTGGCTGGTGCCCGGGGGACGGCTCGTCACGGGGTACTCCATCCGCCCCGGAGGATTCGGCCCGCCCGAGCACGATGCCCTCGCGACCCGCTCCGGCCTCGTGCTCGAGGACCGCTGGTCGACCTGGGACCGCCGGCCTTTCGCAGCGCCGGGGAGCTACGTCGTGTCGGTCCACCGTCGGGACGGGTGAGCATCCGCCTCGGACAACACCCACGCAACAGAGACGGGGGAGAGTGGGGTCTTGATGCACTGAACATGCGGCCGAACCCGCCTTCGTTAGGCTTCTACCCCATGGGAACAGAGGAGCTGGATCCGATAGATCACCACATCATCGAGCTGCTGTCGCACAATGCCCGACGGACGATGGCCGACATCGGCGAGCAGGTCTCGCTGTCCGCCTCAGCGGTCACGCGGCGCATTGAACGGCTGGAGCGCACGGGCGTGATCGCCGGCTACACGGTCGTGGTCGACCACCGCAAGGCAGGCCGTCCGATCCAGGCCTTCACGGAGGTGCGCTTCGCCGGCACTGCCGACCTCCAAGAGATCAAGGAGACGGCCATGCAGCTCTCCGAGGTGCAGGCCGTGTTCACCACGGCGGGCGACCCCGACGCGCTCGTGTGGCTCCAGGTGCCGGACGTCGAGCGCCTGGGGCAGGTGATCGAGCAGCTGCGCCGCCGCGGCCGGGTCACCGGTACCAAGACCCTCATCGTCCTCGACACATGGTCACGTCACCGGGCCCTCGAGGCGAGCGGCCTCCCGGTCACCAAGTAGTGCGAGAGCGGCGGGCGGGACCGTTCGTGGCGGCGCTGACCGTCGCCGCGCTCTCCTTGCTCGTCGCCGGCTGCAGCAAGAGCCCGGCCGGCTCGAGCTCGTCGACCACCACGACCGCGCACACGACAACACCCACGACGACGGCGGCTGCAGGCAGCTGGTCCAAGCCGATCCGCATCGCGTCGGGTGCCAACCTGTCTGTCGTCTCATGCCCCGCGCCCGGCGCCTGCCTGGCCGGGTCCGTGACCGGTCAGACCTACAGGCTCTACTTCGAGAAGGTTGCCGCACTGGGCCCCGCCGTGCCGTCTTCCTCACCCCAGGGTGCGTCGTACCTCTCGTGCGCCGCCGCCAGCTTCTGCGCCGCCGCGCCGAACCTGAACCAGGTCGCGTTGTTCAACGGGTCAACGTGGCAGCCCCCGGCGACCATCCCCTCCGCCCAGGGCGTCACCGCCATCGACTGCACCGGACCCAGCTTCTGCGTCACGATCGACGGCGAGGGAAATTCCTTCGTGTTCGACGGCTCGGGCTGGTCGGGCAACGTCGGGGCGTGGGGGGCCGCCAACCAGATCTCATGCGTGTCCCCGGCTTTCTGTGTCGCAGCCGAAGGCGGTCCCTCGGTGTGGAACGGCCACACCTGGACCCAGCCCAGCGACGCCGACACCCAGGGCCAGCTCAACTCGGTCTCCTGCGCGACCACGTCGTTCTGCGTCCTGGTCGACAGCAGCGGCAGCGTGTTGACCTGGAACGGCCTGGGGTTCACGGCGCCGGCGTCGATCGCCACCGAGCCACCCGTCACCGGCACCGACGCGTCCGGGCTCACCGCCGTCTCCTGCCCCACGACGACGTTCTGCCGAGCGGTCGATTCCATCGGGCGGGTCTTCGGCTGGAACGGCACGACGTGGAGCGTCGGTACCCTCATCGACAACGGCCACGCCCTCACGAGCATCTCGTGCCCGACCACCAACTACTGCGTGGCGGTCGACCGGTCCGGCAACGCCTTCGTCTCGGGGTAACCGCATCGGGTCGGCGGGTCGGCTACCACGCCGCCAGCACGGGCGCGTCGCCCCGCCCGATGATCCATGACAGGAGCCGGCCCGGGTCCGTCCTCTCGTCGAGTCGCGCCAGCTCCCGCGGCAGCCAGACGGCCACGAGCTCGGGCGGGAGCGGAACCGGAGCGAGGCCGAGGTCGCCGTGGTGGACCACCACCTCGCGCCAGCGGGACAGGATCGCGTCCCGGGAACTCTCGACCACGCCCCGCGAGGTGCGGGACGGCGCGTCCCAGGCCTGCGTGGGGAGACCGGCCATCACCCCCGCGACCGCCGCCGAGGTCCGGCGGACGTCCGCCACCAGCTCCGCCGCCGGCCGGGCTGCGCCGGCCTCGATGTCCGTCTTCCGCTGCTCGGGGCCGCCCGGGTACTGGTCGCGCAGTTCACCTTGCGCCGCACCCTCGAGCCGCCACACGACGCTGTCGGCGTTGCGGGCGATGTGTGTGAGCACGTGCCCCACGCTCCAGCCGGCCAGCAGGCTGGGCCGATGCGCCGTCGCGTCGTCCAGGCCGACGAGCGCGCTCTCCAATCCCACCTGTGCCGCCAGGCAGCCGGCGACCCATTCGGTGGGCGCGCCACCGTCTGTCATTTGGCAGGGATGGCGGACTGCCCGTCGAGCATGTCGGCCATGACGGCTCGGATGAACTCATCCGCCTCGTCGGTCATGCCGCCGGCCACGCCGCCGTAGATGGCCCCGCTCTTGGGCGCCTCGTCGGCGTGCTCCTTGGCGTAGGCCACCGCATCCGCCAGGTCGGCTGCGAACTCCTCCACCACCTGGGGCTGGGTCTGCGGCCTGGTCACCGCCATGTGGAGCGCGTTGGGGTACTGCTGCCCGTTGAAGCGCCATCCCCTGGTCCGCATGAAGTCGTTCACGTGGTAGATGTCGAATTCGTCGGAGGTGAACGAGAAGAGGAAGGTCGGCCGCCCGACGAGGCGGAGCTCGGCGTGCGACGTGACCGCCTCCTGCATGGCGAAGGAGGTCTCGAAGATCTGCCGTGCGTAGCCCAGGTAGCCGGCGTGGCCCAGCTGCACCATGGAGGCCCAGGTGGCAGCGATGAGGCCGCCCGAGCGCGAGCCCTCCATTCCGGGCGAGGTGTATTTCCCGCCGCTCCAGTCGGTCAGGTAGAAGTACTGCGCGTTGCGCAGCGCCTTGGAGCGGAAGCTCACGACGGAGGATCCCTTGAAGGCGTACCCGTACTTGTGGGTGTCGGCCGACATGGAGGTGACGCCCGGCACCGAATAGTCAAACGCCGGGATGTCGTAGCCAAGCTCGCGACCGAAGGGCAGGATGAACCCGCCGAGGCAGGCATCGACGTGCAGCCCGATGCTGCGCTCGAGCGCGAGGTCGGACAGGTCCGAGATTGGGTCGACGGTGCCGTAGCCGTAGTTGCACGCCGAGCCGATGAGGGCAACCGTCTGATCGTCGGTGTGGTCGCGCACCCAGTCCACGTCGACCTGGGTCGTGACCGGGTCGACCGGCGCCCGCCGCAGCTCGACCCCGAAGAGGTGGCACGCTTTGTCGAACGCGGGATGCCCGGTCTCGGGCTTGATCACGTTGGGACGGGTCACACCGCGCTCGGAGGCCGCGTGCTCGCGATAGGCCAGGATCGCATGCAGAATGCTCCCCGTCCCGCCAGTGGTCACCAGGCCGCACGGGTCGTCACCGGCCGCCACCGCCGCGTCGCCGGAATGCAGGCCGAGCGTCATGGCGATGATCTCCGCCTCGAACTTGGTGGCGCTGGGGCACATGTCGCGTTGCAGGACGTTCACGTGGGCGAAGAGGCCGAAGGCCTCGTTCATGAATCGGTAGTGGTCGTGGTCCCCGCAGTACATGGTGCCGGAGCACTTCCCGGTCTCCCAGAACGAGTCCTCCTCCGTGGCCATGGTGTGGAGCTCCGCCAGCACGCCCTCGCGGCTGGTGCCCTGCTCCGGCAGTTTCCGGTGGATGGTGAAGCGGTCGGCATACGGGTAGTCGCTCATTGGTGCGGGCCTCCTTCAGGCGGGTGGCACGGGACGCCGGCCGCCGGGGCGCCTCGACTCCCGGACTCGAGACTATTCAATTGGGTCAATCTGGCGGAGCGGCCGGTGGGCGATGATGTCGCGATGAGCCGTCCACCCGTCCTGACCTCGCTGCACGGGTATCAGCGTTCCTGGGCTGGCGCGGACCTGGTGGCCGGCCTCACCCTCCTCGTCATCGCCGTCCCCGAGCAGCTGGCGACCTCGCGGCTGGCCGGCATGCCGCCCATCACCGGCTTCTACGCCTTCGTGGCCGGGACGGTGCTCTTCGCCCTCCTGGGCTCCAACCCGCAGATGTCGGTGGGGGCGGACTCGACGATCGCCCCGTTGTTCGCCGCCGGGGTGTCCGCTCTCGCCCTGACCGGATCGGCCCGTTACATCGACCTGGTGGGGATCCTCGCGGTGATGGTCGGGCTCATCGTGATGCTCGTGAGCATCCTGCGCCTCGGGTGGATCGCCGAGTTCCTCTCGACCCCCATCGTCACCGGCTTCATGTCCGGTGTGGCCGTCATCATCATCGCCCACCAGCTACCCGATTTCTTCGGCCTGCCTCCGACCGGCGGCTCCAACCAGCACCGCGTGGGTTACGTGCTCACCCATCTCAACGAGGTGAACGGGTGGTCGCTCACCATCGGCGCCGGCGTCCTGGCCATCATGCTCGTCAGCGCGCGTCTCGACCGCCGGATCCCTGCCGCGCTGGTCGGCCTGGTCGGCTCCACGGCCCTCGTCGCTGCGCTCGACCTCACGTCTCACGGTGTCGCCGTGCTGGGCACGGTCAAGACCGGGGCGCCCCATTTCGGGCTGACCGGCCTGTCGTGGTCGGCGCTGGGGAGCCTGGCGCCGCTCGCCGCCGTGGTAGCTCTGGTGGTCGTGACCCAGACCGCGGCCACGACCCGCTCCTTCTCCGAGCGGGGTGGCTACGACGTCGACGCGGGACGCGACTTCCTCGGGGTCGGCGCCGGCAGCGTGCTGGCCGGCCTCGTGGGGTCCTTCCCGGTCAACGCCAGCCCGCCCCGCACCGGCGCCGTCGTCACGGCCGGCGGCCGGACCCAGGCCGGTGCCCTCGGGGCGGCCGCGGTGGTCATCCTCCTCATCCCCTTCGCGGACGTGCTCAAAGACGTGCCGTTGGCGACGCTGGCGGCCATCCTGATCTTCGTCGCCCTGCGGCTGTTCCGTGTGCGGGACCTGATCGCCATCGCCCGCTTCAACCTCTTCGAGTTCGGGCTGGCGGCGGTGACGCTGCTCACGGTGGTGCTCGTGGGCGTGGAGCAGGGGATCGGCGTCGCCGTCGGCCTCGCCATCCTCGACCGCATCCGCCTGAGTGCCCGACCGCAGCTGCACGTCCTGGGGCGCCTCCCCGGCACGACCAGCTGGCAGCGATCGGCCCTCGATCCGAGCGCGGAACAGGTGCCGGGCATCATGGTCGCGCTGTTCGCCACCCCGATCTGGTACGCCAACGCCGTGCGCTTCCGCGAAGAGGTGTCGGAGGCGCTGTCGCACGCCCCCGGACCGGTACGGGTGTTCGTCCTCGACACCATCGGCATGTCGGACATCGACTTCACGGGGACGAGCGCCATGAGCCAGGTCATCGACCTCTGCGAGCGTGACGGCATCGCCTTCGGGATCGCGCGGTCCGGGGTGCACCTGCACGACAGCCTGCGCCGTTCCGGCCTCGCGGCGCGTATCGGGGAGGACCATTTCTTCACGAGTGTCAATGAGGCGGTCACCGCGCTGGCCGACGGGCCCCCGCAGCCAGCCTGAGCCGCTGGCGATGGTGGCGTAGGCGAGAGCCTCGGGCACGAGGACCGCCCACACCGTGACGCCCGCCACCGCGTGGTTTCCGAGCCAGGCCCGGCGGTAGAGGTGGAGGGAGCCGAACAGCAGGGCACTCCACCGGCTCGGCCGCACGGCCGGGCTCACCCCTGTTCGGTGGCCGCGCCGGTGCGGTCCGGCCCGCCGCCCACCTCCAGCTCGGCCCGCACCGGTCGGTGGTCCGACCCGGCGTGGGGGAGTACCGCGCCCGAGACGGGGCGCAGCGCGCCGCGCACGATGATGTGGTCGATCTGGCTGTGGGGCCGCCAGGTGGGCCAGGTGCGGCCGACCACCGCCCGCCGCCAGCCCGGCATGAAGAGATGGACGAGCGGGCCCCAGCAGTTCATGTCCCCGGCCAACACCGCGTCGGGCCGGGCCGCGGTCTCCAGTTGGCGCCGCAGCTCGGCCCAGTTGCGGTGCGAGCCGAAGAAGAGGTGCGACATGTGGGTGCCCACCACCGAGATCGGCGTACCCTCCACGGTGAGGTCGACCACCAGTGCGGCCCGCCGCACGCGGTCGGCCCGCAGCAGGCTCATCTGCACCACCCGCGTCGACTCCATCGGGAGCTCCGGCCGCACCAGCACGGCGATCCCGAAGGTCCCGGGCTCGGCCTCCTGCCAGCGCGGCATCGCCCGCACGCGCTCGGGTAGCGGGCGCACGCCGTCCAGGAAGAGGGCCTTGCTGTGGTCGGCCCACACTGGTCGGCCCCGCCAGGTGTCGGGGGCGCCGGGCTGGGGTCGGATGCGGCGCCCTTCGGCCAGCGTGTGGGCGACGATCTGGTAGCCGAGCGCGCGGGCGGCCTCCGCGGCCTGGCTCCCGCCGGAGGAGCCCTCCGTGGTCCAGACCTCCTCGAGCACGATCACGTCGGCGTCGAGCGCGGTGATGGCGCGGACGTAGTCGTAGGGCCTGCCCCACCCGTCCATCCCGCAGTGCATGTTGTAGTTGGCGATGCTGAGCACGGTCCGCCCAGACGATAGGCGCCGCTGGTCGCCGCAGGTACGATCGTCGCGGTGGCAACGGGGGACTCGTATCTGGCCCGGCGCCTGCAACCGTTCACCACCACGATCTTCGCCACCATGTCGGAGTTGGCTGCCGCCACCGATTCGGTCAACCTCGGCCAGGGGTTCCCCGACACCGACGGCCCCGAGGAGCTGCGCGAGATCGCGGTGACGGCCATCCGGGAGGGGCGCAACCAGTACCCCCCGAGCGCGGGGATCCCCGAGCTGCGCCGCGCCGTGGCCGAGCACCAGCGCGCCTGGTACGACCTCGACCTCGACCCCGAGACCGAGGTGCTCGTGACCGTCGGTGCTACCGAGGCCATCGCCGCCACGCTGCTGGCGCTGTGCGAGCCCGGCGACGAGGTCGTCATGTTCGAGCCTTCCTACGACTCCTACGCCGCCTGCGCATCCATGGCCGGCGCGGTGCCCAGGCTCGTTCGTCTCCACCCCCCGGACTGGTCCTTCGACCCCGACGAGCTCGCCGCGGCCGCCGCGGGTCCGCGCGTGAAGCTCGTGCTGCTCAACTCCCCCCACAACCCGACCGGCAAGGTGTTCTCGCCCCACGAGCTGGCCCAGGTCGCCGAGCTCTGCACCGCCCACGACCTCCTGGCGGTGACCGACGAGGTCTACGAGCACCTCGTCTTCGACGGGTCGCACATCCCGCTGGCCACGCGGCCGGGCATGCGCGACCGCACGGTGACGATCTCCTCGGGCGGCAAGACCTTCTCCTTCACCGGGTGGAAGGTGGGGTGGGTGAGCGCCACCGCGCCGTTGGTGGCCGCGGTGCGGGCGGCCAAGCAATTCCTGACCTACACGAGCCCGGCCCCGTTCCAGCTCGCCATCGCCCACGGCCTGGGGTTCCCACCGGCCGTCATGCGCACCTTCGCCGCCGAGCTCGCCGCCAAGCGCGATCTGCTCTGCGACGGTCTGGAGGCGCTGGGTCACGAGGTCTACCGGCCGGCCGCCACCTATTTCGCCACCACCGACATCGCCGAGGTGGCGCCGGGTCAGAGCGCCCACGAGTTCTGCCTCGCCCTGCCGGAGCGCTGCGGGGTCGTCGCCATCCCGAGCTCGGTCTTCTACGACCCGGCCGACCCTGGTGCCGGCCGGACGCTGGTGCGCTGGGCCTTCTGCAAGCGCGACCGCGTGCTGCGGGACGCGCTGGCCCGCTTAGCATCGTGAGGACCATGAGCATCCCGATCACCTGGGTCGACGCCTTCAGTGACGTCGCCTTCGGCGGGAACCCCGCCGCCGTCTGCCTGCTGGAGGAGCCACTCGACGACCAGCGCATGCAGTCCATCGCCTTCGAGCTGGGCATCGCCGAGACGGCCTACCTCACGCCCGGCGACGACCCGACCACCTTCGACCTGCGCTGGTTCACGCCCGCCACCGAGGTCGACCTGTGCGGCCACGCCACGCTGGCCGCGGCCCACGCGCTCCGCCAGGGCGGCACGGTCGACGGCACGTCGCCGCTCACCTTCCGCACCCGCAGCGGCCCGCTCCACGCCGCCTTCGACGGCGACCGTATCGAGCTCGACTTCCCGGCCGACCCGGTGACGCCCGGCCCGTTGCCGGACCCCCTGAGGGAGCAGTGGCCCGACGACGTCGTCGCCGTCGGGCACACGTCGTTCTTCAGCTTCGTCGTCCTCTCCTCGGCCGAGGCGGTGCGCGACTACGTGCCCGACCTGGCTGCCATCGCGGCGACCGGCGCCAAGGCGTTGCTGCTGACGGCGGCGTCGGCGCAGCCGGGCTCGGAGACCGACTACGTGCTCCGGGTCTTCGGGCCCAACGTGGGGATCGACGAGGACCCGGCCACGGGGTCGGCCCAGTGCGCGGCCGGGCCGTACTGGGCCGCCGACCTGGGACGCGACACCCTGGTCGCCCGCCAGCTCTCACCGCGCGGCGCCGTCCTCTACGTGCGCCCCCGGGGCGAGCGGGTGGCCGTCGCCGGGCACGCCACCACAGTGCTGACCGGCCACCTGTGCTAGGGATTCCGATGATGGGGAGTCCGACAATGGGCGCCTCCAGGGAGGACCTGCGAGCCCTGGTCGAGGGCCACGAGCCCGCGTCGCCACGTGAGGTCGAGGCCCGCGAGCGCTTCCTGTTCGAACTGGGCCGCCTCGCGGCGCCCTGCGACGAGCACGCCGGGCCCGTCCACGCCACCGCGTCGGGCATCGTCGTCGGCCGGCGTGGCACGGTGCTGCACCGCCACAAGCGCCTCGGCCTCTGGATGCAGCCCGGCGGTCACATCGACGCCGGCGAGACCCCGAACGCGGCGGCCTGCCGCGAGGCGACCGAGGAGCTCGGCCTCGCCGTCGTGCATCCGGCCGGCGGGCCCCTCCTCATCCACCTCGACGTCCACGAGGCGGCCCTCGGCCACACCCACCTCGACCTGCGCTACCTGCTGATCGGCGCGGATGACGACCCGCAACCCCCGCCCGGGGAGAGCCCCGACGCGCGCTGGTGTAGCTGGGACGAGGCCATGGCCATGGCTGACGCCGGCCTGTCCGACGCGCTGCCCCTCGCCCGGGCCGCGTACGAGGGCCTGTCGTGACCGACGCGCTCGCCCGCCTGCTCGCGGTGCAGGACCTCGACACCTCCATCACGCAGCTGCAGCACCGGCGCGACGCGCTGGCCGACACGTCGGGGCTCGCCGCGGTGGAGGCGGAGCTGACGGGGTTGGAGGCCGAGCGGTCGGAGGTCGCGGCGCGCCGGGCCGCGCTGGGGGCCACCCAGAAGGACCTCGAGGAGCAGATCGCCGGCATCAGCGGGCGCCGCGGCACCATCGAGCAGCGCATGTACGCCGCCACCAGCTCGTCGTCGCGCGACCTCCAGGCGATGAACGACGAGGTGCGTCACCTGACCGAGCGCCGCGGCGAGCTCGAGGAGCTGGCACTGGTCGCCATGTTGGACCAGGACGGGGTCGACGCCGAGCTGGCCGCCCTGGGGGAGCGCATGGCGCCGCTCGAGGCGCGGGCTGCCGAGCTGCGCGGCCAGTTGTCCCACGACGAGGTCGAGATCGACGCCGAGGTGGCGTCCGCCGTCGGGTTGCGGGCCGCCGAGGCCGCGCTCCTCCCGACCGCGCTGTCGGAGCGTTACGAAACGCTGAGGGCGCGCCTCAAGGGCACCGGCGCAGCCCGTCTCATCAGGAACCACTGCGACGGGTGCCACCTCGAGCTGTCCTCGGTCGAGGTCGAGAAGATACGGTCCCTGCCTCCAGGCGAGGTCGCCACGTGCGAGCAGTGCGGGCGCATCCTGGTCCCCGCCTGAGCCGCGTGTCACCGCGATGTTGATCCTGGTACGCCACGGCGAGTCGGACGCCAACGCGCGGGGGCTCCTGCTCGGCCGCACCGACGCCGAGCTGACCCAGGCGGGACGGGAGCAGGCGGCGGCGGCGAGGTCGTTGCTGACGGCCCCGGTGGCCGAGGTACGCACGAGCCCACTGAGCCGGGCCCGCGACACGGCCGAGCTGCTCGCTCTCGGGCTGCCCGTCACGGTCGACGAGCGCTGGGTCGAGGTCGACTACGGCGAGTTCGAGTGCCAGCCCCTGCACGGGATACCGGCCGAGGTGTGGCAGCAGTGGCGGAGCGACCGCGAGTTCCGGCCCGAGGGCGGAGAGACCCTGGCCGAGGTGGACACGCGGATCGCGGCCGCCTGCGAGGAGCTGTTCGCGGCGAACGGCACGGGCGCGCGCCGACCCGACGGCGACGTGGTGGTGGTGAGCCACGTCACGCCGATCAAGGCGGCGGTGGCCTGGGCCCTGGGGGCCACCGACCTGTACTGGCGCCTGCACCTCCGCACGGCCTCCGTGACCCGCATCGGGTGGAACCGCGACGCGCCGATCCTCCACGGCTTCAACGAGGTGGCGTTGGCGCCCGGGGGCGCCGGGGCGCCACAATCGCCCGGTGCCTGAGCCCCCGCCGACGCTCGCCGCGCTCCGCCCGGCTGCGGGGTCCGGCGAGGAGCCGGTCCACCGGCGGACAATCTCCATGGAGGTGTACCGGCGCGGCGAGTACTTCGCGGTGGTGGGGACGCTGCACGACCAGCGGCCCTGGGCGGGCGGCGAGTGCGGGCCGCGCGACCTGCACTTCATGGAGCTGGGCCTGGTGGTCCGCCGCGCCGACATGACGATCGTCGACGCGGCGGCCGACATGACGACCTACCCGCACGCCGAGTGCACCGACATTCAGGGGAGCTTCCACGACCTGGTCGGCCTGTCGGTGGCGCGGGGCTACACCAACGCGGTCCAGGAACGCTTCGGGCGCCAGCGCGGCTGCAGCCATCTCGAGTTCCTGGCCCGGGCGATGGGGCCCGTGGTCGTGCAGGGCATCACCTCCTCCGCCGCCTGGGAGGTCGAGAAAGGGGACGGCGAGCACCCCATGCGCGAGGGTGGCTTCGCCTTCCTGACCAACACCTGCCACGTCTGGACCGAGGACGGACCCGGGGCACAGAAGATCGCCCTTGGCTGGCGGCCAGGCCTGCTCGGCTACCCGGCGCCCTCGGCGGCGGAGGTCAGGCGGCGGATGGCGGAGGAGACGGAGGCCACCAGGCCGAGCTGACGGCGCCGCTCGGGGCCCCGGCGGAATCACCGCCATGTCACAATGGCGTCACTCCGTGAAAGGTCGCCTGGCCCCAACGAAGGGACTAGGTTCCCTGTGGCCCCGAACGGGCGTTTGGCTGTCTCGCCGATCGGAGGCACGCATGACTCGAAGGACCATCGGGGCGCGACAGCTGGCCGCACTCGGTGCTGCCCTACTGACCGGAACCGTCCTCGCGTCGTGCTCGTCCTCGAGCTCACCCGCGGTGCTGCTCGTCGGCAGCTATCACGGGATGGCGGGCCAGTACACCTCCATCCAGGCCGCGGTCGACGCCGCCCAGCCCGGCGACTACGTCCTCATCGCCCCGGGCGACTACCACGAGACGGACGACGCCCACGTCACCTCGGCCAGCCTGCTGTCGACGGGCGACCACGGTGGTGTGGTGGTGCGCACATCGAACTTGACCATCCGGGGGATGAACCGCGACACCGTCGTCGTGGATGGGACCAAGTCCGACGCCCCCACCGCGTGCAGCTCCGATCCGCAGTACCAGAATTTCGGTCCCGTCGTCGGCGGCAAGGCCCAAGGGCGCAATGGGATCGTCGTCTGGAAGGCGGATCACGTGAGCATCGAGAACCTCACCGTGTGCAACTTCCTCGGCGGGGCCGGCGACTCGGGCAACGAGATCTGGTGGAACGGCGGTGACGGCTCGGGGAAGATCGGCCTGACCGGGTACACGGGGAGCTATCTCACCGGGACCACGTCCTTCTTCAGCAACGAGACTTCCGCCGCGGAGTACGGGATCTTCTCGTCCAATTCCCAGGGCCCGGGCAGCTGGAATCAGATTTACGGCTCCAACATGAACGACTCGGGCATGTACGTGGGCGCCTGTCACCAGGTGTGCGATGTCACCATTGACCACGCCTGGATGGAGAACAACGCGCTCGGCTACTCGGGCACGAACTCCGGCGGTGCCGTCGTGATCGAGAATTCCCAATTCGACAACAACCAGGATGGCGTCGACACCGACACCCAGATCGCCGGCGACCCGCCCCCGCCTCAGAACGGGGCCTGCCCGAACGGCGCCACCAGTCCCGTGTCGCACACCCACTCGTGCTGGGTGTTCATCCACAACAACGTGCACGACAACAACAACGGCGACACCCCCGAGGCCGGTGACGCGGCGGCCGGCCCCATCGGCACGGGCATGACGCTCTCGGGGGGCCGCAACGACACCGTGATGGACAACACATTCTCGAACAACGGCGCCTGGGGCGTTCTGTTCGTCCCCTACCCCGACAGCGGCACGCCGTCGCTCCACCAGAAGTGCGCTGACTTCGGTGGGTTCCAGACGACCGGGCTCGGTTGCGTCTTCGAGCCCGAGGGGGACGCGCTGAACGGCAACACCTTCGTCAACGACGGCTACTTCGGCAACCCGTCCAACGCGGACTTCGGGCAGATCGTCCTGCACTCGGGGCTGCCGTCCAACTGCTATGCCGACAACACGGCACCAGGCGGGAGCGCTCCGGCGAACCTGGAGCAGTTGCAGCCCACTTGCGGCGTGACGACCACGACGACCAACGCGGACACCACGCTGGTGGCCCAGGCCGAGTGCGACGCCCGCCTCTTCCCCTGCCCCGCCGGCTCGAACTACCCGGCGCAGACGGGCGTGCACCTCCAGGCGCTCCCCCAGGGGCTGCCGACCATGGCCAACCCGTGCGCCGGCGTGCCTTCGAACGCATGGTGCCCGTCGGGCGGGTCGAACGGATCGGCGTCGGGGACACCGGTGGGCCGGCACGGAGGAGGCGCCGACGGGCACAGCGGCCCGACCGTCGCCGCGGGCTACCTCCGTTCCGAAAGGGCCGCTCAGGCCTGAGTCGTCACGACTCGCCCCGCCTCGAGCGCGATGGTGGCGTCACACCGCGCCGCCTCGGCGGCCCGGTGCGTGATCACGAGCACGCTGCGCGACCCGGCCGCTTCGAGCACGCCCTCGAGGAGCTGGTCGGCCAGCTGGGGGTCGAGCCCGCTGGTGGGCTCGTCGAGGATGACGACGGGTCCCGGGGCGAGCAGGGCGCGGGCGACGGCGAGCCGCCGACGCTCGCCACCGGAGAGCGCGACCCCGTCCTCGCCGACGGGGGTGTCGAGCCCGGCCGGCAGCGTGGCCACCCACCCGTCGAGGCGGGCGGCCCGCAGGGCCCCGGCAATCTCGTCATCGCCGGCGTCGGGGCGGGCGAGGACGAGGTTGGAGCGCACCGTGCCGGCGAACATCTGGGCGCGCTGGTCGGCCAGCGCGCAGGCAGCACGCGTGTCGTGCTGGGAGAGGCGCTCGACGTCCACCCCGTCGAGCGAGAGCGTGCCGCCCTCGAGCGGCCAGAAGCGCAGGAGCGCAGTGACGAGGCTCGATTTGCCGGCGCCGCTCGACCCGGTGACGGCGACCCGGCCCCCGGGGGGCAGCCGGAAGCTCACGCCGTCGACGGCCCGGGGCAGGCCCGGGCCGTAGCGCAGGGTGACGTCCGCGAACACCACCTCCGGGACGCCCGGTGCGGGCGGCGCGGGGGCGGCGGGGTCGTGCACGGGCACCTCCACATCCTCCAGCGAAAAGAGGCGATCGGCCGAGGCACGCACGCTCAGCGATCGGGCCACGGCCGCCGGCACGCCCGGGACCGTCTCGAAGGTCGCCAGCACGGCCAACGGGAGCACCGCCACCATGACCTGGCCCAGATGATGTGCGTGGATGGCGGCGACCCCGAGCGCGAGCACGACCGCGAGGGCGACCGCCAGGCAGACCGCGATGACCAGGGCGGCCGCGGTGGCGAGGCGCGCGTGGTGGCGCTCGAGCGCGTCAGACCGGGCGCCCAGGGCCTCGACGGCACTCAGTGCGGCCACGTCGCCCCCGAAGGCCAGCAGCTCGGGCGCGCCCTGCAGCGCGTCGACCACCTGTGCCGACAGCGTGCCGGACAGCGCGGCCATCTCGTCGTCGCCGCTGCGCCGCCACGTGAGCACGCCGGGGACGGTCAGGGCGACGGTCAGCGGTATCCCGAGTGCGAGCGCGGCCCAGGGGAGGATGAGGCCGACCGTCACCGTGCCGATGGCGCACGCGCCGACGGCGATCGCCACCGGCAGCAGGGTGCGCAGGTAGAGGTCCTGCAGCGTGTCGACGTCGTCGATGGCGCGGGCGAGGAGGTCACCGCTGCGCCATCCCGCCAGGGCGGCCGGCACTCGCGGGGTGAGGCAGTCGTACAGCCACACCCGCCACCGGGTCAGCGCGCGCAGAGCGGCATCGTGGCCCACCAGTCGCTCCTCGTAGCGCAGGGGCCCGCGTAGGAAGGCGAGTACCTCGACTGCGGCGAGGAGGCCGACGATCGCGTTGAGCCCCGGCCGCAGCGCCGCCCGCCCGACCACATAGCCCGATCCCGCCAGCAGGCCGATCGTGGCGGCGGCCGCGGCCAGCCCGAGGAGCCCCGCCAGTGCCAGCCGGCCGTAGGGGGTGCCGGGCTCGGCGAGCACACGCCGCAGCGAGCCGCGCCGGCGACCGGTGCTCACGGCGAGACCACCAGCGGGAGCGCGGCGGAGGCCGGGAGGGCGACGACGGTGTCGAAGTGGGGGAGCAGGACGGGCTCGTGCGCCGCCACCACGATCGTGCGGCCCCCGAGCCACGGCTCCATCGCCGGCGCCAGGCGCGTCACCGTGGGCGGGTCGAGCGAGGCGGTCGGCTCGTCCAGCAGCAGTATGGGCGCCGGACACAGCAGCGCGCGGGCGAGGGCAACCCGTTGGCGCTCGCCCGCGCTCAGCGTGAGGCCGTCGTGGCCGAGAGCCGTGTGCAGCCCGGCGGGCAGGTTGGCCATGAGCTCGGACAGACCGACGGCGGCGAGCACCGCGAGCAGGTCGTCGTCGGGGGCGTCGGGCGCCCCCAGGCGCAGGTTCTCCCCCATGGTGGCGTTGAAGAGGTGCGGCCGCTGGGGGAGCCACGAGAAGTGGCTCCGCCACTCGGCGGCGGTCTGCTCGCTCGAGGAGCGACCGTCGAGCGACAGCGTCCCCGCGCCGGGCTCGACGAGGCGCAGGAGGGCCGCCAGCACCGTCGACTTGCCCGATCCCGAGGGCCCGGTCAGCGCCACCCTGGAACCGGGCGCGACGTGGAGGGAGAAGGCCGCGAGCGCCGGGCGGTCGCGGTGCTCGTACTCCACGCGCAGGGCGTCCACCGCCAGCGCGGCGGCGCCTGGGCGCGCCGGCGTTGCCGTCCGGGCCGGGTCGGAAGCCGTCCCCGAGGATGCCGGGGTCCCCAGCACCTCGAGGACCCGGGCGGCCGCGGCCTGCCCTTCGGTGCTGGCGTGGAACTCGGCGCCGGCGCGGCGCAGGGGGATGAAGATCTCGGGTGCCACGAGCAGCACGGCCATGGCCGTCTGCAGGCTCAGCTCCCCCCACAGCAGGCGCAGCCCGAGGACCATCGCCACGAACCCGACCCCGAAGCCGGCGATCATGTCCATGGAGAGGGCTGAGAGGAAGGCGACCCGCAGCGTGCGCATGGTGGCGGTCCGCACGCCCTCCGTGGCCGCCGCCACCTCGCGGCGTCCGTGCCCCTCGCGGACGAAGGCGCGCAGGGTCGGCAGCCCCTCGACCAGCTGGAGGAACCGGCCGGCCAGGGAGCCGAGCCGGCGCCACTGGCGCTCCGACCTCCTGGTCGCCTCGCGCCCGAAGTAGATCATGGTCAGCGGCACGGCGATCACCAGCGCGATGACGACCACGAACGACAGCCAGTCCTGGGTGGCCACCCAGGCGAGCAGCACGACGGGGATGACGGCGGCCGCGGCGGCCTGCGGCAGGTAGCGCGCGAAGTAGGTCTGCAGCGACCGGAGTCCCCTGGTCGCGGTGAGGGAGAGCTCGCCGGGGTGCTCGCCGGCCAGCCAGGCGGGCCCGAGCGTGAGGGCGTGGCGCAGCAGCTGCCCGCGGAGCTTGGACACGACGCGGTCGGCGGCGCCGTGGGACGAGAGGTCCCCGGCGCCGTGCAGCGCGGCGCGGGCCACGACGGCCAGCCCGACGACCACGACGGCGGGCACCACGGCGCCGAGCGGGGCGTGCTGCAGCAGCGAGCGGCTGACGACATGGGCCAGGGCGACGGCCTGGACGACGACGAGGACCGCGCTCAGCGCGCCCACCGCCAGCGCGATGCCCGCGGCCCGCCGCAAGCCGGGGACCCGGGCCGCCAGTTCGGGGTCGACCAGGCGAGGCCGGTTCGGGCGAGGGGGTGGTGCGCTCACAGGCTGAATGTCGTGTCCTTCACCTCGACCGCGCGCCCGATGAGGCCCTCGGCCACGGCGAGGCGGGCGGTCTCTGCATCTTCGCAGGTGGCGGCGGTGCGGACCCCATCGGGCAGGTCCGCCACGATCGCCGTGCGGACCGGCTCGCGCCCCTCGGCCCCGCCGTAGGTGACGGTGAAGGAGGCCACGGTGGCCGGCGTCGGAGCCCAGGGTGGGATTTCGACGACCGGGACGACCTCGGTGGCCGCGACCGCCTCGTCGGCCAGGTCGGCCAGGAGCGGCGCCCGGCCTGAGGCGGGCGGCGAGGCCGACCAGAGCGCGAGGCCGGGCTTGGAGAGCATCCCCGAGACGGTGGTGATCAGGCCCAGCTCGGCCGGCTCGTCGCGCAGCCTCCGGCCGAGCGTCAGCAGCGACTGCAGGACGAAATGGTTGAACGGGCCGCCGGCGAAGGTCATGCCGCCGGTGAGGGTGGGCGTGCCGGCGGGGTCGAGCCCGAGCTCACGCTGCTGCACCCGCACCGCGGCGGGGAAACACGAGTAGACCTCGGCGAGCCCGAGCTCGCGCAGCGGTCGGCCGGTGTGGTGCTCGGCGGCACGGCCCAACACGGCCATGGCGGGCCAGGCGGAGAGCTCGTGCCGGGCGGTCAGCGTGACGGCCTCCGAGCAGTGCAGGGCCGCGTGGGGGAAGAGCCACCGGTCCGGCGGCACGCCGGCCTCGGCGGCGCGCTCGGCGGAGCAGATCACGAGCGCCGACGACTGGTCCACCGTCCACTGGCTGGCGTGCCAGACGTTGTAGGGGTGCGCGAGCGGGCGGTTGCGCGGGCCGGGCGTGGCGATCTCGTCCGCGGTGCGTGGCGCTCCGAACGCGGCGTCGGGATTGTGGCGCGCCACGACGTTGAAGCGCTCCCAGAGCGTCGCGATCTCGTCGCGCTGCTCGTCCGGCGTGAGCCGTCGCGCCGCGGCCAGCGCGTTCTCAATGAGCGCGTACTGCTGCACGGGCGGCAGGACGATGCCGGCCGCCACCTCAATGGGGGCCACGAGGTCCGGCGAGCGCGTCACGACCTGGTCGGGCGGCTCGCGCTCGAGGTCCGTCTCCGTGCCTCCGCCGCGGTGCCATCGCCGCGCCTCGCCGCCGACGACGACGACCGTGTCGTGCTCGCCCGCCGCGACGGCCGCCAGCGTGTGGTTGATCATCTCCTGCTGCGAGACCCCGACGTCGAAGCGGAGCGTGCGCGCCCGGGGCGACCCGATGCGCCGGGCCACCGTGCGCGCCGGGTCGGTGAGGGACCACGTGCCCTGGGGAACCGCGAGGCAACCGACCGCGCCGAGCAGTCCCGGTGCTCCGGCGTCCTCCGCCGCGGCGTGCACGGCCTCGGTCATGAGGTCGACCACCGGCGCAGCGTCGCTCGCCGCCCCGAGACCGACCAGGACGGGCAGGCGCGGGTCGAGGGGGATCTTGGGGCCGGCCACGACGCCCGATGCTACGGTCCGGCCATGGCGACCGGCGATGTGGGCAGGTGGGAGGCCGCGCTCGAGGGATTCACCAAAGAGTCCTTCGAGGCGGACGGCAAGCGGCGTGACGTCTACCGCATGGGTACCGGCCCGGCGGTGATCGTCATCAGCGAGATCCCGGGCATCACCCCGCGCGTGGCCGAGTTCGGCCGCCGGGTGGCCGCGGCGGGGTGCACCGCCGTGCTGCCGAGCCTGTTCGGCCAGCCGGGCCGCCCGCCGTCGGGCGGGTACGCCCTCGGGTCGATCGGGCCGGCCTGCATCTCGCGGGAGTTCTCCGCGTTCGCGCTCAAGAGGACGAGCCCGGTGACCGTCTGGTTGCGCACGCTTGCCGCCGCCGAGCACGGGCGCTGCGGCGGCCTGGGTGTCGGCGTCGTCGGCATGTGCTTCACCGGCGGCTTCGCCCTGGCGATGATGGTCGACGACGTCGTGCTGGCGCCCGTGCTGAGCCAGCCCTCACTGCCGTTCCCGATCACCAAGAAGTTCAAGGCGGATGTCGGGATCTCCGACGCCGACCTGGCCCGCGTCAAGGAGCGTACGGCGGCGGGCACCTGCGTCCTGGGCCTGCGCTTCACGAACGACCCCTTCTGTTTCGAGGAGCGCTTCGAGACGCTGCGCCGCGAGCTCGGCGACGCGTTCATCGCTGTGGAGATCGACTCGGCGCCGGGGAACCCCTACGGGCACCCGAAGAACGCGCACTCGGTCCTCACCGAGCACCTGGTGGACGAGGAGGGCGCGCCGACCAGGGCGGCGCTCGACCAGACACTCGCCTTCTTCCGAGAGAAGCTCGGCGTGGGCTCGGGCCCGGGACCGCGCCCGGAGGGCATGAGCGCGTAAGCCCTCCTCAAGCCTGCGCCTGCAAGATCTCCTCGCAGGTGCGCTCGCCCGAGCGCACCGCGCCGTCCATCGCCCCGTACGACGTCGAGGCGGTCTCGGTGCCGGCCCAGTGCAGGCGACCCACGGGCTCGCGCAACCGTCGCCCGTACTGGGTCAGCGTGCCCGTGGGGAAGTGGCCCATGGAGCAGCCGCGTGTCCATTGCTCCTCGGCCCAGTTCTGCTCGAGCACCTCGACGGGTGACGCCGCCTTGGGCCCCAGCCGCGCTGTGAGCATCCGCAGGAAGACGCTGCGGCGGTCGGCCTCGCCCAGCGCGGAGAGGGCACGGGCGCGCGGCCCCGCGCAGTACCCGGCGATGACGCCCTGGGCGTGGGCCGGTTGGCAGGTGTCGAGGGTCACCTCGATGTCGTCGTCGGTGGCCACCGTGGCCCCGGAGACGCCGTCGTGGCGCCAGAACGGCTCGTCGTAGATCGCCACCATCTTGACCTCGGTGCCGGCCGGCACCTGATGGACGAGGAGGGCGTGATCGGCCGGCAGGACGGGGTCGAAGCGGATGCCGGCCACCAGGGCGCGGGGCAGGGCGAGGACGGCGCGCCGGGCCGTCACCGTGACGCCGGCGCCCGCCACCTCGACCCGGTCGGCACACTGGGTGACCGCCGTCACCGGCGTACCCAGCACGACGGCGTCGCCCAGCGCCGCCGCCATGGCGTCGGGGACCCGCCCCACGCCGCCCTCGAACTGTGCGTCCTGGTAGCCGCCCGCGATGTTCATCAGCGACTCGATCCCGCCCGCGGAGCGGACGAGGAACAGCCAGTTGAGCAGCGAGACCTCGGAGAGGTCGGAGGCGAAGCAGGCGCGCACCGTCGCCTCCACCAGGTCCCGGGCCAACCGCGTCGGTACACGGGCCGCGCTCAGCCACGCCCGCACCGAGAGCGCGTCCCACTCGGCTGCCTTCGGCGCGTCCCATGGTGCGTCGACGGGGACCTTCTTCGCCATGGCGTTCATGCGGGCGATGGCCTGGGCCGCGCTGAGGAGCGCCACCGGGCTGATGCGCGGGATGTCGCCCCGGTAGCGACGGACCTTCCCGCCCGTGGCCAGCACGTTGTCCCCCGCCACGAAGGTCGGGAACGTGGCCACGCCCATCTCCGTGGCCAGCGTGTGCATGCGGTCGTGGTGCGGGCCGATGAAGCAGGCGCCCATGTCGACCGGCACCCCACTGCGGGCGGTCCGGGTCCACACGCGTCCCCCCACCCGCTCACGCGCCTCGAGGACGATCACGGACCGGCCCGCCTCCGAGAGGCGGCGGGCCGCCGTGAGCCCGGCCAGGCCGGCCCCGACGACGCAGACGTCGGCCTCCCGTCGGGCGGGGGCCGGCGTCCCCCCGGTCCTCGAGCCCCCGCCGGTCGTGCTCATGGGCGCACCTCCTCGGTCGGGGTGAGGGTAACATGCGTGCGGCCCGCATGTACATGTCCGGAGGAGGTGGAGCGGTGGCCACGACCACAGCGGCCCGCACGCCGCGCCAGACCCAGGCCGTGCGGTCGGCCCGCACGCGGGCGGCCCTGCTGAAGGCGGCGCGGGCGCTCTTCGCCGAGAAGGGGTTCGCGGAGAGCGGCCGGGAGGAGATCGCCGAGCGGGCCGGGGTGACCAGGGGCGCGCTCTACCACCACTTCGCTTCGAAGACCGAGGTGGCGGCCGCCGTGGTCGAGGAGCTCGAGGCGGAGCTGGTGGAACGCGTGGTCGCCGCGGCGCTCGGGGGATCCGGCGTGCGCGACCAGCTGCACCGGGGCTGCCGCGCCTACATGGATGCCTGCGCCGACCCCACCGTGGCCCGGATCCTGGCGGACGCACCGGCGGTGCTCGGGCTGGAGGCCTGCCGGCAGCTCGACGCAGTCGCTTGCGCCCCCCTCCTGGCCGAGGTCTTCGCCCGGGCGCACGAGGAGGGGATCACGGTGCCGGGGGATCCAGAGGTGGCCGCCGCCCTGCTGCTCGGCTTCCTCAACGAGGCGGCCGGACTCGTCGCCGCCGCACCCACGGACCAGGCGCTGCGCCGCCGGGTCGTGGCGACGGTGGACCAGTTCCTCACGAAGCTGTTCGGTTGACGATCCGTTGAGGGTCGCCCGCCATTCCCATTGAGCCCGGGCCGCCCAGGTGGGAGGATCACAGGGACCGAAGTCCGGCCGGGGACGGGGGAGCCCTCCCAGAGCACACAGCCGAGGAGCACCATGTCCGAGTTCGTCATGACCGTCGCGGGGGAAGCCGCACCGACCGAGGCCACCTTCGGCGTCCGGAACCCGGCCACCGGCGAGGTGTTCGCCCAGGCCCCCGAGTGCACCCGCCAGCAGCTCGATGCGGCCTTCGATGCCGCGGCCAAGGCGGCGCGCGATTGGAAGGCTGACGAGGCGGCCCGGCGGGGCACCCTGCTGCGCGCCGCCGACGTCATGCTCGCGTCAGGGGAGGTCCTGGCGCCGATCCTCACCGCCGAGCAGGGCAAGCCGCTGGCCGACGCCGGGGTCGAGGTCTTCGCCGCCGCGATCTGGAGCCAGTACTTCGCCAACCTCGAGATGGCGCCCCAGATCATCCAGGACGACGACACCGCCTACGTGGAGCTGGCACGGCGGCCGTTGGGCGTCGTGGCCGCCATCACGCCGTGGAACTTCCCGCTGACGCTCGCGTTCTGGAAGATCGCGCCCGCGCTCCTCGCCGGCAACACGCTGGTCCTCAAGCCGTCGCCCTATACGCCACTGACCACGCTCAAGGTCGGCGAGCTGCTGCGCGACGTGTTCCCGCCCGGTGTGGTCAACATCGTGAGCGGCGGGGACGAGCTCGGCGCCTGGATGACCGCGCACCCCGTGCCGCGCAAGGTCAGTTTCACCGGCTCGGTCGAGACCGGCAAGAAGGTCGCGTTGTCTGCCGCGCCGGACCTCAAGCGGGTGACGCTCGAGCTCGGGGGCAACGACCCAGCGATCGTGCTCGACGACGCCGACCCGGCCGTGGTGGCCTCGGCGATCTTCGCGGGAGCGTTCATGAACAACGGCCAGGTGTGCTCGGCCGTCAAGCGGGTGTACGTCCCCGAGGCTCTCTACGACGACGTCGTCGAGGGCCTGGCGGCCCACGCCCGCTCCATCAAGGTCGGCGAGGGCACCGAGGAGGGCGTGAAGCTCGGGCCCATCAACAATGCGCCACAGTACGAGCGGGTCAAGGAGCTGGTGGCCGACGCTCTGTCGCACGGTGCGACGGCAGTGACGGGCGGCAAGGCCATGGAGGGCCCCGGCTACTTCTTCGAGCCCACCATCCTCACTGGGCTCTCCGACGGGACCAGGATCGTCGACGAGGAGCAGTTCGGCCCCGCACTGCCGGTGGTGCCGTATCGAGACCTGGGCGACGCCATCGACCGGGCCAACGCCACCCACTTCGGGCTGTCGGGCTCGGTGTGGGGTGCCGACACCGACCGGGCCGCCGCCGTGGCCGCCCAGCTCGAGTGCGGGACGGCCTGGGTGAACACGCACCTGGCGCTTTCGCCCGAGCAGCCCTTCGGCGGCTTCAAGTGGAGCGGCATCGGGGTGGAGAACGGCCCCTGGGGTCTGGCCGAGTTCTCCGAGTTCCAGGTCGTGCACCGCTCCAAGGCGCCGGACGGCCTGAACCTCAACACGGCGTCGCTGCTCAGCTAGCCCCGGTCGCACCGGCGGCGCCCGGCGCCGGCTTCCGGTGCCGGGTGGACCGCGCCGGTCAGCTGCTTGTGGTCGACGTCGTCGTGGTGCGGAGCGGCCACGGATGCCCGAGCCCCTGAGGTCCTGGCGAATCTGCTGCCCGTCGGACCGACCCTTCTGCACGGCGGCGCCCGCCAGGGAGCCGGCGCCAAGGCGGATCACATGCGTGCGAGCGGTCGACATGGATGCCCCAGTCGTCGGGCCCTCCGTCCGGAGGAGCCCGTGAGACCATCGTGACTCCCCGGGGTGATCGGCATGTTTCGACAATCGTGAGGGTTCTGTAAGGGATCGCCACATTCCGGCAATTCGGGGTGCGGGAGGTGCCAGGCTAGGTGCGTGAGTGCCGACAACGGAACGGTCGTCGTCGTCGAGGACGACCCGCACATCGCCGATCTGGTGGACCTCTACCTGCGCCGCGAGGGGTTCCGCGTATTGCTGGCCGGTGACGGTGAGAAGGGGCTGGAGCTCTTCAAGCGGGAGGACCCCTGGATCGTCATCCTCGACGTCGGGCTGCCGGGCGCCTACGACGGGTTCGACGTCTGCCGCGAGATCCGCGCCCGCGGCTCCGTGCCCGTCCTGTTCCTCACGGCGCGGGACGACGAGGTGGACCGCATCTTGGGGCTCGAACTGGGTGCCGACGACTACCTCGTGAAGCCCTTCTCACCCCGGGAGCTCGTGGCGCGAGTGCGGGCGATCCTGCGCCGGACCCGGGAGGGCCCGGCGCCCCAGGAGGTGGTCACCGTGGGCGACCTCGAGGTGGACCTGCGTCGCCGCGAGGCGCGCCGGGGTGGTGCGGTCGTCCCCCTCACGACCCGCGAGTTCGAGCTGCTGGCCTTCCTGGCCAACAACGTCGGCCTCGCCCTCTCGCGCCAGCAGCTGCTCGACGGCGTCTGGGGCACCGACTGGTACGGCGATGAGCGTACGGTCGACGTCCACGTGGCCCAGCTGCGCAAGAAGCTCGGCTCCAACCTCCCGCTCGCCACGGTGTGGGGCGTGGGCTACCGGTTCGGCTGAGCGATGCGCCGCCGCCTGATGCTGGCCATGGTCGGCCTGGTCGCCGTCGTCCTGGTGATCGCCGGTGCCGGCAGTCTCGTCCTGACTCGCAATGCGGCGCGTAACCAGGCGCAGGAGCAGCTGGTCTCGGAGGCCAACGCCCTCACGTCGTCGAAGGGCGAGACGCGGTCGCTCGAGGCGCTGCGGGTCGTGCAGAGGACGCTCAAGCTCGAGGACGCCGAGATCGTCCGGATCGATCGGTTCGGCAAGATCGTCACTCCGTTGCCATCCGATGCCACGGCACTGGACATCGACGTGGCCGCGGTCCAGTCCGGGCAGACGGTGTCAGGACGGACGGGCAGCCTTGTCTACGCCGTGGCACCCGTCACCCTGACGCAGACCGAGCGCGAGCGCCTGCCCCTGCGCCTGGGTGGCACGTTCGCCATTCTCCTCACCCGCGACGTCGGTGACCTCGGGCCCAGCTGGGGCTACTTCATCATCGCCGGCGGGGCGGCGCTGCTCGTCGCCGCGCTGGTGGCCTGGCAGATGAGCCGCCGCATGGCCCGCCCGCTGGTGGAGGCGATGGAGGTGACCGGGCGCATCGCGTCGGGTGAGCTGGCCAGCCGCGTGCCGGTCCGCCGCAGCGACTACCCCGAGTTCACGTCGCTCGCCGGATCCATCAACGACATGGCCCAGAGGCTCGAGGACAGCCGCGCCCGGGAGCGCCACCTCCTGTTGTCGGTGTCGCACGACCTGCGCACGCCGCTGACCTCCATCCGTGGGTTTGCCGAGGCCATTGCGGACGGGGCGATCGAGGACGACAGGCAGGCGGCCGATGTGATCATCGCCGAGGCGCGCCGCCTGGAGCGCCTCGTCGGCGACCTGCTCGACCTGACCAAGCTCGAGGCGCGGCAGATGTCGATCTCCATGCGCGCCACCGACGCGGCCGAGGTGGTCACGACGACGGCGGAGGGGTTCCTGCCGGCGGCGGCCAAGTCCGGGCTGCAGATCGTGCTGCGCGTGCCGTCCGAGGGCGGAGGAGTCCCGGACGGCGTCGCTACGGCGCCCCGACTGCCGGTGGCGGCCGACCCGGACCGGCTCGCCCAACTGCTGGCCAATCTGCTCGAGAACGCCATGACGTTCGCCCGGACCACGGTGACGGTGGGGATGACGGACGACCGCGTGTCCGGAGCCTGTGTGATCACGGTCGACGACGACGGCCCAGGGATTGCCGACGGCGACCTGGCCCGGGTGTTCGAGCGGTTCTACCGTGCCGACCGTGGGCCCAACCGCCGGATGGGATCGGGGCTGGGCCTGGCCATCGTGGCCGAGCTGGCCGCGGCCATGGACGGCAGCGTCCGTGCGGAGTCGCCCATCAACTACGACGGGGGATCGCGCTTCGTCGTGACGCTCGGGCACTGGCGGGGGGCGGTGCCCGAGGTCGTGCGGGCCTGAGGGCACGGTGCACGGGCGCCCACGCCCGTGTCCGGGCCGTCCGTGACGTGTACGGTTCGATCATGATGGACGTTCAGGAAGCAATCAGGAACGCGCCGCTGTTCTCGCAGCTGTCGAAGAAGGACATCAAGCAGCTTGCCGGGACGCTCAACCAGAGGTCGTTCCCGGCCGGCACCGTCATCATCGAGAAGGGCAAGCCGGGCGTCGGGTTCTTCATCATCGCCAGTGGCTCCGCCACGGTGACCGTAGCCGGGAACCAGGTCAGGTCGCTGAAGGCGGGGGATCACTTCGGTGAGGTCGCGCTCATCGACGACGGCCCGCGTATGGCCGAGGTGACGGCCGAGACGGACCTCGAGTGCTACGCGCTGGCGGCCTGGCAGTTCCGGCCGTTCGTGCAGGACCATCCCGATGTGGCGTGGGCCCTCATGCGGTCGCTGGTGAAGAGGATCGTGCGCGACGCCAAGTCCGACGACGAGATCTGAGTCGACTCAGGGCGCGAGACGCGGTGCCGGCGACGCCACCGCGTGGGCCTGGCTGTGGCTCCCAGTGACCGCCGGCGAGGCCAATCCCACCACCGCGGCCGGCTCGGACATGCGGATCAGCACGTAGTAGGTCGCCGAGTAGGACCCCACGCCGACAAGCGCGCTGAACGCGAACGCGCCGATGAGTTTGGTCCGTCGGAGGTGGCGCGAGGTGCGCAGCTTCGGATGTGCCATGACGTGGGTGTCCACATGGGAATTTCGGCGGGTTTGCGACTGAGCTTGAGGGGATGCCGGCCTGCCCGGATGACGCCGGCCCTGGTCACCGATGGGGAGCGCCTGGAGGCGGGCCCGGATCGGCCGGGGAGAAGGGCCGTCCGGCCTGGTGTCACTCCGCCCGCAGGAGCAGCGAGGTGCGGGTCCGGGCGGCGACACGCCCGGGGAGGAGGGCGACGAGGTTGGCAAAGACGATGGCCCCCAGGGCGACGGCCGCGATGGACACGACGGGCACGGTGGGGTGGGGCACGGCCGAGATCCCGTCGGCGAACAGCGTCCACATCCACCGTCCGAGGGCGATCCCGATGGGCACGCCGAGCACCACGCCCACCACGGCGGCGACCGAGGACTGCCACGCCACCGAGGCGGCTATCTGCCCATGGGTGAACCCCAACGCCTTCAGGAGAGCGAATTGGCGCCGGCGCTGGCGGACCGACGCGACGAGCGTGAGCCCGAGCGCACCGACCGCCCCGGCGGCCAGGACGGTGGCGAGCAGCGCGGGCGTCGCGCTGACGGAGCGGTAGTTGGCGATCTCGGCCGGGCGCAGCGCGCTCGACCACACCTCCGATGGGTGCGTCGGGGTCGGACGACCGGTTGAGCACGGCCGTGATGTGATTGAGCGAGCTCAGCGCGGCGGCATCGCTGACGCCGGGCTTGACGGAGATGAATACCGCCATGGGACCCGCGACCGGGCTGCCCTGCTCGTCGAGGTCGGTGGCCGAGAAGAGCGATGCCGCCATCACAGCCCCGGTTCCCATCTCGAGGTCGGGCGATCCCGAGCCGCCGATCGTGGGCAGCGTCGCCGTCCCGACGACGTGCAGGCGGAGCGGTGTGCGCCCGTCGACTTTGGCCGTGACCGTGTCGCCGACGTGCGCGTGCAGCGACGACAGGGTTGACGGTCCGAGCACGACCTGTGACGGCCCCGCCAGCGCATGTCCCGAGAGCATGGAGGGGCTCACCGCGGCGCCCGGGCTCATGGCCAGCACGGGCACGGATTGCCCGTCCAGGTCGACGTTCTCGAAGTAGACCCCGGCCCAGTGGGCCACGTCGGGATCGTGGTCGAGCAGCGCGGCCGTCTGAGCCGCCGGCAGGTTCTCGGCGGCCGAGAAGCCGGCCAGCAGCGCGTAGCCCCAGTTCCACCCGTACAGGGTCGGTTGCGACACCAGGGCGTTCAAGCTCGATGCGAAGGTGAGGGAGGTCACGATCACGGTGACCGCGACCACCGCACCGAGCAGCGCGGAGCGCACCGGCGCCGCGTCGCGTCCGGCTGGCGAGCCCAGCGCCGACCGGATGCCGAGCACCGCGCTCGGAGGTAGGCCGGCCGTGGCGGCGGCCTGCCACACCGAGTCACGGGCGGGGACAGCCGCCCTCTGCGCCAACCGGTGCGGCGCCACACGGTAGGCGACGAACAGCGCGGCCGCCGTCAGCAGCACGACGAACACGAGGAGCCCGAACCCGAGGACCGCCCAGTCGAAGGCCACGCCGATGTCGGGATAGACGGACCGGACCGGGCCGATCGGAGCCAGCGGGGACAGGGCCACGGCGACCGCCACCGCGAGGAGCGACCCGAGCACGATGGAGCCCACCACGCCGACGAGCCCGTCGGCCATGGCCATCGCCGGCCCCGCCCCCAGGGCGCGCACGATGGCGCCCTCCTCCGCGTTCCGCCGGACCAGACGGCTGATCACCTGGCCGTTGATCACGAGTGCAGCGAGAGCCGCGATGAGCCCGAAAACCCCGAGGGCGATTGCTTCGGGTCGGATGGCACGCTCGGCCTTGGCGACGTACGGCGCCCAGGTGGAGGATCCCCCGGCGGGACCGAGGTTGGGGAGGACCTTGTTGACGGCGGCGACGACGGCCGCCTCGTGCCTCGTCCCGCCATCGAGGTGCAGCGAGACGTAGGAGTAGTAGGCACAGCACGTCTCGAGGCGCCTGGTCAGCGCGGGTGTGGCCACCGCGATCTGGTCGCCGAGCGCAGCGTCGTCGTCCTGGACGACCTGGGGGCTCCATTCCACGATGCCGACGAGCTTGAACGGGACGATGAGGTAGGGCTTGTCCTTCGGGTAGCCGGCGAAGTCCGGCGCGCTGACCTGCGCGTCGGTGAAGAAGGCGATCGGCAGGGTGGACCCGACGTGCAGCCCGAACTGTGCGGCGGCACCCGAGGACATGACGATCTCGTCCACGCGGGTGGGGTCGGCCATCCGGCCCTGCACCACGGTGACCCGGTCAGTGGAGAAGTACTCTCCGCCGTCAGTGCTGGTACTGCCCTCGAGACCGGGCGGTGACTCGCCCGGGACCCTCGAGGCGTGGTGCCCTAGGACCTGCAGGGTGCCGGCGAAGCCGATGACGTCCACGGCGCTCCCGACGTGGGGTACCCGGGCCACGGCTTCCGCCACCTTCTCCGAGTACCCCGTGTGCGTGATGGGATAGAACTCTGTGAACATCTGCAGGTCCGAGGGATTGGTGCTCGCCAGGTAGGTCGGGAACGAGGACTGCGTGCGCCGCGCTCCAGCCACCGCGGCCATGGCGATGCCCCCTACGAGGCCGATGAGCACGACCAGCGTGAGGTACCCGGCCCAACGGCGGCCGAAGGTCGCCCGGAACCGGTAGGAGGACTCGCGCACGACCGCTCGGATCAACCCTGACACGCCTCCTTTTCGTGGGACTGACCCCCCCATGGCCGGTCGCTACCGCCCAAGTTTTGCGGATCAGCGAGTCGCCACCAAGGTGGGTACCCCGCCGCCGACCCTCGTGCTAGCACCCGGACGGCCCCCCGGGGACTCGCCACGAGCCCCCGCGGGCGGCTGGTATGGCAAGCTTCCGCCGCATTGGGATCCGGGGGAGGGTTGCGCACGTCATGATGAGAGCAACGCGGCATCAGAGAGGTCGCCCCCCGGGGTACGGCGCGCCGGCGACCGGCTGATGGGCGTGATCGGCTGATGGACGTGATCGATGGGGAAGACCAGGCCCGGTGGGAGGGCGACGGGTGGTGCCTGCTGCAGGGGCTCCTACCCCCTGAGGCCATCGCGGCTGCCCAGGCGGCGCTCCCGGCCCTGTTCCCCTCCGCGGAGGAGTTCGCCGCCGACGCGGACCCGGCACGCAACGAGCCTTTCCGGGTGGATTCGCACCGCGTCATGCCGCGCTTCCCCTTCGACGACAGCGCGCTGAACGACCTGGTCGTGCACGACCGCATCATCGACCTGGCCGAGCAGCTGCTCGGGATCACCGACCTGCGGCTCTACCAGGCCATGCTCAGCGCCAAGTACTCCGAGGCGGCGTCCAGCGACGAGCAGCTCCTTCACGTCGACTACGCCAACCACACCCTGGTGGTGCCCCGTCACGAGCCTGGCTACCAGCAGCTCGAGATGTTCGTCTACCTGAGTGACGTGACCCCGGACATGGCCGCCACCCGCGTGGTGCCGCGCCACATGACCGCCGATATCCCGGTGGAGCGGACGTACCTGAACCCAGCGGAGTACGCCGACCTCTACGCGGCGGAGGTCCCTGCGTCGGGCCCCGCCGGCTCCGTCCTGGCCTACCGCCCGGACGTCTACCACCGCGGCGTGCGCATCACGGCGCCCCGCGCCGCGCGCTTCATGCTGCATGTGTCCTACAAGCCTGCCGATACCGACTGGTTGGGCTCGTTCGGGCTGCCCAACGCGGGCGAGGACATGTCGTGGCACCGCTTCATGCAGTGCACCAACGAGCGGCAGCTGACCGTGTTGGGCTTCCCGCCGCCGGGCCATCCCTATTGGACAGCGCAGACCCTGGCCGGGGTCGCGGCCCGGTACCCGCTGCTCGACCTCTCGCCCTGGCGCAATGCGGTGTCCGACGCCCAGACGCCGTAGGCGTGGTTCCCGCCGCCGGCCCGTGGTGGAGGACGGGCGTCCTGTACCAGATCTATCCGAGGTCCTTCGCCGACACCAACGCGGACGGCGTGGGTGACATCCCGGGCATCATCGAGCACCTGGATCACCTGGCTTGGCTCGGCGTCGACGGGATCTGGCTCTCACCCGTCACCGTCTCCCCCAATGCCGACTGGGGCTACGACGTCTCCGACTTCTGCGCTGTGGCGCCCGAGCTCGGCACGCTCGACGACTTCGACGATCTCGTCGCGGCGGCAGGGGAGCGGGGCATCCGTGTCCTCATGGACATCGTGCCCAACCACACCAGTGATCAGCACCCGTGGTTCATCGACTCCCGGTCGTCGCGCGACGCGGCCCATCGGGAATGGTACGTCTGGGCCGACCCCAAGGAGGGCGGTGAGCCACCGAACAACTGGGTCAGCAGCTTCGGCGGCCCGGGATGGACGTTCGACGAGCTGACCGGTCAGTACTACCTGCACAACCACCTCCAGGAGCAACCGGACCTGAACTGGTGGAACGAGGAAGTCCGCGACACGTTCGACGGCATCTTCCGCTTCTGGTCCGACCGCGGCGTGGCCGGGTTCCGCATCGACGTCTGCAACATCATCATCAAGGACGCCGAGCTCCGGGACAACCCGCCGGCCACCGAGGACGACGATTTCGAGACCCAGATGTTCGGGCAGCGCAGCGTCTACAACGCCAACCGCCCGGAGGTGCACGAGGTGATCCGCCGCTGGCGTCGCCTGGCTGACGGCTACGACGAGCCCCGCCTCCTGATCGGGGAGACACCGGTCCCGGTGGAAGCCTTGGCCGAGTACTACGGCGAAGGCGCGGACGAGCTGGGGCTGGCCTTCAACTTCAACTTCATCAGCGCGCCCTTCAACGCGGCTGACATGCGGGCCGTCGTCGAGGAGACCGAGGCGGCGCTCCCGCCCGGGTCCTGGCCGGCCTGGACGGGCTCCAACCACGACATGTTCCGGTTCCCCACCCGCTGGGCGGCGGACGATCCGCCGCGGGTCCGCCTGGCCCTCCTCATGCTGCTGTGCCTGCGCGGCACGCCGGTGCTCTACCAGGGCGACGAGATCGGCATGGCGAACGTCGCGGTGGCCCGGGAGGACCTGCGGGATCCGTTAGGGGTGCGCTTCTACCCGTACTACGAGGGGCGGGACGCGGGCCGGACCCCCATGCAGTGGAGCAACACGACGGGTGGCGGCTTCACCGGCGCCATACGCCCGTGGCTCCCGCTCGGTGACGTGGCCGCCGCGAACGTAGCGGCGCAGCGGGACGACCCGGACTCGGTCCTCGCCCTCTGCCGGGACCTGATCGCCTTCCGGCGCCGGCACCCCGAGTTCAGCGAAGGCGACTACGCGTCGCTGCCGGCCCCCGAGGGGGCCTGGGCGTGGGCACGCGGGGAGCGCCACTTCGTGGTCCTCAACATGTCCGGTGGCGAGGTGGGACTGGACGGACTGGCCGGCACGGTCAGGGTCTGCACCGACCGTGCCCGTGGGGACGAGGTGGTCGATGGCCCGCTCCAGCTGGCGCCCTTCCAGGGGATGATCATCGAGCGCCCGTAGGGTCGGGCCATCATCGAACGCAGACGGGAGGACGAGGACATCATGGGACGTCTCATCGAGAAGGTCGCCATCGTCACCGGCGGTGGCGGAGGCATCGGAGGGGCGACGGCCCGGGCTCTGGCCCGAGAAGGCGCCTCGGTCGTCGTGGTCGACATCGACGAGGAGGCGGCCGAGCGCGTGGCCGAGGGCATCGCGGCGGCCGGCGACGCCGCCGCTCCCTTCCGGGCCGACCTGTCCGAAGAGGCCCAAGTCGCCTCTGCGGTCGCGTTCGCCACGTCGCGGTTCGGCCGTCTCGACGTGCTCCACAACAACGCCGCGCTGACGGAGTCGGACTTTCTGACACGCGACACCGCCGTGACCGACCTGGCACTCGATGTCTGGGAGCGCACCATGGCGGTGAACCTGCGGAGCCAGATGCTCGCCTGCAAGCACGTCGTTCCCGAGATGATGCGGAGCGGTGGTGGCTCCATCATCAACATGTCGTCGGGTGCGTCGCTCAAGGGCGACCGCACCCGCACCGCCTACGGGGTCTCGAAAGCGGGGGTCAACGCCCTCACCATGTACGTGGCAACCAGCCACGGGAAGCGCGGCATCCGGGTGAACACGATCGTCCCTGGGCTCATCATCACCGACGCCGTCCGCGCTCATCTGGACGTGAGGATGCTGGCCGGTCTCGGCAAGGCCACGCTGACTCCTCACCTGGGTGAGCCGGAGGACATCGCCGACCTCGTCGTGTTCCTGGCGTCGGACGAGTCCCGTTACATCACCGGGCAGATGATCGTCATCGACGGTGGCATGTCCTCCCACGTCGGGCTCGGAGGGGACGACTGAGCGGAGGACCCCGAAGGTCCGCTACCTCGGCCCGAGGACGTACTCGCCCGTCTCCGGATGGTGGTACCAACCGCTTGCGGCCTGGGTCCCGCCGTCGACATGGATGGTCTGGCCGGTGACGTAGCTGGAGAGCTCACTGGCGAGGAACACCGCTGCACCCGCCATCTCGTCGACGTGGCCGGCCCTGCCCATGGGTACCGTGAAGCCGAACCTGTCCTCGGCTCCGGGAGGTGCCACCGCGGCGATCCCCTCGGTCATGGTGATGTCCGGGGCCAGCGCGTTCACCCGGATGCCGTGCGGTGCCAGCTCCAGGGCGGCGGTCTTGGTGTAGTTGATCACGCCGGCCTTCGCCGCGGCGTAGGCCGCGTATCCCGGGGCGGCGCGCACACCCTCGATGGAGGTCACGCTGATGATGCTCCCGCCGATCGCGTTCCCGACCATCGCCCGGGCGACCCGCTGCGTGCACAGGATGACGTGCTTGAGGTTGGATCGGTAGAGGGCGTCCCAGCCGTTCTCCGAGGTCTCGAGGAGGGGCGAGGAGAAGACGCCGCCGGCGTTGTTCACCAGGATGCTCACCGGTCCCAGCTCGGCCGCCGTCCGCTCCAGTGCCAGATCCACCTCGGCGGACTCGCGGACGTCGGTGGTGATGCCGATCCCGCCGACCTCCTCGGCCGCCGCCGCCGCCGTGTCCGCGTGGCGCTCCCAGATGGCGACCTTGGCCCCGAAGGCGGCGAACCCGCGGGCGATGCCCCGGCCGATCCCGGATCCGCCCCCGGTCACCACGGCCACGCGGTCGGTCAACAGGACGGACGAGGGTTCGATCGGCACGGGGTGACAGTACAGTAGGCCCGTCACTGCGGGAGCAGTCCGATGCCGGCCGTGCCGGGAGAGTCAGGGGGTGTGCGTGCCCAGAATCGAGCCGATTCCGCTGGAGGAACTGGCGCCGGAGCCACGGCGGATCATCGAGGAGGGCGTGGCGGACGGCACCTACGCCACCCCGATACCCCTGCAGATCTTCGCCTACAAGACGTCGCAGATCCTGATGACCAACGCCGCGCGCAGCGCCTGGGGGCAGCAGTCCCTTCTCGGCGGCAGGATCCTCGAGCTCCTGCGGATCCGCAGCGCCCAGCTGGGTGAGTGCCAGCCCTGCATGCAGTCGAGGAAGCACGACTCCATCACCGAGGAGGACGTGGCGTGCCTTGTCGCCCCCGGGGGGTCGGAGCTGACCGAGCAGGAGCGCTTGGCCGTGGAGTTCCTCGATCTCCTCTCGGCCGATCACCACGCCATCGACGACGAGTTCTACCGGCGGTTGAGTGAGGTCTTCACGGCGGCACAGATCGTCGAGCTCGGGTTCGCCTGCGCCAACTCCATGGGGTTGCACCGCTTCATCCACACCCTCGACGTGTTCGGGAGGGATGCGCCGGTCATCCCCTACAGTGCCGACCAGGTCGACTCGGCCATCGCTGATCCCTCCGTCCCCGCATCTGCATGACCCAGACGGTCCTGGTGACCGGAGCCACCGGGCTCGCCGGCGCCAACATCTGCAAGCGGTTGATTGAGCGGGGCGACGCCGTGCGCGCGCTGGCCCGCGACACGGCGGACACGGCCCCCCTCGCCGCGCTCGGTGTCGAGATCGTCACCGGCGACGTCACCGATCCCGACTCGGTGCGGCGAGCGGCCACCGGAAGCGATGCGGCGATCCACTGCGCCGCGCTGCTGGGCGGGGCCAGCCAGAACCTGGCCGATTTCGAGGCGGTGAACATCGGCGGCACCAAGAACGTGCTGGACGCCGCGGAGGCTGCCGGTCTGGGGCGGGTGGTGGCGGTGAGCACCGGGACGTTCTTCGACACCGACGGGGGACTCGACCGGGAGGACGCCCCGGTCACCAGCGAGCCGAGCTCGGACCCTTACACCATCACCAAGATGGCGGCCTTCCAGGATGCGATGTCCCGCGCCGCCGCAGGTCGGGACGTCGTGAGCACTCACCCCGGTGCGATCTTCGGCCCGTCACCGGTGGTGAGCAACGCGCTCGGCCGGACCAGCTTCAACCGGGTGCTCGTGTCCGCTCTGCGCGGGCGGGTTGACCGCTACTTGAAGTTCCCGGTCAGCTGGGTCTTTGCCGAAGACATCGCCCGGGGATGCATCCTCGCCCTCGACAAGGGCGTGGCCGGGGAGCGCTACATGCTCGACGGCCAACCCGAGGACGTGGTCAGCATCGCGAGCGCATGCAATCGAATCTGCCGTCGGGCCGAAGTGCAGCACCACGTCGTCGACGTCGAGCCCTCCGACGATCCGGAGCTCGCGGCGGTCTTCGGCCCGACGCTGATGGCGATCGCCACCAAGGCGGCGGTGGAGAGCCCCTCGCGGCGGCCTCTCACCGAGACCAAGACGTACAAGAGACTTGGGTACGAGCCCATCAGCCTCGACGAAGGACTCGGGCTGACCGTCGAGTGGCTCCGCGAGATCGGTCGTCTCGGCACCGCCTAGTCGCTTCACCTCGACCACGACGAGCGGTGGGAACGACGATCGCGGCACGGAACCGCAGTGTCGTGGCCCGCCGGCTACGACGCAGAGAAGTGGCGGCGTCGGCCCTTGACCGCAATGACCGCGTCTGCGATTGCACATGACAGTCCGAAAACGATCTCGTTTGGCATGCCCTGGGGTGACTCGTTCTGGACTCGCCCATGAATCCGACTGACCACTTTGGGAAACGGATTGCGCCCGAAGTAGAGCATCATCGGCTTGTCGGCATCGAGCAGCGCCGCCCCGGCCATCGCTGCGACGGTTGCGGTGCGAGCCCGTTGATCCACTGCCCGCGCAGCACACGCCATCACCAAGAGGCCCACGAGGCCATCCCGCGTCGCGTACTTGAGGAAGACCTGCCTACCGTCGGCCGTGCGCTGTTCACAGCCCCAGTGAGGCACCATGTCCAGCGCGAGGTGCGACCCGACGCCGACGACGAATGCTGTGACCGGGTGCCGCTCGAGGAGTCGACCGATCACGACCCCGGAGAGCACATGATTCGTTACGAACATCGGGCGTACTCCTTGCAGATTGGACCCTTGCCTATCGCTGAAACAACGCTCCGATCAATCGACGCAGGATAACTCCCCTTGCACACCGGTTGGAGGCTGAACAGGGTGCGCGTCTCACCGGGGCAAACGTCCGAAAAGATCACCTAAAGTATGATGCATTGTCGGCCGAGAAGACACCTATGGGGTTCAGTGTCTCAACGCAGAATGCGAAATTCATGAGTCCGCGCCTTCGCAAAGAGCGAGGCGGCGTCTGCCACCGCTGTGGTTGGTCCGGACCAGTGACGAGGATCGGGCGGGCGGACCGCAGGCGCATGAAGACCGGACGAGCATTCGGACGCTTGTGTAGCGACTGTGTAGACGATCTTCTCAACCTCCGATCGGCTGGTGCGGATGAGAGTCCTCGGAGGTCCGGGCTGCTCCGTCGCCGAGATGTGGCGTGAACTTCGTAGTGCACCCAAGATCGTAGGACCAGGGGGTCACGGCGAGCTTGTCTGGCCGCATTCGCGGCGGCGTCAGCCGGCCTCTTCGCCTTCCGTGGACAACAAGCCCCACGAAGCTCCCGCTTCTCTCTCGGCCCATGCAGAGTCCACGACGGTTCTCCGTGCAGAGCCCTTGCGCTCGGCGCGGATGGTCCTCAACACCCTCAGGCCATCGGAGAAGGCGTTGAGGTTGCTCGCGCCGAAATGACGGGCGGTCTCGAAGCTCGGAACCTCCTTCACTCGGAGGCCCGCCTTAGCGATCCGCACATTCATCAACGTCTCCACCTCGAATCCGTCTCCCCAGAGCATGGTCCCACGCTGAGAGCCTTCGATCTCGGTGGCATCGAGCATCATGACGTCGAGGCACTCTCGCCGGAATGCGTTGTAGCCGTAGCAGAGGTCCGTGTATCGAGTTCCGTAGAGCAGGTTCACGGTCCTGTTGAGCCAGAAGTTGCCGAATCTCCTGACCAAACTGATGTCCGAGCTTCCCCCACCAGCGAGGAATCGAGATCCTTTGGCAAAGTCGGCCCCTTCCTTCAGAGCCGCTATGAAGCGGGGAATCTCAGCCGGGTCGTTCGAGCCGTCGGCGTCGATCATGACGATAAGGTCGCCCGTGGCTGCGGCAAAGCCACAGGCAAGGGCGTTTCCCTTGCCCTGACGGGTCTGGCCGATCACGATGATGTCCGATCTCAGGCGCTGCGCCACGCTGACCGTTTCGTCGGTCGAGTTTCCGTCGACGAGGATCACCTCGCAGTTTCCTGGGAGCTTTGCGAAAACGTGCGGCAGGTTCCGCTCCTCGTTCTTCGCCGGGATCACGATGCTGACGGTGGGCTCGCTCTCTCGCTGTCCGAGCATTGGGCGGACCAAAGCCACCTCTTCCGCCTCCACCCCGAGGCCCGGCTCCGGAGCTCTCTGTCCCTCTCGCCCGGAAGGAACTCCTCGCCCAACGAAGGCATCCGCCCGACCCCTGGAGCGCAAGTTCAAGAGGCGTTCCTTGGGTGAGCTGGGAAGGGACACGCGACTATGTTGACGACGAACCTCACGTCCAAATAGAGCCGATCGGACTGAAACAATCACAATGGTTGAACAATTCCCGATCGGTTGAAAGCCGATCGGGGCTGTGCCAAACTGCGCGGGCGACGCCTTGTTGGTGCGCGGTCAGCGGGTCGGACGACCGAGTGGAACGGAGCCTCTGTGCCCCGGCCGTCGAAGTTGTCGCCGACCGGCTCTTCAGGCGGGACGGTCTAGTTTGGCGGCCACTGACCTCAGTGGTGGGGTTGGGTTTCAGCTGCGCTGATCATAGACGCCCTTGTCGCGTGGACGGCGGACCCTCGCTCGGTGGGGATCCCTTGAAATCAATCACCTAGGCCTCAACGGGTTACCGAGCATCCAGAAGGAGTAACTCGGACGATGCCGACAGCGCTGATCATCGGATCGGGTCCCGGGGCGGCTGGCGCTGCCCTGGCTCTGGCCGCCGATCCCTCCCAGCAGATCACCGTGATCGATGTGGGGGGCACTCTCGAACCGGGTCTTCGGTCGACGCTCGGTCGGCTCGCCGCGACACCAGAGGAGTCCTGGTCGCCGGCTGACGTGGGGCACGTCAGCCACCAACCGGTTCCGATCCCACGTGGAGTACTCCCGGAGAAGCGGGCCTACGGCTCCGACTTCCCCTTCCGTGACCTCGGGCAACTCGAGGGGATCCTGCCGCTTGGACCCGCCAACCCGTCGGTGGTCTCCGGCGCGTACGGGGGGTTTTCGAACATCTGGGGTGCCCAGATCATGCCCTTCTCCAGGGGCACGTTCGACCGATGGCCGATCACGTCGGCCGAAATGGAGCCCCACTACCGCACCGCCTTGGGTGAGATGACCCTGGCCGGAGAAGAGGACGACCTCGCCGAGCACTTCCCGTTGATGGTTCCGGCCCGACGATTGCCGCCCTCGGCCGACAGGACCGAACGCGTCCTGGGTCGCTACCGGGCGCGCCGGGCTCTCGTCCGGTCACACGGCATCACCCTCGGCCGGGCTCGGCTGGCCTTCAGGTCCGACGAGTGCACTCGCTGTGGCCTGTGCATGACCGGTTGCCCTCACGAGCTCATCTACTCGAGCTCCCACACGTTCGACCGTCTCCGAGCCGACAAGCGGGTCGACTATCGGCCGGACATGCTTGCCCTCCACCTCAACGAGGTCGACGGCGATCCGCACGTGCTGGTACGCGATACGAGAACGGGCCAGCTGGAACGCTTGACCGCCGACCGGATTTTCGTGGCCTGTGGGGGGATTGGCACCACGCGGCTGGTGCTCGGCTCCCTCGGTGTCTTTGACCAGCCCGTCTATCTGCAGGAGTCCGTGCAATTCGTGATGCCCACCGTTTCGATGCGTGCCGTTCCCGACCCTCGCTCTGCACGGAACTTCACCCTCAACCAGTTCAATCTGCTCTACGACGCCACCGGCGAGGGCGTCAATCTCTGTCTGGTCCACTTCTACGAGTACAACCAGGCCTTTCTCGCCTCTCTCCCCGGAGCGATCCGGCGTCCCAATGCCGAACCTTTGCTGACGGCGCTGCTGCGGCGGATCTCGGTGGGTCTGGGCTACGTGCCGGGTTGGGGGTCACCGAGGGTGAAGATCGTGGCGCGTCGGGCACCGGGCGGGAAGGACGGGCTGCCCGTCTTGGAGATCGACCGCGAGCCGGGTGACGGATGGCCACCCATGTTGCGGGATCTGGTGCGCTCGATGTTGAAGGTCGCCCCCGGCCTGGATATGTGGCCGGTGATCCCGATGATCTCCGTCTCTGCCGCGGCGAAGAGCTACCACTTCGGCGCGAGCTTCCCTCATGACCGGGCGCGGACGGCAACCACCACTGACCGGATGGGGCGTCTCGGCACGTGGGACCACATCCACCTGGTGGACGCGTCGGTCTTTCCGGAGGTCCCCGCCACAACGTTCACCTTGACGATCATGGCCAACGCCCACCGCATCGCCACCGAGACGCTCGGGAGCCCCCGATGAAGGCCGTTCATGCCGGGGTGGGCGAGCAGCCGGTTGTTGCCATCACCGGAGCCAGCGGCTACCTGGGTTCGGTCCTCGTGACCGCCTTCGGATCGGCCGGGTACGCCGTCCGTCGCCTGGTTCGGTCCCCGGCCCCGGGGAGCCACGACCGCTTCTTCGACCTGAACTCGGTCGGCTCGTCCGATGCCTTGGATGGCGTCGACCTGCTCGTCCACTGCGCCTACGACATGGGGCTGACCAGCCGGGCCGACATCTGGCGGTCGAACGTCTTCGGCACCGTCGCGCTGTTCGACCAGGCCGTATCCCGGGGGGTTCGACGTACCATCGCTCTCTCGTCGATGTCAGCGTATCCGGGGACCCGTCAGCTCTACGGTCGGGCCAAGCTCGCCACAGAGGTGGCCGCCCTGGCGCGCGGGTTGTGCGTCGTTCGCCCCGGCTTGGTCTACGGAGCCGGCTGGGGCGGGATGGCCGGGACGCTGCGCCGGCTGGCGGCCCTTCCCGTGCTTCCCGATTTCGGACCGGGGGCGCGTCAATTCACCGTCAGAGAGCACGATTTCGCGTGTGCGCTGGTCGCCCTGGCCGGGGCTGAGCGAGTGCCTGCCCTCCCGGTGGGCATCGCCCATCCCGAACCAGTCCCCTTCACGGAACTGTTGACGAGCTTCGCCGCCAGTATGGGCAAGCCGCGGCCCCGGTTCCTCCCCACTCCTGCCACGGCCGTGTACGGAGCGTTGCGCGCCGCCGAGTTCTTGCCGGTCAGACTGCCGGTCCGAGCGGACTCCCTCCTCGGGCTTGTCCGGCCGGCACCGTACGTGCCGCATCCCGAGGTCCTCGACCAGCTCGGAGTGGTGCTGCAACCGTTCGCTCTGGCCGGCGCCGGGGCCGGGGGAGTCAGCCGGGCCGTCTCAGCTTCCTCCGAGCCCGGTTGACTCCCCGTAGGGTTGCCATCGTTCCGTCAAGGTCTGGGCACGTGTTGAACCCAGCCGTCGACCTCGCGCAGGTTGTGCCCACCCACCACCAGCACCACCCGCGAACCCCGCCCGAGCAGCCGGGCGGGAAGATCGACGCTCTGCGCCGCGGTGGTCCGTGCCAGGTTGGAACGCCAGACCGTCCTGCCCCGGCTCTTGACGTCGAGCCTTGCGGCGACGGGACCCGCCGAGCCCAGTTGCACGTCGGCGACGGAGTGGCCGGTCGTGCTCGTGGCGACAGAAAGCTCCGGGGGTGGCGTCCAGTCCTTGAGCGCCGCCAGCGTGGCCAGTGTGGCGCCCAGGGCGAAGAGCGTCACCCCCAAGCAGCCAAGGAGCATTTGGGATCGCGAGCGACGGGTCCTGCTCGGGGGAGATGAGGTGGGGTCTGATCGGCCCGCGCTCGACCACGAGGCCGTGGTGGCCGTCGGGTCCAGCCCGTCGGAGTCGGCCACCAGCTCCACGGTCTCCAAGAAGCGGGCCACATGATCGAAGGCGCTGGCCTGGGAGGCCAGCTCGGCCAGGTTCTGAATACGGGCGTCCGCCTCGTGGGTGTGCTCGGCCTTCAGCCCGGCCAGGTAACCCGTGCGGTCGGCCACCAAGTGGACGAAGTCGCCCGGGTTGAAGGTCTGCGCGAGCGGGCGCAGCTCGGCCAGTGTCTTGGACAGCTGCTGAGCGCCCGCCAGCGGCTGTCCGTTGAGCCCCGCTTCCTCGGCGCGGTCGATGGCCGCGCCGAAGGAGACGTGGTTCGCCTGGGCCCAGGCGGCCAAGCGGGACACCGACTTGTCGCCGATGCCTCGCTGGGGGACGTTGACGATGCGCCGGGCTGAGACCTCGTCGTCGGGGTCGGCCAGCACCCGCACGTAGGCGAGCACGTCCTTGATCTCCCGGCGGTCGTAGAACCAGACCCCGTCGGCCACCTCGTCGGAGATGCCACCGAAGTCGCCCCACGTCAGCCCCTCTGCCCGCGGTTCACGGAGGTCGAAGGCAGGGGAGGATGACGGCGGGGGCTCGAGCGTCCCGGTCGACCGTCGGCGGAAGACGCTTGCGTCGAGCGCGCGCCCCTTCGCTGGGCGCAGGCTCAGCGCAAGGAGCACGAGTAAGACGATGATGGCGACGGTCTCGGGCGGCACGCGCGTCAGCCTGACGAGGAATGCCCCAAAGACTCCGATAACCAGTGCGCCCACCACCCCGCAGACGACCAGGTGTTCGACGTCGTGGACCGGCCCCGGACGGCGGCGCAGTCTGAGCAGCCACAACACCGCAACCAGCGCGGCCAAGGCGCAGACGCCCACGTCAAGACCGGTCCCTCCCGCCGGGGGGCCCGCCGGCGCCGCGCGGGCGGATGGGACGAGCAGCCTGGTCGTGTCGTACACCTGGATCGGACCGTTGTCGTAGATGCGCTTGATGAATGGATACGTGTTGAATTTGTTGAGCTCGGCCAGGGTGAGACGCCTCGCTGGTTCTCCCGCGGCAATGTAGGTGCCGTACAGCGGGAGTCCCTGGGCGAGGCGGTCGTCCACCACGATGTAGCGGATGTCGTCCTTGCGGATGATGTAGATGTCATACAGGCTGAGCGAATTGTCGAAGAAGAGCAGCTCCGGATCGATCTGCCCGGCTTCACCCGACACCGGGACGACGCCTCCGATGGCGTTGAGCAGGTCGCCGTTGTCCTTGTCGGCAGCAACGTGAGAGCCCGCCGGGAGATGGGTGTCGGCCCAGTGCGCCAGGGCCAGTGAGGGGGAGCCGTATGACAGGTCATCTGCGCCGACGACATAGGGCCCGGGCAAGAGACTCACGAGCGGGCCAAAGCCGAAGACCAGGCTGCCCAGGAAGACAACGGTGGCCACGCCGATCGTAGCCACGCGCTCGATCATCCGACGGTCCCGCGCGATCCATCTCGCCAGCCACGCACCCACGACCAATGCGACGCCGAAGAAGATGAACGTGGTGGCGCGATCGGCCACCAGCTTGCTGTTCGACGAGACGTCGGCGAGAAGGGAGACCGGATAGAGGGCTGCGATTGCGGCCGGCAGATAGCGGAGTGCTCCGCCTCGAACACTCCGCTTGAAGATCACGCTGTAGAGGGAGGGGACGAGGACCACGCACCAACCGATCGCCGCCGCCAGGATCAAGACGACCTCCCATTCGGGGGATCCGCCCCCCGCGGCGTTTTGGAAGAGCGCCCGGTTCCCGTGACCCTTGCCCAATGCCTGGGCGATGTCTGTGCCGGCGGCCGAAAAGGCGGGGCCCAAGTACGGGGCGAGAAGACGAAAGACGTACGCGGTCCAAGCAGCGCAGGCGAGGAGGCCGAAGGCGGTCGCGATGCCGACGATAACGGCCTGAGTCCTTCTCCTCTTGCTACGTCGCTCATCCCCGGACACCGATGAGGATGGGATCGTCGGCTGATCCTCCGGTGTCAAAGGTGGCTCCGCGGAAATGCGCACCGAGGGCGCGGCGAAGAGGCGTCTGAGGTGACGGAGAGGGTGGGACGTGAGGTACAAGCCTGCAGTCCACACGACGAGGAAGGCGACGGTGAACCAGCCCGTGACATGGTGGCTGACCACCACCGCCGCGATGCAACCGAGCGCGAGCGCGAATGATCTCCCGATCTTGGGTCGAGCACCATCGATCGAGACGAAGAGGAGATACACCACCGCCGCGGCGAAGGCGAGGGCGAGCGTCTCGTAGGCGTACTGGGAATCGAAGCCGTAGAACTGTGGACTGGCCGCGTAGACGAGCACGCCGATGCCGCCAGCACGCGACGAGTGGCAGGCACGCTCGACGACGAGGAAGACGACGAGCACGAGCACGACACGGACGGCGGCAAGCACGACCAGCTCATCGACCACCAATGGGAGACCGGTGAGCCATCTCGTGGCGGCGGTGACCAGTTCGAGCCCGGGGTAGTAGGGGCTTACCGGCAGGATCGAATTGGTCGGGAACAGGGTATGGCTGTCGAGTAGTTGTACGAGGGTTCCCACGTGGATCAGCTCGTCGAAGCTGTCTAACTGGAGCGGCTGGTGCATGACGTAGGAGGCGAAGAGCCCGAGACCGAGAGTGAGTGAGACCAAGACCCGCTCTCTTCGTGCGGCATGCGTGCTCGTAAGGCGCCATGCGCACGCGGCAAAGAGGAGCGAAAGAGCGCAGAAGAAGAGCGGTCGCGCCGGCGACTCATGTCCAGCGCGAGCGAGGGCGTCGGCCGCCCCCTGCATCAGCAGGGCAGCTCCGACCAACGCGAGCACAACACCGAGGCGCGAGCGGTCGACCGGAGGGGTCACGGGTGCGATCGCACTCTCCGGGGTCGGTGGCTCACGCCGGATCTCGGGCGCGTCGAGAGGGGGACTGACCACCATCCCATCGTGCTCGTGGAGACTAGGCACAGTTCGCTGTGACATTGGTGTGCCCTGACACATTGCCTCTCATTGTGTGAGCCCGCTCCCGGGGCCAGCATCGCAGTTCAGGCTCTCGCCGATGAGCCGCCGCGCCCCGACACCCCAGTGGCAAATGCAAGTATGACATGGGCGCGGTTGCTTCCGCGACGCAGGTTGAGTCGGACGCCTGACCGTGGGGGAATCGGCGTCACCCCCTCCCAGGCTCTCCCCAGCCAAGACCTCGCGAGGGGACCTAAGTGTCGCCGCTCGGATCCGAGTCCATCTGGGTTGCCGGGTTGGTCGGTTGCGCCCCACGGTGGGCGCAACCGACCCGAGCGAATCGCAGCAGAGTTCTCGGCCCGCTCCCGCCGGTCCTCGGGGCCGGCGGGAGCCACCGGTCCTCGGGGCCGGCGGGAGCCACCGGTGACCCTGGCGTCAGCCTCGATCAGCCTCTCGCGAACTCCGACCGGATGAACGGCCAGGGTTAGGATGTGCCCGTGAATCGCGGGAATCACGTGTGGCTTCGACGCTTCCGAGCTGTGGGCGGGCTCGCGCTCGGGCCTGAGGCCACCTGTCGAGGCGCAACAACGGAACCCGCACGATGAAGTGGTTCGGCGGCGGAGAGCCGAAGAGTATGACGGAGTTGCGGCGCCTCTTGACGACGTTCGGGTTCCTCGTCGCCAAGCAGGGATCCACTGCAGTCATCGGCCTCGCCTACTGGGCGGTCACGACGCACCTCTTTGCGGCCCGGGAGGTCGGCATTGCGGCCGCGGCGGCCTCGACGGGGCTGCTCTTGGTGGCGATCGGCGCACTCGGGATCCCGCTTCTCCTCTTGGCGGAGCTCGGACAAACCGAGACTTCGGAGCGGCGAGTCATGTTCACCACCGGGACTGCGATCGCCGCGTTCGTAGTTCTGATCTTGGCGATCGGCACCATGGCCCTGTCTCCCTACCTCGGGAAGAGTCTGCGAATCATCGGTCATGACCCGGTCACGGCAGCCCTGTTCGTGGTGGGGTCAGTCGCGGCCGTGGCGGGTGCGACGCTCGACAACACCGCGGTCGGACTGCACCGAGGTGCGGCGCAGTTGTGGCGAGGCAGCCTGAGCTCCATATTGAAGGTTGCCTGTGTTGGCATCCTGGTCCTTCTTTCGACGCGCACGAGTGCCGGCCTGATCTTTGCCTGGGCGTTGGCCCTCGTCGTCTCCTTCTTCCTGTGCGTGCCGATGCTCGGGTTGGAGCCGGTACGTGCCGGAGAAGGATCGCTCCATCACCGTACGGAACTCGTACATCGCTTCAGCACGCTCTCTCTCCAGCATCACGTGCTCAATCTCTCTATCAGTTCGGTCTCCTTCATCATTCCGCTGACCGTCACGCTGCTCGTCTCCCCGTCGGAGGTCGCCTACTTCTCGGCTGCGTACCTTCTGTCTGCGACTCTGCTGATCATCCCGTACCTGCTCGCACTTGCGCTCTTCGCCGAGCGGTCGGGCGACCCCGGTCTCCTCCATCGCCACGTCCGGCGCACGCTTCCCTTCGGGCTCGGCCTTGTGGGAGCAATCGTGCTCGTCGTCGAGGTCGCGGCTCCGTACGCATTGCGCATCTTCGGCCCTGAGTATGCAGCGAACGGCACGACAGCGCTGCGCATCGTGATCCTGGTCGGGCCGGCCTATGTGATCAAGGACCACTACGTGTCGATCTGCCGCGCCCAACACCGGATGTCCCACGCGGCCAAGGTCATGGCGATCGGGACCATCGCGGAGGTGGCGGGATCGATGCTGGGTGGAGTGTTTTGGGGTCTCACGGGGATCTGCGCCGGTTGGGCGGTCACCGCCTCGGTCGAGGCCATGTTCCTACTCCCCGCCGTGCTCCGCGTCTACCAACGTGTTCCCGCCGTCGATCCCAACATTGGCAGCGAAGTCGATTCCGACATAGGCGACCCCAACTAACCCCAGTCGGTGTTCACTACGCTGGCGGCAGGCCGGACGCCAGCCGCTCGTACAGCGACTCGACCTTTCCGACGACCGCTGATGCGGTGAACAACCGTGCCCGTTTGAGCGCCTCTCGTCCCATCGCCGCCGCCGTGTCGCGGTCGTTGACAACCGCAGAGAGAGCAGTGGACAGCGCGTCGGGGTCGCTGGGGGCCACCAGGAGCCCGGTCACTCCATCGTCCACCAGGTCGATGATCCCTCCACTGGCGGCCGCTACGACGGGCCGGGCGACGGCCATGGCCTCAAGGATCACCGTCGGACAGCAGTCGGGCACGATCGAAGGGACAGCCACGACACAGGCCGTCTGCATGAGATCGATGACCGATGCGTGATCGAGCAATCCGCGCAGCTCCACCTGACCCCGAAGGTCGAGTGGCAGGTCTTCGTGCACCCGTCCGGCCAGCACGAGCTGGCGAAGGCCGCCGAGTCGCCGGTGCGCCTCGAGCAGGACTTCGATGCCCTTGTCCCGACTCAGATCTCCGACGAACACGATCGGTCCGTCGGGATTCGGGGTGGGCTGGTCCAACAAAAGGTCATCGGGAATGAAGTTGGGGATGACCACGTAGGGACTCCGTCCCGGCAGCCTCGTGTTGATCGCGACGACCGAGCTGACCGGGATGAACGCGTTCACGTATCTGGTGCGGATGCGGCGCGCGAAGGCGTTCGTCAGAGCGACACCCGGGCCGACCACGGGCCCGTGCCGCGACGACGCACAGCGAACGCAGGCAATCGGCGTCGGGCCCGGACAGACGTCATCACCGCGCATCAGTCTCTTGGTGGCGCAGACATGGCTGTAATCGTGCTGAGTCAGCACGACGGGCACCCCGGCGCGACGGGCGGGTCCGATGACCGAGCGGACGCTCCAGTCATGCGCATGCACGATGTCGAACCGGCCGGCAGCGAGCAGCCGCGCGATCGCGCTGCGAAACCCGGGATCCATGATCGGCATCGCATGCGGCCGCTCAGAGTCGGTGTGGAGCTGGGGCAGACGTTGGGCGGTCGTCCGGACGCGGTGTAAGGGTACGACCCCGTCGAGAGTCGTGTCTGCGGGACCATCCGTGGCGATCGTGACAACCTCGACGTGATGGCCACGGTCCACCAGGGCATGCGCCAGGTTTCGGACATGCTGCTCCTGTCCGCCGGCCACCGGGGGATAGAACTGCGACACCATCAGGACGCGCATGGTGGGACACAAACTAGGTGATCGCACCGGTCCATCGCGGCTATTGTTTGTGTTCGGCGGCACGGAAGTTGGCGGTTTCTGGCGTCCCTGCGGCTTCTGTTGTTCGTGCGTTGAGAACAAGATCGAGAGGAGAGTCCGAGCTGGTGACTGACGCATCTCCGAAGTTGGCGCAAGCAAGTGCCAGATACAAGGACGACGAGCCACTGGTCCGGCGCAGAGCGATGGCCGTGGTCAAGCACGTGGCCCGCTCCGCCGTCCGTGCTCCCCGAGATCAACGCAGGGTCGTCCTCATCTTCGGGTGCCAGCGCTCGGGGACCACGATGCTCCAGCAGACGGTTCTCGATCGCTCCTGGCGGGTTCTGATCATCGAGGAACACGACCGTCGCGTGGTAGGCAGCCATCACGAACCCGGCGAGACTGCGTGGCAGGACTATGCCACCGTGCTGCGGCGACTGCGCCGAGCTCCGTTCGAATTGGTGGTGGCCAAACCTCTCGTCGAGAGTGACCGGGCCATTGAGCTCATGGATGCCGCGGGGCCGGTGAAGGCCATCTGGATGCTTCGTCATTACGACGGGGTCGCACGGTCCAATGTCAAGAAGTTCGGCATGGACAATCCCTATCGGGATCTGCAGCCGTTTTGCGACGATGACCTGCTGGACTGGCGGCGCCGAGGTGCATCCAGAGAGACCCGTGAGACCGTCAGCGGGTTGGCGAGCGAGAAACTGTCTCCTCTTGACGCAGCTGCGCTCTTTTGGTGGGCTCGGAACCAGCTCTACTTCGAGCAGGATCTCCGGCACGATGAACGGATCCGAATTCTCCGCTACGAGCGAACGTGCAATCGGCCCGAAGATATGGTCAAGGCACTCTCCGACTACGTCGGGATCGCGCTGCCGCTGCGCTCGATTGCCTCCAAAGTGCGACCGCAGCCGGACGGTCGGGAGGTGACGGATCTCCATCCGGACGTTGAGAGGCTCTGCCACAAGACATGGGAGTCCTTCGTTGGATGTCCGGAGCTCTAGCGCGAATGGTGGTGCGGAATGAGCCGTAGCGGGTCGCTGATTCTCTGCTATCACAGGGTTGCGGAAGGGGTCGATGACCCCTTCCAACTCTGTGTGACCCCCGCCAATTTTGCTGCTCAACTCGACGAGATCGCTCGGCACGGTGAGCCGTCAAGCCTTGCCGAGCTGCCCATTCCGTCGCGGCGGCCCCGGGTTGTCGTGACCCTCGACGACGGGTACGTCGACAATCTGACCAATGCGTTGCCGATCGCGGAAGCCAAGGGAATTCCCATCACCGTCTTCGTGACGAGCGGCGCCCTGGGCAGCGCCGACAGGGGGTTCTGGTGGGATCGACTCGGTGCGTTGCTGCGTTCACGTCCCTCCGGGATCCGTGAGGTCAGTCTGCCGACGAGCGAAGGAACCATCCGCATAGGACTCGGTGCGTCGACCGCCGGTGCGGACCTCCAGTCGGTTCGCCGCCACCTGCTCCCGCTTCCGGTGACGGAGATCAACAGTGTCCTCGATGCCGTCTCGGAACAATGGGGGACTCCTGCCGCCTCGCCCCCCGATGCTCGAGCGCTGACGCCGTCCGAGCTCGTCCAGTTGGCGGCCTCCGAGATGGTGACGATCGGTGCCCACACGGTCGACCACGTGCGGCTTCGGGGCGTTCCGGCGCAGGAGCAGCAGCGGACCATCTCTTCCTCGAAGGAGGAACTGGAGCGGTTGAGTGGTCGGGAGATCACGCACTTTGCTTACCCCTACGGGGGTCCGGAGAGCTTCGACGACCACTCCGTCGACGCCGTGCGCTCGGCCGGATTCGAGACGGCGTGCACCACCATCCGGGGCAACGCCAAGTCCACGTCAGACCCCCACCTCCTCCCGCGCCGCATCGTCATGAACTGGAGTCGCCTTCGTTTCAGGGTGGGCCTGGAGCGCTGGCGACTCGTGACTGGGCACTGAAGTCCGGACATTTCCTCAACCAACGATGAACCCGCTACGCGTTGCCATGGTGAGTTCCAAGTACCCGCCCTACATGGGCGGGGTGGAGACGCACGTCCAGGAGGTGGGTCGGAGGATCGCAGCGAGTGGTCTCGACCTCACTGTGCTGACCTGCGACCTCTCGGGCGAGCTGCCACCGGTGGAGCACGACGGACCGCTGACGGTGCGGCGGTACGCTGCGTGGCGCAGGTGGGGGGAAACCTTCGTCTCGCCGACGCTCGTCCGCCAAATCAGGGAGGGCAGCTACGACCTCGTCCATGTGCAGGGCGTGAACAACTTCCTGCCCCCCATGGCCCTCTCCGCTGCCCAACGGTCGGGGGTTCCCACGGTGGCCACCTTCCACACCGGTGGTCACTCCAGCCGTATGCGGACGATGGTCAGGGGGACACAGTTCCGGGCTCTGCGACCTTTGCTCCGTCGGGCCAAGGGTTTGGTCGCGGTGTGCCACTACGAGGTCGAGGCCTTCGCTCGACGGCTCGGACTCGAACCGGAGACGATCCGGCTCATCCGCAATGGGGCGGAGCCCCTCCCCGTCGGCGATTCAGCGCCCGAGGTCTCGGGCTCGCCGCTGGTGTGCTCGGTGGCTCGACTCGAGCGGTACAAGGGACACCATCGCCTGATCGCGGCGATGCCGGCGCTCCTGGAACTGGCACCCGACGCCCACCTGGCAGTAATCGGTCAAGGCGGCTTTGAGGAGCAGCTCCGTAGCCAGGTCGCCCGGTTGGGGGTCGAACACGCGGTGACATTGACCTCGTTCGACGGCACGCGGCGAGAGGCGCTCGGCGCACTCCTGGGATCGAGCGATGTGGTCGCCCTGATGAGCGAATACGAGGCGAATCCCGTTGCCGTCATGGAGGCCCTCGCCCTCGGCCGGAAGGTGGTCGTCGCCGACACCTCGGGGCTTTCAGAGCTGGCGGCGGAGGGACTCGCCACGACCGTGCCGCTGCACGCGTCCCCCGGCGTGCTGGCCGGCGTGCTCTTTGGGGTGGCGGCACGTCCCGATCCGGTGCCCCGCAACCTCCCCACTTGGGACGACTGTGCCGACCAGCTCCTCGGACTCTACGAAGAGATCCTCTCCGCCCCCGCCGGCTGAGCAACTGACAATTCCGGCACAACACGCGAGAGCAGCGACGCCTGTCGCTCAGAAGAGGCGTTCGTGTTCGAATCCGTTGTAAGCGCAATTGTGGGCGACGTAGAGTGTGTCTTGGCGCGGTCCGTCGTGCGTTGGCGAGTGGTGCGATAGGTGAGAAGGGAGGAGCGAGCGATCTTGATGCATTCCTCGCTCACCCCTGCCGCACAGTCTGAGCAACCGTCGAAGGAGCGAACGCCCTTGACGGTGTCCGTCGTCATCTGTGCGTACACGGAGGACCGTTGGCTACTCCTCCAGCAGTCTGTGGCATCGGTGCAACACCAGCGTCGGACACCGATGGAGATCATTGTCTGCGTCGATCACAACGACGCCCTTCTCGAACGGTGCCGCCGGCACTGGGAGCATCGGACCGCCAGCCCTTCGGTCCCGGTGGTGGTGCTGGCCAACAAGTACCAAGGTCGTCTCGGTTCGGCTCGAAATACGGCCGCTGAGATCGCCCAAGGCGACATCGTGGCGTTCTTGGATGACGATGCATGGGCCGATCCGGATTGGTTGGAGCGGCTCCTGGTGCCGTACGGGAACGACCTCGTCGTCGCGGTGGGTGGAGCGCCCATGCCGGAGTTCGAGGGACCACGACCTCGCTGGTTTCCCTTCGAGTTCGACTGGGTGTTCGGATGCGCGTACTGCGGGCTTCCTGAGTCCCAGGCACCGCTCGCCCGACTCATCGGAGCCAACATGTCCGTGCGACGACTGGCCCTCGCGGACATCGGTGGTTTTCACTCCGACAACCATGACGACATGGACATGTGCCATCGCCTGATGCATCAGCGTCCAGCGGAACAGATCGTCTACGAGCCGATGGCACGGGTCCAGCACTTCGTTCCGTCGGCGCGGACCACGTGGGGATACTTCTGGCGACGCTGCTTCTTCGTGAACAGGGGGAAGGTCGAGGCCTTTCGACAGATGGGAGGCGCCTCGAACCTGTCCGCCGACGTCGGGTTCGTGGGTCAGGCGCTGTCCCGTGGCGTCTCCAGAGAACTGCGCCGGGCCTTCCGGGGGGACATCTGGGCCGCGGCGCGGGCCGCGGTCATCCTGGCTGGGATCGTTCTGGCCGGGGCCGGGCATGTCGCCGGACAAGCGAAATGGCATATGGGTCGGATGCAATGGCGACGCCATCGTCGAGACGGCCGACCTGTCCCGCGTCCGGCTCGCAGCGCACCTGTGGCGGGCGAACCGGCCTCGATCAGACCCATTGACGCTCCCCTTCCGAAGAGCGGTATCGGTACCCAGCCGCAGGAGTGACCTCGTCGGGGATCACCTCGGCACGATTGGCAACCAAGCCGTTCTTTCCCCAAGTGGCCAGCGCAGGCATTGGGGCGCGACCCCGCCGACGCAATAACTTGCCTTTGGCGGTATGGAGCACTAAGCAGGCGGCCAACACTGATGACGCAAGGAGACCAAGCATGAGAATTCGACGAGCGGTGACGCTCCTGTCCTTCGTGGCCACGGGCCTCTTGGCGACCCTCTCCCTGACGGTGGGAAGTGCGGCTCCGGCTTCGGCTGCGACCGCCCCGGGAGACGCCACCCTCACGTTTGTGCACGGCACTTGGGACCTTGGCGCGGTTGACGTTTGGGTGAACGGGACCCTCACCCTGGCCGACCTCACGTACGGGACTGTCGCTGCTCCTCTGAGCTACCCGGCGGGCTCTTACAACATCGCAATCCGCCCGACGGGCTCACCGCAGTCGGCCCCCCCTCTCCTCCCGGTCGCCACGGAGGATCTGAGTACCGGTGAGAATGCGACGGTCATCTTCAACGAGGACGCCGGCGGCGTTCATGTTCTGAACGCGTTTACCAACCCCACGGCCACCACGCCCGCCGGTGACGCCACTGTCATCGTCCGGAACACGGCGCTCACACCACCGACATCGGTGGTTGATGTGTACAACGGGAACACCGAGATCATGTCGGGCCTCACCAACCCCAACCAAGGCTCGGTCAACCTACCCGCCGGTAACGTGCAGCTGTCGATCGTGAAGAGTCCGTCTACGGGCCCGACTCCTGCATTCACCGCCACCAACCTGTCGCTCACCGCCGGCCATGTGTATATCGTCTACGCCATCGGTTCAGAGGCGTCCAGCACGTTGACGACTGCAGTGCAGAGCTACACGGTCGGCCAGACCTACACCGGAAGTGGGTATGTGATGGCGGGAAGTGACGGCGCGGCCTACACCTTCGGCAGTGCGGCTTACGCTGGCTCGCTCCCCGGGCTCGGGATCCACGTCAACAACGTCGTCGGGGTTGCGGAAACGGCCGACGGCGGGGGCTACTGGATGGTGGCGTCCGACGGGGGCATCTTCAACTTCGGCGACGCCGGCTTCTATGGATCGGCGGGTGCCATCCACCTCAATGAGCCGATCGTCGGGATGGCCGCGACGCCCGACGGTCATGGCTACTGGTTGGTGGCCTCTGACGGCGGCATCTTCTCCTACGGCGACGCGCAATTCTACGGATCGACGGGGGCAATCCACCTCAACAAGCCCGTCGTGGGAATGGCCGCAACCCCCGACGGCGAGGGCTACTGGCTCGTCGCCTCCGACGGTGGCATCTTCGCCTACGGCGACGCGCAGTTCTACGGCAGCACGGGGGCCATCCACCTGAACAAGCCCATCGTCGGCATACATGCCACCCCTGACGGTAACGGCTACGTCATGGTGGCTTCCGATGGGGGCATCTTCGACTACGGCGATGCGCCGTACTACGGTTCCCTGCCCGGACTCGGTGTCCAAGTGGGCAACATCGTGGGCATCAGCGGCGGCACCACCGGATACAGCTTCTTCGGATCGAACGGTGCCGTGTATTCCTTCGGTGGGGCAACCTATGCCGGCTCGCTGCCCGGACTCGGAGTGAGCGTCAACAACGTGGTGGGCGGCGCCGTTTCCTAGCAGAGGTCAACCGGTGGAACCTCCATCAACTCATCCGTCTCACCCATCCCGGCCCGTGCTCCAGCGGGCCGGGATGGGTTGCTTCCGCCCGTGGAACCCACCCACGATCTCTGCCTCGATGACCGCCTGACCATCGCATCAGTCGCGGATCTCGCTGACCGCCTGCCGCCGAAATCATGGTCCTCGACACGGCGACGCCGCCCCTCTTGGCGCCTGTGGCTTCACCTCTGGGTGCCCTGGAACAACCGTGTTGCAGGCCAGCGGGGGAGCGACACCGCCGGGACAGCAGAGCTGCTGCTGATGCCGCGGTCTAAGGGGTGAAGGGGAGTGGGCAGTTAGGCCTTCCACCGGGCGATGGTGGATCTCCCGAAGCGAACCCCTCGGACCGCTGCGTTCATGGCGTGGCCCTTCGCCGCTGTGGTGACACCGCCGAGCCGGCCGACCACACCCTTGCCGGCCACGAGCCTGAACATCTCTCGGTGGTCAGGGGTGAACCGTCCCTTGTATGACTCCTCGCCTCGGAGGAAGTCCACTTCGGTGATGCCTCGGTCACATGCGTCATCGATGATGGCGGCGAGCAGAACGGTCGTCGCATCCCTCCAGCGGAGTTCGGTGAGCCGGGCGCTCTGGTACAGGCTCACGCGACCGGCCACCTCGAACGCCAACACGATGGCGACCACCAGGTCGTCGGTCCCGAGTTCGTGGACGACCACCTCGTCGACTTTGGCGCCACCGGCACATCCCGCGACAAAGCGATCGAACGCGGGAAGGAATCGGGAGCGGCCTTCCCATTGTGACTGGTGCATGTCGCGCAGGGTGTCGAGGCGTGCGAGGACCGCCGGGCCCCGGATCGTCCGATGACCTACCCCTTCGGCCTCGAGTCGGCCGGCGGATTTTCGGAGATTCCGACGGAACTGCGAGGGCAGGCTGGCTCGGTAGGCCTCTGCGCTGTCGGGCAATGGGGTGAAGGGGGCCGCGGCCATCGGCTCGCAGCGGACGCGGCCCGGAAGGGCTTCGATCAACCGGGAGCCGGCTCGGACGCCCCTGAGGTCCAAGAGGCGGCCACCAGGACGACAGAGCCAGTCCCTGAGGAGGCTGACCACGGAGGCCTCGTGACCAGGGTCAGCCAACAGATCGAGATGATCCGGGCACAGCGCCCCGTCCCCCATCACACGGATGCTCGATGCCCGGTGGCGCTGTTCCAGGGCGAGGCCGCCGAGGAGCTGCGCATCGTCGACGACCAGAAGGAAATGGCGGCCAGGGCCACCAGTCCCGTCCAGCCACCACGATCGCAGGAAGGGCGACGGAAGAGGGGAGGAATCCACCAGTTGATCCCACTGCGACGCCCACCCGTTGAGGACTGGGACGTCAATCAGGCTCGGCGGGGCCACTATCGGATCGCACGCCGAGTGTTCATGTCCAGGAAGGAGGGGCACCTCATGTCGATGGTCGCCCCGTTGTCGGCTGACACATGGTCACGCTCCCCGCGTTGGCTGCCGGCGACCTTCGCCGGCATCGATTCCGGCCCACCTTAGGGAGTCGCGGTCTCCGCGAACCAAATCGTCAGAGTCGTGCCTCGATCCGTCGGGGGCACCCCGAGGGCCGCACTACGAGTTGGCGTACGCCTGTATCTCGGCCACGTCCATGCTGCCGCCCGGCGAGGTGGCTGTCGGCACCGTGTGCCAGGCGGAGTCCGATGCGGTCGCCACTTGAAGGTTGAGGATCATTTCGTAGGGCTGGGTCACGATGCCACCAGGAACCTGTGCCTGTGTCACCGTCCAGACGAGCTTCCCGTCAACGAAGCCGTTGATGCCGACGCCGGGCGTCCACTGGACTCCATAAGTGTGATACCCGGCCGTGGCGTCGAAGCCCAGGTTGGGGTTGGTTTCATCAACCGGGTTCGACTGCCCGGTGGGGAAATACCCCGTGCCGAGGGGGGACTGGTTCACGGGGCCTCCCCCTTCCGTGAAGCCGCCCTGGACGAAATCGATCTCGTTGAACGGTGTCCCCGATTGGCTGGGCAGGAACCAGAGGCCCGGCCACATGCCCTGCGTCATGTCGGGCACCTTGATCTTCGCCTGCACGTACCAACCGGTCGTCGGCAAGGTGAACTTTCCTTCGGTCGTGACCGCGCCGCTGATCCACGGGTAGGTGCCGGCGTACTGGCTGGTATTGCGCTGTGCCGTCAGAGTCAGCCCGTTGTTCACGCTGACCTGAGACGGGCCGTACATCGCCTGCTCGTTGGTGATGGGGGTGTTCGGCCCCGAGTACGGCGTGGCGAGGCGGCCGTGGTCGTTCCAGACGATCCCCTGGGCGCCGAGGTAGGTGTTCCACTTGGTGGTGTCGAGGCTGGTGCCCGAGAACTGGTCGTCGAAGATCATCTGCCGGGCCGTGTAGCCAGCCGGGGCTGGCATGCCTCCGCCTCCGCCTCCGCCTCCGCCTCCGCCTCCGCCTCCGCCCACGCCCACGCCCACGCCACCACCCCCGTCCGAAGCCACGAGCGAGTGGCTGGGCCAGATGCCGGTCACGAGCAGAGCCATGGCCATCACCCCAACGATCAGTGTGCTTACCCTCCAAGGCGGAGCGGCCCGAGCGCGTGCGTGTGCGGGCCGAGCGCGAACGTGTGCAGGCCGAACCCGTGCGCGTGTCGGCCGAACACGTGTGCGTGTCGGCCGAGCGCGTGCGTGTGCGGGCCGGCGTCGCTTCTTACGCACGGCGGATTGTACAGATGCTCGCCATCCTGATCATTTCGCGGCCCACCGATGATCTTGACGGTGCACGGTCGGTTCTAATAGAGCCGCTCGGACTCAACACAAACAACGCATAATCAATTCCGGCCGTTCGCGATTGCGGCGGGAGGTCCGGAGGTCGGGGCCCAACGCGCGGCCGGCGGACGCAAGGTGGGTTGCTGCGATCCAGGCGAGCCACCCGGCGAAGAGTCCCGTTCCCGGCGGGTCGGAGGTTCGGTCCCGGTGACCAAACCGTCCGCGTCGTGCCACGATTCGTCAGCATCGGGATCGAGGCGCTACGAGTACGCCTGCACCTCCGCGACCTTCATGGCGCCACCCGGCGAGGTGGCTGTCGGGAGGGTGTGGAAAGCGGAGTCCGAGGCGGTCGCCACCTGGAGGCTGAGGACGATCTCGTAGGGCTGGGCCACGATGCCACCGGGAACCTGCGCTTGTGTCACCGTCCAGACGAGCTTGCCGTCAACGAAGCCGTTGATGCCGACGCCCGGCTTCCACTGGACTCCATAAGTGTGATACCGGGCCGTGGCGTCGAAGCCGAGGTCGGGGTTGGTTTCACTGACTGGCTTCGACTGCCCGGTGGGGAAATACCCCGTGGCGAGGGGGGAACGGTTCACAGGGCCTCCCCCTTCCGTGAAGCCGCCCTGGACGAAATCGATCTCGTTGAACGGTGTCCCCGGTTGGCTGGGCAGGAACCACATGCTCGGCCACATGCCCTGCGTCATGTCGGGCACCCTGATCTTCGCCTGTACGTACCAACCGGTCGCCGGCAAGCTGAACTTTCCTTCGGTCGTGACCGCGCCGCTGAGCCAGGGATAGGTGCCGCTGTAGGCGTTCCTGTTGCGCTGGGCGGCCAATGTCAACCCGTCGTTCACGCTGACCTGAGACGGCCCGAACATGGCGGCGGCCTCGTTGGTAAATGTGTTCGGCCCCGAGTAGGGCATGGCGAGGCGGCCGTGGTTGTTCCAGACGGTCCCCTGGGCGCCGAGGTAGGTGTTCCACTTGGTGGTGTCGAGGCTGGTGCCCGAGAACTGGTCGTCGAAGATCATCTGCTGGGCCGTGTAGCCGGCGGGGGCCGGCATGCCCCCGCCCCCGCCGGAGGCCACGAGCGAGTGGTACGCCCAGATGCCGGTCCCGAGCAGGGCCATGGCCAGCACCACAACGATCAGTCTGCTTACCCTCCGAGGCGGAGCGGCCCGAACGCGTGCGTGTGCGGGCCGGTGTCGCGTCTTATGCAGTGCAGATTGCACAGATGCTCGCGATTCCAATCATTTCGCCGTCCACCGGTGATTGTGACGATGCACGGCCGATGCCCAATGGAGCCGCCCGGACTCAACACGAACAACGCATGAACAATTCCGGCTGTTCACGGTTGCGGCGGGCCGTCGCTCCCAGCGGGGCCGTTTCGCGTCTATTGGGATCGGCAACACCACCTCCAGGCCATAGAGAGTAGGTCAACAGTGCTCCTTGCTGCGGTCGGGTCGGGCATAGCGAGGGGATGCACAGGACCAGGGTAGAAAGTCATAATTCCGTTGTCCATTTGTTGTTGTTGTGCACCTGGTGCGAGGGCTGTTGGAGTTGATCCGCTCTCGTGGCCACCTCATTGTGGGGACGGCCCAGTGGAAGGAGCCCGCAGCGGGTCGTCCGTGCCGCTCCCTCGTTCAGCCTGGGGGTTGTGCGCGGGCACATTCTTCAGGGCCGAATTGGGTCAAGACCGTCGACCGGGCTGCCGATCCCAGAGAGGATGGCAACGGCATCTGCGCACTATTCGGTTATCCCGCTTCGGTCCCGTGAAGACCTTGGGCGGGACTGATGTCCAGGGTCCGGGGTCTTCGCCATCGAGTCGCACATGTCCTGACGATTGCAGTCGTCGTGTCCTGCACCGTCTCCGTACTCGCCACGATCATCCCAGGAGCGACCACCGCTCCCTCGGGTGCTGCGGCAGCCGTCGGAGGGTCGCGGTCGGCTTCGGGCTACTGGCTCGTGGCCTCCGACGGAGGCGTCTTCAACTACGGCGACGCCGCCTTCTCCGGCTCCACCGGCGGCGTGAGCCTCAACAAGCCCATCGTGGCCATGGCCGCCACCCCCGACGGCAAGGGCTACTGGCTCGTGGCCTCCGACGGAGGCGTCTTCAACTACGGCGACGCCGCCTTCTACGGCTCCACCGGCGGCGTGAGCCTCAACAAGCCCATCGTGGCCATGGCCGCCACCCCCGACGGCAAGGGCTACTGGCTCGTGGCCTCCGACGGAGGCGTCTTCAACTACGGCGACGCCGCCTTCTACGGCTCCACCGGCGGCGTGAGCCTCAACAAGCCCATCGTGGCCATGGCCGCCACCCCCGACGGCAAGGGCTACTGGCTCGTGGCCTCCGACGGAGGCGTCTTCAACTACGGCGACGCCGCCTTCTACGGCTCCACCGGCGGCGTGAGCCTCAACAAGCCCATCGTGGCCATGGCCGCCACCCCCGACGGCAAGGGCTACTGGCTCGTGGCCTCCGACGGAGGCGTCTTCAACTACGGCGACGCCGCCTTCTACGGCTCCACCGGCGGCGTGAGCCTCAACAAGCCCATCGTGGCCATGGCCGCCACCCCCGACGGCAAGGGCTACTGGCTCGTGGCCTCCGACGGAGGCGTCTTCAACTACGGCGACGCCGCCTTCTACGGCTCCACCGGCGGCGTGAGCCTCAACAAGCCCATCGTGGCCATGGCCGTACGTTCAGCGAAGGCAGCGGGAACGTCGTCGCTGACAAAGACCGCAACCACCGCCGGGACGACGACTGTGCCGTCCGGTGGCATGTCTGCTCCCGCCGGCTACACGGCCCAGCAGCTGATCTTCGACGACCAGTTCTCCGGTACCAGCCTCGATACCACCAAGTGGAACACCTACCTGGGGGCACAAGGGATCGCCTGGAACAACGACGGCGGTCTCCCTGCGCCCTACTCCGGTCCGAACGTCCCTGGTGCTGGGACCGACCTGGAGATGTACGGTCCGTCGCAGGTGAGTGTCGACAACGGCCTCACGCTCTCGGCGCAGCGGAACTCCAACGCGTACTCCGGGAGCTACCCGTGGATCAGCGGCGTGGTCACGACCGAAGGCAAGTTCAGCCTCCCGACGACCGGCTGGTACGTGCAGGCAAGGATCAGGGTGCCCGACATGACCCAGGGTCTCTGGCCGAGCATGTGGTTTCTCCCTGCTGGCTCCGGCCCCTTCAATGAAATCGACTTCGTCCAGGGCGGCTTCTATGGGGGACCGAGCAACGTGGACGACGCCCCCGTCGCCGCAGGCTACTTCGACACCGCTGGGAACCTCATAAACGAGGCGATCCCGAACGTCGGTTTTGACGCTTCGGCGGGATACCACACCTACGGAATCCAGTGGACGCCCGGCGTCGGCATCAATGAGTACGTGGACGGCAACCTCGTCTGGGCGGTCACGCAGTCACAAGTGCCCGGCGGGATCGTGGCCCAGGCCTACGAGATCATCCTCGACTTGCAGGTTGCCGCCAACGCTGACGCCGGTTGGCGCACCGTCACGACTGCCACGTCGCCCGGTGGTTCCATGGACGTCGCGGAGGTGCAGGCGTACTCGTAGTGCGGCGGTCCAGGTGTCCCGGCGGATCGAGGCACGACGCGGAACCTTGGTTCGCGATGACCGGGACCATCACGTCTATTGACAACTTTGGGACAACTCATGAGGTCTGAATGGCCCTTGTCGGAGTTGGCCGCTTACGCCACAATAGCGCCGCGAGAGGGGGCCATTGTGGCCCGATTCTCCACTGGAAGGGTGTCAGCGCAAGCACCCGGCTGGACTCCCCAATGGTGGTGTAACGTCCCCCCTCGATGGCTTGACACGGGCGGTCATGGTGGTCGTGGGCGAAAGGTATAGGTGATGGTTGCACAACCAATAGGGCAGGTCCCGAAGACGATCGGACAGATTGCATTCGACGATGCGTTCCCCGCGCAACCCGTGGAATTCGTCCATGATCTGCACCTCGATGACCGCGTGACTCTCGCAGCGGTCGCAGATCTCGCCGACCGGCTGCCGCGTGAATCGGTGATCTCCGACACCGCCGCGCAGCCCCTTTTGGTTCCTCAGGGAGGTCCGCCTCGGGGTGCCCTGGAGCGACCGGGCGACGTCATACGCGACCTGCACAACGCCAACGCCTGGCTCACCTTGCTCAACGTGGAAGAGGATCCCGGCATGGCAGAGCTCATGAACACGAATCTCGACCAACTCGAGCCGGGGGTGACCGCCAAGCAGGGCAAGATGTGCAAGCGGGTGGCATTCGTCTTCGTTTCATCTCCGAACTCGGTCACGCCGGTCCACTTCGACATCGAGCACAGCCTCTTGATGCAGGTCAGAGGGAGCAAGACCGTCAGCATCGGACGCTACGAGAGCGACGCAGTTCGACGGCACGAGATCGAGAGGTACTGGGACGGCTCCCACGGGCGGATCGAGGCGTTGCCCCGGGAGGTGGCCGCGTACACTCTGACGCCAGGGCGGGCGGTGTACATACCCCCAGGCACGCCGCACTGGGTGCAAAACGGTCCCGACATTTCCTTGTCCGTGACCCTCACATATTTCACCACTGCCACCGTGCGCGAGAATCGCATCGAGGACTTCAACTCGTACCTTCGTCGGCGGCACCTGCACCCACGCGAACCGGGGCGGTCCACCACCGTCGACACCGCCAAGATCTGCGCCATGGAAGTTTTGGCCCTGGGACGACGTCTCCAGACCGCCGTAGTCGGCTCGAAGCGCGACAGCAAGGCCGCTGCTGGGGGCTACCGGGTGGACGGGAGTTAGCAGTCAGGCCTTCCACCGGGCCACGGTGAATCTCCCGAAGCGAACGCACCGGACCGCTGCCCGCTTGGGTGGAACGTCCCCAGTTCGTCCACAGCGCGCCCAAGACCTGGCACGACTCTCTGGTGGTCGCGTGATGCACCCTGGCTCTGACTCGGGACGGTGTGTGTCGTCCGCGTGACCAAACGGCGCGCAGCCGCGCCGACCTGAGGTTGACGGTGAGCCGGCCCTGTAGGCGGGATTCTGTGACCGGTGGGCCTCTGTCCTGTGGTGATAGATCCTTCAGGACCTCTGACCTGCGCTGGTATTGACCATCGCGACCCACCGCTTTTCGACGTTCGCCGTTGTTTTGAGGACCGATTGAGGACCAGCCATCGGTGCGATGGTTCCTGGCGACTGGCGCGATCCGTCCACGGAACAACCGGCCACGTATCGAGCGCTCCATGGGACCGTTGTCTCAGGGTTCCATTTCGCCCTCACAAAGATGACGTGCGGAGTCACGAGATCTGAGCACGGGCCCGGCCTGCCAGGGCTCCGCTCCCCATGCCTGAGCACGGACGCTGGCGCGGTGCTAGGACATACAGAGCCAGTGCATGAGGGGGCTTCCAGCAAGGGAGGGTGCCATGTCCGGTTTGCGGATCCACGTTCGGGGTCGGGTCGGGCGGCTCGCCGCAGCATTGGCCGTCGCGGGCGGCACCCTTACCGTCACCTCCGTCGCCCTGGTCATCGGCCCGGCTCCCGCCGGTGCGTCCGATTGTGGCGTGGCGCTCGGGGCGCCCCAGGTCCAGGGTGCCGCGGGCAGCTTTGCGTTCGTCGTCCCGACCCTGCCCACCGTACCCGGCGAAGCGTGCAACGCGACCATCGCCGTCACCGGCACCATCGCCACATCCGGGGGGACCCGGCCGACCAACGTCGCCGGCAACGGTGCGCCCGCGGCGGTCACCGTGAGCTTCCTGCCCGGCGAGCCCGGGCCCGACATCCTCTGGCAGTGGTCGCCGCACTGCGCCGACCCCGCATCGTTGCTGTACGACTTCTTCGCGTCGAGCCCGACGGCCGGCGCCACGTCGGCACCGATCTCCGGGGTGTCGCCCTGCAGCAGCTTCGGGAACGTGAACAGCTCGACGCTCCGACCGCCGATCGTCCTCGTCCCCGATCCAGGGACCTACGTCGGCATGGCGGGCGGCGACGGCGACCTCGGCTACTGGCTGGTCCAGCGGGGCGGTGGCGTCAGCCCCTTCGGCACCGCGACCGATCTCGGCATGCCCTTCACGAACGTCTCGGTGGTCGGGGCCGCCAACGCGGGCGGCGGTGGGTACTGGGTGGCCACCGCGGACGGCGGCGTGTTCGCCTTCGGGGCCCCCTTCTTCGGCTCCATGGGCGGGATCCCGTTGAACGGGCCGATCGTCGGCATCGCCGCTACGCCCGACCACGGCGGCTACTGGCTGGCGGCCGCCGACGGCGGCGTCTACGCCTTCGGCGACGCCGCGTTCTACGGCTCGGTCCCCGGAGTCCTGCCCCCGGGGGCGTCGCTGAACCAGCCCGTCGTGGGCATCGCAGGGAGCCAGGACGAGAAGGGCTACTGGCTGGTCGCGGCGGACGGTGGCGTGTTCTCATTCGGCGACGCCCGGTTCCAAGGTTCCATGGGCGGCACCCATCTCAACAAGCCAGTCGTGGGCATGGCCGCGAACACACTGGGCGGCTACTGGCTCGTGGCCAGCGACGGCGGCGTCTTCTCCTTCGATGCCGCCTTCAAGGGCTCACTGGGCAGCATCACGTTGAACGCCCCGGTGACCGGGATGGCGACGACCGACGACGGCCTCGGCTACTGGATGGTCACGGCGGACGGCGGCGCGTTCGCCTTCGGTGATGCGCCTTTCTGGGGCTCTGCCGCCTGACCCGGGCCACCCCGGGGCGAAGCAGTGCGCCGCATGCGCGTGCCCACAAGGAGTTCATGCACGCGCCACCGCTGCGGGTGCATGGCGTTCCGGCGGCGCGTTTGATGGGCTGGCACCTTTGGATCGAGCTCGAAGTCCGAGAGCACGGACAGCGTCCGCACAATCATCGTTCGATCTCGACGGACCGCGGAAGCTCGGGCAGTTTCAGGCCAAAGGTCAAGTCGGTGCCCCTTGCGGAAGGGAAGGTCATCAGTGACGCTGCAACGCTCAAATCGAGAAGATATGGCGACGGGCCACCCAGGCCACTCTCGTTGATACCGGCGATCAGGCAGTAGACGATCAGAAAGAGTGCCAAGGCTCGCGTGGACCCCCGTGCCCGGAAGAGAGCCGTCAGCAGCAGGAGCATGAAGATTGCACCGACCAGCACGTCTCCGACGATGCCCTGATCCTGGTAGATCGATATCCAACTGCTGTCAATGGGCCGCCCGTTACTCTCGGGATTCGACGACCCGATCACGGCGTCGTTGGACAGGCCGCTTCCGAAGATCACGTTGGTGGTCGGTCGATGGACCGCCAGCACTGCCGACCACGCCGTTGTGCGACCGGTGAGACTCTGAAGTCCCTGGGCGCTCTCTCCGCGAGCCAACCAGTGCGTCAGGAACGGTGACGCCGGAGCTCCGATCACCACAACAACGAGGAGAACCGCCGCGAAAGTCCTACGAACCCGTCGCTTCGCGAGCAACAGGCTGGCACCCGCAACCAGCAGGCCGACGATCATGGCCAGGAGGGCCGTGCGCGTATGGGTCAGCACGAGAACGATCATGGCGGGCACCACGATCACGAGGGCACGACGGTGAGATACCAGGCGGCATAGCCAGAGCAACGTCATCAGGCCGGCGACCTCGCCCGCGAAGTGAGCAACCCCTGTCGTCCAGATCGGCCAGAGCGTGCCACTCAGGCGGCCTCCGGGCAGGGCTTTTCCGGGCGAAATTACGAACCCCAGAACGACCGAGCCCAAGATGAGCAAGATGACCCCCATCTGACTGCGCAGAATGAGCAGGTCTCGCCTGCCCCACCATGGGGTGAGGAGCCACAGCACGAAGAGGAACCCGATCAGGCGGAAGCTCCGGTATTCCGTCCCTAGACCAACGAGACGAACGCTCATCATGAGCGAGCTGATTGCGAGCACGGTGTAGAGCCCGAGGAACCAGTTCGGCCGCATTCGCATCCGGGGATTGACGGTTACGGCTAGCACGAGAGCCATGAACAACGCGCCCTGGGCCACGAGTTGGAGGATCCGGTGCGGGATGGGCAGAAGAGACCCTTGGTCGGGAGTTAGCGCGTTGAAGAGGAGCAGTGCCCAGATGACGCGGACCCGACGCAGTCGCGAGTCGTGTCGCCGGCCCTGGCGACGACCAGTGACTGCCGCCATGGTCTCCACGAATGCCTCCCTACTTCGACGATTCCGCGGGTACCGCTAGGGACAATCGGAGATCAACGGGACTGAGGGCACCGGAACTGTCATCCTGGGGATCTGAATCCAGGAGGATGACGGAGCGCAGGGAGATCCCCGCGTCATGCAACATCTCCCGGCTGACCTCCATGCGCGTGAGGGTGGTTCGCCGTGAGGAGAGGACCATGACCGCGTCCGTCACCCACGGAGCGAGGTGCTCCGTACCGAACGCGGCATCGAGCGAGGCCAGGACCAGAAGGGCATCGGCGTCGTCGGGAGGTGGCTTCTGGGCCATCGCCAGTGGGTCCTCCGGCGCCACGAGTACCCTCACAGGAGGGTCTCCCGAAGCAGGAAGCTCGAACGTCTCCATCGCCTCGGGCTTCGTGGTGAGGCCGAGGATCGAGGCAAGGGGTCGCTCGTCGGCGGCGTCTACCACGACCACCCGGTGCCCCTCGGAAGACAAGGCGAGTGCCAGGCCACCGACCGCCAACGCCGTCGGCTCGGGAGTTCCGACTGCGACGACCGCGAGCGCTGATCCGGGTGCGCATTCGAGATGGCCGCGCAGCCGCCGCTCGATCATGCGCAGGGTCGGGCTCGGCTCTCTCAGCCGTCGAGACAATCGACTCCTGCGCATCACGCGTGGACTGCGGTAGCGCTCAAGGCTCAACTCGACTGGCGCGCCGAGAGTCGCTGCCACAGTCGAGCGACCGGGAGGTCGCTCCGAAAGGAGCGCGCTGAAGATCACCGCCGCGAGCCCGACGGCGAGACCCGCGACCAGTCCCGAGAGGGCGTCCACAAGGACTACCTTTTTGGCCGATACCGGAACCACCGCGGCAGGATCCAGAACGCTGCTGCTACGGTCGCTGAACTGCTCGTTCACGAGGGCTTGATCAACCTGAGCCCGTAACTGGGATACCTGGGACTCGTCCGCGCTTCGCTGGTTGACCAGGTCGGCAAGTTGATTGCTCGATTGCGTGTTGGGCGTTGCGCCGGAGAGGCTGTTGATCTTGGCATTCAGATTGTCGATCTCGTTGTTGAAGGAGGAAATCTGAGGCTGAAGTCCGCGAACGAGCGTATCGGTCTGCCGGCCCAGCTCTTTGGCCTGGACAGCGAGGAATGCTCGGGCCACGGCCCTGGCGCCGGAAACGGCTTCGATCTGAGATGGTCCGCTGAACGTGATCGACATGATGTTGTCACTCAGCGAGACACCGGTGTAATGGGAGAGCAACGTGTGCGGAGTCACGTGGAGACGGCCCGCGGTGACCGCTTGCTGGGCAACCACCTCCGTCTGGAGGAGAGAGACGTTGTTGGCCATGACTTGCGCCGGGTCCGCGCCAGCGGGCAGGGGCAGGTAGAGATCGGTCACGGCGGTGTACTTGCGGGGAATCACCAGGTGCAGGCTCGCACCGACGATGAGACCCACAAGACCGGTGATCAGCCAGACCCGCCGCTTGCGTCGTATGGTCGCCATCAACGAGCGAAGGCCGATCATCGGGCCCAGGACGAGGTCTTCGTTGGAGGTCTTCGCTTCCATCAGCGCTCCCGGCTCGGGAGTCGTCCCGGCGAGGCGCTGGCCTCGTTTGTCCGTGCTCCGAGATGAACCAGCTCATCGTCACCGGCATCCGTACCGGCACGGGAAGACAGCAGACGGACCGTGTCGTCCTTCATCAAGCCGGTCGTATTATCGGACGGGTCGGGGTTCACCACCACCACGCCTTCCAGAACCGACCCACTGTCGGCGGCTTGCAGCGCAAGCTGAGCGAGTTCGTCTTCTGTGACGAAATTTGGAGAGATCGACAACAGATTCACGGCGTCGGACGGGGTGAGGACCGTCGAGTTGCCATCGAAGACCACGAGTGAGACGAGGAATTCGGGTGGACCTTCACCCGTGTCCTTCAGCCCGAGGGTGAATGGCAACCCTCGATTCACGGGCTCGGCCCCGGTGAACGCTGCCCGCAAGGGCGTGAGCGAACGGTCCTCGGACTCCGGGGGGGCCTCTGGAACGAGCACAGTCGGCATACCAGAAGTGGCTGCGTGTTGCGCTAGTCGGGGACCGGTGGTCAGGGCTGGCAAGTCGCCGGCAATCGAGATCACCCGGACAGCCCGTCGTGGGTGGCTGCGGTTCGAAAGAGAGTGGAGTACATGCCGCAGAGCCCACTCAGTGGTGGCACGCGGTCGCCCCTCGAGAAGGTCCCGCCACGCCGAAGGGGTGGTGCAGCTCGGTGCATCGAGCGAGGCGATTACTGGGGCACCCGCCGTGCGTGCAATCTCATCTCGGAAGCGCAAGCGGTGCCCGCGTTGAAGACGAACGAGCACGAACACGGCACCACCCAATAATCCCAGCGTAAATGCAATGATGCCTGCTTCGATGGGGAATCTGTACCTGGAGCCTGGTTGGGCAGTGGCCTTCTGAAGTATCCGCGTGGTGCTCGCCGTTGAACCACTCTCAAGTTGAGCGTTTGTGATCTGGTTCGTGAGGCTGTCGAGTTGTAGCGAGACCTGATTCTGCTCGCTCCGAAGTGAGCCCAACAGATTGGTATCCTGCTGGCCGGCGCTAGATCCTGCGCCCTCGGAGGCGATACGGGCAGCCACAGTGTCGATCTGAGCCTGCAGATCCTTGATCTGTTGGGTGAGCAGGCTAGATTCGTGCTGCAGCGCAGCCACCGCAGCTCCAGCAGAGCCCGCCTCCAATTGACCGGCGTAGTCGACATAGCTCGCAGCCACGGCATTGGCCAGTTGCGCGGCGTACCTTGTCGCCGGAGCTTGGGCTTGGATCTGCAAGATCTGTCCACTGAGTGGCGTCACCGTCACGAGCTTCTTGACTCCCAGTGCCCCGAGTGGCGGTGACACCTTGGCACCGGCCGCAGCCAGAACCGGCGTGCTTCTTGCGATGACGGCCTCGGTGTTGACCCCGTTCCCCGCCGTGCCTGTGTTGCCTGAGTTGCCTGAATTAGATGCGGTGCTCGGTGGCAGGAGAACCAGGGCGACGGCGGTTTCATTTGCCGGCCTGAGGAGTCCGTACACGAGCCCACCGAGTCCGCAGAGCGCCGCCACGACGATGACCAGCAGCCGGCGTCGCCAGATCTCCTGAAGCGATGCACGCAGGTTGAGAGGCTGCTCGTTCACGTGCTGTTGACCGAAGACTCGTTCTCGGGAGGTGCTAAGTCGGTCCGGCTGGCACTGCGGGCTATGTCGGTGCGGGTCAAGTACGTGGCGATCTGTGCGCGATTGTTGAGGTCGAGCTTGCGATAGAGGCGGCTGACGTAGTTGCGCACGGTCTTCTGACCGAGCTGCAGTTGTATGGCGATCTCCGCGTTGCTGGCACCTTGAGCCACCATCCGGAGCACGGCCGACTCCCGTTGGGTCAGATGGCTGGAAGGTTCTTCACCCATGACCCATCGGGCCGCCTCGTTGCAGAGTACCTGATCACCCAAATGAACAGAGACGACCGCAGCGCTGATGGCTTCGGGGGAGGTGTCCTTCAGGAGAACGCCGGCGGCACCCGCGATCATGGCTGGGCGGACACGCCAGTCGGGGTTGGATGTCAAGACCAGTGTCCTCGTGTTTGGGCACTCCGAAGCAAGCAACCGCACGAGATCGATGCCGTCGGCTCGTGAGAGCTCCAGATCTATCAAGACAACGTCGGCGGACGTGGCGGCGCAGAGCCCGAGCAGCTCGGAATCGCCGTCGGAGACAGCGATGACGTCCAGGCCTTCATACTCGCCGAGAAGCCGAGCCAACCCGAGGCGGAAGAGCCGTTCAGCTGCGACCACGATGACGGAGATCTTGGAAACGGTGATCGAAGAGCCATCCGAGGGTTCGAGAGGCAGGGGTCGGTCGCTGTTGAGCACTGAGTTGGGGTCCCGGTACGAGTGTGTTGGAGTCGACGAGCCCAGATCGGGCGACGTGGTTGTCTCACGACTCCGTCTCTGGAGTCGATGGCTATACAGAGGTCTGAAGGTGGCGGAAGATACGGCCGAGGGGGACATTTGCCCATCAGCGGTTGGGACTCTTCCCATGGCCAGGAGGTCGTCACTCACGGACCAGTCCGGTCGAGGCGACCCGGCAGGATGCAACCGACGTGACCAGCGCAGGTTGCACGAGCGGCTATCGCTGGCTGTATCTGCGTGAATGCGCCGTGCTCTGTCTTGCGGGGCGTTCGACGTGACGGCGCCTGTCCCCCCGACCCAACGTCCATGACCCGCACTCTGGCTAGCGAGTGCCTTACTCGCGCTAACCGAGACGGGTGACGAGTATGTCTGCCGCCCGGTTCGGAGCGCGATGGCGCCTCCGCGGCGATGCTGCCAACCGCGCCACGACGACGCTGGTCGACCAGTGTGTGGCGTCGGCATCCAATTTTGCGGTCGGTATCGTCGTGGCGCGAATCAGCGGTCCCGCCGGTCTGGGAGCCTTCGCCCTCGCTTACGCGGTCTGGATCCTGTTGACGCTGATTTATCGGTCATTGATCACCACCCCGATGATGATCACGGGTGACCTCCGCGGGGATCAGAAGGAGGAGTTCATTCAGCGGGGGTTTGCCGCAGTTGTGATGCTCGGTGTGATGTTCGCGTGCATCATCGCCGCCGTGGGTATGGCCCTCCTCGTTGTCGGTCAACATGCTTTCGGAGTGGGCCTGCTTTCGTTGGCTCCTTGGGTACTCGCGCTCGATCTGCAGGACTACTGGCGACAGATCGGCTTCATGCAGGGGAACCCGAGAAAGTCGCTCATGAACGACCTGCTGTTCAATGCGGTGCAGGCACTGGCGTTCGGGGCAGTCTTCCTCGCGGATCTGCACTCGGTGTTCGCGGTTGTCTCGGCCTGGGGTGTGGGAGCGGCGATTGCTGCTCTCTACGGTCTTCGGCAATTCTCGGTACGCCCGTCGCTACGCGGGGGAACGGCGTTTCTCTGGTCCCACTGGCCTACGAGCCGGTGGTTGGCCAGCGAACGTGTGGCCTCTTGGGGGGGCAGCCAGCTCTATCTGATCCTGGCGGGTGTACTGTTGGGCCCGGCGGCGCTGGGAGGCTTGAAGGCGGCGCAGGGCCTGGTGGTCGGGCCGTCGACTTTGGTGGTCAATGCCGGGGGGAGCTTTGGCTTGCCTGAAGCGAGCCGGCAGCTTGCTGAGCGCGGCTGGACGGGTCTGGCAAGAGTCTCCCGCTTCGTGACTGGGGCAGGGGTTCTGGTTGCGAGCGCAGTTGGGATCGCAGTCTTGGTGGCGGCACCCACCCTCATGAGGTTGCTGTACGGCCCTAAGTTCGTGGTGTACGCACCGAGTGCACGGGTCTTCGCAGTCTCCACCGTGATCCTCGCCTTCGGCGTTGGTCCGATTCTCAAGATGACCGTCACAGCCCGAGTGCGTCTGCTCTTCGTGGTGCAGTTGGGGACGTTGGCCCTCTCCGTCGCTGCCGTGTGTGTGTTGTCCGCTGCATTCGGGGTCACAGGGGCTGCGATGGCGAACCTACTCACGTGTGCGGTAACCCTCGCCGTAATGTACATCGTGCAGTCTTCGGTTCGCCGATCGTTCGAGGGGAAGTCGCACCGCCCCGCCGGACATCTCTTGGATGCTGTTCGCCAACGGATCGTGAGAAATACCAGGTTCGTCCTAGTGCTGATGCCGGCTCGGGCCTCGTCAGCCGGGCGTCCGCCGAGCGAATCGCCCGAACAGTATCCCTAGTCATGTTCTTGGCCACAAAGCGTCGAATCACCCCCTCAGGGGGGAGACGAGCGCTGAGGAGTCTCGCAGGGAACTCCTCAAGGTTCGCAAGTGGTGCCGCACGGCACACTGAGGCTGCTGGGGCGCGAGAGGTGGCAGCCAGCGCCGCCGGTTATCAGGATCTCCTTCTCCGCTCTGCGACCTCACGATAGACGTCCAGAGTCGCCTCGGCGATCGCACCCCAGCTGAACTGCTGAGCCCGACGGAGCCCTTGGGTTCGGAGGCCGTCCGCTCCAGTACCAATGGCGTCAAGGATGGAGCGAGCGAGCGAGCCCGGGTCGTGGGGGTCAGCGAGGTGGGCCGCCCCACCGGCGATCTCGGGCATGGAGCTCATGTTGGAGGTGACGACCGGACATGCACAGGCCATCGCCTCGAGGATCGGCAGCCCGAAGGTCTCGTTGAGCGAAGGGTAGACCAGGAGATCCGCCGCCCGGTAGAAGTGGGCGGTCTCCTCGTTCGGCACCGCGCCGACGAAGACGACGTCGTCGGTGATGCCGAGGTCGACAACGAGCTCGTGCAATTCGGCCGCGTACCGCTGGTCACGCTCGGCGCCGACGATCACGAGTTGGCGGCCTTCGAGCTCGTGACGCGCCAGCCTCCAGGCTCGAAGCAGGGCGTCGCAGTTCTTGTAGCGCCAGAGCGATGACACGAACAATACGAACGGCCTTGAGATCCCGAACGCGGCCATGTGCGCTCGAGCGGCCTCGCGATCACCGGGCTTGAAGATGTCGTGGTCGACCGCTTCGTAGATCAACCTGACCTTTTGGGGGTCCACCTCCAGATATTGGTCGACCTCGCTGCGCAAGCTGTTGGAGTTGACGATGACCGCGTCGGCGAGCCGAACTGAGCGCTGGTAGTTCAGGCGGCGGTAGATCCGAGCACCCATGCTGAGCGAGTCTGGTTCCGTGAACGTGTGCATGGTCTTCATGTGGATCACGAGCGACCGCGTGGGGTTCACCAGAGGGGCGATGGCGGTGCTCAGCAGGTCGATATGGCAGAGAGGGAGGCGAAAGGGGGTGATGAGATGCTCGCTGGCCGTTCGCAAGACTCGATGCTCGTTCGACCAAGGGAAGGTAATGCAACGAACAGCATCCCCATCATCCGGGAAATAGTGGCGCGCCAAGGGGCTCAGCATCAGGTGAAGCTCTTCGCCCGGTCCCAGCCGGTTAGCCATCTCGGGCACTAGTCGCGTCCAACACCAGTGAGCCCCTGACGGGTTGCGGGGATCCTCAGTCAGCAGGTTGATGGCCATACGCAAACGGGTGTCGTCGTGGGCGAACTCTGAAGTCAAGGGGAGGCCGGGGGTGGGAGAGCGGGTGCTTCCCGCGCGGATGGCCATCAGAGGGCGCTCAACGCGATGGCGCCGCGCTCTTGCGAGCCGGTAGGTCTGTGCCGTCCGGCGCCCGTGCGCCGATCTGTGAACGGGCACCAGACGGTGGGAGGACTGACCGGCCCCGTTCCTGCCAGCTCGAGTAGCTCCACCACATTTCTGTTAGAGCAGGCCAGGGCGACGCAGATACCCGTAGTGGGCAGATGACCACCGTTCTTCACCATGGCTGGAGGGTTCAGTCCAGGTCAGGAATGGAACTGAAGCACGGTCGTAAAGGTATCGGAGCCGGTCCCACTGCAAGCTCCCTCACCAATGACAGCCCAGGCCGGCTGCTTTTCTCCGAAGCGTGTGGAATACCAACCGAGGATCGGGTCGGTCGCACCTCTCGAGAGCGACCAAGAGGGGCCATTGGGCAAGGAGAGTGTGGCGCTTCTTGTGCACACGCCCTCTGACCAAGTGAGATCGACGCTGTGCCCGATAATCCGAGCATGGATGTCGGGGCCCAGGTGGAACGCCAGCCGGAAGGCATGTCCTCCCGTCGTCTCGAGACAGTCGACGAACTCGATTCGCCGAAGTCGGCTCTCCAGCCGCACTGACCGGCGGTGGCACAGGGGTGGGGTGAGTGCACGGTAGCCGTCGTGCTCGGCGGACCACGCGGCGACCTCTCCGTCTGCGTCGGTCTCCGAGTCGATCAACCTGCTCCGAGCGTGACGGGTCCAAAGGAAGGGTCCGCCCGAGGTGGACTGGTCTTGGCCGCCCACTTCGATGGTGTTGTGGGCCAGGGTCGAGCGAAAGTAGCTACGCCAGCCGGGTTCGCCGTGGTAGCAGTACGTGCCAGGATCGGCCAGCACGTCCGCGCCGTCGTATCGCACTTCGACCGCGAGGGCATCGGCATGGGCGTGAGCAGCGATCGACAGGAACCCATGGGGACCTGCATCGCAGCGGCACCAAATCTCTTCGCCGTCGGACGGCGAGCTCCGCAGAACGGTCAGACCGGCATCGGCGTAATGGCTCGGACGACCGTCCGGGCACGCAGCCGTGTGACGGCGACCGGCCATGGACGCCAGGAGGGTGCTGGTGACCGTGGGCACGACGGGTGGCCACCACCCCGGAGTGTCGAACAGGGCCTCGCCGATGGCGAGCAGGCCCGACCACCGCTCGGTAGTCGGAGGATCGAGGACGAGAGCCGTCCCGTTGTCTCCATCCCCCTGGCGCGGAGCGCGAAGCTTCACATCCATCGTCCCCGCGACCACATCGAACATGCGGTACAGCAATGCCCAGAGATCATCTGAGAGGGGACGGCCGGCCCAGCTCGCCTCGGCTGCTGCAACCACTACCAGCTCGGCAACGAATCCGTGGTAGTCGAAGGCCATCTCTCGATTGACGCCGCTGGGGAAGGTGTTGCACTTCAGCTCGTGTTCGAGAACCCGTGCGGCTTCCTCGGCCCAGCGCGAGCTCTCTGCAAACCAGTCAAAGGCAAGCGCCGCCACCAGCAAGCCGGTGGCTTCGGCGATGACGTGGTTGTTGGCGGACGATCCCCGACTGCGGAAAGATGCAAGGTAGTGCTGGTGCCACCAAATTTGTGCACGTGCAACTTCGTTGCGCTCAAAGAGCTCGGTTGCCCCCATCCACCCGTCGAGCAGACGGCGTACCCAGACCCAGGTGGTCAGTCGTAGCCCGGCTTCGATCCCGCTGGTCCAGTGCACGCCAGAGAGGAAGGGGTTCTGTGCCCACCACGAACGGAGATGAGAGGCAACGCGTTCGGCATAGCGTTCGTCGCCCGAGAGGCTGAAGGCAGCCGCGAGCACCGTGAGGTGGTGCATGCGCGAGAGTTCCCAGATCTGCTTCACGTTCCCCGTGACGTCCTCGGAGCGATGGTTGACCTTGAAGCAATAGTCGAGCTGAGGAGCCCGCCTTCCGGTCACCGGATCGAAGAACCAATCTGGGTCCTCCATGTCTCGACGCACAGCCCCGAGGAGCTGCCACTGCCCTGCCAGTATCTCTTCGGCCGCTGCGATCACCCTTCGACGCGTCTCGTCCGGTACGGCTTGCAGCGTCTCTTCGGTTGGAAGGGTCCGAAACTGGGCATCCCGATCCGAATTCCAGGGCGCCTTCTCGTGTTTGGCGGAGCGGAGGGCCAGTGACTGGGGTGAGACGTCGGGCATGACCTGTCGGGACGCCCACCGTCTGCGCCGCACGTGGTCGGAGATCCGCCATTTCACTTCGGAGGCGGACATCTTCGACAGTCGCTGCAAACGCCATTCGAGCTCGGCCGAATTCATGGTCCAGTCTCGTCCGAGGCCTCTCGGGGTGGAGGCTGGAGAGTCACAGCTGTTGTGGTGTGCGACTTGCGACAGCTGAGGCTGCAATGAGAGTGGCGCGAGTCGTGGCCGTCAGAGAGTCCAGGGAGATGGGCATCGGTCCACCGGTGCGCACTGCGTCGAGGAAGGCCTTGATCTCGGCGGGTTGACCCTTGTCCGGTGAACCGAGGTGCCGGCGGACTCGAGCGCGTGCACCCGACCAGACGGTGGCTCGCCTGAAATTGTCGAGTCGAGCTGTCCGCCCACCGCTCGAGGCTTCGAAAGTCTCCTTGGGGAAGCGCCGGTGTGTACTCGTCAAGTAGGTGACGGTCGCGAGCGACCCGTCACCGTAGCGAAGGCTCACCTGCACCTCGTCGGGACCGCCGGCAGCCATCGTCATGACTTCCACCGGATCGCTTCCGATCCACCAGCTCATGGTGTCCACGAAATGGCCCCCTTCGCCCACGAAGCGAGAGCCCTCGAGTTCGCTGTCCCGATACCAGCTGTCCGACGCGAGTCGTCCTGCGTTGACCAGGTAGCGGGCGTTCGTCGGCTCGGGTGATCGGCCGAACCGTGCCCGCATCTCCACGAGGAGCGGAGCAAATCGACGATTGAAGCCGACCATGACCCTGTCGTTCCCGGTCTCGTCCACCGTGGCGAGAATGCGGTCAAGCCCGTCGGATGTCAGAGCCAGCGGCTTTTCGACGAAGACCGCCTTTCCCGCCTCGAGGGCGCGGCACGTCAAGTCGGCATGCGCACTGTGCCGCGTGACGATGAACACGGCGTCAACCGATTGGTCCTCGAAGAGAGCTTCCGGATCGGTGCTGGCATCTTGAAACCGGAATTTGCGCTGCGCGTTAACTGCCGACAGCGAGCGGCGGGTGGCAACGTGAGCCAGCTCGACCCCCGGTTGCTTCACGAGGTGCGGAAGCAGCATCGACGACGCGTAGTTCCCGGCGCCGACAAAGCCGATCCTCAGTGAGTCTGCCTCATGAGCGTCATGGCGGGTCGGCGTGTGACGCGAAGATACTGCCGTCGTGCGCCGACCGGGCACCGCGTGTGCATCGGCCTGACCGTGACTCGGAGCATGAGGATCGGTCTCATTCGGTACGTCATACTCGAAGAGAAAGCCGACACCCTGCAACACGCCGGTGCCGAGCTGCCCGTAGACGCTCGGCGCGTCCCGAAGGGGGAAGATCCCGGCGATGAGCGGCTCGGGATCGATCTGCTTTCTGGCCACGGCGTTGACGAAACACTGCAGATTGCGTCGCTCCGTCCATCGTACGTACCCTGCCGGGTAGTCGACTCCGTCGACTTCGTATCTGGGGTCATAGCGGCCGGGACCGTACGAGCGGGAGAACCGAAGGTCGAGTTCCTTCTCGTAGTAATCGTTCCAGGGCAAGTCCAGCTTGCACTTGCCGATGTCGATGACCGTTGCCCGGTCGCGCGCGAGGCGCGCCGCCAACTCAACCGGCTGGTTGGAAGTGCCGCCCGCGACGAGGAACACGCGGTCGGCACCGAGACCGTCCGAGGCCTTGGACAGCGCCTGCTCCACCGCGGCCGTTCCGTCCTCGTCCGGTGCCGTGCAAAGCAGGGCGCCTGACTTCTCTGCCAACCAGCATCGGTCCTGGTCGGGATCGAGCCCGACCACTTGGACGCCGGAGGCTACGAGCAGCTGGACGACCAGCTGCCCGACCAGGCCCAGGCCGATGACGCACGCGGTCTCCCCGAGCTGGACGTTCCCTTGACGAACACCTTGCAACGCGATCGAACCCACGGTGGCAAACGCGGCCAGCTGAGGCGAAACACCGTCGGGCACCACCACGCAGAGATTGGTCGGTATCCAGTTGATCTCGGCGTGGAGGGCGAACTCGTTGCCGGCGCAAGCCACGAGTTGGCCAATAGCGAACTCCTCAGCTCCCTTTCCCACCTCCTCTACGACGCCCGCCAGCGAATAACCCAGCGGCGAATACGAGTCGAGACGGTTCATGGCCTTTTTGTATGTAGTAATCGCGCCCTGCTGCTGTACGTTTTCGAGCACCTTCTTCACCTGGTCGGGGCGCGCGCGTGCCTTGCCGACCAGTGACATCTTGGACTCTCCCACTTTCATCAACTCTGTGCCCGTGGAGATCAAGGAGTAGAGCGATCGCACAAGCACCCCGCCCGGGGCACACGAAGGAGCAGGCGCGTCTATGACGGCAAGTTCCCCTGAGCGGTAGTTTTGTGCCACTTGCTTCATCGGTTGTCCGACTCCCTTCTCGGACCCGGGGTCACAGCCCTACTCCGGCTCGACGGGTTTGGCGGTACCAGAACTCGAGCGTAAGTAGCTGCCAAATCTGCTTGGACCGGTCCTCTCGCCCCGATCGGTGCTCTTCGACGAGCACGGAGACGGCTGGCCGGTTCAGGAACCCCGTACCCACGAGTTCGCCCCCGAGCAACGAGTCGTCGATTACTTCACGCAGGTCTTGTGTCACCCATGCCCGGAGCGGTGCCGAGAAGGACGCCTTGGGTCGGTGCACGATCTCATTCGGGAGCCAGGCCTGTGCCGCCCGCTTCAACGCGATCTTTCCGGTTCTCCCGGAGACCTTCTCCTTGCCGGCCAGTGAGAACGCGGCCCGGAAGACCACGGGATCCACGAATGGAACGCGCACTTCGGTCGATGCGGCCATACTGGCTCGGTCCGTGTAGGCAAGGTTGAGACCAGGGAGAAACAGTCGGCTATCCGCCAAACACATGCGGTTGATCCCGTCCGAAAGCAGGTTGTCCTCGTAGACTTGAAGATGCTGTTCGAGGACGTCGTCGATGTGCCGCTGCAACTCGGGGTTGAGAAGTGCCGCCAACTCCGCGGGAGAGTACAGACTGTAGCTCCTGCGGAATGCCGCCTCTTCGGGAAGCTCGGCAAACGTCACGAATCGCTTGGCCCACCGGGCGTGGCGAAGGCCGCGGCCCGCAGCGGTTACGGGCAGGCGGCCGACAACGCCGTTCGTCGAGCGATGGACGAAGGCGGGAAGCTCGCGATATCGGCCGGCCAGAACGCAGGCCACGTGTTTGCGGTAACCCCCGAACAGTTCGTCCGCGCCCATCCCCGACAGAAGGACTTTGACTCCGGCCGCACGGGCTGCCTCCGACATGAGGAGGGTATTGATGGCTGCCGGGTCGCCCGTGGGCTCGTCGAGGATATCGACCATCCTCGGCAGCAAACCGACCACATCTGGCTGTACCTCAATCTCGTGCAGTTCGATGCCGTGACGTTGGGCGATCTTTCGGGCGTAGACGGCGTCGTCCGGCATGGCTTCGAGCCGCTGGTCCTCAGCCCGGAATGTAATGGTGTATGCGTCGATCTGAGGGTTGGCCTGCTTCGCCAGCACGGTCACGATGCTCGAGTCGAGGCCACCGGAGAGGAAGCTCGACACCGGGACGTCGGCGACGAGGTGGGCGTTCACTGAGTCCTCAATGACCTCCCGGAGGTCGTAATGCTCCTCTCGAGCCGCAGCTGCCTCCCCGACGATGTCCCAATACGACTCGACGCGACAGGCGCCGTCAGGACGGAACTCGGCCCAAGTGCCCGGCTGGAGCTTCTCGACACCTTGCACTGAGCATCTCTGGTCGGGCACCCAGTAGTAGAGCATGGACGCCACGAGTGCCTGGGGAAGGATGCGCAACTCGGAACCAAAAGCGCTCACTAGCGCTTTGAGCTCGGAAGCGAATACGACACCGTCTTTGCGACGAACGAAGTGCAGGGGCTTGATCCCGAACTGGTCTCGAGCGAGGAAGAGAGAGCCAGTCGCTTGATCGAGCAGGGCAAATGCAAACATGCCTCGGAACCGCGGCAAACATTGAGGTCCCCAGCGACGCCATGCCTCGAGGACGACTTCGGTGTCAGAGGTGGTGGCAAACCTGGCACCGCCGGAGACCAGCTCAGCTCTGATCTCCCGGTAGTTGTACAACTCGCCGTTGTAGCAGAGCACGAATGGTCGCTTGACGAGGGGTTGTTGACCATGCTGAAGGTCGATGATCGAAAGGCGGCGGTGGGCGAAGTGGACGTCGACCCGCTCGTCGGTGTACGAGAACGAACCCGCCTCGTCCGGTCCCCGGTGATCGAGGCACCGGCCCATCTCCTGGGTGGCCGCGTGACCGTCGACTTGTTGGTAGGCGCCTGCAATACCGCACATAGGTCAGCCTCCGGCCGTCACTGCGAACCCGCGGTGAGCGTCTTGTAGACCCCGACATAGCGCGGAGCCTGGTGACCCCAGGCCAGCTCCTGCTCGATCCGAGTACGTCCCGTTATTCCCATCACACGCCGCCGGGGTTCGTCATCGATCAGGTCAATTAGCAGCCGAGCCAGCTCACCGACGTCGTTCGGGGTTGCGTAGACAGCAGCGTCACCTGCCGATACGCGGGTCTCGCGTAGGTCGAACGCAACGACGGGTAGTGCGAAAGCCATGTACTCCATGGTCTTGTTCATCGTGGAGACATCGTTCAATGGATTCTTGGGATCCGGCGAGATGCCTACGTCGGCTGTGGAAAGGATTGCGGCCACCTCCGCATCGGGGACCCGCCCGGTGAACGTGACGAAGTCGGACAGCTCGAGACGGTGGCTCAGCGCGACGAGGTCATCGAAGCAATCGCCCGATCCGATGAGGGTGAAGCCGATGTCCCGACGCCCGAGCTGGTGCACAACGTGATCCGCCATCTCCAACACGAGGTCCACGCCATCCTGAGGCCCCATCACACCCAGATACGCAGCTAGATGAGGTCTGGCGCGTCGGAGGCTCGACTCCGCTGCGGTGCGACGAAGTCGGGTCAAGTCGGGCCCCGTGCGGATGACGGTCACGCACGCTGGCGCGATGCCGTCCCGGTCGAGGACGATCTGTCGATAGGAGTCATTGGTCGAGATGACGTGGTCTGCGCTCCTTGCGGTGCAGCGCTCCATTAGTCGAAGAGCCCGGTAGATCAGCTGGTTCCCGTCTGGAAACCGCGATTGGTACAACTCCGGACAGAGATCGTGGTGATCGAAGACGAAAGATGACCCGTGAAGCACCCGAAACAGGAGTCCGATGGGCCAGAAGAGGTCGGGTGGATTACAGCTTTGAACGACGGCGAACCGACCGCGCAGACTCGCTCTCAGACTGAGCAGGAGAGTGGCGAGGAACGAGTAGACGTATTCGAGGATGAACGACATGCTCGAGCTGCCGGGAGCATAGGCTCGGTACTTGAACAGATCGACCCCGTTGAGCCGGTAATAGGTCGGGTCACCTGGCGCCTTTGGACAGACGACGGCGACTCGGAAGCCGGCCTCCACCAGCGACTGGCACTCGAGCCACACACGGCGGTCGAATGGGACCGACAGATTCTGCACGAGAATGAGCACCCGTCCTCGCACTCGGGGAGGCTTGCTCATTGCGGGGCGCTCCCGAGTCGTGCCCTGGGCAGTCGGTCCTCGGCGGCCTGACTGCCGTCAGTCACCAGGCGAAACCTTCGTAGCAGTCCAGAGTCTCGAGCTCCGGTCCGAGTCGACCGTCGAGGTCGATGATCCGCGATGGCGGTGATTTCAGCAATGCCCCGATGACCTCTTCAGTCGAATGGGAGACGATCGCGATGTCGGCGCCGGCAATCGCCTCCTCGGGGCCGTCGGTGAGGATGCGCTTGAGATGCGGAAGCCTGGATTCTACGTACTGGCGGTTGGCACCGACGAGTGACGAGGGGTTGAGGACACGGTCATGGATGCGGAGCTCGTAGCCCTTGCCCAACAAGGTTTCTGCCAGGTCGACATAGGGGCTCTCACGGAGATCGTCGCTACCGGGCTTGAAACTCAGCCCGAGCAGGGCGACACGATGACCCTTTCCGGCAACTACGCGATCGATAGCTTCATCGATCGACAACCGGTTGCTCGCCAGTGCGCCCGAGAGCAGCGGTATATCGATGCTCTCGGTTCGCGCCAAGTAGAGAAGAGAACGAAGATCCTTTGGAAGGCACGATCCGCCGAAGGCGAAGCCTGGTCGCAAGTACTTGGGAGAGATGTTGAGAAAAGTGTCTTCGCAAAAGAGTCCCATGACCTCCCGGCTGTCGACTCCAAGGCGACTGAAGATCCGTCCAAGTTCGTTGGCGAAGGAGATCTTGGTGGCGTGGAAGGCATTACACGCGTACTTGAGGGCCTCGGCGGTACGCGGGTGTACGACTCGAAGCGGGGAATCGAGAAAGGAGAAGAGACGCGAGATCTTGTCGATGGCGCGCAGGTCCGAGGCGCCGATCACCGTGAAAGGAGGCGAGTAGAAGTCGGCTATCCCCGTACCTTCCCGGAGAAACTCGGGGCACATCGCGACAGCGACGTCCGGTCCCGAATCTACGAAGGCGTCCCGCAGTATCGCGGCGATGTCCTCGACCGTTCCGGGTGGCACCGTGCTGCGGATTACGACGGCATGAAATGCCGGCGTCTGTAGCGACTCCGTGAGCGGCTGAATAAGGTCCTCGACCACACGGTAGATGTAGGTGAGGTTGGTCTCACCGCTCGTGGTGGACGGGGTCCCGACGCACAAGAGCGAGACTTCGGCATTCTCCAGCGCATCGTGAGGCCGGACGGTGGCGTGGAGTGTGCCTGACGCGACGGATTGTGCCACCAGGGAGGGCAGACCTGGCTCAAGGACGGGACTGTGTCCGGCCGAAATGGCAGCAACCTTCAATTCGTCCGGATCGACGCCCCAGACGTCGTGACCGTTGGCGGCGAGACAGGCCGCGGTGACGGTCCCGACGTAGCCGAGTCCGAAGACTGCGATCTTCATGCCGTCGCGCGGTGGGGCGCGGCCGACAGCCAGCCGCACGATGTTGCCATACCTCAGACGAGCGATGGGACGCCGAGGAGATACACTCAGGCATCTTGGAAGAGGCGGTATCTTCCTCGCCGGCCACTGCTCTGTTTGGGCGAGGATTGGCACGCGGCCATCTGGGCTGCTCTGGCACGAGGTTGGGACCCCTCAACTGTTCGTACCGTTCACGCCGTCATAACGGAGGGGCCCTGGGCGTCGCGGGCAGTGGGCTATCCCAGCCGTGACGGTTTCTCTATGAATGGCATATCGACCACTTCGGCTCGATCCCAGTGGCGCATGATGCGCTGTCTTCTATAGAGGATCGCCTGGTGCAAGAGAGGGACCTTATGGCGCACGAGTGGTCCCACCAATCGCGCTTTGACGCCGTTCCCCAGCGAATAGAGCCCGATCATTGATTCGAAATTTGGGTTTTTGGTAACTGGCTGGGGCACCACACAGCGAACGCGGTCGAGGATGCCCTCCTCATAGAAGAACCGCCAGTCATCAGAGTTTGTACGAATGGGCAGTCTGTGTTCGATCATGCGCGCGCACGCCTGGCGAGTTATGACGTAGGCGCCTGCATTCACCAGTTGACGAGCGTCAATAGGCAGCGCCAGCAATCGTGAAGACGGAAGGTCGACCGAGCCTTCCAAGCTTATTTTCAATGGGCCCGGCGGATAACTGCTGGAGTTGAGCAACACGACTTCCGCACCAGTCAGATGACCAGCTACGTCATCAGCTAAGTCACTTAGGTCAGGTGGCAGTGTGACATCGTCCTCCAGTATCAAGGCTCGATCTCGGCTGTCCTCAAGTATCTTCTGATAGACATTGAAGTGGCTCAAACAACACCCCGCCATACCAACAGGGAACGGACATCGAGAGGAAAGTGAAGAAAAATCGATAAGGGTAGAGTCATTCAGATCTAAATCACGGCCGTCGACGGCAGCCGTGATTTCGTAATCCAACCCAGCGCGCTGCAACTCGGCAGTGATATGCGCCCGTCGATCGGGTGAGCGAGCCAAGTTGATGACGTATGCGTGCATGGTTTGTTCCTTCCGGCTCTTGAGCGAGCCAACACCTTGTGACGCCCCTCTTCCACAACGCCGAAAGCCAGCTGCGGGTGAGAGGTCAGCCTTGCAACGTATAACGATTCCCGATTGCCTCGTCCTGATACAGACGCGTGGTCGCCGATGAGCGACCTTCCTTCCAGGCAGGAAGATGAAGGGAGGCGTTGACCTATTACGTTGACAGCTAGTTGTGATTCTGCTCGGTACGGTCAAGGGGAATAGTGCTGCCCGCAAGTTGGAGCCGCCGATGAAGTGATGATCCGGTGACCGGATTGACTGACAGCAGTACATCGTCATGGTCATACTCAAAGGGCCGGAACTTCTGTCCAGGCCGTCCAGTCGGGCCAAGCCATGACCTTCGAAGCGCCGGCGTCATATGCTCATCCTCGCAACCGTCAGTACGGCAGCCACAATCCGTGGCACCGCTTGAGACCAAGTTGGCCGGGGTGATGGATCGGAGCCCACGAACCGTACGGCACCGCAAGAGCTAATTCCTCGGCCACTCAGATCTCGAGCCATCTTGCTTACGAGGCAGTTACCGAGTAGCTGGACAGCTTGAAGGTCTCGTTCTGCCCGCCCGTAGAGCAGATCTCCCAGCCGTCGCTGAGCACGGTCCACGTGCTGCCAGCGGGTAAGTAGCGGTTGGACTCCAGCCATTTGATCATGGCGAGGATGTCGATGCTTCCGGAATGCTCGCTGTGTTTTGCCGCCCCTTCGCCCGATCCAAGTTTCCAGTCCAGTGTTGTCCCGAAGTCGCACAGGTGCCAGTTCTGCACCGGGACGCCGTTCGAGCCTCCAAAGGTGGCGGTAGCCACGGGGGTGCAGTCGTCGTTGTTGGCGAAGTCATACTGGATCATCACCTCGTCAGCCCAGTTGTTGAACCACAGGTCATACATGGCCCAGGCGGTGGTCTGGTTGGTTGCGTTCATGGTTTCGGAGAAGGAACTGGTGATCTGCGAGTAACTGTCCACCGCGCCGGAGAGGTCGACACCAGTGTTCGCGAAGGACACGACCCCGCTGTTGCCAGCGGGCATGTTCGCCACGACTTGCCAATCACCTGGGCCGTTGGAGGACAGCGTTTGCTGCCAGCCGGAGATCGGACTCCACACGTTCTGGTCCACCCACGGGTCGCTGCTGGCGCCTGTGATCTGCGGGTCGGCACCGAAGGGGCAGTGACCCATCCGGTCACTGGTCATACACGCCCACCGCATCGTGGTCCGCGGACTGCTAGCGAGGGGAGCCATGCCGACGATGGGGGCGTTGAAGTGGACTGCGCCGGTCGAAGCATGCAATACCGCGTCGCCGTAAGCGAAGATGCCGCCGTCTGAGGCCACGAGCCAGTAGCCCTTACCAGTAGGGGTGGAAGCGATGTCGACGATGGGGGCGTTGAGGTGGACTGCGCCGGTCGAGCCGTAGAACACAGCGTCGCCGTAGGTGGACACCCCTCCGTCGGACGTCACGAGCCAGTAGCCGCCGCCGTCGGGCGTGGCCGTCATACCGACGATGGGAGCGTTGAGGTGCACGCTGCCGGAAGAGCCGTGGAACACAGTGTCCCCGTAGGCGAACACCCCACCGTCGGAGGCCACGAGCCAGTAGCCGCCGCCGTCGGGCGCGGCCGCCATACCGACGATGGGGGCGTTGAGGTGGACTGCGCCGGTCGAGCCGTAGAACACAGCGTCGCCATAGGTGAACACCCCGCCGTCGGACGTCGCGAGCCAGTAGCCGCCGCCGTCGGGCGTGGCCGAAATACCGACGATGGGGGCGTTGAGGTGCATGCTGCCGGCGGAGCCGTAGAACACCGCGTCGCCATAGGTGAACACCCCGCCGTCGGACGTCGCGAGCCAGTAGCCGCCGCCGTCGGGCGTGGCCGCCATGCTCACGACCGGCCGGTTGAGTCGCACGCTCCCCGTCGAGCCGTAGAACGCGGCGTCGCCGTAGTTGTACACCCCACCATCGGCTCCAACGAGGCGGTAGCCGGATGCCGCCGTGACTGTCGCTGCGGCTGGCGCTGACGCCAGAGCCAGCCTCGAGAGTCCGGAATCCGAGAAGGAACCCGCCGAGAGCGATGCGATGACCAAGACGCTGAGACCGAGGGGCACGGCCTTCTCCGCCAGTAGAAGCAGTCTTGAGCGGAGTGGCACGCTAGTTATCGGAGATGTAGATCGCTCCATCGGGAAAGCGCGGCGTCGCCTGGGTCGATCCCTCGTCGAGACCGTGGCCCCGTGTGCGCCCGGTCGGACGAGCCCCCTTCTGGCGGAGATCCCGGGATCCCGTGGCTCAGTAGGCGCGATGTCGGGGAGTGTCATCGGGGATAATGAAGAGGTGTCGAGCTACGAAATGTCCGGAGGCAAGAGGCGAAGCCGTCCACCTCGGGGAATGAAGTGGGCGGAGGTTGCACTCCCGACATGCCTGGTGCTCGCTGTATCGATCCCGGCGATGGTCCTCGAAGAGGATTGGCATGGCCGCCCGATGATTGAGCAGGCGACTCACCTTTGGATCCTTCCGGCGTTCCTTGTGGCGTCAGCCTTCCTGTTCGGCGGTGCACGTGCCGGATTCCGCTGTCCGTCCACCGCGGTGGCCCATGCTTTCGCTGCCGCAAGCTTTGCGTTGGCGATATTGCTGCTCGGCGCAGAGTTCCGCAGGCTCTGGATTGTTCATGAGGGTGTGCCGATTGCGGTCGTTCGCCTCTGGTGCCTCGGCGTAATAGGGGCCTTGATGCTGAGCTTGATTGGATCATTGTTAGGTCGTCGGTTGGCAACCGACAGGTAGTGATGGTCTTCGTTGTGCCAAACCGCAGGCGGCCAAACACGAGCAAGGCATGCCGTCAGAAGCTGCCGAGCAGGGGCGCGCTCCTTCGACGGCACCAGAGGGAGGAGTCTGGACAGGTCGGACCGGGGTGAGATCGATTTACGTCCTCCTGTCGCGGACTCGATGGACGAGGCGGGGGCCTGTGAAGTGCGTGCCCGCGACGAAGCGCATGAGTGGGCCCAAGCTGGGAGCGGCCAAGGCGCCCGTGAAGAAGAGACCAGGCACATTGGATTCGAGGTGGTGATCCAGCACCGGAGCACCAGCAAACAGCTTGAGATTGCCGCGTAGGGAAGGCGTGACGTAGTCGAGTCGAGTCAAGTCCAAGCGAAAGCCGGTTCCGGCGATGACATGATCAGCGCACTCGGTGACTGCACCCTCGGAGGTGCTCAGGTGGAGCCGTACGCGGTCGCCTATTTTCTCAGCTCCAAGAACTTGGTGGCCGAGCAGCATCGGCACTCTTCCTTCGACTCGCTCACGAAGCCACCAGGCACCCGCTGGACCCAGGAAGCCCAAGGCCTTCTCGACCCGAGTCTCCTTGGGTAGGAGCCTGAAGACGTCAGGCAATCGGTCGTATCCCCAGCAGTGCCACCCTTCACACAGCCGAACGACCGGTTTCCGGAGCCGCTCCAGGCGGGTCGGATTCGCGGCGTTGGGGTCCGGCCAACCCACGCCGTCACCACGGATGACGAGCTTGACGGCTGCTCCTTGTTCGAGGAGCAACGCTGCCGTCTCGAGAGCCGACGAGCCCCCTCCGACTACGAGGACGTCCTTGCCTCGGAATCCTGTGAGGTCCGTGTGCTCGGACGTGTGTGAGACGAGATCGGAAGGAAACCCTGACAGCTCTGGCGGCACGAACGCGAACGGGATTATGCCAGTAGCCACAACCACGCGGGCTGCCCTGATGTGCTCACCGTTGGCGGTGAGAAGCGAGAAGCCACCCGTGGGTAACTGGGACAACGAAGTGACCTCGGTCTCCTCGACTCCGGGCACGAGCTGACTGGCAAACCAGCTGCCGTATCCGACGAACTGTTCCCGCGACAGAGGGATGACTCTCTCGTGGTAGACCTCTTGGGCTTGATGGCAGTAGTCGCGAGCGAGGAAGCCGGGACCGGGCGCCGAAAGGTCGGATGCATAGGGTTCAGACTTGAGCATCATTCCTGCGGGCATGTTGAACCGCCATGCACCCATCGTGTGGCCGAACACCCGGTGTTCGACTCCAGCGTGCTTGAGGTGAGCTCCCACGGACAACCCATTTGGCCCGGCTCCGATCACCGCAACCTCAGTTGTGGACAAGGTCGTGCTGCGTCGGGGTCGAGCCGGACTCGGGTGTTCGAGCGGCATCGCGGGTGGGTTCTTGGTGAGCCTGCGCTGGGCGACACCCACGTTCCCTGCCAGGGCGACGAATGCGGGACCGAGGTCGCCTCTGTCCAGGTAGTCGTAGGTCTGACGGCGGAGGAAGTCCTTTGCGAATATCGCAACGGCCTTCCGGGGTGGCACGCAGTCCGGGCGCCGCCCTCGGGTCTCGATGTTCTCCCATAACCATTTGATGTCACCTTTCAAGTACCGCATCTTCACCTCGGTCCGATAACCGAGCACGGGAGAGAGGGGTTCACCCGCCGCCCATTGCCACAGCAGCGCGGGAAAGGGGATACCCGACCGAACAGCTAGCTCTAGCGAACCGGACAAGCGGGCATTGATTTCCATCAAGTGGGGACGGCCCCCCGCATCGCGGCGGAACTCGACTTCGCTGTAGCCCTCCAGGTCCATGGCGCGCACGAGGGCCAAGGCGGCAGATTCCAGCTCTATGGGCATCGATATGCTCTCGCGCACTACGGAGACACCGCCCAGAGCCGGCATCGTACGGTGAGCCACCTGCGCGAAGCTCGCCCATACTTTCCCCTGAGCGTAGAAGACACTCACTGCCTCGCGCGAGCCACTGACCAGCTGCTGGACGACGGCGGATGTGCTCCCGACCTCATTGAGTTGTTCGACGTAGGCGAGCGCTTCCGATACGTCGAGCACGGTCTTCGAGGTCACTCGAGCCGCAAGGTCGGTCTTGGAAACCCAAGATTGTGTTGGCTTGATGACTGCGGGGTATCCGACCTCTGCGAGAGCCGCTTCGGTGTCCTCGAGACGATCGATCGGGACAGACCGAGGGTATGCGATCCCGAGCTCGGCAGCCGCTGCCAGAGTGCGCTGCTTGTCGTTTGCCACGTCGAGTGCCGCGTCGGAGGCCAGCGCAAGTGCGGCAGCTTGGCGTTCGAAGTGTGAGCGCCAGGGTCGGAGAGCGGCGATTGATCCGTCCCCCGATGGAATCAGCACACGAGTGGGATGCGCGCGAACGAGATCGAGCAAAGCTTGGGCGTAGGCAGTGGGATCGACGTAATAGCTGGGGAGGATGTCCTCGCGCTGCGACCAGCGGGAGGCGAAAGTCGGCAGTCCGAGCCGTGGACGGCACAAGTCCGAAGATTCTGCCGTCGTCACCCGCAGCCCCAAGCGGCCCAGTGCCCGGGTGGTGACCAGCGCCTGCCGCCCGATTCCATCAAGCACCAAGGCATCGGCTGACATGCGCGAGTGATTGCTGTCCGGAGTCACTGCGCTTGTGGGTCCGTTGCCATGACAAGTGGATTCATGGCCCGACTGAGACAACCGCGTAGGGGGGTCATGCGTGTTCATGCCGGATGGTCGGTAGCGATCCCTGCTTGGTCGAACGCCCCAGCGGGCTAACGTTGCGCGACGGGCTCGCATTGGTGAAGAGTCCGCCACGGTGGTCTGCAGGACGTGCCTTTCGTATTGCGCCAAACATGTAAGTTCCGTCTGCAGAACGCATCACATTCGACTGGGGCTCGCCCACTTCTCGAACAAAGTCCCGAAAGGACTGGTTGTCCACGTCGTCCACGAGTGCCAGATCGCCACCATGCATCGCAGGCCAGACGGTTCTCAGTTCAAATCGCATATTGCGACGGGTATGGAGGCTGTCGTGGACGAACATGTCGATCTCCTGCAGACGAGAGATGAGGGACGGGAGCCGATGGCGGCTCGAACCTCGAACATAGGTCCATCGGTCTCGGCATGCCTCCGAGACTGCCGCCGCCGTTTCCTTGTGAAGCTCGGGGCGGAACGGGTGAGGGAGGTCCACGCTCCAGAGGTGCCCGATGCCGTTGAGGGACATGGCCTCGAGGATCACCCGGCTCGTCACACCTCGCGCGACGCCAGTTTCGACCACCTTTGCCGGGTGGAGGTGGCGGACGGCACACCATGTCGCACCGCCTAACGCGGCGTCGGCGTCGCTGTACTCCCCGTACGTCCAACGACCGAAAGAGAGCCCCTTGGCCGAAAGGGTGCTTCCGATGTCTGCCCAGACCCGGTGGAAACGATCGAGTTCACTGCAAGGCCATGGCGCGCCCAGCATCTGATGGAAAGCGGGTCCGAAGTCTTCCTCGACCTCGTAGGTGACCGTTTGGTCGAACAGGTGATGCGAGACAGCATCGGGAACATAGCGGAGGGTCTCGATTGGATCTACCGCCAAGGCTCGGGCAAAGCGTCCAAGGTACGCCGGAGCTCGGCCGATCCGAGTTGGGGCATGACTTGCCTTACGGACGAGTCGTCGTAACTGGGAATCCTGAGGAGGCATAGAGGTGCATCTGCTCCGTGCAATAGTGCACACCCTGGGAGCGCCTCAGGGGCGTCCTGATACCAACACCCGTTCGCGCAACGGGCCGGCGAGGCGATGCCGCCTCGATTTCTGCCTGACATTCGCTCGGCCGTTGTGGACAATGAGCCGGCCCTAGTCGGGGGAGCGGAGGCCGTCACGAGAAGAAATTCACGATGGCCTGGGGCAATGGTGGTCGTTGTCACGCCGGACTCCTCATAAGAGAGAGCGATCTTCTCTCAAAGCACTCAGTCGGAGAGTGCCGGGTCGACGGGGGGCCGGCTCAATCAGCCGTAATAGCCCGAGCGTGAGACCCCGAACGTCCGACAGCACGTGGCCATGGTGAAGCTAGCCTGGTTCGCAGCGAGGAACTCGAAGGCTCCTGTGGGGTCCAGCGGCTCTCCTTGGCGAACCAGGCCGCGGCTTTTTGAGGATCTCCGGTGGGCGACCCCGCTTGGACGGTCGTCGAGGAAATCAAGTCCGTCGTACAACGTCGCAGGCGGGTGGCCGATTCGCGCGTCTGAGTTGAGGTATCACGGATCCCGACTGAACTCTCTCTGCAGTAAATGAGACATGCCGATGCGGCGCCGGCCGAAGCGGACAATGGCGCCGTTCTTTGCGAGCCGTCACGACCACTGATTATCGCGTCAATGCTCCGGGAAGACGGCATCACCGGCGTTCATACACATGTTCGACAGCTTCGTCAGTATCTCGGCGGACTCAAGGTTGACGCCCCGGTGGTCACTCCGTTCTCGTGGAATCGGACCCTCACGGTGCCCGTCTTCGGAATGCGCCTGGCAGTCGAGCGGTGCAGCCGGGCTGCCGCGGTTGTCTGGTACCGACATTGGCATGAGGTGTTCTTGCACTACGCATTGCGTCGGCGACTCGCCGAGCTGGACGATTGCGTCGTCTACGCCCAAGGCCCGCTGGCTGCGAGAGCTGCATTGCGGGCGCGGCGCGGGCTACACCAGCGCGTCATCCTGGCAGTCCACTTCCGGATCTCACAATCCGACGAGTGGGCCGACAAGAAGCAGATCAAGCGTGGTGGAACCGTGTTCCGGAGGATTCGGCAGGCTGAACGCGAGATCATCCCGCAAGTCGATGGAATTGTGTATGTGTCCAGATGGGCACGAGATGCGCTCCTCGGCTGGTGCCCAGAGGCGGCGGCGGTTCCCGCCACGGTCATCTTCAACTTCGTGGCACCGTTGAATTCCGCGCCTAGTTTGCCCGTTGCCCTCGGGGATCTTGTCACAGTTGGAAATCTCGACTTCGTCAAGAACCACCGTTACCTGTTCGACATCCTCGCAGAGACCAAGAAGGCGGGGCAGGTCTTCACCCTGGATGTATTCGGTGAGGGACCACTCCGAAACGACCTCGTGCGGCAAATCAGCTCACTTGGCCTCGACGATCAGGTCCGCTTACGGGGATTTCGGCGTGAGGTTCGGACTCTTCTTCCGGGCTACCGGGCCTACGTCCACGCTTCGTACTCCGAGTCGTCATCTTTGGCGATCATCGAGGCGATGGCGGCTGGCCTTCCCATCGTAGCGGGCAATTTCGGGCCCATTTCAGAGCTCTTCGACGACGGCGTCGAGGGGCGGTATTGGCCTCTCGACGATCCGGTCCGGGCGGCTGCGATATTGATCGATCTTCTCGACTGCGAGCCGGAGCGCCTGAAGGTCGCGAGCTCCGCCACCGAACGATTCCATCGTGACTTCGATGCCGTCCACGTCGCTCCTAGGCTGTATCGCTTCCTTATGGAGACCACGCACCCGGCTCGACCTTACCAACCAGCCCGTGCGACTCGTCTTTCGTGACCTTCCCGCGCTAGGGGAGCGCGTTGTGAGGGGGATTCGCAAAGCAACTACTCGTTCAGAAGGGGCGTCGCTGGCACGTTCGATGATGAGATCCCGTGGACAAGACCGCCGATGGGATTGCGGCGCCGGCCACCGATGGCGACGCGGCTGATCCGGAATCGGGGATGACGACTTTGCCGGTCTGGTTCGATCCCGAGAAGGGACCCCTGCTGGACTGTTGCGCCCCATCCGTTCTGACCATGGTTGCTCAGACGGAGCGAGTGCGCTGGCTGCTCGAGGGTTTTGGAGAGTTCCTCGGCGGGCTGTCGCGGGACCACCCGGCACGTCGTGCTATTGCAACGGCAGCCAGCTGAGAGTTGACGCCAAGCTTCTGGAGTATCGCCTTGATCTGTGAGCGGACAGTCGAGATCGATACGAACGCCGCGTTCGCTATTTCCTCCGCACAATGACCTTCCATGAGCTCGGCCAAGACAACCTGTTCACGTTCAGTCAGAATGTCGAAGAGCTGTAGCCGGGGGTCCCGCGGCCGCTCGGCTGCACGCGTGAATGCCAATGAGGCTGATGACTTTGGTGCGGTCTGCGGTGGAGAGCCCATTTTGAGCAGGTGATTGATCGTCCGAAACAGTTGGTCGAATGGCTCGCTCCCGTCGATGAGTGCCGAGGTTCCGGCTCTCATCCAGGTATTGAATCGGTCCCCGTTGTCTGCCGCGTCGATGACGCAAACCTGAAGATCCACTCGGCGCAATCGGCGAATAAGTGCCGATCCGGAAGTGACGTCGAGGGATCGGACATCGATGATCACGAGGTTCGGCCGCCAGTCGACCCCACGTTCGATCTCAGGTTCCCGGGGCAAGATGTGCTTCGTAGCAAAGCCGCAAGCCTCAAGGGCGCTGGCCAGCGCACCGGCCAACAAATCACTGCCGGCCACCAGGATTCGAACGGGGGTTCCTAAGGGCTCGGGCCGTCTCCGGACCACGACGCTCATGACTTCTGCCCAGCTTTGGCGCTCTTGGCGTTCGTGCATCGGCGGAAGCCATGCGTGGATCGCTGGATACAAGCAGTCGCGTTGTCGGCGCGACGACGTGTGAACTCCACCGACCCGTGGCCGCTTGTTTGCGGCGGTTTCGAAACCATGCTCGCCAAGCACCCCTGGATTGCCGCGGCCCCTCTCAGCGGGAATGTCGGTTTCGCCGCCCTCGCTCCCTATGGACTAGGCGACCAACTCGGCGCATCGCTCGTTGCACCGACCCGTGGCGCGGATGATATCGGGACCCCTACATAGGGTCAATCGACATTTAGGACGGATGGCATTTGTACGAATGGGGGAAGAGCTCCTTTGCGTACGAGTGTGAATGGGTGGAATGAAATGGTGCGAGGCGTAGCCCGAGATGCGCCGATCGTTTTGCTCTATCTCCCTAGATCGCGCTGGTGTTCATTTGTTGCTCCGCCGTTGTTCATTTGTTGCTTCGCTGTTGTTCACGTATTGCTCCGCCGTTGTTCACGTATTGCTCCGCTGTTGTCCTCTTGTTGTTCTGGCTGCGCCCCGGCCTCGGGCCGTCAGGTCCGCAGGCGGGTCGAGCCCGGCGACGGCCGGGCCGGGCCGGGCCGAACAGCGCTCAAGCGTGTCTCGAAATGGAGCGCACCGGATCCTCCGAGCCGTTGGGCATCACGTGAAAGCACGTGTGGCCTTCTGATGCCGGAGGACCGGTCATCACGACGACCCTGGTTGCTGACCCCGGATTCCTTTCCAGAACCGATCGTGCGGCGCGTCGGAGAGCAGCCAGAACGTTCGCACGACGAAGGACGGGCAGTTCCTCGAGCCCGCCGATGTGCTGGCGGGGTACGACCACCAAACCATGGAGCTCGGGTCCGCTGATCACGACGGCGTCCTCGTCGACGTCCTCGACAACGTAGGTGGCCGCACTTCGCGTCCCTTGGTCGGGTACCCCCTGCGCGATTGCGCAAGAGCGGCATTCCGACTCCGGGGTGATGCCCTGGCCGGGAAGCCGCGACACACCTTGGCCTTGATCCACGTATGCCCCCTCCAACCAGACGATTTTGACAGCTTTCATCTCTTGTAACAAGAGCCGGCAGTCGTGGTGACGATACGGCAGCGTTGGCAAAGATCCTGTTACCCGTCTCGGGGGACCTCGTCAGATGACACCGTGCCACGTATCAGGACCGATCCGTTGGCCCTCGGTACAGGCACGCAACAGAAGACGATCGTCTCCTCACCGCGAGCGGCTGCCTGACGTGTGGACAACCCTGCCCAGACTCCGGTCCCGCGAGCCCAAGCCCAGCACGCCGTAAACCCCACTCCCGTCGAGCTGGTTCCCAGAGGAATAACAGGCGTATGGAAGGAATGGCGCAATCCGACATGTCGGCTCGGGGATTGTTGCAGTCGTGTCATCAGAGCTGAGCACTGGCTGGTGGGCCTCTTCGGTCGAGCGGACGTTGACGCGCTTCCCCAAGCGGCCAGTGGAGAAGGTCGCCGATGCACACCCTCTTCGGATTCAGCCGCCCGGCGTCCCTCAAGTCGAGCGAGACACCGACCGCCAGCCGGCGATCGCTCGAAGGACGAGCAGCGGACTGAGAGTTCGGCTACTCATGGTCGATATCGCGGCCACGGCCGGTACGTGGCTTTTCTTGGGGACCATCAACATGCCCGCCACGACGGAGAGTCGCCGGTGGGGTGCTGCACTTGCGGCCACCGTCGTGACGCTCGTCGCCATGCGCCTGCTTGGACTGTACCGATCGCGGCTATGCGTGCAGCGCGGGCGGGAGATTGCTCGGATCGTCATTGCTGTCGTGGCGGGCGCAGTCACACTCGAGTTGCTCCGGGGAGACGGACGTCGCAGCTACGCCGCCGCCATCATTGCCACCGGGTCCTGCATTCTCGCTTTGATGGCTCTACGTTGGATGTTCCGCCAGTGGCTGCGTGCGCAGCGGGCACAGGGACGCTACCGCCGAGGGCTCGTCATGATTGGGACCAACGAAGATGCCGTCGCGGTCTGGACCATGCTGCGCTCGCAGCCAGAGCTCGGATACGAGGTGCGGGGGTTCATCGGCAAGCCCCGGCGCGGTTCGGACTGGGCACGCCTACCCAACGGCCGTGCCCTCGACCAGCTTCCTGATATCGCCAGGCAGACTGACGCCACCGGCGTCTTGCTCGTCGCCAACGCGCTCTCCGCAGCAGAGGTTCACGATGTGATCGAGCTAAGCACGGCAAACGGCCTACACGTGCAAGTCTGGCCGGGCTTCCGGGGATTGGGAACGCGTCGGGTCCGCCGCTTTCCAATGAGTGGCGAAACGTTCCTCTACGTCGAGCCCGGACAGCGTCCGACGTGGCAATTCGCAGCCAAACGAGCCGTCGACCTGCTCGGAGCAGCAGTCGGCTTGCTGATCGCCGCACCGGTCCTTCTGCTGGCTTGGGTTGCCATCCGGCTCGAAGACGGTGGCCCTGCCTTCTACCAACAGGTCAGAATCGGATTGAACGGCCGACCATTCGTGGTCTACAAGCTGCGAACCATGGCACTCAACGCCGACATGGGCGTCGACCTGGCGGTGATCAACGAACGCGCCGACGGTCCTCTCTTCAAGGCGGTTCACGATCCACGGGTGACCAGAGTCGGCGCCGTTCTGCGCGCTCTGAGCTTCGACGAGCTTCCTCAACTCTTCAACGTTCTCACCAGGACGATGAGCTTGGTGGGACCCCGTCCCGCCCTCCCCGAGGAGGTGGCCCAGTTCGACCCCGAATTGCTGCGTCGGCACGGCGTCAAACCAGGTATAACCGGGCTTTGGCAGCTCGAAGCACGAGACAACCCCTCGTTCCACGCGTATCGCAGGCTTGACCTCTTGTATGTCGACAACTGGTCGATCGGACTCGACCTTTTCATCCTCTTGGCGACGGTGCCGATGGTGATCGCGCGCTCCATGAGCGTCTGCCTACAACAACGGAGGCCGCAAGAGGCACCATCCGAGGCTCGATAAGCCCGCTCATCCCTCGCTCGGTCCCGGGCCCCTGCCAAACGTGACGTTTGTCACTAGTCGCCGCATCGGCACGTCCTTCGAGACGTGGCGGCCGCTTCGCTGACCCCTGCCGTGAGATTCGTGGGATGCCCTTCTCGGCCACCGGGTACGGAGCCGCGCCGCCGAAGGCATCTCGAGGAGGCCGCTATTTGTCGCTGCTCGCCGACCGTGCGCGGGGCCAGTGGGAAGAGGGGACCAAGAGAGGGGGTGGTGGGAAAGTAGTCCATGAGGTTGCCATCCTTCCCCGACAAAGGACCATCGTTCCCCAATAAGGGGGATGACGGGTCCCAGTTTGTTCGGGACAATGCATGGGACATACCCCTGGGGATGGATGGCCGACCGGTTGACCGGTGCTACAGGTCGAGGGGATCCCAGGCGCAGGGACCAGGAGGCCGATCGATCAATGGTGGAGACTGGCAGCAGGGGTCCACGGGGATCCATGATGAAACCGTCAGCCGACGATAGTGATCTCGTTCAGATTGTGGCAGAGGCTCGCGCCGGAACGAACGCAGCCTGGGAGACCCTCATCGAACGCTTTGGCGGGTTGGTGGCGGCAATCGCCAGACGGTGCCGGTTGAGTGACGCCGACGTTGGAGAAGTGTGTCAAACGACATGGCTGCGCCTCGTGGAGAACCTGGACCGCATTGAGCAGCCGGAACGTATCGGTGCGTGGCTGGCGACCACCTCGCGGCGCGAGAGCCTAAGGATCGCCACCCGGCGCGCCGTGGTCTGCGCGACCGATGTGATGTACCTCATGGCTGATGACAAGGCGGATCCTCTCGATGTCGCCCTCTTGAGGGAGGAGCAGGCAAGAGCGATACGAATGGCAGCCGAACGGCTATCGCCGCGTTGCCAGCGTCTGCTCGGTGTGTTGATGGGCGATGATGATCTCCCATACAAAGCGATTGCCGAGCAGCTGAGCATGCCGATCGGGAGCATTGGACCAACGAGGGGACGCTGTCTCGAACACCTCCGACAAATATTGGCCGAGATGGAGCTCAGCGAGACTTCCGTTCACGGTTAGCGGACACGGATGTCGGCCGTCCGATGTGAGCGAGACATTGCTCTGCGACGAGCATGTAGCTCCGGGTGTATCACGACTTGGCCTCGTCGCTCCTGACTTCGAGGGCAGCACCCTTCAACCCGTCATGGAGCTGAGAAAAATATGGTGAGGGCTCACATACTCGACGCCGGACGGGTATCTGCGTTACTGGCCGGCGCGTGATCACAAGACTGAAGCAGCCGCCCGAAGAGCCTCGAGTCGGCCTTTTCGGCCTCCTCGGATCCGGCAACATCGGCAACGACGCCTCCATGGAGGCGGTGCTGCGGTATGTGCAGACCCGACATCCCTCCGTCGTGATCGACGTCATGTGCTCAGGGCCGGAAAGGGTAACTGAGCAGTACGGAGTCGACGCAGTCCAGATGTTCTGGTTCGACCGCCACCATGCCCGTCTCTCGGGACCGCTCGCAAGCTGCCGGAGGATACCGAGCCGGTTTCTCGATGTGTTCCGCATCTCGGCCTGGGTACGTCGGCACGACGCAGTGATCGTGCCCGGCGCCGGCGTCCTGGAAGCGAGCCTCCCGTTGCGACCGTGGGACACCCCCTATGGGCTCTTCCTGCTCAGCGCATCCGGCAAGCTCTTCAGAACCAAGGTCGCCTTCGTCAGCGTCGGGGCCGGCGTCATCCACAAGCGGGCCACGCGATGGTTGTCCAATTGGGCGGCCCGGTTGGCCTTCTACCGGTCCTACCGCGACGCCGGCTCTCGCGAAGTGATGCGCCGACGCGGCTTTGATGCCGCGGACCCGGTATTCCCCGACCTGGCATTTTCCCTGCCCCTTCCCACCGACCACCGCCGTGGCGAGGGTGACTGGTCCACGATCGGGGTGGGCATCATGGCATACGGTGGTTCGAACGACGACCGCCACCGAGCTCAAGAGATCTATTCCTCGTATCTCGACAGCATGAAGACGATCGTCCGTTGGCTCGTCGACAACGGACGCAGAGTCCGGTTGTTCATTGGAGATACCGACGGATCCGACGACGCGGCCGTGCAAGAGGTCCTCGCCGACATACGGGCGTTGCGACCAGAGCTGGACGACTCCTGGGTGGTCGCCGAACGGGTGTCGACCTTCAGCGAGATCCTGGAGGCGATGGAACCCCTCGGAGCGGTCATCGCGACCCGCTATCACAACCTTGTGGCAGCTCTGATGCTTTCCAAGCCGACGATTGCGGTCGGTTACTCGCCGAAACACGGTGTCTTGATGTCAGCCATGGGCGTGGCCGAGTTCCGTCACTCAGTCGACTCGCTCGACGCTGAAGCCCTGACCGAGCAGTTTCTCGAAATGGAGAGCTGCCCTGAACGACTTCGGCAATCCCTCTTGGCCTGTAACTCGGCCAACAGGGAATTGCTCGAACGGCAATTCGCCGAGTTGGACGAAGTCGTGCTCGGTCAGAGCACCTCGTCGCGTCCCGAAGAAACATCGGTTCCGGTTTCCGCCCGCCAACTCGGATCCCGCTGGGGAGCGTTCTCTCATGCGGGTCGTCGGCAGATGTAGAGATACTCCACGCCCAGCCAGCTCGTGAGCCACGGTACGTTCACATTTAGATACATGTTCGGGACTCTCACGTACCACCGCCCTGGCTCGGTGTGGTTCCAGTTGTGGGAGGTCGGTAGCTGCTTGTCCACGACGAAGTGATCCTTCAAGCTGTCCCGGAATTGCTTCGAGGGCTGGATGTTGCTGTAGGGCCAGTAGTAGTCGGGCCGTCGGTGGTCAAAGTTCACGTAGCTGACGATGGCCGTGCCATCGGGCGTCAGCAGGTCGGCGATCTCTGCGAACTTTCGAGACTGGTGGTCGGCGAGATACTCGAAGAGCCCTTGGGCCACAATTAGGTCGAATGGTGCCCCTTCGGAAGTGATCGGCTCCTGCAGAATGTCGCATTCCTTCAGGTTCGGTGACGGTTCTTGGATCGCGATGTCTATCCCGTAGTATCGAATGTTCGGCGCGAGGAGGAGGCCGAGAGCCGCGGGGCCGCATCCCACGTCGAGAAGCCGGCAGTTCTTTCCAGCAGACAGACGGTTGACGACTCGCGCCACCTTGAGCATCCGATGGTGCGGTCGCGCGTACTTCGTGTTTTCGTCGGCCCAGAAGTCTCGTTTGTAAACGGCTCCTGGTGTTGTGGCCATGCGGTACCCACCTCCCCGGCTAGGGGCAGTGATTCGTGGCGGTAGATCGACTGCTGTGTGTACGAGAGCGGAGCCCCCATGCTGATACGCCTTCAGGCGCATAGTGCTTCCGCATCCACCCATCCGCCGCCTGAGTCTTCGATCTCGGGAAAGGCCCTGCGGACCTCGGTCAGCAGATCCGGTACGAACAGGAGTACGGCGTGCGGAGGTTGTGTGACGAGCTCCGCCGGGCCGATGATGGGAATGTCCGTCCCCGGCATGCGAAGTCCATGTTTGGATGGTGACGTATCAACTATTGCAGGTAAGAGCCGTCGATCCACCCCGGCTCTACACAGGAGCGCCACCGCACGCGACGCGGCGCCGTAACCCAGTACATTCCTTCCCGCGGTTCGCTGAGCGACGAGCCAGTCGCGCAACCCCCGGGCATGGGCTTCGGCGTGACACTGCAGTCGCCCGAACACCGCAGGGTCGCAAACTCCCAGACGGGCGTCCTCCGACAGGAGCGTATTGACGGAGGCGTCGGGAGTGAGGTGGGGACGGGGCTCGCGGCTGGCAGCCAGCAGCACCGTGCCGCCGTAGAGGTCGAAGCGCCACGCCACCCGTGGACCGAGGCCGTTGGCTTTCAGCATGCCCACCAGAGCGCTGGTCGAGTAGTACGCGAAGTGCCCGTGCCGGAGAGCGTTCCACTGACCCAGGCGGATGATCGTGTCCAGCGAATGGTATTGCAGCAAGAGGGCACCCCCGGGGGCTACCCGGGACGCCCGCTCCGCCAGGGCCGCACCCTGATCCGGGTCGTGCATCATGCCGAAAGAGTCGATGACCAGGTCCGCGGGACCACCGTCGGTCACCGGTGAGACACCCTGGTCGGCCAGCAGGCCCAGCCACGAGCCCCCATGGGGACTGGCGAACTCGACGACCCGGCTTCGGCCGGAGAGCCACCCTGCTATTGCGAGGCGCTCGACGGCGTCGACGGCCTGTCCGACGAGCGCTTCGGGCTCAGCGCCGCGCGGCTCCTCGGCCACGGTGGGTTCGCCGACCAGCTGCGCCAAGCCGCATGACGAGCACAGCCACATCTGCAGCGGATAGCACGGGTCCGGGCCCGGGTCGTGGCGCCCCGGGAAGTGGTCGCACGCGGGCTGGTTGCCCAAGTCGAGCACCTGATGGCCGGATTGCCCAGAGCACGAGCGACAGGCATGATTGCCCACCACCACCTCCTCTCGATCGGTGCGCCGGCAGGCTCGGCTCCGCGCCAACGCACCCGCTCAGCCGTTGAGACACCCAGCCATTGGGACAGAGCGACTCCTCATGCGTCGTGATACCGCGTGGGTGCCTGGGATCGGACTGCCCCGACAGAGCGCCGGCGCTGCCATCAAACCAATGCCCCGAGGGCAGGAACCTTCTTCCTCGGGTCCCGGGATCCGCGTATCACGGAGCAGGTCCGCATCTCCTTCATTTCGTTCGCTCTCGGTCGGATCGAGGTGTCATGTCGTCCCAGGGTGTCTGCCGTTTGTGCGGTGACCGCCTCACTCAGACGTTCGTTGACCTTGGCATGTCCCCGCTGTGCGAAAGCTACGTCTCGGCGGATGCGCTCGACCAGCCCGAAGTCTTCTACCCGTTGCACGTGCGCCAGTGTCCCTCCTGCCTCCTCGTGCAGCTGCCGGCCTACGTATCTGGTGAGGAGATCTTCTCTGACTACGCGTACTTCTCGTCGTACTCCGACTCCTGGGTGGCCCACGCCGAGCGCTTCGCGGACTCCATGGTCGACCGACTCGGCCTCACGGCAGACAGCCTCGTCACCGAGGTGGCGAGCAATGACGGGTACCTCCTGCAGCACTTCTTGGCCCAGGGCATCCCCGTCCTGGGTATCGAACCTGCGAAGAACGTGGCCGAGGCGGCCCAGTCCCTGGGCATACCCACGGTGGTGCAGTTCCTCGGCTCCACGACTGGGAGCGACATCGCCGAGCACCACGGGCGCGCCGACCTGGTCGTCGCGAACAACGTCTTCGCTCACGTCCCCGACATCCGGGACTTCGCAGCAGGCCTACGGGAACTCGTGAAGGACAGCGGCCTGGTCACCCTGGAGTTCCCCCATCTCCTTCGCCTGATACAGCGGCATCAATTCGACACGATCTATCACGAGCACTACTCGTACCTCTCGCTTCTGACCGCAACCCGAGCACTGGCGACGGCGGGCCTTCGTGTGGTCGATGTCGAAGAGCTCGACACCCACGGCGGCTCACTGCGCGTCTATGCGCGTCCGAGCGAGCACTCACGTGAGACCGCGGTGCGAATGAGGGCGCTCCTCGACGAGGAGGACCTCGCCGGCCTGCACACCCTTTCCGGTCATGCCGAGTTCGCCAGGGATGTCTTGAGGATCAAGAGCGACCTGCTCGGCTTTTTGGTCGGCGCGGCAAGGGAGGGTCGATCGGTGGCCGGGTACGGCGCACCCGGCAAGGGCAACACGCTGCTCAACCACTGCGGCATCCGGGAGGACCTCCTTCAGTACACGGTGGACCGCAGCCCCGTCAAGCAAGGGAAGTACCTGCCGGGTACGCATATCCCGATCTACGCGCCCGAACATCTGGCCGAGACTCGGCCGGACTACGTCCTTGTCCTGCCCTGGAACCTGAGAGACGAAATCAGCCGGCAGCTTGCCTACGTCCGATCGTGGGGAGCGCGACTGGTCTTTCCCATTCCGGAGCTCGAAATCGCTTGAAGGAGGTGTGAATCGTGAAGGTGGTGCTCTTCTGCGGCGGGCTCGGGATGCGGATGCGCGATGGCGTCACGACCGGCCCCAAGCCCATGGCCCTGGTTGGGGAGCGCCCATTGCTCTGGCACGTCATGCGCTACTACGCTCATTTCGGGCACACCGACTTCGTCCTCTGTCTCGGATACGGCGCCTCTGCAGTGAAGGACTTCTTCCTCAACTATGACGAAACTCGCTCCAACGACTTCGTGCTCGAGAAGGGTGCCCGCGAACCGACGTTGTTCCGAACCGATATCTCCGAATGGCGGATCACGTTCGTGGACACCGGTCTGAATTCCCCGATCGGAGAGCGGCTGCGCCGGGTCCGCCGCTTCCTCTCCGACGAGCCCATGTTCATGGCGAACTATGCGGACGTCCTCACGGACGCTCCGCTGCCCGACATGATCGAGCGCTTCGCTGCGAGCAACGCAGTGGCGAGCCTCCTGGCCGTCACCCCGCAGTCCTCACACCACGCGGTGGACATCGGCGATGACGGACTGATCACCGGCGTGACGCCAATGCGCGATCTGCGCCATTGGGAGAACGGTGGCTACTTTCTGTTCCGCCCGGAGATCTTCGACGAGCTCAACGAGGATGAAGACCTCATTGAGGACGCTCTCATCCGGCTAGTCCGTCGAGGCCGGATCATGGCCTACCCGTACAAGGGCTACTGGTCGCCCGCTGACACCGTGAAGGAGCGGGCACATCTCGACGAGCGCTACCAACGCGCCGACTGCCCGTGGATGATCTGGGACCCGGAGCGCTCGGGGCTGCCGGCTCCGAGCTTCGGCGCCCCCTCTGACGCCGTCCCTGCTCGTAGGGTCTCGCCGGCGTCCCTGCCGGGGGAGCGCTGATCGCGGTCGTGCTTCCCCTGCATCTCAAGATGCCAGCGGAGCGACCTTTGTCGGTGTTGACGATCGGCGCCCACCCTGATGACATCGAGATCGGGGCGGGAGGGACTCTGCTCACTCTCGCTGAGAGCCGGCCCGGTCTGCGCGCTCGATATGTCGTTCTCACCGGAACGGAAGAGCGCCACTCCGAGGCACGTAATGCCGCCACTGCCTTCCTCCCTGAGGCCGACGTCACCTTCGATCTGCACCACCTGCCCGAAGGTCGGCTTCCAGCGGTGTGGGATCGCGTGAAGGACATTCTGGAGGAGGTGGCGTACACGTGGGCACCTGACCTCATCTTCGCGCCCTCGTGCAATGATGCCCATCAGGATCACCGGACGATCGGTGAGGTGGTGCCGACGGTCTTTCGCAACCAGCTCTCCCTGTCGTACGAAATCCCGAAGTGGGACGGTGATCTCGGACGCCCGTCGATCTACTTTCCGCTCACGCCCGACGTGGCTCAACGCAAAGTCGAGCTGCTGCACAAGTGCTTCCCGTCCCAGGCCAGCCGCGACTGGTGGGACGACGAGGTCTTCCTGGGGCTGGCCCGGCTTCGTGGCATGGAGTGCCGAGCGCCCTACTCGGAGGGATTCACCTGCACGAAGTCCGTGATAACCCCGCTGTCGCCGTCGCCGAGCGGGGTTGCACAGCAGGCTGCGGATTCGGGCGCGGTCACGGCGGAGGCGCCTGGAGCTTCCGCAGAGTCGCGGACGGCGCGCCGTTCGACGAGGATACCGTGACACGACTGTTCGGGGTCCCTCCCACCGGTTCAGCGCTGGTCTTCGTGCGGCCAGCACAGGAGGGGGTCGATGTCTGAGAGGCACGCGATCGGGCGGTCTCGCTTCGATGCAGTACGAACGGCGGAGGGGGCGCGAAGCGTGGCGGCCCGGGCGAGAAGTTTGAGCCCAGTACCGAGATTGACCATCGGACTACCCGTCTACAACGGCGAGCAGTTCCTCAGCGAAGCGTTGGATGCGTTACTGGGACAGACCTACGAGGACTTCGAACTCATCGTGTCGGACAACGCATCGACGGACGGCACCGCTGACATCTGTCGCCGCTATGCGGAGCAGGACTCCCGGATCTGGTACGTCCGCCAGGAGCGCAACATCGGCCTGGTCCCGAACCACATCTTCGTCATAGAACTGGCGAGAGGTGAGTTTTTCAAGTGCGCGGCCCACGATGACCTGTACGCGCGCAACCTGTTGGCGCGCTGCATAGAGGCGCTCGACGAGGACTCGGACGCGGTGCTGGCGCACTCGTGGTCGGCGGTGATCGACGGGTCCGGTAGCGTGACCGGCACGTTCGGGCATCGGGTGGCGATGGACTCCCCGCGGGCCCCGGATCGGTTCCGGAGTGTGCTCGTCGACGGTTGCCACGACTACGAGTATGGCGTCATCCGAACCCGAGCCCTCCGGCGAATGACGAAGCAGGGCAGCTACCACCACGCGGACCGGACGCTCAACGCCGAGCTCGCCCTGCACGGACGCTTCCACCTGGTTCCGGATTGGCTGTACTTTCGCCGGGAGCACCCCGGACGCCCGCCTCAGACCGTGCGCGATCGGTGTGCGATCTTCGACCCTCGACGTGCGGACCGGCTGCGGCACCCCGTCGTCCGCTTGTATGGCGAGTACCTTTGGGCGTACATCCCGGCGATCAGGCAGGCGCCACTTTCGACCGCCGATCGACGGGAGTGCTACGGCCACCTGGCACATTGGATCGCCTCCCGCGCTCTTCCCGTGGCTGGCCGGACTCTCCGACGGGAGCCCCTGCGTGAAGATCCCCTATTGGGTGCGCCTCTCATTCCGGTCGACGCCGTCGTGGCCGGCAGGGACAGGGAGCCCGCGTGATTCAGCTCACAGGCAGGCGTGACCACCGATGGAGTCGGTGCTTGGGTACCTCGGGTCGCTCCACGGCGAAGCCGTCGTCGACGCCATGTAATCGGGGCCGGCGAGGATGACCGAGCCGCACGGCCTACGGACCGTAGCTTCGTTCTGGCCCCAGAGCGGCGCGGCCTTCTCCCGGAGGTGGCGCCGGTCATGAAGGTCGACGATGTTCCGCGCATTGCTGGTGCGATGCTGTTCATCCCCACGCCGCACTTTGACGAGCGCGGCTTCTTCTGCCGCACGTTCGACGTTGACGTCGTGCGTGCTGCCGGCATCGATCCGGCTGGCTTCACCCAGGACAGCGTCTCACGTTCTTCACGGGGCGTGGTACGGGGACTCCACGTACGGCGTGGCAACGGGGAGGCGAAGTTGGTGCGCTGCTCGTACGGCGCAATCTTCGACGTCATCGTCGACCTGCGGCCCTCGTCGCTGACGTACGGCAACTGGGAGAGCTTCGAGCTTCGCGGCGACGCACAGGAATCGCTCTACGTGCCGGCAGGGTGTGCGCACGGGTTTCAGGCCCTCACCGAGCCGGCGGACGTCTCCTATCGCATCGACCGCCCCCACAACCCCATGGAGGACGTGTTGATCGCATTCGACGATCCCGATCTGGCCATTTCGTGGCCGCTCCCGGTTACGGCAATGTCGCAGCACGACCGGCTGGCGCCACCGCTCTCGGCTGTGGCGCAACTTCTGTAAAGAGGTCAGCAACCGGTAGCAGCGCACTGGGCTGGAGGCGCAGCATCTCGTCGACGAGGCCCGCGGAGAGCAGTTCACGAATCCGTCGGAGTCGAACATAAGTCGACGAGACGAAGTCGTCATGGCTGAAGTCGTAGTCGGTATACGCTTGGACGAGCTCGTCCACCCCCGCGGGCACGCTCCAGCGTAGGGTCAGCTCCGGAAAGGTCCCGGTCAGCTTCGAGAAGTCGACTCGGTAGTTACGCAGATCCGGCCCGGCGTCGGCGGCAAGCGATATCGTCGATCCTGGGACCGCCTCGCGGATAATCTCCGCAATGTCGCGTACTTGCACATTGTCCTCGGCGCGACCGACGTTGAAGGCCTCGTTGTGCACGACCTCCCGCGGCGCCTCGAGCGCGGCGAGGAACGAGAGACAGATGTCCTCCACGTGCACCAACGGCCGCCAGGGCGACCCATCGCTCTCGAGACACACTTCTCCAGTCGTCATCGCCACCGCAGTCAAGTTGTTCACGACGATATCGAGGCGCAGCCGCGGCGAGAAGCCATACGCGGTGGCGTTGCGAAGGTAGGTCGGGCTGAACGAATCGTCGGCAAGGCGAGAGAGCCCATGTTCGGCCAAGACCTTCGTCCGTCCGTACGGTGTCACCGGGAACAGCTCCGCTTCCTCGGTGACGGCTTGCGAGCCGGCTGCACCGTAGAGGCTGCACGAAGACGCAAACAGGAAGCGTCCGACACCAGCCTTCTTGGCGGCTCGACCGAGGCGCAGGGTCCCCTCGAGGTTGATGGAGTAGGTCGCCGAAGGATTCAGGTGGCCGACCGGGTCATTGGACAGGGCGGCCAGGCAGACAACGGCGTCGTAGCCGGCGCAATGCCGGGGCTCGACGTCCCGGATGTCGAGCCTGGGGCGAAGACCGGTGTCCTCTGGTCCCGGGCCAAGGTCGCAACCCTCATAGAGACCGAGATCGAGACCTTCCACCGTGTGTCCGGCCGCGCGCAAGAACGGAACGAGGACAGCCCCGATGTAGCCGCGATCACCTGCTATGAGGACCCTCATTGCTAGCCCCTACGATCATCTGGAAGTCGGACGAGCAGCAACGCGGCCCGCTGGTGATTTGGAGCGCGACGCGCCGCCGCTGATACGGCCGTGAGTCCGGAGCGATGCCTGATAATCGGTCTGGTCCCTCACAATTTGAAGCCCGATCTTCAAGGCGCTCGCCGTACACGACACGCCTGCGGGAGCAGGGGTCATCCCGGCCGGTGACGACAGTGGCGCAGCGCCGGCTACGCCGCGCACCTTTCGGAGCAGAGGCCGGTCGACTACTACGACAACTCAATTGAGGACCGGCCCACCGTTTCGATCACCATTCGCCAACGAGTGTTCGCGACCATGGGTCAAGACCTCTTGTGAACAGACGACCTGCTGGCCGCCGGGACGAGCTGACCACACGGGCTTTGAATCGACAAGGGGCCAGAGCTCGCACGGGACGAGGGATAAGGCTGCAGAAGTGGCGCACCTATCCCTCTTTACCGGCCGGCAACCCGCGGATCGAGGTGCCCACAGGGGCGAACTTGTCCGAAATTCGTATCAATGTGGGTGGGAGCCTCTCTGAACGGCGTACTACCGGGTCGATAGCGATAGAGAACACTCATGAAATGGGGGCTTGGCCCGTGGCGCCGCCCACGACATCATCTTCAAGACCAACCCTTCGGGACGAACCTGTTCCGTCACGAACCCGTCGGGCACGATGGCCGCGGCCAACGTCACCAACGTGTCGGTCACCTGCATCCTCCTGACGGCAGCGGGTTCTCGGTCCAGTACGTGAGTACCGATGCCAAGAACATCGAATACTTCTCGTTTACGTCTGCGGGCGGGTACGGCACCCAGACGCTGCGCGTTCTCCTCCCGATTCGTCCCGCCATAGGGGTCGCGCACAATTTCCTCTACGTGCTTCCCGTAGAGCCAGGACTCGGTAGCAAATACGGCGATGGACTCGAGATGATGCTCGCGCTCGATGCCCAGGACCAGTACAACCTGACGATCATCGAACCTACATTCTCCGTCGACCCCTGGTACGCGAACAATCCCAACGATGCGAACCTGCAATACGAGAGCTTCATGACGACGGAGCTCAAGCCCTGGGTCAGTGCAAACCTTTCAACGACCGGCACCGAGCAGAACTGGCTGATCGGATTTTCGAAGTCCGGGCTCGGGGCACAGGACCTCATCCTGAAACATCCGGATCTCTTCCAGTTGGCTGCATCCTGGGACTTTCCCGCAGACATGTCGTCGTACGACGAGTACGGTGCAAGCTCTGCAGACAACTACGGGACCAATGCGAACTTCCAGGTCAACTACCGGCTGACCAACGCCTTCGTCCATGCGCATAAGGCGCCTTTCCTGATGAACAATCGCATCTGGATCGGCGGCTACAACACGTTCCGAACTGACGTATCGGACTATGATGCCCTCTTGACCGCCGAGGGGATTCTCCACACCATGGGTCCCTCGCAGCTGATTGCCCACAGATGGGACAGCGGCTGGGTCCCGGAGGCGTTGGCCGCCCTGCATCAGCACAGTACCGAACAACAGCACCGTACCCAGCAGCATTGACCCCCGCGTCGGGTTAACCGGTCCTCGTCGTTGACCGCCTCGACCTCGGGGCGCTGGATCCCGTGGATGACGAGCACGACGTCGAGGCAGGGCACGCTCAACGAGGTGTCTGCTGCCTGGTGCCCGGCCTGTCGCTCGACGTGGGAGCGAACCACCGCGGGGGTTGTGTGCCCAGAATCGAGCTGATTCCACTGGAGCCAGATGGCGTCCGAGCCGCGCTGGATCGTCGAGGAGGGGTGACCGCTGGGCCGTTCGCCACGCCGGTCCCGCCGCAGATCTTCGCCCACAACACGTCGGAGATCCTCATGACGAACGCGGCTCGGACCACGTGGGGCCAGCAGTCACGCCACGGGTTCAGGGCCTGAGCTCACTGTGGTCCCATGCTTGGGGCGGCGACAACGGTCGTGGTCCTTCTCGAATGTGATCTGTGATCGTACAAGACCGTCTGAGCCAAGAGTGTCCCGCACCGGGCCAGGTGCTTCATGGCGGCTAGGTCAAGATGAGGAGACGATTCCACTTCAGGCAAGAATGAAGCGGATGCCGCCTGCAAGGCTTGGTACTCGTCATCGGCGAGCTGGATTTCGGCCGCAGCAACGTTTCGTTCCAGCTGCTCGATGCTGGAGGCGCCGGGGATGGCGGCCACCGCTGGTTGGTGAATGACCCAAGCGAGCGCGATCTGCGCGGGGGTCGCGGAATGAGCGTCCCCCACCTCGTGCAGAGTTGCGAGCAGATCGCTGGCATGCTCCAGGTGACCCGGATCGAAGGTCGGGTCGGTAGCCCTGAAGTTCGCGGGTAGATTGCCTCTGTTGTATCGGCCCGAGAGCAGCCCCTTTGCCAACGGACTAGAGGCGATGACTGCGTGGCCGGTTGACTCTGCGAACGGCAGCAAGTCCCGCTCCGGGGAGCGATCCACGAGGCTATAAGCGACTTGATTGGTTAGAACCTGGCTGCCCAGCGCGTTCTCGGCAGAGCGCCAACGTTTCACGCTGTAGCCACTGACGCCCACTTCATCGATTAACTCGGTTTCTTGTAGGGCGCGCATGCCACGCATGATTGTGTTGTCGCTGATAAATGGATTGGGCCAGTGCACCTGATAGAGGTCCAGGTGAGAGGCCCCCAACCTCTTGGCGCTGGCTACAGCACGGTTGCCGACTACACGGGCTCCGGGCAAGATGGGGAACAACTTCGTGGCGATAAGAACCTCCCCGCGGTCATCCCCAAGGGCACGGCCGAGGATTCGCTCGCTGCGTCCTGCACTATAGATTTCGGCAGTATCGAACAGGGTGACGCCCAGCTCCAACGCACGCCGGACGATCGCATACGACTCGCGCTCGTCGTATGACTCGCCGTACCCCCATGCCCTAGACCCAAACTGGACCGTTCCCAGTCCGATCTTGGAGATCCTCTTCGCGTTGTCGAGACTCAGGTAGCGCATCTTCTCAATGGTCGGTTCAGCAAGTTCTTTTGGCCAGCTACCGGAGCTTGGAGCCCTCCCCATGTTGGCGAACACAGGATCAGAGAGAAGAGAGAGGATCGTCGCCCGTCTTGATACCTCGCGCGGATCTTTGCCAGGCGGTGACCACAGGCTGACGGTGAGCCGGCCCGCAGGCGGGATTCTGTGAGCCGAGGGTGTCAGGCGATGTGGTGCGACGTAGAAGGGTGCTGAACAGGGATTTCGGTCCCGTCGTGGCTTTCAATCGGGCTGAAAGTCGCGCAATGGCTGGGATGTTGTTGGGATGATTCGGAGTCGCCCTCCGTCGATGGTCCATTGCCGGGTGCCTTATCATCGCCGCTGGTCGTCGGAGTGCAAGTGGAGGCGCCCGCCGAGCGGCAGAAGGGTTGCACAGGCTTTCGGCATCCATCGCGGGCACCTCATCACCGCGCCCGCCGCTGGTCCGGACAGGCACGTGCTTTCCTTCGCAAAGAGGCCGCCGCCGGGACCACTCGTGGCAGCACTCGATGGGCGCCTTCGTGGGTTCTGGCGTTTCGAGCACGCGTGCCGACCGAGTCATCCCGCCACGCACCTGGCGGTCGCTCGCGTCAGCACGAGGAGGACGGGGCGCGAACCTTGGTGGTCAAGGGACCAGACCCCCGCGTATCACACAAGACGTTCTCATGCTCTCAAAATGCGTCATCTATGAGGAAATTCCTACTCTGTGAGCCAGCCGGGACCTGCAGCCCGAAGGTCAGACACGTCCGGGGCCATAGGCGAGCAAGATCATGACGACGGTGACCGAGGTCATTTCTGAGACCGCATCGCGGACTTCTGGCGTACGCACCTCTGCGGTGGTCACCGACTCGGCCCCGACGGGCACGACCCTGGTGGCGAACTCGCCCGCCTGTGTAACTGGTCGACCTCCGAACTGCACAGTCACGGATGGCGCAGGCAACCATGTCAGACCCGGGGAGAGGGTCTCTCGGGGGCAGTGATCTCCTTCTGGGCGGGAGCGATCCCTCTCAGAAGGAGATGCCCGAGAGCTCCGGGATCTTCGAGAAAGACACCGACATGACTCACGCGACGGCGTACAGGACCCATCAAAGCGATGCCACCTCGGTCCTCGCGAGTGAGCATGGCGATGCAGCTGAACGCTGGCCGCGACCAGCGTTTTGGATCACGGCTAGTGCTGCTCTCGCCCTCGGTCTCCTATTGGTATACGAAGGAATCCACTTGGGATTCTTCCACGGTCAGAACGAAATCGACGACGGCATCTACTACGGCGAAGGGGTAATGCTGGCGCACGGGATTCTCCCGTATCGGTCCTACGTCGACGTCCAGCCTCCCGGCATGGCGCTGTTGATGGCCCCATTCGGACTGCTCGGACGCTTGACAAGCAATCGCACCGGCTTCGAGGTGGCCCGCGTCTTCGTGGTGATCGTGAGCATGGCAAACATCGGACTGCTCGGTCGACTGGTGAGGCGCCGTCATTGGGTGGGTGTCTTGGTCGGCGTCGTAACGCTGGGCTTCTATGTGGACTCGCTCACAGCTGACCACACCGTATTGCTCGAGCCGTTCCTGGTCTTCGGCACATTGCTCGGTCTCTTGTTTGTATTTGACGATACCGAGATTGCCACATCTTCTACGACCAGATGGCTGGTTGCGGGTGTGATCCTCGGCTTGACGACATCGATCAAACTCTGGGGAGCCTTCCCGCTCCTTATCCTTCTTGCCTTCGCAGCTTGGCGCGGGGGCCGGCGGTGTGTCACGCACTATCTCGTCGGAGCAGTCGCGGCCATTGTGATCGTTTGCGCGCCTTTTGTTGTCCTCGCACCCGGCAGGTTTGTTCGGGAAGTTGTCGTCGTCCAAGTCACACGATCGCACGCCGGATACAACTCCGAAGCGTATCGGCTCATGAATCTTCTCGGAGCAACCGTGCACGCGAAGGCTTTCGCCACCCTCTGGCTCCCCATAGCCCTCTGGTTCGTAGTTGCGGTCGTCATCACTGCCTCAATCGTCTTCCAGAGGCGCGTCGATCCGAGCCGGGCGACGACGAACCTGGACGTCTGTGCAATGGCCTGCCTCGTGGTCGTTGGGGCATCGTTTCTCGTCGCGCCAGAGTTCGACACGCACTACGGTGGCTTTCTGGCACTCTTCTTCGCGCTCGTTCTGAGCGCGACAGCGGTCCGACTCTTACCCCTTGCCAGACCTTTCATGACGATCGCCATAGTTGGAGCGATGCTGGCCCTCTTCGTGGTCTCGGTGCATCACGTCATCCAGCAGGCGAAAGAACCCCTCCCAACCGCGGCGCTCGACCGAACCTTCTCACCGACAGCATGCGTCGTGAGCGAGGACTACGGGCCGCTGATCCTTGCCAACCGATACAACCTCTATGAGCCGCAATGCCCGCATATCCTTGACATCTACGGAACGGAGCTCACTGACGCGAATGGCACCGCCGGTGCTGTTTCCGACGACAGTTCATCAAAACTGCAAGGGGACTGGCTCGACTGGCTCCATCGTGCAGACGGGCTGGTGCTCCTCACACCCCTGTCGAGGTATGTGGGCATCGGACCGTCTGCGCAGTCGTACATCCGCTCCCACTTCTCCCTTTCCGCCGTCTCGGATGGCCTCTACATCTATTCTCGTGTCCAGTCCGGACAGGCGTCCTGAGCTCAACCACGTCGCTCTCCGTACTTCGCGTCCTGGGCGAATCCCGGAAGCGGTTTGTAGGCGCTGGCGATCTCGTCGAGTCTCCAGGTGCGAGGACGTCGGCAACGTCCCCGAATCATCCCGCGCTCGGGCCTCCGCCAGGCCAGACCCGTTCGGAGTCCTGCTGCCGATTCGCACGCACGATCTCTGTGGGGACTGCACCCATGGATCCCGCCCAAGGCAAGAGTTTGGATGCCCCGGGTATGACAGCGACAAGCAACTGTGTCAGCCGCGCACCCACTCGGAGAGCCACTCGTCAATGTCTGTGCTGGCTTCGACACCTGCACATCCACAACCGGGAGTCCTCGCCTACGTGGATCCCCCCCCTGCGACCAACATCTGTGGAGGGAACATCTAGGACGGTTGGCGCCCGCCCGCAGCGCCGGGCTCCGGATCGTTCGTGGGGACGACGCCCAGTCGGGCTGGCGCGGCACTGCTCGTCAGGAAGAGGCGGTCGTTTGCCAGCAGTGCGAAGGCTGCCGCGGCGGCAGGTGAGGAGCTCGAGGTCCAGTCGCAGGTGGCCGGCGGACTGGGGTAGTCGAAGTAGACCACGGCCTTGATCGCGGGATATTTCCCGAGGGAGCTGCGGACTCCCGCATACCAACTCTGCTTGGTGTGTGATCCGGAAAGATTGCCGACGGTGCCGAGCTCGGCCAGCATCAGTGGACGGTTCCGGAACGGCGGTGCGGCCAGCATGTCGTAGAAGGGGGACACCAGCCGTGGGAACGAACGCCACGGTCGACCTTTGCAGGCGGCGAAGTTGTAGGGATCCCATGCGATCCAGTCCACATCGGCAGCGCCGGGCCAGAGCTGCCGGTAGATCGATAACCAGTGGCGGGTCGCGATCCCCTCGACGTCCCACACCCAGACGACGTTTCTCGCTCCCGCCGCCACTGCCACGTCGTGCACGCGGCGGTAGGCGGCGGCAAAGTCCGCGGCCGTCCCCTCGCTTCCGAGGTTGGCTTCGGGCTCATGCGAGAAGGACACCATGACGGGCACGCCAAGCGCGGCCAGACGTTGCGCTTCCGCCCTGATGACGGCGTCCTGTGAGCCGTCGGCGACGGAGGCCCACGGAATCCGTCCTCCGTCGGGGTCCGTTGGCTGCCAGTTGATGAACAAGATGTGCCCGCTCCGAGCGAGCGCGGTCTCCTCCGGGGTCGGGAAGGCTTGGAGCCAACGGTGGTAGGTGTGGACGATATCGAGCGACCGTTGCGTCCTCAGCTCCGTCCAGTCAACGGCTTGAATGAGATCCGACCCCGAGTTAGGCACGGCTTCGCCCCACCAGTCCCCACAGTTCGGGACGAGGCCTTCGTTGACTGTGCATCGGGAGGTCACTGTTGGCGATGCCTTTTCAGATTCGTGAAGGGCGGGTGCGCCCGCAAGCGGCGCCGTGGCCGGGCTCGTCCCGTGAGGTGGTGTCGCAGCACTGACAAAACCGCACGGCAGCAGCCCGCCCAAGACGAGCACCGCGAGCGTGGACACGCGACGCGTGCGACTCCGCACGGTCACCCCGAGCGCTGTGGTCATAGTTGTCTCCCATGTGTCCCCGTGGGAGCCTTCGGCAGGCAGAACCGGGAAATTTACGGCGAAGTCGACCAAGGTCACGCACGTCGACCCCGGAACCCCAGTCTCGCGCACGACCCGTCGACATCGGCAAGGTCGGTCGGAGTTGTGCCGTCGTTGCTTGAACGGCTCTACTGCTTCAACTTGTATTGCAATCAAGCTGCAACCGTCAGGTGTTCCCGTTTGTTTGCACCAGCGAACGGGAAGCGTCGGAAAGCTCAGTGGAGGGAGCAGGCTCATACTCCGAAATGCTCGGCTCGTGGTGCTGTGAGCTGTCTGGGTCAAGAGGGGGTCCAGAAATGCGCTGTCCAGGGCGGGTCGCATGCGCACGAACGCAGTGCGTCCCGGCGAACATGCTTCGGCGCGTGTCCACCTTCGCCGATCCTCCCCATGTAGGGGCGTCTTGGCCTCCGCCACCGTCGGCCGGCCGCCCGGCGGTCGGGGAGGTGAGCGCTTGGTAACCGCCTTGCTGCAATTGCGCGACGCCATCGAGGATGGCGGGCACTTCTACCTCTTCTCCATTCTGATCGGCCTCATCTGGTTGGTTTGGCTGGTCAAGGTCATCCTCTCCCGGCGGTACGTCCCTTGGACACAGGAGTACCGGTGTACCTCGAGTGTGGTCATCCCGGTGGTGGACGAGCCCGTCGATTTGTTCCGTGACGTCCTGTCGCGCATAGTCAGTCAGAGCCCGACCGAGGTGTTGGTGGTCATCAATGGCCCGCGCAACCGCGACCTCGAAGGGGTGTGTGTCGAATTCCCTCTGGTGCAGTGGGAGTGGACGGCTGTCGCCGGGAAGCGCAACGCCCTCCGAGTCGGAATCGAGAGAATTGGCGGTGACGTGGCTGTGCTCGTCGACAGCGACACCATGTGGACCGAGGGAACGCTCCGAGAGCTCTTGAAGCCGTTCGCCGACCCCAGCGTCGGCGGGGTCACCACCCGGCAACGGATCCTCAACCCGAATCGCAACTTCCTCTCGCGTTGGGCGGATTGGCTGGAATCGAGCAGGTCGCTCTACTCAATGCCAGCACAGAGCGTCACGGGGAGGGTGGGCTGCCTCCCGGGGCGCACCATTGCCTTCCGGCGGGCGGTGCTGGAGGACGTCATGCCGGAATTCCTTACCCAACGCTTCCTGGGCATCGTGCTCGAGGTCTCAGACGACCGGACGCTGACCAACCTCACGTTGAAGCGTGGGTACAGAACCGTCTACCAGTCGACGAGCCTCGTCTACACCGATTGTCCCACGGGCCTCAAGAAGATGGCCAAGCAGCAGTACCGCTGGGCCAGGGGTAGCCAGTACAACACGTTGCGGATGTTCCCGTGGATGCTCGGCCACGCCCCGGTCCTTGCGTTCTTCTTCGCCATCGACATCCTGGTTCCCTTTCTCTGGATCTGCTCTGCCATCGGATGGGGAACCAGGTCGGTGACCGGCTACCATGGCGATCTCTACGGTGGGATCCTGAACGGGCACCGGCCCTTCGAAATGCCGGTCATGCTCTGTCTTATCCTCGCCTCCTCTTGGATCTCCATGGCCCTCCGCCAGCGGCGCCATCTCGATCAGTGTCCGGGCGACATCTTCTTGATGCCTGTGTACGTGATCTTCTCGACCGTGTTCCTGCTCCCGATCCGTCTGTACGGATTCCTCCGTCTGGCCAAGCCTGCGGGGTGGGGCACCCGCGCCAACGCGTACGCCGGAGGGGACTTTGACTCGTCCAGCTCCGGAGCGGGCTTCTCTCCGTCGGTCCCGCTGCCGGCGGACGGGTTCGGCCCATCGGCAGCGGTGGCGACCCGCACGGTGATGACGCCGGTAGCCCGGACTCCCACCCTGCACCGGCGCAACCCCTACGAGATCGTCCCCATCACCTTGTTCCTGCTCGCCATCGTCGGAGGAGTTCTGTATGACACCTGGCCGAGGTAGCACATACGGAAGCGTCGTTGGTGGCCTGTCACTGGTCGCGGTGGCCTTGATGCTGTACCTGTCGCCAGTGGCAACGTCCACGCCGTCCCATCCCAAATCAAAGGCGACGGCCCACACCCAGGCCCAGGCATCAGTCGCGGCACGGCCGAGACATGCAGTGCACAAGCCGACGGCGGTCAAGGCCGCGATGCCGGCGAAGCACGTGACGACCACGCCGTCGAACGGCCGACAGCTCGTCAAGGAGGTCGTCTACGTCCCGACGTCCCCGCCGCCGGCCAAATCTGCCACCACCACAACCACAACGACCACCGTAGGGTCCCGAGCCCCGGGTGAGGCGGCGGCTCCGACGCCGACCGTCGTCGCGCCGACCGTCGTCGTACAGAACAAGCCTCAGCTCATCGCCCCGAGCTCGGACTACTGGGGGGTGGCCATCAACGGAGTGCCCCAGGGGATGCCGCAGCTCAACGCCCTCGACACGGAAGTGGGGCAGGCGCCCTCGGAGCTCACGTGGTACCAGGGTTGGGACCAGCCGTATCCGACGCAGACGGTTCAGAGCGCGTGGCAGCGCGGGGCGTTGCCCATGATCACCTGGGAGTCCAAGCCCACCTTCGATGTCACGCCGGCGCAGTCGGACCCCAGCTATTCCTTGAGCGACATCATTAACGGCAACTACGACAGCTACCTGCAAGGGTTCGCCAACTCGGTGGTCTCCCTCGGGCTCCCGATTGTCATCCGCCTGGACCAGGAGATGAACGGAAACTGGTTCCCCTGGTCCGAGGGGATCAACGGGAACAAAGCTGGCCAGTTCGCGCAGATGTGGCAGCACGTGTGGAACATCTTCCAGGCTGCCGGAGCGAATACGTATGTCATTTGGCTGTGGGCACCGAACCGTGTCGACAACCTTGCGCACGCCCCCAGTCTCAGCGAGCTCTACCCCGGTGACGCGTATGTCGATTGGGTCGGGATCGACGCCTACTGGCGCTATTCGACGGAAGCGCCCACGTTCGCGGCAGTGTTCGGCGAGTCGATAGCCGCTCTCGAGGCTGTGACCAACAAGCCTATCTACATCGCGGAGACTGCCGGCATCGAGACGGATCCGACGTCCGGGAACAACGTCGGCCCAGAGAAGGTGCAGTTCACGACCAGCCTCGTCTCTTCCATCGAGTCGACTCCGCAGATCGTCGGCTTCTCGTGGTTCGATAACGTCGCCTCGTCCAACGAAGACAACGTCCCGATAACCAATGACTGGAGGATCGACTCGGATCCCGCCAACCTGGTGGCGTTCAAGGCTGCCATGGCTGTCGGCTCCTTCACCAACGGACTGATGCCGTCGGCCGGGCCGCCCGCACAGCTCGAATCGGTCCCAGTGGGTGGCAAGGCTGGCCTCGTGGCGGGAAAGCCGGATGGCACCCGGTGAGCAGCGGAACAGGAGAGTGGATCCCATAGGCGGAACGGTGTGACCTTGGCGCACGGGATCCGCGGCGACGGCGATATGTCCTCGACGACGCTCAACGGGCCGATCATCGCGGTGACCGGGTTCTGGGTCGGCCAGGCGTGCTGGGCAACGCCTCCGGTGAAGCCCGCCGCCCATTTCAGGAGCAGTCGCGCCACCTGAGTGGTCGACCTCCTCCCTCGGTCTCCATCTGTCTCGGTTCTGCATCTGTCTCGGCGACGGTGAGCCGGCCTGTAGGCGGGATTCTGTCCGGCCCCCGCCCCGATGAGAGGCGGAGAGCCTGGGTGGCCATCCATCTGAGCGGCCTACCTGGGGAACCCTCCCTCTCGGGAGGTGGGCGAGCAACCCGTTTCCCACGCTTGGCCTTGCTCCGGGTGGGGTTTACCGAGCCGGCGGGGTCACCCCCGCCGCTGGTGCGCTCTTACCGCACCATTTCACCCTTACCTGTGCGAGCCCGGAGGCCCGCCATCGGCGGTTTCCTTTCTGTGGCACTGTCCTGCGGGTCGCCCCGACTGGCCGTTAGCCAGCACCCTGCTCTGCGGAGTCCCGACCTTCCTCGACACGGTCCCGCAGTGCGGCCCGTGCCGCGGCCACCCGGCCGGCTCACCGTCACCACCAGTGTGCCACTCCGCTGGTGGTGACGGTGACCGAGCAGCGCCTCGGTAGGGTGTCACCGATGTCCGGCGGTGCCCATCAGCTCTTCGATCCCGAGGCTCCGCCACTGGCCGCCGCCCCGGGGCACCGGCCCGGCTCCGGCGGCCCCGAGCCCCAACCCACGCCCGACCCCGACCCCGGGGACGAGCCCGGCGCCCGGAGCGGGGTCCTCTCCATCGGCAGCCTCTACGAGGAGGTCGAGGGCGCACTCGGCGCGGCCTTCCCCCGGAACCGCCACCTGTGGGTGCGCGGCGAAATCCAGCACATCTCGGACCACCGGTCGGGTCACCTCTACCTGAGCCTGGTCGACCCCGGGGACGACGGGGCGGCGCCGGCGTCCCGGGCCCGAGGGGGCGTGCCCACGCTCAACGTGAAGTGCTGGCGCAGCTCGTGGACGCCGCTGCGGCACACGCTCGCCAAGGAGGGCATCACGCTCGCCGAAGGCATGGTCGTCGTCTTGCGCGGGACGCTCGACCTGTATCGAGCCAAGGGGGAGATCAGCCTCATCCTCGTCGAGGTCGACGTCACCGCCTTGCTGGGGCGCATGGCCGCCCAGCGCGCCCAGCTGCTGCGCACGCTCGAGGCGGAGGGGCTGCTCGGGCGCAACGCCTCCCTCCGGGTGCCTGACATCTCCATGCATGTGGGCCTGATCGCCAGCCCGGGGACCGAGGGGTATCAGGACTTCCTCGGCCAGCTGACCGGCTCCGGCTTCGGCTTCCGCATCTCGCTGGTCCCCGTCAGCGTGCAGGGGCCCCACGCGCCGGCCGCCATCGCCCGCGCGCTCAAGGTGCTCAGCCGGAGCGACTGCGACGTCATCGCCATGGTCCGGGGTGGGGAGCGCGCGCCGACCTGGCCACCTTCGAGACCGAGCTCGTCGCGCGTGCCGTGGCCGGGGCCACCAAGCCCGTGTTCACCGGCATCGGTCACACCGGTGACGAGACCGTGGCCGACATCGCCGCGGCGCGTGCCTGCATCACGCCCACCGAGTGCGGGCATCAGATCGTCGTGTCGACCAGGCGCTGGTGGGCGGCCCACGTGGCGGAGCCGGCAGAGCTGCTGTCCCGGCGCGTTCCCGCCTTCCTGGGTGACGCCCAGGCACGCGACGCGCAGGCCCGTGGCCGCCTGACCGCGGCGGCGCGGCACCAGCTCCGCCTGCACCGCGAGCGCCTGGTGAGGAAGGCGTCGTCCGTCGGCCGGTCGGCGCCCAACCGGCTCGAGTCACGCGAGGTGGCCGTGCGCGCCCACGCCGCCCGACTCGGACCCTTGAGCCTCGGGCACATCGGGCGCCAGGACGAGCGCCTGCATTCGTGGCGCCGGCTGCTGTCCGCCTACGACGTCGACCGCCAGCTCGAGCGCGGCTACAGCCTGACCCTGACGGCCGACGGCGCGCTGGTGCGCAGCGCATCCGACGTCGTCGAGCGGCAGGAGATCGTGACCAGGTTCGCCGACGGAACCGTCCGCAGCATGGTGGAGGGAGCAGACATGAAGCAGGAGCAGGAGAATGAGGACTGAGGTGACCGCCCCAGACGAACATGCCCCCGTGGAGCAGCTGAGCTACACCGAGGCCAGTCGCGAGCTCGACGCGATCGTGGACTTCTTCGAGCAGCGCGAGGTCGACGTCGACGTGCTCGTCTCCCGCCTGGAGCGGGCGACCGCTCTGATCGACGAGCTCGACCGCCGCCTGCGCCAGACCCGGGCCCAGGTCGAGGAGCTGGTGCCCAGGCTCGAGACATTGGCAGCAGAGGCGGGCGGGGACGCGGGGGGTGAGGGCGATGAGTGACGCCCCCATCGCCGACCGGATGTACTTCCGCCAGCTGCTCTCGGGCCGTGACTTCGCGCGGGGCGACATGATGGCCCGCCAGATGGTCAACTTCGTCTACCTCATCGGCGACCGCGAGACCGGCGAGGCGGTGGTTGTCGACCCCGCCTACGCGGTGCAGGAACTCCTCGACATCCTCGAGGCGGACGGCATGCGGCTGACGGGCGTCCTCGGGACCCACTTCCACCCTGACCACCTCGGCGGGCAGATGGGGGGCTGGTCGCTCGAGGGGATCAGCACCCTCCTCGAGAAGGTGCAGGTGCCGGTCCATGTGCAGGCCGACGAGGTGCCCTGGGTGGAGCGCACCACGGGCGTGGGCGGGTCGGACCTCGTCGGTCATCACAGCGGCGAGGTGCTGCGGGTCGGCCAGGTGGGCGTCGAGCTGATCCACACCCCAGGCCACACACCGGGCAGCCAGTGCTTCCTGGTCGACGGCCGGCTCGTGGCGGGCGACACCCTCTTCCTCGAGGGGTGCGGGCGGACCGACTTCCCCGGCTCCGACCCGCTCGCCATGTACGAGTCCATCCACACCCGGCTGGCCCGGGTCCCCGACGACGCCATCCTCTTCCCCGGCCACCTCTACTCGGCGGATCCCTCCCAGAGCATGGGTGAGACCAGGCGGTGGAACTACGTCTTCCGGCCCCGCTCCGCTGAGGAGTGGATGGCCATGTTCGGTCAGTGACGCCGGCGGGCGGCCTGGCCCCGGACGGCACCGCGGTCGTCGTCGGCGCCTCGTTAGCCGGGTGGCGAGCTGTCGAGACGTTGCGCAAGGAGGGCTTCGAGGGGACAATCTCGCTCGTCGGGGACGAGCGGCACCTTCCCTACGACCGGCCTCCGCTGTCCAAGCAGGTGCTGGCCGGGACGTGGCCGCCGGAGAAGTCCGTGCTGGCCGACAAGCGGCGGTCGAGCGAGCTGCGGGTGCACGAGGTGCTGGGCCGTCGCGCGGTGCGGCTCGACGTGGAAGGTCGCAAGGTCGAGCTCGACGACGGCGCCGTGCTCGACGGCGATGCCATCGTGATCACCACGGGAGCCACGCCGCGCCAGTTCCCCGGCACGGAGGGCTTGAACCAGCGCGACGGCCTCTTCACGTTGCGGACCCTCGACGACTCCCTCGCCCTGCGCGGTGCCGTGACAGCGCGCGAGTCGGCGCGCGTCGTCGTGATCGGGGCCGGGTTCATCGGCGCCGAGGTCGCCTCGACCTGTGCCGGGTTGGGGTGCCGGGTCACTGTGCTCGAGGCGCTCGACGTCCCGTTGCGCAACGTCATCGGTCCGGTGCTCGGCGCGCACTGCGGGTCGCTGCACGGCGCCAATGGTGTCGAGCTGCAAACCGGCGTCGCGGTGCAGGGCGTCCGCAGGGGCCCAGTCGAGGTGGAGGGAGCGGCAGCGGCGAGCGGGCTCGTGGTCGACCTGGCGGGGGGCGAGGTTCTGCCGGCCGACGTGGTCGTGGTCGGCATCGGCGTCGTCCCGACGACCGGGTGGCTCGCCGACTCCGGACTGACCCTGGAGAACGGCGTGGTGTGCGACGACCGGCTGTTCGCCGCCGACGGCATCGTGTCGGCGGGGGACATCGCGCGATGGAACTGGCGCCACGACGGTGGCGAGGAGCTGATCCGGATTGAGCACTGGCAGGTCGCCGCGGAGGCGGGTGTCGCCGCGGCGCGCAGCCTGATGGCCGGTCGGGCGGCCGCAGCGCCGTTCACCCCGATCCCGTACTTCTGGTCGGACCAGTACGGCGTCCGTCTCCAGGTGCTCGGAAACCCCCGAGGCGACGACGAGGTGCTCGTCACCGAGGGCTCGCTGGAGGAGGGAAAGTTCGTCGCGCTGTTCGGTCGCGCCGGTCGTCTGCGTGCCGTCATGGCCATCGGCAAGCCGCGGCAGCTGATGGGCTTCCGGGCGCTCCTCCAGGCCGGCTCCAGTTGGGACGAGGCGCTGGCCCACGGCCGCGCGTAAGGGCGGGCCCCAGCCGCAGTCCCGGGAGTGGACGAGTACGCACCCAAGTGGGTCCGGCCCAGGGAGAGGGGTCACTCAGGAGGTAGCGATCTCCCCCTGGCCGGGAGCGATCCTGTTCAGAAGGAGATGCCCGAGAGCTCTGGGATGGTTGCCTCGGCCTTGGCCCGTGCCGTGAGCCAGCGCTCCCGCGCAGCGGCCCGCCCGGCGTCGTCACTCCGAGGCTCGACCGTTCGGCGAGGCATGAACGTGCCCGCCAACTCCTCGGTCGAACCGTAGGTACCGACGGCCAGTCCGGCCAGCAAGCCTGCGCCGAGCGTGGTGGCCTCCAGGACAGGGGAGATCTCCACCGGTCGGCCGATTGCGTCGGCCAGCGCCTCGACGAACACCGTATTTTCCGACATCCCCCCGTCGATGCGCAGGGACTCGATGGCATACCCGCTGTCGTTCTCCGACGCGTCGACCAGGTCCGCACCGCGATGAGCCACACCCTCGAGGACAGCCCGGACGATCTCGGGCCGGCCTGAACCTCTCGTCAGCCCGACGAGGGTGCCCCGGGCCCCGAAATCCCAGACAGGAGTTCCCAGGCCCAGGAGCGCCGGGACGAACCAGACGTCACCGGAGGTCGCGCATTGCAACGCGACAGTTTCGGACTCATGGGCTGTGGCGAGGAGCCCGAGGTCGTCGCGCAGCCACTCGACGCAGGTGCCGGCGGAGAGCATCACGGCTTCGGTGCCCCAGGTTGCCTGCCCGCCCACGCGGAAGGCGACGATGGGAAACGTGCCGGCGCCGCCCCGGGCGGTGCCGCCGGGCCCGGAGCCAGTACCGGTGCACTGATCGAGCATCCCGCCGGTGCCGAAGGTCGCCTTGGCCAGTCCGGCGAGGGTGCAGCCCTGGCCGACCAGGGAGGCCTGTTGGTCACCCGCCATGCCGCAGATCGGCGGTGCGCCGGGAAGCGCCGTGGCCGCACCGATCTCCCCGGAGGAGTCGACCACGGTCGGCATGATCGGCAGCGGTATCCTCAGCTTCTGGAGCAATGGCTCGTCCCAGCCGATGGTGACGGGGTCGATGAGAGCGGTCACTGCGGCGTTGGTGGCGTCGGTCACGTGGAGTGCGTCGGCGCCTGACGAGGCGCCACCCGAGAGCGTCCAGGCGACCCAGCTGTCCACCGTGCCGAAGCAGAGCTCCCCGCGCTCGGCACGCGACCGCTCGGGGTCGACTTCGTCGAGGATCGCCATCACCTTGGTGGCCGACGCGTTGGGCGCCAGGCGGATCCCCTCGGCCTGGAGGACGAGGCAGGTCCCGACGGTTCGCAGGTCCTGCCAGCCGATGCCCGGGGCAACGGGCTGCCCGCTGGCGCGCTCCCAGACGATGCTCGAGGCCCGCTGGTTTGCGATGCCCACGGCGGCGACCGGTCCGCCATTCGCGAGGGCCGCCCCGGCGACTGTGAGGACAGCGTCGGCCATCCTCGCCGCATCGAACTCCACGAGGCCCGGGGCCGGAGAGTCGGGCAGCAGTGGGACATGATGCTCGTGCTCGATCGTGGCATCGGGCCGCACGATGGCCGCGCGCACTCCCGACGTGCCGACGTCGACGACGAGGACGCTGCCCCCCGGCCGGCTCATGCCCAGGGTGCGGGGCCGAACGGGGAGGACAGGCCGAACTTGCCGGGGTTCAGGATGCCTGCCGGGTCGAAGGTCGCCTTGAGGCGACGAAGGACCTCGAAGCCCGGCCCGAGGGCGCGCGGCAGGAACCGGGAGCGGTTGAGCCCGATACCGTGGTGGTGGCTGATGGCTGCGCCGTGAGCCGACGTGGCGTCGATGACGGCATCCCAGGCCTGTCGGTAGTAGCGCTCGCGCCATTCGGTGTCCCCCTCGGGACCGCGCCCACCAAATGTGAAGTAGAGGCACGCGCCATCGGTGTAGGCGTGGGACTGGTGCGCCGATGCGGCGAGGGTGCCCTCAATGGACGTCAGCGCGGCGATGACCTCGTCGAAGAGACCGGGCAGTGCAGCCCACGGCCCGGACACCTCGGCGGTGTCCACGACGATGCCGCCGCGCCACAGGGGCGCCAGTGCGGAGACGTCGTTGCGGTGGCCGAGCCAACGCTCTACCAGCTCGCGGTCGAGCGTGTGCGCGTCCGCCGCGTCGCCGCACTCGGCGTCGACGATCGCGAGCGTGGCCGAGAGGATGTCGGGGTCGGCCTCGTCGAGGACGATGAGAACGTTGGTGTCGGGCTGATCGAAATTGCGCGCCGACTCCGTCTGGTCGTAGAGGCGCAGCACCGCTGGCGTCGCCCCTCGGCGGAGGATCTTGCGGCACGCCTCGAGGCCGCCGGCGAACGTGGTGAAGCCGAAGGCGCGACGCTCCTGGGCGGTCGGCAGCGGGTGGAGGCGGAGCCGGGCCTCGGTGATGACGCCAAGTGTGCCCTCGCAGCCCACGAAGAGCTGGGTCAGGTTCGGCCCCGTGGCGGCACGGGGGCCGTGGCCCTCCGTGCGCAGGACGCGGCCGTCGGCCAGCACGACCTCGAGGCCGATGACCATGTCCTCGATCTTCCCGTACCGGGTCGAGTACTGCCCAGCCCCCCGGCAGGCCAACCACCCGCCCACGGTCGAGAGGTCCATCGACTGGGGCCAGTGGCCGACGGTGTAGCCGCCACCGACCTCTCCGAGCGCTGCCTCGAGGTCCGGTCCGAAGGTGCCCGCCCGGACGTCCGCCCTGAGGGATGTCTCGTCGACGCGTACGACCCCGTCGAGGCCCGTCATGTCCATGGCCACGCCCCCGTGCACGGGGATCGACCCGCCGCACACACCGCTGCGTCCCGCCGCCGCGGTCACGGGGACCACGGCCTCGTTGCAGGCCGCGAGGACCTCGGCCACCTGTGCGACCGAGGTGGGCCGGACCACCACCGCCGGCCGTTGCGGGACGGCTCCCTCGGCCGCCCAGCCGATGGCCAGCGGCCACCAGTCACGCCCGGCCTCGGCCCGAGCGTCGTCGTCGGTCACCACCGTGGCGCCGCTCGCTGCGATGCGGTCGAGGACGGCGGTGGGCACCTCGACCGTCGCCGCGCCCAGACGATCCGTGACGTCAGCGGCACTTGCGTCGATGGGAGTGGCGGAAGTGGGTGTCGTCACGGCAAGTCGAGCCCGGCGGTCAGGAGCTCCTTCTGGCACGACTCGATGAAGCGGGCAGCCTGGTCGGCCGCCTCCTGCTCGTCCCAGCCCATGTCGGGAGCGATCAATGCGGCGACCGCTGCCGCGGCGTCCATGCTGGCCTGCGCACGCTGGATCGTGGCGCGCGTCCGGCGCGACAAGACGTCGTCAAGCGTCCGCGCCATCTCCTCGCGGGCGGCGTACACGAGCTCAGCGCCGGTGTAGGGCAGCCCCGCCACCGCCGGTTCGAGCAGCTCGGGACGGCCATCCGCCACGGCGAGCACTGCGGCGTACTCGGTGCCGTAGCGACTCAGGAGTCGCGCCTGGGGTTGGGCCAGCGCCACGGGGTCCCGGGTCTTGGTCGTTGCGCCTATGAGCGGAAGGGACTTCGTGATGCAGCGCCGCCGCCGGGGGGACTCGCCCAGACGATCGACCACAGCGTCGACGGTGTCCTGTGCCATCTTGCGGTACGTGGTCAGCTTGCCGCCGGTGACGGTGACGACGCCGTGTGCCGACACGCGAACGGTGTGGCGGCGTGACAGGTCGGACGTCCGCTCCGAGACGTGCCGGCCTTTGGTCGGTCGTGCCAGGAGGGGGCGAAGGCCGGCCCAGACACCCGTCACGTCGGCTCTCGTGAGCTGCGAGGTCGTGACGTTATTGGCGGCCTCGAGCAGGTAGTCCACGTCCTCGGGCGTGCATGCAGGGTCGTCGAGGGGACCCGTGTAGTCGGTGTCGGTCGTGCCGAGGTAGACGAGTTCGGTCCCAGGCCAGGACACGACGAAGACGGAGCGCTTGTCCTTCGGCACCGGGATGACCGCTGCGATGTCGCAGGGCAGCCGGTCGGCGGGCACGGTGATGTGGACACCCTTGGCGGGGCGGATGGCGTGGGGGTCTGCACCCTCGTCAAGCGCGCGTATCGCGTCGGCCCACACGCCCGTCGCGTTCACCACCACGCGGGCCCGGATCTGGAACTCTTCCGTCTCAGCGCCGGACGGACGCACGATCGCGCCGTCGGTGGCCCCATCGCCGTCCGTCGTGAGCCGGGTGACCGGGGCGTAATTGACGACAGCCGCCCCAAACTCGAACGCCGCCGTCCGCAGCACGGCCAGGGTCAGTCGCGCATCGTCGGCCCGTGCGTCGAAGTAGAGGAATCCCGCCACCAGGTGGTCGGTGTTCAGCGTCGGAAGGTGTGCGAGGGCCTCGTCCTTGTCGACTTCCCTGTGGCGCTCCCCGATGCGCAGGCCGCCGGTGAGGTCGTACATCCAGAGCGCGGACGAATACGAGCGGGCGACCGTCTTGGAGACAACACCGTCACGCCCGAAGAGCGGGATGAGAAACGGCAGCGGTGCGACCAGGTGCGGCGCGTTGTTGAGCAGGCGCTGTCGCTCGGTGAGGTTCTCGTAGACCAGCCGGAACTCGCGCTGCTGGAGATAGCGGATGCCGCCGTGGACCATCTTCGACGACTTCGACGACGTGCCCGAGGCAAAGTCACCCTTCTCGACCAGGGCGGTCCTGAGGCCGCGGCTGGCGGCATCGAGAGCGACCCCGGCCCCGGTGATCCCGCCTCCGATGACCAGCACGTCGAAGTCCTCGTCGGCGAGGTGGCGCAACGCGTCGTCGCGGCGAAAGGGGTGCACCGGTCAAGCCTGCCACATCCGCCGTGCCGTCAATCCGGTGGTTCTCAGCTGCCGTCGGGGTAGCCCCGCGGTGCGGGACCATCGGGTGGAGCGGCAACGTGTCGGGGCGCCGGAGGTCGTCGACGCGCCGTACGTCGCCCGCCACGACGCCTCTGTGGTGTCGAGAAGGCGCCGGTACTTCCGCTGCGCCCGCTGCCCCTTGTCGGCGAGGCGGAGCACCTTGCCGTGGGCGGCTGCCGGGTCCGGCTCCGCGGTGGCCGCGCCGGTGGTCGCGGTCCTCGGGAGTGCCGGCTCCGACTTGCCGTTCTGCGAGGGCCCCACCGCCGAAGCGGGAGTGCCAACGTTCCTCCATGGCGGCGGGGAGGGTGCCAGACGTCCCTGGCCGGCCGGCTTCGGTGGTCCGGACGACGACTCCGTCCTGTGGCGCGTTCGCCACGAGCGCTTGTGACAGGAGAGTCGGGAGAGGGAGCGGCGTCATCACCGGCTCCATGTTCGCGTCGAGCGTAGGGTGCCGACCATGCCCCTGGCGCCCGGTGACCCCTGGGAGAGCTATGCCCGGACGGTCGTCGAGATCGCGCGGGCGGGTGGGCAAAACGTCGTGGTCCGCTCCGCCCCACCTGGTCAGGTGGGCGAATGGCCCTGGGCATCTGACGAGCCGGTGCACGTCCTGACCGCGTGGGACCCGGGCGACGAGCGACCCGGTGAGGCGGAGAACCGGCGGCGGCAGGCGGCACTGGAGGCCGATCTGCGGTCCGTCGCAGATGTGCAGTGGCCGGCGCTGGGCGTGGATCCGGTCACCGGGCACCGGGAGGAGGGGGTCGCCGTCTGCGGCGTCTCGGAAGCAGACGTGGTGGCACTCGGCGGGCGCTACCGACAGGACGCCGTCTTCGTGTGGACGCCCACCGCGTGGACGATCCTGGCGTGCGCCGGGGGGCGGCGTGTGGCATCGGGATGGTCTCTCGGGGCGCCCGAGAGCGAGGGATGAGCGGCCGCCGGCGAGTACTACGCCTCACGTAGTACTCTGGCCGACATGGCACGGCATTTGGCATCGTCGCAAGGGAGCCTCGGCCGGAGCAACGAACCCCCGGTCCTGATTCTCACCAGCCTGGCAGGCGGCCCGAAGCACGGCTACGCGCTGACCAAGGACATCGAGAAATTCGCCGGAGTCACCCTCGGTCCGGGGTCCTTGTACGGGGCGATTGCCCGGCTCGAGGAGCGAGGGCTCATTGAGCCCGAGCCTGTCGGCAGCGAACAGAGACGCCGTCCCTACCGCATTACCGGTGCCGGCCGGGTGGCACTGGAGGCTGCGGTGCGCGAGATGCGGACGCTGGCGGACGAGGGTGCGCTGCGGCTCGGGATCGGTGTCAGCCTGCCGGTGATCGGCGTGCTCCCATGAGCGAGGCCGCTTCGAACCGATGGTGCACTGGTACCCGGCGCAGTGGCCATCTTCGGCAAGTGCACGGACAACTGGTTCGCGGGGACACCGAGATCCGGTCGCTGGGTGGCGAGCTCGAGAGTCGACGCCGTCAGCGTGGCGGCCGCCGTCGGGTGCGCGATCGTCCTCGTGGCCGCGCTGTGCGCACGGCCGATGTTCGGAAGCCTCGTCCGCAGCGGTGACTGGAAGGTACTGCGCCGGCCTCTCCTTCGCGCGGTCACGTCGGCCGCGATCGCGGCGGTCCTGCTGGGTGGCGCACTGGCGTGGGCACACCACCTGAACCGCCACGATCGCAACGGGGGCCTACCCGTGCACAACGCGCTCTTCGCGGTGGTCGCCCTGGCGGCTGTGGTCGCGCTCATGTTCGCCACCGCCGCGGCCGTCTCCGTGGCGCGGAGAATTGACCTGCCTGCCCTCACACACACCGCGCGCTCGGGTTGATGGCGCTCGGACTCTCGGGTGTGATGGCGCTCATCTTCGTCGGGTTCGTCACCTGGTGGGCCAGCGAATCCGTCCCTGCATGCGGGGACCTCTCGAGCGAGATGGGCAACGGGATCCCATTCACCTCGATCACGCTGGCGCCCACGCTGCTCGCAGCCGGGCTCTTGATGTGTGGCGGCCTGGTGCTCGCCATGGGGGGCACCGTGCGGATCGCCCGAGCCATCGGTCCCGGTCGCGCAACCACGTGATGAGCCTGGGCACTCGGACGGGGAATCTCGGGACGGTCAATTCCTCTTCGGTCCTCTTCAGGCAGGTGGAGAAAGCGCCGATTCGATTGCGCAGGCACCACGGTGTGCCGGTGACAGGCCTCGCGGATGGGGAAGCACCGGCGCGTGGGGCTTCGAGGAGGAAGGCGATGGGCTTCGACGAGGGCTGGGAGTACGACGCAGAGCACGAAGCCGACTTCGACTCGGAGTTCGACTGGGAGCTCGACGGCGACTCCGACGCGGAAGAGCTCTATCTCAGCCTCATCCCGGACGAGGAGCGGCACCGCTTCTGGTCCGAGTCCGTGTGGTCCGATCCCATTGACGATGAGTTCCAGCTCGACTCCCTGCTCTTCGCGCACCGTGGCGCCGAGGTCGAGCTCTCTCGGGAGATCCGACTCTCCGAGCTGTGGGCATGTTGCCAGGACCGGCCCTTCACGATGGACGAGTTCCTCGAGCTGTCGGTGCTGATCTCCGAGGTGGAAGGCCTCCGGGGCTCGCCGTGCGCGGACTGCGCGATGTTGGGCCGCCCCAACGTCAGCGCGAACTGGGCGCTGGGCGTCACCGCCCTGTGCCGGGGGCACCTGCGCTTCCGGCTGGGCCATGCCCAGATCGACGGCGGCGGCACGCACCAGCCTTCGTAGCTGGTCGACCGGCGTCCCCGACGGGCCCGGGCGCACCGTGCACAATGGTGGGGTGACGCTGGCTGCGCGCGTCTATGCCGCATCCCACATGACGGGCACCTTCGTCCTGCGATCAGGGCGTAGGGCGGACCGCTACTTCGACAAATACCGGTTCGAGTCCGATCCGGACCTGTTGGCCGAGATCGTCGAGGCACTCGTCCCCCTCGTCCCCCCGGGGATCGAGGGCCTCGCCGGGCTGGAGCTCGGTGGGGTGCCGCTCGCCACCATGCTCTCCTCGGCCACCGGGCTTCCGGCATTCTTCGTCCGCAAGGAGCCGAAGAAGTACGGCACCGAGCGGGTGTGCGAGGGCGGTGACATCGTGCGGCGCAACCTGCTGATCGTCGAGGACGTGGTCACCACGGGCGGACAGGTCGTCCTGTCGGCACAGGACCTTCGCTCCGAGGGCGCCGTGGTCGAGCA
>CAWGOJ010000022.1:0-119799 GCA_963824195.1 uncultured Acidimicrobiaceae bacterium | reverse complement strand
CGCAACTGCGATGCCGTCGCCCCCGATAAAGATGTTTTGGTGGCCTGCGTTCGTCGAGCCTAAAGCGGCATTGACTCCGGGAACATCGAGGCTTGTGAGCGTCCCTGACGGATGGAATAAAGAGAGCCCGCATCCAGAGACGAGGGCTACCCGATCCATCAGGCACAGGAGCCAATGATCCCCAAGATCCATCGCCACGGAAGTTCTCGATGAAGCGTAGCTTTCCCGATGCCGTCCGCTCGTAGAGACCCCATCCGCCGCCACCTGCATCGAGCAGGTCCCCTCTGCCCCGTCGATGCGATCCGGTTCGAGTTTGCGAAGTCGATCTGCACGGCCGGATTGGCATATATGCCGGCCCAATCCTTGGGGGGTCGTGCATCTTTCCCGACCACCCACTGGAGCTGCCCGTTGCTCACCAAACGGTAGACAGGGCCGGCGGCAACGTAGAGATCACCGCCAGGACCGATCGCCAGGCCGGTGACGGTGAACTGCTTGCTCAACGAGACCTGGCGAGCGGGCAATGTCCTTTGAGCAATGGCTTTGGACCCACCGCCGATCACGGTCTCGATGACCCCGTCAGGAAGTACCTCACGCACCCGACCGTTTGAGGTATCGGCGAAGTACACCGTGCCATTTCCCGCTACGGCGATGCCCGAATCACTCCCGACGTTGATCGCTGCGTCAATGGCCTGCCCGCCGTCGCCAGAGAAGCCCCGTTGCCCGTTGCCGGCTACGTCTTGGAACTGACCGTCTGAGATGCGTCGCAGGAGCTGGTCTCTGGCGCTGTCGATCACGTAGAGCGTCCCGTTGGGAGCGATGGCCATGCCATACGGGTGCTCTGGCACAACAATCGGTCCGGCGACGGGGACCGTGGTGACCCGGGGAGATGAGACCCGAGCGGGGTGGTGGGTTGGGGACTTGGGCGTTGTCCTGGTCGCCGCAACGACCGCCACTGCCCCTCCAACCACGATACGACGGCGCCGAGCCACGCCAGGCGCCGACGCCGCTCGCGCTGCTTTGCCTCCCTGAAGAGAGGTCCGCATCGGTGCGGATCCAGCTGACCAGGGGTTCCACTGGTCGACGGCGGTCTCTGGACAACGGCCATGACGCTACTATCATTGGCGTTATGGGTTCTGTCAAGGAACCTCGGGACAGTGACTCCGAGCGTTGCTCCTGTCTGAGGTTGACCGGTCCGATCCGATGCCTCTCCACGATCAGGTTGCCGCAGAGATCCGGCGGGCGATCGCCGAAGGCGAGGCTGGCCCCGGTGATCGCATTCCCCAGGCCAAGGATCTCGCTGCTGTCCTCGGGGTGAACACCAATACCGTGCTGCGGGCGCTGCGTGTCCTCCGAGACGAGGGACTCTTGGAACTTGGCCGTGGCCGGGCCATCGTTGTCGCCGGTACGCCAGAACGCAGCGCCGTCGTTGCCCGCATGAAGGAGTTCCTCGTTCGCACGGTCACAGGGCTACCGGCGTGATGAGGTGCTCAAGCTGATACAGGAGCTGCCGTGACCGTCACCCACAAGGCCCCGAGCCAACCGACTCGTGATGACCCAGAGGCACTATTTCCCGAGGCCCGTCGGCGGCGACAGAAGATTCGCATCACCATCGGTGCGATCCTCATCGTGGTCGCCGCCATGCTGGCCGGGCTGTTCCACGTCATGGGAGGGCATGGCCCGCCGCCAAAAGGCCCTCCGCCTTCTTCGGCCAAGGGTCAGCCAAACGGTGCCGGGTCGTCTGCGAGCGGGCCTGCCAGCCCCGGTCCGTCCACACTGAATCGGTTTCCCGGTGGCCAGTCTCTCCCGGCCGGAGCCCAGGTCACTTCCGTGGTCCAGTTCCATGGCTACCACGTAGCAGCAGGCGTGTTCTTTCCCAGCAGGGCTGCTAGCCCTTCAGCTTGCTCGACGTCTGGCTGCAATCCGATGGTGTGGACCTCGACCAACGGGAAGCAGTGGACCCCCACGTGGGGAAGTGCCCCCAGCGGGAGTGTTGCTGGCGAGCAACTGGTGGTCGCACCGACTGCGCTGCTGCTTTTCAACGACGATGAAGGGACGAGGCTGTGGCGCTCGACGAATGCCATTAGTTGGAATGAGGTTCCACTTCCGTCTGACATGGCCGCTCTGGGCGTCAGGGGAGCCGTCTGGGGCCATGGCCGCTATGTGGCCATTCTCAATAACAAGTACGCCGGTGGTCCCAACACTGCCTACGGAAGAGCGACACAATCTGGACCTCGACAAACGGGATGACGTGGACACACGACACGGTTGCAGGTTCACCGCTTACCTTCGCCTCGTTGAACGTCGATGCCACAGGGTTCGCTGTCCGAGGCACAGCAAACGGGTCCCCGACAGAGTGGAGATCGCCTGACGGTATTAGGTGGACAATCAAGGGGCGCTCATAACCGTCCACTTCGACGAGGTGGCACCCTGTGACATGGCCGGCGAACGACAGCACTACATGCCAGCAACCGTGATCGCTGGCTTTGGCAGACGGATCCCCGGCCGACCTCGACGAGATTCGGAAATCCTGGTCAAGGATCTAGTGACAGGTGTGATCGCCATGAGCACGGCTGCGAAACAAGCGCATCGCCGTGCGCTCTATCGACTGACCTCGCCGCCTTCCGGATTCGATCCAGATTGGGTTGACACACAATGGACCAGAGTCGAGAACAGCCTTCCGTCGCTCATCGAGCGTCTCGTGAACCAGGCACTGGCTCCTGGCGACGCCGATCTCCCTATTTTCCTACGCAGCGATGATGGGAGTTCGCCACCCCTCCTTTAAGGAGGTCGCCGAGGACCATCTCCAGAAGTCTGGCCACCCGACGCCACCAACTGCTGATCAAGTCAACGTGATGCGGATCGAGGGCATTCTCAACGTCATCGGCGACATGCCCGACTGGCGCTGGCGGGTTCTACACACGACCGAAGGTGATCCGCCCTTCATGCTCTCGGATCGAGGCTGGATTTACATCCAAGAGATCAGAGGATCGAGGTCGATCTGGGTCCCAATGGCACCCACAGCCGGAATCCTCGGCTATCTGGAGGACGATCAGTTCGGTCCGAGACGATCACCGTTCGAAGAGCATCGCAAGGTGGTTCCGTCCTGGGTGACTTGGCTCAACGCAGCTGCGGGAGACGACAAGCGATTTACACACTCCATGTTCACCCACCCAGACAATCGCAACGGGTTGGAACGACTACCGCCTCTTGAGGACTTGACCGTCAACGCCAAGGGTCCATTCAGAGGCGTTGGGCTCAATGCTGAGACCCTCTACGACTGACTCGATCTGACGCCGGACGTAGCCCCCTAGCCCGCATATTCGGCATCGTCAGGTGCCACTCGGGAGGGTCCAATCAGAACCTGGGACCCCCCCGTCGAGCGGCCAGTGCCAACGGGGTGTTCGGGGCTCCAGGCGATGGAGTTGAAGCGAAAAGCCCCGTTTTAGGTTGAGGAGTGGGTAGTAGAGGGTACTTGGGGAACGTTATTCCCACACGCAAGTCATCAAACCGAACCTAAGAAAATGTGTTAGGGGTCCCGCCCCATGTGGCCGAGTTCGACCGCACACGTAGCGTCAGAACGGACTTTGGTTCCAACTTCGACGGGCCTCCCGAATGTGTAGTCGCATCGATCATTGGCCCTTTCTCGGAGGCGTAGGCAGGTTCGAGATGTTTGTGCCGTGTCCGTAAGAGATACGCACTCCTGGGCGATATCGCCGTCAACCTTGTTGTTCGCAGCAGCTTCTCCGTGTTCCGTAGCTTGCTGCTGGAAAACACCGGCTTCGTTGATAATCCAGGCCGGGATTCCACTCTGCTCACCGAACGTCTCAACGACGTACAGACTGTGACCCGACGAGTAGTTCAGCCAGTTGATGAGGTTCTGTCCACACACATCGAGGGGTGAATCAGCTTGAGCAGAAGGGGGACTGCTGGTGCCCCACCAACTGCTCTCCCACCCATGGCCGTTGGTGGCAACAAGCTCGGCCACGAGAGCCAGCCCGACGACGGCGCCGATGATCCACCGTTTCTTGTGGGGTTGCTTGGACGTCAGTTCGAGCGCCACGGTGGGCGTCCGTTTGGGCCTGTACAGAAGATCGGGCTTCAGGTGATTACGGAAGTCCTGCCAGCTATAACGTTGCTTCAACCTCTCAAACACCTCAGCTCCAGTTCTCCGTCTGACCCGAGAGGCCCTCGGCCCGCACCATTCCGAACAGAACTTGTCGCCAGTCTTCATCTGGTGGCCATTAGAGGATTGAGCCCCGTAACGTCGCATCGGCAGACTCAGATTCTGACTTTAATTCTCGTTTACTTCGTTTAGAAGTGCCCATTGCATTAGCCGATGCCGTCGAGGGGCACCGGGCCGACACCGCTACAGCGAGAACTTGGGGACAGAATCCGATGCAGACGGCATGAGCTTGAGCTGACTCAGGCTGATCTGGCCTTCCGGTCCGGGATCCACTACACGTACATCGGGTCGCTTGAGACGGGCGCCAGGAATCCTTCCGTGGACATGCTCGCTCGACTCGCCAAGTCACTGGAGATGGACCTCGGCGACCTACTGGCGGGGCTCCAGGATCTGAAGGGGAGGTAACCGAGGGTGCGCCGAATCCGGGCTCCAGGCGAGCGAGTTGGAGCGAAGTCCGATGGCTCCAGGGGGTAGGTCTGGGTACTTGGCGGCAGCTATTCCCTCAGCCAGCTCAACAAACCGAACCTAAGAAAATGTGTCAAGGGTCCCGCCCTTGTGGCCGAGTTCGCCCGCAGATGTTGTGTCAGATGCCGACTTCGATGTTGAGACCTGGACGGACTGACACCATTTCCATCGTCTTCCCAGAGAGCGCTGTAGCTCTGTCAGAGCCACTCAATCTTCGTCGTTGTCCTCTGACCGCTCCTCGGCATTTCGACGCCTTACAGCGAGTTGGGATCATTAATAAATGTCGCTACTGACGCCGACTCTGAAGCCATCCGTCGATCTCGTCGGGCGTCATCGAAGACCAAGCTCGTCGTGTCGGATCACCGATGACATAGATGAAATCGGGGAAAGTGATCGCACCCCGGATCGGCTGTCCACACCAAAACCCGTTTGCGTGGTCGAAGGTCACGCCCACTCGCCAATCCCTCGTGACCGAGCACCACTCGTGGGATGTGACCGTTCCGACTGCCCAGCGACGCTCGGGGTTCGGCTTTCCACCATGGAGCGCCTCAACTCGGACTTCGACAGGCGGCAGATCGGTGCGAGGTGGAGGTAGCCGACCCTCGTTACACACCTGCTCCCGAGCCGAGTTCAAGAACGTCGCAATCGTCGCTCGCTCTTCATCGCCACGATCTAGCCAGTGCTCGTTGGTGAATATGACCAGTTCTGACGAGAGGTCACGAGACGGACAAGCCAACAATCGGTCGAAGTCACCCTGTGTCTGGATGAGAACAGTACCGTCCTGTTGGATCGTCAAGCCGGGGAGATGGTCTCTCGACATTGCTGCTCCTCATCGTGTCTAGCCGAACCACCGTGCCTAAGAGGTCGGTTGGTGGAGAGTCGCAGGGCTAGATCCCTCGTCTCCTCTTGATGATTGCGTTACGTGTTCATTGTACAGCGGGTCAATCATCGTGAATGTCCGAGCCGTCAGGAGACTAGAGCTTGTGTGCGCTGTACGGCCCGTGAGCCGTCGTGAGGGCTAGATGACAGGATTCCCTAGCGTCAGGATTAGCGGCCCTCCTGTGGACGAACAGCGGGCAATGCGGGCCGTGTGGTTTAGGTGTGGTTGGTGTGGGTTCAGCTGTGCTGTATGGAGTCGGCCTGTAGCTCTATCGTTGTCATTGTCCGCTCTGGTAGCTCTGTGGGCTTGTATGCGTCTTAGTAGCTCTTGCCCAATCTCCCCCGGGTTGTAGTTCTGAACCGTTAGAGCATCATCTGTCTTCTCTTGCCTTTGCATCCCCCGTGCAGAGTCCTCAATCTCCATCTCTAAAGTCCCTGATCCAACCCTTTGGGTTACACCATCTGACGTTAGGTGTGTGGATGGGGTGTTAAGGGTACTCAAGGAGACCTCATTAGACCCCATTGATGGAGGTGATGGGGGTTGCTCATCCAGTTGAAGAGCTAGAGATGGAGCAGATTGCTTACGGGCGGCGCCGACCGGCATGCAGAGCTGGTATTTCCAGGGGTCGTCAAACTTCTTTGTTGGCTCGGGTACTACTTCAAGCCAGCCGAGCAGGATCAAGGCTTTGAGTGCTCGGAGCACAGTCATTCGACTGAACCCAGTGGTTTTGGCCAGCTCGCACTTGACGAGTACGGGTGTAAGTGTCTCGTATCGTTCGGCAATGTCGAGAGCATGCTGCAAGACGGTCTGCATGGTCTTGGCTGAGACCTTGCGTCCGCCAATGTCAGTCGAGACCCACTCGTACTGTTCGACATCGGCCCGCATCTCCTCGATGACCATGACCTGGCGAGCGAGGTAGCGGTGGGCGTAGAAGAACTCCCGGTCGAACCAACCTCGCCCGTGATACCGCAGCCCATCTTCATGCGGACTGTTGAGCATGCGGATGTAGAGGGCATCGGGATCGAATCGTACTGAGGCGGCTCCTTGGATGACTCGCCCCATTTTGTGGGTGCGGTCTTCGTCGTCCGGGTCGCCATTTTGGAGCAAGAGCAAGGTATCCCGACCGAGGAGGGCATCGGGATCGACGTTGGCCATGCGTTCGTGGGTCGCCCGGTCGAGGTCGCTGGAATCCTCCGGTGTGATGAAGAGCTTGCGAGACGCAGGCTTGCCCTTGCGAATGCGCTCGGGATCAGTGAACGGAAGTGGTTCGGGTGTCTGACACCATTCCAGCGGCAGGGTGGCGATCTCGATGGTCGGGTCTTCCCAGCGGTAGGGCGTTCCGTTGGGGTGGATGCTCGGCGGCAGGACGACTAATCCACTGTTCCTAGTGTCGATCACTCCACCTGACTCGGCCTCAGGGTGCGAGCGCAACCACTCTGCCACCACCGGCAAGCGGTCTCCGAACGGCCCGTAGCCCGGTGGAAGGCGGAAGAACAACTGGCGTCCACCGCCGCCAGTCAGGTTCGTGAGCGTTGGTGGGAGCTTGCAGTGCAACTCTTCGAGGCTTGCCAGTGCCTCGCTGCCGCTCATCTTGCCGGGCTTCTCGTCTACGTCGAGGACGAGGAGGTCCCCGCCTGTTTGGATGCCGATGTTCAGGTTCGGCTCCGCTGCGAACCAGCTTCGGATCTCAGCTTCTGTTGCGGCGGGACGCTTCTTGTAGCCGATTGGACGTTGCCATGGCCTCTTGAGCCGAGGTTCAACCGGGACAGTGAACCAGCCTCTATGTGTTGCGTAGTCGAGGGCCGCATTGAGGGTGCTGGTCGTGAGAACAGGCGGCGAGCTACCACTTGCCGCTAGGAAATCGGGGGACTTGTTGGAATCCAACATGGGGACGCCTCTGGTTCTTGGACGCCTTGCTCTGAAAAAAACCCGATTGCGACTCGGAGGCGTCCAAGCAAACAAGCCGCCATCGGGGATTCTTCCAGTGTGACAGATGAGCCCGTCTGCTTTTACAAGGGCCGACTAGGGGTTATGCCGGTGAAGCACGTTGAATGGGTTGTCCTGCTTGTGCATCGAAGAGGATCATCGGGAAGTGCCACTTGCCCTTTGAGTCCTTCCATGTGTGCGAGATCCGGTCGATGGCATCGCTCCGAAACACCATGTCGATCCGATCCGAGTCGAAGCGGTTGTAGCCATGCCGGATCACGGGCTTCACCGTGATGTGAGTCACGAGGCTCAGCAGGATCGACCTCTGATCTTCCGCTGACATCTCGCTCCACTCGGTCATGACGCTGCCCCCAAGACGAGACAGAGCCGATCTTCCACGGATCGTCGTGAGTTCAGCCTCACGAGCCGTGATCCGGTCACGGAGCTTTCCTGAACGCTTGACGTAGGTCGCTCGGTCAATCTCGTTCTCATCGAACATGTCGGAGTACTCATGGATCTTCTCTTCGTCCTTGGCATTGGCAACGAGAATGTCCTGCACTCGATGAGCACTGCCTTCGTCCTCGGCTCGGAGCACGTTCCTCATGTCGGGACTGTCCGCCATAGGCAGGAGTACGCCGTAGACATACTCCTCAACTGGATCCGCCTTGATCGTGAGCTTCCCGCAGCCGTGGCGAGAGTGGCAGACGTACCGCCGACCATCACTGCGAGGACTAGCGGTCAGGCGAGTACCGCATAGGCCACACTTGAGCACACCGCTGAGCGTGTGACTCCGGGTGGTCGTTGTCATCCGGCGCCTTGAGGGATCGGTGAGGATCGTCTTAACCTGTTCCCAGGTCACCTCGTCCAAGATGGCAGGCCACTGAGCGTCACCGACGATCTCCTTCTGATACTGGCTCTTGCCGATGACACGAGGGCTGATCAGTACCTTCTTGATCGTGAGTTCGTACATGGGCTTACCCCACGTCGAGAGGATGTCTCGTGCGATCCAATCCTTCGAGATGGATCTCAACGAGTTGCCTTCGAGTATTCGCTGAGCGGCTTCCCTGATCAGTGCTGCCTCTTCGGGATTGACCTCGTTGATTCTTGCTAACGCCGCCGCCTTCGCCTCAGGAGTGTCGTCAACGGGATCGAAGCCATACCCGAACGGTCGGATTCCACCGTTCCACTCACCCGCTTCAGCCTTCGCCCGCTTCTTGCGCTTGATCCTCACCTTCAACATGCCGATCTCTCGCTCGGCAGAGTTGCCCTCTTGGCGGAAGTTGTAAAGACCGTTTGGAGTGGTGAGATCAAAGGTGCCGGATCGCACGGTGGCGACCTGAGACATCCCGGTCTTCAAGAAGGCTTTTACGAACTGACCAAGCTCGTCGGGTTGGCGATGTAGACGATCAGCCATTGTCACGACGACGACATCGAACCCACCTTTAGCAAGAGCCGTCATCATCTCGTCGTAGTGGTCTCTAGACTTGGTTGGGTCCGCAGCAGAGATGTCGTTGTCTACGAACACTTGCTTTACGGTCCAGCCTTCCAACTCACAGAGATCTCGGCAGTCACGCTCCTGAACCTTGACGTTCGCCTTCCTGCCGCTCTTGTCCTTGCTGATCCGGCAGTAAATCGCTGCATTCACCCTGGTGGCAGCCATACAGCATTCTACCACTCAGGTAGGTCTATTCGGATCTGGCTGACGCCGAGCTGCGCCGGCGCGGCGGCTTCGTCTCAACGGCACGCCACGCCCGCGAGTCCGAGGTCCTGGCCCGCCGCGAAGCGGAGCTCGCCGGAGGCCACGCGTCGTACCGCTGCTCGGGGTACGTCGCCGTGTCCGCGCCGAGTGAGGAGGAGCTGGTGGCGGCGTGCGACGTGGCGCAGCACGCGGCTGGCCAGAGCCGCTGGCGCTGCGGCGCCTCTACGGCGACCCCGCAGGGACCGATACCCTGTCACCGGGCGAAAAGCGTGGAGGGACGAGGGACATGACCGAGGCGGAAGACCGGTACGAGCGGGAACAGGGCTTTCACGATCAGGCCTTCGAAACGCACAGCCGGGACTCGACCGGTCGCTTCTATGCCGTCCTCGCTCCGGCCGAGGCCGCCTTCTGGCAAGCGGTACGCGACGCGGGTACAGGCGCCCGGATCCTCGAGTACGGGTGCGGCCAGGGCGGGCGACTCTTTCAACTGGCCCCCTACGCGGCCTCACTGGCCGCAATAGACCTATCACCGATCGGTGTCCAGCAGGCCCGCAAGGAGGCCGAGGAGCGGGGCATCAAGGCCGATATCCGCGTCATGAACGCGGAGGCGCTCGAGTTCGACGACGGTACCTTCGACCTGATCGTCGGCAACGGCATCCTGCACCACCTCGACCTCGAGCGCGCCTTCCGCGAGATCCGCCGTGTGCTGGTGCCGGGCGGGCGCGCCTTCTTCATGGAGCCCCTCGGTCACAATCCGATGGTCAACCTCTACCGACGCATGACGCCGGAGTTGCGGACGCCCGACGAGCACCCGTTGCTGATGGCGGATTTTGCCCTCGCAGAGCGGAACTTCGAGCGGGTGGAGGTCAAGATGTCGGTGCTGACGTCGTTGCTCGCGCTGCCTTTTGGTGGCACCAAGCATTTCGACAAAATCCTGTCGAGACTGACGGCGGTCGACGACTCCCTGTTCCAACGGTCGGCTCTGGCGAGGCGCCACGCCTGGTACGCCACTATCGAACTCGTCCGGGCGTAGCGGGCTCAGGGCGCGACAGGCCTGCCCAACGCGGCGACCAGGCGTCGGCCTACACCTGCGCCCCTTCCTTGTGCCGCGGGCTGCGCTGAGGGGGACCCCCCCGCCCACCTACCATGACCTCATGGCCGACCGCACCGATCCCGGCCCGCATGCGACGGGCGATGCGGAAGGTCCCGGCGGACCCCGCAATCTGGTAGTGCTGCTCCTCGACAGCCTGAACCGTCACATGCTCGGCAGCTACGGCGGCACGGAGTTCGAGACGCCCCACCTCGACCGGTTCGCCCGCGAGCGTGCCGTCCGGTTCACGTCGCACGTCACGGGATCACTGCCGTGCATGCCGGCGCGGCACGACATCCTCTGCGGCTCGCTCGACTTCCTCTGGAGGCCCTGGGGGTCCATAGAGATCTGGGAGGAGCCCATCACCTCGCAGCTGCGCCGGGCGGGGGTCACCACCATGTTGGTCTCCGACCACCCGCACCTCTTCGAGGTCGGCGGCGAGAACTACCACACGGACTTCAGCGCGTGGGACTACGTGCGGGGCCACGAGGGCGACCCGTGGCGCACCTACAGCGACCCGAGCTACATCGGCACGCCCGCGCTACCCGCCCGCGACGGAGGGTGGTACTGGCGGGACCGGCTCGGGCTCGAGGGCGCGGGCGTGGGTGACCGGCCCTACGACCGGTCGCGCACCTTCTTCCGAGCCGAGGAGGACTTTCCGGGACCGAGGACGATGCGGGCGGCGGCCGACTGGCTGCGGCGCGGCGCCCCGGAGAAGGCGCCCTTCATGCTCTTCGTGGACGAGTTCGACCCGCACGAGCCGTTCGACACCCCCGAGCCCTGGTCGGGGCGCTACGACCCCGACTGGGACAACGAGCTCCTCATCTGGCCGCCCTACGACGTCGGTGCCGTGGGTGAGGGGCGCCTGAGCGAGCGGGAGGGGCGCCAGATCCGGGCCAACTACGGCGCCAAGCTCAGCATGATCGACCACTGGGTCGGGGAGCTCTTCGCCGCGCTGGGCGAGCGCGGTCTGTGGGACAGCACAGCGGTCATCGTGTGCACCGACCACGGGCACTACCTCGGGGAGAAGGACATCTGGGGCAAGCCGGGCGTCATGCAGTACGAGCCGCTCGGCCACATCCCGCTGTTGGTGCACTGGCCGGGGAGGTCCGGTGGGACGACCTGCGGCGCTCTGACGACCAACGTCGACATCAACGCCACCATCGCCGACCTCTTCGGCGTGGAGCGGTCGGGGACCGGTCACGGCGCATCGCTGGTCCCACTCGTGCGGGGCGACGCGGCGCAGGTGCGGCCGTGGGCGATCGGCGGCGTGTTCGGGAACTGGGTGCAGGTGACCGACGGCCACCGCAAGTACGCCCGTGGGGCCGACGGGCAGAACTTCCCGCTCTCCATGTGGTCCAACCGCTGGTCCACCATGCCGGTGCACGGCCTCGAGGACCATGTCCGCCTGCCGCCGCCCGACCGGCGGGCCCGCCTGGACTTCATGCCCGGATCGGACGTCCCCGTGGTGCGCCAGCCCTTCGAGCCGGGCGACCGCCTGCCGTTCTGGGTAGGGCACAACGCGGTCGACGCTCACTTCCTCTTCGACCTGGACAACGACCCGGACGAGAGCGAGAACCTGACCGGTACCGGGGTCGAGGCGGACATGGTCGAGATGCTGCGGGACGCCCTGCAGACCGTCGAGGCGCCGGGCGAGCAGCTGCAGCGGCTGGGCATCGCATGACTGACACCGACACCGAGCTTCCCTTCGTCCTCCCGCGCATCCCGGCCTCGGCCGGTGCGCTGATCTTCGACGGTATCGGCCATCTCCTCATCGTCAACCCCACCTACAAGGCGCACTGGACCATTCCGGGCGGGATCATGGAGGCCGACGGCGAGACGCCGTGGGAGGCCTGCCGGCGGGAGGTGCTCGAAGAGGTCGGGCTGCACGTGGAGCGCGGTCGTCTGGTCGCTGTCGACTTCCTGCGCCCCAAGGCGTCCAAGCCCGGGGGCATGCGGTTCCTCTTCGACTGCGGCGTGCTGCCTGGCGCGGCGCTCGGAGCGATCGTCCTCCAGGAGGAGGAGCTGTCCGAGCACCGGTTGGTGGACCCAGCCCGGGCCCTCGAGCTGCTGAGCGGGCCCCTGCGACGCCGGGTCGGTGCGGCCCTGGCGGCACCGGGCGGGTGCGTCTATCTCGAGGACGGGCGCCCCGTCTGAGCTCGATGCCGAACTACGGCGACCATGCCACGCCGACTACGGCAGGCCGACCACGGCAGGCCGACTACGCCACGCCGAGCCCGACCGGAGCCTCGCGGTAGAAGAAGGCTGTGGCGCAGACCACGATGGCGGCGGCGACACCGAGCGACCAGGCGGCGCCGACATGGAGCACGAGGAGCGCTCCGACCAGCGCACCGCCGAACTGGGAGACGACCGACGTGATGCGGTTGGACGCGTTCGGGTTCGTGCCACCGGCCAGGGACGAGTCCGACGCCAACCCGGTCAGAGTCGTGGTGAGAACGGTCGTCGTCATGTCGGGGACCCTGAGCCGGCGCACCGCCGCATTGCGAAGTCCCACGGCAAAGGCGAGCAACGCGATCACGGTGAAGCGCGGCCACCCGGCATCGATGGCGGGAACGGTGCCGGCGATGACCGCCGCCGCCGTCGTGAACGCCGCCTCCATCGTCATGACGAGCAGCATCAGCGTGCGGTGCGGCCGCACCCGCTGGGCGATGCGTCCCCCCATCACCGCACCGCCGAGGAAGAAACCGAGCGCGCAGAGACTGGCCATGAAGGAGAACCCCGGAGCGCCGGCTGCAGCGAACCCGATCAGGACCACGTTGCCTGTCATGTTGGCGATGAACACGTGCCCGAGGCCGAGGAAGCTCACCGCATCGAGGAAACCGCTCACGACGGTGAGGGCGGCCAACGTCATGATGAGAGGTTGCGGCGGACGATCGGGCTCGCTCATGTGCGCTCCACCTTCCCCGCGACCAGGGACGGTCCCGGCGTCCGTCAAGGTAACGGAGGCGGGGGCCGAATCGGGCGACCGTTCACCGCCATGAGGGAGCGCATGCCCCGGGTCCCGGCCCACCAGGTGACCACGCGGAACCTCGGCGCGGCCTACCCGTTCATCGCGGAAGCGGGGCTGGGCCGGCGCGGCGTGCTCATCGGCAACGACCTGCTGGGCGGCTCCTTCGTCTTCGATCCCTTCGAGCTGTACGCGGCAGGGATCGTGTCCAACCCAAACATGGTCGTGTTCGGCCAGATCGGCCGGGGCAAGAGCGCATTCGTCAAGACCTTCCTGTGGCGCCAAGCGGTGTTCGGCCGCCGGGCCTGGGTCGTCGACCCCAAGGGTGAGTACGGCGACCTGGCGGACGCGTGGGGCGTCCGTCCCGTGGCGCTGCGCCCGGGTGGCACCATCAGGCTGAACCCGCTCGACCCGGGTCCCGACGGCGGCGATGCCGATCACGACGCCCGGCCCGACGCCTCCGGGCGGCGGAGGATGGAGCTCCTCTCGTCGCTGGCGAGCGCCTGCCTGGGCCGCAGCCTCGCGCCACGCGAGCGCGCCGCGCTGGGGGCGGCGCTCGACGACGCCACGCGCGCCGAGGCGGCCCCCACCGTGCCGATGGTGGTCGAGGCACTGCTGTCGCCGAGCGCGGACGCCGCCCGCTCGCTGCGCACCGAGCGGCGCGACCTGCTTGAGGACGGGCGCGACGTGGCGCTGGAGCTGCGTCGCCTCGTCCACGGCGACCTGTGCGGCATGTTCGACGGCCCGACGACGCCCGGCCTGGACCTCTCGGCGCCGCTCGTCGTGCTCGACCTGTCCGCGCTCTACACGTCCACCGCGCTCGGCGTGCTGATGGCCTGCGCCACGGCCTGGTTACAGGCCGCCCTGGCCCGTACGGCCGTGGCGGCCGGTGGAGGGCCTTCGGGGCGGAGCCAGTTCTTCCTGGTCGTTGACGAGGCGTGGGCGATCCTGTCCAACCTGGGCGTGGCGCGCTGGCTGCAGTCGTCGTGGAAGCTCTCCCGAGCCTTCGGCGTGTCCAATATTGCGGTGCTGCACCGCGTTTCGGACCTGCGCTCGGTGGGCGCGTCTGACTCCGAGCAGGTCGCGCTGGCCCAGGGCCTGCTGGCCGACTCGGAGACCCGGGTCGTCTACGCCCAGTCGCCGGGTGAGCTCGAGGCCGCGACGGAGCTCCTGTCCCTGTCGGCCACCGAGGCCGACCTGCTGCCGCAGCTCCGGCGCGGCATCGCCCTGTGGAAGGTGGGGCAGCGGTCCTTCCTGGTCCAGCACCGCCTCAGCGCGACGGAGCGGCGCATCGTCGACACCGACGCGGCAATGACGGCGGGGTAGCGCGTGGGTGGCATTGTGGCGGTCGTGTTGCCGGTGGCCCTCGGTGGCGCGCTGCTGGCCGGGATCTCGTACCAGGGCGGCGGACGGCCGGTGCCGGGCGGTCGCGGCACGCGTCGGGGTGCCCGTTGGGCCCGGCGGCGCGACCTGCGGCCGCTGCTGGTGGGGGCGGACCCTCCTCCGCCGTCCGGTCGCCTCCTGCTCGGCGTGGTCCCGGGCACGTGGCGACCCTCCGGCGTCGCCGCGGAGCCCGCCCAGTCGCTCGTGGTGGTCGGCCCGACCCAGAGCGGCAAGACGACGAGCCTGGCGGTGCCGGCCATCCTGGGCTGGCGGGGGCCGGTCGTGGCGGCCAGCGTCAAGAGCGACCTGCTGCGCCACACGCTCGGGGCGTGCGCCCGCCGGGGTCGGGTGTGGTGCATCGATCCCACCGGCTGCAGCGGCGTGTCGGCCGACACGTGGTCACCGGTCATCGGCTGCGGCGAGTGGCGTCGAGCCGGACGGGTCGCGTCGGACCTGTGCGAGGCAGCCAAGGTCGACGGGACGACGGCGGACGGCGAGTTCTGGTACGCCACCGCCGCCAAGCTCCTGGCCCCCCTCCTCCTGGCGGCGGCACTGGACCGGCGCACCATGGCCGACGTGGTGCGCTGGGTCGACACGCAGGAGGTGGGCGAGGTCGCCGACATCCTCGAGCGTGCGGGTCCACCCGCGGCGCTCGATGCGGCCCGGGCCACCTGGTGCCGCGACGAGCGCACGCGCAGCTCCGTCTACACCACGGCCGAGACAGTGCTCGCCCCGTTCGCCCATGCCCCGCCGGCGCCGTCGGCGGCCGCCCCGTTCGAGCCGCGCCTCCTTCTGGGCGGTCCCCACACGCTCTACCTGTGCGCACCCGCGCACGACCAACGTCGGCTGCGGGGTTACTTCACGGCGCTGACCCAGCAGGTGCTCTCTCACGCGTTCGCCTGTGCCACGAGGTCGGGGCCTCTGAATCCGCCGCTGCTGGTCGTGCTCGACGAGGCGGCGCACATCGCGCCGCTGCCCGAGCTCGACGGGTTGGCCGCGACCTGCGCGTCGCACGGGATACAGATCGTGACGGTGTGGCACGACCTGGCCCAGGTGCGGGGGCGCTACGGGGCGCGGGCGCCCACGGTGCTCAACAACCATCGGGCCAAGCTGTTCCTGCCCGGGATCGCCGACCCCGACACGCTCGAGTACGCCAGCCGGCTGATCGGCGATGAGGAGGTCCCCCACCCCTCGGTCACCCGTGACCCGACAGGCAGGCGATCGACCACGTCGACGACCGGGCCGCGCCGGCTGCTGCCCCCCGAGGAGCTCCGCTGCCTGCCGCGGGGCCGGGCGGTCCTCGTCTACGGCACGCTGCCGCCGGCGAGGTTGCGGCTGCGGCCGTGGTGGGCGAGGGCGTCAGGGCGACGAGGCTCAGGCGGACCCGGGCCTCGTGACGACGGCCGGGTCGCCTTGACCCGTCGAGTCAGGCCTTCGTAGTGTCGCCTGCAGTCCAGGTCGACAGGAAAGGGGGCGGACGCATGTCCAACCAGAGTGGTGAGGTCCGCATGCTGATCGACGGTGAGCTCGTCGAAGCAGCCTCGGGCAAGCGGTTCGAGAACATCAACCCGGCGACGGAAGAAGTGCTCGGCGAGGTGACCGATGCGTCATCCGAGGACATGCAGCGGGCCATCGCCTCCTCCAGGCGGGCTTTCGACGAGTCCGACTGGTCCACCAATCGAGCCCTGCGCAAGCGCTGCCTGGAGCAGCTGCAGGAGGCGCTCGAGTCCGAGCGGGAGGAGTACCGCGAAGAGCTGATCGCGGAGGTCGGGACCCCGCGGATGATGACCTTCGCCGCCCAGCTCGATTGGCCGCTCGAGGAGGCGCTCCGGTGGCCGGCGAAGATGATCGACGAGTTCGCCTGGGAGCGTGATCTGCCCGACGGGAACATGATGGGCATGCTCAGCCGCCGTTCGGTGTGGAAGGAGCCCATAGGGGTCATCGGCGCCATCGTCCCGTGGAACTACCCGCTCGAGGTCACGCTGAACAAGCTCGGTCCGATTCTCGCCACCGGCAACACCGCGATCCTCAAGCCGGCGCCCGACACTCCCTGGAACGCCACCCGCCTGGGGCGCCTGGTGGCCGAGAAGACCGACATCCCGCCCGGCGTCCTCAACATCGTCACGTCCTCCGACCACCTGGTCGGCGAGGAGCTGACCGTCTCTCCGCTAGTGGACATGATCTCGTTCACCGGGTCCACCGCCACGGGCACGAGGATCATGGAGAAGGGCGCCCCCACGCTGAAGAAGGTCTTCCTGGAGCTCGGGGGCAAGTCGGCCATGATCGTGTGCGACGATGCGGACTTCCCCGCCGTCGTCCCCGGCGGGTCGATGGTCTGCATCCATGCCGGCCAGGGCTGCGCCATGCAGACGCGGATGCTCCTTCCCCGCTCGCGCTACGACGAGGGCGTCGAGCTCATAAGCACCGCCATGGCGGCGCTGCCGTACGGGGACCCGAGCAGCGACGCGGTGTTCATGGGGCCCGTGGTCAGCGCGCGCCAACGTGACCGTGTGCTCGGGTACATCGAGCGCGGCAAGGAGGAGGGGGCCACGCTGGTGACCGGTGGCGGCCGTCCCGCCCACCTCCCCAAGGGGTGGTTCGTGGAGCCCACACTCTTCGTCGACGTCGACAACTCCATGACGATCGCCCAGGAGGAGATTTTCGGCCCAGTGCTCGCGGTGATCCCCTACGACGACGACGACGACGCGGTCCGCATCGCCAACGAGAGCAATTACGGCCTCTCGGGCGGCATCTTCTCCGGGTCCGAGGAGCGGGCCACGGCGCTTGCCCGCCGCGTCCGGACCGGGTCCATGAGCGTGAACGGCGGCCTCTGGTACGGGGCTGATTCCCCCTACGGCGGCTACAAGGCGAGCGGCATGGGCCGCCAGTGCGGCATCGAGGGCCTTGAGCAGTACCTCGAGACCAAGGCCATCGCCTGGCCCCAGACCCAGGCCTGACCCGACGTTCGTCAGGGGCGGCGCGTACCGCCCAGCCTCAGGCTGACCATTCCGCCAACAGCTGGTCCACCGTGGCCAGGTCGCTCACGACCCCCCGCTGGCACTCGATGAACAGCAGCGCGGTCTTGTCGGGATCGCTCACGCGTTCACCCTAGGCAACGACGTCTGGACGTTCACCGGGAAAGGGTCAATACTGTGCCAACAGAGTGTACTGAATTTGGGAGGCAGCCTGGTGACCGACGCGAGCACGGCCCGGGACGAAGGTGAGTGCCCGTACCCGGTCCACGAGTACGACAACGCCACCATGGGTCCCGTCCTCTCCCACGCGGAGGAGATCGATGCGCTGCGCAGCGAGCATCCGTTCATGCGCAGCACCAACGGGAACGGGTTCTGGGTGTTCACCAACGCCGAGATGATCCGTGAGGCGCTCCAGCACGCCGACATCTTCTCGAGCTCGGTGGTGACCGTTCAGGACCCCGACCCACCGTACAAGTGGATACCCGAGATGCTCGATCCTCCCGAACACACCACGTGGCGCCAGCTGCTCGCGCCGCATTTCGCCCCCAAGGCCATGGAACGGCTCGAGGACAACGTCCGGCAACGCTGCGTCTCGCTCATCGAGGGATTTGCCGGCACCGGACACTGCGACTTCCTGCGGGACTTCGCCTGGCGCTATCCGACCACGATCTTCATGGAGCTCATGGGACTGCCGCTGGAGGGGTTGGACCAGTTCCTCGTGTGGGAGCACCAGATCTTGCATCCTTCCGCCGACCACGATCCGGAGCAGACGCGGGCCCTCGAGGCCATGTTGGCCGTCATGGGGTACTTCACCGAGCTGATCGAGGAGAAGCGGTCGAACCCCGGCGACGACCTTCTTTCCCGCTCACTCGAATGGAGGATCGAAGGGAAGCCCATCCCATTGGAGGACCTCCTCTCGTGGTGCCTCCTCATGTTCATGGCCGGACTCGATACAGTGTCCATCCAGCTCGGTTACGCGTTCTGGCACCTGGCCGGCCACCCCGATGATCGCGCCCGGATCGTCGAGGACCCGTCGGTGATACCTGCCGCCGTCGAGGAGTTCCTTCGCCAGTTTGCCTTCGTGGCGCCTTCCCGCAAGGTCATGGCGGACACGGACTTCCACGGCTGCCCTCTCAAGAAGGGCGACATGGTCTTCGTGCCGCTGAGCGGCGCCACCCGCGATCCCGCGCAATTCGACGACGGCGGAACCGTGCACTTCGATCGGGCGCCGAACAATCACATCGCGTTCGGCGCCGGACCGCACCGATGCCTTGGCTCGCATCTCGCCCGGCGGGAGTTGCGGGTCGCGCTCGAGGAATGGCACCGCCTGATCCCCGACTATCGCCTCACCGACGGGGTGGAGATCACCGAGCACGGCGGAGGCCTCTATAGCATCGATCAGCTCCAGCTCAGCTGGGAGGTTTGACGCCCGGGTGGTCGGGCACGAAGGCCGGCACGAACGTTGGTGGTGGACCGGAGCCCCTTCCAGCTCGACGATCGAGATGTTGTAGGGCACGGGACGGTGGGGTTGTAAGGATGCGCGTTGGTGGTGTGCGTGAAGACCGTCCCCCTCCGCTGGTTGCCTCTACACCGTCGAGGCGCCGCAATCGGGAGGTGCGGAAGCGGGACGTGGCCGTCGTCTCCAACGGCGGCGGCCCCATTGCCGGCTGCATGCTGCTGACCCGGTAGACGGTCAAGAGACGGTCGGACGCTCCTCGCGAGGGTGCGCACGCAAGAATGCCTGGGCGAAGCGCAGGATGTTGGGCTCCGATCCCGGCCACCCCACGACCTGTAACCCGATCGGAAGGCCGTCGACGAAGCCGCAGGGGAGGCTCACCGCGGGGAATCCAAGCCAGTTGAACATGTGGGTGTGGCTCGTGTAGTGCGGAGCGAATGTGCCGTGGGGGAACGGCACGGGTCCGTTACCACCCCACCACGCCGCCCAGTCCCCCATCGTGGGTGCCACGAGCTGTGAGGTCGGGCTGAGGAGCAGGTCACATTCCGCGAAGACCTCCCTGCACGCGTTCCAGTTCCTGCCCCGGCTCTCCATGGCGTCTATCCACGCATCACGCTCCGGCCGTGCCAGGGTGCCGGTGGGCCCCCCACCAAAGAGGAATTGGCTGGTGACATAGCCCGGCCAAAAGTCCTCCCAGCCGGCGCTGGCCTCCTCAAGGATGGCACCGAGGCTGCGCGCCACCGGGAAGGTTGTCTCGCGAACCGCCGCGATGACGCGGGAGCCCTCCTCGAAGGCGTACACGCTGGCGAAGCCGTAGTCGTCGGTCCAGGCCAGCCGGAGTCCGGCGACTCCGTCGTCAATGTTGCTCACCATGTCGGGAGGCGGGGCCTGCATGCAGTCGAAGTCCCGTCCGTCGGGACCGGCCATGGCCTGCAGCGTGACGGCAACGTCGGTGACGTCGCGAGCCAGCGGCCCGATGGAGACGGTCGGGTTCCCGCGGGCTCTGAGGGCAGGGTTGTAACTGGGCACCAGACCAGCCGTGGGGTGCATGCCGATCACGCCGCTGTAGGCACCGGGAAGTCGAGTCGATCCACCGCCGTCCGAGCCGATCGCGACGGGGAGGAGCCGGGCTGCTGCCGTTGCCGCGCCGCCCGAGCTCGACCAGCCCGGTGCCCGGGACGGATCCCAGGGGTTGCGGGCCTCACGATCCCAGTTGAACTGGAACGGGCCCGGTGCCGACGTGCCCATCATGGTGTTGGTGCCGACGATGATGGCTCCTGCCGAGCGCAGCCGCGTCACCGCGAGGTCGTCGTAGCGTGCCGTGCGTTCCGACCCGTCGCCGAAGAGCATCATGACCGGCAAGCCAGCGACGGCGATGTGCTCCTTCACCGAGATGGGAATCCCGTGCAGTGGTCCGGTACCTTCGTCCCGTTGAGCGTCGGCGAGCGTCGCCTGCCGGCGCGCCCCCTCGAAATCGACATGCTTGAAGGCCTTGAGGGTGGGATCGAATTCCTGAATCCGGGCCAGGAAATGATCGGTGACCTCGAGAGCGGACACGTCGCGCTTCACGATCAACTCCCGGATGCGCCACGCCGGCATCCAAGTCAACTCGTCGTTCATTGGGACGACCCCCGATCCGCAGTGCCCCGCCGGCATCTTGGCAGTCCGCGCCGAGGCCCGCAATGAGGTGTGACGCGCCCGGTCACCCCCGATCGTCCTCGACCACGACCAACTGCGCGAGGATTTCTCTGTGACGGTCGCCGGCGAGGAATCCGGGTGGAGTAGGCGGCGGAGCCTGCTGCAGGCGAAGTACGAGCAGATCGCATGGGGTCTCTTCGCGCAGCGCGGCTTCAGAGAGGTCACGGTGGACGAGATCGCCGAGGCTGCCGGGGTTTCGGCGCGGACCCTCTTCCGCTACTTCCCGTCGAAGGAGGACTTTCTCCTGGGCTTCACCCGCCGCGGGGCTCAGGACCTGGTCGACTTGATCGCCCAGCTGGAGCCGAGCCCAGATCCCCTCCGGAGCGTGTGGCAACTCTTGCGCGCGCACTTGCTCCAGAGCCCACCGGATGTGCGCTTGCTCACCCTCTGGCGCCGTGCGGCCGCGGACGCTCCCGAGATCCATGCCCGTGTCCGGGGCGAGCGGGTGCACGATCTGACCGAGGCGGTTACCAATTATTGCGCCAAGTCGATGGGTGCCATCGGCTCGGACGACCCCAATCCGCGGCTCCTGGCCGGCTTGGTGGTGGGGGTCGAGATGGCGGTGGTCGAACTCTGGGGCCGCTCGGGCCTCACGCTCCCGGAGATACTCGACGCGGCGCAGGCGGCCGTCCCCGACTTGACCCGTCGGAGGCGCGGCGCTTCGTCATGACCGGCTGAACCGCAAGCGAGGGCCTTGCCACGCCGGTCCCTGCAGCGTAGATTGTCAGAAAGTGACGATTCTTCCCGAGGGAGGGATCTCTACCCGGGGGGCTCCGGCATGCTGCCTGACGACGTCCAGCTGATTTCGGTCGACGACCACGTGATTGAGCACGAGCGGGTGTGGCTCGACCGCCTGCCCGCCAAGTATCTCGAGGCCGGACCTCACATCGTCGAGGTGGACGGCGGCAAGCAGGTGTGGAAGTTCGAGGACAGGATCATCCCCACCATCGGGCTCAACGCCGTGGCGGGAAAGGACCCCAAGGACTTCGGTGTCGACCCCGTCAGCTTCGACGAGATGCTCCCCGGTTGCTATGACGTCACTGCCCGCCTGGCCGACATGGACACCGACGGAGTCCACGCCCAGATGTGCTTCCCGTCCTTCCCGGGCTTCGCCGGCGGCACGCTGTTCGCGGCGGAGGACAAGGACCTCGCGACCGCATGCGTCGTGGCCTGGAACGACTTCATCCTCGACGAGTGGAGCGCGGCGGCGCCGGACCGGTTCATCCCCATGGTCATGGTCCCCTTCTGGGACGTGCCGGCCTCGGTGGCTGAGGTCGAGCGCACCGCGGCCAAGGGCGCCAAGGCGGTCACCTTCATCGAGGCTCCCCACCGGCTCGACCTCCCGTCGTACCACAGTGACCACTGGGACCCGTTCCTCGCTGCCGCCCAGGCGGCCGACATGCCGCTGTGCCTGCACTTCGGCACCGGCGGTGCGCCCGTCACCGCGCCCGATGCCAACTTCGCCGTCGCCATCGCACTCTTCGGGATGAACTCGCAGTTCACGACCGTCGACATGCTGTTGTCGCCCGTCTTCCACAACTTCCCGCGCCTGCGCGTGGCGCTATCGGAGGGCGGCATCGGGTGGATGCCCTACGTGCTCGAGCGGATCGATTACACGTGGGAGCGGCACCGCTGGTACACGGGCATAGATCCCGATGTGCGACCCTCCGACCTGTTCCGCGACCACATCTTCGGCTGCTTCATCGCCGACAACGCCGGGATAGAGGAGCGGAGCCTCATCGGTGTCGACAACATCATGTTCGAGGGCGACTATCCCCACAGCGACAGCAACTTCCCCGCCTCCCGCAAGAAGCTGGCCGACGTCCTCTTCGAAGTTCCCGACGACGAGGCCCGCAAGATCGCGGAGGACAATGCCCGGCGCGTCTTCAACTTCCCCCGCTCGTAGCCCGGTGGATGGCACACCCCGGCCCCTGTCCAGGGTCGCAGCCCCCGAGTCGGGACGGCACGCGGAGGAAATGTTGCGCCGGGTAGGGCACGATTGGGACGCGATCACCGGGTTCGGCCCGTCCGGGGCGCTCGGACGGGTCGGGCAGGGGAAGCACATGGAGCCAACGACGGAGACGACGAAATGACCTGGAACTACGAGCTTTTCATTGACGGGGCGTGGACCTCTGAGGGGGCGGAGGGATCGATCGACGTCGTCGACCCCGCGACCGAGGAGGTCATCGGCTCCGTCCCGGAGGCAACGACGAAGTCCGCCGTGCGCGCCGTTGAGGCGGCCCGCCGGGCCTTCGACGAGGGCCCGTGGCCCTACATGAAGCCCTCGGAGCGAGCCGCCCGCTTGACGGCGATGGCCGAGATCCTCGAAGCGCGGGCTGGGGACCTGCGAGAGCTGATCATCGCGGAGACCGGCTCCACGGGCTTCCTCACCGACGCCGTGCAGGGAGCGGGGTCGATCGGGATGCTGCGCTCGAACGCTGCCATCGCCGAGCACTCCTTCCCATGGGTCGAGAACGGCCTTCCCACCGGTGCCCCGACCGGAATGAGCGGCGGCGCCCTCGTCCGTGAGCCGATCGGCGTGGTCGCCGCCATCACCCCGTTCAACTTCCCCTTCATGCTCAACGTGGTGAAGGTCGCGCCGGCGCTCGCGGCCGGCTGCACGGTGGTCCTCAAGCCGCACCCCTGGACGCCGCTCGACGCCATGATGATCGCCGAGGTCGCCGCCGAGGCCGGGATCCCCCCCGGTGTGCTCAACGTCATCACCGGCCACGGCGAGGTGGGCGACGAGTTGACGTCGAATCCCATGGTCGACATGGTCACCTTCACCGGCTCCACGGCGACCGGGCGCCGGATCATGGCATCGGCATCGGCGACGGTGAAGCGGGTCCAGCTGGAGCTCGGCGGGAAGAGCGCGACGGTGGTCCTGGGTGACGTGGGCGAGGAGTACGCCCGCACCATCGGGTTCGGGCAGGTGCTGATGCACTGCGGACAGGGATGCGTGCTGCACACCCGGGTGCTGCTTCCCGAGCAGCTCCTCGACGCGTACAAGGAGGGGCTGGACGCGATGCGGCCGCTCATCACGATCGGCGACCCCCGCAACGAGAGCACCGTCCTCGGGCCCCTCATCCGTGAGCAGCAACGTCAGCGCGTCGAGGGCTACGTGGCCTCGGGGCTCGAGCAGGGCGCTGAGCTCCTCTGCGGGGGCAAGCGACCGGAAGGGCTCGACAAGGGCTTCTACTACGAGCCTACGGTCTTCGTCAGCAGCAACGACCTCAGGATCGCCCAGGAGGAGATCTTCGGCCCGGTGCTCACCGTCGTGCCCTACTCCGGCGATGACGAGGACGCGGTCCGGCTGGCCAACGACACCATCTACGGCCTCGGCGGCGGTGTGGTCTCGACATCGGACACCCGGGCCTTCAACGTGGCCCGCCGGATCCGGGCCGGCCTCGTGACGACCCAGAGGGTCGGAACCGAGGCGCTGCCCGACGTCGGTCCCGGTGGCGGCCAGGGACCCGGGTGGGGGGCCCACCCGAAGGGCATCGGACAGAGCGGCGCGTTCGGTGGCTACAAGCAGTCGGGCCTGGGCCGCGAATGGGGCCACCACGGGATCGAGGACTTCACCGAGATCAAGAATCTGGTCTGGGGCTGACGGGAGACCCGGTGGGAGCGCTCGAGGGAAAGGTCGCGGTCGTCACGGGCGCCTCGAGCGGCTCGGGTCTCGGCATCGCGCAGCGCTTCGGGGGGGAAGGCGCCACCGTGGTGATGCTGGCCCGGGGTGGGGAGCGGCTCGAGAAGATGGCGCCGACGGTCGGCGCGAGTGCGGTCCCCATCGCGACCGACGTGGGTGATCCGCACAGTGTCGCCAGGACCTTTGCCGAGGTCGGCGACCGCTTCGGCCGGGTCGACATCCTCGTGAACAACGCCGCCGTCTACCGGCCCTGCCGCGTCGAGCTCCTGAGCGATCTCGACATCCAGCAGCAGATCGCTACCAACTTCGCCGGTCCCGTGCACACCTGCCGGGCGGCCATCCCTCTGCTGCGCGCCGCTGGCGGGGGCGACATCGTGAACACGTCGAGCGAGTCGACGCTGCACCCCTTCCCCATGCTCTCCATGTATGTCGCCACCAAGGCCGCTCTCGAGGCCTTCGCGCTCGTCCTGGCCCAGGAGGTCCGCGACGACGACATCCGGGTCACGACGGTGATCCAGGGCGGGACCAGCGGTGCGGGCGGCGGGTCGACGGACTGGGAATGGGACCCGGAGCACGGCGCGGCGGCGATCGACCTGTGGACCCGGACGGGCCTGATGGCGCAGGCCTACGGCCGGAACGGCGGACAGGAGGCGGCGGCGGTCGGCGACGTCCACGTCTTCATCGTCACCCGGCCCCGGACCCAGAAGATGGACACGGTCTACTGCCGCAGTTTCTGAGCATCGACATATTGGCAAATTGCTGACACAAGGAGGACACATGGCTGGACGCTTGGAGGGCAAGGTCGCATTCATTACAGGGGCGGCGCGGGGGCAGGGCCGGGCCCATGCCATCCGCATGGCACAGGAGGGAGCGGACATCATCGCCGTCGACATCTGCCGCCAGATCGAATCGAACAACTATCCCCTCTCCACACCCGAGGACCTCGCCGAGACGGAGCGGGCGGTCAAGGAGCTAGGCCGGCGCATGGTGGCCCGCCAGGCCGACGTCCGCGAGCGGTCCGAGCTACGTGACGCGCTCGAGGCCGGCATCACCGACCTCGGACGGCTCGACATCGTCGTTGCCAACGCTGGCATCCTCCCCATGGCCCTGGGCGATCCGGAAGCATCCGACTTCGTCGACGCCACGGACGTTGATCTCCTGGGGGTGATGAACACGGTCGCCGTCGCCCTCGCACATCTCTCCGACGGGGGCTCCATCATCGTCACCGGGTCCACCGCCGGCCTGATGTCCGGCACCACCGACAACCCGGTGATGGGTCCCGGCGGCGACGGGTACGGGTGGTCCAAGAAGACCCTGGTCGGGTACAGCGAGCAGATGGCCCGGCACCTGGCCTCCCGGTTCATCCGGGTCAACACGATCCACCCCACCAACTGCAACACCCATCTGCTGCACAACGAGGGCCTCTACAAGATCTTCCGTCCCGACCTGGAGAACCCCACCCGAGAGGACGCCGAGCCAGCCTTCAATTTCTTCCAGGCCATGCCCATCCCCTACGTGGAGCCCGAGGACATCGCCAACCTGGCGCTGTTCCTGGCCAGCGATGAGTCCCGCTACATCACCGGGCAGCAGATCCGCGTCGATGCCGGTTCGTTGCTGAAGTTCCCCAACGGCCCCGCCGGATGACGTCACCTCTCCCAGGAAGGTACCTCACAGGGTCGATGCGACTGTGAGCGAGCTCTACTACGACCCGTACGACTTCGACATCGACGCCGACCCGTACCCGGTGTGGGCCCGACTGCGGGATGAGGCGCCGCTCTACTACAACCCCAAGCACGACTTCTACGCGCTCAGCCGGTTCGACGACGTCAGGAGCTGCAGCACGGACTGGTCCACGTACATCTCGGGCAAGGGATCGGTCCTCGAGCTCATCAAGAGCGGGATGGAGATCCCACCGGGCGTCATCCTGTTCGAGGACCCGCCCGCACACGACCTGCACCGGAGTCTCCTGAGCCGGGTGTTCACGCCGAAGCGGATGGCCGAGATCGAGCCGCAGGCGCGGAGCTTCTGCGCCCGAGCGCTCGACCCGCTGGTCGCCCAGGGAAGGTTCGATTTCATCAGCGACCTGGCGGCAGACATGCCGATGCGGGTCATCGGCATGCTGCTCGGGATCCCCGAGGACGACCAGGAGGAGATCCGCGATCGGATCGACGAGGGCATGCGGCTCGAAGAGGGAGAAGCCCCGAACGCGCACGACGGACTCGGCGTGCTCGACGGCGGCGGGTTCGCCGAGTACATCGACTGGCGGGCGGAACACCCGTCAGACGACCTCATGACGGAGTTGCTCAACGCCGAATTCGAGGACGTCACCGGGACCGTCCGGGGGCTCACCCGGGACGAGATCCTGAACTACGTAGGGCTCCTCGCCGCCGCCGGCAACGAGACGACGACACGTCTCATTGGTTGGGCCGGCAAGGTGTTGGCCGAGCATCCCGACCAGCGCAGCGAGCTGGCCGACGATCCGGGTCTCGTGCCCGCTGCCATCGAGGAGCTGCTGCGCTACGAGTCGCCGTCACCGGTCCAGGCCCGTTACGTCACGCGTGACGTGGAGCACTACGGGCAGAAGGTGCCCGAACGCAGCGTGATGCTGTTGATGACCGGCGCCGCCAACCGGGACGAGCGGAAGTTCGACGACCCAGACCGTTTCGACATCCACCGCACCATGCAGCAGCACCTGGCCTTCGGGTACGGCATCCACTTCTGCCTGGGGAGCCACCTCGCCCGGCTGGAGGGGCGGATCGCGCTCGAAGAGGTCCTCAAGCGCTTCCCGGCCTGGGACGTCGACTGGGACAACGCGGTGCGGGCGCACACGTCGACCGTGCGCGGGTGGGAGTCGTTGCCGGTCAGCGTCCCCTAAATCGGCGACCACCGGGGCGCGACCCGCTTCAAGTCCGACGAGTCGTTGCGCCGACGCCGAGCCGACGACGGCGCGGGCACGCCGCTGTCGCGGTCACGTTCCAGACCCTCAAGGATGAGGTCGATCCCGAACTCGAATTCGTCACCGTAGTCGTAGCCCGGCTGGAGGATGTGCTCGACGGTCAGCTCGGTGAGGTTGGGGTACACGTCAGCGGGGACCTGCGCCATCATCGTCTTCGCCACCTCCATGGTCTCTTGCTCGGTGTCGCCGAGGGGCAGCGTCGCCTCTTGCAGCGCGAAGCCGTAGATGTAGCTGTCGATGAGAGAGAACGCATGCGCGGCCATCTGGACGGAGAGACCTGCGGTGCGCAGGCTTCCGATGACGGCGTCGTGGTGTCGCAATGTTGCGGGGCCCGGCGAGGTGCGCGACGACATCAGAGCGATCGCCCACGGATGGCGCCGCAGCGCCTGGCGGGCGGATTCCGCTCGCTGACGCATCTCCGCCTTCCAGTCGGCTTCGCCCGAAGGCAGGTCGATCTCGCCGAAGACGAGGTCGACCATGCCGTCGAGGAGCTCGTCCTTGTTGGCCACATGGTTGTACAGCGACATCGCCTCGACCCCGAGGGCTTCTCCGAGCCTGCGCATGCTGAGCGTCCCGAGCCCACCCTCGTCGGCCAGGGCGACGGCGGCGAGCAGCACCCGTTCACGGCTCAGCGGGATCCTGGCCGTGGGAGCGGGTTTGGTCGGTCGCGGCATCTCGGTGATCTCCGATCTCGGGGGTTGACAACCTTACGGTGTAAGTATAGTCTGACTTACAACGTAAGCCAACGGCACTGCAGAGATCACGGCAGGAGTCCGAGCCTGTCGCCTTCGTCATGGAGCGTCGGACGCTGCAGGGCATCCCCGCCCGCGCCGGAATCCCGTCGCCTCGTCGCCGAGGCGGCCCGAATGAAGGAGTCGTCATGTCCATGCCCGCCCCCTATCCGCTGCAGCTGGAGTTCGACGCGGATCGCCACATCACCCGCTGGCGCCCGCTCGTGCAATGGCTGCTGGCTATCCCGCACCTGGCGATCGCGTGGGCCCTCCGCACGCTCCGGCAGGTGCTCACCCTCATCAGCTTCTTCGCGGTGCTGTTCACCGAACAGATACCGCGACCGATCTTCGACGCCATCGTCATGACCTATCGCTACGAATGGCGGGCCATGAGCTACGCACTCTTCATGCACGAGGACTACCCGCCGTTCGACTTCGATCTCTCCGCGGACGACGACGGGGCCGAGCCCCACACGTCGGTCCGTTTGACCTATCCGGGGAACCTCGCCCGATGGAAGCCGCTCTACAAGTGGTTCCTGGCCATCCCCCAGTACTTCGTCGTCATCGGTCTTTTCATTGCCGGGTGCCTCGGTGTCGTCGCCGGCCTCTTCGCCGTGCTCTTCACCGGGGAATATCCGCAGGGCATCCGGAACTTCCTCGTCGACGCCTACCGCTACGCGCTCCGAGTCGAGGCCTACGTCGGCCTGCTGACGGATCGCTACCCGCCCTTCAGCCTCGCCGCATGACCCGCCGGCTACTCCCAGCACCACTTCGTGATCCAATGACATGGGGAGACATCATGACCACCGCAACGCACGAGTCATCGACCGAACCGACACCCCCCAGAACCGAGACCATGCGAGCCATCGTCCAGGATCACTACGGTCCGGCGCCCGAGGTCGTGCTCCGACTGGCGGAGATCAACAGGCCCGCCATTGGCGATGACGAGGTCCTGCTACGGGTGCATGCCGCCAGCGTGGACCGGGGCACGTGGCATGTCATGACCGGCCGGCCCAACCTCATGCGCATCATGGGGTTCGGGCTTCGCCGGCCCAAGCAACCCAACCCGGGCCGGAGCATGGCAGGCACGGTCGAGGTCGTCGGCAAGGAGGTGACGCAGTTCGTGACGGGCGACGAGGTGTACGGCACAGCAGAGGGCTCCTTCGCCGAGTATGCCCGTGCCGACCCGGGACGGCTGGCCCGCAAGCCGACGAACCTCTCATTCGAGCAGGCGGCTGCCGTTCCCGTTTCCGGATTGACGGCACTGCAGGGCGTCCGAGACCGCGGCCAGACAAGCGCGGGGGAGAAGGTATTGATCATCGGCGCCTCGGGAGGCGTGGGGACATTCGCAGTCCAAATCGCCAAAGCCTTCGAGGCCGAGGTCACCGCCGTGTGCAGCACGACCAAGGTGGACCTGGTCCGCGGTCTGGGGGCAGACCACGTCGTGGACTACACGCGCCAGGATTTCGCGGACGGTGAGCACCACTACGACGTCATCCTCGACATGGGCGGCAACAGCCGGCTCTCACAGCTCCGGCGGGCTCTCACCCCAGCCGGAAGGCTCGTCATCGTGGGAGGCGAGACCGATGGGCGCTGGCTCGGCGGCTTCGACCGTCAGATCCGGGCCATGTTGCTCTCCCCACTGGTGAGCCAGAAGCTGGGCATTCTCGGCGCGTCGGAGAACTCGGCGGACCTGTCGGTCCTCCGAGAGCTCCTCGAGGCCGGGAAGGTCACGCCGGCTATCGATCGGACGTACCCGCTCAGCGAGACGGCCGCCGCCATCCGGTACCTGATGGAAGGTAGGGCCCAGGGCAAAGTCATCGTCGCGGCCTGACGCGACGCGCCAGGGCGGCTGGTAGGAGCGTCGACGGCCGACCCCGTGCTGAACGCCCGGTCAGCTTTCGATCCCCAGCTCCGACAGCACGCGCACCGTGTCAGCTCCGAGTTCGGGTGCCCTCGGGCCGAGCGGACGAGCATGCGGTGGCGCTACGGCGAGGCCCGCAGGAACGGGCAGGGTCGGGCCGGTCAGCCCGGCACTGACGGCCGACATCGACACGTCCAGGAGCCAGCGCCCACCCGACTGCAACGCCTGGACGCAGGCGTCGGCGGCGGTCAGTCCGGTCAACGGGTCGGCGATGGCGTCCGCGCAGAAGAGGGGGCCATCGCCATCCCACACCACCAACCCGCCCGCAGCCGCGGCGTCGTCCCCGAAGGCGATCCGGGTGGCCGCCTCGCCCGAGCGCCCGTAACCGGTGATGGAGACCCACACCCTGGGCCCACCATCACGCACGATGCCGGGCCCGTCCAGCCCGAGCTGCTCCAGTGCTCGTGGACGGCTGGCCTCGATCACGAGGTCGGCCTGCCGCACCAGCCGGTGCAGAGCCCCGATGCCGTCCCGGCTCTTCAGGTCGAGGGCGACGGACCGCTTCCGGCCGTTCAACAGATCGAAGAAGTCCCGCGAGCCGCGGCGCGCCCCGTCGGGGCGCTGGGTCGACTCGACCTTCACCACCGTGGCGCCGGCCCGGGCCAGAAGGTCGCCGCACAGAGGCCCTGCCCACAGGGCCGACAGGTCGACGACGAGTAGGCCGGTCACGTCGGACCGGGGCGGCGCATGGCCCAGCACCGACCGCAGCACCCCGGCGCGCCCGGTGGACTCGCCGACCCTGGCGACCGGCAGCCCCAGCAGCAACGCCCTCTCCAGCAGCTGCTGCGGATCGCGGTGCTGCAGGCTCCGGGCGACCTCGGACCAGAGGGCGGGGGCAGAGCCGGGCGTGGTGTCGAGCTCGAGCCACGCGGGCACCATGTCCATGTCCTCGTCTCGGGGCAACGACACGGCCATGAAGCCGCCGGCACACGGGAGCAGCCGGCAGCTGCCGCCGCAGCTCGTGCGTCCCCGCCGCCACAGCCCCATGAGCGCGGCGCGCTCGCCCAGGAGGGCCAGCGCGTCCAACCCGTCGAAGCTCCCACCGAGGCGGTGGACCCCCTCCACGAGCCCCGTCGGCGGCCCGAGAGCGTCGTCGGCGGAGCCCGTGAGCGCCATCGCGCCGCTGGCCGCCCAGCGCTGCAGGGGACCCACGTCCATGGCGGCAGGGTAACGTCTCGCGATCCTCGAACACCTCAGCGCCGACACCCTCCTCGCCGAATTACGCAGCCCGATGCCTGCCGAACGGAGCGGGGCCGTTCTGATCACCATGGAGGAGGGACTGCCGGGCCCTCCGGGGTCGGCCACCGGGCCGCTGGCCAGCCTGCCGTTCGTCGTCGTCGGGGCCACCCGCGGCGTCGTCGATCACCGCTGGCTGGAGCTGTGCGACGTCGTGGTTGCCGAAGGCGATCCGGCGCTGGAGTCGATTGAGGAGAACCTCGAGGCGTGCCCGATCGCGTCCGCGTGCCTCGCCCTGCTCATGCGCGGCCAGGCCGGGCGCTCGGTCGACGAGGGCCTGGTGGCCGAGTCGGCCGTCTACTCCGTCCTGCAGTCGGGACCGGAGTTCGCGGGCTGGCGGTCCCGGCGCCCGGCCCGCACGGACGTCGACGACGGTCCCAGGGTGAGGCTTCAGCGCGAGGGCGCCACGCTCATCGTCACGCTGGCGCGGCCGGGCCGCCTCAACGCGCTCGATGCACGGATGCGCGACGAGCTCATTGAGGGTCTGGCCGTGGCCGCCGCGGACCCGGGCATCACCGTGGTCGCGTTGCGGGGCGAAGGTCGGGCCTTCTGTGCCGGCGGCGACCTCGACGAGTTCGGGACGAGGTCCGATCCGGCCAGCGCGCACATCATCCGGCTGGAGCGCAGCGTCGGGCGCGCCGTCTCTCGTCTCAGCCAGCAGACGACCGCCTACCTGCACGGAGCGTGCGTGGGGTCCGGCATAGAGCTGGCGGCCTTCGCCAATTGCGTCGTGGCCGCGCCGGACACGGCAATCGCCCTGCCCGAGATCGGCCTCGGCCTGGTCCCCGGTGCGGGTGGGACGGTCAGCCTGACCCGGCGCATCGGCCGGCTGCGGACCGCCTGGCTGGCGTTCTCGGGGCTCACGATCGACGCCGCCACCGCCCACTCGTGGGGGCTGGTGGACGAGCTCGAGGCGTAGGGACTGCCGGGCGCCGCAGCGCCGGGCCGCGTCAGCCCAGTCCGCCGCTCTCCCGCATCGCGCTGATGGCGTCCCAGTCCAAGCCTGCCTCGAGCAGCACCTCCTCGGTGTGCTGGCCCAGCTCGGGCGCGGGCCCGGGAGGCTCGGTCGTGTGGCCAGAGAAGTGCATCGGCGCCGCCACCAGGTTGAAGTCGCTGCCCGTGGTGGCCTCCACCCTGGGCAGGAACCCGTTGATCTCCACCTGGGGGTGGGTGTACAGCTCCGAGGGGCGGAGCACCGGGGCCCAGACCCCGCTGAACCCCGTGAACTTCTCCTTGATCTCGTCCAGGGTCAGCTCGGAGAAAACACGGTCGAGCTCGAGGATCAGCTCCGTCCGGTTCTGGAAGCGTCCGGCCGGATCCGCGTAGCGCTCGTCGGTGATCAGGTCCGGGCGACCGAGCAGGGTGCAGAACTCGTCCCAGAAGCGATCGGGCTGCAGGCAGACGAAGTAGATCCAGCGCTCGTCCTTGGTGGCGTAGCCGTTGACCAAAGGGTTGGGTGACTTCGTGCGGTCACCGTAGGAGGCATTGTCCCCGGAGAAGGGCGCGCCCACGATGTCGGGTGACATGGCCCACATGCCCACGTGCATGAGCGACACGTCGACGACCGACGTCTCGCCCGTGGTGGCCCGCTTGTACAGCGCCATGCCGATGGCACCGGCGATGGTGTTGGCGCCCTGCAAGTCGAAGAACGCGGCCGGCTGGGGCAGTGGCTCGATCCCGCCGCGGGTCATCTTGAACGCCATGCCGCTGCTGGCCCAGCCGCAGGCCATGTCGTAGCCGCCGACCTCGGCCATCGGACCGTCGTTGCCCCATCCGGTCCCGCGCACGTAGATGATGTCCGGGTTGGCCGCCCGCACGTCCTCCACGTCGATGTGCAATTTCGTGCGGATCGGGGCGAGGTTCGAGGTCACGAACACATCGGCTCCGGCGAGGATGGCAGCGAGGGCGCGGCGCCCGTCGCCCGTCGTGAGGTCGCACGTCACGCTGCGCTTGCCGCGGTTGGGGATCTCGAGGAACGGGTTGGGGCCGTCTTCGCCGAGGTTCAGCATGTTGCGCAGGGCGCGCTGGGGGTCACCGTTCGGCGGCTCGATCTTTATGACGTCGGCGCCGAGGTCGGCGAGCACCGCGCCGGCCGCCGGGACGAACGTCCAGTTGGCTACCTCGACGACACGGACTCCGTTGAGTGGGCCGGGCACGGCTTCCCCCTTGCTTCTGTCGGGATCAGGATGGCGAACGGGTTCGCCGTGGGGATCTTGTCTCCCGGCGGCGACGGTGTCGAATTGCCTGGCCTCAGAACAGTGCCCTCTATCGATTCGGGGACGGGAACAGCCCGGCCCGCTCCGCCACCGCCCGGAGCCCGTGGTCGTAGGGGTCCTCGGAGATGTAGGGCGAGACCGCCAGCACCTCGAGATCCCGGGCCAGGTCCTCGGGCCGGTCGTCGACGAACACCGCGCGGCGGGTGTCGACCGGGAGATGCACGGTGAGGTAGCAGCCGTCGCCGTCCCGCCCCTCCTTGGGGAAGTAACCGCTGACGTGGCCGTCCACGCGGAACTGCTGCGCCCGGTCCCTGGCGTAGGCGTCCCCGCCTGCGCTCCACAGGATGACGCGGCTCCCACTCCCCAGGTACCCCAGCAGCTCCCTGGCCCCGGGACGGAGTGACGTCCCGGTCAGCGAGTCGACCAGGCAACCGTCGACGTCGAAGACCCAGCAGTCCACGTCGCATTGCGCTCCGGCGCCCGGCGGGCTGCCCTGGTCTCGGTCAGCTGATGGCATTATTGGTATACTCTATTCGCGATGCAGAACCCGTGGGACCAGCGGCTCGGCTTCTGGTACATCGCCGACGAACATCCAGACCAGCCCGCTGTCGTCGGCTGCCCCTCGGGTGTGACGCTGACCTTCGGCGAGCTCGCCGGCCGCGCCCACCAGCTGGTCCACGCTCTGCGGGCGCATGGCCTCGGTGCCGGCGACATCTTTGCCTACGCCCTGCCGAACGACGTCGACATGCTGTACTGGCAACTGGCCGCCCACGAGGGTGGGTACCAGTCCATCGCCCTCAACCCGGCCCTGTCCGGCGCGGAGATCCAGCGCATCGTGGACCACTCGGAGGCGGCGGCGATCGTGCTGCACACCGACTTCGCCGACCGCGTCGAGCAGATGTCGGGCACCGGGTCGGTTCAGCTCCGGGTCTCGGTTGGTGGGGACATCCCGGGTTTCACGAGCTACCAGATGCTGGTCGCGGGCCAGCCGGAGACCGAGCCGCCCGACCGGCGGCTCGGCGTGCCCATCACCTATTCCTCCGGCACCACCGGCCAGCCCAAGGCCGTCGTGAGACCGAGAACGCCGAAGATGGACCCCTCGGCGGCCACCGACGCCATGAAGACCTTCGGCCACGCGTTCCAGTTCCAGCCCCTGACCGGGGTGCACCTTGTCTCGGCGGGGATGCACCACGGCGGCTGCCAGGGCTTCTACCACGGGGCACTGAACGTCGGTCAGGCGCTCGCCATCCTCGGCAAGTTCGACCCCGAGGAGACGCTGGCGGCCATCGACCGGTACGGCGTCACGACCGCGTACATGGTGCCGACGCAGTTCGTCCGCATGCTGCGCCTGCCTCAAGAGGTGAGGGACAGGTACGACCTCTCCAGCCTGGAGGTGGTCGTGCACTCCGCCGCCCCCTGCCCGCTTGAGGTCAAGAAGCAGATGATGGACTGGTGGGGCCCCGTCATCTGGGAGACCTACGGCGGCATGGAGGGCGCAGCCACGATCGCCAAGCCCTACCGCTGGCTCGAGAAGCCGGGCACGGTGGGACGGTCCGTGGCTGGCATGAAGGTCAAGATCCTCGACGAGGACGGGAACGAGCTCCCGCGCGGCGATATCGGCCACGTCTACCTGGAGCCCGAGCGGGGAGCTACGTTCGCCTACAAGGGGGACCCCGAGCTGACGGCGTCGGTCAGCAAGGGCAAGGCGTTCACCCTCGGCGATGTCGGGTACATGGACGAGGACGGCTATCTCTTCATCAACGACCGCGCCAAGGACATGATCATCAGCGGTGGCGTCAACATCTACCCGGCCGAGGTGGAGGGCGTCCTGTCCGAGCACCCGTCGGTCGGCGACGTCGCCGTCATCGGGGTCCCCGACCCGGAGTGGGGCGAGCAGGTCAAGGCCGTCGTCGAGCTTGTCGACGGCGTCGCCCCCAGCGACGAGCTGGCCGCGGAGTTGATCGCCCACTGCCAGGAGCGGATCGGCCGCTACAAGTGCCCCCGCAGCGTCGACTTCCGCGAGCACCTGCCGCGGACCGACGGTGGCAAGCTCTACAAGCGCATCCTGCGCGACGAGTACTGGGCCGCCGCCAAGCGCAGCGTGTGATGCCGAGCGCGCCGGATCCGGGAGGAGAGCGCTAGGCCATGGATTTCGGGTTCGGCGAGGACCAGGAGCTGCTGCGCTCGACGACACGCCGCTTCCTCACCGAGCACCAGTCGCTCGCCGACGTGCGGCGCTCCATGGAAGAGCCCGACCTCTTCGACCCGGGCATCTGGCGCCAGGGGGCGGAGCTCGGGTGGACCGCCATGCTCGTCCCGGCCGAGCACGAGGGCGGCAGCGTGACCGGGCAGCCCCTGGTCGACCTCGTCGTCCTGGCCGAGGAGCTGGGACGTGAGCTCAATCCCGGGCCCTTCGTGCCCTGCAACGTGGTGGCCGATGCCATCGCCAGCTTCGGGACCGAGGTGCAGGCCGAGGTGCACCTGCCGCGGATCGCGCGGGGCGAGGTGGCGTGCGCCTGGTGCCTGAGCGGCGACGGGTCCCCCGAGCAGTCCGCCGTGGAGGTGCAGGCCCTGCGCACCGGCGACGGCTGGCGCCTCGACGGCGTGGCCCGCTACGTCCACGGCGCAGGCGACGCAGCCCTGCTGCTCGTCACCGCGAAGGAGCCGGACGGCGACGGCGTCGTCAACCTGCTCGTGCCCCGCCCGTCCACGGGCCTGACCGAGCGCGTGCTCACGGGCCTCGACCTCACTCGGCGCTTCGCTGAGGTCCGCTTCGACTGCGTATCCGTTGCCGGCGCGGCCGAGCTCGCAGGCGGCTGGTCCGTGGTGGAGCGGTGTCTGTCGGTGGCCACCGTGCTGCAGGCGGCCGAGTCCGTCGGCGCCGCCGACCTCCTCTTCGACTCGACCGTGGACTACGCCAAGAAGCGCGTGCAGTTCGGGCGGACCATCGGCAGCTTCCAGGCCATCAAGCACCGGCTAGCCGACCTGCTGATCGAGCTCGAGGGCATGCGGGCCGCGGCCCACTATGCCGCCCTGGCCCTCGGTGACGGTCTGCCCGACGCCGACGAGGCGGTGGCCACCGCCGGGGCCTATGTCGACGACGCCCTCGCCCACCTCAGCGGCGAGGCGCTCCAGCTGCACGGTGGCATCGGTTTCACGTGGGAGCACGATGTCCACCTGTTCGTGCGCCGGGCCAAGGTCAACCAGGTGCTCTACGGCGACGGGGCCTGGCACCGTGAGCGCCTCACCCGCCTCGTCGAGGCCGCCATGGCGCCGTCCGGGGGAGCGTGAACCCGTGGATGTGATCGTCCCGCCCATTCCCGACACTTACGACGGGTACCGCGCCACCCTCCGGGCCTTCATCGCCGAGCACAAGCCGACGCTCGAGTGGAAGCAGCGCACCGGACTGCGCGTGCCCGACAGCTCGGCCGACGTGGAGCTGCTGCGCACCTACGCCCGAGCGGTCTACGACGCCGGCTACGTGCTCGACCGCTTCTCCGCCGAGCGCGGCGACCCTCATGAGCAGCGCATCCTCGAGCAGGAGCTCGGCGCGGCCGGCGTCCCCCACGTGCTCGGCAACCCGCTCGTCGCCGGTGCCCTCAAGCACTTCGGGACCGACGAGCAGCAGGCCACCTACCTGCCGTCTATGGCCCGGGGCGACCACATCTGGACCCAGCTCTTCAGCGAGCCCGACGCCGGCAGCGACCTGACGTCGTTACAGACGAGGGCCAGCCGGGACGGCGACGACTACGTCGTCGTGGGCCAGAAGGTGTGGAGCACCTGGGCGCAGTGGTCCGACTACGGGTACCTGCTGGCGCGCACCGAACCGGTCGAGGGCCCGGCCGGGATCACCGCGTTCGTCCTCGACATGCGCAGCGCCGGCGTCGACGTCCGGCCGCTGCGCGAGATGACGGGCACGACCGACTTCAACGAGGTGTTCTTCGACGAGGTGCGGGTGCCGGCGGCCAACATGATCGGCGCGCCGGGCGAGGGCTGGCGCGTGGCCGGGGCCAGCCTGGCCGAGGAGCGCTCCGGCGTGGGCGGAGGTGGCGGTGGCACCGACCCGGTGCAGCGCCTCGTCGACGTGGCCCGGCGCCACAACCGGGCTGGCCGTCCGGCCATCGACGACGGTGCGGTCCGCCAGCAGATCGGCGCCTTCGCCGCCCGGTCGCGCATCCAGCGCCACCTGGGCCAACGCATGGCCACCCGGGCGATGAAAGGGCAGATCACGCCCGCCGACGCCCCCCTGTCCAAGATCTGGTTCAGCGAGCTCAATCTGGAGATGGCCGAGGCGGCTCTCGCGCTGCAGGGCGCCCGGTCCATGGCGGTCGAGGGCGACGAGCTCACGTTCGAGGATGGGCGCTGGCAGGACGCCTTCCTTTACGCTCGGGCCTGGACCATTGCAGGAGGATCGAACGAGATCATGCGCAACCTGATCGCCGAGCGTGGCCTGGGGCTCCCCCGGGAGCCGCGGGGCCAGTTGTGACCTCGACATCGAAGCACACCCACGCGCACCCGCCGCATGCGCAGCGGGCCCGCGGCGCGGCGGCGGCCAACGACCCGTTCCCCGGTGTCGAGAAGGTCCGGCCCGGGCTGTGGAGCATCCCGGTGCCCCTGCCCAACAACTCGCTGCGCTACGTCCTCGTCTACCTCTTCGAGACCGACCGCGGGCCGTACCTGATTGACGCCGGGTGGAACACCGACGACGCGTTCGGCGCGCTTCAAAACGGCATGGCCGAGGCCGGTTGCGACATCGGTGACGTCCAGGGCGTCATGGTGACTCACATCCACCCCGACCACTACGGCCTGGCCGGCCGGATCCGCGAGGCCTCGGGGGCGTGGATCTCCCTGCACCCGGCCGACGCCGATCTCGTCCACGACCGTTACGACGAGCCCGACGACCTGCTCGACCGGGTGGCCGCCGCGCTGCGCCGCATGGGGGCGCCCGCCGAGGAGCTCGAGCCGCTGCGCAACGCGGCCATGCCGGTCCGCCCGCTGGTCGACGCCGTCGTCCCCGACGTGCTCCTCGAAGACGGGGCGCGCCCCGAGGTGCCCGGTTGGGACCTCCAGGCCATCTGGACGCCGGGGCACTCGCCGGGCCACCTCTGCTTCTACGAGTCACGCCAGGAGCTCATGCTCTCGGGCGACCACGTGCTGCCGCGCATTACCCCGAACATCCCGTTCCACCCCCAGGCCGGAGCGAACCCGCTGGGCGACTACCTGTTGTCGCTCGACAAGCTCGAGCCCTACCGCGTCGGCGAGGTCCTGCCGGCCCACGAGTACCGGTTTGACGACCTTCACACGCGGCTCGAGGAGCTGCGCCAGCACCACCGCGACCGCTTCGCCGAGGTGGTGGCAATCCTGCGCGAGGGCCCCCACAGCGCCTGGGACATCGCGGCCCATATGAAGTGGTCGAGGCCCTGGGACGACATCGCCGGCTTCATGCGCCGTGCCGCGGTGGGCGAGACCGTGTCCCACCTCCGGGTGCTCGAGATCGACGGCACCGTCGTGGTCGAGGACGGCGAGCCCGCCCTCTGGTCGCTCGCCGACCGGGCCTCGGGCTGATCCGTTCGCCCAGCCCGGGCTCACTCCTCCGTCGCCACCCCCAGGGCGCGTTCGCAGAACGCGCGCACGTGGCGTGACGCCTCCGCCCTCGTCGCCGGCTTGTGGCGCGTGGGGTTGAGGCCGGCGGCCGCCCACACCACCGACTGGACGAGCGGCGCATCGGCGGCGGGGTCGGTGAGCGGGAACGAGCCGTCCGCCGCACCCGCGGCCAGCAGCGACTCGAGCGGCGCCATCAGCAGTTCGGAAGCGTGGCGCATCTCCTCGGCGTAGCCCTCGGCCTTCATGGCGCCAGGCGAGCCGAGCACCATCACGCGGGCCGCCTTGACGCGGTGCTGGCCGAAGCTCAGGATCTCGTCGATCCAGGCGTCGAGAGCGGCCCGCGGGTCGCCGGCGGCGCCCACCTTGGCGTTGAGCCGCGCCGCTGCCGCCTCCGCCTCACGACGGAAGAGAGCGCAGAGCAGCTGGTCCTTCGACTCGAAGTGCCGGTAGAACGAGCGCGTCGACAGGTCGGCCTCGCGCAAGATGTCCGCCACCGCGGCATCGGCGTACCCGTTACGCGCCATGACGACGAGCGCCGCGTCGAGCAGGATGCGCAGCTCGTCCTCGGACTCGAAGCGACGGGGTCGCCCGGCCCGGCTCGCCGGCGCTGCCTTGGGCCCTCCCATACCGGCCTCAGGCCATCCGGGCCCGCGGAAGCGGGAAGGTATCGCTGACCTGGTCGAACCAGATCTGCACCTTGTCGCCGATCTTGACCGTCTCGGGGTCGGCGTCGGTGATGTTGAGCAGCAGCCGTGCCCCTGCGCCCTGGGTCCCGTCCAGCTCCACCACGCCCGACACGTAGGGCACCACCTCGGCCAGCTGCGGGGCCAGGGGGTGGCGGACCACGGTGTAGGTGTAGATGGTCCCGGTGCCGGGCAGATCGACCCACTCGAAGGCCTGGCTCTGGCACTCGAAGCAGAACGGCTGCGGCGGGAGGACGAAGGTCCCGCACTTGGTGCACTTGGGTGCGGTCACCCGCCCCTCGGCTGCGGCGTCCCAGAAGGGCTGTGTCAGGTCGTCGGCGAAGGGGTCCTGCATCATGGAGGGGAACGTCCCCTGCTTCAAGTCGGTCATCGTTCTCTTCTCCTCTTTCCTCGCGCTCGTTTGTCGCCGTGATCAGTTGTGCAGCAGCGTGCCGCTGATGGGCAGCCCGGACGGCCCGCCGGTCACGACGGCCACCTCGGCGTCGTCGACCTGGTTGACCGCGACACCCCGGAGCTGCTCGACCGCCTCGCGGATGTGGGTCATGCCGATGATGTAGGCCTCCGAGAGGTGCCCGCCGTGCGTGTTGACGGGGATGGAGCCACCCTTCCAGCGGATGTTGCCGTCGGCCACGAACGGCCCGCCCTCACCGATGGGGCAGAACCCGTAGTCCTCGAGCTGCATGATCACCATGGGGGAAAAGTGGTCGTAGAACAGCGCGACGTCCACGTCCTCGGGGCCCATGCCCGCCATCTCGTACATGCGCTTGGCCACGGGCCGGTTCCCCGAGGAGGCGAAGTACTCGTCGGGCATCTGGAAGTACGTGAAGATCGCCGAGCCCCAGCGTCCCGCACCGCCGTGCGCGGTGCCGCCGATGTACACCGGCTTCTGGCGCAGGTCCTTGGCCCGCTCGGCCGATGTCACGACCGCGGCGACCGCGCCGTCGGTCTCCATCGTGTAGTCGAAGAGGCACAGTGGGTCGCTGATCATCCGCGCGTTGAAGTACTCGTCGAGCGTGAGGGGGTCCTTTCGGATGGCCGTCGGGCGCCGGATGGCGTTCTCGCGCTGCGAGATGCACACCTCCGCCAGGTGCTCCCGCTTCGTGCCGTAGAGCTCCATGTGCCGTCTGGTCAGGAGGGCGAAGCTGTGCCCGGGCGCCATCATCCCCGCGCCGCTGATGAAGGCCGCGTAGTTGGGCACGCCGCCCCCCCCGTACGGACTGCCCCCGCCTCCGAGCCCGGGCCCTCCGCCGCCGACGGCGCTGCCGCCCAGCCGGCGCTTCGCCTGCTGCAGCGTCATCAGGGTCACGCACACCTCGGCCTGTCCCGAGACGATCGCCGACGACGCCAATCCGAGGGAGCCGGCCGAGCCCCCGCCGCCGGACGTCAGTGAGGCGGCGAAGCGCACTTCCGGGACGCCGAGGACCGATGCCACCTGGGCGGGGTCGCACGAGCTCGAGTAGATGGTGAACCCGTCGAGGTCCTTGATCGTGAGGCCGGCGTCGTCGAGCGCGCCGAGGATCGCCTTGCCGGCGAGCTCGAGCTCGGTCTGGGGCAGCGACTCGCCGCGCCGGTAGTAGGGCGTGGCCCCGATGCCGACGATGGCCGTCTTGTCCTTGAGCGTCTCTGTCATTGCGGTAATGCCTCCATCGGGCTTCTCCTTCAGTCGATCAATCCGGAAGTGATGCGGCGAGCACGGGCACCTCGGCCAGGGAGCGCAAGCCGTCGTTCAGATGGGTGCAGCAGTCGGTGGCTCGCAGCCGCTGCAGCACCTCGGTGCGCATCGCCCGCAGATCCGTCCCGGCCATCCACGACGCGTTGGGCGCCGCCCCCGGGCACTCCACGTAGGGCAGCACCCGCGGCAGGGCGTCGACGGACAGGAGCGTCCCCGTCGCACGGTTGGCCCGGCCCGTGATCTGGTATTCGTGCACCACGACTTCGGCGCCGTCGGGGTCCCAGCAGCTGTCGCGGAACATGGCGTCGATCCCGAGCACCCCGTCCTCGTCCCACACGTCGATCCGGCGCGCCCGCCGCATGGCGATCTGGGGAGGGTCGTCGAGCTCGTGCCAGCCCAGGGGGTCGGCGGGATCAGCCAGCGGGCCGGGACGGGCCGTGTTCTGGCGCAGGCCCGAGATGGAGCCGTCGCTGAGCAACGAGCTGGCGCCGTCGCGGAAGCCCGAGCAGATGTCGCGCATGATGCGGCGGGGGGCGTTGGCGACCCGGTTCTTGATCATCGGTACGTGGTCGGCCCAGCGGAGGAAGGCGAAGCCGGAAATCAGGGTCGAGCCGGCGAGGTCGTCGAGCAGCAGGTAGAGCGGCGTCCCGTGCGCAACTTCGTCCGGGAGCTCCTGTGCGATGGCGGAGCGGAGGTTGGCGCCGGCCCGGGAGCCCACGAGCCGCTTCAGATCCGCGGGTTCCGGGTCGGCCTCGATGCGCCGGATGTCACGCTCGCGCCCGGTCACGGCATGAAGGTCTGAATGGTTCACCACCACGGGATCACCGAGCTCGGGGGTGAGCAGGTCGCGGGCTCTGCCCTTGAGGTGGAGGTCGGTGCCCAGACCGTCCGGCCAGAACATCAGCACGGTCGACGTGCGCCGGACCGAACCGGGCCGGCGCACCGGGGGCGCGACGACGGGATCCGAGGGGGGCGAGGTCAGCGGCGCCTCCACCCACCCGCCTCTTCGCAAACCATGTTTTCATTGTACGCTGCTTATCCGGCGGTGCACCTTTTCGGACCACTCTTTTGGCGAACACGCTGGTCAAAAGCGTGTCGCGAGCGACCTGGCCCGGTAGGATTGGCCGATGACGACCCCGACGGCGACACGCGACGTGCCTCGTCCGGGCGCCGATTCGAATGCCAAGCGGGCGGCCCAGGTGGCAGACCTCATCATCGAAGACGTCATGGCCCTCGGTTGGCCGGTGGGTGAGGTGCTCGGCTCCGAGGCCGACCTCCTCGAGCGCTACCAGGTGAGCCGGGCCGTGTTCCGGGAGGCCGTGCGCCTCGTGGAGCACCAGCAGGTCGCCCGCACCCGCCGCGGCCCCGGTGGAGGGCTGGTCATCACCGAGCCCACGGTGGGAGCGGTCATCGATGCCGTGGTGCTGTACCTGCACCGGGTGGATGCGCGCCTCGACGAGATCTTCGAGGCGCGCATCATCCTCGAGGAGATCGCCTGCCAGCTGGCGGCGGAGCGCACCGACGAGAACGACCTGGCCGAGCTCCGGCGCTTCGTCGACGACGAGCCCATCGCCCCCGATGGCGACCCGCGCGAGTTCCACGCCCTGGTGGCGGCGATCAGCCGCAACGCCGGACTCGAGCTCTTCGTCGACGTCTTCAACCGGGTGGCGCAGCTCTACTCGCCCGACTGGCAGCGTTTCGGCAGCGCCATCGCGAAGGAGACCATGCACGCCCACGCCATGATCGCCGAGGCCGTCATGGCCGGCGACGCCGGGCTGGCCCGTAACCGCATGCGCAAGCACCTGCAGGCCGAGGCTGACTTCTTCCGCCGCCGCCGCTCCACCCGCCAGCTGCTGCCCGACTCGGTGGTGTTGGCCCAGTCGGGTCAGGGCAAGGGCGCGGAGGTCGTGGCACGCAACATCACCCAGACCATCGTGACCGAGGGTCTGCCGCCCGGGGAGCTGGTGGGGACCGAGCCCGAGCTCATCGAGCGCGAGGGTGTCAGCCGCGCCTTGCTGCGTGAGGCCGTGCGGCTGCTGGAGCACCATCAGATCGCCCGCATGCGCCGGGGCCCGGGGGGCGGCCTCTTCGTCATGGCGCCGAGCGCCAACGCGGTCACCGAGATGGCCGCCATCTACCTGGCCCGGCGCGGCATGCAGCTGGCCGAGCTGGCCGAGCTGCGCACCGGCGTGGAGGTGGCCATCACGGACCTGGCCGCGGCTCGTATCGACGAGGTGGGCAGGGCGGGACTCGACGAGGCACTGACCCGGGAGGAGCACGCCACCGACGCCGAGCGGGTCGAGGCGGTGCACGACCTCCACGCCGCCGTCGCCGCAGCAGCCCAGAACCGCGTGCTCCACCTGGTCGCCCTGGTGCTCATCCGTCTCAGCCGTCTGCACCAGATCGAGCGCCTGGCCCCCAAGGCGCAGAAGCAGATCAGGGCCGAGGTGCTGCGCACCCATGAGGGCATCGCGCGCGCCATCGAGGACGGCGACCGCGAGCTGGCCCGCCACCGCATGCGCCGGCACCTCGAGGCGCTCGGCGCCCTCATGCGCTGAACCCGCCGCCACCCCCACCTGGACCTTCCGTCTGTGCTTGACACGCCACGCTTATGAGAACATCATTTGCATATTGAGCGCCGAAGCACGCGCGGGATCAGGGAGGGCGCATGAGCGACCTGACGGAGAAGAAGTTGTGGGCGAACTCGGGTGACTCGCACCTCATGGAGCCCCCGGACCTGTTCGCCTCGTTGCCGGACGACGTCAGGGAGCGCCTGCCCCGGAGCGTCAAGGACCCCAGCGGCGACTTCGAGACCATCTACATCGACGGCCAGGAGTTCCGGCGCGACCTGCCGAAGAGTGACAAGCCGAAGACGGGGCTCGGCATCAACGCCCGCCCCACCGGCACCAAGGAGGAGGACTTCATCAACCGGGTCATCGGGGGCAACGACCCCGTGGCGCGCATCAAGGACCTGGACGACGAGGGCGTCTGGGGCGAGGTGATGTACCCCTCCCTCGGTATCTGGACCTTCAACGTCCGGACGCCACGCGTGGTCAAGGAGGGCTGCCGCGCCCTGAACGACTGGGCGCTCGAGTTCCAGCGGCACTCGCCCCGCTTCGTGTGCGTGGCCTCCATTCCCCTGATCGACATCGACGACGCCGTAGCCGAGGTCAGGCGGGCCCACGAGGGCGGCTTCCTGTGCGGCTTCCTCCCGACCCGCCCGCCGATCGGCCGGCCCGTGTGGAACGACGAGGAGTGGGACCCGCTGTGGGCCGCCTTCGCCGAGACCGGTATGGTCATCGGCTTCCACATCGGCACGGAGCCCCATGACCCCACCGAGCGCACGGGCGTCTACTACCGCGGCCGCGGTGGTGCGGTCCTCAACTATGTCGAGACCACCTATGGCGGGCAGCGGGCGGTCACCCAGCTCATCGCCTGCGGTGCTCTCGACCGCCATCCCGACCTCAAGGTCCTCGTGTCCGAGGGCGGGGCGACGTGGGGGCCCTTCATCGCGGACCGCATGGACGAGGGCTATCGCCAGCACGGCGCCGCGGTCCGTCCGACGCTCTCCAAGCTCCCGAGTCGCTTCCTCTACGACCAGGTCTACGCGTCGTTCCAGCACGACATCTCCGCCGTGGCCGCCAACTCGGCCATGGGATGGCGGAACGTCCTGTGGGGCAGCGACTACCCGCACTTCGAGGGCACCTTCGGCCACACCCAGAAGACGCTGCACGAGCTCTTCGACGGCGTGGACCCCGCGGTCAGCCGTCGCATCCGGATCGGCGCCTTCCAGGAGCTCTTCCCGAGCGTCCCCGCCCCGCCCGCGGACTGAACACTCCGCTCCACTCTTCACCCCGCTCCACCCCTGAGCCCACTCACCCCGCGGCGTCCGGTCCCGGACCGAGCGCCCTCCCGCGGCTCGTCGTGCAGCTTTTAGTATACTCTTTAGGAGAATCCAGACCCGGGAGCAACCAGGGGGAGCAATGGCGACCACGACATCCGAAGAGTTCGAGAAGGCCACCGACTTCCAGTTCAAGGAAGACGACATCGAGCGGGCCAAGGCGCTGGTCGGCCGCTGGGCCCCGTCCGGGGCGCGGGAGTTCCTGACCACCGCGACGGCCGACTCCATGCGCAATTTCGCTCGCAGCTACGGGGACGACAACCCGCTCTTTGCCTCCGAGGAGTACGGCACGACGACGCGCTGGGGCGGGCAGATCGCACCGCCGATGATCCCGATTGCGCTGAATCGCCCGCTCCACGGCGATCCGCCGAAGGAGAGGATCAAGCGGCCCTCGTTCCGCGGCATCCACGTCTTCGTCTCGGGCAGCACCTGGCAGTGGTTCCGTCCTCTCCAGGACGGTGACCACCTCTACAGCTTCGGTGGGACCGAGTCGGTGGTGGAGAAGAAGTCCGAGTTCGCCGAGCGCTCCCTCCTGGTCACCTATGCCAGCGTCAAGATGAACCAGCGAGCCGAGATCGTCGCCATCTCGCGGACACTGGCCATCCACACCGAGCGCAAGACGGCCCGGGAGAAAGGCAAGTACTCGGCCCTGGAGCCCGCGACATACACGGACGAGGACATCGAGAAGATCGACGCCGTCTACGAGGCGGAGGAGGTCCGGGGAGCAGATCCCCGTTACTGGGAGGACGTGCACGTCGGCGACGTGCTCAGCCCGATGGCGAAAGGACCGTTGACGACCACGGACATGATCGTCTTCCACGCCGGCGGCTACGGCTTCGTCCCCTACGAGCCCTGCACCAACCGGATCGCCTACAAGAACCGTCAGCGCATCGCCCCCTTCTACGTGAAGAACGAGTACGGCGTACCCGACGTGGCCCAGCGGGTCCACTGGGACTCGGCCTGGGCCCAGGCCATCGGCAACCCGATGGCCTACGACTACGGAGTGATGCGCGACTGTTGGCTCAGCCACTACATGACCGACTTCGTCGGCGACGACGGCTGGTTGGTCTCGCAGTCGAGCGAGATCCGCAAGTTCAACTACATCGGCGACACCCACATCCTCACCGGTGAGGTCGTCGACAAGCGCCAGGAGGACGGGCGCTGCGTGGTCGACATCGAGATGCGCGGCACCAACCAGCGAGACACGGTGACCTGCCCGGCCAAGGCCACCGTCGCCCTGCCCAGCCGCGATCACGGCCCGGTCCGCCTTCCCGAACCGCCGCCCGATCTGCAGGCCCAGGCTGTCGCCATGCTCGAGCGCCACCATGAGATCGTCGCCGAACGTGGGGCCAGGGGCGAGGGGTGAGCGAGGGGTGAGCGAGGGCGACCTGGCCGCCCGTGTCCAGGCCTGGGTGGAGGCCAACTGGGACACGTCCATCACGGTCCGCGAGTGGTGGCTGCGCCTGGCCGACGCCGGCTACGCCTACCCGACCTGGCCCCTCGGACTGGGCGGCTCGGATGCGTCCCGGCGCGACGCCATGACGGTCACCGGGGTGCTCGCCCAGAACAAGGTCATTGGGTCGCCGGTGGGCGCCATGGCGTCCACACTGGCCGCGCCCACGCTGCTCGAGCACGCCACCGAGGCGCAGCGGACCGAGCTGGTCCGCCCCATCGCCACGGGTGAGGCGGCCTGGTGCCAGCTCTTCAGCGAGCCCGGATCAGGGTCTGACCTGGCCAGCGTCGGCACGCGGGCGGTGCGCGACGGGGACGAGTGGGTCGTCACGGGCCAGAAAGTGTGGAATTCCTCGGCGGACTCCGCGGACTTCGGCATGCTGCTGGCCCGCACGGACGTCGATGTGCCCAAACACGCGGGCATCACTTATTTCGTGATCGACATGAAGCAGTCCGGGATAGAGGTGCGGCCGCTCAAGCAGATGAACGGTGCCTCGAACTTCTGCGAGGTCTTCCTCACGGAGGCCCGGGTCAGGGGTGACCACGTCATCGGCGAGGTCAACGGGGGCTGGCGGGTGGCCCAGTCGACGCTGTTCCACGAGCGCAACTCCGTGGCCGGCGGTGGATTGCCGGGATTGGTGATGGCCCGCTCGGGATCCGGGGGCGACCTCGACCGCAAGGTGGCCGAGGTGCTCGACCGGGCCCGCGAGGTGGCCAAAGCCCGCAAGAGCCCCATCCGGGCGGGGGCCGTACCGGCGAAGTTGATGGTGGAGCTGGCTCAGAAGTTCGGCGTGTCGGGTGACCCGGTCATCCGTCAGGAGCTGGCCCGCTACGTCTCCCAGGTCCGCGTCAACGGCTGGACGATGCGACGGAGCGGTGCCGCCGGCGGGAAGCTGACCGGGGCCGACGGCTCCATAGCGAAACTGACCACGGCGCGCATCTGCCAGGAGTCCCGCGACCTCTCCTACCGCATCGTGGGCGCCCGCGGGATGCTGATGGGCCAGATCTCGCCACTGGAGGGCGACCTGCAGATGGTCAACCTGGCCAGCCCGGGCAACCGCCTGGGCGGAGGGACGGATGAGATCCAGCTCAACGTGCTCGGAGAGCGGGCGCTCGGGCTGCCCAGAGAGCCGAGCAGCGACAAGGACGTGCCGTACCGGGACCTCAAGGTGGGGACGCAGGCGGAACGGTAGGTGGGATCCCGTCCGTTCGCACGCCGATACTTCTTCGGGTTTTCTTACGATCCGCTCTGACTATCCCAACTTTTGGAGGCGATAGTTCCTCCATGAGGAATCGCAAGGGTCGGGCCGTCGCCGTGGGGATCCTGTGCGCCACTGCCGCCTCCATCGGCCTGTGGAGCGGACCGCTGGCGTCGGCATCCGGTGCCCTGCACTCGGGTGCCCAGACCCAGGTGCAGACGACCCCCTCCTCGCCACACCCCGGCCCGTAGGCCTGGCGCTCAGCCCCCGGCCGGCGGCTCGGCGGCCTTCTGCTTCTGGGCCATGCGCTCCATCATCACCCTGGCCGACTGTCCCTGGTTCTCAGCCTCGTGGGCAAACAGCCAGCGGCGGCGCTCGACCTCGTCCTCGGCCTCGTTGAGGTTGTCCTTCACGAGGGCCAAGAGGGCGGCCGGGGTGCGCACCAGCTTGTTGGCGATCTCGTAGGTGTAGGCACGGAGCTCAGTGGGGGGAAGCACGGCGTGCACCATGCCGAGCTCGAGCGCCCGGGCAGCCGGGATCTTCTCGTTGAGCAGATACAGACGCCGGGCCAGTGCGGTACCGGCGATGCGCGTCCAGAAGAAGGAGCCCCCGTAATCGCCCGAGAGCCCGTTGGGCGAGAAGCTGGCCGAGAAGACGGCGTCTTCGGACGCGAAGCGGAGATCGCAGGCGGCGGCCAGGCTGCAGCCTGCACCGACGGCGGGCCCACCCACCATGGCGATGGTCGGCTTGGGCATGAGGTGCAGCAGCATGGCCGCGTGGAGGTCGTGCCGGGCCAGGTCGCCCGAGAGCGCGTCCCTCGGCACGCCTTTCTCGCTCCCCGGTGAGCCACGCCCGCCACCCTTCACGTCCCCCCCCGAGCAGAAGCCGCCATGGCCGCCCTCGGGTGCCGCGCCGGTCAGGACGATCACCTTGGCGTCCGGGTCGTCGGCCATCTGGCGCACGGCCCCGTCGAGGGCAGCGATGAGCTCGCCGTTCAGCGCGTTGCGCCGCGCCGGGCGGTTCATCGTGATCGTCCCGACCCGGTCCGTGACGTCGGTCAGGACCACGGGCTCGTCGTCGTCGGCGTGTGCTGCGGAGGGTTCTGCCACGGTTGCACGGTCTCCCGGCTCGTCTCCCTGGGGCGCTATTCAGTATACTCAAAACGGCCACTCACCTCTCTGACGTTCCCGGTGGCCTCGACCGGGGGACAGGCGCTGATGGATCACGATCCGACCACTGACACACCGGCCGGCCCGCTCGCGGGCCTGCGCGTGCTCGACCTGTCGAACAGCCCCGCCGGGGCGCAGGCCAGCCAGACGCTGGCGGACTTCGGCGCCGAGGTGGTGCAGGTGGAGCCGCCCGGCGGGAGCGCGCTGCGGGACCTGCCGTCCTACCCGCTGATCTGCCGGGGCAAGAAGTCGATGGTGCTCGACCTGCACGAAGCGGGTGACGCGGCGCTGGCGCGGGAGATGGCGCTCGGGGCCGACGTGCTGATCGAGACGTTCCGCCCCGGCGTGATGGAACGGTTGGGACTCGGGTACGACGACCTGGCGGCCGCCAACCCGCGCCTGGTGTACGGGTCGGTGACCGGCTTCGGGCGGAAGGGCCCCTACGCCCACGCGAAGGCATACGAGGCCCTTGTCATGGCGCGGGTCGGCGCGCTGTGGGCCTCCCAGGGCATGGTGGCGCGCGAGGGTCCGGCGCACGTGTCGGTGCCCTACTGCAGCTACGGGGCCAGCCAGCAGCTCCTCACCGGCATCTGCGCGGCGCTGCACGAGCGCGAACGCAGCGGCGAGGGCCAGCACGTCGAGGCCACGCTCGTCAACGGGCTCGCATCCCTCGGAACGTGGAACTGGTACCTCAACGTCATCACCTCGAAGTTCCCCGACGCGTTCACGCCGTCGTCGCCCTTCGGCACGCACGGCCTGCCGCTCACCCCCATGATCTTCATGCTGCTCATCGCGCTGAGCAAGGACGGGCGCTGGCTGCAATTCTCCCAGGTCCAGCTGCACCTCTACATGGAGATGCTCAAGGTGATGGGCCTCGACTGGATGCTCCAGGACGAGGAATGGAAGGACGCCGTGTGGGCCGCCGACACCCCGAAGACCGGCGAGTTCTGGGACAAGCTCTACGAGGCGGTCCAGTCCAAGACCCTGGCCGAGTGGAACGAGGTCTTCGAGAATGACCACAACGTCTGGGCCGAGACCATGCGTCGGGGCAGCGAACTGCTCGACCACCCGCAGATGCAGCATCTCGGGGCGGTCGTCGAGATCGACGACGCCGAGCGCGGTCTGGTGCGCCAGCCGGGGCCGATCGTCAAGATGTCGGACACACCTGCCGTGCTCGGACGGGGGGCGCCGGTGCTCGATGCCGACGGGGCCGCCTTGCGGTCGGCGCCTTGGAAGGCGCTCGGCGGGGCGGACGTGGTGGCGGGCGCAGGTTCGGCGCGGGGGGAGCGTCCGCTTGGCGACGTCACCATGCTGGAGCTCGGGACCTTTTTCGCCGCGCCATTCGGCGGCACGGTGCTCCGCGAGGTGGGGGCCCGGGTGATCAAGGTGGAGCCCATGGAGGGCGAGCCCATGCGTGCCCTGCTGCCCTTCCCCGAGGTCGGTGCGGCGAAGTGCATGCAGGGGAAGGAGTCCATCTGCGTCGACCTGTCGACCCCTGAGGGCCGGGAGATCGTCCATGCCCTGGCCAAGAAGTCCGACATGGTGCTGCAGTCGTTCCGCGCCGGAGTCGCGAAGCGCCAGGGTGTCGACGCCGACACGCTGCGAGGGATCAACCCTGACCTCGTGTACCTCAACTCGCCGGGCTACGGGATCGACGGTCCTTGCGGAGACAGGCCCGCGTACGCGCCGACCATCGGCGCCGGCAGCGGTCTGGTCATGCGCAACATCGGCACCGCCATAGTGGAGCGCCCAGGGCTGACCCTGAAGGAGATCCGGGCCGACGCCATGCACCTGTCCGGTGCGGGCACGACCGAGTACGCGCAGGCGGACGGAATCTCCGCGCTCACCGCGGCCAGTGCCATGGCACTCGGCCTGCTCGTGCGTGACCGGGCCGGGACATCGCAGGAGATGCTCACGACGATGCTGACGTCGACGGCACACGCGCTGGCCGACGACATGGTGGAGTACGAGGACCGGCAGCCGACTCAGGGGGCCGATCCGGAGCTGTTGGGCTACTCCGCCCTTTACCGCCTCTACAAGGCCTCCGACGAATGGGTCTACCTCGCTGCGCCGCACCCGGGCGAATGGAGCGCGTTGTGTGCCGCGTTGGCGGGGGATGTCGACCTGGCGGCGACGCGCGGTTCGCCGACGAGGAGTCCCGCACGGCCAACGATGCCGCGCTGGCCGAAGTGTTGGCGGGGGTGCTCGCCGGCCGCCCGGCCCAGCACTGGGAGGACACCCTCCTGGCGGCCGACGTCGGGTGCGTGGTGGCGCACCGTGAACCCCCCGAGACGGTGCTCCAGTCGGCCGAGTTCGCCGGGGCCGCCGACATGCTGGTCGAGGTGGAGCACCCGACGTTCGGCGAGCACGTGCGACTCAGGCCCTACATTGGGTTCTCCCGGAGCGAGACCGTGGCCGAGCCCGGATCGTTGGCGGGGCAGCACACCGACGCGATCCTGAGTGAGCTCGGCTACTCGGCCGAGGCGATCGCCGACTTGAGAGAGAGGAAGGTCGTGGCCTGATGGGCGACACGGAGACGAAGTCCGAGCCGGTGTTGGTGAGCGAGCGCCGAGGGGCGGTGCAGGTGCTGCGGCTCAACCGCCCCGAGGCCCGCAACTCGCTCAACCCTGATTTGCTCACCGCGATCGGCCTCGGCATGGTGGAGGCGGAGAACGACCCCGAGGTGCGTGCCGTGGTGCTCACGGGGACGGGTGAGAAGGCGTTTTGCGCCGGGATGGACCTGCGCGCCTTCGCCGAGGGCGGGACCGTCGGCGGTGATCCCGAGGGTATGAAGGGCTTCGCGCGCTTCACACAGGGCGACATAGGCGTGCCGATCGTCGGTGCGGCCAACGCCACCGCGGTGGCGGGTGGTTTCGAGCTGCTGCTCGGCTGCGACGTGGTCGTTGCATCGGAGGCCGCAAAGTTCGGTCTGCCCGAGGTCAAGCGTGGCCTGTTCGCGGCCGGCGGCGGCGTGTTCCTGAGCACCCGCATCCCGCTGGCCGTGGCGCTGGAGCTGACGCTGACCGGCGACCTGGTCGATGCCGGGCGGGCCCTGTCGCTGGGTCTGATCAACCAGGTGGTGCCGCCCGGAGAGGTGCTCGACGCCGCGGTGGCGCTGGCCGAGCGCATCGCCCGCAACGGGCCGCTCGCACTGCAAGCCACCAAGCAGCTCGTGCGGACGGCGTCGACGGACCTGGAGAAGGCGCGGTCGCTGGCGGCGGAGTGGCAACCCAAGGTGTTCGGCAGCGAGGACGCCAAGGAGGGTGCCACCGCGTTCATCGAGAAGCGCGACCCGGTATGGAAGGGTCGCTGAGGGAATATCCCGACTCAGGTCATGGGGGAGTGGACGTCGAACCCGACGGCGTGTCGGGGGCCGAGTCTGCCGCCACGCCCTGCGACGCCGGCAGTTCCGGCTCCAACGGCACCTCGACCCGTGCGACCACCACATCGCTTCGGCTGCGCAGCGCCGACGAGAGGACCAGGTCGATCTGGTTGTGCAGGATCCGGTAGCGCAGCTTGTCCGGGCGGATGACCGGTATGAGGACCACGATCTGATAATCGGGGTGCTCCGCACGGACCTCGTCGATGAACCCGACGATCGGTTGCACCACGGAGGCGTACTCGTTGTACAGCACCCGCAACGGCACCCCCGGGTCCCACGTCCGCCACTGGCGCCGGAGGTTGTCGGCGTCATGGATGCCCTCGTCCCCACCCCGCAGGACGACCGTCACGGCGATGACTTCCTGCCCGAGCGACTCTGCCTCGCACAGTGCGTGCTCGGTCAACCGTGAGATCCGGTTCACCGGCACGATCACGAGGGTGTACTTGGGGGCCGGCTTGCTCGGCGTCTCGTCGATCCTGAGATCCTTCCTGGCCCGCTCGTAGTAGGCGTGGATGCGGAGGAAGAGGAAGACGAACGCCGGGATGGCGATGACGACCACCCACGCCCCCTCGGTGAACTTGGAGATGAGGAAGACCATGGTGGCGATAGCGGTGATGCACGCGCCGATGCCGTTGATCGTCGCCCGCCGTCGCCAACGAGGCGGGCGGGTTCTTCGCCAGTGCACGACCAGCCCGGCCTGCGACAGGGTGAAGCCGATGAAGACCCCGATGGCGAAGAGGGGGATCAGCGTGTTCGTGTTGCCGTCGACGGCGATGAGAAGTGCGCCCGCCATGACGGCGAGCACCACGATGCCGTTCGCGAAGGTCTGGCGGTCCCCTCGGATGGTGAAGAGGTGCGGGAGGTAGTTGTCCCGTGCCACGAGGCTGGCAAGGACGGGGAGCCCGCCGAAGGAGGTGTTGGCCGCCAGGGCGAGCACGACGGTGATCGTGATGGACACGATGTAGAAGGCCCAGCCCCGTCCGACCGCCATGGCCATGATCTGGCTCAGTACCGTCTGGCCGGTCCGGGGGCCGACGTGCCAGCGTTTGGCGAGGACGGCCAGACCGAGCAGCATCGTTCCGAGGATCAGCCCCAGCAGCACCTCGGTGCGCTTGGCCCGGACGACCCGAGGCTCCCGGAAGAGAGGCACGCCGTTGGCGATCGCCTCCACGCCGGTGAGCGCGCTGCAGCCGGCAGAGAACGCCTTGAGGACGAGCAGGATGGTCACCGCCTTGAGCCCTGATGTCGGTAACTGCGACGTCCCCGGCTGTGGCTGGTTGAGCCCGAGGGGATGGATGAACCCGACGGCGATGATGGCCAGGAGCCCGACGATGAACACCATCGTCGGCAGCAGGAAGGCGCGCGCCGTCTCGCCGAGTCCCCGCAGGTTGAGCAGGGTGATGAAGAGGAGGATCCCGAGGCACATCGGCACGGTGGCCCCGTCCAGGCTCGGGAAGGCCGACTCGAGTCCAGCGACGCCGGCAGCGATGGAGACGGCGACGGTGAGGGTGTAGTCGACGACCAGTGATGCAGCGGCGACGAGGCTCGTGTGGGCGCCGAAGTTCGCTCGGGAGACGGCATAGGCGCCGCCGCCCATCGGATAGGCGTCGATGACCTGGCGGTAGGAGAACACCAGGATCGCCAGAAGGGCGACGATGGCGATCGTGATGGGGAGGACCAGGTGCAGGGCCCCGGCACCGGCCACCGCCAACACGAGGATGATCGCCTCGGGGCCATAGGCCACCGAGGTCAGTGCGTCGAGCGACAGGGCCGAGAGACCCTCGACAGGCGTGATCCGCTCTTTCCCGCTTCCGCGGGCCGTACGTGGGGGACCCACCAGCAGGTGCCAGACGCCGGAGGCCGTGCCCGAGTGGGGGTCTGCCATGACCGGCACTTTACGGGCGGGTGGCAGCGGGCAGTGGGGGGGCACTCACCAGGTTCGTCTCCGACGAGTGGGCCGGGGGCTGGACTGGAAAGTGCAGGCATAGGATCGGTCATGGCCGCAGACGCCCCCGTGGCCTTCGTCCAGAAGCGGCCTGGGCAAGATCCCGATCCCGGTCCCGCGATGTCGGCGCAGCGCCCGCCGACGGCGCCGCGCAACTTCCACGTGTTGGCGAAGCCGAGCGGGCCGATCTGCAACCTCGACTGCCAGTACTGCTTCTTCCTGGAGAAGGAGGCGTTGTATCCCGGTGACCGGTTCCGCATGTCCGACGAGGTGCTCGATGCATATGTGCGCCAACTCCTAGAGGGGCACGCCGACCCCGAGGTGACGGTGGCCTGGCAGGGCGGGGAGCCCACGCTCATGGGCGTCGAGTTCTTCCGCCGTGCGCTCCAAGCGTGCGAGCGCTACCGCCGACCGGACCAGAGACTGACCCACACCATTCAGACCAACGGCACCCTGCTCACCGACGAGTTCTGCCGGCTCTTCGTCGAGCACGGGTTCCTGGTCGGGATCAGCATCGACGGGCCGAAGGCGTTCCATGACGCGTACCGGGTCGACAAGAAGGGCAACCCGACCTTCGACAGGGTGATCCGGGGCCTCGCTCTGCTCCAGGCGCACCACGTGGAATGGAACGTCCTGTGCACCGTGCACGCTGCTAACGAGGACCACCCGCTTGAGGTGTACCGCTTCTTCCGCGACGAGTTGGGCGCGCGCTACATCCAACTGATCCCGATCGTGGAGCGCAATGAGAACGCAGGGGAGGCGGCCGTGTCGGACCGAACCGTGACGCCGGAGGGTTGGGGACGCTTCCTCGTTGCCGTCTTCGACGAATGGTTGCGAGGCGACGTCGGGAAGGTGTTCGTCTCGCAGTTCGACGCGGCCCTGGCCTCATGGTCCGGCGTGCCCCCCGGCCTGTGCATCTTCAACGAGACGTGTGGCGACGCGCTCGCGCTGGAGCACAACGGCGACCTCTATTCCTGCGACCACTTCGTGGAGCCCACGTACCTGCTCGGGAACATCACCAAGACCCGTATGGTCGAGCTGGTTGCCTCGCCGTCCCAGAGGGACTTTGGGAACGCCAAGCGCGACACGCTGCCCGCCCAGTGCCGTTCCTGCGACGTGCGGTTCGCCTGTCATGGCGAGTGCCCGAAGAACCGTTTTACGACCACGGCCGACGGGGAGCCCGGCCTCAACTACCTGTGCGGCGGTTACCTGGATTTCTTCCACCACGTCGACGGGCCGATGCGGCTGATGGCGGGGCTGCTGCGCCAGGGCCGCTACGCCGACGAGGTCATGGGTCTCCTCACCGCCGCGGGCCGGAACGACCCGTGCCCTTGTGGCAGCGGCCGCAAGGCCAAGCAGTGCCACCAGCAACGGTGATGGCCTAAGCCCGATGGAGCTCTGGGAACTCGTCGTCCGCGAGTCGTGCCGGGACACGCTGGCGCAGTACACACATGCAGGTGACCGCTTCCTGCTCGAGGAGTTCGCGGGAGCGTTCTGCGAGGACGGCGTCCTCGAGATCCGCGGCAGCGCCCCGGTCCAGGGTCGTGCGGCCATCATGGAGCGGTTCGGCGGCGGCACCGCGGCGCTGCGGGCGCGGCAGGCCGCCAAGGCACAGGAGCCGGGAGGACCCAGGAGGGTCGTCCGCCACAACGTCACCAACATCCGCTTCGAGGCCGTCTCGCCGACCGAGACCACCGTGGCGAGCTACTTCACGGTCTTCACCGAGGTCGGCCCGGACCACATGGGGCGCTACCGGGACCGCCTGGTCCCCGTGGGAGAGCGGTGGCTCATCGCCCACCGCTTCGTGTCCGTGGACTGGCATGCTCCGGACTCCACCTTCGGAAGTGCGGGCTGAGAGGGTTGCGCGGGCTACCGACGACAGCGCGGCGGGCGACGCCGCAGGGGCGGGGCACCCCCGGCATGACCCTGGCCGCTGTCGTGCTGGCCGCCCTCGTGCTCGCGGGTTGCTCGTCCTCGCCGTCACCGCAGGCGGGACCCGTGCCCGGCACCGAGATCGTGCACGGTGACACCGTGGCGACGGTGACGCACCTGGGCCCCACCAGCTTCACCGGGACCGGGCCTCTCGGCGTGGGTGAGGCAACGCTGACGCTGCCCACTGACGGGGCCCCGGTGGAGGTGTGGTATCCCGCCACCAAGGCGAGCGTCGCCGGCAGGCCCGAGGCCACCTACGACATCGTGAGCTGGTTACCGGCCGCACTGCAGAAGCTGATCCCCGCCGGGTTCACGGTGGACTACCCGAGCGGAGGCGTGCGCGGCGTCCCTGTTGCCCCCGGGCGCTATCCGCTCGTGCTGTTCAGCCACGGCTACGCAGGGTTCCGCGACCAGTCCACCTTCCTCACGGCCCGTCTCGCGTCTTGGGGATTCGTCGTCGCCGCACCCGATCACTACAGCCGCGACCTCACCGAGGTCCTGGGCGGCCCTACCGCGGCGAAGACCAAGACGACCGACGTCGAGGATCTCAAGGCCACCATCACGCTGATGGCGGCGCAGGACGCGTCGGGATCGAGCCCGTTCCACGGCCACGTCGACACCAGTCTCGTGGGCGCGGTGGGCCACTCCGCCGGGGGCGCAGCCGTCGAGGCGCTGGCCGCAATCGACAGCCGGGTGACCACGTTCGTCGGATTGGCAGGGGCGACGGTCGGTTCGTTCGGCCAGACCAGAAGTGGCGCCGGCAGTGTCGTCCCGCACCAGCCGGGGCTGCTGATGTCGGGAGCAGCGGACAAGGTGGTCAGTCACGTGAGCATGATCGCCGCCTATGGGAGGATGCACAGCCCGAAGCGGCTGATCCTCCTGCGGGGTGCCGGCCATCTCGTCTTCGCCGACCTGTGCGAGGTCGGCTCGTCGCACGGTGGCCTGCTCTCCATCGCCGCCGCCCTGCACGTCCCCATCCCGGCGTCGCTCGTACTGCTCGCGTCCGACGGGTGCCGCCCACCGGACCTGCCGCCACCCCGGGCGTGGCCGGTGATCCGCCAGGCGGTCACGGCCCAGCTGCGGTACGCGTTCGGATTCGATGCGTCCACCGCCGGCCTTGCCGGTCTCGGTGCCGCCTACCCCAGCGTGGTGGCGGCGAACCGGGCATCACCGGGTCCGTGACGCCACGCCGGTCTAGTTGATCAGGGGGTCCCTGGGCAGTCCGAGGATGCGCTCGCCGATCTGGTTGCGCTTGATCTCCGACGTCCCCCCGGCGATCGACATGCCTCGATGCATCAGCACCATCATCGAGGTCAACGCACCGGCACCGTCCGAGTACGCGGTGTCGGGCCCGCCGACCGCGGCCATGATGGCCGCCGCCTCATGGCCGATCTCGGAGAGCACCAGCTTGGTCACGTTGCCTTCCGGACCCGGCCCGCCGCCGATCACGGCCCGGTGGGCGCTGCGCATGTTGAGCACCGCCATGGCCTCGGTCTGCGCGATGTAGCGGCCGATCCGGCCGGCCCCGCCCGCCAGCCGCTCGGGGTGGGCGTCGAACGGGGTGATGACCATGTCCGCCGGCGCCGAACCCCCGCCCTGGCCGCCGCCGATGGACACGCTCTCGTTACCCAGCGTCGCCCGGGCCACCGTCCAGCCTCCGTTGATCGGCCCGACCACGTCGTCGTCGGGCACGAAGACGTCGTTGAAGAAGACCTCGTTGAACTCCGAGTGGCCGGTGACCATCCTGAGCGGGCGCACCTCCACGCCCTCGGCGTGCATGTCGATGACCATGGTGGTGATGCCCTCGTGCTTGGGCACGTCGGGGTCGGTGCGGATGGTTGCCAGGCCGAAGCCGGCGAGATGCGCGCCGCTCGTCCACACCTTCTGGCCGTTGACGAGCCAGCCGCCGTCGACCCGGGTCCCCCTCGTCTTGACCCCGGCGGCGTCGCTCCCGGCGTCGGGCTCGCTGAAGAGCTGGCACCAGATGACGTCCTGGCGCAGTGCCGGCATCACCCAGCGCGCCACCTGGTCCTCGGTGGCGTGTTGAATGAGTGTGAGGATCACCCACCCGGTGATGCCGTACTGGGGGCGCGACACCCCGGCGGCCCGGAACTCCTGCTCAATCACGAGCTGCTCCACAGCACCGGCCGCGCGTCCCCAGGGCCTGGGCCAGTGCGGCATGACGTACCCGGTCTCGATCATGGCGTCGCGCTGCGCCGCCGCGTCCGATCCCTTCACCCGCTCCGCGAACGTCCGGACTTCGTCGCGCATCGGCTCGGCCTCGGGCGGCAGATCGATGGTGCGCACACGCCTCGCCCCGCTCCGCACCAGGTCGGTGGCGTCCCGTGCGGCCGCCTCCGCGTCGACCAGCGCCTCGAGCGCCGTCGCCCGCCGCAGATAGAGATGGGCGTCGTGCTCCCACGTGAACCCGATGCCGCCGTGCACCTGGATGTTGAGCTGCGCGCACTCGTCGGCCGCCGACAGGGCGAGCGCCGATGCCATCGCGGCGGCCAGCGAGAGCTGGTCGCCCCCCTCCTCGGCCGCCCGGGCGGCGTCCCACACGACCGCCGTGGCGAGCTCGGCGGCGACGAGCATGTTGGCGCAGTGGTGCTTGACCGCCTGGAAGGTGGCGATCGGCCGGCCAAACTGCACCCGTACCTTGGCGTAGGCGGCGGCCTGCTCGGTGCACTCGGTGGCGATGCCGACGGCCTCGGCGGCGGTGACGAGGCGGGCCAGGTCGAGGAGCACCCGCCCCCCGCCGGGGATGATCTCGGCCGGCGCCCCCGACAGCTCAACGCGTGCGCTGCGCCGCGTCGGGTCGAGGTTGCCCGGGACCTCGACGGCGACACCGCCCGCACCGACGTCGACGACGATGACGTCATCGCCGGCGGGGAGGACGAGCACATGGGCGAGGCCACCGCCCAGGACCGCCGGAGCCGTACCGGCGGCCTTGCCACCCGACACGGTGATGTCGGACGTGAGCGCGATGCCGCCGAGGACGGACCCGTCGGCCAGTCCCGGGAGGAGGCGCGCCGCGAGCGCGGCCGCCGCCGCCGCCTCGATGACCGCGCTGGCGATCACCGTGGGCACGAAGGGGCCCGGTGCCACGGCGCGGCCGAGCTCCTCTGTGACCACGACGAGCTCGGGCAGGCCGAAGCCGGAGCCGCCCTTGTCCTCGGGGAGGTGGAGGCCAAGCCAGCCGAGCGAGGCCATGTCATCCCAGAACGCAGGCAGCGATTCGGTGTCGGCCTCGAGCAGCGCCCGGGCCGCCCCTCGGGAATCGTGCTTGGCGAGGAAGTCCGAGGCGGTCTGGCCCAGGGCGCGGTGGTCTTCGGTGATCGCAATCGACATGGATAAATAGTACCCTCTATTGTGGAGGGGCAGGGAGCCCCAAAGGCAGACAGGGTACGTGCGGGCACCGGACGGGCGCACATGCCGCGGAGGAGCCGACGATGAAGCTGGGCGCGATGGTGGGGATGCGCGACGACCCCGACGCGTTCGCGGCCCACGCCAAGCGGCTGGAGGACGTCGGGGTCGAGTACCTCTGGACGGGCGAGGCTTACAGCGCCGATGCGGTCTCCACCATGGGGTTCCTGGCCGCGGTCACGAAGAAGGCACAGATCGGCTCGAGCATCCTGCCCCTCTACTCGCGCACTCCGACGCTCCTGGCCATGACGGCGGTCGGCATCGACAAGCTCTCGAGGGGGCGTTTCATCCTCGGCCTGGGCGCATCCGGGCCCCAGGTGATCGAGGGCTTCCACGGCGTGCCCTATGACGCGCCGCTCGCCCGCACCCGCGAGATCATCGAGATCTGCCGCTCGGTGTGGCGGCGGGACCGCCTGGTCCACGAGGGCGCCAACTACCAGGTGCCCCTACCGGAGGGCAAGGGCACCGGGCTCGGCAAGGCGCTCAAGATCATGGACCACCCCGTCCGCGAGCGGATCCCCATTTATGTCGCCTCGCTCGGCCCGAAGAACGTCGAGATGACGGCGGAGCTGGCCGAGGGGTGGCTCCCGCTGCACTACTGGCCCGACCGGGCCCACGAGCTGTGGCGCTCCTCCCTCGAGGCCGGCAAGGCCAAGCGGGCGGCGGACCTGCCCCCGCTCCAGATCGTGGCCGGCGGGTCGCTGGCCATCGGAAGCGACGTCGAGCACCTGCGCGACCGGGACCGCCCGATGCTCGCCCTCTACTACGGGGGCATGGGCGCCCGGGGTAAGAACTTCTACAACGACGTCCTCAAGCGATACGGGTACGAGAAGGAGGCCGGGCAGATCCAGGAGGCCTACCTCGGTGGCGACCGCAAGCAGGCGGCGGCACTGGTGCCGGCTGAGCTGGTGGCCGGCATGTCGCTGGTGGGGGATGCGGGCTACGTGAAGGACCGCATCGAGGCCTACCGGGACTCGGGCGTCACCGTCCTCAACGTGCAGCCGATCGGGCCCAACGGGCTGCAGGACGTCGAGACGATCGCCGGCTGGGTGGCCTGAGCGCTCAGTGGCCGGCCGGGTGCTGCCCGCGGGCGGCCCGGAGGGCCTTGAAGTCGCGTGGCTCACGTCCCTCCCGCGCCGCCGCCTCGGCCTCGGCCTGCACGATCTCCTCCACCAGCTCGGTCGTCGACCCAGGCAGCAGGAGGTGCTCCTGGTAGATGGTCGCCCCGAGGACGCCGTGGCGGTTCCGCAGCGAGCCGTGGTAGGACCCGCGGGCGCTGCGGGCCTTCACCGGCCGGAGGTCGACCAGCACCCAATCGTCCGCCCGGATGTTCTCGTGGAACCACATGGAGTGGTCGATGCTCGGGCCGCCACGGCCGATGAGCGACGATTCCTGCTGGCCGAACCCCGTGCCGAGGTCGGACAGGTAGGTCAGACCCGCCCGTTGCATCAGCGGGTCGTCGCCGAGCGAGGCCGTCGAGCGCACCCAGACGCAGTCGGTGAACACGCCCTTGAGGAAGTCGGTGGGAGTCACTTCACGCACCTCGAGCAGGGTGTTCCACCCGCCCCTGGCCGTGTCCTCGGGCTCGGGCGCGTGACGCCGGGGCGCGTCGTCGAAGACGCCGCCGCCCTCGCCCTCGGCGTGGAACGACGTGATCATGGAGAAGATGACTTCGCCCTCCTGCACGGCGACGACGTGGCGGGCCGAGAAGGAGCGCCCGTCGCGATCGCGGTCGACCTCGAGGATGACCGGCAGGTCGCTGTGCCCTGCCCGGAGGAAGTAGCCGTGCAGGGAGTGCGGGAGGCGGTCCGGCTCGACGGTGGCCGCCGCGGCCAGCAGGCACTGCGCCGCCACCTGCCCGCCGTAGAGGGTCTGGCGCGGCCCGTAGTTGGCGTTGCGGCCGCGGAAGAGGTCGCGGTCGACCCGCTCGAGGGTGAGCAGCGACGGGAGGTCCTTGGCAAGGTCGAGGCCCATCAGCCTCGCGCCGCCCGCACCCAGTCCGCCCAGGTCTCGATGCGGCGCCAGAACAACTCGCGTGTGCCGGCGAAGTTGTGCATGTGTCCCATTCTCGGGCAGATGAAGAGGTCCACGCTGCGCGCCGCCTCGTACGCCCTCGCCTCGCCCCGGGGATCCCCGACCACGTCGCGCTCTCCGAGCGCCACCAGCACGGGGGAACGGATGGACGCCGCCTCGGGCGCCACCGCGCCCGGGGCCAGGCACCACATGGCGAAGGTCATCGGGACCGTGGCCGATGCCCACGGGGGCAGGTCGCCCCCCCGGGCCGGGAAGTCTCCGAGGTCGCGCTGCACGATGGCCGGGTCGATGTCGTCGTAGTGGAAGCCCCAGGCCATCGGACTCACACCCGCACCGGTACCCACATCGGCGTCCACCGTGGCGGCGGTGTCGAGCTCGGCCAGGGCCGGACCGTTGGTGAAGACGCCGTCGGAGGGCATGGTGTCGCGGGGCACCCAGGGCATGACGATCGGGGGTGTGCCGGGCGCGGTCGGGGGGTGGGTGTGCACCGCGCTGTAGCCGAGGACACCGATGCCGTCGTAGCCGTGGTGGCGCCCCTGCTGCAGCACCGTCATGCATCCGCCCATCGACTGCCCGATGCCGATCTTCAACGGGCTCCCGATCGCGCCGAGGCCGTCGACCAGCGTCCCCGCCGCCAGACGCTGCAGCACCTCGGACTCAGCGGCCTGGTTCGCCGCCACGACCGGCGTGTACGACAGCCGCTCGGAGTCGTGCTGGGAGCTGTCGCCGACACCCAGAGGGTCCACCGAGACGAAGATCCACCCCCGCGCCGCGTGCCAGTCCGCCTGCGCCCCATTCGCCGGGCCCGGGAGGTCCTCGGTGTAGTAGCCACGCGCGTACCCCCCGCCCGGCTTGGCGAAGCACACAACGGGGTCGGTCCCGACCTCGTCGGGAAGGGTGACCGTGAGGGACACGTCGGCGGGCTCGCCCAGGCCGGCTGCGTCGGTCACGTCGACGTGGAGGTCGATCGATCGCACCGCGATCGGCCGCCGGCTACTTCGGGGCGAAGCGTTGCCCGGCGTCGAGGCGGATGCAGCAGCCGTTCAGCATCGGGTTCTCGACGATGGCCACGGCCAGCTTGGCGTACTCCTCGGGTCGCCCCATCCGCTTGGGGAAGGCGGCGTCCTTGGTCAGCACGGACGCGAACTCGTCCGGGATTCCCTCGGTGATGCCCGTGCTGAACAGGCTGGGTGCGATGGCGAGGACCCGGATGCCCAGGCTGCCGAGGTCGCGGGCCATCGTGAGGGTCATGCCGGCGATCCCGGCCTTGGCCGCCGTGTAGGCCACCTGGCCGATCTGGCCCTCGAAGGCGGCGATGGACGCAGTGTCGATGATGACGCCGCGCTCGCCGTCCTCGGGCTCGTTGGTCGACATGTGGAAGGCCTGCAGCCGGTTCAGGTTGAAGGTGCCGATGAGGTTGAGCTCAATGGTGCGGCGGAACTCGTCAAGGGGGTGGGGGCCGTCTTTGGACAGCGTGCGCTTCGCGGTGCCACCGCCGGCGGTGTTGACCGCGATGTGCAGACCGCCGAGAGCGGACACGGCGTCGGCCAGGGCGGACTCGGTCTGGATCTCGTCGAGGATGTCGACCTCGTGGAAGGTCCCGTCCAGTTCCCTTGCCACTTCCGCGCCGGCCGAGGTGGGCAGGTCGAGGATGGCGACGTCGGCGCCCTTCTGTCGCAGCAGCTGGGCCGATGCCTTGGCCATGCCGGACGCTCCGCCGACGATGACGGCCTTCTTCCCCTGGATCTCCACGGCGTGTTCCTCTCTGTCTTCCGTCTTCTGAGTTCTTTGATTTTGTCGTGTGTTCTGTCTCGGCTGCGTGCCCGCGCCACGGCTGGAAGCGGGAGAAAGAGTGTACCATTTTGCTCCGAGGGCCACCGTGGCCCGCGGGGAGGAAGCCGTGGAGCGCGAAGCGATCCTATTCGACGTGGCCGACAACGTGGCCACCATCACGCTGAACCGGCCCGACCAGTTGAACTCCTTCAACGACGCCATGGCGGCCGACATGACGTGGGCCTGGGAGACGATCCGCGACACCGACGACATCCACTGCGTGGTCGTGCAGGCCAACGGTGAGCGTGCCTTCTGCACGGGTGTGGACATAAAGGGCGAGAGCCATTGGTTCGAGAAGGACAACGTCTGGAACAGTTTCGACCCCGGTCTCACCCTCGCCCCCAAGACCCACCACAGGGTGTGGAAGCCGGTGGTCGCCGCCGTCCACGGCATGTGCGCCGGCGGGGGGCAGTACTTCATCAACGAGTCCGACATCATCATCTGCTCCGACGACGCGGTGTTCTTCGATCCGCACGCCAACGTGGGGATCGTCTCCGCGCTCGAGCCCATGGGGATGCTGCAGCGGGGCGTGCCCCTGGGCGACGTGCTGCGCTGGGCCCTCATGGGAAACGAAGAGCGGATCACGGCCGAGACGGCCCTGCGGATCGGCCTGGTGACCGAGGTGGTGCCCCGCGACGGGCTGCGGGACCGGGCACGGGAGATCGCGGTGTCGATCGCGGATCGCAACCCCAGGGCGATCCAGGGCACGGTCCGTGCCATCTGGGAGTCGATGGAGATGCCGCGCCAGACGGCGCTCCACAACGGCCTGTCCTACACGCAGATCGGCAACTTCCCGCCCGCGCCTCCGAAGCCGAGGGACAAGAAGGACACGCAATACCGCTGAGTCACAGCAGCGGCCGGAGGTCGCGCTTGCGCACCTTGCCGGCCGCCGTGCGGGGGAGTGCCTCGGTGACGACGACCCTGCTCGGCCGCTTGTGCGTCGCCAGCCCCGCCGCAACCGCCATCTGGTCGAGCTCCCGGACCGTCGGCGCCGTCGCGCCGTCGCGGGGCACCAGCACGGCGCAGACCGCCTCGCCCCACACCTCGTCGGGCGCGGCGCACACTGCGACCTCGGCCACCGCAGGATGCCGGGCCAGCACCTCCTCCACCTCACGGGCCGAGATGTTCTCGCCGCCCCTGATGATGATGTCCTTCACCCGGTCGGTGACGACGAGGTAGCCCTCCTCGTCGAAACGCGCCAGGTCGCCGGTTCGGAACCAGGTGCTGTCGACGAACGCGTCAGCGCCGGCCGCCGGGTCCTGGTAGCCGAGGAACTGCTTGGGGCCCCGGACCACGATCTCGCCCTCCTCGCCGGGCGCGACGTCGGCACCGCTCTCGTCGAGCAGGCGCACCTGGTTGCCCGGGGTCACTCGGCCGTCGGTCAGGCGCCGCTTGTCGGGGGGGTCGGTCGGGCCGCCGGAGCTGATGGCCGGGTGCTCGGTCGATCCGTAGGTGCGCCAGGTCACGATGCCAGCGGCCTCGCTGCGCGCGACGAGTGCCGGCGGCACGGCCGCCGCACCGCACAAGAAGCGGTCGAGCGACGAGATGTCGCGCCCGGAGCGCTCCGCCTCGTCGAGCAGGGTCGCGAGGAAGAAGGGGGTGCCGGCGCTGGTGGTGATGCGGTGCTCCTCGATGAGCTCGGCGGCGGCGCGCGCGCTCCAACGGTCCATCACCACCGTGGTCCCGCCGGCGGCGAGCGGGCGGAGCAGCCCGAGCAGCGAAGCCACATGACCGGCGGGAAAGGTGCCGAGCATGCGGCTCGTCGCGTCGGCGGGCACGACGGTGAGACCGCACAGCAACGTCTCGTGGCTGTGTCGCACGCCCTTGGGCTCTGCTGTGGAGCCCGACGTGTAGAGGACGCAGGCCACGGACGACGGGCTCCGCGGACGGCGTCCGGACGGCACCGGAACGGGACTGATGGATTCGAGGGCCAGGGCCCCGTCGGCCGCCGCGTGGCCCAGGGCGACCACCTGCCGGAGCCCGAGTGACTCGGCTCCGGTGACCAGTGGCGTGACGAGGTCGTACCCGCGCCATTCCGGGGCGACCACGGCGCAGGCCGCCCCTGTCTGGCGCACCGCGTGGGCCACCTCGCCTGCCGTGGCGGTCGTGGCGATCGGGACGGCAACGGCGCCCAGCAACCAGAGGGCGGCGATCACCTCGGTGCCCGGGAGGTCGGCCGGTGCCTGCACGACCACCATGTCGCCGGCCACGACGCCGGCGCCGGCCAGCCGCTCGGCGCAGGCGCCGGCCCGCTCGAGGAGGTCGCCCAGTGTCACCGCGGTCGTGTCGCCCTCCACCCGGGCGAAGACGATCCGGTCACCCGCGTGGGTCGTGCAGCCGGCCGCGATCGCCTCCCCGACGGTGAGGTCGGGGTACACCCCGGCCGCCCGCCACGCCGCCCGCAGGGTGTCGCGGGCGCCCCGGTCGTCACCGGGCGTCACAAGGCGAAGGTGCGGATGAGGTCGGCCAGCACGAGCGGCCGGTCGCTCTGCACGGCGTGGCCGGCGCCGTCGACAACGACCACGTCGAGCGAGGGCAGGCGCCGCCGCATCTCGGCGAGGTCTTCGTCCCGTACGAAGGGTGACAGGCCGCCGCGCACGAAGAGGGCTGGGACGGTGATGGCGCTCACGTCCTCCCACAGCGAGGTGAAGTCGACCCAGGCGGGACCGCCTTCTCCGGTCGTCGGCGCACCGGTCGGGGGCCCGAAGAGGTCGTAGCGCCACGTCCAGCGGCCGTCGTCCAGCCGGCGGGCGTTGTGGCGCACCCCGCGCCGCACGCCGGCGGCGGCCCGGTACGGGCTGAGTGCCACCGCTGCCTCGGCCATCTCCTCGAAGCTGTCGTAGACCGGTGGCCCGGCGATCAGCGAGACCGTGCCCCGCTCGGCCGTGGTCAGCTGCCGTGACGGGTCATTGATCTGCGGTGTGACGTCGACGAACACCGCCCGCCGGCACAGGTCCGGCCGTTGGGAGGCCAGGCGGATGGTCGTGGCCCCGCCGAGCGACATGCCGGTGACGCACCGGGCGGCAGGTGCCACAGCCTCCATCAGCGTCGCCACGGCTGCGGCGTTCTGCCAGGGCCCGTAGTCGCGGTCGGCGCGCCGGTCCGAATGCCCGTGGCCGGGCAGGTCGACCGCCACCGCCGGACGGCCGAGGGCCAGCATGACCGTGTCCCAGGTGTGGGCGTTCTGCGCCCCGCCGTGGAGGAACACGAGTTCGGGGTCACCCTCGCCCCAGCGCAGGTACGACAGCTTCTGCCCCGAGGGCAGCGCGAGGGAGGTGCGGGTGACGACCGGCTGTCGTTCGAAGGGGATGTCCCACTCGGCCGCGTTCTCGTGCAGGAGCCCGAACTCGTCGTAGTCGTCCGACCCCAGTGTGTCCTGCAGTGACGTCACGACTGTCCCCGCCCCGGGACTCCGGCCCTAGACCCGCTCGATGATCACCGCGGGCGCCATGCCACCGCCGGCGCACATGGTGATCAGCGCGACCTGCTTGTCTCGCCGCTCGAGTTCGTCGAGCGCCGTTCCCACCAGGAGCGATCCGGTGGCCCCGATCGGGTGACCCAGCGCGATGGCGCCTCCGTTGACGTTGATCCTCTCGCGGTCGATGTCGAGGTCGCGGATGTATTTCTCAGGTACGACCGCGAACGCCTCGTTGACCTCGAAGAGGTCGATGTCGCTGAGCGACATGCCCGCCTTGGCCAACACCTTCCTCGTGGCGGGCACCGGAGCGTTGAGCATCAATGTCGGATCGTCACCGATGTTCGCCGTCGCCACGACCCTCGCCCGGGGCCTCATCCCGTGCGCGGTGGCGTACTCGGGGCTGGTCATGAGCAGCGCGGCCGCGCCGTCGACCACACCCGAGGAGTTACCGGCGTGGTGCACGTGGGTGATCTCGAGGCCGGGGAACTTCTGCAGGACCAGGGAGCGGTAGGTGGTCCCGTTTTCGTCCAACGGGATGTCAGCCAGCCCCTCGAAGGATGAGGGCAACGAGGCCAGCGAGTCGGCCGTCGTGCCCGGCCGCGGGTACTCGTCCCGGTCCAGCGCCACCGAGCCGTCCAGATGGTGCACCGGCACCAGCGACTTGTCGAAGCGCCCCTCCTTGATCGCGATCTCGGCCCGGCGCTGTGACTCCGCCGCCAACTCGTCCACAGCGCGGCGGTCGATCTTCTCCAGCGTGGCGATGGCGTCGGCCGCCACGCCCTGGTTGGTCTGCGGGTGGATGGCGCGCAGGTGGTCGTTGCCGCTGTCGAGGAAGGGAGAGCGTGACTTCGACGCGTTGGCGGCATAGGACGACATCATCTCGGTGCCGCCGGCGATGACGACGTCCTCCATGCCCGCCAGGATGGAGGTGGCCGCGAAGTTGACCGAGGAGATGCCGGACCCGCAGAAGCGGTCCAGCGTCACGCCGCTGGCGGTGATGGCGTAGCCCGCATCGAGCGCGGCCATGCGGCCGAGGTCACCCCCCTGGGATCCCACCTGCATGGAGGTGCCCCAGACGACGTCATCGACGTCGCCGGTATCCAATCCGTTGCGCTCGGCCAGGGCACGTAGGACGGTGGCGCCGAGTACCTGCGGGTGGAGCTCCGCCAGCGCCCCCTTACCAACCTTCCCGATGCCTCGCGGAGTACGGCATGCGTCGATGATCCAAGCCTCGCTCACGTCCTATCCTCGATCCTGTTGCGTATGTGGGCCGAAAGCCCGACAAGCTTAAAGAGTATCCTAATAAGACGACACGATCGAGTCGGGCCCCTGCGCCCCGACGGGGAGGGCAGTGGTGACCAGCTCACGACGGGCAGTGTTCAAGAAGATGGCGGGCACTGCGCCCGACGTCATGAGGAACTACGACCTCGCCACCCTCGGCTACGAGGAGACCGAGTTCAGCGTCGAGGGGTCGGCCATCTCCTACGCGTTGCGGGGCGAGCGGGGGGTGGACGGCCACTGGGACGTGGCTGCCAGCGCCGCGGCGCCATTCCGGACGCGGTGTGTGGTGCGACGTCCCATCGATCCGGACCGGTTCAGCGGCACGGTGGTCGTGGAGTGGTACAACGTGTCGGCGGGCATCGATGCGGCGCCGGATTGGGGCTTCTTCCACCGTCACCTTGCTGCCCAGGGCCATGCGTGGGTCGGTGTGTCGGCGCAGAAGGTGGGTATCGACGGCGGGGGCTTCGTCGAGAGTATCCACCTGAAGCTCCTGGCGCCGGAGCGCTACGGCGAGCTTGAGCATCCCGGGGACGCTTGGTCCTTCGACATCTTCACCCAGGTCGGTGGGTTGCTCCGTCTGCCTCCCGACGAGAACCCGCTCGGAGGCTTGGTGCCCGAGCAGATCCTCGCGGCCGGCGAGTCGCAGTCTGCCGCATGCCTGGTGACCTACATCAACGCAGTCGATCCTCATGCACAGCTCTTCGACGGCTTCTTCGTGCACGGGCGCCCGGGTGTCGGCGTGTCGATCGACGGCGTGTTCGTTCCCTCGGCGCGAGGTGAGGGAATCGATGCGACCCGCCGTATCATCTCGGCCAAGGGTGAGAGCATCCGCCAGGATGCGCGGGTGCCGGTGCTCGTGCTCCAGAGCGAGACCGACGTCATCCTGCTCGGGGGTGGGCTCGCCGACCAGCCCGACTCCGAGCGCATCCGTGTCTGGGAAATGGCAGGTGCGGCACACGCTGACACGTACACGGTCAGCGCGGGCCGTCACGACGACGGCACCTTGAGCCCGGAACGCATGGCCGAGCTCCTGCGCCCCACCAGGAACCTCATGATCGGGAACACGGATTCGCCGATCAACGCCGTGCCCCAGCAGCACTATGTCTCTCAGGCCGCCCTGGCCCATCTTGCACGGTGGGCGGCTGGTGGCGAACCGCCCCCGTCGGCTCCCCGGCTGGACCTCGACGCCGAATCAACGGGCTTCCGACTGGACGAGCATGGCAACGCGTTCGGCGGCATCCGCTCGCCTTGGGTCGACGCGCCGATCTGTGTCACGTCGGGTCTCGGCCAGACGGGGGAGACGTTCGCTATGTTGTTCGGCCGCACGGAGCCCTTCGACGCCGCCACGCTGACCGTGCTCTATCCGGGGGGCCAGGCGGAGTACCTGGAGCGGTTCGAGGCCGCCCTCGACGCCGCCATCGCGGCAGGGTTCATCCTCGGCGAGGACCGGTCGGAGATCCTCGAGGTGGCCGCCGCGTCCTCCTATCCCCTCGCCGTGGCGCAGGGATAATTCGTCATACTCTTTTGCTCCGACCGACGGCCGTCCGGGCTCGGTGCGGAACCCGGAATCGGCTCCCTACCTGAGCGGCAGGTGCCCGACCGGCCCCTCGGAAGTCCGCTCTGCTATGGTTAAAAAGAGGGTCCTCTTTTCCCTGGGGAGGGTGCATGCAACAGGCGGTCGGAGGCAGCGAGGCGGGCGCCACGGGTCTCGGGCCTGTCGCCATGCTGCGCTGCGAGGGCCTACGCAAGCGATACGGCGACCGCCTGGCGGTCGACGGGGTGTCCTTTTCAATAGCCGAGGATGAGTGCTACGGCCTGCTCGGCCCCAATGGCGCCGGGAAGACCACGACCATCTCCATGCTCTGCGGGTTGGCGGTGCCCGACGAGGGCGAGGTCACCGTCGACGGCTTCGAGGGCGGCACGCTCGAGGCCAAGGCGGCCGTCGGCTACGTCCCCCAGGACCTCGCCCTCTACCCGGACCTCTCGGCAGTGGAGAACCTCACCTTCTTCGGCCAGCTCTACGGGCTGTCGGGCAAGGATCTCCAGGCCCGCATCGGCGAGACGCTCGAGCTGGTCGGGCTCGCCGACCGCGGGAAGGACCGCATCGGCACCTACTCGGGCGGTATGAAGCGGCGCGCCAACATGGCGGCCGGTCTGTTGCACCGCCCCAAGCTGCTCGTCCTCGACGAGCCCACCGTCGGCGTCGACCCCCAGAGTCGTAACGCGATCCTCGAGACCGTCGGGCAGCTCGGTATTGCCGTGCTCTACACGACGCACTACATGGAGGAGGCGGCAAAGCTGTGTGACCGCATCGGCATCATCGATGACGGCCACCTGATCGCAGAAGGGACGGCCGACTCACTGATCGACGACTACGGCGGCCGGGACAAGGTGCACCTCGCCTGTGACGGTGCGGACCTGCACGGGCTGGCCGCGGCTTGCCGCCAGCTCGACAACATCCACGACGTGCACGAGGTGGATGGCAATCTCGAGCTGAGCACCGACCACGGACCGGCTGTCCTCCCGGCCGTTGTGGCTGTGGCGACCCGGAACGGTGTCGACCTCACTGGCGTCGAGGTGCGTTCGCCCAACCTGGAAGACGTCTTCTTGAGTCTGACGGGGAAAGAGCTGCGGGATTGATCCGCGTCATCGCGCTGAACGAGCTCCGACGCCGGCTGCGCGATCGCTCCGTCCTCATCGGGTGCCTCGCCGCACCGCTCCTCATGGCGGCCGTCCTCGGGCTCTCCTTCGCCGGTAGCGGCGCTGCGGTGGCAGTGCGCGTCGGCGTGTCGGGTGCCTCGCCGCAACTCATGGCGGCCGCCGAACACGCCAGCCAGCTGCCGCCCGGCGTCACCGTCGTCCCCATGCCCAGCCAGGACGCCGTCAAGGCCGCGGTGGCCAACGGGAGTCTCGACAGCGGGGTGGCGGTGCTCCCGGGACAGATGCACCTGTCCAGCCTCCTCGTTCCCATCGTCGACCCGGGCGCTACGCACACCCCCGGGTTCGACGTCGTGACCCGGGGCACCTCGCAGCTCGGGCAGGAGTATGCAGAGTCCGTCGCCGCCGGCATCTCGAGCGTCCTCTACGCGGCCAAGGTGCCACACCGCGTCACCGTCGACCCGGCCGCGGTGGCGATAGAGACGCAGAGCGTGGGCCATGGCGGCAAGGTCAACCTCAACTTCTTCGCACCCAACATCGCGGTCGTCTTCCTCTTCATCGGGAGTGGCCTCGGCATGCGCTCGCTCCTCATGGAGCGCGCCGCCGGCACGCTCGCCAGAGTCACCGCGGCCCCGCTGCGGCCGACCCAGATCGTCCTCGGGAAACTGCTGGCCATCTTCGTGACGGGCCTGGCCACCATCTTCGTGATCTGGGGAGTGACGACCTTCGCCTTCGGCGCCGATTGGGGGAGCCCGCTCGGCGTGCTGCTCATGTGTATGGGCGCCACCGTCGCCATGTGCGGCATCGGCGTCTTCCTCACATCCCTGGCCAAGACGGAGCAACAGGCGTTCGGCATCACGCTGCTCGTGGGCCTGTTCCTGGCTCTGGTCGGCGGCAACCTGCTCCCATCGGGCTCGCTCCCCGACGTCTTCCAGGTGTTGGCCTTGGGGACGCCGAACGGGTGGGCCCTCGTCGGGTTCGGACGGCTCGACCAGCTGGGCGAACCGGCGAGCAGCGTCGTCGGCCCCTTCTTCGTGCTGCTGGCCATTGCCCTGGTGGCCGGGGGCCTGGCCCTGACCCGGGTGCGCAAGATGGTCGAGCCGTGATCGCAGTCATCTGGGTGAACCTGCGGCGGGCCATGGGCGACCGCCGCCTGCTCATCATCGGCACGCTCGTCCCCGTCGTCATCATCCTCATCACCGGTCTCCTGGAAGGCAGCCCAAAGGAGCCGATCGGGCTCCTCCATCCATCGCCGCGTCTCCTGCACCTGGCCGAGACGACCAACGGGATCAAGGTCCGCGTCGAGAGCAATCGGACCGATCTGACCGACGACATACTGCGGGGCCGGGTGGTGGCCGGAATCGTCCAGCTCCCATCGCAGAGCAATTCGGTGCGGGCCGACTTCCTGGTCGAATCGGCCACCACGGACGCGGTGCAGGCCCGGACCGACGTCGTCGCGCTCATGGACCTCATGGCAGCCGAGGGATCGAACACCAAGTTCACGGACGCCACGCTGAAGGCGACGCAGACCCAGGCACCGCTCAGCCCGTTCTGGTACGTGGCTCCGGCCAACCTCGTGCTCTTCATGGGGATCGCCGTGCTGGTGCTGTCGGCCGGCATGGTCGAAACGCGCCGATTGGGCGTCCTGCAGCGGCTCTCGGCGGCACCGGTCCGCAAGCGGGCCATCGTTTTCGGGCAGATGGCGAGCATGATGGTCACCGCGATCGCCATGGCGATCGGTCTGATCTTCGTCGGCATCGTGCTCTTCAACGTGCACTGGGGCAATCCGATGAGCGTCTTTCTCGTCGTCGCTCTTCTCGGCATCAGCATCGCCGCGCTGGCGGTGATCATCGGCACCTGGTCGCGCTCACAGGAGCAGGCCATCGCCACCGCCGTGATCGTGGCGATCATCGCTGGCATGCTCGGCGGCTGCGTCTACCAGCTCAACACGGTCAGCACCACGGTCAAGAACGTGGGGCACATCGTCCCCCAGGCGTGGGCCATGGATGCCTTCATCAAACTGATCTCCGACCACGCGACGTTTGCGGACACGCTGCCTGAGATCGGTGCGCTGGCCATTTTCGCCGTGGTGCTGAGCGCGCTCGCGGTCTGGTACTACTCGCGCAAGGTGTTCTCCACGACCTGAGCGGTCGGTTCGTCGCGCAGGTACATGCCGACGACCTCGAGATGCCGGCGCATCCGGCGGCGCGCCAGCTCGGGTTCGCCCTCGGTGATGGCCGCGGCGATGGCGCCGTGGGCGCGGGAGACCTCGGTGGCGGCCCGGGCCCTCTGCGCGTCCGAGACGTCCTCGACCTGGTGCAGGCGCATGAGGCGGATGAGGACCAGCGCCACCAATTCGAGGGCCCGGTTGCCGGCGAGGCCGGCGATGACTGCGTGAAGGTCGTGCCCGCCGTCGGCGAACTCCGCCACGGACAGGCCACGCTCGCGGTCGAACGCGGCGCGCAGGTCGGACTCGCCGTCCGTGTCGACCCGCGTGATGGCCAGCTCGACCAGCGCGAGCTCCACCCGGATACGGAGCTCGATCAGGTCGGCCATGGAGATGCCGCGTCGAGTGAGATAGACCGCCACCACCTCGCTGACCCCCCGCACGCTGGGCGCGCAGACGAACAGGCCGCCGCCGGGTCCCCGACGCATGGTCGCGATCTGATGGTGCTCGAGCAGCCGCAGTGCCTCGCGAAAGACGGCTCGGCTGGCCCCGTAACGGTCGATCAGCGCCGTCTGGGACCCGAGGAGGTACCCCGGCGGGAGGTCATCGGCCACCACGTCCTGCAGGATGGCGCGGGCCACGTCCTCGGCCCGCTTGTTGCTCACGCCGCCACCGAGGGCCACGCTGCGGGGCAGGAGCTGCCGGGAGAGACGGCGATTCTGCAGGAAGGCGGACTCGGCCTCGAGGTGCCGACGCATGCGCCGGCGCGCCCGGTCCGCGTCGCCACTCAGCACGGCGTCGGTGACTCGGGCGTGCGCCTGCTGCGACTGGGTCAGCGTGGCGTCGGAGACCGACGGTCCACCGCGGAAGTACAAGAAGGCAACCCGGTTCAAGATGTCGATGAACAGTTCGAGGGCGGGGTTGCGGGTGATGTCGGCCAATCGTGCGTGCAGGGCGCGGTGGTCGCGGACGGTGCCATCGACCTCTTCGGCGCGCAGCTTCCGCAGTCCAGCCGCGTCGTCCTCGGTGAGCCGGGCGGCCGCCAGCTCGGCCGCAACCTCCTCGACCACGATGCGCGCCTCGAACACCTCGTCCAGTGGGGTGTTCGCCCGATGCAGGTACAGCACCGCGGCGTCGATGATGGCGTCCACGGTCGGCTCGGTCACGACCAGGCCCCCACCCGGTCCCCGGCGCATGGAGGCCACCTGCTGGTTCTCGACCAGTCGCACCGCCTCGCGGAACACGGCGCGGCTGACCCCGTAGCGCTCGATCAACTCGGACTGGGAGCCGAGGACCTCGCCGACCGGCCAGCCCCGATCCACCACGTCGGCGAGGATGCGGCGGGCCACGCTCGCCGCCAGCTTCGACTCTGCGGTCGCCTCGGGTGCAGGGACGCGGGTCGCCGTGGCGGTGACGGAAGAGGCGGCAACCATCGGTCAATAAGTTATACTCAATTAGGTGCCAGGAGCCCTGAATCCCTGGTGGATTGATGGACGGGGGGAAAGGTGACGCACGCGGCACCGGCAGGACGGCTCGAGACGACGGATCTGGGCGACCCGGTCATGTTCTCCGACCCCTATCCCCGCTACGGGGAGCTGCGCCGCAGCGCGCCGGTGTCGCGGGCCTTCTCCAAGCAGCTTCTAGGGGGCACCGGCTACATGCTGACGCGTCATGAGCACGTCCTGCTGCTCCACAACGACGTGCGCTTCTCGAGCGACCCCACGAGCACGAGCCAGGGCTCCAGTTTCTTAATGCGGCACCTGCCCCGGATGTTCCGGCTCCTGATGAGCAGCATGGTCTACAAGGACGACCCCGATCATGCCCGGCTGCGTCGGCTGGTGAACAAAGCGTTCACGCCCCGCATGGTGCAGCAGATGACGGGCGAGATCGAGCGCATCGTGACTGAGTTGTTCGACAAGGTGGAGCAGCGCGGGGGGGAGACCATCGACCTGGTGGGTGACGTCGCCGTGCCACTGCCGCTGTCGGTCATCTCGACCATGCTTGGCGTCGGCGACGAGGACCGGAACGAGTTCCACGTGCTCGTGGAGCGCTTCGTGGTGCGCCTGGGGAGCGGCTCGACCGCCGACGCCATGCGCGCCGTCCCGACGGCGCGCAAGCTCTATGCCGTGCTCGAGCGCCTGGCCGAGCAGCGTCGCGCCCAGCCGGACGACGGGCTGATCTCGGCTCTCCTGGAGGCGAGCGAGGACGGCGACTCCCTGAGCCCGGACGAGGTCATGGCGATGATCTTCCTCCTGATGCTGGCGGGCCACGACACGACCGCCAACCTGATCGGGAGCTCCGCCGTCGCATTGATAGAGCACCCCGAGCAGGCGGAGCGACTGCGGGCTGAGCCGGCCCTGATACCGACGGCCGTCGAGGAGCTCCTCCGCTTCACCACGCCCGTTCCCTGCGGCGCCGCCCGGACGCTGCTCGACGACGTCGAGGTCGGCGGCACGACGATGGCCAAAGGGAGCAAGGTGCTGGGCATGATCATCTCGGCCAACCGCGACGAGTCGGTCTTTGAGCGTCCGGACGACCTTGACCTCGGAAGAGAGCCGAACCGGCACCTGACCTTCGCCTTCGGGAAGCACTTCTGCCTCGGTAACCAGCTGGCGCGTCTGGAAGGTCAAATCGCCATCGGGGAACTGGTGCGCCGCTTCCCCGCCATGCGCTTGGCGGTGCCGCGGGACGCCCTGCGCTACAAGCCGGTGCAGGCGCTGCGGGGATTCCGGAACCTGCCGTTGCAGCTCAGCTAGCTACCGCGGCGCGCGCCTGTCCCCGTTCGATCGCCCGCTTCCCCGGGTCCACAACGGCGAGGCGCGCGACGTCATGACCCGGCCCGTCGGGCCGATGAAGCTCAGCTCCGCGTTGGCGTCCCCCGACATCGTCCACTGTTTGGAATGGACGCGGTGATGGTGGTACTCGCAGAGCAACGCGAGATTGTCGAGATCGGTCCGGCCATCCGGTTTCCACGGTTTGATGTGGTGGGTGTTCGTGAAGGTCGCGTTGGTGCAACCCGGGAAGCGGCAGTGGCGGTCCCGGCGCCGGATCTCCCGGTGTTGGGCATCGGTCGGCTCGCGTCGGGCCCGACCCTCGTACATCGTGTGCCCGACGTCGTCGTCGACGGCGATGGCGATGGTGCTGTCACAGGCGAGACGGCGCACCGTCTCGACGCTGAGGAGCCCACCGCGCTCGAGCGCGCCCGCCAGGGCGGAGGCCTCGTCCGACTGCGTGTCGATCAGGGATTCCAAGGGGACGTGGGCCACCACGAAGTAGGGGCTCGACCCACGCGTGCCCGATGAGCGGAGCATCTCCAGGAAGGCGTCGCACATCCGCTGGTCCCACGGCGTCTCGCCGTCGGAAGGGATCCGCCGGGCCCGGTTCTCGAGGCACGCCCGGACCTCGGCGTACGGCGCCGGCGGGAGCTGGATGCTGACGGTGCGGAACCCGTCGTTGCAGCGCAGGGAGCGGCGCTCGTGGTCGCGCTGCGCCTGCACCTCGTCCGTCCCGCTGGTCGAGCGGGCGAGTTCGGCGAGCTGCTTTACAGAGCATTGCGCGGCCCGCTCGCGCAGGTCGTGGTCGGTCTCGGGCGTCGCCACGTCGACGACGGCGCGCACCTTGTCGAAGCTGAGTTCGCCCGTACTCAGCGCGGTCGCGAGCTCGGGCAGGTCGAAGAGCCGCCCCGCCACGTGAGTCCACGCTCGGGCGGTCGGGACCGAGACGCCGCAGCGCTCGACGACCCAGGCCTCGAGCGACGTCGCTCCCTCGGCCCGCCACCCGTCGCGCCGGTCGAGCTCACCCACAAGCTCCACGAAGCGTCCCACCAGTGCCCCCATCTGCCGCGCCGTCTCGGCCGCGGACTCCATCAGGGCCTCGCTCGAGAGCGCAGCGAGCGCTGACGGTCCGACGACAGCGACCTCTGAGCCAGGGGCGGCGGGCATCGGAGGGGAACGGTCGCAGTACCCGCCCCGTGGTCCTCGAACTCGTGCCCGGTCAGCCTCTCGTGGCCCGCCGCCGGTTGGCCTCCCATTGGCCGCGGCTGAAGTAGCTCTGGTCCTCGCCCCAGCCCTCCACCCCGTCGTCCCACTGCCAGTGGACCAGCGAGTCCCCGCCGTGACCGCGCCAGTGCCGGCTCACAGTCTCGCCGCGTACCGACAACCGACGATCGATTTCGTCCACCGCCTCAATCTCGAACGTCAGTGGCCACCCGGTCGCGGCGTCGAAGGTCACGCGGCGCTCCCCGGCCAGGATGTGCCCGTACTCGCTGTCCCGGAGCAGGAAGCCGCACGTGACGGGGTCCGACGCGGGGCCGGGCACGGCGTACACCAGCCAGGCCTCGCCCGGCCCCGCGGCGCAGAAGGAATAGCCCACGCCACCGAAGTTCCCCGCCTGCGAGGGCGCCTCGCCCGTGCGGCGCTTGGGGCGGCCCTGTGGTCGTGGCCCCCACGAGCGGTCGCGCACCGAGTAGCAGTCGATCGGCACCTCCTCGCTGCGCAGCACCATGGTCCCGGTGACGTGGCCCGCCTGGTCGAAGTGCACGCCCTTGAAGAACGGAACCACGCCTCTCGGGTGGGGATTCGGCGCCATGATCGCCTCGAACTCGAGCTCCAGCTCGAGTCCGCCCGGATCCGAGTACGACACGGCGTAGCGCGCCAACGGCTCGAGCACGCGCACGCGCACCCCGTTGGGCCACTCGAAGTCGCGCATGTCACGCTCGGCACGCGGCGCGAGTTGCAGGCCCGAGTACTCGGCCCGGTAGGCGAGATCCCACGGATAGGCCCCACCCTCGTCCCACACCCAGGCCCCGCCGTTGCACAGCTGTGCGTTGGGGCGGGCCTGGCAGTAGGTCCAGCCACCGAGCCGGCGCTCGGGGACGTTCCACGAGAACCAGTTGGTCTCGGTCTCCCACCAGCGGTCCGTCATCTCCTCGTCGTGGAAGTCGTCGTCCTCGGGGCCGAACGTCCGGTAGGTTCGCTCGGCTCGCCGCCGGTCGAGGTCGACACCGAACAGCTCGCTGGTCATGTCATCTCACCTCAGCTCGGGCCAGTGCCGGTCGGCCAGCGCCCCCATGGACGGCCGGGCCAGCTCGGTCTCGCGGGCCACCCGCCGCCACAACGCACCGAGGTACGCCTCGTCGCTCACCGAGCCCGCCGCCACGGCATCCGCCGCCGCCGCCCGCCCCAGAGCGACCGACTCGGGGCGCCGGCCGAGCAGCGCCTCGAGGTCGTCGAGCTCGAGCGCCTCGTAGGACGCACCGTAGGCATCGACCTGCGCCAGGTACTTGATCAGGCGGGCGATCCCCTTGCCACGCGCCGCCGCCAGGGGGTCCGGCGTGCGGGGCACGATCACGTCGCGCAGTTGCGACAGCACGGCGTCGTACATCCAGTCGTGGTCGCTCCGGTCCCGGGCCCGTGGCTCCTCGGCCGGTGTCAGCGCCAGGCCGGTGGCGGCCGCCAGCGCCTCGAGCCACAGCCGCCGGTGCAGCATCTGGTAGATGAAGCCGTTGCCAGCGTCCGTGTCCGCCGACCGGGTTCCGGCGGCATCCGGTCGGTGACCCATCACCTGGAGCTTGGTCTCGGCCATCACCTGGTAGTAGTGCACCCGCGCCTCGTCGATGGCATTGCCGGAGAGCTCGGCGTACTCGCGCAGCCGCGTCGGGAAGTCGGTGAAGGGCTCCTGGGTTGCCCGCAACGACAGCCAGGCGATGTCGTCCATGGGGTCCCCGAGGTGCGCCAGCTCCCAGTCGACGACGGCGGTCACGCGCCCGCCCACGTACATGAAGTTGCCCGGCCCGGTGTCGCCCTGCACGAGGACGGGCGGGCCGGCGTAGTCGGGACGTTGCGGCGCAGCCAGCGCAACGAGAAGGCGAGGGCGGGGTCCGGCGTCCCACCCCGTTCGGCGAGCACACGGTCCCATTCGTCGAGCTCGGCGTGCACGCCGTCGGCGACCGTCGTCACGGTGGGGAAAGCCGGCAGGTCGAGCGCAGCCGCGTCGAGGGAGTGCAGGGCGGCCAGCTTCGTCATGAAGTCGCGTGCGGTCGCCTCCTGTTCGGCCGGATCGGCGATACGGGAGAACCAGTTCTCGCCCGCCACCCTCTCGGAGAGCATGGCCTGGTGCACCGGGTGCACGCCGAGGACACGGGGGACGGGCACCGGCCCGCCCTGCAGGGCCAGGTACACGGTGGCCTCGCGGTGCAGCGTCCAGGGATCCCTGGTGCGGGCCGGATCGGAGCGGTCGTAGCGCAGGAAGAGGTGCTCCGTCGTGCCGTCCGGGCGCTCGAGGTCGACGAACCAGGCTTCCTTGCGCGCCCCGCCCTGCTTGCGGTCGGCCAGCGCCAGGCGGCCGCCTCCGACGTCCTCGACCCAGGACACCAGGTCGTCGGGTAGGCCGGCCGTCACACGATCCGGGTGGCGTGGTCGCCCCAGTACTGCTCACGGAGCACGCCCTTGTAGAGCTTCCCGGTGGGCAGGCGGGGCAGCTCGTCGACGAAATCCACGCTGCGCGGGCACTTGAAGTGGGCCAGGTGCTCGCGGCAGAAGGCGATCAGCTCGCGCTCGAGCGCCTCGTCGCCGACCACGCCGTCCACGGGCTGCACGACCGCCTTCACCTCCTCGCCCAGGTCCTCGTCGGGCACGCCGATGACGGCGGCATCGAGCACCTTGGGGTGGGTGACGAGAAGGTTCTCGGTCTCCTGCGGGTAGATGTTCACGCCGCCGGAGATGATCATGTGCGCCTTGCGGTCGGTGAGGAACAGGTAGCCGTCCTCGTCCAGGTAGCCGACGTCGCCGACGGTGCTCGTCTTGCCGTCGTCACGGCGCGTGCTCGCCGTCTTCTCGGGGTCGCGGTAGTACTCGAAATCGGTCGCGCCGGCGAACCAGACCGTGCCGGACGTGCCGGTCGGGCATTCGTTCCCGTCGTCGTCGAGGATGTGGATGTCGCTCAGCACGGCCCGGCCCACGCTGCCCTTGTGGGCGAGCCAGTCGTCCGAGGTGATGAAGGTGCAGCCGTTGCCCTCGGTGGCGGCGTAGTACTCGAGCAGGATCGGGCCGAACCACTCGATCATCTGCTCCTTCACGGGCACCGGGCACGGCGCGGCGGCATGGATGACGACCTCGAGCGAGGACAGGTCGGCCGCCGCCCGCACGTCGTCCGGCAGCTTGAGCATGCGGGTGAACATCGTCGGCACGACCTGGGAGTGCGTGACCCGCTGCGAACCCACCAGGTCGAGGTAGAGCGCCGGGTCGAAGTGCTCCATGACGACCGCGGTCGACTTCATGCGCAGCGCGATGGCGACGCTCACCTGCGGGGCGGTGTGGTACAGCGGCGCCGGCGACAGGTACACCATGTCCTCGCGGAGCTCCACAGCGCGGCGATCCCGAGGACGGCGATGCTGGTCTCCGACGGGTGGATGTCGTACATCGGGCGCAGGATCCCCTTGGGTCGCCCTGTGGTTCCCGACGAGTACATCATGGGCGCGCCGAGCTGCTCGTCGGCCACGGGGTCGGTCGCCTGGCGGCCCACCGCCTCCTCCCACGACTCGAATGGCCCGGCGGGGTCGCCGTCACTCCCAACCATCAGCCAGCGGTCGACCTCGGGGCACAGTGCAGGCAGCTGTTGCGCCACCTCCGCCTTGGCGGCCGAGGTGACGACGACCCGCGACTCGGAGTCGTTGACGATGTACGCCACCTCCTCGGGGGAGAGGTAGGAGTTGACCGGCGTGAAGTAGAGCCCGGTACGCTCGGCCCCCGCTTCCGCGAGGAGCATGGCGGGGTCGTTCTCCATGAAGATCGCCACGTGGTCCTTCCGGCGCAGGCCCGTCTCACGCAGGACGTGGGCCACCTGGTTCGCCCCGGCCTCGTACTCCGCGAAGGTCAAGGTCCGCCCCGAGGGCGCCATGACGATCGCCGGCTGGTCCGGATGCTCTGCTGCGTGCTCAGCTGCGTACACCGCTGCCCCCTTCGGCTCCCCTGACGCCGCTCACGTCGTCCCCAGGCACGAGTACAGCACGTCCACCAGGCAGGCGCCCATGAGAGGGAGCGCCTGGTTCTCCAGGTGGTTGCGCACGAAGCCGCAGGCGACGCGGGCGGCCGGGTCCGCGAAGCCGATCTGGCCGCCGGCGCCCATGTGCCCGAAGGCACCGTCGTTGGGACCGTGCATCGGTGGGATGCCGGGCACGAGTGCGGGCGGCTCGAGCGAGTAGCCCACCGCCCAGCGGGTGGGCACGGCCATGACGGCGTCGCGGCCGCACACCTGCTCGACCCGGAAGCGCTCCACCGACGCCCGTGACACCAGCTCCTCGCCGGTGGCCAGGGCCGCGTACACACGGGCCAGCGCCCGGGCCGTCGCCGTGGCGCCCAGCGCGCCGATCTGGGCTTGCAGGACGGCCGGGGTGTTCATGAAGTCGGCGAAGCGGGGCCGGCCCACCTCGTCGGCGAAGAGGCTCCCGTGCGCACCGGCCAGGACCGACCGCCCGGACCTGGACTCGGGGTCGATGGCGCGCAGCGCGCTCTCCTTCCCCGGCCGCACCGGGAACTCCAGCACCGTCGCCACCGACCCGAGCACGGTCGCCGGGGTCCCGATGGAGATGGCGCCGGCGACGCCGAGCGGCCGCGCCACTTCGGCGTCGAAGAACGCCCCGAGGCTCGACCCGCTGACCCGCCGCACCAGCTCGCCGACCAGCCATCCGAACGTCACGCCGTGGTAGCCGTGGCGGGTCCCCGGCTCCCAGGCCGGCGCCCCCGACGCGACACCCGCGGCGAGGGCCACGGTGTCGTCCCACCCGCGGCCGTCCCACGACAGCAGCTCGTCGGACCCGGGGAGCCCGATGGCGCCCGACTGGTGGCTGAGCAGCTGGCGCACGGTGGTCGGCGACTTGCCGAGGCACCCGAACTCGGGCCAGTACCGGACGACCGGCGCATCGAGGTCGAGCTCGCCCCGGTCCTCGAGCAGGTGCGCGCACAACGTCGTCATGCCCTTGGTCGACGACATGATGACGGCCCGGGTGTCCTGCGCCCACTCCCGACCACCCGTTCCGGCGGGGCCCGCCCACAGGTCCACCACGCACTCCCCATCGACGTACGCGCAGAAGGCGCCGCCGCCGTCGCCCAGGTCGGCCCGTCGCTCCCGCTCGCCCAACGTGACGGACGCGCCCTCCCCGAGCACCCGGGCGACGGGCTCGAAGCCCGGCGCCACGTACCCCGACACCGACACGTCGAGGGGCCTCACAGAGCGCGCAGCTCCGTCTCGACGTCGGGCCACCACTCCTTGCGCCACCACGAGACGTTGATGCGGTCGACCAGCCCCCCGTACCGGCGGCCGACCTCTGCGGCCAGATCGCCCGGAAGGCAGACGATGGTCAGCGTGTCGAGCACCTCGTCGTCGACGAGGCGGGCCATGTCCTCCCACCGCCCCTCCTTCGAGCAGTCGTAGAGCTCGCTCTGCAGGTCACCCCAGCCGTGGAGGTCGAGAACGGGCCGGTAGGCCGGGGTGGAGGCGTAGTAGCCGACCTGGCGCCGCATGGCGTCCCGGGCCTGCGCCATCCTCGACGCGTCCTCCACGACGGAGATGAAGCCGGGGCACGTGACTTCGAAGGCGTGACGCGAACGGCCCGACTTCGCCAGGCCGCGGTCGAGCGCCGGCACGATCACCTCGCGCAGGTAGCGCGCCGAGCAGATGCCGTGGGTGATGACCCCGTCGGCGACCTCGCCCGCCACCTCGTTCATCAGCGGGCCCACCGCGGCGAGGAAGACCCGGGGCGGCCCGAACGCGTGCGGCGCCGGAGCGAAGACCGGCGTCATGAGGGTGTGGGTGTAGAACTCGCCCTCGAAGCCCGGGGGCCCGCCCTCGTTCCACGAGGCCCAGATCGTCCGCAGGGCGAGCACGAACTCCCGCATCCGAGCGGCCGGGTGCGACCACGTCGAGCTGAAGCGCTTCTCGATATGCCGCCGCACCTGCGAGCCCATCCCCAGCACGACCCGACCCTCCGAGTACTCCTGCAGCTGGTTGGTCGTGTACGCCAGGCTCATCGGGTTGCGGGCGAAGGCGATGGCGACGCCTGTCCCGAGCAGCACCGACGTCGAGTGCTCGGCCGCCAGCGTGAGCGACAGGAAGGGGTCGTTCGTCGTCTCGGCGGCCCACAGGCAGTCGAGCCCTGCCGCCTCGGCCGCCGTCACCCGGTCGGCCACCCTCGGCAGCGCAGCGCCGAGACCGCTGTCGATCTTCACCGGGCCCCCCGCCCCGACGTCTTGATCCGCCGTCGCACCGGCGCCGGGGTGGGGGCCGGTCCCTTCACCGCCGGCGCGTCCACCGACAACCACAGCGGGATCCCGACCTGGACGAAGCGCCCGGCGGCGGGATGCCGGTAGTGGCGCAGGAGCTCACGCGCCACGACCTGCGGGTCGTCGGGAACCGCCGCGGGGTGCACGCTCAGCGCGGCGGGGACGCCCTCGGCCCGCAGCAGCGCCAGCACCACCTCGGCCGTCAGCGACCCGACCGCCTCCGCCACGCCCTCCACCGTCAGCGGACCGGACATGTCGAGCGCCCGCCCCAGCGCCGCCAGCCGAGCGTCCGTCACACAGCACACCGTCACCCACCCGTCCTTGGCTCGATACAGATGCCGTCCCACCGAGGGGCCGCCGTCGCCGACGAGGTCGGGCACCGAGCCGTGCGCCGCCAGCAGCGCCACCTCCTCGGACTGGAACAGGGTGGCCGTCAGCGCCAACGAGGCGTCGACCGTCGTCACGTCGGCGCCCCGGGACCGCCCCAGCAGCGCGAGCACGATCCCGGCCGCCAGCAGCAGCCCGGTCCCGTAGTCGTTGGCCGTGAAGTTGACCGGCACCGGCCGCGACCCGCCGCCCTGGGTCATCTCCATGCCGGTCGCCGCCTGGATCACGTAGTCGAAGGAAGGCCGCGCCGCGAGCGGGCCCGTCACCCCGAAGCCCTTCGCCCGCGCGTACACGAGCGACGGGTTCACGGCGCGCAGCTCCGCCTCGCCGAGCCCGAGGCGCTCCCAGGCGCCCGCCATCGCGTTCTCGACGACCACGTCGGAGGCCGCCACGAGGTCGAGCAGCCGGGCCCGGTCCACCGGTGTCTTGAGGTCGAGGACCAGCCCGCGCTTGGACCGGTTCCCGTCCACGTAGATGTTGGGCAGCACCGGCATGAGCTGGAACCCGCCCTCGCCGCCGGGCGGCTCCACCTTCACGACGTCGGCCCCGAGCTCGGCCAGCAGGCGCGCCGCCAGGGGACCGGCCCAGAAGCTCGAGAGGTCGACGATGCGGTGGCCGCCGAGCGCGCCCTGCTCCCCGCCGTGCCGGCGGCCGGGCCGCCGTTCGCCGGACCCGGACCCGATCCGCACCGGCGGTCCCACCAACGGCACCCGCCCCAGCGTGGGATCGTCGGTCTCGACCACCAGCCCTTCGACGGAGGCCTGCTCGTGGGCGAGCCACTCGGCCAGGGTGTTGCACTTGGCGACCGCGGCCGGCTGTTCGAGCAGCGCGGTCTCCCACTCGTCGGCCGTCCTGCCGGCGAATCCGTCCATCACCCGTTGGAGCATCGCCCGGTTCCACTCCTTGTCCGAGAGCTTCGAGAGCCCCTCGGGTGTCGAGTAGTCGAGCCCGCCGTGGTCGATGCCGAGCAGCCGGCACAGCTCACGCCAGCGTTCCGTCCCGCTCAGGTTGACCATGACGGCGCGGCCATCGGCCGTGTCGAAGACGCGCAGGATGGGCGACTTGGTCTGGCGGACGACTCGGGGCCGCCGCCCCTCGCGGTGGAAGATCGGCGCCGCGTTCAGGAACAGCAGGCCGTCGAGCAGTGACGTCTCGACGTGCTGCCCGTAACCGGTCGAGGCGCGCTTGACCAGCGCGGCGCCGGCGCCGAGGACGGCGAGCAGTGCGGCGGCCACGCTGGCCACGGGGAAGGGGAGCCACATCGGGTCATCGCCCGTGAAGAGACCCTGTTGCGCGCCGGCCCGGGCGTGCACCAGCGGCTCCCACCCCGGCTCGTCCCTGGCGGGACCCGTGCTGCCCCATGCACTGATCGAACAGGTGACCAGCTTCGGTCGGTTCGCTCGCAGTGTGGCGGGCCCGAGGCCCAGGCGGTCGAGCGCGCCCGGCCGCAGGTTCTCGACCAGCAGGTCGGCGTCGTCGAGCAGCCCGAGCGCCCCGTCGCGACCACCTCGGGTGCTCAGGTCGAGTTCGATCGATTGCTTACCCCGGTTCCAGGCGGCGAAGCGGGCCGGGTCGGAGCGCAGCGGGTCACCGCCCGGTCGCTCCACCTTCGTCACTTGCGCCCCCAGGTCGGCGAAGATCGTCGCGGCGAGCGGCGCGGCCACGTACTGGCCGATCTCCACGACCCGCAACCCCTGGAGCACGCGCTCAGTGGCCATACAGGTCGCCCGGCATGAGGTCTCCTTCTTCGTCGCGTGGCAGGCCGAGGGCCCGTTCCGCGATGACGTTGCGCACGATCTCGTTGGTGCCACCTCCGATGGAGGCCGACTGCGAGCTCAGCAGCTGGTTGGACCAGCGACCGCCCTCGGGGTCGGTTGCGAGCCAGGCGGTGCTGTGCATTCCCGCGACATCGACCGCGACCAGCGCGGACTCCTGCACCAGTTGCGCCATGGCCAGCTTGAGGACGGATGCCGCCGCGCCGTCGCCGGTGCGCTCTTTGGCTCGCAGGTAGCCCGTGAGGTGGCGCAGCACCATCTGGCGGATGCGCAGCTGGACCAGGCGGTCGCGCAGCTCGGGACGGGCTGAGACGCCGCGCCGCTTCGCCTCGGCCGCCAGCGCGGCGAAGCCGCCCTTGCCGCCGCCGCCCGAGCCCAGGCCGCCCAGGGCCTGGCGCTCGAAGGCCAGCATGGTGCGGGCGACCCTCCAGCCGTCGTGCACGTCGCCCAGGACGTTGGCCACCGGCACGCGCACGCCGTCGAGGAAGACTTCGTTGAAGTGGGCGTCGCCCGTGATCTGGCGCAACGGCCGCACCGTGATGCCCGGCGCGTGCATGTCGACGATGAGCATGGTGATGCCCTCGCGCTTGGGGCGCGCCGGATCGCTGCGGGTAAGGCAGGCGGCATAATCGCTGTGCTGGGCGCCGGAGGTCCAGACCTTCTGCCCGTCGAGTACGAACTCGTCGCCGTCGAGGCGGGCCTGCGTCTGCACGCTGGAGAGGTCCGAGCCCGCGCCGGGCTCGCTGAACAGCTCGCACCAGATGTGCTCGCCCCGCAGCAGGGGCGGGATCAGCGCCCGCTTCTGCTCCTCGCTGGCGTGCTCCAGCAGCGTGGGGCCGCACATGCCGAGCCCGATCTCGAGTGCTCGGGGCGGCACCTGGAAGGCCTTGGCCTCGCGGTCGAAGATGCGCTGAAACCGGCCGGGGAGGCCACGCCCGCCGTACTCGGTGGGCCACGTGATGCCGGCCAGGCCGGCCTCGGCCAGCGCGCGCTGGAAGCCGACGGCGCGCGTCACCCCCGTCCCTCCGGTCTCGACCGCCGCCCCCTTCGGCGGCAGCGTGGCCCGTAGGAAGCCGAGCACCTCGACGCGGAAGTCCTCCTCGTCTTCGGTCACGCCTGGACCACCGCCACCGGGCGTGGCACTCCCACCGACAGCAGCCCGCCGAAGACCATGTCCTTCATGACCCGCGCCAGTTGCTCCTCGTCCGCTCCGTTGAGCGAGGTGATGGAGCGCAGCATCCCGTCGACCATGGTGACGGCGGCCCGCGCTTCCTCGTCGCTCAGGCCGGGTCGGACCTCGCAGAGCAGGTGCACCCACTCGGCCATGCGCACCCGCTCGATGCGGGCCACCCGCCGACGGGCGTCGTCATCGAGCGAGCGGTACTCCTTCACGAAGACGTCGCGCAGGTTGCCGTTCTTCAGCTGCAGCACGATGGCGGCGTCAATGAGGCGCTCGAGGGTGACCATCGGCGGCGTGTCCTCGTTGAGCACGTCGTCCACCGTCTCGCGCCAGGTGACGGACGCCTCCTCGATCAGGATCGACAGCAGCTCGCCCTTGCTCTTGAAGTAGCGGTAGATGGCCGGCCCGCTCACGCCGGCGGCGGCGCCGATGTCGCCCAGGCTCGTCTCACGGAAGCCGCGGGTGCGGAACAGCTCGGTGGCGGCCGCCATGATCGCCACGCGTGTCCGCTCCCCCTTGGTCCGCCGCCCGGCACCGGTCTGGCGGGTACTCATAGGCGCTCGAATGTTAGCCATCCATCACAAAAGCAGGCCCGATCACGTTGACGCAGGGCCCGAGGCATGCTTAGATTTTAATGCTCATTAACAAAAGTGCAAGGGGAGGGACGCCCATGGAGTTCGGCTTGTTCATGGAGCTGTCGGTGCCCCGCCCCTGGACGGCGGACTCCGAGCGGCTGGTCTACGAGAACGCCCTCGAGCAGGTGCGTCTGGCCGACGAGCTCGGCTTCGACTACGTGTGGGCCGTCGAGCACCACTTCCTCGAGGAGTACTCGCACTGCTCGGGGCCGGACATCTTCCTTTCCGCCTGCGCGGCGCAGACCAGCCGGATCCGGGTCGGGCACGGGGTCATCCCGTGCGTGCCGCAGTACCAGAGCCCCATCCGGGTGGCCGAGCGCGCCGCGGTGCTCGACATCATCTCTGGTGGGCGCCTGGAGCTGGGGACCGGCCGCTCCGCCACGTGGCCCGAGCTGAGCGGCTTCGGTGCCGACCCCGACGAGACAAAGAAGACCTGGGACGAGTTCGTGCGGGTGATCCCCAAGATGTGGATGCAGGAGCGCTTCTCCTGGGACGGCCGCATGTTCTCCATGCCCGACCGGGCCATCCTGCCCAAGCCCCTGCAGAAACCCCATCCGCCGATGTGGGTGGCGGTCACCTCGCCCGGGACCGAGGTCGACGCGGCGGACCGGGGCCTCGGCTGCCTGGGATTGTCGCCGGGCGGGTTCGCCGACTCGGAGAAGAAGGTCCAGAACTACCGCAAGCGGATTCAGGTCTGCGACCCCGTCGGCGCCTTCGTCAACGACAAGGTGCTCACGGTCAACTTCCTCTCCTGCAACGAGGACGGCGACCTGGGCCGGCGCAACGGGCTCAAGGTGGCCTCCATGTTCAGCTACATGGCGGCACAGCTGCTGTCGGCCAAGGAAGTGCTGCCCACGCACTCCTACCCCTCCGAGGGCCTGCTCCCCGCCCTGCGCCGGGAGTCGGGCAGCCCGGGCGACGCCGCCAAGTCCTTCAAGGGCGTGACGATGGGGACCCCGGACGACGTGGCCGACGCGATCGCCGCCTGGGAGAACGTCGGGTTCGACGGCATCAACTTCATCCACCAGTTCATGGAGGTGGTCCCGCAGCAGTACGTACTCGACAGCATGCGGCTCTTCGCCGAGGAGGTCATGCCCCGCTTCAAGACGGGGACGGCGGCCCGTCCGGTCGCGGCGGGGGTGGCCTGATGCCCCTCGCCGGCTCCCTCGACATCCGCCCGCTCGTCGACGGCGCTCCCGAGGTCGTCCTGGACGAGCGCGAGCTCAAGGTCGACGACGTCGACATCCTCCAGGTGCTCTACGAGGTCCGGGTGGCCGACCGCGAGGCGCTGGTCCCCCCGGCTCTCAACCCGACCATCCCGCCGGTGATCAGCTTCCTCGTCTACCGGGCGAAGGAGAGCGCCTTCGGCCCCTTCGCCCTGGCCCAGCTGCGTCTGACCGCCCGCTCCGGTGTCCGCCCCCGGGCCTACCTGATCTCCGCGCGCTGCGACAATCCCGCGCTGGCCGAGGTGCTGGCCGGCTCGTGGGGGTTCCGGATCGCGCCGGGGGAGATCAGCCTGCGCCGCTTCCACGACCGGGTGGACTGCACGGTGCGTGAGGACGGCCGGTCCATCCTCCAGGTGTCGCTCGTCGACCCCGTGCCGGTGACGGGGCACGACGTCCAGTACCCGCCGGGGATGCATCTGGCCCGGGTGACCCGGGGCGGGGTCCTCAAGCCGCGCATCGTGCAGGTCGACTCCGAGTACGTGTTCCGCCGGGCCGACCGCGGCCGGCCGGAGCTGTCCCACTTCGACCTCGAGGCGTGGGGCGACGCCCGGCTCGTGCCCGACATCCCCGTCTCGGCCAGCTTCGCGGCGTGCGACGTGACCATTGCCAACGTGCGCTACATCTGCAATCCCGACATCCCCGCCTCCGAAGGGACGGAGAAGGTCAGCGACGCGTGAGGGTGAGCCGGCCGGCCGGCCGTTCCCTATCCTGAGCCCGATGCCCGCGGACGCGACCGACGAGGGGCTGCACCCGGCGGGTGACGACCCCGACTGGCAGGAGAGCGCCTACCTGGCTTGGCGCGACCCGGTCAGCGGCCTGGGTGGGAACCACCGCATCGGCAACGAAGTGAACCGCGGGACCGCCAACCTGTGGTGCGGCGTCTACCACGAGCGCGGGACCCGCTTCCGCTGCAACGGCGAGGCGCTGCCGATGGCCCGCCTCGACGAGGAGGGCCTGGCCGCCGGTCCACAGCGTCTCTTCTTCGACGGCGAGCGGCTGCGCTTCGTGCTCGACGGCGACGGCTGCCGCGTCGAGCTCGACATCACCGACGAGGGGTCACGGTCCTTCGCCAACGCGCAGTCGTTCACCGGGACGGCCGGGACGGCGGGCACCATCTTCTCCAACAACTTTCACGTCTTCTGCCGGGTCCGGGGCACGGTGGAGCTCGACGGCACGAAGGCGGAGGTCGACGCCCCGGCCTGGCGGGACCATTCGTGGGGGGTGCGCCGCTGGGACAGCTTCGTCTCGAGCCGGAGCTTCGGCGGCACCCACGGCGAGGGCGAGGGGGCGCTCCAGTTCCGCTTCGCGTCCATGGTCGGCGTCAACGGCAGCTTCTTCCGGATCGGCTCGCTCTCCCGTGGTGGGGAGCCGATCCCCGTCGCCGGCGCCGAGATGCTGGTGCACGTCGACGACGACTCCGTGCGCTGCCCCTCCGCCGAGGTCCGCTACGAGCTCGAGAGTGGCGCGACGAGGTGCGTCCGTATTCAGACCATCGGCGGCATGATCGGTGTCACCGCCCAGCGCTACGGCTGGGAGTCGGTGGGCGACGTCAGCGTCGACGGCGAGCCGGGCGGTTGGGGCTTCCTCGAGACGAATCTCAACGCCCGCAACGGCCAGGGCCCGCCCGCCTTTGTCCTGGCCGACGCCCTGACCAACGGCGTGACGCGGCCGTCGGCCCCAGCTCGCGCCCCATGAGGCAGCCGTCCGACGACCGGGCGCTCTACCTGCGCCAGCTGCGCGCCACCGTCACCAGCACCTTCCGGCCGGAGCTCACCAGTGCGACGGCGGTCGACGCGGCGGGGCTCGTCGACCGGATCCTCGCTGAGCTCATCGTCGAGGAGGAGTGCGCCGATGCACTGAGCCAGCAGTTCGGAGCCGAGTTCGAGGCGCTGATGCCGGGACCCCGCACCGACACCGTCACGCCCGAGCGCTTCGGTGATCTCCGCCGCCGGGCCGCCGAGGTCGTGGCCGAGCGGGCGGCCAGCGACGCCGTCGCGGACCGAGAGCTGTGCCGACGGCTCGTCGGCGTCGAGCGCCGCTTCCTCGAGCGGGTCGACGAGCTCCGTCGCGCCGTGCTCGACGAACACCCCGACGCTGACGCAGTAACCTCGTCGACGCGATGCTCGCTGTCGAGGGAGCAGCTGACCGCCTATCTCCGCCGGACGCTTCCGGCCTCGCCCGAGCTGATGGTGACCACCACGGAGGTCATCCCGGGCGGCCGCTCCAAGGAGACCATCCTCGTCTCGCTGACCGGCACCACCGAGCTCCCCGCCGAGATCATCGTCCGCAAGGACCGACCGGTGGGCATCCTCCAGACGAGGGCCGCCGACGAGTTCTCCACCCTCCAGGCCGTGTACGCCCATGGGGGCGTCCCGGTCCCGCAGCCCTTCTTCGCTGACGAACTCGGGGCGGGCACGCTGCTCGTGATGGAACGGGTCAACGGCCACAAGGCGGGGGAGTACTTCCCGGACCTCGCCGCCCCGACCGAGCACCGGCACGCTCTCGGGGAGCAGCTCGCCGCCGCCCTCGCCCACCTGCACGGCGTGCCGCTCGAGACCCTGGGGAGGTCGAGCCTCGACGTCAACACCGCGGTGACCGAGGCGACCGTCACGGCAGCAGTCGAGGGGATGTGCGCCCGCATCGGCGAGCTCAGCGGCCCGCCCATCGCCGCCGTCCCGCTGGCGCGCCAGTGGCTGCTCGACCACGTGACCGACGTGGTGCCTTCCGGTCCGCTCCACCTCCTCCAGGGCGACGTCGGCCTGCACAACATGCTCGTCGACGGGGACCGCGTCACGGCGCTGGTCGACTGGGAGGCCGCAACCGTCGGCCCACCGGCCCGCGAGCTCGCCGCCGCCTGGCCCGCGGCCACCGCGCTCATGGAGTGGGGGGAGTTCGTCGACGCGTACCGCGCCGCCGGCGGACCGCCGGAGGCGACGAACGAGCGGGCCGTCGCCTACTACCGGGTCTTCTTCGCCCTCGGTGCCTGCATGTCCAGCCGCACCGGCGGCCATTTCTTCCGCACCGGCGCCAAGCGCGACCTCCTCACCGCCCACTCGGGGCTCGACGCCCACTTCCGCGCCCAGCGCAACCTCGCCCGTGCCCTGGAGGACGCCCTGGACGAGTGACGAGCCCGGGCCGCCGGACGGGGTGGACCACGCCGCGCCACGACCGAGGAGACGGTTCGTGTCAGAAGTGTTGCGATACCTTGTCACCAAACATTTCGGTGTCCTCTTCGCTGGTCAGCGCGTTGGATCGGTTGCGGGCACGGACACCGCGTCCCGTCCATGCCAGAGGAGGAGCGCGTGCACCCATGTGGTCGAACCGGTCGGTCCGGTGCCGCGCTGGCGAACGCCGTGCTCGCCGTCGGCGTCCTCGGTGTCGTGTCGCTCGCCGTCCCGGGCATCGCCGGTGGCGCTTCGAGCGCCCTCGGCTCCCCGCACCCCGCCACCGGCAGTCCCGTGACGCTCGGCATGATAAGCGACGGTGGCTCGGGCACCGTCGGCACGGCGCCGCTGGTGGAGCAGGGGGCGAGGGCGGCCGTCGCCTACCAGAACGAGTACGGCGACGGTCTCGAAGGTCACAAGGTCGACCTGTACATCTGCGAGAACCAGGAGACCCCGGCCGGCGGCCAGACCTGTGCCAACGACATGGTCCAGCACGGGGTCACCGCGGTGATCGAGCCCTTCACGGGTCAGGGCCCGACCGAGGTGCCCACGGTCGTGAAGGCGGGCATCCCCTACATAACGATGTCGGGCGGTTCGACCGCCGAGCTCACGACGCCCGGCGCCTTCGCGCTCCAGGGTGGCTTCCCGGCCATCCTCGGTGCCGTCGCACTGCAGGCCAAGCAGGAGGGCTACAAGAAGGTGGCCTTCCTGGTCTCCAACGTGCCCTCCGTCGTGCAGGCCACGCAGGTCATCGGTGGGATCGTCTTCAAGGCCGCCGGTGTCGATTTCCAGGTCGTGGCGGTCAATCCCGGGACGGCGGACATGACGCCACAGCTGGAGTCGGCTGTGGCGGGGGGCGCCTCGGCCGTCGGGGAGGCCGGCGACGTCACGTTCTGCAGCTCGTTCCTCAAGGCCTACGCCGCCCTGAACCTCCAGGTGCCCCGCTACGTGGTGGCGACCTGCCTCGACCCCAGCATCTTGAAATCCCCGTCGCTCGACAAGGTCATGAAGGGCTCATGGCTGGCGGGCGCCGGCACCGCGAATGCACGCAACGACGCGCTCTATGCGGCCATCGTGCACAAGTACGCGCCCAATGTGAACCCAGATCCGAACGCCAGCGCGAACGACCTGGCGGGCATGCTGCCGGTCCTCTCGCTGGCCGCCATCATGAAGGGCTCCGCGCAACCGGTGACCGCGGCGGGGATCCTGAAGCAGACCGAGGCGGCCACCGACGTGGTCCTGCCCATGTTCGGGGGAGTCACCTTCACCTGCAACGGTACCGCCATCCCGCTGTTCAAGTCCGTGTGCTCGTCGACGGCCGCCATCGGCGTGCTCGGCGGCGGGTACGGCGTCAGCCACATCAAGAACTACGACCCGACGCCGCTGTTCTCGGGGTAGGACCGACGGGGTCCCCGGCGGGCCGCCCGAGTGGAGAACCCGACGCGAGGCCCGCCTCGACCGCCGCTGCCGGCCGCCCTCAGGCACGTCCGGCGTCGCCGGTCCGAGGCCTTCCAACGGGGTGACGATTTATTTCAAAAGTGTTGCGGTACGTTGGCGACCGGAGAGGCTAAATGGTATCCTCTTTTCTAGCCGCAAACGGGGGGCCGCTGCGGCTGGTCACGAGCGTCGACGTCGCCCCCTGATCCCCAAGGAGGAAACAGTGCTCATTACAGGTGCGGTGGGGCGGTCCGGCTGGAAGGCAAGAAGGGTCCTTGCGACCGGCTTGCTTGCGGCCGGCGTCATGACGGCAGCGATCGTGTCGACTGCCGTGGTCGGCATCGGCACAGCCGGCGCCAGCAGCGCGCTCGGCACCGCGCATCCGGCGACATTGCCAGCGGTCACGATCGGTCTGATCAGCGACGGCGGCGGCAGCAGTTCCATTGGTACTGCCGCACTCGAGGAACAGGGCGCCAAGGCTGCGGTCGCGTACGAGAACCAGTATCAAGACGGGCTCGAGGGCCACAAGATCGACCTGTACATCTGCGAGAACCAGTCGACCCCGGCCGGCGGCCAGACCTGTGCCAACGACATGGTCCAGCACGGCGTGGTCGCTGTCGTCGAGCCCTTCACCGGACAGGGACAGACCGAGGTGCCGACCATCGTCGGTGCCGGCATCCCCTACATCACGATCAGCGGAGCGTCGACGGCCGAGCTCACCTCGCCCGGCGCCTTCGCCATCGAGGGAGGTTTCCCGGCCTACCTCGGTGCCATGGCGCTGAGCGCCAAGCAGCAGGGCCTCACGAAGGTCGCGTTCCTGGTGGACAACGTGCCGGCCGCCATCCAGGGCGCGCAGGCGCTCGGTGGCCTCGTCTTCAAGGCGGCTGGCGTGGGCTACACCGTGATCCCGGTCAACTCGGGCACGGCCGACATGAGCCCGCAGTTGCAGTCGGCCGTCTCAGGCGGCGCGCAGGCGGTGGGCATGGTGGGCGACGTGACGTTTTGTAGCTCTTTCCTCCAGGCCTACAACACGCTCGACCTGAAGCTGCCCAAGTACGTGCTCTCGACCTGCCAGGACCCGAGCATCCTTGACTCGGCGACCCTCGACAAGGCGCTCGCGGGCTCCTACATCACGACGACGACGCAGTCGTCCAAGGCGGACCTCGCCACCTACGGGGCCATCATCAAGAAGTACGACCCGAAGGCCAGCCCGAACCCGAACATCAGCAGCAACCAGGCTGACGGCGTGACCCCGGTCATGACACTGGCCGCCATCATGAAGGGCTCGACGCAGCCTGTCACGGCCGCCGGGGTGAAGACGCAGACGGAGACCGCGAAGAACGTGGTGATCCCGCTGTCGGGCGGCCTGACCTTCACATGCAACGGGACCGCCATCCCGTTGCTCAAGTCGGTGTGCTCGTCCTCGGCGGCGATCGGCGTGATCCAGAGTGGGAAGACCGGCAAGGTCACCCATGTGAAGGTGTACAACCCCACGCCGCTGTTCTAGGGGAGTTGCACGGGGAGTCGGCGCCGCCGGTTCCCGACGCGTCGTTGCGGGGGTGGCACCTCTTCGGAGGGGCTACCCCCGTGGCGCGTCACGGGCAACAATGACCGCCATGCTCGATGCCGCGCTGCTGCTCATGGACGTCCAGGCCTCCATCGTCGAGCGGTTCGCCGACGCGGGGGAGCCGTTGCTCGCAGCGATCAACCGGGCTGCCGCGGCGGCACGGGCAAACGGGATCCAGGTCATCTACGTCCGGGTCGCGTTCCGGCCCGGCGCACCCGAGGTGGATCCGAACAACCGCGCCTTCGCCGCACTGGCGGGGTCCTCGGCTCTTACCGAGGACTCGCCGGGCGCGCGGATCCACCCTGCGGTGGCGCCGCAGCCCAGCGACATCGTGGTCACCAAGAAGCGGGTGAGCGCCTTCGCCGGTAGCGACCTCGACATGGTGCTGCGGTCACGGGGCGTGCGCACACTCGTTCTGGCCGGCATCGCCACGAGCGGGGTCGTGCTCTCGACGCTGCGGCAGGCCGCCGACCTCGACTACGCGCTCGTCGTCCTGCGTGACGGCTGCGCCGACGCCGACGAGGAGGTCCACCGGGTGTTGCTCGAGAAAGTCTTCGCCCGCCAGGCGGACGTCCTCACGGTTGACGAGTGGATCGGCGGGATCGGACACGGCTCTTGAGGGCAGCCCCGACGGTGGAAGGTTGAACGTCACAAGTGCCGCGGCGGAGGACTCGTCGGGCATACTCACCGGATGCGCCTCACGAGCGACGAGTGCTGGAGCTCTCTGCGGTCGGCCGAGCACGGGGTGCTGTGCACGACGAATGCCCGGCGGACCATCGACGCGGTCCCCGTGTGCTTCGCCATCGTCTCCGACCTGATCGTGACCCCGATCGACCGGGTCAAGGACAAGGACACGACGAAGCTCGGGCGCCTGAAGAACCTCGATCGAGACGCCAGGGCGACCCTGCTCTGCGACCACTGGAACCTGCACGACTGGTCGCACCTGTGGTGGGTGAGGGCGCATCTCTCTCGTCGATCGGGCCATGACGTGACCGGCGCCTTGCTCCACGAAGGCGACGGCGCACTGCGCGACAAGTACGTCCAGTACCGCGACACGGACTTTGCGGAGCTCCTCCTCTTCGACGTGAGGACCCTGGTCGGATGGTGCGCCGCCGGGGCTCAGCTCGAAGAGACCGACCCGCTCATGTAGGCAGACTCGACCGCGCTGGTGTCGTTGCGGTATGTCTCCGCCGACCCGGACAGCACGACACTGCCGTGCACTATGACGATGGCCTCGTCGGCCACCTCGAGCGCCAACTGTATGTGCTGTTCCACCATGATCACCGAGGCGCCGTGCTCGTCGGCCACCCGCCGGATGATGGGCATCAGCGACTCCACCGCCACCGGCGCCAGTCCCATCGACATCTCGTCGATCAACAGGAGCTTGGGCGACTGCACGAGCGCCCGAGCGATGGCCAGCATCTGCTGCTCACCGCCCGAGAGCTCGCCAACCCGGAGTCTCTCGCGCCGCTGCAGCGCGGGGAACAGCTCGAGTACCGGGTCCAGATCGGCGCCGCGAGGAGCAGCCAGCTTGAGATTCTGAATCGGGGTCAGCTCGGTGAAGAGGGCACGGAAGTCGGGGATCAGGATCATGCCGGCCTGATTCATCCGGCGCGGCGACGACCCCCTGACGGGCTCGCCGTTCAGGACGATCGTGCCGGACCGCGGTGGCAGGAAGCCCGCCAGCGTCATCAGCAGTGTGGTCTTGCCGGCGCCGTTCGGCCCGAGGACGGTGAGGACCTTCTTGGGTTCGAGCGTGAACGTGATGTCGCGGGCCACGGTCAGTTTTCCGTACCCGACATCGAGACCCTTGCACTCGAGGACCGGACCGCCGCTCACCGACGCGTCATCCCGCGGCGCCTCGCTCGCAACCGTGTCGCTCACGACGCCGCCAGACGTTGGTGCGTGGCGCCCAGATATGCGGTGGACACCTGCTGGTTCGTCCGGATCTCGTCCGGGGTCCCCGTCGCGATCAACGCGCCGAAGTCGAGGACGTCGATGGAGTCGCACAGGTTCAACACGAGACTCATGTCGTGGTCGACCAGCAGGATCGTCACGCCGGTGTCGCGTACCTCCCGCAGTCGATCGGCCAGCCACAGGCTCTCGGTGCTGTCGAGACCGGCCGCCGGTTCGTCGAGCAGGAGGAGTCGGGGCTCACCGGCCAGAGCACGGGCCACCGAGACGAGTTGGCGTTGGCCCTGCGAAAGCACCGAGACCTGCAGGTCGCGCATCTCGGCGAGGCCCAGGCCGTCGAGGATCCTCGTCAGGGCCGCCGGGTCGTGCGTGCTCGCCATGTGCTGTCCCACCTGGACGTTCTCCTCGACGGTGAGGTCGTCGGCGACGCCGGCCAGCTGGAACGTGCGGGCGAGCCCGAGCACCGCCCGGCGGTGTGGCGAGTAGCCCACGACGTCTTGTCCCGCCAGCAGCGACGGACCCCTCGTAACCGTGGAACCCGCACAGGGCGTCGATCGTGGTCGTCTTGCCGGCGCCGTTGGGGCCGATCAATCCGACGATCTGGCCTTCCTCCACGCTGAAGCTCACGTCGTCCACCGCGACGACGCCGCCGTAGCGAACCGTCAGGTTCTTCACGTCGAGCAGCCGTCCGGTTGCCCCGTTCGCCGGCGCTTGCGTGTGGCCGTTGGTTCCGACGCCGGCGCCACTGCCGACCAGTTCGCCCGCCTCGGCCGATACCGGCGCAAGTGCCGGGGCCGGCCCGGAGGCGTGCGTCTCGGGCGCCGTCCGCAGCGACCGTACGAGCGCCCCCTCGGGTCGGGCGAGGAAGCCGCGTACCCGTCGCTGCTCCAGGAAGAGGTGGGTCGGCCCCACGATGCCGTCGGGGTTGAAGATCACCGTGAGGATCACGCCGATGCCGGCGACGACCCCGTACCAGTTGTCGACGCCACCGCTCCCGACGCCCGACGAGATCAACGCCACCAGGATGCCGCCGGCGGAAATGACCCCGGCCAGGATGCCGCCGCTCACCGAGGTGATGCCGGCCACGACCACGACGGAGAACGTGACGAGTCCGAGGAAGGCGTCGAAGTCCTGGAAGGTCACGTTCCCGAGCTGGTAGGCCAGCAGGGACCCGCCCAACCCGGCGATGAAGGCAGCGATGGCGAAGGCGATCAGCTTGACCTTGACGACGTTGATCCCCGCCGCCGCCGCCGACCGCTCGTCCGCCCGCACCGCCAGCATGGCCGAGCCGATGCGGCTGGTGCGCAGCCAGCTCACGCCGAGGGCCACCAGGACGAGGACCACCAGGCACAGGATCCCGAAGGCCGGGCGGGGGAAGTCCTTGCCCGACCCGATGCCCAGGTCCATGCCGAACAGCCGTGGCGTCGGGATGGCCAGCCCGCTCGCACCGCCGTCGATGGAGTTGTTGTTGAACCAGATGGCCTCCACCCCGGCCGCGAACGTCAAGGTGACCACACCCAGCATCAGGCCGCGCACCCGCAGCGCAGGGATGCCGATCACCACGCCCGCCGCGGCCGCCACCAGCGCGGCCAGGATGGGCGCGATGGGGAAAGGGATGCCCCATGAGGTGGCGAAGGTGCTCAGGATGTAGGCCGACACTCCGGCGAAGGTGAGCTGGGCCAGCGAGATCTGTCCCGTGTACCCCGTGACCACCACCAGCGACAGCGTGATCACCCCGGTGATCATGCTGGTGTAGAGGGCAGCCCGGTCGTTGCCGGTGAAGAAGTAGATGGCGCCGACCCCCACCGCCGTACCGATCACGGCGGTGGGCAGGCGCCAGTGCGGGCGTGGCGCGCGGCCGAGCGTGACCTGCACGAGCGTGCCCCGGCTCGGCATCGTCTGACCCCGGAAGGTCAGGACCACCAGTACCAGGACCAGTGGGATGAGCTCGCCCGCTCCGGCGGGGAACCCCGGGTGGACGCCGTTGAGGTAGACGGAGAGCGACTCCAGGGCGCCGATGCCGAGGCCGGCCGTGATGGCCCACCCCAGCGAGTGGAAGCGGCCCACGACGGCCGCGGCCAGCGCCGGGACGATGAACAGCGTGTAGGTGCCCGGCACGAGCGGGACCAGCGGGGCGATGAGGACGCCGGCGATGCCGCACACGACGAAGCTGATGATCCAGTTGACCAGCGCGATGCGGTCGGGCGAGAGCCCGCTCACCAGCGCGCCCACCTCGGTCTCGGCCGAGGCCCGGGTGGCCAGGCCGAACCGGGTGAAGCGGAAGAGGACGGTCAGCACGATGCCGAGGCCGATGATGGTGGCCGCCAGCAGCAGCCGGTCGACCGAGATGTTGACGCCGAGGAAGCTGACGTGGTTCTGGGGGAAGATCGGGTTGACCAGGATCACCGAGGTGCCGACCTGATAGGTCACGATGGCGGTCAGCAGGCCCATGAGCCCGATGGAGGCGACCGCCTTGGCCACCGGCCGGTGGTTGCGCAGCGGTCGGAAGATGAGCAGGTAGGCCAGTGCGCCCATCACCGCCTGGATGGCCAAGGTGATGAGCAGCGCCGGCCAGAACCCGAGACTGGTCCCGACGTTGATGGTCGGGCTCAGCCCGGGGATCGGCTGCAGCAGCTGCCCGGTGCGCAGCAGCGAGTAGGTGTAGGCCGCGTACAGCGCCTGGGCGCCGGTGGCGAAGTTGAGCACCCCCGACGCGCGGTAAGTGACCACGAGCGCCACGGCCAGGGCGGCGAACACGCCGCCGTTGCCGAGGCCCAGCAGGAGGAACTCGCCGTAGGCGCTCACCCGGCTCGGCCCTGCCGGCTCATCGGCCTGCGCCGTCGAACAGACGGCTCCCCCCGGGAGCAGCTCACGGATTTAGGATACTCAAATCTGCCCCGACCCGCACGTGCCGCCCGTCACATGCGGGGCGGCCGGGCGACCTACGAATGCCCGCCGACCCCTTCCGACAGCTCGTCCCGAAGCACCCGCCGCAGGAGCTTGCCCGTCGGCGAGTAGGGCAGCTCGTCACGGAACTCGATCATGCAGGGCATCTTGGTCGAACGCAGCCGCGTCCGGACCCAGTCCTGCAGCTCTCCCTCGGTCGCCCCCGCGCCCGGATGCAGGACGACCACGGCCGCCACCGCCTCGCCCCACTCGGCGTCGGGGATGCCGATGACGGCGGCCTCGGCCACGGCAGGATGGGCCATGAGCACCTCTTCGATCTCGCCCGGCGAGATGTTCTCCGCCCCCCGCACGATCACGTCGTCCAGCCGGCCGTCGATGTACAAGAAGCCGTGCGAGTCGAACCAGCCCGAGTCGCGGGTGCGGAACCACCCCTCCTCGGTGAGGGTGGTGTGCCCGACGTACTCACCGGCCACCTGCTCGCCGCGCACCCAGATCTCGCCCTTCTCTCCCGGTGGGAGAGCCGCCTCGTCGGCTCCGCGCACCTCCACCTCGAGGGACGGGAGGGGACGGCCCACCGAGCCCAGCCGAGCCCGCACCGCCGGGTCGTCGCTGGCGAAGGCCTCGCGGTGCTCGTCGGGAGTCAACATGGCGATGGTCGAGCTCGTCTCGGTCAGCCCGTAGGCGTTGACGAGGTCGACCTGTGGCATGTCGCGCAGGGTGCGCTCGACGAGCTCGAGCGGCATCCGGCCACCGCCGTAGGAGAGGTGGCGCAGCGCCGGGAGCTCTATGCCCGCGTCCTCGACGGCCTGGAGGATCCGTCCGAGCATCGTCGGCACGACCATGGCGTGGGTGATCCGCTCCTCGGCGGCCAGGCGCACCCACGCGCCAGCCTCGAAGGCCGGCAGGTACATGATGCGGCGCCCGGCGTAGAGCGAGCTCAGCACGGCCGCGATCCCCGCGATGTGGTACGGCGGCACGCAGATCAGCTGTGCCTCCGTCGGCTCGCAGCCCAGGAACTCGACGCTCGAGATGATGTAGGAGACCAGGTGCCGGTGGCGCAGCACGGCCGCCTTGGGCTCCGACGTCGTGCCGCTCGTGAACAGCAGCACACCGATCTCCTCGGGGTCGACGAAGGGGTGCTCCCCCGAGACCGGCTCCGCGATGGCTGCCGCCAGCTCGCCCTTGGTCACGATGTGCTGCGCGCCGCACGCCCCGAGCCGCTCGACCTCGTCGTCGTCGGCGATCATCAGCCCGTCGGCGACGCGCCCGAGGATGCCGCTGAGCTGCTCGTCGGGTGCCCGGTAATTGATCGGCGCGAACGGCACCCCCGCCAGTGCCGCGCCGAAGAGCGCCACCGGGAGCACGTCGGAGTTGAGGCCGAAGTAGCCGACGGCCTTGGCGCCGCTGTTCTCGAAGTAGATCGCGGCCCGCTTGGAGCGCTCCAGGAGCTCGCCGGCGGTGATGCCGCCGTCGTGGGAGCCGAGGACGATCCGCTCGGGGTCGCCCTCGGCTGCCATCTCGAGCAGCATGGCGATGTTCACGCTGGGCTTCCTCTCGTCAGTCCGAGGCGGGGAGGGGCTTGGCGCCCTTGACGGCCAGGACGGTCTCGCCCACCGAGAGCGATCCCTCGCCGGCCTTGGTGCACAGGAGCTCGATGCCGAGGTCGTCGTCGCTGTAGCGCTTGCCCAGCTGGGTCCCCTGGTCGAAGCCGGCCTCCGGACTCTGGGGCGTGACCTCTGCGTCCATGGGCACGAGAGGGTGCCCCCCACAGCGCAGGTCGACCGGCTCTGCGGGTGCCCGGACCACAACGACCTCGCAGACGTCGGTTGCGCTGCGCAGCCTCGTCCCTGCCTTCAGTTGCATCCCCACTGCAGTCGTACCTCGCTCTCGGGTGTCACTGTTCTTTGGTCCCGGCGCCCTCAACCGGCCGCTGGAGGGAAATTCAGGATACTATTGAGCGGCCCACCTCCACCCTCGCGACACATTCGGAGGCCCTTTCTATCGCCGCAGCAGGTCCTTCTGCATCCTGGCTGCGCATATATCGTGAGAAGCTGGCGCGGGGGATCCCGAGTTGATCGGAGGACGACCGATGGACAACGGCCCGGGGTGGCTGCCCGACCCCGAGGACGGGGACCGGGAGCGTTATTGGAACGGGTCCGACTGGACCGACCGGGTGCGCCCTGCGGGCAAGGGACGTTCTCTGCATCTGCCCGAGCACGTCCCTGAGCTCCAGCGGGCCCTGGCCGCGGCCACAGCCGACATCGATGCGGTGGAGGACCGGCTCTCGACCATGTTCGATCGCGCCGACAGCCCGGCCCCGCCGTCGACGACGCCGATTCCGTCCGCCGGCCAGGACACGGATGACCCCGACGGCAACGGTGCCTTCGCCGAGCTCAGCCGCCCTGGCAGCCGAGGAGGCCGAGGAGCCGGAGAGGTCCAAGCGCGGCCTCTTCCGCCGGCGCTCGTAACGTCCGCAGGTCCCCCGTGCGGCCTCACCGCCATGACACCGTGGCCCCTGCGATCAGCTTCTCGCCGGTCGGGACGAGAGGCACGAGCGGATGGAGCCGGACTCAAGCCGGGACTGGGACCCGGCCGATAGAAAAGGCGTCGCTGAGGGAACGCACGGATTCGATGAGTTGCAGGTCGCCGGGACCCCGGAAAGGGAGTCCCGTGATGACCATGTGGCCAGCGCCTCTTCCGTCTCGTTCGACATCTCAGGCGGCGCGAGCGCATGGCTGCGCTCTTCGAGCGGGTCCGCGGCCGCGACGCAGACGGCGTTGTCGGGAGCGGGCGCGACGACGGCGTCCCGTTCGGCGCCGCGCCTGCAACGTCGCTTACCACCACCCATCGTGGACGGGCATAGCTCCTCGTGGGCGCGGCCGTTGTGATCCTCGCCGGAGCGGGCGTGGCCGCCTACGAGCTGTCCGGCTACAACGGATCCGACACCGGTTCCACGCTGTCCAGCGCCGTCACGACGTCACTCCACGGCAGGTCGGCGGATGTCGCACTCTCCATGACGATCGGCGCCGGCGGGCAGGGGCTCACGATTGCCGGGAACGGCGACACCAGCTTCGCGACCAGCGCGTCGAATCTGACCCTCACGTATTCGGTGGCGGTCAGCCGTTGACCGAGCGAGCGGTCATCGACGGCTCCCCGCGTACTACAACCTCGGACCAGTGGTGGGCGACGTCGTTCCGGGGAAGTCGTGGATCTCCATCGACATGGGAAAGGACGCGTCGGGCACGAGCGGGGTTGGCGCCGGGGGGATCTTCAGTGACCCGAGTGCGATGCTCACCGTCCTCCGAGCGGAAGGCACCGCGTCCACGCGCTGGGGTCCTCGAGCGTCGACGGCGCCCCGGTGCAGTGGTACTCCATCCGGCTGTGCCCAGCGGGTATCTCCAAGACCATCACGTCTGAGCATGTGCCGTTCTACATGAGGGCGTAAGTCTCGTCGGTGCTCTACAGCCGGCTCAGTTACGAGGTCTACGTCTACTGCGCGAACTCACCTGAAGCAGATACGGACCACCGTCGCGTTCTCCGTCGCCGGCCAGAGCGCCCCATCGCCAGCACCATGTAGTTCTCCAACTACGGCACTGCGGTCAGTGTGCAGGCGCCGCCGGCGGGCCAGGTCATCCCCGCCCGGCAGTTCGACCAGGTGGCCAGTCAGTACCAGAGTACCTCTACCGTCTGAGTACGAGTCAGCCGTATAGCGAGGAAAAGGGTATCGCGTCGAGCGGTGCCGTGAGCGTGACCGTCTGACGAAGAATGGTGTGCTGGGGACCCGCATCGTGTACCGGCCACGTGTGGCAGCCCCTCCACGTCGTCGGGCGATGGCCCGACGCAATGCCGGTGCGGTGCCTGCCGAGCTCAATGATGAGCGCATCGACCTCGAGGACGAGGCGGACACCGAGCCCATTCACGAAGAGTTCGCCGACCCATCCGAGGACGATGACGAGGACGGTGCGTTCGCCGAGCTCGATGCCGCCTTGGCAGCCGAGGAGGCCGAGGAGCCGGAGACGTCCGAGCGCCGCCTCTTCCGCCGGCGCCCGTAGCGCCGAGCGGCGGGTCCGTGGGTCCTCGCTGCGGCTCCCTCCATGGGACCATGCCTACGCAGAGGCAGTGACCTGGCGGGCCAGCTCTCCCCAGCGCTCGAAAGCTCCGGGGTCACGCACGACGTCGGACCCCGTGAAGTAGCTCACCACCCGGGTGGCCATGCCGCCGTACTTGGCCACGATCTTGTCGGCCATGTCGCCCCAGGTGCCGGTCGTCGTGAACTGCTCGAGCAGGTCGTCGTCGATCACCGCCGCCATGCCCGGGACGTCGCCCGCCCGCTGCCGTTCCCGGATCCGTTCGGTCGTCCCCTCCCGGTCCAACTGCTCGAAGATGAAGGCGTAGTTGGGCGTGGAGCCGTAGAACGACACCTGGACCCGCGCCATTTCCCGCCAGGCGTGGCGCTCCTCCTCGGTGTCGCCCACGCACAGGAAGGCCGGCACGATCACCTCGAGGTCGTCCACGGTGCGGCCCGACCGTGCCGCGCCCGCTCCCAATTCGGGCAGCACCGTCTCGCGCAGGTAGGTCGTCGTGTTGAGCGGGTGGACGTGGACCCCGTCGGCCACCTGGCCGGCCATGCGCAGCATCCAGGGGTTGACGGCGGCCACGTCGATGGGCGGGTCCGGGTAGTCGATCGCTCCCGGGGCCCACGTTGCCGGGAGCAGTGACAGGGCGTAGAACTCGCCCTCGACGGCCAAGGGCGCCCCCGTGCGGAAGGATTCGAAGATCTGCTTGACGGCGAGGACGTACTCGCGCAGTCGGGGGCCCGGCGGGTCGAAGTCCGACCCGTAGCGGCGCAGGATGTGGGCGCGCACCTGGGCGCCCAGACCGAGCCGGAAGCGCCCGCCGGTGGCCTCGGCGAGCTCCCACGCCGCTGCCGCCGTGACCATCGGGCTGCGGGGGAAGGCGACGGCGATCCCGGTGAGCACGTCGATGTCGGCCGCCACCGCCAGCGCGCCGCAGGTCAGATAGGCCGTTCGGCCCGCCTCGGTGACCACGAGCCCCGAGAGTCCCGCCTCGGCAGCCCGCCGCCCCAGCGCGCCCGCCTGGCGTAGCGGCTGCGCCGGCAGCATGGCGTCGAATTTCAGTGGCACAGGCCCGCTCTCTTCACGCCGCCTGTGGCGCCGTCGGCAGCCCGCCGCGCCGTGCCGGCACCCAGTCGTTGACCGTGGGGAAGTACTCCTCGGTGTGGTCGACCGTGCCCGCCGCCGCGTAGTGGTACACCATGGCGGCCCGCATGCCGTCGGACTCGTTGTCGGTCGAGCAGTGCATGAGGTGGCTGTCGAAGACCAGCAGGTCACCGGGGTCCATGAGCACCGGCTCCGCTGCGGCCATGTCGTGGTCGACGATTTCGAAGTAGCCGTAGTTGGCACCGGGTCGGCGGTCCGGTATGTGCGTGTGCACCGGCTCGGTGTGCGACCCCGGCAACACGCGCAGGCAGCCGTTGGCCAGTGTGGCCTCGGTGACGGCCAACCAGACGCCCACTACGGGCCGCGCCGGCTCGAAGGGGAAGTAGAAGGAATCCTGGTGCCAGGGCTGGCCCCAGGCACCCACCGTCTTGAAGATGAACTGGGACAGGAAGACGTCGATGTCGGGCGCGATCAGCTCCGAGACGGGGTCGACGACGTCGGTCGCGTGGGCGAAGTCGGCGAAGACTCCGTCCCGGTGCAGCTTGAAGATCTTGGACATGCCGTCCTCGGGGTTGGCCAGCTCCATGCCCGCCTTGTTGCTCTCCGGCACGAGCTTCACGCCGACCGCCTCGGAGAGCACCGGCTCGCGCACTATCTCGATGACCCGTGTCAGCATGGCCTCGCACGTCGCGGGTTCGGCGAAGCGGGCGATCCGGAAGAACCCGCGCTCGTCCCACGACGCCCGCTGCTCGTCGGTGAGCGTCGAGCTCATCGGAGCGGCTCCGCGGGCGGGCCGGGCGCCACGCCGTCGGGACGGGGCCACGCGATCGGGGTGACGTCGCTGGCAATTGCGGCGCCCATCGCGATGCCCGCCCGTTCGACCGAAGGATGCGGGTAGCGACCCTCGCCCCGCGTCGAGCCGTCGGCGAAATAGATGGCCGTGTGCACCCGACGGACCGTACCCGTGGTGTTCGGCCCGGCCAAGTGGAACGTGAGGCCGTGGTGGTACGCGACCGCGCCGGCGGGCACCTCGACCCAGACGGGCTCCATCCCCTCGAGCTCGCGGCGTGCCAGCGGGTCCTCGCCCGTGCCGCTGAAGATGTCGACGAACTCGCGGAGTCCGAGCCGGTGGCTCCCGGGCAGGTAGCCCATGGCGCCGTTGGCCAGGGTCGAGCCGTCGAGGGGTATCCACGCCGTGATCGTGTCCGGCTCGACGATGGGCCAGTAGGGCTGGTCCTGATGCGGGTCAGTTTCGCGTCCGCCGGCCTCCTTGTAGAGCGCCTGGTCGTGCCAGAGCCGAACGGCGTCGACCCCGAGAAGGCGGGCGGCGGTCTCGGCGATACGCGGGTGGAAGGTCAGCGGGCGGACGTCGGCGCAGTCCTCCCAGAGGTTCTGGCACTGCGTGAAGCTCTGTTCGTAGCGCGACTTCTCGGCCAGCGCTCGGGCGTCGTGCCGACTGCGGCGGGCGACGCCCTCGTCCACCGCCGCCCCGTACCGGGCGAGCTCGCCGGCGGTCAGCAGGTCGGGCACCACGACAAAACCCTGGCGCCGGAAGTCCTCGACCAGCTCTGGCGCCAGCGCCGTCACGTCCCCGCCTCCCCGCGCACCTCCCGGATGTGGCCCACCATCTCGTGGACGCTCGGCGAGTCGAGCCACGGGGTCAGGTCGAGGTCGAAGCTGGAGTCGGGGAACGGTCCCTCGTCGAGCGTGTGCGCCTCGGAGGCCATGAAGCGGCCGTCGAACAGGCGCACCTCGGTGAGGACCTCGGCGTAGGGGAGCGTGCTGGCGGCGGGGGAGCCAAAGCCGAAGACGCGCTCGGAGCCGAGCACCGCGTTGGCAACGGCCCGGCCGGACAGCAGGCGCTGGTAGTCGTTGCGCTCGAGCTCGCCGGCGTACGCATCGAGGATGTGCGCCGCGCGGTCCAGGAGGTTCGCGCCGAAGGCGTGGAAGATGTTGGGCGTGGGCAGTTCGCCCCACACACCCCACATCCACCAGCGCACGGTCGGGGCGAGGACGGCCATGGCGCGCTGGACGCCCCGCCCCACCGCCTCGTGGCCGTGGTGCACGTCGTGCGGCGATGGAGAGACGACGATGGACGCGTCGTGCTCCTTCACGATCGACGGGAGCTCGGCGGCGATGCGGCCGACGGCCAGCGCGAGGTCCCCGTCGAGGTCGATGTTGAGCGGCGGTTCGAGGAAGACCGGAACGAAGCCGGCCCGGCTCGCGGCCTCCTCCGCCTCGCTGCGCCGGCGGCCCCACTGCTCCTCGAAGCCCAGGCTTGCGATCACGCTGACCACCGTCCAGCCCCGGTCGAGCAGATGGAGCAGCGCGCCGGGGCAGCCGACGGCCTCGTCGTCGGGGTGCGGCGCCACGTGGAGGACCGTGGGAGCCATGGGATCAGCCGGCGTCCCCTGCGAGGGCTTCGTCGACTAGACGGGACCACTCGGGATCATCGTCGGGCAGGTGGCCGGGGACCAGGTGGCGGCGCACGAACAGCGAGGTCACGGCGGCCTTTGCCGAACCGGCACCTTCGGCGCTGGTCTCGGTGAGTAGGCAGGTCGCCTGTACGGCGCGCACGAGCAGCTCGAGCTGCCGCCGGAAGTGCGCGGCCCCGTGACCGGGATCGGTGATGGATCTTCGCAGCCGCGGTTCGAGACCCTCCAGCGCCACCGATAGGACTTGCTCGTCCGCTCCGACCCCACCCGCGCCCGCCAGCTCCGCGCGCAGCCACGAAAGTAGGTGGTCGTGGATCCCGAAGCGCATGCAGTCCCGCAGCACCTGGGCGCACAGCACGTTGTGCGTGCCCTCCCAGCTCTCGAACACGATGGCGTCTCGGTAGAGGCGGGGGAGTGGGGAGAAATCCTCGATGGTGCCGTTGCCACCGAGCACTTCGATGCCGCGCCGCGCCGCGTCGGTGGCGCAGATGGAGGTCACGTACTTGTTGGCATTCACGAGGAACCGGAAGGCGCCGGCGACCGTCTCGTCGGCCTGGCCCTCGTCGAGCTGCGTGAGCATCCCCGTCAGGGCCATGGTCGACGCCAGCGCGGCCTGCTCCTCGGCCTTCATGAGCGCGAGCTGCTCGCGCACGAGGGGGAAGGACCCCACGGGTTGCCCGAAGGCCAGGCGGTGTCGGGCGAAGGACGTCGCCTCCAGGAACGCCCGCCTCATGATGCCGGTGGAGCCCACGGCGTTGAGCCAGCGTGAGGTATTGAGCAGCTCTTCCACCGCCACGTGGAACCCCTGCGCGATCGGGCCGATGGGCCAGCCCAGAGCAGCGTCGAAGTCGATCTCGGCGGAGGCCATGGCCCGTGTGCCGAGCTTGTTCTTCAAGCGGCGGATCCGGAAGCCGTTCGGCGTCGTGCCGTCGACGCTGCGGGGGACCAGGAAGCAGCCGAGGCCCCGGGTGCCGTTGGACGCGCCGATCGGCCTGGCGGTCACGACGAACAGATCGGCATCGGCGACGGAGCAGAACCACTTCTCCCCGGTGATGCGCCACCCGTCGGCGATGTCCGGGTCCGGTGTGGCCCGTGTGGCGTTGGCACCCACATCAGACCCTCCCTGCACCTCGGTCAGAAACTGCGACGCCCGAAGGCACGAGCCGTAGTCGCGCTCGTGGAGGCCGGGCAGGAAGCGATCACGCAGTTTCTGGCTCCCCCGGTGCTCCAGGGCACGGATGGCGCCGGCGGTGCACACGACGGGGCACGCGTGCCCACCCTCGCCGACGTGCGTCAGCAGGTAGAAGAGCGCAGCGAGCTCGAAGGGGCGCGGTCCCTCCTGTCCGCCGGCCAGCATCCCCGAGTTCCAGACTGCACGACCGGCCACGTCGTAGGCGGGGTGGAACTCGATCGCCTCGAGGGGCCTGCCGATGCCGTCGTCGCGGATGTGGGTCGGAAGCTCGCGGTGCCCTTCGAGGGTCACGACCGCCGGCTCGACGACGGTGGCGACGGCGGCGCCGAATTCGCGCAGCGTCGGCTCCATCTTCTCGGCGGCAGTCTCGCCGGCCCATCGTCGAAGCACGCGGGCGAGGTTCGGCGTGGCCTCGTAGTAGTTGGTCGGCCGCGAGTCCCACCAGGCGCCGAGGTCGCCACGTCCCGGTTGTTCCTCCGTCACCGCTGCACCTCCTGGCCACGTGCAGTCTCGCACCCTGGCCAGCGTCTTCATCGACGTCGGGTTGCCGGAGCTAGTCAGAACACTCTTTACAGATTACTCTGAATAGAATATTATGACATACATGCCGAGATGGTCCCGGTCCAACCCCCTCGCCCTGGCGGTGCTGGTCTGCCTGTACGAGAGGCCGATGCACCCCTACGAGGTGGCACAGACGCTGCGCCAGCGGGCCAAGCAGGAGAGCGTCCGCCTCAACTACGGCTCCCTCTACGCCGTCGTCGAGTCGCTCGAGAAGAAGGGCTTCATCAAGGCCACCGGCACGGTGCGGGAGGGCAAGCGCCCCGAGCGGACCGTGTACCAGATCACCGACGACGGCTCGCGGGAGATGGACGACTGGATGACCGAGCTCATCAGTGTGCCCGCCAAGGAGTACCCGGCCTTCATGGCCGGCCTCTCCTTCATCCCCTCGCTCGATCCCGATGACGCGCTCATGGCGCTGCGGGGCAGGGCGGAGGCGCTCAAGGTGAAGCTGGCCGGGATGAAGGGCGCCATGAAGGCGGCCAAGGCGGCGGGGCTGCCGCGCCTGTTCGAGCTCGAGACCGAGTACGAGGAGCAGCAGCTCGTCGCCGAGTTGAAGTTCGTCAACGGCATCATCGACGCGATCTCCTCGGGCACGCTCGAGGGTCTCGACCTGTGGCGGCTCTTCCACACCGAGGGCTTCAACTCCGAGGAGGTGCACTTCACCTTCGACACGAACCCTGAGTGACCCGGGGCCGCGTGTTGCACCACGCGGCCCCGAGCCCATACGACCACGAGCCCGATCCACGAGGGACCTTCGCCCGGGGCAGCACCCAGCAGCGTAGGCGACCCCCGTCGAGCGGGCTCTTCACTCGAGCACCACGCTCGACGAAGGGAGGCGCGCACATGCACGCCCTGATCGAGGCCGATGGCCTCTCCAAGAAGTTCGGGAAGGTCGAGGCGCTCTCCGAGCTCACCCTCGCCCTGCCGGCCGGGCAGCCGGTGGCCATCCTCGGCCCCAACGGCGCCGGCAAGACCACATTCATCCGCATGGTGGCCACGCTGATTCAGCCCGACCGCGGGACGCTGATGGTCAACGGCTACGACGTGGTTCGCGACCCCATGGCCGTGCGACGCATGATCGGTCTGGCCGGCCAGTCGGCTGCGGTCGAGGAGATGATGACCGGCCGGGAGAACCTGGTGATGGTGGCCCGCCTGTACGGGCAGGGTCGGGCCGAGGCGGTGGCCTCGTCGGACCAGATCCTCGAGCAGATGGATCTTGTCGATGCGGCCGACCGCTGGGTCAAGACGTATTCGGGTGGCATGCGCCGGCGGCTCGACCTCGGGGCCAGCCTCGTCGGCTCGCCCCGGCTGCTGCTGCTCGACGAGCCGACGACAGGTCTCGACCCCGGCAGCCGCAACCAGGTGTGGGACGGCATCCGCGAGATGAGCCGGACGGGCACCGACATGCTGCTCACGACGCAGTACCTCGACGAGGCCGACCACCTTGCCGCCTACGTCGTGATCATCGACGAGGGGGGTGTCATCGCCCAGGGCACGCCCGACGAGCTGAAGTCGCGGGTGGGGGCCGACATGGTCGAGCTGCACACCGTCGACGTGCCCACCATGCAGCGGGCGGCCGAGGTGCTCGGGTCGCTCGGGGTAGCGGAGCCGTCCACCGACCCGGCGACGCGCCGCTGCTCCCTCGCGGCATCGGGCGGCTCGCGGCTGCTGCCCGTCGTCGTGCGCGCGCTGGACGACGCGGCGGTCCCGGTGGAGGACATCACGCTCCGCCGACCGACGCTCGACGAGGTGTTCCTGGCCCTCACGGGACGCACCACCGACGCCTCTCACCCCGACCTCAGCCCGACCGGTCCCGAGGAGGATGCAGCATGACCATGGACATCACGCTCGATCGACCGCGCCCGGCGCGACCCGTCGGGGCGGCCGGGAACGGGGGCGCGTCGTATCTGGCCGCCTCGAGCCAGGTGGCGGCCCGCACGCTCAAGAAGTTCGTGCGCACGCCGGCCCTGATCGTCGCGGGCACGGCGCAGGGGGTGCTGTTCCTCCTCATCTTCCGCTACGTCTTCGGCGGTGCGGTGGCGCATCTGGGCAACCTGACCTACGTCGACTTCCTGGTGCCCGGCTTCGTCGTCACCGGCGTGCTCTTCCAGGGCATGGGCGCCGCGAGCGGCGTCGCCGACGACCTCGAGGGCGGTCTGTTCGACCGGCTGCGGAGCCTGCCCATCCGGCTGCTGTCGATCATCACGGGCCGGGTGAGCGCGGACTCGACACTGGTGGCCTGGGGCGTGATCGTCATGACCGCCGTGGGTTTCGCCGTCGGCTTCCGCATCGGCGGCAGCGTGGCCGGCGCGCTGGCGGCGCTGGGCCTGACCATCCTGTACGGCTTCGCGTTCGTGTGGATGTTCATCGCCATGGGCCTGGCGGCCGGCAGCCCACAGGCTGCGCAGGGGCTCTCGTTCCTGGTCTTTCCGCTCAGCTTCGTCTCATCGGCCTACGTGCCGGTGGCGACGATGCCGGGTTGGATGCAGGGCTTCGCCACCAACCAGCCGATGACCCAGATGGTGAACACGGTGCGGCTGCTGACGGGCGGGCCGGCGGCCGAGCACCTGCTGGGCCACTCCGTGTCGTACTACCTGGTGCCGTCGCTCCTGTGGACGGTGGCCCTCATCGTCGTCTTCGCGCCGCTGGCCACCTGGAAGCTGAGGAGGTCGTGAAGGCGCGGCGGCGGCGTGGCACGGGGCCAGAAAGCGGCGCCGGTGTCGATGCCGATGCCGATGCCGGCGTCAGCGTCGGTCGAAGTCCTCGCTCTGGGGGGCGCCGCCCTGCACGACACCTTCGATGGCCCGGCGCAGCCGCTCCTGCGAATCGATCATCCAGTCGATGTAGAACGCGTAGTCCTCGACGGTCGTGATCTCTCCCTCGCTGTAGTCGGCGATCCGGAAGGCGGCACGGTCGGGCAGCCGCTCCCACGACAGCGGTGCGTCGTAGATCGACTCGACCACCTCCCGCTGCGCCTGGATCACCTCGAACTGCGCCGTGCTCCCGGGGGAGCCGAGGTCGATGAAGAAGTCCGAGCGCAACCTGCCGCCGGCCGCGAAGCCGAGCCCGTAGTGCGTGCCCATGATGGGTGACGGCAGCGTGATGAAGTTCTGGGCCGGAAGAGTTGACATCTGGGTCCAGTGGCTGTGGACGACCCGCACCCGATCGAGCCAGCGGGACCAGAATTCTCGGTAGAGCGCGCCCTTGCCCCCGCTGAGCGGCCCGGCGAGCTCGGCCAGCGTCCATCCGCCGGGATCGCGCCACCACTGGGTCCCCGAGAAGTCGCGGCTGATGCCGGTCGCCAGCTCCACGATGTGGCGGACCAGCCCGGCCGGCGTGTACGGCGCCTTGTCGGCGTCCCACACCAGCGCCGCACTTGCGACGTTCTGCCAGTGGGCGGTCCGGCGGGCCGGGTCGGCGTGGAGCCACTCCTCGAGCTGGCTCCGGAGCTCGAAGTTCATGTCGTCCCGGGGGGCGATCGTGAAGATCGTCCCGTCCGCCACGGACTCCGACGTGACGAGGCGGCGCACGGTGCTGGCGTCCTGCACGCGCCGCTTCGAGTCGGCCATCTCCTTGGCGAGCTGGCGCTCGGGGCTGATGGTGAACTCCTCGACCTCCCGCAGCGGGTAGAGCTGGCTGACGGAGATCATGGGCACGTTGCCACTGCCGGCGTGCCCGTAGACGTAGGACCGGAAGGCGCTGATCTGCACGAGCGAGATGTCGAGGCCCATCTCGCTCAGCCAGACGACACTGGCCGTGACCAGGGATGAGAAGTCCCGGGCCAGGAGGACGATGCGAGGGCGCCGCAGCGACTCCTGCGTGAGATCGGGAGCGTGGGCCTGCAGCTCGGCCAATGCCTCGTCGAGGGTCACCGGGGACTGCCGCCGCGACTGGAACCGGGCGTAGTGGTCGGCCAGGGACTCGGGCAGGATCCGGCTGGCCATGGCGGCGTACTTGACCGCCGAGACGTCGGTGTCGGGCGTCCGGCTGCTCTTGAGCTCGGCCACCACCAGCCGGCCGTCGGCGCCCAGGCCCAGCACCCAGATGCGATCCCGACCCGCGCCCGAGGCCGTCGGCACGCCGTCGAACTCGAAGGTGATCACCTTCACGGCGGGCCCCAGGATGGCTGGGTTCGAGAGCACCCACTCCTGGAGGTCGGCGCGCTCCTCGAGGCCCGCTTCCTCGAGCGAGATCATCTGAGCCGGCATAGCAACCGACCCGGCAACCGTGAACAGCATTTCTTCCGCCATCTCTGGGATCAAGATAGGACAAACGGTCGTTGAGGCGCAGGAACCGAAAGTCACAGAAAGTCGCAACACATCCCCAAAACTCGTGCTCAGGCCCGGGATCTTGTCGGCTCGGCGTCTGCCAACCACGAACCAATTTCTCTGTCCGTGCTAGGCCGTTCACCTCTGAGGACGGAGCGCGGTCGCCCGGTCGGACCGGGCGCGGGAGCGATCCGCGTCAGCCGGGCGCCCCCGGGGCCACGAGAGGCCACGGCCGCTCGCGCTCGACGATGCGGGCCAGGTCCAGCAGGAGCTGCTCCGCGTGCCGCCGCCCGATGATCTGCATGGACACCGGCAGGCCGTCCCCCACCCCGATCGGGATGGCGACTGCTGGGTGCCCGGTCGTATTGGCCGGGATGGTCAACGCCCCGTTGTTCCCGACCGCCGCCTCGAACCCGCGCTCGGCAATGAGATCCACCCCGTCGACCGTGGTCGGCAACGGCCCCTCCGCTCCGAACGCGACGTCGGGGTTTGTCGCGCACACCACGAAGTCCACCTGCTCGAAGATCTGCGCCATCTGCACGATGGACGCCCGGCGCAACGCCTCGATGCCCTTGGCCGCCTCGATGTCGAAGTGATGAGTGGCGATGTTGGCCGCCAGCATGATCTCGGGCGTCAGTTCCGGCTCGCACGCGGGGTAGAGGTCACCGAGCCCCACCAGCAGACTGGCGGTCCCAGCCATGGCCCACTCCATGCCGCCCTGGGGCAACGCGATCGGCACATCGTGCCGTTCGAGGCCGGCATCCTCGATCAGGAGGCCGGCCGCCTCGTCGACCTTCTCATGCACGGCGGCCGCCACGACCGCCGCCCCCAGGTCGACGCACACCGCGACCCGCTTCCCGCGGACGTCCTGCCGGCCGAGTCCCGCCTCCCAACCCTCGACCCGGGGCAGCGAGAATGGGTCGTACTCGTCGTACCCGTTGCAGGCGTCGAACCAACGGGCGGTGTCCCGCACCGAGCGCGCCACGCATCCCAGCACCGCGGTCAGCGGCTCGATCTCCGTATAGGGCCCCTTCGGGATCCTCCCGAAGGTCGCCTTCAACCCGAACAGGCCCGTGAAGCCGGCCGGGATCCGGATGGAGCCGCCACCGTCACCGCCCGTGCAGAGCGGGAACAACCCGCCCGCCACCGCCGCCGCCGAGCCACCTGAGGAGCCGCCGGGCGTCCGCTCCAGGTCGTACGGATTGGACGTCGCGCCGTGTAGGCGGGTGTAGGTGCAGTTGATGCCGCCGAACTCGGATGCCGTTGTCTGGCCGGCCAGCACCGCTCCGGCCGCACGGAGGCGCGCCGTCATGGTCCCGTCGTAGTCGGAGACCCGGTCCTTGTGCACCAGGGACGCGTCGGTCAGAGGCCAGTGCTGCACCGGGTCGAGCTCTTTGACGCCGATCGGTACCCCGCCGAAGGGCAGGCTCACGTCGGCCGCAGCCGCCGCCTCGAGCGCCCGCTCCTCGTCGACGAAGCAGACCGCGTTCAGCTTTGACGATGCAACGGCCGCCAGTGATCCTTCCAGTGCTTCGGTCGGGGAGATCGTCCCCTCCCGGAAGGCATCGACCAACGAGCACGCGTCCCCCAGCCATGGTTCTCCCGTCACGGATCGCAGGCTACCCAACCCGTCCGCGGGCGGGTCCGGGACGGCCGGACCCGCCCGTGAGGGCCTACTCGGTCGTGCGCCGCCGGAAGAAGTGCGCCGCCAGCGGAGCGGCCACCGCCAGGATCAGGACCGACCAGATCAGCGAGGCCTCCACCGGATGTTGCATGGGCCAGGCATCGATCACCTTCGATGGGTTGGGGTTTCCCCACAGGTCCCGCGCCCCCGCGCACACCGCGCTCACGGGGTTCCAGTCCGCGATCGCCTGCATCCACCCCGGCATGTGCAGCGTCGGCACCATGGCGTTGGACACGAAGGCCAGCGGGAACAGCACGATGAAGCCGAACGACGCGGCCGACTCGGGACTCTTGGAGTTCAGTCCCACGCACGCGGCGATCCACGTCAGTGAGTAGGAGAAGAAGAGCACCAGGAGGAAGCCGGCCACGATGCCGGCGAAGCCGGCGTCGGAGCGCCACCCGACGGCGAGCCCGGTCAGCCCGACGATCAGGGCGCATAGGCACGAGGTCATCAGGTCAGCCATGGAGCGCCCCACGAGCATGGCGGAGCGCCACATGGGCAGGGCGCGGAAGCGGTCGACCATGCCCTCGTGCAGGTCGGTGCTCAGCCCCACCGCGGTACCCATGGTCGAGGTGACCAGGTTCAATGCGAGCAGCCCCGCCAGTAGGTAGTCCGTGTACGTGCCGCCACCGGGGATAGGGATGGCGCCGCCGAAGATGTAGACGAAGAGCACCGTGAACAGCACCGGCTGGATCGTGACGTCGGAAAGCTGCATCGGCTCCCGCGAGATGTGCACCAGGTTGCGCCGCGTCATCGCCCACGTGTCCGAGAGCGGGCCGAACAGGCTTCCGGAGGAGCGAGGGCGGCCGACCCCCGTGGTCGTCGGCGTCAGCGTGGTCGTCGTCATGTGCGCGCTCCTTCCAGCTCGTGCCGGTCGTCATCGGCTGCCTCGACGGCGAGATCCACCTCGTCCTCGTCGTCCTCCTCGATGTGCCCGCCCGTGAGCGAGAAGAACACGTCGTCGAGCGACGGCTGGCGCACCTCGATGTTGTCCACCAGGACGCCGGCGGCGTCGAGTGCCCGCACCACCGAGGTAGCCAATCCCGCCGCGGCGTCGACGCCCGCGCTCAGGTGCCGCCCGTCCTCGCTCACGTGGACGTGGCCCGTCACCAGCGGCGAGATCGCGCCGACCGCGTCGGGGTGGGGCGCCGCCAGCATCACTTCTATGTGCGCGCTCCGGCTCGCCTCCTTCAACTCGGTCGGCGTCCCGTCGGCGATCACTCGTCCGTGGTCCACGACGACGATGCGGTGGGCCAGCGCGTCGGCCTCGTCGAGGTACTGCGTCGTCAGGAGCACCGTGACCCCTTCACCGAGGAGTTCCCGGATGGCGTCCCAGACCCGCTGGCGGCTCGTCGGGTCCAGCCCCGTGGTCGGCTCGTCGAGGAACAGCACCGGGGGCCGCGTCATCAGAGACGCCGCCAGGTCCAGCCGTCGGCGCATGCCGCCCGAATAGCCCTTCAGGACGCGGTCGGCGGCGTCGGTCAGCTCGAACTGGGCGAGGAGCTCGGCCGCCTGGGCCCGCGAGGGCGCCCGGCCCATGTCGGACAGCTCGCCCACCAGGACGAGGTTCTGCCGCCCCGTCAGCAGGGGGTCGAGCGTGGCGTCCTGCGCGGCGACGCCGATGTGGCGGCGCACCTCGCCCGGGTGCTTCACGACGTCGATCCCCGCCACCGTGGCCCGGCCCGCGTCGGGCAGGGCGAGCGTGGTCAGGATCCGCACCGCGGTCGTCTTACCGGCCCCGTTCGGGCCGAGCAGTCCCAGGATGGTGCCGGCGGGCACGGAGAAGTCGACCCCGGCCAGGGCCTGCGTCTCGCCGTAGCGCTTCGTGAGCCCTTCGGCCTGGATCATCAGCTCGTCAGCCATGGCTTCCTTACCTGTCGGTCAGTAAACTGGTCGAAGAGCGCCAGAGTACGGCCGTTACTAACCGGCCGTCAAGTAGAGTAATACTCAACCCGATGACCCAGACCGCACCCGCCGAATCCGAGGACCTCCCGACCGGCGCCCTACGGGGCGATGAGCTGGGGGACGGCGAGCGGGCCCCCGAGGCGGTGGCGGTCAACACGAGGGAGCGCATCCTCGATGTGGCCCTGGACCTCTTCATCGAGCAGGGCTTCGACGGCACCAGCCTGCGGCAGATCGCCGAGCAGCTGGGCGTCACCAAGGCGGCGCTCTACTACCACTTCACCTCGAAGGACGACATCCTCATGGCGCTGCACATGCGCCTGCACGAGTTCGGCCGGGACGCGCTCGTCCGGATGGGAGAGGGACCGGTCACCCTCGCGCAGTGGGGCGAGCTGCTCGACCAGATCGTCGACCAGATGCTGGCCCAGCGCAAGATCTTCCTCATGCACGAGCGGAACCAGGCCGCCCTCGAGAAGCTGCACCGCAAGGACCACGACGCCGAGCACGAGGACATCCAGAACCAGTTCCGCCAGGTGCTGGCCGACCCGAGGGTCCCCTTGCGGGACCGGGTCCGCATGGCCGCGTCCTTCGGCGTCGTCTTCTCGAGCCTCTTCCTCTCCGGCGAGGCCTTCTCGTCGACGACCAACCAGGAATTGGGCGAGATGCTCCGCGACGTCATCCGCGACGTCCTCCAGGGATGACGGGATCGGTGTCGCTGGACACTGCTGAACCTGGTTTCGCTACAGTCCACTCCGTGGAGGCCGATTCCGCCGGACCCGCGCACGAGCACCCCTACACGTTGTGCATCGACGTCGGGGGCACGGGGCTCAAGGCCAACGTGCTCGGAGCAACCGGGACGGTCGTCGCCGACCGGGTGAAGATCCCGACGTCCTACCCGATGCCACCCGACCAGTTGGTCGAGAAGCTCACCGGCATCGCCGCCAAGCTGCCCGCGGCGGACCGCATCTCGTGCGGGTTCCCCGGCATGGTGCGCGGGGGCCACGTGCTCAGCGCGCCCCACTTCGTGACGAAGAAGGGGCCGGGCACCGAGATCGTCCCCGAGCTGGTGAAGGCCTGGTCGGACTTCGACCTCGCACATGCGCTGGCACACTCCCTCGACAGGCCCTGCCGGGTGGCCAACGATGCCGACGTCCAGGGTGCCGCCGTCGTGCAGGGCTATGGCTTCGAGGCGGTGATCACGCTCGGGACGGGGGTCGGCACGGCCTTCTTCATGGACGGCCGACTCCTGCCCCATCTCGAGTTCTCGCACCTTGAGTTCCGCAGGGGCGAGACGTTCAACGAGCAGCTGGGCGAGCCGGCGCGCAAGAAGATCGGTGACAAGCGCTGGAACACACGGGTCCGCAAGGCGATCGCCTACTTCAATGCGCTCACGTTCTTCGATCACCTCTTCATCGGTGGGGGTAACGCTCAGCGCATCAACCGCCGTGATCTGGGCGCGGTGCTCGAGCGCATCACGGTGGTGGACAACTCGGCGGGCATACTCGGTGGGATCAAGCTCTGGGACGAGGATCACATCGGCCTCGACTGAGGGGGAACCTGCACATGACATCCGTCGATACGCCGCCACTCGCCTGGGACCCACTCGATGAGCGGTACAAGGTCGACCCGCACCCGATCTGGCGCCGCCTTCGTGACGAGGCGCCCCTCTACTACAACGCCGATCACGATTTCTACGCGGTGAGCCGATTCGCCGACGTCGACGCCTTCAGCCGCGATCCGAAGACCTTCTGCTCGTCCCACGGCACCGTGATGGAGATGATCGGCCCGGAGCCGACGGAGATGGAGATCATGATCTTCATGGATCCCCCGGAGCACACCCGCTATCGCCGGCTCGTCTCCAAGGCGTTCACGCCGCGCCGGATGACACAGCTCGAGGACGACATTCGCATGCTGTGCGCCGATCTCCTCGACGCGCTGGTGGGCCGGAGCTCGTTCGACTACGTGCAGGACTTCGGGGCGCGCGTGCCCGCCTACGTGATCGCGGCGTTGCTCGGCGTTCCCCCCGAGGACCGGGACATGGTCCGGGGCTGGATCGACGAGAGCTTCCATCTCGACCCTGAGAAGGGCATGTACAACGACGTGTCGGCGGTGGCGATGGGCAAGCTCCAGGAGTACGCCGCAGGTGCGCTCGCAGAGCGCCAGAAGGAGCCCCGCGATGACATGTTCACAGACCTTGTCAACGGCGAGATCGTCGATGAGGACGGCGAGCTGCGCCGGCTCACGATGGAGCAGTCCGTCAACTTCGCGCTCCTCATCGGCAGTGCCGGCACCGAGACGGTGGCCCGGCTCCTGGGCTGGGCGGCCCTCACGCTGGATGACAACCCGGAGCAGCGAGCCGAGCTGGTCGCCGACGCCGGCCTCCTCGCCAACGCGGTCGAGGAGTTGTTGCGCTACGAGGCACCGTCGCCGGTGCAGAGCCGCTGGTGCACCGCCGATGTCGGGATTCACGGGCAGACGATCCCGGCCAACTCAAAGGTCGTGATGATTACCGGATCGGCCGGACGGGACGAGCGGGTGTTCCCCGATGCCGACCGCTTCGACATCCACCGCAAGATCGACCACCACCTCTCCTTTGGCTACGGCATCCATTTCTGCCTGGGGGCGGCGCTGGCGCGCATGGAAGGACGGATCGCGCTGGAGGAGACCCTCAAACGGTTTCCGGAGTGGTCGGTCAACCGTGACGAGGCAGTACCCCTCTTCACCAGCACGGTGCGGGGTTATACCAACCTGCCGATCTCCGTCTGACCAGCACGTTCTCGCAATCCGGAGCGTGCCCGGGTCCGGTACACTTGTTGACTCACCCAGCGCTCGTAGCTCAACGGACTAGAGCATCTGACTACGGATCAGAAGGTTGGGGGTTCGAATCCCTCCGAGC
>CAWGOJ010000021.1:0-154992 GCA_963824195.1 uncultured Acidimicrobiaceae bacterium | reverse complement strand
ATCGGTCCGATCTTCCGCAGGAGCACGGTCGCGTCGTACAGGACGTCCTCCATGCCGTTCATCGGGTAGCCGAACAGGGCGATCTTCGTGCGCCGTAGTTTCGTGACCGTCTGTGCCGCACCGCCGAAGCCTCGAAGGAGGCGAAGAACTCGGCGAGTGCCAGTCGTCGGTGATGATCGAGTAGGGGAGCCTGGGGGCGCAACAAGGCGTTTGATTGGTCCTGGGCTCCGTGGATGCCCTGGTTGTACGTAAGGTCGTCCATCGTCCAGGAGGAGCTCACGCGGGCTCCGGCTGAATGTTCGCCAGCAGAAGAGGGAGTAGGTTCTCCTGCAGCGCACGCAGCGTCCGCATCGCGGGACCGTACGTGAGCATGACGATCATGATTCCGTCAAGGTCTCGGCCGCCGAGGTCTCTCACGATCTCCTCGATGTCGTCACGGTTGCGGGCTGGCCGGGTGAAGATGACCTCGGCGGCGGGTATAAGTTGCTCGCACAGCGCCCTCGAGAATTCAGCCTGGTGCTCAGTGACGCGAGGGATCATTTCGTCGTAGAGCTCTTGCATGATCCCAAGCATCCCGATCCGCGGTCGCTCGTTCGCCGTCATCGCCTCCCTCCTTGGTGGGCCATGTGCGTTGACAACGCCTGTCCGTGTGCCTCTCACCTTAGTGCCAAGAACGGGAGGGCGCTCGGTGTCGGATCTTTCGCCGCTGCTCTCGTCTGTCCATCAAGATTTCTCTCACAAGGATATCACCGATGTAAACAACGTATGTCAGTGTCATGCTAGGTGTGTGATGCCATGGCAGTGCGGCGGATCTGCCTCAACCGGTGGAGCCATTCCACGTGCTCACGACCGAACTCGTCATGGAGCGCGGAGAAGACGGAATAGAGGTCACCGTACGTCACCATGTGCGATTGAGACGGCTCGTAGCGACGTGCGATGTCGGGCTTGAGCCTGGCGACGGCCGTCTCGATGTCGTCGAAGCCACCTCGTGCCGAGCCTGCGGCAAGGCCGCCGAACAGCGCCGCGCCACGTGCCGGTATCCGGCTTGAGTCAGGAATGGTTACGGGCAGGCCGGTCACATCGGCGATCAACTGCATCATCAGCTCGCTGCGTTCGGCTATCCCGCCGCATGCGACCACTTCGGCGATAGGGACGTCGTGCTCGACGAAGTTCTCGATGATCCGCCGTGTTCCGAAGGCCACCGATTCGAACAGCGCACGGTAGATCTCGACTGGCGTGGACGCCAGGGTGAGGCCGGCGATGACGCCCGAGAGGTCGGCGTCTCCCAGGATCGTCCGATTGCCGTTCCACCAATTGAGAGCGACCAGCCCGCTCTCTCCCGGCGGGATGTTTGCCGCCGCCCTCTCGAGATCCACATACCAACTCGCGCCCGAGCCGACTTCACCCTTCCCGAGGTTGAGGAGGCGGTCCCCGAACCATGCGAACATGTCGCCGACGGCGGCTTGCCCCGCTTCGTAGCCGAAGTATCCGGGAAGAATACCGTTCTCAACGACTCCCGTGATTCCTGCCATTCTGATCTCACGCCGGTCGATGACCAGGTCGCAGATGGACGTGCCGACTACCATCAAGAACACGCCGGGATCTTGGACGCCGGCCCCGGGGACCGACACGAACGAATCCACGTTGCCGACCGCCACGGCTACCGTCGGGTTCAACCCGAGGCGGGCCGCGACCTCCGGCCGGAGGGTTCCCGCGCAGCGACCGGGGGGTGCAAAGCTCGTCCCCAGCTTCTCGCTCGGGTCTGGGAAGCCGGGATAGGCGGCCTCGAAGAAGGCCCGAGGTGGAAGTCCCTCCTTTGCCGACCAACATGCCTTGTAACCGGCGGAGCAGCTGGCACGCAAGAGCGTGCCCGTGAGATGCCATATGACCCAGTCGGTCGCCTCGACGAACGCGCTCATTGCGTCGAAGATGGCGAGGTCCTCCTGCCAGATCTCTATGAGCTTCGGGAAGTACCACTCGGAGGAGAGGCGACCTCCGTAGCGGGAGAGGAAGTCCTCGTTGCGATCTCTCCCGATCGCATTCAGGCGATCGGCGATCGGTTGCGCCGAGTGGTGCTTCCAGAGCTTGACCCAGGCATGAGGGCGAGCCCGCCACTGATCGAGCTGGCAGAGCGGGGTGCCGTCCGCGGTCACCGGCAAGACGGTGCACGATGTGAAGTCGATGCCGAGGCCGATGACCTCCTCCGCAGCGACGTTCCCGACAGCGAGCGCGTCGGAAACCCCTCGGTAGAGGACCTCGAGATAGTCGCCAGGGTCTTGCAACGCCGTGTCCGGAGGCAGCTCCTCGTCGTTGTGAGGAAGGGTCGAGTCGATGACGCCATGCGGGTATCTGACCTCCACAACCGCAAGTTCCTCGCCAGTACGCAGGTCGAGCAGCAGGACGCGCCCAGACTCTGTTCCGAAGTCGACTCCGACCGTCACGCTCCGACCGCCTGGAGATGGCGAGGTGCTCATGCGCCTCCCGCCAAGCAGCGTCGTCCTGACGCCTCGCGCACGCCCACCCTCGTCATTGTGTCACGCCCGTGCACCAGTCGAACCGGGAGGTGTGAACTCGACTCGCGAACGAGGAGCCCCACTGACGGCCAGCCGGGAAGGGTCCCGAGATCACAGTGTCCCCGGGCCTTCGCCGGGGACGCTCGCCGTCAACTCCGATACCTCGGCGTAACGAGCCCGGACGAATTCGAGGGGATCGGCCCGATAGGTGACGTTCGTGCCTGCGGGCCAATCGGGAGGCTCGGCGTCACCACTGAGCAGCCATGCCGCTTGTCGCGCTGCGCCTATGGCAACATGCTGCGCCGCCGCAGGCACAATGACCGGACGACCAAGGATCCCGGGGGCGATCCGGCGGACCGCTTCGGAGCGGCTGCCCCCTCCGATGAGGATGACCCGGTCGGCCCGAACGTCCCGCTCGAGCAGGGCGTCGAGCCCGGCGGCAAGGCCGCACAGCATCCCCTCGACGACGGCCCGAGCGAGGTGTGCGGGCGTCGATGTGCTGAGGCGGAGACCATGGATGGCGCCGGTTGCGAACGGTCGGTTCGGTGTCCGCTCTCCTTCCAGATACGGAACGACAACGAGGCCGTCGGCACCAGCGGGGGCCTCGAGCGCGAGTGAGGAGAGCTGGTCCTGGTCGACTCCGAGCAACCGCGCCGCCGCTTCGAGCACCCGAGCAGCGTTGAGCGTGCACACGAGTGGGAGAAAGCGGCCCGTCGCATCGGCAAACCCCGCGATCACCCCGGACGGGTCTGCCGAGGGGTGGTCAGACACGGCGAAGACGGTGCCCGAGGTCCCGATCGACACGACGACGTCTCCCGGCAGTGCGAGAACACCGAGCGCAGCGGCTGCGTTGTCCCCCGTGCCGCAACCCAACGCCTGGCCCTCCGGGGTATGGCCGGCACCTTGTGCGGGATGGAGCACTCCGGGGACTTCCACCCTTCGTCCGAAGGCGCGGTCAAGGAGATCGAGGCGGTACTCGCCCGTGGCGGGCGAGAAGTAGCCGGTGCCGCTGGCGTCGCTTCGGTCTGTGGCGAGGGCGTTTGCTCCGAGCTCTCGCCCCGAGAGGGCGCCGCCGAGTTGCCAGGTGAGCCAGTCGTGCGGAAGGCATACCGATACTGTCCTTGCGGCGTTCTCCGGTTCGTGTGCGGCAAGCCACCGCAACTTCGTGATCGTGAACGACGGGACGGGGACGCTTCCCACCGCCTCGGCCCACGCCCGTCCACCCTCGACCGGGCCGCCGAGCTCCTCGACGAGCTCGGCGGCGGCGGCAGCCGAGCGGGTGTCGTTCCAGAGCATCGCCGGTCGGACGACTCTGCCATGCTCGTCCAGGCAGACCATCCCGTGTTGCTGCGCGGCGACGGCGAGCGCGGCGACATCGTGCAGCCCCCCTGCCTCTTGAAGGGCCTTGCGCAAGGCCGCCAACCAGAGCGCTGGGTCGATCTCGGTTCCCTCGGGATGCGGCGCGGTCCCCGATCGGACGACCGCTCCCGTCTCGGCCACGCACACCACGACCTTGCAGGACTGCGTCGACGAATCGATCCCGGCGACGAGCGTCATCTTTCAGCTCATCACGCGACAGAAGCCCGTGTTGCCGGTACCTCGCACCTGGGAGTCGGTCAGCGCTCGCCGAGGATGTGCTCGATCGCAAGCTGGTCGAGACGGGCGAAGCCACAACCTCGGGCGCCGGCTGCGTCGACGTCGAAGCGTTCATACGTCTCGGGGTCGGCGCGCAATCCTGCCGGCGTCTCGCCGTCAGCCAGGGTTGGGACCGAGAGGTCCGGGATTTGGCTTGTGGTAAGCGCCTCGCGTACCTCCGGGTCGTTACGGAATGCTCGCGTTCGATCCCTGAGGAGGAGGTACGTGCGCATGTTCGATGCGGCGGCTTCCCACACGCCTGCGGCGTCTTCCGTCCGGAGAGGCTTGAAGTCGAAATGGCGCGGACCCTCGTACGAAGGCCCGCCGCCTAATCCGCCGTTCTCCAGGACATCGACGAGGAAGAACGCGCTCACCAGATCCCCGTGGCCGAAGACGAGATCTTGGTCGTACTTGACCCCTCTTTGGCCGTTGAGGTCGATGTGGAACAGCTTGCCGTGCCAGAGGGCTTGAGAGATGCTGTGGACGAAGTTCAGTCCCGCCATTTGCTCGTGACCAACCTCAGGATTGACACCCATCATGTCACGGTGCTCGAGGGTGGAGATGAAGGCAAGCGCGCTCCCGACCGTGGGCAGGATGATGTCCCCTCGCGGTTCGTTCGGCTTCGGCTCGATCGCGAAGCGAATCGAATAGCCCTGGTCGATGACGTACTGGGCGAGAAAGTCGAGTCCCTCCCGGTATCGGTCGAGCGCCGCTCGCATGTCCTTGGCGGCGTCGGTCTCCGAGCCCTCACGTCCTCCCCAGAACACGTACGTCTCCGCACCCAGCTCAGCAGCGAGATCGAGGTTTCGCATCACCTTCCGCAGGGCGTATCGGCGGACGCCCCGTTCGTTCGCCGTTAACGCGCCCTCCTTGAACATCGGATGCGTGAACAGATTTGTGGTCATCATCGGGACGGCCAGGCCGGCCTCGTCGACCGCCTGGCGGAAGCGCGTGACAAGTCGCTCGCGCTCGACGTCGTTGGTTCCGAACGGGATGAGATCGTCGTCGTGGAAAGACACGCCGTACGCTCCGAGCTCAGCGAGATGAGAGACAGAGTCGACGGGATCGAGGGGCGCGCGTGTGGCATCCCCGAAGGTGTCACGCGCTTGCCAGCCGACCGTCCACAAGCCGAACGAGAACCTGTCTTGCTTAGTTGGCTCGGTCATCAGCCCTCCTCCTCACGTGTCCCCCGATCACCGACCGACCCGATTGCTGTCCTGGCTGGTTCGGCAGCTCGGGGCGCTGTTCAATTCGCTCTTCTCGTTGCGACCTTCGTCCCGCACGGGTGCATTCAATGGAACGGCGCCAAGAGCGCCTCGTCCGCGGGGCTGAGCCGTTCCGGGGCGGTCTTGGCCTGGTGCCAGTAGGGGTAGATGAGACGTAGTGCGCTGGCTTTGTCCAGCGTGGCGCGCTCGTCTTCAGTGAGCGTCCACTCCGCAGAACTGAGATTGTCGGTGAGCTGTTCCTCGGTCCGCGCCCCGATGATCACCGAAGTGACCGCCGGGCGTCCGAGCAAGTACGTCAGCGCGGTCTGGGCAGGAGTCTTTCCGCGAGCGGTCGCCACCTCAACCAGGGTCTCGATGATGTCGTACATCCGATCCTCGTCGTAGACAGGTGGTTCGCCCCAGGACGTCGTTTGCCGCGCACCCTCGGGGCGGTCCTTGTTCCTCTGGTACTTTCCGGAGAGCAGGCCACCAGCAAGCGGGCTCCAGGTCAGGATCCCCATCTGCTGGTCGATGGCGAGCGGAATGAGCTCGTACTCGGCGTCCCGGTCGAGCAGAGAGTAGTAGATCTGCTGGGTCACGTAGCGCTGTAAGCCGCGGCGCTCGGAGATGCCGAGCGCCTTCATGACGTGCCACGCCGAATGGTTCGAGCACCCGATGTAGCGGACCTTCCCCTGGTGGACGAGGGTGTCGAGGGCGTCGAGGGTTTCGTCCATGGGGGTGACGCCGTCCCGTTCGTGCACCTGGTACAAGTCGATGTAGTCGGTCTGGAGGCGCCTTAGACTCGCCTCGCAGGCTCGCAGGAGGTACCGGCGCGACAACCCGGCGTCGTTCTGGCCATTCCCCATCGCATAGCGCGCTTTCGTCGCGAGGACGATCTCGTCGCGGCGCCCCTTGATGACCTCCCCGACGATCTCCTCGGACCGGCCATCCGAGTAGACATCCGCCGTGTCGATGAAGTTGACGCCGGCGTCGAGCGATCTCTGGACCATGCTCCGGGCGACATCGACGTCGACCTCTCCGACCATCGCGAACTTGCCGCGACCGCCGAATGTCATGGTGCCGAGGGCGAGCGCCGAGACACGCACCCCTGTATAGCCGAGCTGTCTGTACTCCATGTCGGTGGTTCCTTAATCGTCTGAGATGATCGACCCCTGCGTCAACGTTCGAGTTCCTTCTCGCCGGCCGTGACGCGGCGCCGGTACTCCGCGACCATGAGTTCGGTCAGCTCCTCGATCGACGTGTCCTGGACGCGCTGGTCCAAGGTGATGCGCCCTTCTTGCAGGAGGTTCAGCCGGTCGCACAGCTCGAACAGGTGCGTGTAGTTGTGGTCGATAACAATCATCGAGACGCCGTGATTGTGCGAGAGATCCTTGACGAGGTCGATCACCAGAGCGGACTCCTTCGCGCCCATTGCCGCGAGCGGTTCATCGAGGAGGAGAACCGCCGCTTCCTGGCGCGTCGCTCGCGCCAACGCGACGGCTTGTCGCTGGCCACCGGAGAGCGTCTCGACGAGCGCGTCGACGCTAGGAATGTCGACCTTGATGTCGCTGAGGTACTCACGAGCCCGCTTGCGCATCTCGCCGTTCCTCAGCCACCCGATCCGCCCGAATCGGGTCAGTTCACGGTTGAGAAAGAGGTTCTGGTAGACGGTGAGCGCGGGGACGAGCGCCAAGTCCTGGTACACGGTCTCAATGCCGCACGCACGAGCATCCTTCACGGAGTGGAAATCCACCGCCTTCTCTTCGACGAAGATCCGCCCGGAGTCCTGGCGGTGGAAGCCGCAGAGGATCTTCACCAGAGTGCTCTTGCCACTGCCGTTGTCGCCGACGAGCCCGAGCACTTCGCCGCGCCCGAGGTGAATGTCGACGCCGCGCAGGACGATGAGGGCGCCGAACCGCTTCGTTATCCCTTCTGTCCGAATGATGTTGTCCGGTCCCGTGACGGCGTGCCTTCCCTCGTCGACCTGCAGGGCTGCAGCACCCGCCGGCACGTCCCGCTCGGCGCTGCCGCCCGTCTCGGGACCGTCGCCTGGCCGTGCGTCCGTCACGTGCTGGTCCTCGCAAACCGTCCCAGCTGGGTCACCCGTCCCAGCTGGACGTTTATCCCCATTGCAAGAAGGATCACGGCCCCTTCGACGAGGATGAACCAGTTCGCACTGATGCCGATGAGGTTGAATCCATCTTCCAGAACGCCAAGCACAACGGCTCCGATCAAGGTCCCGAGCACCGTGGCCTTCCCACCTGTCAGGGCTGTTCCGCCGATGACCGCAGCCGAGACGCCGCTCAGCATCTCGTTCAACCCCGGAGCCGCAGGGTCGAGGCTCCCGATTCGGATCGCGTCGATGATACCGATGAAGCCGGCAACGAGGGCCATGATGACGAAGCACCAGATCTTCACGCTTCGCACGGAGACCCCGGCCTCGGCGGCACCGAGCTCGTTGCCGCCCGTTGCCGTCGTGTGGAGGCCGAATCGCGTGCCCTTGAGCAGCGCCCAGATGACGAGGACGATCCCCAATCCCCACAGCCCCTCGGCCCAGTTGCCGATCCCGAAGTACTGGCCGAACTTCCCCGTGGTGCCGATCATCTCGGTTGTGATGTCACTCGAGGCGACGAGGACGAATCCGGCGAGCACGTAGTTCACGCCGAGAGTCGCGACGAACGACGGGACTCGAAGCCCGACGACAACAGTCCCGTTGAACAGTCCGATTCCGATGCAGCAGAGCAAAGAGACGACGATCGCCCAACCCAGCGGCACGCCGCGCTGAGCAAGGAGCACGACGATCCACGGCGCGGTCAGGTAGACCTGCCCGGCGGAGAGATCGATCTCGGCGAGGTCGAGCAGCATCACCTCGCCAGCGCCGATGACCGCGATGGGCGCGGTGTACTGAGCCATCGTGACGACGTTCGTATAGGAGTAGAAAGCCGTGTTTCGGATCGAGAAGTAGACGATGAGTACGACGCAGACGACGAAGATCGTCGTCTCGGGTCGCCGAAAGATGGCGTCGGAAATGCGACGCAGCGGCCCCCGTTCCGCGTAGAGCGGAACGGGGGCCGCCCCTTCCTCATCGGGGGCCGCGGGCAACACGGATTAGACGCCGATTGTCGCCGGAGGCTTGTACGCCGTCTCCTTCGTGCCGTCCCCTTCCCATCGAGTCTTGTGCGCGAGGTAGGGAGCCACGTTCGCCTTCGTCACAAAGCCGAGACCGGTGTCGGTGTCGCACGGCTTCATCAGGCCGGCCGAGATGTTGTACAAGAACAACTGGACCGTCGGTACGAAGCCCTGGAGGTAGGCCTGCTGGTCGATCGTGAAATCGATCTCGCCATTCGCGACGCCGTCGAGCACTGGGATGCCGACGTCCCATCCCGAGCCGAGGGTAATCCCTTTCAGGTGGTTGTTCGCGATGCACTGGGCGACGGCGACCGAATCGCCGTCGTCGACCGAGTACAGGAACTTCACGTCCTTGTGGCCCTCCCACCACGCCTGGACCGCCGTGGTCTCCTGTGCCAGCAACGCGCCGCCGGCAATGGTCTCGGTAACCATCCCTGCCGCCTGAAAGACCGGCAGAGCGCCGTTGATCCGGGGCTGAATGTTGCCCGTGCCCGGGGTGGCGATGACCATTCCGATGAGGCTTCCCTTCGGAATCGCCGTCACGATCCTCTGCGCGGCTGCAGCACCCGCAGTCTCGTTGCTCTGCCCGATGTAGCACATCCGGTTGTTCCCGGGCTCGTCGGCGTTGTAGGCGACGACCGGAATGCCGATGCCCAACGCGCGGTCGACCGGGGTGTTGAAGGCCGTCGGATCGATGAGGGTCGTGGCGATGCCGTTCACCTTTCCGGCGATCGCGATGTCAATGTCGTTGACCATATCCGAGACCGCCGAAACCTGCGATCCGGTCCACACCGGCTTCGGGATTCCGAGGAGCGCGGCGGCATCCGCCAAGCCGTACTGGGTGGCGGTGAAAAACGGGTTCGTCGTCACGTGGTTGACGAACGTGAACTTGTAGGCGGGGTGCGAGGCGAACAGTTCCATCGATTCATCTCTGAAGCCTTGTGCCGCCGCTCCACGCTCGGTTAGCACTTCCATCATCCCTCCGAGGAGGGGGATGGATGCTGCGGCCGCGCCGGCTTGCAGGAATCGACGCCTGGAAACCTCGTAGTGCCTCGGATCTACCTCATATGGCTCGGATTTCGCCATGTTGCCATCCCCCTTTCTGGGGTTAAGTGACACGTATCAATGCTGTCAATCGAATTCAGGCCAGGCGTGGATGAAATGCATAGAGGATTTCGTCCCTATTCTTCTGAATGACACGAATTCGTTGAGCGATGGCTCGAATCGTGGGTCAAGGCGATTGGCGAAATGCGGTCCTGCCTGACCCCAGCGGCACCTCCACCCCACGCAATCATTTCCAGGACCCTTGCGGCCCCGTCGATCGCTAGTTCGGACTGTAGCGACGTTCAGTGGCCTCGGCAACCATTAGAAAGGCACGAAGCGTGGGGTGGGTCCTTTGTGGCTCCTCGCCGTTGTAGGTCCTTAGTCGGCGCGTCGGCCCCGAACTTGTGAAATAGTCCACAAGTGCATGGTTTGACGTAGCGAGTCCTGGAAAGCCTCAGTGGTCGAGTGGGATCGAACTCGCCCGCAGACGTGCCACCGCCGGGCTTTGAGGGCGGGCAGATGCACTTTGGTGAGAGTCATCCCACTGAGGAGGTGCCCACATGCAACTACCGGCCCTCAGGCCCGCAGTCGCAGTCCAGGGGCGACGAGCGAGAACCCTGTGGGTGCCGGGGACCCATCCGCCCACCTCGCGACGAGTCGCTACTCGTGGATGAGGCGGCGCAAGCCGTCGGTTCCTCGGAGCTGCGGGGCGTCGACGTCGCCGATGAGGGCGGGAGTCGAGTCGGACTTGACGGTGCGCGCTGGCTGGGGAGACGGTGCGAGTTGTAGCGCTCTACCTACTCCGGCGAAAACGACTTCGAGGTGGTGCCGTCCGAGGACGAGCGTCCGATCCAAGTACTCGCGGTGGATGCTGCCCACGGTCGCTCGGCGCACCGGCGCGTGACCGCCCGCACCGGCCGTCTTCGGGTCACAGTTTGAAAACATGGGCGGGCACGCCGGTCACCAGGTCGGCAGCGACGTCGAGCACCGCCTCGTCCTCCTCTAGGCGGTGCTCGACCACCAGCCGGGCCAGCATCCCGGCATCGAGACGTCGGGACATGTCGTGGCGGGCCGGAATCGAACAGAAGGCGCGGGTGTCGTCCACGAAGCCAGAGGTCCGCGAGAACCCCACCGTTTCGGTAACTGCGGACTGGAAGCGCCGGATCGCGTCGGGGGCGTCGAGGAACCACCAAGGCACCCCGACGTACACTGACGGGTAGAAGCCAGCGAGGGGTGCGAGCTCGCGGGACCAGACCGTCTCGTCGGCGGTGAAGACGACCAGGTGGAATCCCGGATGACCGCCATAGCGCTCGAGCTACGGGCGCTGCGGGCCATGCGACCCAAGTCCATCTGGGTCCAGATGGCGACGATCGGGGTCGACGCGACCGAGCACCTGGCGACGGAGGTGCGGACCCGGCGCCCGAGCGCGAACGTCAACAAGCGAGCGATGTCACCTCCACCAAACGCCCAGGTCAGAGGGCCAAAGTGGGATCCCCCGTAAAGGCACGCTCCCGACATAGGGCCAGCGTGTCTTTACGTGTCTCTAAGCCCCCTGTTGGCGTCGGGCGCTCAGGACGAGGGGTCGCCGAAAGAGGGTAGTGACTCCCGGGCCCACGGGAACCCGCAGGTCCACCGACGATCGCCGTCGTGCCCGATCACCAGAGCCTCGAAACCGTCGAGGGCGTCGATGCATTCGAGCGCGTCCAGGCCTCCGACGGCCAGCGCCGTCGCCAGCGCGTCCGCCAATCCCAACTCGGGTCCGGTCACCGTCGTAGACGCTACGGCTGATGCCGCCCGGCGGGAGTGGGGATCAAACAAGTGCTGACCCCGCTCGTAAGTGCCCGACGTGGCGACCGCGCCGGTGTGCTCGACGACGCAAGCGAGCCGGGCCCGGTCGAAGGGGTCGACAACCCCGAGCCGAAACGGTGCTCCGCACGCCGATGAGTGATTGAGGGCTGGGGGACCGTTTCAACCGGCGGTGGTTCCCAGATGAAGGCGTCTCACGGATCGACCAAAGCAAGGCGGTGGACCGTAGTTCCTCACCCGAGCCCACGGGCGCCAAACCGCTGAGGCGGCCGTGTGCTCTGGGCGCTGCGATGCGCCTATGCTCGGATCCGTGGTCCTGATCGGATCGGCGCGACGTTGACAGGAAGAACCGGTGCCAACTAGCGGGTACCCGGGATACGCCAACCATCCCTGGCACCATTACCTGGCAGGGGGTCCTGCGTCGCTACTGGAGTCAGTCCTTCCCTTCCTCGTCATTGGCCTCTTCGCCCTACTCGTAGCGGCCGGACGCTGGGGTGCGGACCGGGCCAAGGCTTTTTTGGTCAGTCGCAAGGCCCGGGCTGCTTCCCCTGGAGCCGTCACGTTGGAGGCTCACTCCGGACCGCCAGTGCTCGCGTCCGACCGCGAGCGAGACGAAGCCGCGAACCTCGTCTCGCAGGCGATCGGAGAGGGCCGCCTGAGCATTGAAGAAGGCATGCAGCGCGTCGACGCTGTGCTCCGTAGTCGCCACCGCCACGAGATTGGGGGTCTCGTGGCGGATCTGCCAACCCGCGCCTCAGCAACCATCACACGGCCGTTCACCTTCACGCAGCTGCGTATGGGGCTCCTCGTCGTCGCGGCGGCCGTGATCTTTGCCGCCGTGCTGGTCCAGGCTCTCGTCGGGCTATGGGAGCTGTGGCCGCTCGCCGTGGTCGCACTCGGCGGGTCGACACTGCTGCCTCGTCGTTCAACACGGGAGCTCCGCACGGCCTGACGTCTGTCATCGCAGGCTCTTCTTTCCCAATCGGTGAATGCTGATCTAAACCAGGTATGACGGGCTGAATGAGGCTCGCCGGCCGCGGCGGTCTCTTTTCACAACCGCCTTGTCCACCGCGTCCTCGATGCGATCCGCATCCACCGGACGGACGCGGAGGCGAAGGACGCCGAGATCCTCGTGCTGCGTCACCAGCTGGCCCTCCTCCGACGGCGGGTCGCGCCCAATAGCGTCGGACAACACGGTGGGGCCTTCAGCCCGGTGGAGGATCCACACCTAGTGCATACTCGCGTTAATAACAATGATGTGATTTCATGGAGGTATGCGACTTCCTCCGTTGAAACTTCGCCGAGGTGACCGTGCCGAACTCGAACGTTGGGAACGCTCGAGGACCCTGGAGGCTCGTAGTGTCCAGCGGGCCCGGATCGTGTTGCTGGCGGCAGAGGGTTGGTCCAACCGGGACCATTGGCGAAACCGTCGGACTGCACTACAACCAGGTAGGTCTCTGGCGGAAGCGCTATGAGCAGTTCGGGATGGGGGGCCTCGTTGACGAGGATCGACCCGGCCGTCCCGCCGTGTATGACCATGACGATGTGTTGCTGCTGGTGAAGTTGGTGACCGAACCACCTCCGGACCAAGCGACCCGGTGGTCGATGGAGGCACTGGCCCAGGCCATGGCCGACCACGGGGTCCCTATCTCGGCCTCCCAGGCCTGGCGGATCTGCAAGAGCCTCGACTTGAAGCCCTGGCAGGTGGAGTCCTGGATGACGAGCCATGACCCGGACTTCTGGGCCAAGGCCTCCGACGTGTGCGGGCTCTATCTCGATCCGCCCGAAAATGCCGTGGTCTGGTCGGTCGACGAGAAATCCGGTATGCAGGCCAAGTCCCGAGTCAATCCCACCAAACCAGCCGTCCCCGGGAAGCCGGCGCGCTGGGAGTTCGAGTACAAGCGCAACGGCACCGCGGTGCTCTTCGCCGCCCTCGACGTCCATGACGGTGGGTTTCGCCGGCTGGGTCACCGACTCGACCAGGTCAGAGAACTTCGTGGACCTTCCTCGGTGACCTCGTGCGCCAGACACCCAAAGGCCTCGACCTGCACTGCATCGCCGACAACCTCTCGGCCCACAAGACCGGCCGGTCGCCGACTTCCTGGTCAAGAACCCTCATGTGCACATCCACTACACACCCACCCATGCCAGTTGGTTGAACCAGGTGGAGTTGTTCTTCTCCATCCTTGGAGCGCCGGCTCTGCGTCAGGGGCGAGTTCGCTTCCGTCGACGATCTGGCCCGCCGGGTCATCGCATTCATCAACGACTACAACCAAGGGCCGCCCCGTTCCGCTGGACCTACGACGGTCGACCCTTAAGGTCGCGTAAGTCACAATGATTAACGCGCGAGAGCACTAGCATGCATATCGAGCGGTCCCAGCGGCTCACCCGCCGGGACCGAGCGCCACATCGCGAGTCTCGGGAATGGCCAGCCACACAATCGGCAGGACAGTCAAGTAGATCAGCGCCAGAACGCTCACAGCGTCCCCGATGCTGCCAAGCAGACCGGTGGTGGCGCCCACGACCCCGACGATCGTGGGACCCAGGACCGAGCCGGTGTTACCGAAACCGTTTCTGATCCATGCGGATACCTGAGCTCGGATCTCGGTAGGGAACAGCTCAGTGGCGAAGGCCGACAGAACCGGAGCCACCCCGATACCGAAGAAGGCCGTACCCATCAGGAACGGCAGCATCACCCAGGGAGTCCTCACCTGGAAGGTGGCGACGGCGCAGATGACCGCGGCGATCACGTAGAGGGCTGCTGTGGGACGCCGACCGATCTGGTCCATTAGGTACCCGGCCAGTACGTAGCCGCCGACGCTGAACAACGCCGCAGCGGCGAAAAAGGCCCCTGCTGTCGTCGTGCTGAAGTGGCGTTCGTGCTCGGCGTAGTAGGTCCACCAGCGGACGGCACCGGCACAGACGAGTCCCTGGAGAAGGGCGATAGCTGAGACCGCGGTGACATGCCCGCGGTCCCGTCCCCGCCAGATGGTCGAGGCCGCGATGAGACGCTGGTGGATCGTCCGCGTGGGTTGCTCCCCGCGCCGACGTGCCATGTGCACGTAAGCCCTGCTCTCCTGCAGGCGGCGACGGGCGACGGACACCACCAGCAGAGGGACGGCGGCGATCAGGAAGAACGCCCTCCAGCCGAGCGGGGTGGAGGAAGCCGACGGCCACCAGCAGTCCTCCGAGGACCGCCCCCAGCGGGCTCACCAGCAGCAGCCAGGACAGGTATCGCCCCCGCTGCGCCGAGGGAACTTCCTCGGCGAGCAGAGTGACGGCGACGCCGAACTCCGTCCCGATGAACACCTGGGCGCCGAACTGGAAGGCCGCGAACGACCAGAGGCTCCAGCCCAGGACACGGCGGTCAGAGTGGTGAACACCGTGTAGCCGAGGATCGACCACAGAAGGATGGACGCCGGCCGACGCGGTCGGCCTGGATCACGACGAAGAAGGCCACGAACTGCCCGACCCCGATCGGGATGTTGGCCAGTCCGATGGCGGCGGTGCCGACGTGGAAACTCTCCTTGAGCTGGGTGAGCTGGACCGCCCGGAGCTCGGCGTCATACGCATTGAACATCGCGGCGGGCAGGAGCAAGGACAGCAGCAGTCGGAGGTAGTAGGCCGGTGAGCGCTCCTTGAGTTCGGGGGCCGAGCTGTCGGGTCCGCTCACCGGGATCTCGGGATGCTCGGTTGCTGGGCGTGCAGCATCTTGTGCTGCGCCAAGAACGCAGATCTGAGCGCGTCGACGGATATCCGGATGACGACTCGAGGGCCGCTTCTAGTGCGCGGCGTCGGGTTTCCTATTGCAGGGGGGCAGATCAATAGCGCGGTATATACCCTGGTGACCCAATGCTGAGCGATAGTGGATCCGATGGCCGGTGTTGGCGTCGCTGGACCGTTTCGGATATGAGGACTCGAACTTTGGAATGGACTCCGAGCAATTTGATTGGCTGCTAGATGCTGATGCGTCGCAGCGAAAAGAGTCGGCGGCGTCGCCTGCGTCGCGATGTCAAATGGACCGCCAGCGCTGTCGTGGCGATCCTGGTGCTGGAGATCTTCGTCCTCCCCCGCCTGGGCGGTGTGCATCAATCCCTCCGGCTTCTCTCACACATCAACGTCTGGGTTGCTCTCACCGGCCTTGTCCTCGAGGCCACCGCCTTGGTCGCCTGGGCGATGCTCACCTACACGGTCCTCCCTCCAGGAATCCTGCTTCGCCGGCGTATCATGCAGATCGACCTGTCAACCCTGGCGGTCAGCCACATCATGCCGGGCGGTACCGCCTTCGGCGCTGCCTTGATGTACCGCCTCCTCACCCAACAACGGGTGCGGCCTTCCGATGCTGGCTTCGCTATCGCCATGCAGGGCGTTGGCTCGGCCGTGGTGCTCAACATCATCTTCTGGGTTGCCCTGGTGGTTTCGCTGTTCTTCCACGCCTACAACCCGCTCTACGCCTTGGCTGCCGGCCTGGGGATCCTGCTGATGGCCGCATTCGCCGCTGTCGTGCTTCTCCTCACCAAGGGCCGGATCAAGGTCTCGACTTCGCCCGGCGCACTGCGGGCAGGCTCCCATTCGTCGACGGCGACACGCTGGCTGATGGCGTGCAGCACTTCGCCGATCGACTCCGCATGTTCGCTCAAGATCGCACCCTGATGTACCAGGCCGTCGGCTGGGCGACGGCGAACTGGCTCCTTGATGCCGCGTGCCTCTGGGTATTCCTCGCCGCGTTCCACACCTTTATCTCGCCTGTTGACCTCTTGGTCGCCTATGGGTTGGCCAACGTCCTCGCCTGGATCCCCATCACTCCATCCGGTCTCGGGGTCATCGAACTGGTGCTCATCGCGACGCTGCACGGCTTCGGCGTCCCCGAGCATGTGGCTGTCCTTGGTGTGATCGGCTACCGCCTGGTGAACTTCTGGCTTCCCATTCCCATCGGCGGCCTTGCCTACCTGTCCCTGCGCTTCTCTGGAGTGGGATGGCGTGACCGACTGCGCGAGGTGCGCAACGAGGTGTTCGTGGGGGGAGATAGTGAGACACCGGTTGGGAAGGAGTAATGGACCACGCGCAGATCCCGGACGCCACAAGCCGACAGAGCTGTGTTGCACTTCCTATCTGGGCAGGAAGTTGAGGACTACCGGAAGGTCTTGTGTTGCGCTCTTTCCCCCGGTGGCGCGGTCATCATGGCCACCTTCGCAGCCGATGGCCACGAGCGTTATTCGGGACTGCCGGTGATCCGCTACGACGCGATCGAACTTGGAGCCGCGCTCGGAAAGGGATTCGAGATAGTGGAGCATCGTCGCGAGATCCACTCAACGCCTAGCGGAACTGTGCAACCCTTCACCTGGATTGCCGCCCGTCGCATGCCGATCTGACCACCCTGGCCAGGGTGCCCTCATTGGAACCGTGGGACACTTCGCACCACTGGGATACCCGTATTCCGATGGGCGGTCCGCGTTAGGGGGCGTGTCCTTCGCGGTTTGGGTCGGTGTCAAACGAGTCTCGTCCTGCTGTGGGAGGCCGCATACTCAATAGTGGCTTTCCGCCAGTGTTCGTCGGACAGGCCGGCGCGTTCGCGCACTCGCGCGCTTCGCCGTCGACCACGTCATAGGGGAGGTCGGCGTCGGCTGCGCTGAGCTGGGACTCGAGATGCTCAATGGTCCGTGGGCCGATGATGGCCGAGGTGACCGCCCGATTGCTGGGCCCACCGAGGCCGGGCCACGCCATCATGGAGCCATGGCTGTCATCGCCGCCCGCCTCCCAAATCCGATGCCGGCGACGAGAAGGACCCCAAGGAGGACGCCGAGGCGCAGACGTGGACCGAAGGCGACCGGTCGGTCGCGGCCTCCGATGGCGCACCGACTCGGGACGGTAGGGCGGCCGAGGAGCGCCCCGAGGAGCATTGCGGCGACAACTGCCGGCCGGGCGAGGAAGCGCCCAAGGAGAGCGACGAGCTTGTGGCTGCCGCCGCCTGCATGGGCTGGAAGAGCCGAGGGCGGGGAGAGCAAGGAGACTGCGAGTGCGGCGCCGCCAGAGCGGCTCGTCCAGCGAGGGTTTGAGTGTGCGACGGGCATCCGCTTGGAGCCGACAGGCTGTCGTCGGTGAGCGACCAAGCCGGAGGACCGTCACTCGATCGGCCTGGCCAGAGCGATCCGCCCTCAGAGACGCTGGTAGCCGGATCTTCTTTCCCGACAGCGGACGCGTCCACGGCAGATCGATACCGGGGCAAGTGGTCGACGCTGTCCAACACCACCTTGGGCGTGCTCATGGCCTCGATCGACGCCTCGATCGTGCTGATCTCGCTGCCCGACATCTTCCGCGGCATCGGCCTCGACCCGCTCGACCCCGGGGAACACCAGCTACTTCTTGTGGCTGCTCATGGGCTACATGCTGGTCACCGCCGTGTTGGTGGTGAGCTTCGGACGCCTCGGGGACATCTTCGGACGGGTCCGGATGTACAACCTGGGCTTCGCCATCTTCACGCGTCTTCTCGATCATGTTGTCGGTGACCTGGCTGCACGGGCCGGCCGGCGCGCTCGTACATGATCGTCATGCGGCTGTTCCAGGGCGTGGGCGGGGCGTTCCTCATGGCCAACTCGACGGCCATCCTCACCGACGCCTTCCCCGAGGACCAGCGGGGTCTCGCCCTTGGCACCAACACGGTGGCCGGCATCGCCGGGTCGTTCATCGGGCTCGTGCTCGGCGGCGTCCTTGGGCCCATCGACTGGCGCCTGGTGTTCTTGGTCTCGGTGCCGGTCGGGGTCGTCGGCACCATCTGGGGCGTACGTCAATCTGAAGGAGAAGGGCATCCGCACCCCGGCCAAGATCGACTGGGTCGGCAACGTCACCTTCGCCGTCGGCCTGGTATCGCTGCTGGTCGGGATCGTCTACGGCATCGAGCCCTACGGCGGCCACCCATGGGCTGGACCAACCCCTTCGTCCTGGCCGCCCTGATCGGTGGGGTGGCCATGCTCGTCCTCTTCGTGTGGATCGAGACCAAGGTCGAGGCCCCGATGTTCCGCATCCCGCTCTTTCGCATCCGCGCCTTCGCGGCCGGGCAACGTGGCCAGCTTCTTGGCCTCGCTCGGACGGGGCGGCCTCATGTTCATCCTCGTCATCTGGCTCCAGGGGATCTGGCTGCCCCGCCACGGCTACAGCTTCGCCGCACCCCGCTGTGGGCCGGGCATCTTCATGCTGCCGCTCACCGTCGGCTTCCTTGTCGCCGGGCCCGCTCTCGGGGTTCCTGTCGGACCGCTTCGGGGCGAGGCCCTTCGCCACCGGCGGCATGCTGCTGGCGGCGCTCGAGCTTCGGGCTGCTGGAGCTATTGCCGATCAACTTCTCCTACATCTGGTTCGCCCTCCTGTTGTTGCTGAACGGCGTCGCCATGGGGCATGTTCTCCTCGCCCAACCGGGCCGGGATCATGAACGCCCTTCCGCCCGGCCGAGCGGGGCCAGGGGGCGGGCATGGTCTCCACCTCGCAGAACGCGGCCATGGTGCTCTCGATCGGCATCTTCTTCACCTTGATCATCGTGGGCCTGGCGGCCCACCTGCCCAGCGCGCTCTACCACGGCCTCGTCGCCCAGGGGGTGCCCGAAGTCGCCGCGGCCAGGGTGGCCGCGCCTACCGCCCACCTCTACCGTGTTCGGCGCCTTCTTGGGCTACAACCCGATCGAGACCCTGCTCGGTCCCACCCTCAAGACCCTGCCCGCGTCCCATGCGGCCACCCTGACCGGGCACAGCTTCTTCCCCAACCTGATCGCAGTGCCCTTCACCAACGGGTTGCACGCCGCATTCGACTTCGCCATCGTCGCCATGTTGGTCGCTGCCGGGGCCTCCTGGTTGCGGGGGCCGAAACCGGCCGTCAGCTGCCGGAGTCCGGACGAAGTCCCTCGACCCGCCCGAGCGGAGGCGCGTCATCCCCGCCCCCCTTGCTCGCGCCCGCATTCGTCGTCGGCCACGAAGCTGCGGGCATGGCCCGAACCGGATCGACTCGGTCCGGCCCGAGTGGTGACGATCTCGGGCTCTTACGGGGCCGGCGGCGAGCTGGCTGGGGCCCGCCCTGGCCGCAGCGCCTCGGACTGCCCTTCCTCGACCGGGCGGTCCCGCTCCGGGTTTCGCGATCGCCTCGGCGTCCCGCTCGACGCCGTGTTCGCCCACGACGAGCAGGCACAAGGGGCGCTCGCCCGCTCCCTCCTCACCCTGACCGGCGACCCGGGATACTTCGGGATAGTCGGGCTCGAAAGCCCCCTCGCCGTCGATGAGGACGCCGTCCGAAAGGCCACCGAAACGTTGCTCTGGGAGTTTGCCTCCGGCCCGGGCGGGGTGGTCGTCGGGCGGGCCGGAGCGGTTGTCCTCGCTCGAGCCCCGACACACTCCACGTTCGTCTGGACGCCCCGCCCGCAGCTCGAGTCGAGCGGGTCCTGCGAGAGGAGGGAATGAGTGAAGCCGAGGCATGGGACCGGCTGCGGTACATCGACCGCATCCGCTCCACCTACCTCCAGCGGCTCTACGGCCGCGATCCTCAAGACCCCACGCTCTACAACCTGGTCTTCGACACGACGGTGTTCCCCCTGGAGGCCTGCCTGGAGAGAATCGCCGCTGTGGTGCTCGACCGTCGGGGCACAGCCCACGACAGCGACGGCGAAGCTCCAGGGGCGCCACGCCTTCGCGAGCACGGCGAACCATAGATGAGGTGGGCGAGACCGACAGTGCTGAGCGCGCGGTCATCGCCGTTCCGGCAGGTAGGCGACCGTCCCGGAGCGTTCGGCACTGGTGCAAGGGACCCTATTCGCGCTCCTGACGAGCGAGCCGTCGATCACGCCACGGGTCGTTCATACCGCAACCGTGCCGATCATCGGATCCCCGGGTGTCGGGTTCGAGACCCCGGGCGGTCCACCGGAAATGTCCTGGTAGTCGCACCTTCGGGACGTTCGTCTCTACCATTTCGAGCCGGCCACGCGCAGACTGAGAATGTCGGCCGACTGAATCGAAGGGGTTGAAGTGGCTGAACAGATCGCTGAGCTCATCTCTCACCATCCACTCCTCAGTGGTCTGCCCGGTGACGGCGTCGACCTCGTGGCTGGTTGCGCGGAGAACATCGTCTTCGCGGTCCTTCCAAGTGGTCATGCCGATGCTGCTCATGCCGATGCCCTCGAGGTCGCCGAGGACGTGTTCGAGTCACGGGCCTCCATCGTCTTCGACCAGGCCGAGAACCACTTGCACACAATCAAGGCGGCGATGGTCGCCACCCTGGTGGGCTGATGCGGATCGTCGTCGCCCTCGGCGGCAACGCCATGCTCGAGCGGGGCGAGAGTCCCGACGCCGAGATCCAGCAGCATCACATCGCAAACGCCGTCGCGGCGTTGGTTCCTCTGGCGCGCGAGCACGAGCTCGTGATCACTCACGACAACGGCCCACAGGTCGGCGTGCTGGCCATCGAGAGCGCCGCAGATACGGCGCTCTCCCGTCCTTACCCGTTCGATGTACTCGGGGCCGAAACCCAGGGCATGATCGGCTACTGGGTCCTCCAAGCGCTCGAAAACGCACTGCCGGGCCGCCAGATCGCGAGCATCGTGTGCCAGACAGTCGTCGACCCGGATGACCCCGCCTTCTCGCACCCGACCAAGTTCGTGGGTCCCTCCTTCTCCGAAGACGAGGCGCGCCGCCTGGCAACCGAGCGGTCGTGGGAGATCCGTCCGGACGGCCAATTGTGGCGCAGGGTCGTCGCGTCACCGGAGCCGAAAGAGCTGGTCGAACTCACAGTCATCCGTGACCTTCTCGACGACGGTGTCATGGTGATCTGCTCCGGCGGTGGCGGCATCCCGGTGGTCCGGACGAACGGTGTCCTCAATGGTGTGGAGGCCGTGATCGACAAAGACCTTGCGGCAGCTTTGCTAGCCCGTTCTGTAGATGCGGACGCTCTCTTGCTCTTGACCGACGTCGACGCCGTTGAAGCCGGCTATGGGACGGCAGAAGCGACACCCATCCGATGGACTACCGTCGGCGAGTTAAGGGCAATGGCCTTTCCGGAGGACTCCATGGGTCCCAAGGTGGAGGCCGTGAGCCGGTTCGTGGAAACCACCGGGGGGATCGCAGCCATCGGACATCTGGTGGCAGCGCAGGCCGTGCTCGAGGGGAGGGCCGGGACGAGGGTGATCGCGAGTTCCCCACAAGAGCAGACCGAGCCTCCGACCGCAAGAGGGCCGGTGCGCGTCGCTCCCACTGCCGACGTAGCCAAGACCGTCCGACGTGATGGCAATGAACATCCGAAGGCCTCGATTGAGGTGCCGCGTCTCGAAGACCTTCCGAACCCCTCCGGTCGGAGCGTCCTGGTGAGGGCAGACCTCGACATCCCGGTGAGTTTCACCGGGCCTCTGGAGCGGTCCAGGCAGGTGCGACAGCTGGAACCAACGCTGCAATGGCTCGCCGAGCGTCAAGCCAAAGTGACGATCTGCGGGCACCAGGGTCCGCTCGGCCAAGCCGGTGACGCCGTTCGCTACGAGAGGACGGCGGACGCGCTGCTGCAGGGCTATCCCGGGGTAACGGTGGCGCCCAACCTGAGTGCGTGGGACGACGCGAATGAGGATCCGGCTCAGCTCAGCTCGCTGCTCGAGGGCCAGGAGTTCTTCGTCAACGACGACTTTCAGCACTGCTCCCTTTCGCTGTCTTCGATAATCGGGCCGCCGGCGGAGTTGCCGAGCGCCGCAGGCCGCCAGCTCCAAGCCGACGTTGGACTGCTCATGCCACTGCTCATCGAGCCGGAGCGACCGCTCGTGGTCGTTTTGGGCAGCCGGGACACGCTGGACCGCATCCCGAACCTCTACTCGCTCGTGCTGCGCGCAGACGCGGTGCTCGTGGGCGGACAGATGTCACAGCCCTTCTTGGCCGCGATCGGGCGGCAACCCGCCGGTCGAGAGTCTCACGAGTTTCTCGAACAGTGTCGCCATGCCTATGGCGTGGGCATCACGATCCACCACCCGATCCATCTTCCAACTGACCTGGTGTGGGAATGTTCCGACGTGAACGCGGTCACCGCCGAGCAGCACGAGTCCATTGATGGTTCTATCGGTGACATCGGCCCGCGAGCTGGCGTCGAATTCGGCGACGTCCTGCGCGGGGCCGGCAGCGTGTTGTGGGCCGGATCGCTCGGCAGGGTGGAAGATCCGCGGTTCGCAAAAGGTACGCTTGCCGCCGGCCGCGCCCTTGTGGGCAGTAGCGCGTGGATCGTGGTCGGAGGGGATGCGCTGTTGAAGACCCTCAGGGAGAACGACCTTCTTCCCGAGGGGGCAGGGGTCTTGAGCGCCACTGGAAGCGCTGTCGCTCTTCTCAAGGATGGTGACCTGCCGGCGCTCACGGTACTGCGGCAGGCTTCGAACGCCACGACCTTGCATTAGCCAGTGTGTCCCGGCCCTCCGCGAGCTCGTCTATCAATCATTGGACTCGGGACCGGTCCAACGAGCGTCCTATCCGAGCGTGTCTTTACGTGTCTTTATCGTGAGGAAGGGAGAGGGATCGTGAGGGAACCTGAGAGGATCGCAACGCCGCAACCAGGAAAGTCCTCGGAAAGCACCTGGTCAAAACACTGAGAGCCACACATTCGCAATGTAGAGGCCGAGGGTTCGAGTCCCTTCACCTCCACGAAAGGCCATGTCACGGGCCTAAAGTGGGATCCCCAAGAAGTCACGAAGCACTGATGAGCGCGACGTGATCCACCGTAGAGGTCGTTCATGCGAGTCCACCGTCTTCACCAAAGGCCCTGCTCACAAGCTGACAGCGGGATATTCGTCTCGGTGAGAGGTGCAACTGGGCAGAGCGTGTCTTTACGTGTCTTTATCGACAAAGTCTGCTCTTTCAGGGAAAAAGTCTGCTCTTTCAGGGAACTGATGAATTCGGGATGTTGCGAGTGCGGGTAGGCGAGCACCAAGCCGGTCGGCGGGTCGATCGACGCCGTCCTCGCAGGCCGCATTCCGCAAGAGCGTCCGACTCATCAATTGAGAGCGATAGGTACCTGGACAATTGGGAGCGATAGGTACCTGGACCTGATCGACATTATGGAAATCCACAAAAGGCCCAGTCGCCATAGTCGCGACTGCCCAGCCGTCCATTCGATCCCGTAGACGACGGGCAGCAGGACCTGGCAGCGATGCGGGCGACCGGCCACCCGACGACAAGGTGTTATCAGGAAGGCGTCCTCGACGGCCACAGCGAAAGGGCCTGATGCAGCAACGAGAAGCGCACCCGCTCTTGCTCCAAGCGGATGCTCTGTCCGTGCAGTCCCTCTACGAGGTCACGGTAAAGCGACGCCTCGTCGGCGGTGAGGTACGGAAGGGCCCGGCTGGTCGGGGCGGGTTCGACGACCCACTGCTCGGCGTGGGCGAGGAGCGTGTCGGCGTCCATGAGCATCGACCGGACGGATTCGAAACGACCTCGAAGGCGGTTGAGGATGTCGAAGCCGTGAGTGTCAATGTCCCCCCAGTAGACGATCTCCGTGTCCTGCAGCCACGGCAAGTCCCCAAGTGTGGTCAAAGCGAATCCGGAGCCGAAAACGACGATTGAGTCAGCCACCTCAGGGAACGCCAAATAGGTCACCTCGTTTTCCACCACGAAGGCGGTAGTGACATCGGGCGCCAGTTCGGCCAGTTCATCGGTCCGAAGCATGAGCTCGGTAACACCGGATGGTAACCCCGACAGGTTCCGACCGAGCAGCCGGAACCGGGTGTATCCCGGTTTGGCGAGGAAACCGAAACGACGGGCGAAGTCGGCTCGGGGCCAGGAGTGGTCGACGCGATCGGGTGGCAGAACGGCAGTCAGCAGCTCGTCCAGCAGCTTCCGGTGCCCCTCCACGAATTTGGTGTCCACGCCCGGGACGTCTATCTGGCGCAGGTAGAGCTCACGGTTCTCACAGGTCGTGATCCACTCCACGGTTGTGAGCACCTTGTCCCAGACGTCCCGGTAGTTCAGAGCGACCAGCGGATGACCGGCGACCCATGACGAGGCGGACGGGATGCGCTGTCGGGTCTGTTCGAGGAGGCTGTCAAAGGCCCGAATCTCGCTCGTCCGGTTCAGCAGATCGCAGAGCTGCTCGAAGGTGTCGATCCGCATCCGGGCCGGTATCCGGTTGACGCCCAGGTTGCGGCCTCGGAGTGTCCGGTACTCAAGGGAGAATCGCTCTGACCCGGTGCCGCGGACACCGGCATCCCGCTCGAATTCGGCGGCCCACTTCCGGGCCTCGTCGAAGTGGTCCAAGAAGTCCGCCGCGCTCGGGACCCTTGACTCCGAGGGTGATCGGCTCCCACTTCTCATCGGCGGCGTAGGCCCGCAGGTACCGGCCGGTGTCCCACCGCTTCTGCAGTGTCGAAACCAGCTGCTCGACGCCGGTCCACGCCCAAGTCGACGATCTCACGCTCGAGTCGACGATCTCACGCCCCCAGACCCTGCGCCGCCGGCACGGACTCCGGCTCGCCACCGTCGCGGTCGAGGCGGCGACGACGGTACTCGGCGATGGTGAGGGATTGCAGCCGAGAATAGTTGCCATTGGGATTGTCGACGAAACCGACCGCCGCTACGTGTGGTTCGATCACGTGGATCTTCTGCAGGGGGGTCACGATCAGCAGCTGCAGCCCGAGTCGGGTGAACAGGCTGAGTGCGTAGCGGGTCGACACCTCCGAACCCCGGCTGAACGCCTCGTCTATGACCACGAAGCAGAACGCCTTGGAGCGCTCCGCCCCCCAGTCCAGCTTGAACTGGTATGCAAGTGACGCAGCCAGAATCGTGTACGCCAACTTCTCCTTCTGACCACCCGACTTCCCGGCCGAGTCGGTGTAGTGCTCGTACTCGCGGTCGTCGTCGCGCCAGCGCTCGGAGGCGGAGAACACGAACCACTGCCGCACATCAGTGACCCTGCGGGTCCAGCTTCGATCTAGGTCGGTCATGCCTTCGCGGCCCTTGAACCGGTCGATGATGCGCTTGACTTGTAGGAATTTCTGTTCCGAGTACTGCTCGCTCTGGCCTCCACCGACGACGTCGTCGGTGCAGGCCCGCAGCTCGGTCCGAAACTCCCGCACATCGGTATTTGGAGTGTGGTCGGGAACGAGGCGGATGTACCTGCCGTCGTTGTAGTCGATGTCCACCAGCGAGCCGTTGATGGTCTCTATCCGGTCTCGAATGAGCTTCTCCTGCTTGTTGAGTTGCGCGGAGAAGCCGGCGATGTCCCTGATGGTGTTCTGATTGAGGTAGTCCTTGAACTCCTGCTCGAATCGGGGCAGGTCGTCCTCGGCCACGCGCTGGTGGAGCTGGCGGTACTCAGACCCGGCTTCGACAGAGACGTCGAACTCAGAGGTTTCCTGCGGATACAACGTCCTGAACTCGCCCATCAGGGCAATGATCCGCTGTCCGACCCGATTCTGGGTCGACAGCGCCTTCGACTGCTCATCGCGGAGGTTCGAGCCAACGGCCTGATGAGTGTCGGTCATCGCCGCCGCGTCAGTAGCCATCTGCCCGAGCTGTGACGCCACCAGCACTTCGATCGCGTCGATCGTCTCCGCGGCAACTTCGGCCGCCCTGGGGTCGGACAGAATGTGGTCGACCCGGGCCAACTCCGCCTCGGCCGCCAACTGCTGCGACTCGGCACCGCCCTTTTGCTTCTGCAGATCTTCCAGTGCTGCGTCGCAATCGCCGATCTGCTTCCTGACCCGCTGCAACTCCTCGGTGAGGGCCGCCAGCTGGTTGGAGGCGACCAGGATCCGCTCCCTCTCCGAATTGAGATCGGCGATCTTGTTGACGAGCGACTCCCAGTCGAGGTCTTCCCAGGCCGTGTAGCCGTCGAGGCGGGCGAGCGATTGCAGTCGCCCGGATACCGCCGACTCGGTCTTTGTCAGTTCTTCGACGGTCGCCGATAACCCCGACTGGCGATGGTGGAGCGCTCTGGCATGCTCGATCATGGCGTCGATCTTCTGGCTGATTGCTCCAGCCGAGGACGTACTCCCTGCGGTCGTCGATCCGGCGACGGTCGTCCTTCTCGTGGCGTTCCCGGTCCTTGATCTGCCCAGCCCGGGTGACCGCCTTGGCCGCGGCGCGGAAGTCGGCAATGGTGTCGACGCAGGCGTGGTTGGCCCGGCGGCCCAGCTCACTCTGACAACCACGTCCCCGAGCCCCGAGTCCGGTTTGATCTCGAGCATGTCCGAGAGCAGCGGGTGGCCCGTCCGGCGGTCCGCCGCGGATGCCGCTGCCGTCACCGCAGGCACCCGGTAGTAGACGATTCGAGCTCCGAGGTGGCGTTCGTTGATCCACGAGGCGACCGCTTCGTAGTGCCGGTTGGGAACCAGCAACGAGAGGGCAAAGCTAGTGCAGTACCCGCTCGGCCGCCCCCTCCCATTCGGACGCTTCCGCCCGGACGTGGATCAGCTCGCCCGCGAAAGGGAGCTCGTCGGGGTCGATGTCAAGGTCGGCGCACAGCCGCGGCCGCAGCTCGAGGCTGCTGCTGGGCAGATTCGTGGGGCGGGATTGGAGGCTGCGCAGTTCGGCGTTGATCGCCTTGGCGTCCTCGTCGACTCTGCGTTGGTCGAAACGTTCGTCGTAAGACGGTTCTGGACGCTCCGCTTGCTCTCGTTCAATCTCGGCTCTGTCGGACCGCCGCCCGCTCCCTGGCGGCGGCGAACTGCACGGCACTGCCGATCCTGTCGGCGCCTGCCCCCTCCAACGACTGGTTGAATCGCTCGAGCCTCTCCTTCCGGCGGGGTTTCTCCTGCTGGTGACGCTCGATCTCGCCTCGATGGCCGCCAGCCGATCGCCGCCGTTGCCGGCGATCTGGATGTTGAGACTGGCTCTCCTCGGTGCGCAGCCCTCTCATGACGGAGTTCTGCGCTGCCAGTTCGGTGCCGATCTCGCTCCGAGCTCGGCGCTGCGAGCTCCTCGATCCGCCGGCCGTACAGCGAGCGGGTGCGGTCGGCGAAGTAGTAGCGGCAGGGCCTCCTGCTGGCGGCCGATTTCGACGAGACGGTCGCTCCGCAGCTCGTCGTAGGAGTCGAGTCGGCGACCATCATCGGCTCCAGGAGTTCGAGCTGGTCGCGGGCCCGCACCACGGCCTCATGCGCCTGGGTGAGGTTTTCGAAGTGCTCCACGAGAGAGTCGATGTGGGCCCTGGTATCGAATGGCTCGAGCATGTGGCTGCGGACGAAGTCGTTGAGGTTGTCCACCGCCTTCATCGACACGGTCTGGTGGAACAGCTCCATGGCCTGTTCGGACTCGATGCCGAGGCGACGCCGGAAGTCCTTGCCGTACTCGGGGAAGGTGTCGTAGAGTGCGCGCCCCGATGTCGCGCAGCCGGCGCTTCAGCCCGGCAGAGCTCCGTCCCGAAGTCGGAGAAGTCCTGGCGTGATCGACAGGTCGGCAGTCGGCGACCACGAAGAACCGCTCGGGCTGGCCCGGCCGGCTCCCGGGCCCGGAATACCTGGGCCAATGTGACCGTGGTGGCAAAGTCGACGTTGGCGAATATGCCGAGTATCACGGAGAAATGGCGGGTGTCACGCAGGCCCACCGGGCGGGACGCTCCGGTGGTCTCGTTTCGCTCCGACTTGTAGTGCCCTTCCACGTAGGACCGCAGGTCCCGCTCACGCGTTTCTGCGCCAGCCGCCCGGTTATAGGAGATCTTGTGGGCGGGTAGCACCAGGGTGGTGATGGCGTCGACCAGGGTCGACTTGCCCGAGCCGATGTCGCCGGTCAGCAGAGCGTTGCGGCCCCCGATGTCGAAGGACCAAACGTTCTTGTCGAACGTGCCCCAGTTGTAGACCTCCAGCCGCCGCAGACGACAGCCGGACAGTCGGTCCGGCTGGATGCCGTCGAGATCCATGAGGTTGAACAGGGCCGACGTCATCAGCCGTCGCTCCGGCTACGGCCAGCTCGTCTACGTACTCGTCGAGCCGCGCATCGAATTCCGCCAGCCACTGCCCGTCGACGTACGCCTTGAGGATGCGGCGAACCTCGAAGAGATCCTCCTCGCCCGCGGAGCGGCGCAGGAACCCCATCTCCACCACCCGGTTGATATTGGCGTCGATGCTGTCCACCATGCGGGCCTCGTTGGTCGACGGTCGGCAGGTACAGCCGGAGCATCTCCACGATCTGCTCGCGGGTCAGCATCAGCCTGGTCTCGGAACTGCTGGCGTCGAACTCGGCCAGCCGCTTGCGCATCAAAGCCAGGAGGACACTGGTGTGGAAGGACAGGGGCCGCCGGGCGACTAGCCGGGGCAACTCGACCCCGTCGTCGACCGGGAGGCTGCGCAAGTAGGCGTACCCCTCGGACTCGTCCGCCACCACTTGGAGGCCCAGCACCGACACGTAGTCACTGACCTGATTGCGCAGATCGAGCAGGAGGGCCCAGGGCTTCTCGTGGGTGTCGCGGTAGACGGGACCCTTCATCAAGTGGATGACCACGACCGACAGGTCCGACGGGCCCGGCGAAGCTGTCACGTCTACATCATCGATCACGAGGTCTCCATCCGGTCGCGGCTGAAGCTGACCCTAGGTAGCTCGGCGACACGCTCGACCTCCTCGGCGCTCCACAGTGATCTGCTCCCGCTCCTGGTCATCGAAAACCACCGCCAGGCCCGGCTCGATCAGCGAGAGGTAGCCCGACCAACTCGGCAAGTCCCTGCTCGAGCGGGGCCCCGGCCACGACCTCCCGCAGGCCGACCTGGTCCCGAGGCCCCAGCGTGTCCCACACCCGACGGAGCAGGTCGTCGCGGTCGATGAACATCTGGCTCACCAGGGCCGACGAGTCGAAGTCGGCAGAACCCTCTTGCACCTGAGCGCTGTCGATGGCGGTGACGGTCGGGCGACGATACATGGGTCGCTCGGTCGGCAGTCCGACCGACACAGTGGTGTCATCCATCTCCATGGTCACCGCGGCTGCGGAGGTCCCGGACCTTGAGGGCCTTGGCCTCAATGCTGCGCAGCAGGTCGAAGACCCGGCGGTTCTCGAGCCACACCTGGTCGTCGAGAAAGCGGCGAAGTTGCTCGGACAGCAGCCGGACCGTGGCCTGGGTCCGGTCGCTGGCGTCGATCCAGTCGAAATGGATGCGAGCCAGCCGATCGTCTTGGTCGTTGATCTCGTCGATCTCCCGTAGTCGCTCCAGCAGATCGGTCAGCTCGGCTTGGCGCTGGTGGGAGAGCAAGAAGTCGTAGAACGCCTGGAAGCTCTGGCCCTGGTCGGATTCGGCGATGCTGTTGCGGCTGCCCAGCGCCTCGTCGAGGAGGGCGCCCTTCGATCCGTTCCAGCCGGCGATCTGCTGGCGCAGGTTGCGGTCGAGGCGCCGGAAGTTCTCCTCCACCTCGCGGAAATCCGACAGCAGCTCGCGGGCGGTGCGAGAGAACTGCTGGTAGCGGTCGCGCTGGCTCACCGGGTCCAGCATCGTCACCTCACCCCGCTCGGCTCGGGCGATTTCCTCGTCCAGCTCGGCCCGGCGACGCCGCAGCTCGACCAATCGGCGATCCGGATCGTTCTCCGCGCCGAAGACCATCTGGCGCAGCAACTCGAAAATGGTGTTCAGGCGGGACTCGGTACCGATGAACTCCCTGGTTCGCAAGTCCTCCACCCATCGCAGTGCCTTTTCGACCGCTGGGACCAAGTCGAATCGGGCCTCGTCGGAGCCAGGCGGGTAGAACTTCCGTAGCCACCCGTGGTCCGGTGAAGCCCAGTCGTCCAGATACTCGGACGCCGGTTTTGGGAATCTCTCCTCACCAAGACGCTGGTTCAATGCGTACAGCTCCTCGTCAAGCTCACTGGCCAATGCCGATGCGGCGACGTCTCCCGCGTTGTGCTCCACGAAGATGCGACCGAGGAAACTCAGAACGAGTGTCGCGTTGTTCGACCGCAAGAGTGCCCAGGCCGCGTGGTGCGTACGAAGCTGGTCTATCTCGTCATACTTCATGCTTGCGCTACCTCAGGGAACCGCGTGGTGACCGGATGCCCGTACCGGAATACGCAGAGACTACGACCGCGGTGTGACACCCGAATGACCAAATCGATCCAACCTGTGTCAAACGAACGGGCCGATGGCATGTCGATATCCATTCATCACGATCCCGGATGTAAGACGGATCCGAAGAGCTGTGGTCGGACAGGCGGCAGCCGATCACGGCTGACGCCGATCACTTCCCCACCAGCTCGAATCAACCGCTGCCCATGCTCCTACAAGAAGCCCCCGTCGCCCCGAGCTCTCCACCGTGGCTCTCGGCTTCCTGCGCCGGCCGCCCCCGAGACGTTGGCGGCGCCGGGCGAGCGCCGAGTGGCTTCGCCGTGGTGACACGCTGTGGCACAGGGTGGTACACTATGTCACATGGCCGATCACTACACCTTGCGGCTCGCACCCGGCACGAAAGAGCGGCTCACCGAGCGGGCTCATCGCGCCCATCTGCCAGAACGGACCCTGGCGCAGCGTTACGTCGAGGAGGGGCTTCGGCACGACATGCATCCATTGATTCATTTTCTCGATGGACCCAGCGGGCGACGCGCCAGCCTGATCGGCCGCGGGCTGGATGTCTGGGAGGTCATCGCCACCGTCCGAGACAACGATGGGTCCATTCCACTGGCAGCCCAGTACCTACAGGTCCCAGCCGGACTGGTGGAAGCCGCCGCGGCCTACTACGGCGAATATCGCGGTGAGATCGATACTGAGATCGAAAGCAATGAGTCCGAGTACGAACGGGGTCGCGCCGCGGCCGCCGCTGGTGAGCAAGCACTCCGTGTGTGAAGGCCCTCCTGGACGAGCAGCTCTCGCCGCAGATCGCAGTGCTGTTGCGCGAGGCGGGCTATGACGTTGTTGCTGTCGTCGAGCGCGTCGATCTCGTCGGAAGTATCGACTCGACCATCCTCGAGGTCGCGACCGGCGAAGGGCGCGCCGTAGTCACCAACAACATCAAGGACTTTCGGCCGCTCGCCGCCGAGCGGCTTGCGCAGGGACGGACGCATGGGGGCCTGATCTTGGTGCCCTCGACGCGGACCCGCAGTCGCGCTGCCGCCACTGCGCTCGCGGGCGCAATCGAGAAGGTGCTGCATGACCACCCCGACGGGTTGACAGGCAGCGAGCGCTGGATCGGGCCGCTCCCGAATGGGTGAGGCGCGCGGTTTCGGGCTGACCGTTCCGACTGCGAGGTCACGCCAGCGCGCCCAGCCGCCGTCCGAGCGTGTCTTTACGTGTCTTTACCGTGCGGGAAGGGGAGGGATCGTGAGGGAACCTGAGAGGATCGCAACGCCGCAACCAGGAAAGTCCTCGGAAAGCACCTGGTCAAAACACTGAGAGCCACACATTCGCAATGTAGAGGCCGAGGGTTCGAGTCCCTTCACCTCCACCCGGAGAAGTTAGTAGAGCGCAGTATCCCCGGTTGGAGCAGGGTGTAACGAATCGCGTGGACTGCCCTTGCACAAACGTGCCGCCCAAGGCGGACCTCACATCATCGCTGCTTTCACCCGCCAGACCGATGATCGATCGCCGCTGTGAAGCAGGATTGGGTCATTCACGGGTCGCCCACCGTGGTCGTCGGAGCGCGCCCGCACAAACTCGACACAAACTCTGATGGTTCAACTCAATATCCCGTGGCACTCAGCTACGATTGCTCAGTGCTCCACGCGTCGGCGGCCGTGGTAGCGGCACTGTGCGTCGGCGCAGCGTTCGCGAGCTGCGGCGGTGATTCGACAGCGACACCGGGTGCCTCAGGGACCGCGGCGACATCGGGAAATGCTGCAGCTCCGAACGCGACCTCCGGTTCTGAGTCGTCGGGGGGCGCGGAAGCGAAGGTGTCTTCCGTCTCTGCGGTTTTGCAGCCGAAGAGCCCGCTCGTCGCCAAGGCGGCACCTGCCGAACGGGTGACCTTCATCGTGAGCTCAGCTCATAGGCCTCTCTCCTGCAGGATCGACGTGCTCCGTTCAGGCCGGGTCGTTGGATCCACGGTGGCCGAAGTCGGATCCTCCGCGACGGATTCGGCCTCGATCACAGAGTCAGTTGCGGTCGAGGGAATCCAGGGAGGCACGTTTGCGGGCACGCCATCGGATGCCAGCGTGGTGTGCAACGCCCGCTAGCAATCCGAGGTCAGCGCGCGAACAGGTGATATCCCGCGAACACCCACGCCGCGATCAGGGCGATGTTCGGGATCGTCGACGAGGAGATGAAGCGGACGAACTCCTCGGCGTTCGCCACCCGGCCGTGTGACTGGCGGGCAACCAGGTCCACCAGGAGTCCGGCGATAAGGACGGCGATCCAGAAGGCGACCCCGATCGGTGGGCTCGAGGGCAGGAGCAGTCCCGGGCCGACGGCGTGACCGCCGAGGGTGAGCATGCCCGCGCCGACGGTGGCGCCGGGCCCGGGAGTATCCGGACCCGGCGTCGCCGGAGATGCCGGGATGCTCGTGTCGCCCACAGGCGCCCTCGCCCTGGCGGCCTCGTAGCCGATCCCGGCCAATATCCATACGAGGAGGAGGGCGGCATTCATTGGCCGGTAGGCCTGTGCCAGCGCGCTGATCGTGAGGTGGTACTGGTGCGGGCCGGTGTCGATGCCCAGCACGTCCCAGGCGAGCGCCACCACGAACAGCACGATCCACGGCGCCACGCCTCGCAGGGCCAGCCGGCCTCCCCCTCGGCCCGGACGCGGCCAAGGGTCGTCGACCGGTGGGAGGTGGCAGCCGAACCGCTTCCCCCGTGTGCCGCGCCACAGCGTGAGGTCGACCGCGATCACGGCCCCGAGTGAGAGCACCCAGGTGATCTCCGCCGGTGCGGTGGAGCGGTGAAAGACGCTCACCCATCCACACCACGCGCAGAGGGCCACGCCGGCGATGCCGAGAAGGAGGCGGTGCCCACGCACCACACCGGTATAACCCAGCGCCAGCGAATCGGCATCATGTGTGTCACCGGTGAGGGAGACCAGACGCGGACTGGGCACGCGCCAAGGTCGATCCCGGCCCCGGTATCCGCCGGTTAGGGTCCGCCGATGGCCAAGGGGGGTGTTGCTGCGGCACCGCGACTTCCGGCTCCTCTGGGGCGGCGAGACGGTGAGCGAGCTCGGCTCGCAGGTCAGCCTTCTCGCTATTCCTCTGTTGGCGGTGCGCACGTTGCACGCCACCACGTTCGAGATGGGGCTGCTGACCGCGGCGTCGACCGCCGCCTTCCTCGTCGTCGGGCTTCCGGCCGGTGTATGGGTCGACCGCATGCGGCGGCGCAGTGTCATGATCGTCGCGGACCTGGGCCGGGTGCTCGCGCTGGGGTCGGTCCCGGTCGCTTACGCCCTCGGCGGTCTCACCCTGGCCCAGCTCTTCGTCGTCACCCTGTCCAGCGGGATCCTCACCGTGCTCTTCGATGTCGCCTACCAGTCGTACCTGCCGCGTTGGTCGGGAGGGAGCACCTGGTCGAGGGCAACGCCAAGCTCACCGGCAGCGCCCAGGTGGCCGCAGTGGCGGGCCCGAGCGTCGCCGGCGGCCTCGTCCAGGCCATCGGCAGCTCGGCCGCGGTGGCTGCCGACGCGGTGAGTTTCCTCGCCTCCGCGGCCGCCGTCACCGCCATTCGCAGCCCCGAACCGAAGCCGCAGGTGCCCCCGGGAGGGCACCCCAAGCTGGTCCACGACATCGGCGAGGGACTCCGCTTGGTCTTCGGCAACGCTTTGCTGCGGGCCATCGCGGCCACAACCGCGACCTCCAACCTCTTCAGCGGCGTCGCCGCTGCGGTCGAGATCGTCTTCCTGGTGCGCGAGGTGCACGCCTCGCCCGGGGTCATCGGTCTGCTCTTCTCAATGGGTGGCATCGGTGGCGTGCTGGGGGCGTTCGTCGCCGGCCCGATGGCCCGGCGCTTCGGCGGGGTGCGTGCCACCATCATCGGCATCGGCGGCAACGTCGGCGCGCTGCTGATTCCGCTGACGATGCCCGGTGTGGGCCTGCTCTTCTTCGGGTTCGGCACGTTCGCCATCGGGTTCTCCGCCGTCGTCTACAACATCAACCAGGTGAGCTTCCGCCAGCGCCTGTGCCCGGACCGGCTGCTCGGCCGGATGAACGCCACCATGCGCTTCGTCGTCTGGGGGGTTCTCCCGATCGGCGCCCTCATCGGCGGGGTGCTCGGCTCCGTCCTCGGGCTGCGACCGACGCTGTGGATCGGCGCCGCCGGCGAGGCAGTGGCGGGAGTCTGGCTCCTGGCATCGCCCATGCGCAGCATGCGGGACTTCCCCGACACCCCGGGGTGAATAGCCCGCCTGTGAAGTGACATCCGGCCCTACCTCCAACCCCCTCAATGGTCCGAAGCTGGAGGCAGGGCGCGCGACCTCTCCGGCGCCCTTCTGGGAGTACGACCATGCGAGACCTCGCCGCAGACATGGCACGAGTGATGCAGAACGCGATCCGGGATGCCGGCCAGGTGTCCTTGTCCTTGTGGCGGGCTGCAGAGGCGTCAGTGGCACGCGGCGACTCCGACTCGTCCGCCACCCAACAACAGCGAGCGGCAAGCGATAGCCGCCGACCTCGCGAAGCTCGAGGACTCGATGTCGAGGCGGGAGTTCCGGCATGCCGAGGACATCGCGCTGGTCCATCCGGACCATCGGGCGGATGCTGTCAACCTCACGCACTACCTGGCGCTGCGCCAAGGTGACGAGAGGGCGCTGCAGCGCCGGCTCGGTGAGCGTGGCCTCTCGTCACTGGGGCGCTGCGAGCCCCATGTCCTGGCGACCGTCGAGAGCGTGCGGTCGGCCCTCGACAGCTCAGTGTCCGTGCCGGTGCCACCTCTCCTCAGCTTCGAGGCCGGTCGTGCCGCGCTCGATCGGAACACGGACGCCCTGTTCGGCCCGCGCCCGCGCGGGAGGGTGCCGCGGGTGATGGTCACGCTGCCAAGCGAGGCAGCCACCGATTACCGGCTGGTCCGTCACCTCGTGTCGTCAGGCATGGACGTGGCGAGGATCAACGGCGCGCACGACGGCCCCGACGCGTGGGAGGAGATGGCCCGCAACGTCCGTAAGGCCTCCGACGAGGTTGCCCGCCCGTGTCGGATCTCCATGGACCTGCCCGGACCGAAGATGCGCACTGGGCCCCTGGCCGAGGGACCGCGCGTGGTCCGGGTGCGACCCGAGCGGGATCTCCGTGGAGTCGCGATCGCACCCGCAACCGTCAGGCTGGTCAGCGGGACTCCGGCCGCCGGCGTGTCCCCGGCCCTTCCGGTCGAGGCCGAGTGGCTCGAGCGGCGCAGACCGGGCGACGTGGTCGACGTGGTCGACACCAGGGGCTCGCACCGGCACCTCCGGGTGGTCGTGTGCGAGTCGGGCGCCTCGACCGCCGAGGCCTGGGACACGACCTATGTGGAGACGGGGACCCAGCTCGACTGCGGCGGCGACACAACCACGGTGGGGGCCGTTCCCCCGGTCCCGCAGCACCACCTGCTGTGCGCCGGTGACCGGCTCCGCCTGACGGTCGGGCTGGAACCCGCCGAGCCGTGGAGCCACGGCCAGCCGGGGATGGCGCGGATCGGCTGCACCCTGCCCGTCGTCTTCGACGTCGCCCAGCCGGGTCAGCACGTCGTGCTCGACGACGGCAAGCTCACGGGCGTCGTCGACAGCGTCGGCCCCGGAGAGATGATCCTCCTCATACAGACGGCCTCGGTCCGGGGCTCGAAGCTACGGGCCGAGAAGGGGATCAACCTGCCCGAAGCCGATCTCCCAGGGGCCGCCGTGACCGATGACGATCTGCCGCTCCTCCAAGTGGCTGCGTCGCACGCGGACATGATCGCGTTGTCGTTTCTCCGTCACGAGCGCGACGTGGACACCATGCAGGAATACCTCCGCCGCGTCGGAGGCGATGAGCTCGGCCTGGTCCTGAAGATCGAGACCGGCGCGGCCTTCGCCCGCCTTCCAGAGATCCTGCTGCATGCGATGCGTTCGCCGCGTGTTGGCGTGATGATCGCCCGCGGCGACCTTGCCGTCGAGGTCGGCTACGAGCGGCTCGCCGAGCTGCAGGAGGAGATCCTGTGGTTGTGCGAGGCGGCCCACCTGCCCGTGATCTGGGCGACGGAGGTGCTCGACCACCTGGCTCAAACCGGGCAGCCGTCTCGGGCCGAGGTCACCGACGCCGCCATGGCGCAGCGGGCGGAGTGCGTGATGCTCAACAAGGGTCCCCACGTCGACACGGCGATCGTCGTTCTCGACGACATCCTGCGCCGCATGTCGGGTCACCAGCGCAAGAAGACGGCGCTCCTGCGGCCGCTGCACAGCTGGGAAGACGGCATCTGAGCCGGCGCCGAGGTGCGTCCGCGCTCATAGGCTGAGTCTCATGCGAGCGGTGGGGCTCATGGAGTTCGGCGGGCCGGAGGTCCTCCACATGGTGGAGCTGCCCGATCCCGAGGTAGGGCCCGGTGAGGTCAGGATCAGGGTACGTGCCGCGGCGGTCAACCCCACCGACACCGTCCTGCGGAGCGGCGGCCGGGCCGACCGCCTCAAGGACGTGGCACCGCCGCACGTACCTGGCATGGACGCCGCCGGGGTGCTCGAGAAGCTCGGCGAGGACGTGGTGACCGACTTGCGGGTCGGTGACCGAGTGATGGCGATCGTGCTGCCTCTGGGCCCCCGGGGTGCCTACGCCGAGCGCGTGGTCGTGTCGGCCGACTCGGTCGCGCTGGCGCCGGCCGCGGCGACGGATGTCGAGGCGGCCACGCTGCCGATGAACGGGCTGACCGCCCGTGCGGCGCTCGACGAGCTGGCGCTCGCGCCCGGCGGGACGTTGGCCGTGACCGGCGCCGCCGGCGCGGTCGGCGGGTACGCCATTCAGCTGGCGAAGGCAGCGGGGCTGACGGTCGTCGCCGATGCCGCTCCGGCCGACGAGCTCCTGGTGCGGGAGCTCGGTGCGGACGTCATCGTGCGCCGGGGCGACGACTTCCCCGCCCGGGTACGCGCCGTGGTTCCGGGCGGCGTGGACGGATTGGTGGACGCCGCGCTCTTGGACAAGCTCGCCGTCGGCGCGGTGCGGGACTCGGGCCAGATCGCCACCTTGCGCGGGTACGACGGGGCGGGGAGCGAGCGGCGAGGCATCACCTTCTTCCCGGTCTACGTCCGCACCCACGCGCACGAGCGGGACAAGCTCGACCGCCTGCGTGCGGACGCCGAGGACGGCACGCTTACCCTGCGGGTGGCGCGCACCATGCCTGGCGAGCAGGCCGCCGAGGCCCACCGGCTCCTCGAGGCCGGGGGAATCCGGGGACGGCTCGTCCTGGAGCTGTGAGCGCTACCGACCCGGCTCGGAGAGGCCGATGGAGGGGAGGTCCTCGATCTCGCGCTTGGTGAGTGTGACGCTGATGCCACCGTCCATGCGCGCGACGGCAGCGATCGGGATCGCGACCTGCTTGCGCCCCCAGAGGTGCCCTTCCCTCAGAAGGACATGGGTCACATGCCCGTGCGTCGGCTCGACGACGAGTCCCTCGACCTTGCCGATCTCACCGTCGGTTGCGTGCACGGTCTCGCCGCGCCGCACGCCCACCTCGCCGGGCGGCAGCGTGTCGCGGGTGAGGATCCCGCTGGCGTTGGCGACGGCGGGATCGGCGCCGCCCTGGAGCCCGTAGTAGGGCCAGTAGTACAGCTCGAACTGGGTGTAGTCCTGGTAGCCGCTGCCCCCGGGCAGGAAGTCCGTCTCCTCGGCGTGGGGCAGCTTCTCGAATTCCTCGAGGGTGCAGCGGAGGCGGACCTCCCCGGCGCCCGAATCGACCAGGTCGAGCGGGACGAGGCGCCCGAGGCCGCTGCGGTGCCCGGGCTCTATCACCAGGTGGGTGACCTCGCGGGCCACTGGGTCCACGACCACCCTGCTCACCGCGCCGCAGTGCCCGTCGCTGCACGACGCAGCGGACCCGATCGTGAACGTGGCGTCTGCCATGTCGACCTCCTTGTCGCGGGCAACCCTAATGACTGCGGAAGAGCCGAGTCACCAGCCGCGCAGGTCGACGTCCCAGCGCTCGGTTACCTCGTCGCCGTCCACGACGTGCAGATGCTCGTGGTACGCCACGGTGGGGTCGACGTGGGCGGGCAGGACGCGGATGCGTTCGCCGACCCGCAACCGGGCCTGCGGGACGAACGTCAGGTGTTCGTCGGAGCAGAACCACACCTCGGCCCCCTCCACCGACGGGTTGCCGTGGTCCATGCCCAGGGCCTTGAGGCCGCAGTCCGCGACCACCCAGCCGTCCGACACCGAGATCACGGTGGACAGTACCGTCAGCGCCTGCACGAAGGGCAAGCCGAGCTTGGCGTAGGCCGTGTCCATCAGTGCGTACGACCCCGCCTGAATTTCGGTAGCCCATGTGTTGATGTCGTAGGTGCCCGTGCCGCCCGCCGAGATCACGTCCCCGCCGACCTGGTCGCTGGCGAGCACCAGCCGGTCCATGGAGTCCCGGAGCATCTCGGTCCTCTGGCCCCGGTCCTCCAATCCGACGATGTGACCCTCGTACCCCATGACGCCGCGCACCGTGAGGCCGGCGGCCCGCGCCCGCTCAGCCAGGCGGCCGGCGTCCTCCGCTCGGCAGCCGCAGCGGGGGAGCCCGACGTTGACGTCGATCAGCACCTCGGGGACGCCGGCCCGAGCGGCGGCGGCGATTGTCTCCTCCGAGTCCACGGCGACCGTCACCCGTGCCCCCTCCCGGGCCAGTGCGCCGAGCCGAGTGGCGTCGGCCACCTCGTTGGCCAGGAGGAGGTCCTCTCCGAGGCCGGCGCGTGCCATCCCCTCCATCTCGGCGATGGTGGCGCAGGTGAACCGCGTGTGTCCCTGCGCCGCCTGGCGTGCCGCCAGTGCGGTGCACTTGTGGGCCTTCACGTGCGGCCGCAGCCGGTCACCGGGGAGTGCCCGCGCCATGGTGCGTAGGTTCGCCTCCAGCCCCGCCGCGTCGACGAGGAGGGCCGGCGTCGTCAGCTGCGCCGTCTTCATCGACGGGAGGCTACCGACCGCCGCGGCGAGGCGGCGGCCGCTCGGGTACTCTGCGCGCGGTGAGCACCCCGTGGATGGGAGACGCCTGCGGCCTGGTCGACGCCTTCCGGGCCAAGGAGCTGTCCCCGCTGGAGGCCCTCGAGGCCAGCATCGCCGCCATTGAGGCGTCGCCGCTGAACGCCTTCAGCCACACGGACTTCGACCGGGCCCGGGAAACGGCGCAGAACGCGAACGTCTCGCTGCCTTTCGGCGGCGTCCCCTGGGGCATCAAAGAGCTCGAACGGGTACAGGGCTGGCCGTACACCGAGGCGTCCCTGCTCTTCAAGGACCGCGTCTCGGATCACGACGACACCTCGTTGAGCCGCTTGCGGACTGCCGGGGCGGTCCTGGCAGCGCAGACGACGGCCAGCGAGTTCGGCGGCATCAACTGCACCTCGACCGAGCTGCACGGCACTACTCGCAACCCGTGGAACCCCGAACGCACGCCGGGAGGCTCGTCGGGCGGGACGGCTGCCGCCGTGGCGGGGGGCCTCCTGCCCATCGCCACCGGGAGCGACGGGGGCGGGTCGATCAGGATCCCGGCCGGGTTCTGCGGGTTGTTCGGTCTCAAGGCCACCTACGGCCGCGTGCCGAAGGGCCCCGCAGCCGGCATCGAGCCGCTCACATCGGTCCTCGGCTGCCTCACTCGCTCGGTGCGGGACACGGCGCGCTACTTCGACTGCTGCAACGGGTTCGACCGGCGCGACCCGCTCAGCCTGCCCGTCGTGGGTGGGTGGGAGGCCGCCCTGGGCTCGTACGACCTGTCGGGGATGACCGCGGCCATCGTGGTCGACCTGGGGATCGCCAGCGTGCGGGACGAGGTGGCCGACGTGGTCGTCGAGGCCGCCGCCCGTCTGGCCGGGGCAGCGAGGCTTCGCCTGGTCACGGTGGCGCCGACACTGCCTCCGCTACGCGGGCAGTGGGCCATGGCCAACCAACCCGCGTTCGTGGCGGACCTGGGAGACGCGTATCCGGACCGGTTGGAGGGGCTCTCGCGCGAGATGCGGGCCGGCCTGAAGGCGGCGCAGGAGCGGTTCACATTGGAGCGGGCGGCCTCCATCGAGCGTTACCGGCGTCAGCTCAACGAGGCCATGGCGGACCTGTTCGACCAGGCGGACTTCGTCTTCTGCTCCACTAATCCCGACGTCGCCTTCGCAGCCGAGGGCCCGCCACCGTCGACCATCCCCGGGCACGACCTGATCCAAGAGGTCGGTTTCGCTCGGGCCATCATGAACACCGCCGCGCTCACCGCGCCCTCAAACCTCAACGGTAGCCCCGCCATGAGCATCCCGGCCGGGCTGGTCGACGGGGTGCCGGTCGGATTGCAGGTGCTGGCGGGGCATCACCGCGAGGAGCTCCTGCTCGACCTGGCCCTGGTCGCCGAACGCGCCATTCCCTGGCCGCTCGTCGCGCCGGGCGCACCGCACGCGGCGCCAGGCTGACGGGCTACGAGCCCAACGCGTCGCGCCAGGCGGTCATGTCGAGTCCCGGGTAGCGGGCCTGGACGCCGGTGAGTGTCGCCTCGTCCCAATAGGGATGCCCGGGCTCGGGCACCCCCATGAGCGCCAGCTGGCGCGGCGTCGCCTGCTGGACGAACTTGCTCAGCTCGAACGAGAACCCTCTGAACGGCCACGCCTGGTAGCCGCCCCAGCCCGCGTCACGGTGACGGAACGAGACGTGGAGCATGACCCGGTACCGGGTGGTATCGGTGAAGTCCACCGACCGGTGGTACACGTCGGGTCGGTAGGCCACGACGGAGCCGGCCGGTGCCGCCGCGTCCGACGGGTCGTCGTAGAGGTCGGCATAGTCCACGTAATTCAAGGTGTGCCGCTCGACCGGGATGTCCCTGGTCTTCTGCCACGAGACGAACCGGGTGGCACCGTCCTCGGTTGTGACGTCCGTGAGGTAGACGAAGAATTCCACCTGCTTGTACCCGGGTTCGTGGCGCGGCACGACCAGCATGTGGTTGGGGTAGTCGGCGTGGAGGAGCTGGTTGTAGCCCGACCCCTGGCTGGCGTACTTGGCCGTGACGATGCCCATGTAGAGCGCAAGGTCCTTCGTGCCGGCCAGTCCCTCGGCCAGGTCGACGACCTCGTCGTGCAGGACGAGCGCGTTGAGGCGGGAGCTGTGGAACGGGAACTCAGGCCACGGCGCGTCCCAGGTATGCCACCGGCCTGCCTCGGTACCTCCGCGCTCGGCCATCTCGGCGGGAGTGGGGAAGTAGTGGTGCACCGCATCCTGCGCGGCGGCCAAATGGTCGGGCGGAATGACGTCCGGGACGACGCACCACCCGTCGGTGTCCCACCGTTCCTTGAGGTCGGGTGTCAGCAACCCTGGTGCCACGACCGCAGGCTAATCGCAGCGTCTGCTATCCTTGATGGCGCAGCCGGGTATTTCGCCCGGCGGGGCCCGTTCGAGACAACCGATCGAGTAGGCCACTCTCTCCCCGATCGGAGTCTCTCATCTCTTCCTTCTCAGACCTTGGCGTCCCCGCGGCGTACAACGAGGTGCTCTCCCGCCAGGGGATCACCGAGCCGCTGACCATCCAGTCCGCCACCATTCCGGCTGCGCTGGAGGGGCGCGACATCTGCGGCAAGGCGCCCACCGGCTCCGGCAAGACGCTGGCGTTCGGGATCCCCCTCGTTGTCAACACCGAGCGCTCGCTCCCGCGACGCCCGAAGGCGCTGGTGCTCGTGCCGACACGCGAGCTGGCCTCGCAGGTGCACGAGGTCCTCGGCGACCTCCTCGGGACCGAACGCAAGCGCGTTGTGTCGATCTTCGGCGGTACGGGCTACCGCGAGCAGGTGCGCGCCCTCCAGAAGGGCGTCAACATCGTGGTGGCGTGCCCGGGCCGCCTGGAGGATCTGATTGAGCGGGGCGATGTCCGGCTCGACGATGTCACCACCGTCGTGCTCGACGAGGCGGACCGCATGTCGGACATGGGCTTCCTGCCCTCCGTGCGCCGCCTGCTGGACCAGACGGCGGCGCACCGCCAGGTCATGCTGTTCTCGGCCACCATCGGGCGCGAGGTGGAGTCGATCATCCGCAGCTACCAACGGGACCCGGTCAAGGTCGCCATCGAGGCGACCGCGGAGGCCAAGGGGGACGTCGACCACCACTTCTGGAAGGTCGATCGGGCCGAGCGGGTCGCGATCACGGCGAAGTTGATAGAGCGCCACGGGCAGGCCTTCGTCTTCTGCCGCACCAAGCGTGGAGCCGATCGCGTCGTCCGGCAGCTCCAGGCTCACGGTGTGCGCGCTGTCCCCATGCACGGGAACCGCTCGCAGGGGCAGCGGGAGCGCGCACTGGACTCGTTCGCCAAGGGCCGGGCGGATGCCCTGGTGGCCACCGACGTCGTGGCCCGCGGCATCCATGTCGACGGCCTGCCCTGCGTGGTCCATTTCGACCCGCCCACGGACCACGTGGATTACGTGCACCGGTCCGGCCGCACGGGCCGGGCCGGGCGCACCGGCACCGTCGTCTCGCTCGTCACCCCCGAGCAGCGCCAGGACATGCACGGCGTGCAACGCGCTCTGGGGCTCGAGCCCGTCCTCCTGGCGCCCTTCTCGGCAACGGTGCCGGCGCCGCCGGAGTCGGGTGCGGGCGGTTCGTCGAAGAGCCCGAAGGTCCGGAAGCTGACGGGCACGGTGAAATTCTTCAACAACGCCCGCGGCTACGGGTTCGTGGAGCGCCAGGGCGGCGGGGATCTCTTCGTGCACCACTCGCAGGTCGAAGGCGACGTCAGCCGTGGCATCGCGCTGGGCACGACGGTGGAGTTCACGATCGGTACCGGCAAGAAGGGCGACGAGGCCCACAACGTGAAGGTGCTCTGAGTCCTCTGGTCAGGCGTCTGCCGGTGGTCAGGCGGCTGCCGGCCTCGCTCCAGGCCTAACTCCAGGTGACGAGCACCAGGGCCGCGCCGAGGGCGAGGTAGAAGCCGAAGGGCACCGCCGAGCCGCGCTCGGCCCGGTGCGCAGCAATCAAACCGAATCCGATGACCGCCGCCAGCAGGTTGGCGAAGAAGAAGCCTTCCAACAGCGCGATCGGGCTGACCCAGGCCAGCCCGAAGCCGACCACGAGGGAGAGGCGCACGTCGCCGAAGGCCATCCAGCGCGGGTTCATGAGGTTAATGACGAAGAAGACCGCGAAGAGGGCCAGCCCTCCGAGCGACGCGACGAGCAGCCGCTGCCACTCGTGCATGATGCCGGCGATGATCACGCCGCTCACGATCACCGCGGCGCTCAGCGCATACACCAGCGTCTTGGGCAGTAGCCGGCGGGTGAGGTCGCAGTAGGCGAGCTGGACCAGACCGACGAGCAGCAGCAGGGGCGGCAGCGCGATGATCGACCAGCCCACCCGGTGCAGCACGTAGGCAGGCGGCAGGCCCGAGGCGACGGCGAGTGCCACCCATTGGCCTCTGCTGACGCGGGCGCGGCCACGTCGATGGTCGTGACCGCGGACTCAGTCGGCACCGAGCATGTCCGCGCCACCGAGGTCGCCAGCTCGCGCCGGGTCACCGGGACCAGGAGCGAGCCGACGGCCATGCCGAGGGCGGCCCCGCCGAGGAGTGTGACGGAGGCGCTCATTGCATCAGGGAGACGGACCCGCAGTTCGTGCTCAGGTCGGCCACCTCGGCGCCGCCCACGGAGGCGCCGGCTGCCTGGAGGATCGGTCCCAGCACACCCAACAGCGTTGAGGTGGCCAACGTGTAGAGGGGGCTCGGGTTGGGCGCCGTCAGCCCGCTCCAGGACGGAGGCGTACCGACTGACGGTTTGTGGGTTGGTGTCCCCAGATACCGTCGAGGCCGTCGGCGGCACCACCGAAGGTCCGTAGCCCAGTGTGCTCCCGCTGTACGCCGAAAACGTCAGCGTGCCGATACCGGTGCCGGCGAAGGTGACGGCGCCGGTGGCTGTCGTGGTCGCGGGCTGGATGGCGGTCGCGCTCATGGAGTTGTACGCGCAGGTGAGCGTCTGCAGCGTGGCCGTGCCCTGGGTCGCCGACAGGGGGACGTCGAGGATACCGCCGACGCCGGGGTCGTTGAGCTGGAGGTCAGTGCTCAGCTGGGCCGTGGACGCCGTCGTGCCGACGGGCCCGAAGGCCACCTGGGGGATCTGAAGGAGCTTGAGGGTCAGCTTGGCGTCGGTCACCCCGGTGATGCCGAGCGAGGTCCCGAGGTCAAGGGCGTTCGTCCCGTTGGCAAGCTCGGCCTCGGTGCTCAACATTTGCAGCACGTTGAGGTTCGAGGCCAGGGCGGCCGTTGACAAGCTGCCGCTCGCGCACGTCGAGGTGTTGATCGACACGAGCTGGCACAGCTGGGCCGCGTTTCGACGAGCCGAAGTCGAGCGCGTTCAGTCCGGTGCTGGCCGAGCACGGCAGCGGGGTCGGGGTCGAACCGCAGTTGAGCTGGGCGACCTGGTTGGCCACGGCATCGCTCCAGATGGCGAGCCATTGGGAGGCGGTCAGGGACGTCGTCATGACGTTGGACGTGGAGAGCAGCCCGCCCGACGCGGTGACGAGCTGGTTGACCGACACATCGGTGTTTGCCAGTCCCTGGTACCCCACGGCGGTGACGTTCGCTGAGGTCCCGAGGGTGCTCAGGAGGGCGTTGAGGACCGTTGCCTGCTGTGAGTTGAAGGAGGCCAGGAACGACCCGATGGAGAAGCCCGCTTGCGGCGTGACGCGCCGCGATGGCGGACCGCGTCGCCGACGACTGCCCTCCGAGGAAGATCTGCGGGACCGACTGGGCCGCCGTGACCTTTATGGCGTTGCACGGGTGGGCGGCGGGCGGCTTGTAGTACCAGCACTGGACGGTCTGGTTGGAGACCTTCTGCCCCTCCGGGGTGAAGCTGCCGTTCAGCCACACGCCCGGTGTCTCGCTGAGTGTGTCGCTCGAGCCGTTGTCGGTGTCGGCGTAGGCCAGCTTGCCGTTCAGGTAGGTGGTACTGGCCGACGCGTTGTTGATCTGCGTGTTCCAGTCCGCGACGTTGATGTAGCGGGCCATGTCGAGTGCGCTCGTGTCGGCGATGGCCTGCGACTGCCGGCCGCCGACCACGGTGAAGCCCAGGTCGACGCCGAAGGCGCCACCCCACAGGAGCAGCACCATGCAGATGGCCGTGAGGATGAAGGTAGCGCCATGTTCGTCACGACGTCGTCCCGATCGGGACCTTCCGTTCTTGGTCATGGTCAGCACCTACGAGCTCGGGGTCGAGAGCTGCAGCGTGTTGCTCGACGAGAGGGTCGAGGGTGTGATCACACCCATGCCCGGGAGCTCGGGGAAGAGAGGGTTCGAGTTGTAGTTGTACGTCACCGTCACGGTCAGACACTCGTTGTTCCCGTTGGACGGGCACGGCGCCTCTGATGCGACACACGTAATGGTCGTGCTGGCGCTGCCACAGGTACCCTTGTCCATCCACCCGACATCCGTGCCCGCTTGCGCCTCGGCAACCTGACAAGCAGAGGTCGTGCAAGGCGGCCCGGTCGAGCCCCCCGAGGATGTTGCCACGATGCCGGCCCGCGCCCCGTCGGCGGCGGCCTGCGTCAAGGTCGCCTGGGCGGCCAGGATCAGGCCGTACGAGATGATGCCGTACAGCAGCGCGATCAGGAGCACCACCACAAAGGCGAACTCCACCATCTCTGCCCCGTGCTCGTCGCGCCGCCGCCTCAGCGTCTTTGGAATACTCCACGTGCGCGTTCCCAACGTGGGCCCCCTCCTCTGGATCTCTGGCAGCGGCGCCAATCGGCACGGCCCATGACAATTGGTCGTCGCGTGATACGTCCGAGTTGATTCTGGGCTGCGCACCCGCGCCGGTACATAGGACATATGGACCATTTGTGCCCCCGACCAGGGGTGTTCGCTCGGAGAATGGTCAGAAGGACCTATGTACGTCGCCGTGTTCTCGTCGTACCCTCCAACGGAGTCAATGGCGGGTCATGGCGTGACAGACCGCACGTTGTCCGTCTGTTGAGAGGGGGAAGGTTCTGTGAAGAAGCAGACGCTCATACTGGTCATGATCGGGGTGATCCTGTTCATCGCCGGGAGCGCGATCGCGTACGCCAGCGTGGAAGGCGCCAGCAAGCACACATCGTCGGGCACGAACGTCGTGGCGCCGGTGAGCACCTCGGCCGTCGTGGCAAAGTCCAACATCCCGGCCGGCACCACCGGCCAGGCCATGGTCTCCAGCGGACTCGTCGCCATTGAGCTGATCCCGACGAAGTCGTACTCGCCCACCGACCTAGGGTCGATCTCCGGGCTGGCCGACGAGGTCCTCACGTCGCCGGTCACCAAGGGCCACGCCATCAGCTCGACTGAGCTGACAGCCAGCACCTCCTCCATCTCGCTGCCGACGGGCATGGACGGGGTGACGGTCACCTTGAGCGGGACGAACGCACTGGCCGGCTACCTGCAGCCGGGCAGCCGGGTCGACGTCTACGCCAACATCACCAAGGCCTCGACCGCGAGTAGCGCCTCGGCGACGATCCCGTTGCCGTGCACCGAGCTGGCGATGACGAACATCCAGGTGCTCGACGTCGAGAGCACTGTCCCGACGTACTCGAGCCACCCGACGTCCGCGGGCCGCACGATCCCGGCCTCGGAGACGCTGCTGCTGGCCGTCAGTCCCTCGAATGCGAGGAGCCTGGAGTTCCTCTCGCAGAACGAGTCGGTCTCGGTGGTCCAGACTCAGAAGGACACGAACCCGCCCCCGGTGGAGCAGTGCATCGGCACCGACCAGACGACGGGCGCGCCATGATCTCCCGGCGAATCCTCGTCATCAGCCGATCGCCCGCACTGAGCCGGGCCATCCAGGCCTCGCTCGGCCCGGGGTACCAGGTCGTCACCAGCACCAACGTCATCGACGTCGCCGACGAGGTGCACGAGCTGGGCCCCTTCGACGTCCTGGTGGCGGGGCCCGTGTTCGACAGCCATGCCGGCATGGCCCGCCTCGCCAACCTGCGGGCCGCCGCCGCCGTCCCGGCCGTCGTGCTGGCTCTCGGTCCGAAGCCGAAGGCCAGCCTGGCCGACATCGTGCGGACCGGCGCGGTGGACCTGATCGAGTACCCGACCAGCAAGCGTCAGCTCTCCAACGCGCTCAAGCGGGCCTTCGACATCGCAGACGTCTCGGAGTCGAGCGCGGCACCGGCGCCGCCCGTCGTGGCTCACGGGGTCGTCGTCGACCGGCCCCAGTTCGCTGAGGTGTTCACCGTGGCCTCGTCCAGCGGTGGCTGCGGCAAGACCTTCTACGCCACCAACCTGGCGTGCTACCTGGCGGCCCAGACGGGCCAGCGCGTCTGCCTGGTCGACCTGGACCTGCAGTTCGGCGAGGTCTCCACCGCGCTGCACCTGCGGCCCCGGTTCACGATCTCGGATCTGCTGTCCCGTGAACCGGTTGACGACGACGACCTCGACGAGCACGTCGAGGAGTACCTCGAGGAACACGAGCTCGGGTTCTCCGTGCTCGCAGCCCCGTTCAGCCCGGCGGACGCGGACATGATCGCTCCCAAGGACGTCTACAAGGTGATGGGCTCGTTGCGCCGGCACTTCGACTACATCGTGGTCGACACCCCGGCGCAGCTCTCCGAGATCGTCCTGGCGGCGTTCGACCACTCGACCCGGGTGCTGTGCATGGTCACGCTGGACCTGCCGAGCATCAGGAACATGCGGGTGTTCCTGACCACGCTGGAGAAGCTGCGCATCAACAGCGACACGATCGGCGTCGTGCTCAACAAGGTGGAGGACGACATCGGCATCGACATCAACGATGTCCAGGACGTGCTCGACAACAAGATCGTCTCGGTACTGCCGTATTCGAGAGAGGTCATGAAGTCGATCAACAGGGGAAAGCCTGCGCTCGTCTCGGCGGCCAACTCCGACATCGGCAAGAAGTTGGCCGGGGGAATGCAGCAGTTCCTGTCGGGTGACGTCACTCCCGTCCTCGGGACGAGCACGAACACTGCAGAGATCGCCGAACAGCGCGGCTTCTGGCGGCTGAGGAGGAAGGGTCGCACCAGCAAGGTGCCTGAGCTCGAGAGGGCCTGATCACCATGAACCTGTCTGAGAAGCTCGCGGCCGCCGACGGGACCGCCGCCGCGCCTCCCGCGGAAGAGACTCCGTCATGGAGCCGCCGGGCCAGCGATGCCGATGGATCCGCAGGGGCCGAGGACAGGCGGGGGCCGCCCGGGGGAGTCGAGAGGCGGAGCGGGGCGAACCCGCCACCAGGCAAGAACCCCATGCGGCGCGCCTCCGACCGCGCCGCACTCGACGAAGCTTGGAAGCAGTCCAAGGCGAAGGTTCAGGCCAAGGTACTGGCGGAGATCGCGCCGACCTCGGCCAACCTGTCGCCGGATGAGCTGCGCGAGAAGGTGCGCTCCTCGGTCAACGAGATCCTCGAACGCGAGGACATCGGGATCTCCATCTCCCCCATTGAGCGCCAGCGCTTCATCGAGGAGATGCTCGAGGACGCCCTCGGCTACGGGCCGCTCGAGGCGCTGCTGGCGGACGGCAGCATCACCGAGATCATGTGCAACTCGTACGACGAGATCTGGATCGAGCGCAAGGGCCGGATCGAACGCAGCGAGATCGTGTTCAACACGCCGAATCAGTACCGACGCATCATCGACCGAATGGTGCACGGCGTGGGCCGCCGCGTCGACGAGTCGTCTCCCATGGTGGACGCCCGCCTGGCCGACGGATCCCGGATCAATGCCATCGTGCCGCCGCTGGCGCTGCGGGGCCCGGTGCTCACCGTCCGGAAATTCCCGGAGCGCGCCCTGGTCATGCAGGACCTCATCAACCTGGGGTCGCTGAGCATGGACGCGGCGGTCTTCCTGGAGGCCCTGGTGCGGGGCAAGATCAGCATGGTCGTCGTCGGCGGGACCGGCACCGGCAAGACGACCATGCTGAACGTCCTGTCGAACTTCATCCCCGACGGCGAGCGCCTGATCACCATTGAGGAGTCGGCCGAGCTCCAGATCCAGGGGGCCCACGTCGTCACGCTGGAGACGCGTCCCGCCAACGCGGAGGGGACGGGCGAGGTCCGCATCCGCGACCTGGTGCGGAACTCGCTGCGTATGCGGCCCGACCGGATCATCGTCGGTGAGTGCCGTGGCTCGGAGACCCTCGACATGCTCCAGGCCATGAACACCGGTCACGCCGGGTCGATGACCACCGTGCACGCCAACACCCCGCGCGAGCTGCTCGGCCGCCTGGAGACCATGGTCATGATGGGCGGCGTCGAGTTGCCCCAGCGCGCCATCCGGGAGCAGATCGTCATGGCGGTCGGCATCCTGGTCCAGCTCCAGCGGACCGCCGAGGGCCCCCGGGTCGTGCACTCCATCACGGAGATCCAGGGCATGGAGGGCGACACTGTCCTACTCCAGGACATCTTCCACCGGGTGGACACGGCCCAGGGAATGGGGCGCCTGGTCGCGACCGGCCTGCGGCCCAAGATCCTCGACGAGTTGTCGCTCGCCGGCGTCGAGGTGCCTCCTCACATCTTTCGCGCCGACTCCGAGGCGCTCCTCGGCTCGGGGCGGAGGGAGAGCGGCGGCGGCCGCCACCACCGGCCGGCCCGGCCCGGCCGTGCCGTGGAACCGCCCTCGGACGAGCTCTACGAGATCCTGGCGCGCCGTCGCGAGGCGGGGAAGTGAGCGGGACCATGATCGGAGCACTTGAGCTGGGCTCTCAGGCCGGGGCGTTCGTCGCCGCGGTCCTGATCGGCGGGGGCTTGGCCCTGGCCGTCGTGGCGGCCATCATGCGGGTGCGCACCAAACAGCGCACCCTGGCCCAGATACTCGACGACACCATGGGCACGGCCCAGGTCCCCGTCGAGGTCGTGAGCGAATCGCCGGAGCACGGCGAGCTCTCGGCGGTCACGGTTCGCATCGCCGGCATCTTCGGACGGATGGACACGAGCGGCGCGCTCGAGCAGCGCCTCGAACGGGCGGCCATTCCGCTGCGGTCGGGCGAGTACATCGTGATCAGCGCGGCCATCGCCTTCATGCTGGCGGTGGCGGTCGGAGTGGTCATGGGCTCGCCCATCGGCTCCATCGTGGCGATCGCCCTGGTGGCCGGCATCGCCTGGTACCTGCCGTCGCGCCGCGCCGCGAAGCGGATCACGAAGATGCAGGAGCAGCTCCCGGACGCGCTGGCCCTGATGGCGGCCTCGGTCGAGGGGGGCCAGACCTTCCAGCGCTCCATCGACATGTACCGGCGCGACGCCCGGCCGCCGCTTTCGGACGAGCTCGACCGGGTCATGGCCGAGGTGGCTGTCGGGTCCGACCTCGTCGTGGCCCTCGAGAACATGGCCGAGCGCTCGGGCGTCGAGGACCTCAAGTGGGCCGTCGAGGCCGTGCGGATTCAGCAGTCCACCGGTGGGCGCCTGGCCCCCATTCTGCACACTCTGGCCGACTTCATGCGCACCCGGCAGGAGGTCCGCCGGGAGGTCCAGACGCTCTCGGCCGAGGGGCGCATGTCGGGGTACGTGCTCTTCGCCATCCCGATCTTCCTCGTGGTCGCCCTCGAGATGAAGGACCCCGGCTACCTCCAGCCCATGCTGCACGGCGCCGGGCTGATCGTCCTGATCGGGACGGCGGGGCTGATGGGGTTGGGGTTCTTGATCGTGCGAAAAATGGTCAACATCAAGGTCTGAGGTCGAGAGGGTCATATGAACGCCACATACTTCGTTCCGCTGGTGGGCATCACGCTGATGGCCGTCGGCCTGGTCGGTGTCGGCGCCGCCGCCTGGCGTTCGCACAAGTCGGAGAACCGGCTCGACTTCATCCGTTCGCTCGGATCAGAGGCCGAGGTGTACGCCGCCGGGCCACCGGTGCTGGAGCGGGTGCAGACACCGCTGGTCGAGCGCATCTTGAACCCGGTGAGGAGCGGTCTGCGCCACAACCTGTCGCGTCTGTACCCGTCGAGCGACATTGACCGGGTGCACGCTGATCTGCTCAAGGCCGGCCTGACCGGGTCGGTTCGTGCCGAGGAATTCGTCGCGGTGCAGGTGGGCGCGGTCATGCTCGGCATCGGCGCCGGCCTCGTCGCGCTCGTGAGCGGTGTCGTCAGCACCAAGGTCGGCCTGGCAATGCTGTTCATCCTGCCCATGCTCGGCGGCCTGGCGCCCAGCTGGTGGCTGCGCCACCGCATCAAGGCCCGTCGCGAGCAGGTGACAAACGACCTGCCCGACCTGCTCGACCTGATGACGATCTCGGTAGCCGCCGGTCTCGGCTTGGAGCAGGCCATGCAGGTCTCCTGCGCGCGCTTCGAGTCGCCGGTCTGCCACGAGCTGCGTCTCACGCTGAGGGAGATGGAGCTGGGCCTGTCACGGCACGACGCGCTGGAGAACATGAAGTTGCGCACCGACATCGACGACCTCGTCACGTTCTCGGTCGTGCTCTCACAGGCGGACGCGCTGGGTCTGCCGATCGGACGTGTGTTGCAGGCGCAGGCCGACGAGATGCGTGACAAGCGACGCCAACGGGCCCGGGAGAAGGCGGCCAAGGTACCGATCAAGATCCTCTTTCCTCTGGCCCTGTGCTTCCTGCCGGCGATCCTCATCGTCGTCCTCGGCCCGATCGTGGGCCCCATCAAGCACGCCTTCCACGGGGCCTGATCGACGAGCCGGTCCCGCCGGCGACCGCCCTCAACCGCCGGCAGGCCGAAATTCCCGTTGCCGCACCCGGGCCGCAATCGTGCTGCGACTGTCGTTTGACACTCAAAGCGTACAATGACCTGGGACTTTCCGCCGCCTGAGGTGGGAACGGAGTCGCACCGGACCTCGCTCCGGTTGCGGAATGAGGGGAAGAATGGCGAACACAGCCTCGGCGATCCTCTGGCCAAGCGCGCCGGCGCCGGCCATGGAGATCGACAGCCCGTCGGAATGGATGTTCTACACGCAAGTGTCGGTGTCAGGGCCGTCGGTCAGCACGACGGTGCACCGCAGTGAGAGCCTGCGCGGGGCCCGGGCGTCGCTGACGCGGGACCCTGAGATGGACACTGTGTCCGACGAGGACTACCGGGACCCGGACGTCTCCGCACGGCGGGAGGACGATCGGCAGTGGGGGCCGTGGTCGCTGACCCAGCGGGAACTCGAGGTGCTGCAGCTCCTCGCCGAGGGCTCCACCAACGGTGAGATCTCACAACGGCTCTACATCAGCCCCAAGACCACCAAGAACCACCTGGCGGCCATCTTCCAGAAGTTGGACGTCACGAACCGCACCCACGCACTCGTGCGTGCTGTTGTCATGGGGCTCGTCACCATCGAATAGAGGCGTATCGCAATTGGTCCATAAAGCCTATGGAGTGCACCGTTTGGATCCTCGACAATGTCGTTGGGAACTCCAAATGGGTCGGGCAAGACGTTCGGACCATTGGGGCGAGAGAGGGGAATGAAGGAATGACTGAGTTGTTTTTGAACGCGTTCTTCGCAGTGCGTGGTTTCCACAGCAACCTGCTCGAGCGGGCCCGTACCGAGCGTGGCGCCTCCATGGTGGAGTACGCACTGCTCGTGGGCCTGATCGCCGTCGTTGCCGTCGTTGCGGTGGCTGCGCTCGGGGGGGGCATCAAGGGTCTGTTCAACAGCGCCAACAGCTGCGTGGGTGGCCTGAACAGCACGACCTGCTAGCCGGGGCGGCTGTCGCCGCAACGAGCTACGCAATGCTTCCCTAAGGGAATATTCCCCCTTCCCCAATGGGATGACGGTTGGGCTGGGTCGGCTTCGGCCGATCCAGCCCACTGTCGCTTTGGGGGATCTCTCCCGGGAAGCACAAGCATCAACACTGGCAGCAGTGGGCAGGTTGGTCCGTTCTCCATTAGGTCAAAAAGGCCTATGGATTGCAGCCACCAAGCGCCCGATGATTAACGAGGGTAAGTCGCCCAAGGGGGGAGGCTTGCACGGGGCAAGAGGGGAGCTTCAATGTTGGGAATGTTCATGAATGCATTCGTCGCAGTGAGGACCGCACACGGCACGCTGCTCGAGCGGGCCCGTACCGAGCGTGGCGCCTCCATGGTGGAGTACGCACTGCTCGTGGGCCTGATCGCCGTCGTCGCCGTTGTGGCAGTCGCTGCACTGGGCGGAGGCATCTCCGGCCTGTTCAGCAGCGCCAACTCCTGCGTGGGTGGCCTGAACAGCACATCCTGCTAGGCCGCCCGGCGGGCCACCGCCGGCGGACGAAAACGAGCTGCCTCCAGAGGGCAGTCACAGTGCCGGGGGGCACGGGGAGGGCTGGGTCGATCCGATCCGGCCCTCCGTCGTGTCCGGGGTCATGTGTGCCCGGACCGGCCATCGTCGTCGTCGTTCCTGGTGGTCACCCTGGCCCTGACCGGGGTGACCACCAGGAGGGTCGGCACCGTCGAGGTCCCTGTCTGGCACCGTCCCCCGTCGCGCCGAGCAGCGCTTCTGCGGTGTGGGGGGCCTGGTCGCCCCTGTCTGGAGGAACGCAGCCCAGGCCCGAGGGCCGCGCCTCCGGGAGGGCGATTTCATCGTCGGTTCACATAACCGATACGGCGGCGAAATAGGGTCCGACGAGACTGAAAGCGCACGGGGAGCGCCGCGCCCGAATGGGTTCCCGGCTCGGCCCGTGCCAGTGCACCTTGTCCACGGAGAAGAAGGGGAACACAGGAGAATTCATGAGCTACCAGGCCGAGTACATCTGGATCGACGGGACGGAGCCCACCCCGCTGCTCCGGAGCAAGACGAAGATCGTCGAGGACGGCAAGCAACCCCCGATCTGGGGTTTCGACGGCTCGAGCACGAACCAGGCCGAGGGTAGCGACTCGGACTGCGTGTTGGAACCCGTGTTCACCTGTCCCGACCCCCTGCGGGCCGAGGGCGACAAGCTGGTCATGTGCGAGGTGCTCCACCCCGACATGACGCCGCACAGCACCAACACCCGGCGGAAGTCGGCCGAGCTGGCGGAGAAGTACGCCGACCAGGAGCCGTGGTTCGGGATCGAGCAGGAGTACACCTTCTTCCAGTACGGCCGGCCCCTGGGGTGGCCTGAGGCGGGCTTCCCGGCACCTCAGGGCCCGTACTACTGCGGCGTCGGTGGCGACAAGATGCCCGGACGCGAGATCGTCGAGCGCCACACGGCGGCCTGCCTCAAGGCCGGCCTCGGCATCGAAGGCACCAACGCCGAGGTGATGATGGGGCAGTGGGAGTTCCAGATCGGCGTCCTCCCGCCGCCGCTCATCGGTGACCAGCTCTGGACGGCCCGTTGGCTGCTCTTCCGTATCGCCGAGGACTTCGACGTCTTCGCCACCCTCGAGCCGAAGCCCGTGCTCGGGGACTGGAACGGCGCCGGCGCGCACACCAATTTCTCGACCAAGGCCATGCGCGAGGACGGTGGCTGGGACGCCATCATCGCCGGCTGCGAGGCGCTCGGGAAGCGCGTCGACGAGCACGTCGCCAACTACGGCATCGGCATCGAGAACCGGCTGACCGGCGCGCACGAGACGGCGCATTTCACCAAGTTCAGCTATGGCACCTCCGACCGCGGCGCGTCCATCCGCATCCCGTGGCAGACCGCCAAGAACAAGAAGGGGTGGCTCGAGGATCGCCGCCCCAACGCCAACATGGACCCCTATGTGGTGAGCGGCTTGATGGTCGAGACCGTGTGCGGGGCCGCCGCCGGCGACTGAGTCACGCTTGATCGGGAACGCCGCCGGCTTCGGGTCGCACCGCCTGGGGCCGGCGGCGGTTCTCTTTGCTCCTGCTGATCTTCCCCTCGCTGCAGGGCCCTAGCATGGGGTCGGGCTGCGTGCGGGTCTGTGGTTGAAAGTCGAGGCCAGTCGCAGGCGAAACGACCCACGTAAGGCGACTTGTGGTCGCTGAGCATGGTGCGGCTTAGAGGTAAGCCCTGCCCGCTGCGTCCCCGGCTGTCGGGGGCGGGCGGAGACGAGGCGATGCGCGCCACCATGGTGCCGTTGGGTACGGCGGCAACGCCGTGCCGCCGGTGTCGGCGCGTCACCCTCGCGGCAGGCGAGTGTGGGGTCAAAGACCAGGTCAGCCGCACGCAGCCCGACCACCCACGTGGCGCGCCTGTCGGCTCACCCACCCCCGGGACCGGTAGGATCGGACCTCCATGAGCGTGTTTACGAAGGTCCTGCGCGCCGGCGAGGGCAAGAAGGTCAGGCGTCTCGCCGACCTGGTGCCCCTGATCGGCGCCCTCGAGCCCGAGATGCAGGGCCTCAGCGATGACGCGCTCGCGCACAAGACGGTGGAGTTCAAGGAGCGGCTCGAGGCGGGCGAGAGCCTCGACGACCTCCTCGTCGATGCCTACGCCGTCGTCCGCGAGGCGGCCTGGCGGGTGCTGGGCCAGCGCCACTTCGACGTGCAGCTCATGGGCGGCATGGCGCTGCACTTCGGGTGGATCGCCGAGATGAAGACCGGTGAGGGCAAGACGCTCGTCTCCACCCTGCCGAGCTACCTCAACGCGCTGGACGGGCGCGGCGTGCACCTGGTGACGGTGAACGAGTACCTGGCCACCCGCGACGCGGAGTGGATGGGCCGGGTGCACCGCTGGCTCGGGCTCTCGGTCGGTCGCATCGGGGCCGACATCGACGACCCGTTCCGCAAGCGGGCCGCCTACGCGGCGGACATCACCTACGGGACGAACAACGAGTTCGGCTTCGACTACCTGCGCGACAACATGGCCCGCTCGCGCGAGACCATGGCCCAGCGTGGCCACGTCTTCGCCATCGTCGACGAGGTCGACTCCATCCTGATCGACGAGGCGCGCACGCCCCTCATCATCTCGGGGCCCGCCGACGAGGCCGCCCAGCTCTACTACCAGTTCGCCTCCATCGCCCGGACGCTCACCCGCGACGAGGACTACGAGGTCGACGAGGAGAAGAAGACGGTCGTCCCCCTCGAATCGGGGATCGAGAAGGTGGAGAAGGCGGTCGGGGTCGACAACATCTACGACGCCGTGTCGGTCAACTACGTGCACCAGCTGACCAAGGCCCTGACGGCCAAGGACCTCTACAAGAGGGACAAGGACTACCTGGTGGCCGGCGGCGAGGTGAAGATCATCGACGAGTTCACCGGGCGCACGCTGGAGGGCCGGCGCTGGTCCGATGGTCTCCACCAGGCCGTCGAGGCGAAGGAGCGCGTGGCCATCAAAGAGGAGAACCACACCTGGGCCACGGTCACGCTCCAGAACTACTTCCGCATGTACGAGAAGCTGTCCGGCATGACCGGCACGGCCGAGACCGAGGCCGGCGAGTTCGCCTCCACCTACGGCCTGCCCGTGGTGCCCATCCCGACCAACAAGGATATGGTCCGCGTCGACCAGCCCGACCTCGTCTTCAAGACCGAGGAAGCGAAGTTCAACGCGGTGGCCGAGGACATCGTGGAACGGCACGAGCTGGGGCAGCCCATGCTCATCGGCACCGCGTCGGTGGCCAAGTCCGAGGTCCTCTCGCGTCTGCTCGACAAGCGCGGCGTGACGCACAACGTCCTCAACGCGAAGCAGCATTTCCGGGAGGCCGAGATCGTGGCCCAGGCCGGCCGGCGCGGCGCGGTGACCGTGGCCACCAACATGGCCGGCCGCGGCGTCGACATCATCCTGGGCGGCAACGCAGAGCTGCTGGCCCAGCACGAGTTGGCCGCCGAGGGCTTCGACCTCGACAGCGAGGAGGGGCAGGCCGAGCTGGAGCGCCGCCAGTCCTCGATCGAGGCGCGTTGCCGGGCCGAGGGCGAAGAGGTCCGCAAGCTCGGCGGCCTCTACGTGCTGGGCAGCGAGCGCCACGAGAGCCGCCGCATCGACAACCAGCTGCGCGGCCGCTCGGGGCGCCAGGGCGACCCGGGTGAGAGTCGCTTCTACCTCAGCCTGGACGACGAGCTGCTGCGCCTCTTCGCCACCGGTGCCATGAGCTGGGTCATGGGCCGCACGCTGCCCGAGGACGTGCCGATCGAGTCCAAGACGGTGGCCAAGGCCATCGAGCGGGCGCAGAACACCGTCGAGGCCCGCAACGCGGAGATCCGCAAGGACAACCTCAAGTACGACGAGGTGATGGACCAGCAGCGCAAGGTGATTTACGAGCGCCGTCTGCAGATCATCGACGGTGATGACCTCGAGGAGCACACCGAGGACCTGCTGGCCGGGGCGGCCGAGAAGCTCGTCGCCGAGCACTGCCCGACCGAGTTCGAGGAGGACTGGGACCTCAAGTCGCTCATCGACGGGCTCGTGCAGTACTACCCGACGAAGTTCACCGTGGCCGACCTCGAGCAGGCCGCCACGACCGAGGACCTCGTCGAGTCCATCGTCGAGGAGGCACTCGAGCACTACGAGACACACTCGGAGTCCATGCCCGGTGGCGCGGAGACGATGCGCCAGATAGAACGCGACGTGTACCTCCAGATCATGGACGCCCGTTGGCGCGACCACCTGGCGGAGATGGACAACCTCAAGGACGGCATCCACCTGCGCTGGACCGTCCAGGCCGACCCCCTGAACGCGTGGCAGCAGGAGGGCTACTCCATGTTCGGCCAGCTGATGGAGGTCATCGACAACGACTACCTGCGCTACATCCTTCACATCGAGGCGGTGCAAGCCCCCGCCGCCGAGCCCGACCTGGACCGGGCTGTCTACGCCGCCGCCGAGGACCCGGTGGCGGAGACCGGCGCGCTGGCCTCGGCGCTGCTGGCCGAGCAGGGCGCCAACGTCGCCGCCCAGTCGACCGTCCTCACGGCCCCCGCTGCGGCGGGCAACGGCAACGGCGGCGGCAAGGCACAGATCAAGCGGCCCAATCCCCCGGACCCCAACGCCCTCGTGCCCATCGTAAAAGAGCAGCACGAGAAGGTGGGTCGCAACGACCCTTGTTGGTGCGGGAGCGGCAAGAAGTTCAAGTTCTGCCATGGCGCCGCCTGACGGCCCGGCGGCCGAGGCTCCGCGCGACTTCACATCCGAGCTCGAAGCGCTGGGCGAGCGGCTGGCCGAAGCCGAGCGATACCTCGGGCGCGAGAAACTCCAGGCCAGGAGGGTTGAGCTGGAGGCCGAGGTGGCGAAGCCTGATCTGTGGGACGACCCCGACAACGCGCGGTCCGTCACCAGGGAGCTCGGACGGACCTCCGCCGACCTCGACCAGCTCGACGACCTCCGCAGCGCACTCGACGACGCCCGCGCGTTGCTCGAGCTGACCGAGGAGTCCGCGGCCGCGGGGGAGCGCGACACCGCGCTCGACGCCGAACTGGTGGAGACTGTCGACACCCTGGGCACGCGGCTGGGGGCGCTTGAGCTGCAGTCCCTCTTCTCCGGCGACTACGACGAGCTCGACGCAGTGTGCGAGGTGCACGCGGGGGCCGGTGGCACCGATGCCCAGGACTGGACCGAAGTGATGTTGCGCATGTACCAGCGCTGGGCCGAGCGTCGGGGCTTCAGCGTCGAGGTGGACGAGGCCACCGAGGGTCAGGAGGCGGGGCTCCTCTCGGCCACCTTCATCGTCCACGGCCGCTTCGCCTATGGACTGCTCGCCACCGAGCGCGGCGTGCACCGACTCGTCCGCATGTCGCCCTTCGACTCGCAGCACCGGCGCCAGACGAGCTTCGCCTCCATGGACGTCACCCCATTCCTCGAGGACGTGTCGTCGGAGGTGGAGATCGACGAGAAGGACCTCCGCATCGACACCTACCGCTCGTCGGGTGCCGGCGGCCAGCACGTCAACAAGACGGATTCGGCCGTGCGCCTGACGCACCTGCCGACGGGGATCGTGGTGTCCTGCCAGAACGAGCGCAGCCAGCACCAGAACAAGGCGAAGGCGATGCAGATCCTGGGTGCCAAGCTGGCGGAGCGCGCCCGCCTGGAGCGCCGGGCCGAGCTCGACGCGCTGAGCGGCGAACGGGTCGACAACGCCTGGGGCAATCAGATCCGCTCGTACGTGATGGCCCCCTACCAATTGGTGAAGGACCTGCGCACCAACTACGAGACCGGCAACGTCGACGCCGTGCTCGACGGAGACCTCGATCCATTCATGGAGGCCGAACTGCGCCGTCAGCGCGAGGTCGGCTCGTAGGGAGGCGGACGGCGGCGGTCACCGCCTCGTCGGGGTCGCCGAGGGCGTGCGCGCGACCGGTGGCGTCGCACTCCGCGCGCTCATCGACCGCATCAGCGCGCCGACGGACCGCGCGGACGTCTGTGACCTGCACCGAAGCCGGTGACCCGAAACCGCAACGAAGAGAAAGTAGGATCGTGGGGGTGCCCCGTCCACTGTCGGGGCGACCACTCTCGTACTGATGATCCGATTCGAAAACGTCACCAAGACATATAAGGGCTCGACGGTCGCGTTGCGCGACATTACCGTCGAGATCGAGAAGGGTGAGTTCGTCTTCCTCGTCGGCGCGTCAGGATCGGGCAAGACGACCTTCATCCGCCTCCTGCTCCGGGAGGAGCTCCCCGACGCCGGCCAGATCCTCGAGGCCGGTCGTAACATCGTGGAGCTGCCCAAGTGGCGTGTGCCCTACCTGCGCCGCAACATCGGCTGCGTCTTCCAGGACTTCCGCCTCCTGCCCAACAAGACCGTGTTCGAGAACGTGGCCTTCGCACTCGAGGTCATCGGTCGCCCCCGGCACGTCGTGGCGAACCAGGTGCCCCAGGTGCTCGACCTCGTCGGCCTGGCCAACAAACGCGACAACCTGCCCAGCGAGCTCTCCGGTGGTGAGCAGCAGCGCGTCGCCGTGGCCCGGGCGTTCGTGAACCGCCCGCTCATCCTCTTGGCCGACGAGCCCACCGGCAACCTCGACCCGCAGACGGGCCAGGGGGTCATGCAGCTGCTCGACCGCATCAACCGGACGGGCACCACGGTGGTCGTCGCGACGCACGACGAGGTGTTGGTGGACAAGATGCGGCGGCGTGTCATCGAGCTCAGCAACGGCGTGATGGTGCGCGACCAGGCGCGCGGCGTCTACGGCTTCGACGGCTCGGGGCAGCAGGCGATCGAGGTGGCAGCGGGAGGTATGGGCTGACATGGCCGTCTCGGTCGATTACGTCGTCCGCGAGACGGCGTCGAACCTGTGGCGCAACCGGCTGATGACCATCGCCGCCGTCCTCACCGTGGCGGTGTCCCTCTCACTTGTCGGTGCGGCGCTGCTCCTCCGGCAGGGGTCGGCGAACGCGACCGGGACCCTCGAGCGGGGCACCCAGGTGACGGTATGGATGGAGCCCAACGCCAACTCGCAGGAGATCGCTGCCGTCGGCACCCAGCTGGCGCAGCTGAACTACGTCGTCCAGCCCTGCGCCTACTGGAACAAGACACGCAACTTCGCCGAGGCCCGCCGGCTGCTGCCCTCCGACGTCTTCCAGGCCACGACCGAGTCCGAGATGCCGACCTCCTACTGGTGCACCCCCGTTGCACTCACCGATGCCGCCCAGGTCGTGCGCACCTTCAGCGGCACCGCAGGCGTGCTGTCGGTCACCGAGCCCCAGCAGACCATCCACAACGAGGAGACGGTCATCAACGTCTCGAAGTGGGTCTGCCTGGCCATCGCCATCGTCCTGATCATCTCCGCAGCCGTCCTGATCCTCAACACCATCCGCATGGCGATCTTCGCCCGACGGCGGGAGGTTTCGGTGATGAAGCTCGTGGGGGCCACCAACTGGTTCATCCGCGTCCCCTTCATGTCCGAGGGCCTGCTGCAGGGGTTCATCGGGTCGCTGCTGGCGGCCGTCGTCGTCTACTTCGTCTACCTCTTCATCAACCACGAGGGGTCCGGCCGGACGACCAGCAACATCTTCACGGCGATGCACATGACGGGGTCGGAGGTCTTGCTCACGAACGTCGTCGTCGTGATCGTGGGCATGGCGATCGGCTCCATCGGCTCCGCCATCGCCATCCGCCGCTTCCTCGACGTCTAGGCCCGGCGCGGACTCAGCCGCCGGTGTCGGCGGGCGAGCAGAGGTAGAAGCGCATCAACCGCCCCCCGATGTCGCTGTCGGGCCCGCGGTAGCGCAGGAGCGGGCAGTGTGCGATGGCCCACAGCATGTCGGGGTTGCGGGTGCGCGGCGCCACCGCGGCCAGCACCACCGTGATCCTGCCGCTCCGCACGTCGCCGACGAACTGGGCCAGCGTCGGGCTCGGCACCCTCCCGGTGAAGCCGCCCACCGGGAGGAACTCGCGTCCGGTGTCGAGGATCGGGACGCTTGACCCCGCGGAGGTCTCGTTGGTGATGACGCTCACGGACGGGGCGACTCTGGCCGCGTCGCGGTTGAGAACGGCCGAGATGGCGGCGGACCGGACGTTGGCAGCGTGGTCCTGCGCGGTGAGCGCGGCCGATTGGTAGGGCGAGTCGAAGGGCCCCAGCCCGGCCGCCACGACGGTCGCTGACGCCCACGCCGAACCGAGGAAGAGCGCGGCGGCAGACAAGGTCACCGCGGCACCCGTCGCCCAGGTCGGGCGATCCGGGAGGAGGGACCACGCGGTGACCGCGATCGCCGCCAGAGCGAGTACCAGCGTGCTGGCCTCAACCCACGGCCGTACCCCTGCTCCTGCCGGGAGCAGGTAGAGGACGTAAGCGGTGCCGGTAGCCACGGTGCCGAGCAGGACGGCACGCGTGGCGCGACGCTCGCGCAGCCGCCAGGCCAGGGTCAGTCCCAGGCCGCAGAGCGCGGCGATCGGCGGCGCGAGTGCGGCCAGGTAGTACGAGTTGATGAAGTTCGAGGACGCGAAGAAGCACCAGGTCAAGACCAACCAGGCCGCCCACAGGACCGCGGTCGCCCGTAACGGGTCGGTGCGGGGCTCGCGCCGGCGGGCGACGAGGATGCCCCCGAGCGCGACGGCCGCCGGGAGGAGCACCCAGTCGCTGTCCCTCCCGAAGATGCCGTTGAGGAAGCGGCCGGGCCCCCGCGGCACGGCCACCGTCACCTCCTGCGTGCTGGTGCTCTCCTTGACCGGGGCGGGTGAGGCGCTGCACCCGGGCTGATCCAGCGTGTTGCCCGTGAGCCGGTCGGTACCGTTGTAGAGGAAGACCTGGCTGAAGACGGAGTTGTTGCAACTGCCGTCCACGTAGGGCCTGTCGTGGGCTGGGACCGCGGTGACGACGAGCATCCAGGACAGCGAGACGCCGAGCGCCACCAGCGCGGCGAGCGCGACATGCCCTATGCGCCGCGAGAGAGCCGGCGGTGGCGCCGCCAGCAGGTACGCCAGGAAGAGCGCAGGGAGCACGAGCCACGCCTGGAGCATCTTCGCCTGGAAGGCCAGCCCCACCCATACGCCCGCGACCAGCAGGTGGGCCAGGCGCCCCGTCGTGATAGCGGCCGTCGTGGCGTCGGCCGCCAGCACCAACAGGAGGATCAGGAGGGAGTCCGAGATGTTGCCCCGGTTGAGCAGGATCGTGACCGGTGTGGCCGCCAGCACGGCGGCGGCGGCCAGCCCGGCGGCCGCGCCGGCGACGCGCCGCACGGCACGGTAGAGCACGAGCACGGTGAGGGTGCCCTCGACGGCCTGGGGGAGCACGACGGACCACACGTGGAAGCCGAACACCCGGACCGACAACGCCTGCACCCAGAACGCGCCGGGCAGCTTGTCGACGGTGACCGTGCCCCAGGGGTCGAAGGCGCCGAAGAAGAAGTTGTGCCAGCTCTGGGACATGCTGCGCACCGCGGCGGCGTAGAACGTCTCGAGCGTCGCGCTGTTCATGCCCCACGCATAGGACAGCGCGGCCAGAGCGGCCACGACGAGCAGCAGGGGACGGGCCCAACCGGGTTGGTCAGGTGGCGACCGCCAGAACCACCAGGGGCTCGTGCGCGGCGCGGGTACGTCGGCTGGAGGAGCGTCGTCGGCCGCGGCAGGTGCCTGGAGCGTCAGCCCCCCGACTGCATCCCCCATACTGAGGGCAACCTACCCCGTGATCGGGCGCGTCCGGGTGCCATATGGTTGCGGTGCCGTGTCGATCAGTTCACCGACTGCGACACGCGGCAGATCGGCCCGGGTGTGCGTAGGGCCACGAGCATGGGGACCGAAGGGGGCATCAGAGGACCGGTAGCGTGGCCCCGTGTCAAACGGTACGGGGCCAGACCGGTCGCGGTCACGGTTCTTCTGCAACCTTCCCCGCCGGGTCTCGCTCCTCTTCTTCGTCGTCGCGTTCGCCGCGCTCGTCATCGGCGGGGGGTTCGCTGAGATCAGCTCGGCCGGCGCCCCCACATCGCTCGAGACGGCGGTCGTGCGCTACGTCATCCTGGGGTCGCTGGTGATCGCGGTGACGGCGTACGCGATCGGCGGTCGCGGACGGGCGGACCGGCCGGGGTAGGCGCCGGAGGTCAGGTCCAGACCTTGGCGACCCGGACTGCGGCGAAGGGGCTCGTCGTGGTCTCCTGGGGCTGGCAGGACGCGCTCCACCACGGTTCCGCCTCCTCGGGGGCGTGGCAGTCGGCGAGGGAGCTCGTCGCAGCGGGGATCGGGCACGCGAAGGGGCCGAGCCCGCCCCAGGCCGCGTTGACGAGCACGCAGACCTGCCCGTCGGAGAGCTGCATGGCCCACGGGCGCGTCGCCGGTGCTCCCGAGGGGGCCGCCGGCAAGGCGCCGATGTCGAATTCGACGGCATCGGCAGACGTCGGGTCGGCGAAGCACTCGAGTGGTCCGCTGGTCGCACGCGGTGGGGCGAAACAAGGGTCGTAGATCCTGGAGCTTGGCTGCGCGAAGCAGCGGTACGAGGTGGTGCCCGCCACGCCCGGTGAGACGCACGTGCCGGACACCTTCTGGGTCACCTGCACGCTCGGGAGGATCGTCCCCTGGGTCGAATAGGGGTCGAAGCCGACCTCCTGGGTCCCCGCTGCGGTGGTGGAGGTGCCGGCCGACGTCGTCGTCCGGGCCACCGTGGTGGTCGTGGAGCTGGTGGCGCCCGTGTGGGGGCTCGGCGAGCTGCTGCAAGCGGAGAGAGCCAGGGCGACCAGCACGAGCGCCGCGCACGCGGCGCGCCGTCGGGTCACCGTGTGGACGAACACGACCGCAATGCTCCCACACTCCCTGTCGGATTCGTCCCACGGACGGGCCGTGATCTGGGCCAGACTGGTGCGATGGGACGAGCTGGTGACAAGGCGAGAAAGCCGAGACGTCGCCTGGCCAAGGTGCCCAAGTACGAGGAGCCGAACAGCTTCCCCGCCGCCGGACTCACGGGCAGCAGCGGGGGTCCTTTCGGGTCGCGTTACGGGCACTCCGCCGACCACCATCAGGAGAAACGCCCGAACCGCTTCGGTGCGTTCGTCCTGCGCTGCCTCGGGATGAAGCCGAAGCCCTAGCGGAGTTTCGCCCGCTGCGACGTCGCCGGCAAGGTTCGCGGCAAGGAGCCGTCCCCACGCTGTGTCGTGCCCCTTCGAACGAGGGACGCGACGAAAGCGAGGAATCAGATGGCCAACACAACGACGATCACCGGGAACCTCACCCGCGAGCCGGAGATCCGCTACACGCGGGAGGGTCAGGCGACGGCCCAGCTGGGGGTCGCCGTCAACCGCCGCTGGCAGGACCGGACGACCCAGGAGTGGCAGGAGTCGACGTCGTTCTTCGACGTCATCTGCTGGCGGGACCTGGCTGAGAACGTGGCGCTCAGCCTGACCAAGGGCATGCGGGTCGTGGTCACGGGCCGGCTGGAGCAGCGCACCTGGGAGACCGAGGAGGGCGAGCACCGGTCGAAGGTCGAGATCACGGCGGACGAGGTCGGCCCCAGCCTCCGCTTCGCCACGGCCGACGTGCAGCGGGTGGAGCGCCGGGGCGTGGTCGCGCAGACCGACGCCGACAGCGGGGCTGTGACCGACGCGTTGCCGGTCGAGGCGTGAGTGTCGCCCTGGTTGATCGTCACCGCGGGGTGGCCGGCGGCCACAGCCACCGCGGCGGTCCTGCTGGCACGCGCGACGGCGCACCCGGGGACCGACGCGATCGTGGCGACGTCGACGCTGGCACTGGTGGGCGGGGCGTTGCTCGGGCTCCGGGCCCGGCAGCGCCCGGGCCGCCGATCGACTTCCTGAGGAACGAGGTCGTCGAGATCGGTGGCGCTCTCGCGCTGGGCGTCGTCGTCGAGGCGCGACTGGACGAGGCTCAGCTCCCGGTCGGGCTCTCCTCGGTGTCGGGCTCGTAGGTGAGCGAGAGCGAGTTGACGCAATAGCGCAGCCCGGTGTCGGTGGGGCCGTCGGGGAAGACGTGTCCCAGGTGACCGCCGCACCGGGCGCACACGATCTCGGTCCGGGTCATGCCGAAGCCGCGGTCGGACCGCTCGATGATGGTCCCGGCCGAACGGGCCCGGTCGAAGCTGGGCCAGCCGGTCCCGGACTCGAACTTCGCGTCGGTGTCGAACAGCTCGGCATCGCAGCCGGCGCAGTGGAAGACGCCTTCGCCGTCCACCTGGAGCAGCTCCCCGGACCAGGGGGGCTCGGTGCCGGCCCGGCGCAGCACCGCGTAGCGGTCGCGCGGCAGCTGCTCCTGCCACTCCTTGTCCGTCCTGGTCACCTCGTAGGCCGTCTCGTCGTGCTTCTTGCGCGTGAACATGCCGCACCTCTTCTCCCGGAGCTCGAACCGGTCTGTGCTCAGAAGTATTTCGCCTCCGCGCCGACGGAGGCGTACGTCGCCTTGACGATCCGCCGCGCCCTGGGGTCGCCGAGCACGCCCTCGGCCATCTTGTTCATGACGTAGCCGACCGCCAGGCCGTGCTCGGGGTCGGCGAAGCCATAGGAGCCTCCGGCGCCGGAGTGTCCGAAGGAGCCCTCGGCGCCGAAGGGGGCGGCGGGGCTGGCGCGCCAGAAGCCGAGGCCGATCTTCTGCTCCAGGGGGAGGCCTACCGAGGCGAAGACCTGGTCCGCCCCTCTGGTGAGGACGGTGCGGGCCCGCTCGACGTGATCCCGGTCCAGCAGGGGCTCGGGCGGCCCGCCCTCGACGGTCCCGACGAGGCCCGCGTACAGGCGGGAAAGCGACACGGCGTTCGTGATGCCGTTGCCCCCGGGGACCTCGGCGGCGTGCCATGCGGGGCGGTTCATCCAGACCCGGTCCCGGAAGGCGCCACCCATGTTGAGGGCGCGGGCCAACAGCGTGGAGGAGTAGCCGGTGTCGCCCTGGGCGGCCCCCGCTATGGGCGCAGCGACGATCGGGGAGACCCGGGGCTCGAGATGCGCGGGGAGCCCGATGAAGAATTCGAGGCCGAGCGGACGCGCCACCTCTTCGGCGAAGAACGTCCCGAGTGAACGGCCGCTGACGCGTCGCACGACCTCACCCACGAGATAGCCATAGGTCAGCGCGTGGTAGCCGTGTGCCGTACCCGGCTCCCAGAATGGTGCCTGGTCGGCCAGCGCGTCAGCGACCGGGTCCCAGGCCTGCACCTCCTCAGGGGTGAGGGTGCGGTCGATCGCCGGTAGCCCCGCCTGGTGCGACAGCAGATAGCGGACCGGCAGGACCTCTTTGCCGGCCCGGGCGAACTCGGGCCAGTACTCAGTGACCGGAGCGTCGAGGTCGAGCAGGCCGCGCTGGGCGAGGAGGTTGGCGCAGGCGGCGGTGGCGCCCTTGGTCGAGGAGAACACGAGCTGTAACGCGTCGGAGCCGTAGGGGCGCGTGCCGTCGGGGTCGAACGAGCCCCCACAGATGTCGACCACCCTGTGACCGTGCAGGTGTACGCATAGGGCCGCGCCGACCTCGCGGCCAGCCTCGAAGTTGTGCGCGAACGCGTCCCGGACTGCCTCGAAGCCCGGCTCCACGAGACCGGTCACGGTGGTTGCGGGAGTGGTGCTCAACGATCAGGCGGCCAACCGGGCCGCTGCGCTGCCCATGAGGAAGAGGAAGTTGTCGGCGTAGAACCGCCGCCGCACGTCCTCGGTCGCGTCGCCGAGCGAGGCCTCGAAGCGCTCGAGCGGCTTGCGGCCACCTTCGACGTGGGGGTAGTCGGACGAGAACAGCACGAGGTCGGGCCCGGCCTGGGCGACGATCCAGCCCACATCCTCCGTCGGATACGGGGTGAAGCGGACCTGCCGGTGCACGTAGTCACTGGGTCGCAGTGAGAGCGCCTGCAGGCGCTCTTCGTGGCGGTGGAAGGCCTCGAAGGCGGACTCCATCTGCCGCAGCCAGGACGGAACCCAGATGGCGCCCTGCTCGATCACGCCGATGTGCAGGTCGGGGAACCTCTCGAGGACCCCGTCGAAGATCAGCGTCGCGAGCGTCTGGGCCGGAGGGACGGGGATGCCCATGTAGTCCACCGAGCGGAAGTTCTCCTCGCCGCCGTGGAAGTCGGGCGGGACCGGCTCGCCGTTGACGAAGTAATTGGGGTCGATGAGGGTGCCGGTGCCGCCGACGTGGAAGACGACGGGGATGCCCGCCTCTTCCGCCTGCGCCCAGACGCCGAACAGGTCGCGGTGGCTGGGCGAGAAGCGCGGCGGGCAACCCGACGCGACGAGAAGGGCCGCGGCGCCCTGGTCGAGTGCGTCGCGGGTGGCCGCGACCGCCAAATCAGGCTCGCACAGGGGGACGTAGAGCGAGGGTAAGAGGCGCGCGTCGACCGAGCAGAATTCGAGCATGCCCCGGTTGTGGGCACGCGCGGCGGCGTAGGCCAGCGTGGAGTCGGCCCCGTGCTCCAGGTCGTGCAGGCGGCCGTTGTGGAACGTGTTGAAGATGAGCTGGCTCGAGAAGCCGAGCAGGTCGAGGGCACGGGGGCGGTCCTCGGCAATGAAGGACCCGGTGGCGGCGAAGTTCTTGCGCGCCATGATCTCGGCCCCCTCGTTGGCCCGGTACTCGGCCGACGCGTGCCGGGCCCGCAGCTTGTCGAAGGAGGCCCCGAGATTGCGCTGCTGGTCCGCGGGGTCGCCGGTCTGGCGCAGCTCGTTGCCGCCCGGATAGCTCAGCACCGGGAGGCGGTCCCGGAAGGCCGCCTCGGCGTGGTCGCGCAGCCAGGTCGGCGTCTCCATGATGTGGGCGTCCGCATCGTGGACGACCCGCCCTTCGGAGTAGGGCATGGTCACCCCCCTTTCGCTCACCGTTCCTGCCGCGGTGCACCCTCGAGTATTCCAGGAGCGGGCCCGGTGTTGCCGGTCGCGGGCGCACGCCCACTTCCATCGGCCGGCCACGGGTGCCGCCCTACGATGCCAGCCATGGGAGAGGAGCTGATCGCCGGGCTGCTGGAGGAGGTGGGGCTGTCGGGTGGGGTGGCCGAGCGGGTGGCCGTCGTGGGCGACGATCGGCCCTTTGCCACCCCGTTCCCCGTCGTGGAGTGTGCCGCCGCGGTACTGGGCTCGGTCGGCGCGGTGGCGTCACTGCTGTGGGAGGAGCGCACCGGAGAGGCGCAAGCGGTCACCGTCGACCGGGGCCACGCGGGCGCGTCCCTCGTCGGGTTCCTGCTCCAGAAGTTGGATGGGGACGAGGTGCCGATCGCTCCGGGCAGCCTGGACCGCCCGCTCGTGCGGCTGTACCGCTGCCGTGACGGCAGATGGGTCCATCTGCACGGCGCGTTCCGGCACCTGGCCGCCCTGACCTGTGACGTCCTCGGCTGCAGCGTGGAGAGCCCGGCCGACCTCGTGGCCGAGAGGGTCGCCCTCTGGGACGGGCAGGCGCTCGAGGACGCACTGGCGGAGGCGGGAGCGTGCGGCGCCATGGCCCGTACCACCGGCGAGTGGGCGGCGCACCCACAGGCGGCCGCCATCGCCCCGCTGGGCCGGGTCAGCATCGAGAAGATCGGGGAGAGCGCCCCCGAGGCGCCCCGGGGCACCCGCCGCCCGCTCGACGGGGTGCGGGTGCTCGACCTGAGCCGCCTGCTGGCCGGACCGACCAACGGCCGCACCCTGGCCGAGCACGGGGCCGAGGTGCTGCTCGTCAACTCGCCCCGGCTCGACAACATCCCCCTCTTCGTCATGGACACCAGCCACGGCAAGCGGTCCTGCTGCATCGAGCTCGACGATCCTGACGGGGAAGCGACGCTGCGCGGCCTGGCGGCGGGCGCCGACGTCTTCACCCAGGGCTACCGCGGCGGCGCACTGGCGCGTCGCGGCTTCGGGCCCGACGCCCTCGCGGAGCTCCGCCCCGGCATCGTGGTGGTGACCATCAACTGCTACGGCGACGCTGGACCGTGGCGCCTGCGCCCGGGCTGGGAGCAGATGGCCCAGACGGTCTCGGGCATCGTGGTCGGGCAGGGCGGGCGCGACCACCCCGAGCTGCTGGCCGCGGCGGCCTGCGACTACACGACGGGATACCTGGCGGCCCTGGGCACGATGGCCGCCCTGTGGCGCCGGTCCCGGGAAGGGGGCAGCTATCACGTCCGGGCCTCGCTCTGCCAGACCGCCACGTGGTTCACCCGCACCCCGGAGGCGAACGTCGGGACCGACGGCCTCGGTGACGTCGCCTCCTACCTCACGGAGAGCGACACCCCCTACGGGCGGCTGCATCACCTGGCCCCGGTGGTCCGGATGCCGGCGACGCCGGCCCGTTGGGAGGTGCCGACGTCCCCCATCGGCACCCACCCACCGGCCTGGGTGGCTCTCCCCCACATGATCTGACGCCCCGTCAGATCATGTGCTGTGCCTTGGCTACGCTCCACGGGCGATGGATCTGCGAGACCGGCCCGAGGACGTCGCGTTCCGCCGAGAGGTCCGCCGCTTCCTCGAGGAGCAACTGGTGGGCGAGTTCGCCGAGCTAGGGGGCCGGGGCGGCTCGGGTGACGAGACGTTCGGCTTCGACGTGCGCCGGCGCTGGGAGAAGGTGCTCGCAGAGGGTGGGTGGACCTGCTTGGGGTGGCCGGCCGAGTACGGCGGCCGGGGCGCCACGATGACCGAGCAGGTCATCTTCAACGAGGAGTACGCCCGCGCCGCGGCGCCGGGCCGGGTCAACGTCATGGGCGAGGGGCTGCTCGGGCCGACGCTGGTCCACTACGGGACGCCCGAGCAGAAGACCCGTTTCCTGCCGCCCATCAGGGAGGGTTCCGAGCTGTGGTGCCAGGGCTACTCCGAGCCGGACGCGGGGAGCGACCTGGCCAATGTCACCACGCGGGCGGTGCGTGACGGCGACGAGTGGGTGGTCACGGGGCAGAAGGTGTGGACGTCGCTCGCCCATCAGGCGGACTGGTGCTTCGTCGTCTGCCGGACCGATCCCGAGTCGGTGCGTCACAAGGGCCTGTCCTATCTCCTGGTGCCGATGGACCAGCCCGGGGTTGAGGTGTGCCCCATCACCCAGCTCACCCGGACGAGCGAGTTCAACGAGGTGTTCTTCGACGGTGCCCGCACCCACGTCGACAACGTCGTCGGAGACCCGGGCGACGGCTGGCGCGTCGCGCTCGCCACCCTCGCCTTCGAGCGCGGCGTGGCGCTGCTCGGCCACCAGCTCGGCTTCCGGCGCGAGCTCGACCGCATTTTGGCGCGGGCCGAGGAAAACGGGCGGGCGCGCGACCCCGTGCTGCGCCAGCAGCTGGCTCAGGCGCACATTGAGCTCACGATCATGCGCTACAACACCCTCCGCAGCCTCTCGGGCGTGGACGGGCCAGTGGCTCCGCCGGAGGCCTCAATCGCCAAGCTGTACTGGGGGAGCTGGCACCGCCGTCTGGGCGAGCTGGCGATGAGCGTTCTCGGGACGGCGGCGACGGTCCTCGACGGCGAGCCGCTGCCGGAGAACGGCGGGTACGGCCTAGGGGAATTCCAGCGGTCCTTCCTCTTCGCCCGCGCCGAGACCATTTACGGTGGGTCGAACCAGATCCAGCGCAACATCATCGGCGAGCGGGTGCTCGGCCTCCCGCCGGAACCGAAAGGGGTGGCGTGACCACGAGCCTGGACGCGTCCTTCGAACCACCGCCACCGCCACCGCCACCGGGAGGCCACGGGCTCCTCGACGGCAAGGTCGTCGTCGTGACCGCGGCGGCCGGCACCGGCATCGGGTCGGCTACGGCGCGACGCTGCCTCGAGGAGGGCGCGTCGGTCGTGCTCTCCGATGCGCACGAGCGGCGCCTGAACGAGACGTCCGAGCAGCTGGCGTCGGAGGTGGGTGGGCCGGACCGGCTCCACGCGCTGGCCTGCGACGTCCGCGACGAGTCGCAGGTGGGTGCACTGTACGACGGCGCGGTGGCGCGTTTCGGGCGCATTGACGTGGCCGTGCACAACGCGGGGCTCGGTGGCACTGTGCCGCTGGTGGAGATGACGGACGAGCAATGGTCGACCGTCCTCGACATCACCCTCACGGGGACGTTCCGCTGCACGCGGGCCGCGCTGAAGCGGCTGCTGCCGCAAGAGAGCGGCGTCATCGTCAACAACGCCTCGGTGCTCGGCTGGCGGGCGCAGCCGGGCCAGGCGCACTACGCCGCCGCCAAGGCCGGCGTCATGGCCCTGACGCGCTGCGCCGCCGCCGAGGCGGCGGCGGCGGGGGTGCGGGTCAACGCCGTGTCGCCCAGCCTGGCCGAGCACCCGTTCCTCAACCGGGCCATCCCCGACGAGGACCTGGCCGTGCTGCGGCGGCGCGAGCTGTTCGGGCGCGGGGCCGAGACCTGGGAGGTGGCCAACGTCATCGTCTTCCTGGCCAGCGACTACTCGTCCTACCTGTCGGGCGAGGTCATCTCTGTGAGCAGCCAGCACCCGTGAGCGAGGGGATCGGGGCGCGCCCCCGAGCAGGAGGACCCGCGAGCCGACCTGATCTGGGGCACCGTGCCCCGGCTGGTGGAGGACGCGGCAGAGCGCCACGGCACCACAGAGGCCTTGGTCGACGGCGACATCCGCCTGACCTACGCGCAACTGGCGCCCGAGGTGGACCGGTATGCCAGGGGCTTCGTGGCCGCCGGCGTCGGGGCGGGCGAGCGGGTGGCGATGTGGGTGCCCAACTGCGCAGAGTGGATGCTCGCCGCGCTGGGCGCGCTGCGCGCCGGTGCCGTGCTGGTACCGCTCAACACGCGGTTCAAGGGCGGCGAGGCGGCGTACATCGTGCGGAATGCCGGGGCGACCACGCTCGTCACGGTGCGGGGATTCCTCGGCGCCGACTACCCCGCCATGCTGGCCGGGGAAGACACCGGAGCGCTCGCCCGCATCATCGTGCTGCGCGACGAGGGTGACGCCGCGCCCGGGCCCGACGGGGTCCTGCTCGCCGGCCTGGGTGAGCTCCTGGCCGCGGGCGACCGGGTCGATCCCTCGGCCACCGCGGCCCGCGCTGCGGCGGTGCAGCCGGGTGACGTGTCCGACCTCATCTTCACCTCGGGCACGACGGGCCATCCGAAGGGCGCGGCGACGACCCACGCCCAGACGCTCCGCACGTTCGGAACGTGGTCGTCCATCGTGGGCTTGCGGGCCGGCGACCGCTACCTCGTGGTGAACCCCTTCTTCCACACCTTCGGTTACAAGGCGGGGATCCTGGCCTGCATCATGGCCGGGGCCACGGTGGTGCCCGAGCCGGTGTTCGACGCCTCGGCGGTCATGGCGCGCATCGCGTCGGAGCACATCAGCGTGCTGCCCGGCCCGCCAACTTTGTACCAGACGCTGCTCGCCGACCCCCGGCGCGCCGAGTACGACCTCTCGTCGCTCCGGCTCGGGGTGACGGGCGCAGCCGTCGTGCCGGTCGAGCTCGTGGAGGCCATGGGCGAAGAGCTCGGTTTCGACACGGTCCTCACCGCCTACGGCCTCACCGAATCGTGCGGCACGGTCACGATGTGCCGCCGCAGCGATCCGCCCGGCGTCGTGTCGGCCACGTCGGGGCGCGCCATCCCCGGCCTCGAGGTGCGCGCGGTGGCAGGGGGGGCGGAAGTCCCGCCCGGTGAGCCGGGCGAGATCGTCGTGCGGGGCTACACCGTGATGTCGGGCTACTGGGGGAACGATGAGGCGACGGCCGAGGCGATCGACGCCGAGGGCTGGCTGCACACCGGCGACATCGGCGTCATGGACGCGGCGGGCAACGTGACCATCACGGACCGGGTCAAGGACATGTACGTGGTCGGTGGCTTCAATGCCTACCCGGCCGAGATCGAGGCCATTCTACGCGGCCACGATGCGGTGGCCCAGGTTGCCGTGGTCGGCATCCCCGACGAGCGCATGGGGGAGGTGGGCTGCGCCTATGTCGTCCCCACCGAGGCGGCGCCCGACGCCGACGAGCTGGGTCGTTCCATCCTCAGCTGGTCACGGGGGGCCATGGCCAACTACAAAGTGCCCCGCAGCGTGGTGCTGGTCGCCACGTTGCCGGTGAACGCCAGCGGGAAGGTGCTCAAGCGCGAATTGCGCGAGCGCCACGCGGCCGGCGTGGATCACGTCGTCACCAACGAGAGGAGCGAGTAAGTGCGAGGAATCGTCTACACCGGAGAGGGGGTCGAGTTCACCGACGCGCTCGAGGTTCGTGGCCCGGGCCCGAACGAGGTACAGGTCCGTATACGGGCGGCGGGCGTGTGCCACTCGGACCTCTCGGTCATCAACGGGACGATCCCGTTCCCCGCGCCGGCCGTGCTCGGCCACGAGGGCGCCGGCGTCGTCGAGGCGGTGGGGGACGCGGTGCGGTCCGTGAAGCCGGGCGATCACGTGGTGATCGCCACCCTGGCCAGTTGCGGCGCCTGCCGGGCCTGCAGCACCGGTCACCCGACGTGGTGCAAGAGCACCCTCGGCAACATCTCGACACCGTTCACCTTCAAGGGGGAGCCAGCCTCCAACTTCGCGGCGGCGTCGGTCTTCTCGGAGCTGACCGTCGTGAGCGAGGTGCAGGCCGTGCGCATCCCCAAGGAGATCCCACTGTCGTCGGCCTGCCTGATCGGGTGCGGCGTGCTCACCGGCGTCGGTGCCGTGCTGAACCGGGCCAAGGTGCGGCCCGGTGACACGGCGGCCGTCTTCGGCGTGGGCGGGGTCGGCCTCAACGTGATCCAGGGGCTGCGCATCGCCGGAGCGACCAGGATCGTGGCAGTGGACACCGTGGCGGCCAAGGAGGAGCTCGGACGGCAGTTCGGCGCGACGCACTTCGTCGATGCCACCGCGGGCGACGCCGCGGCGGCGGTGCGCGAGCTTGTCCCGGCCAACCGGGAGTCCGCCGCCGGCGCCCTCTTCCCTCTCGGCGGGGTCACATGGGCCTTCGACTGCGTCGGGCACCCCGCCGTCCTGCGCAGCGCGCTCGACTGCCTGGACTGGAGCGGCACTGCGGTGGCCATCGGCATCCCGCCCCGGGGCACCGAGGTCTCGGTCGACGTCAACGCGCTGACCTACGTCGACCGGGGGCTGCTCGGCTGCCGTTACGGCTCGGCCCGGCCGCACCACGACATCCCGCTCATGGTCGACCTCTACCAGGCTGGCCTCCTGATGCTCGACGAGCTGGTGTCGCTTACCCGTCCCCTCGACCGCTTCGGCGAAGTAGTCGACGAGATGCATGCCGGGCGCGTGGCGCGTGGCGTGCTCACATTCGACTAGAAACGCGCCATGCCAACATCACGCGCGGCGGGAGCGCGGTCATGAAGGGTGTCATCCTGGCCGGAGGCACGGGTTCGCGCCTGTACCCGCTGACGCGCATCACGAACAAGCACTTGTTGCCCATCTACGACCGCCCGATGATCGCCTGGGCGATCGAGGCCGTGGTGTCGAGCGGCATCGACGAGATCATGCTGGTCACCGGGGGGACGCACGCCGGTGAGTTCCTGCGGCTGCTGGGCAACGGGCACGAGTACGGCATCGATCAGCTCTCCTACGCGTACCAGGAGACGGCGGGCGGCATCGCAGAAGCGCTGGGCCTGGCCGCGCACTTCGCTGAGGGCGGACCGGTGCTCGTCATGCTGGCCGACAACATCGTCGAGCGCTCCATCAGGCCGATGGTCGACTCCTTCCGTGCCGACCCCGTCGGCGCTCGCATCCTCCTCTCGAAGGTGGACGAGCCGGAGCACCTGCGCCACCTCGGCGTCCCCGTCTTCGGAGAGGACGGGCGGGTCACCCACATAGAGGAGAAGCCCGAGAAACCCGCCTCCGGGTACTGCGTCACCGGCATCTACTGTTACGAGGCCGGAGTGTTCGACATCATCGGCGACCTCGTTCCATCGGGCCGAGGGGAGCTCGAGATCACCGACGTGAACAATCACTACGTCGGGAAGGGCCAGATGGCCCATGACATCCAGGAGGGCTTCTGGGGCGACGCCGGGGAGTCGATCGAGGCGTACTACGCGGTGAACGACTTCGTCCGGCAACACGGCGCCAACCTCGCCTGACGGCGCCCGGCGGCGCGACCGCCGCGCGGTGCCACCCGGGGCCGAGAAACCGTGGGCGTAACCTGGGCCGGTGGGCGGCCTGCTGGAACTCGTGAGGTTGCGCCGCACCTTCGGCCCCCTGATCGCGCTCGACGACCTTTCCTTCACGGTGCCCGCCGGGCACGTCGTCGGTTTCCTCGGCCCCAACGGGGCGGGCAAGACCACGACGATGCGCGCCATCTTCGGTCTCACCGACCTCGACTCGGGAAGCGTTCGGTGGAACGGCGGACCCGTGGGCCAGGCAGAGCGCCGGCGGTTCGGGTACATGCCCGAGGAGAGGGGCCTCTACCCCGGCATGCTCGTGGGGGAGCAGCTCGAGTACCTCGGCAGGCTGCACGGCATGAGCGGCGCCGACGCAGGGGCCGCCACCCGGACCTGGCTCGAGCGCCTCGACATCTTCGACAGGGCGCAGAGCAAGGTGGAGGCGCTCTCGCACGGGAACCAGCAGCGGGTGCAGCTGGCGGCCGCGCTCCTCCACGCTCCCGAGCTGCTGGTGCTGGACGAGCCGCTGGCGGGTCTCGACCCCGCGGGGGTCGATGCCATCGGGCAGGTGCTGCTCGACCAGGCCCGGGCCGGCTGCTGCGTCCTGTTCTCGAGCCACCAGCTCGACCTCGTCGAGGACCTGTGCGAGCAGGTGACCATCATCGACCACGGGCGTATGGTCGTGTCCGGCACGGTGGACGATCTCGCCAGCAGCGGCGCCCGGCGCCTGGTGGTGCGCGTGGAGGGGGACCGGGAGGCGGCGTGGGCGCGCAGCGTGCCCGGCGTCAGCGTGTCGGAGGTCGCCGCCGGTGCGGCCCGCCTCGTCCTGGGTGACGAGGTCGACAGCGACAGCGTGCTGCGGGCCGCCATGCGGGCCGGCAGGGTCACCGAGTTCTCCTTCCAGCGTCGCCGGCTGTCCGAGGTGTTCCGCGAGGCACTGGGATGAAGTTCACCCTCGTCATCGCCGTCGGTGCGGTCGTGCTGGCACTGCGGATCTTCCTGCGCGGACGGGGCCGCAGTGGGCACGCGCCGTCGCCGGACGACGCCCAGCCCCACCGCCGGGTGGCACTCGGCGACTCCCTTGGCGACGTGGGGCTCGTCGCGCTCCGCGAGATTCGTGAGCGGGTGCGGGGCCGCATCTTCCGCGTCGGCACGGTCATCATCCTCCTCGTCGTCGCCGCGGCCATCGTCATCCCGGTCATCCACGGTGGCAAGGCGGGACCCCAGGAAGTCGGAGTCGTCGGTCCCACCGACCCTTCACTGGAACAGCTCGTCCAGCAGGCCGGGGCCAGGGTGGGGACGGCCGTGAGGATCGTGCCCGAGCCGTCGGCGCGCGCCGCCGACGACGCGGTCCGATCGGGTGCCATCGACCTGGCCGTCGTGGACGGGGACCGGGTCGTGGTCAACGCTCCCGTGAGCGCCGACAGCACGTCGACGGTCGCCACCGTCGCACAGGAGGTGGCGGTGGAGCTCGGGATCGAGCACGCGTACCGGGAGGCGGGGCTCTCGGGATCGCAGGTCGCGCAGCTGGCGCACGCGAGGCCCGTGCCCGTGCAGAGCCTCCAGCCGAGCACGAAGGGCACCGCCAGGACCACGTCGGTGATCGGGCTCATCCTGGTCTTCTTGATGCTCACGCAGTACAACACCTGGATCCTCATGGGCGTCATGCAGGAGAAGGCGAGCCGCGTGGTCGAGGTCCTGCTGGCCACCGTCCGGCCGATCCAGCTCCTGGGCGGCAAGGTGCTGGGGATCGGCCTGGTCGCCATGGGCCAGGCGGCGGTCATCGTCGTGTTCGCCCTTGTGCTCGCCGAGGCCGTCGGTTCGGACCTTCTCCACGGGACCGCGCCGCTCGTGCTGGCGAGCGAGCTGGTCTGGCTGTTCCTCGGTTACGCCTTCTACTGCTGGGTCTACGCCGCTGCCGGCTCCATGGCGGAGCGCCAGGACCAGGTCCAGACGCTCGCCCTCCCGCTCAGCCTGCCGATCATCGTCGGCTACGTCCTGGCGCTCACGACGGCCAGCACGGGCAACGCGGACCTCCTTTTCAAGGTGTTGGCCTACCTGCCTCCGACGGCCCCCTTCGCCATGCCCGTGCTCGTCGGACTGGGCGACGTCGCCTGGTGGCAGTTCCTGGCCTCCGTGCTGATCAGCATCGCGGGCACGGTCGCCATGGCGCTGGTCGCCGCAGGGGTCTACCGCAGGGCGGTGCTCCGTTCGGGCCAACAGGTGCGTCTCCGGGAGCTGTTCTCGCGTCCCGCCGGAAAGCGACGCGGCACCGCCGGCGTGCCCGGCTGACCGTCGGTCAGAGCGGTGGTTCGGCGGTGGGGACCTCGAGCCTGACCCGGCGGACGCTCTCGGCGATACCGGCACCGTCGAGCCCGATGCTGGCCAAGATGTCGTCGGCCCTGCCCTGCGCGAGGAACTGGCGCGGGACACCGAGAACGCGGGTCGTCGGCAGCACGAGCCCGGCGGACTCGACCTGCGCCGACATGGCGTCGATGAGGAAGGCACCGGCGCCGCCGTGGCGGACGCCGTCCTCCGCGGTGACGACGAGCCGGTGGCGGGCGGCGTCGGCGAGCATGGCGACGTCGGCGGGCGAGACCACGCGCACGTCCCAGACCGTGGCGTCGACCCCCTCGGTGGCCAGTTCGTCGGCGGCACTCAGGCAGGCGCCGACCGTCTTGCCCACGCCGAGCAGGCAAACCGACCCGTCGCCGGTGCGCAGCCGCCGGGCCTCGAGCCCGTTGCCGACGTCCTCCGGGTCGATGTGCCTCGGCGCGCTCTTGGGGAACCGGATGGTCGAGGGCCCGGGAAGCGCCAGTGCAGCCTGCAGCATCGGCTCCACCTCCTCGGCGGCCGACGGCGTGAACACCGTCATGCCGGGGATTGACAGCGCGAGCGCCAGGTCGAGAATGCCGTGATGGCTCGGGCCGTCGTCACCGGTGATGCCGGCCCGGTCGAGGACGAAGACGACGGGGCAGGCGTGGAGGCCGACGTCGAGGTTGGCCTGGTCGAAGGCGCGGCTCCAGAATGTCGAGTACACCGCGACGACGGGGCGCAGGCCGGCCATGGCCATGCCCGCAGCGGAGGTCGCCTCGTGCTGCTCGGCGATGCCGACGTCGAAGAAGCGGTCGGGGAAGCGGGCCTGGAAGGACAGCAACCCTGTTGGCCCCGGCATGGCCGCGGTGAGCGCCACGACGCGGGGGTCCTCCTCGGCTGCCGTCAGGAGGGCACGCGAGAACGCGTCGGTGTAGGTGGCCGCGCGTTGGGGCGCCCGGCCGCCGCCCTCGCTCCCGGGCACCGAACCGGGCGAAGCGAGGCCACCATTGTCGGAGCCGGCAGAACCACCCACGGCCAGTCCGGCCGAGCTGCCCACGGCGTTCTCCAGCACGACAGATTTGGTGGCCTTGACGTCGTGCAGGCGCTGGATCTCGTCTTCCTCCGCCGGCGCGTAGCCGCGACCCTTCTGCGTGAGCACGTGGACGACGATGGGGCCGTCCCACTCAGCGGCGTGGGTGAAGGCCTGCTCCATGTGCTCGATGTCGTGGCCGTCGATCGGCCCGGCGTAGCGGACCCCCAGCGCCTCGAAGAACGTGTGCGGTGCCACCATCTCGCGCAGCGCGCTGGTGAGCGAGTGCACGCTCGAATAGGCGAGCTCGCCCAGGGCGGGCAGCTCACGCAGGCGCAGTCGCAGGCGCTCGCGCGCGGCGGTGTAGGTGGGGTTGAGTCGCAGCGTCGTCAGGCTCTGGGAGAGCTGGGACACCGTGGGCGCGTAGGACCGCCCGTTGTCGTTGAGGACGATCACGACACGGCGCCGCGAGTGGCCCAGGTTGTTGAGAGCTTCGTACGCCATGCCGCCGGTCAGCGCCCCGTCCCCGACCACCGCGACCACCTTGCGCTCGCCTTCGATGCCGCGCAGCGAGAACCCGCTGGCGATGCCGTGCGCGTAGGAGAGCGCGGTCGACGCGTGGCTGTTCTCGATCCAGTCGTGCTCGGACTCGGAGCGGTTGGGGTAGCCCGACATGCCGCCCGCCTGCTTCAGGGTCTTGAAGCCAAAACGACGGCCGGTCAGCAGCTTGTGGACGTAGGCCTGGTGGCCGGTGTCCCACAGGATGACGTCGCGCGGGGAGTCGAACACCCGGTGCAGGGCGAGGGTGAGCTCCACCACACCCAGGTTCGAGCCCAGGTGCCCGCCGGTGGTGGTCACCGACTCGACGATGAATGCCCTGATCTCCTCGCACAATTCGACGAGTTCCTCCTGGCTCAGGCCCTTGACGTCGGCGGGAGTCTCGATGCTTTGCAGGATCATGGCGGTTGTCCCAGGCTATCCGCTGCCACCCTCTGCGACTCTGCGGTGGGGGCCGAAGAGGGTGCACGCGGCAACGCCGAACGAGGCCAAGGCCAGGACCTGGAGCCCGCGGGCGGGGCCGAGGGACTGTGAGACCCACCCCACGATGGGAGCCCCGGCCACCCAACCCACGTAGCCGGCGGCGGTGAAGGTGCCCACGGCGCTCACGACCTGGCTGGCGAGCCGGCTCACCGTGCTCATGACCAGCGGCCAGAACAGCGAGGCCCCGCCCGCGCCGAGGGCGAGGCCCAGCGCGGCCACGCCGGCGACGGGCGAGATGGACTCGAGGAGGATGCCGCCGCCGGCGACGCAGCCGCCCAGGATGAGGGCCCTCCGCGTGGAGAGCCGGCCGAGCAGCGTTCCGCCCGCGCCGCGGGTGGTGGCGGCCACCAGTTGGCCGATGACATACGCCCCGGCGCCGAGCAGCACCCCCGTGGCCAGGTGGTTGCGCAGGTAGAGCACGCCCCAGGTGTCGACGCCGCCCTCGGTGACCTCGGCCAAGGCGAAGACGAGCAGCAGCACGAGGAGACCGTCGCGGCGCAGGCGCCGCAGCGGGTGGGTCGTCTGCGCCGCGCCGCCGTCATGGGATGGGGCCAGCGCCGTGCCCGGGTCCGTGGCGAGGGCCCATACGCCGACCACCAGGGCCACCACGGCGACCCCGGGCCAGACCCAGCGCCACGACACACCGGCGTGGATGACGAGCGCGGCCACCGCGGCGCCGGTCAGCGCGCCCGTGTTGAACAGGGCGTGGAGGCGCACCAGCGCGGACGGATTGCCGATGAGCCGGTGGGACGCCTCGGCGTTCATGGCCGTGTCGATGGAGCCACCGGCGACCTCCACCAGGACGAGCACGGTGGCGAAGGCCCACCGCTCGCGGGTGAGCGCCAGCACGCACAGGAGGGCGGACCACGCGAACAGCGCGATCCACAGGAGCCGGCGTGCACCCACCCGGTCGGCCAGGTGCGCCATCACCGCGCTCGACGCGCCGGCCACGGCGATGGCGACGGCCAGGAGCACACCCAGCTGGGCATCGTTGAGCGAGAAGGCGCGCTGGATGTCGAACAGCATGACGGCCCAACTGCCCCAGAAGAGGCCGAAGGTGAAGAACGCCGCCACCACCGGCCCCGCCCCGGCGAGGAGCCGAGGCCCGTCGGTGGCGGGCGGGGTCGCGCTCAGGGGGTGTCCGGGGCGCCCGCCTTGGCCAGGAACGCGGATCGGTCCACCACGACCCGGGTGACCCGGCCCGCACCGACCAGGCCACCGCCCTCGAGCCGGGCGGCGGACACGGTGAAGATGAGGCGCCTGCCCTCGACCTTGACCAGGGTGGCCTCGGCCAGCACCACCGATCCCACCCCAACTGGTGCCAGGTGGTCGAACTGCACCCGCGTGGCCACGCTCGACTGGGCCTCGGTCAGGTGACCGTCGGTGGCCCGGCAGGTGGCCTCCTCGCACAGGGCGAGCAGGCGGGGCGTGGCGAGGACGGGGACGTCGCCCGAGCGGAAGTGGTCGGCGGTGTCCTCGGCGCCCACGGTCAGCTCGAGCTGGGCGCTCAGCCCGGCATGGGGTCCGTGCCCCGCAGCAGTGCGTGTGTCGGAGGGACCGTCGGGCACGACGATTACGATACCGCCGTGACCGACACCGCCCTCATCGACCCTGACGTGCTCGAACGCGTCCTGTCCGCCGCTCTGGTGAGCGGGGGCGACATGGCGGAGGTGTTCGCAGAGGACACCGCGACGGCCAGTGCCATGCTCGACGACCGCAAGGTCGAGGAACTCTCCTCAGGGCGCTCTCGCGGCGCGGGGATCCGCGTCGTCGACGGCGACACGACCGGTTTCGCCCACACAGCCGACCTGAGCGAAGCCGGGTTGCTGGCCGCCGCAAGTGCGGCCGCCGCGGTGGCCCGCCAGGGGGACGCCGGGGTGCGCACGGTGGCACTCGGGCCTCCGTCGAACCACGGCCCGGGCGGTCGCACGCCGCCCGACTCGGTGGACAAGGGTCGCAAGCTCGAGTTGCTGGCCCGGGCGGACGAGGCGGCCCGGGCCACCGGCGATGCCGTCACCCAGGTGCAGGTCGGCTGCGGTGACACCAGGCGACGCGTGCTGATCGCCAATTCGGACGGGCTGCTCGCCCAGGACGACCAGATCCGCACCCGCTTCAGCGTGGTCTGCGTGGCCAACGGCGACACCGGCATGCAGACGGGCTACGAGTCGCTCGCCCGCACAGAGGGCTTCGAGATCTTCGAGCGGTTCGGTGTCGAGGACATTGCCCACAAGGCAGCCGCGCGGGCGCTGGCCAAGCTCTCGGCACGCCCGGCGCCCTCCGGTGAGGTTCCGATCGTGCTGGCCGGTGGGAGCGGCGGCATCCTCTTCCACGAGGCATGCGGGCACGGGCTCGAGGCCGACCACATCGTCAAGGACGCCTCCGTGTACACGGGCCGGGTGGGGCAGCTGGTCGCCAGCCCCCTGGTCACCCTGGTGGACGACGGCACGGTACTGGGGGAGTGGGGCAACTTCGCGGTGGACGACGAGGGCTGTGCGCCCGCCCGCAACGTGCTGATCGAGAACGGGGTCCTGACCGATTACATGTGGGACTGGCTGCGAGCGCGCAAGGAGGGCCGGAAGTCCTCGGGCAATGGGCGCCGCCAGAGCTATCAGCACCTGCCGATGGTGCGCATGACGAACACCTACCTGCTCGCCGGCGCCGAGGACCCCGACGAGATCGTGGCGCAGACCCCCTCGGGTGTCTACGTGAAGAAGCTCGGGGGCGGCCAGGTGAACACCGCCACGGGCGACTTCGTGTTCGGCACCACCGAGGCCTACTTGATTGAGGGCGGCCGCATCACCGAGCCGCTGCGCGACGCCAACCTGATCGGGAACGGGCCCGAGGTGCTGCGGCGCATCGACGCGGTGGCCACCGACTTCGACATGACGCCGGGCACCTGCGGCAAGGACGGACAGAGCGTCCCGGTGGGATGCGGCCAGGCCACGCTGCGCATCACCGGCGTCACCCTGGGGGGGACCGCATGACCGGCGACCTCCTCGAGCTCGCCACCTCAATCGTCGCGCAGGCTTGTCCCGGCGAGGGCATCGAGGTCTACGCCACCCGGGGCACCGATACGGAGGTGCGGGCCTACGAGGGCGAGGTCGAGTCCCTCACCTCGGCCGACTCCTCGGGGGTGGGGATCCGTGTCCTCGTCGACGGGCCCGGCGGCGAGGGCAGCCAGGTCGGCTTCGCCTGGGCGGGGTCGCTCGACCCGCTGGTCATCGCCGCCACGCTGGCCGACGCCCGCGACAATGCCCGCTTCGCCACGCCCGACCCCGATGTCGTCCTGGCCCAACCCGACGGCGTGGCGGCCACGGAGATCGACCTGTGGGACGACGGCGTGGCCTCGACGCCCATGGAGAAGAAGGTCGCCCTGGCCATCGAGCTCGAGCGGACGACGCGCGCGGCCGACCCGCAGGTCCGGCAGGTCTCCTCGGCGGACTACTCGGACAGCAGGGTGGAGGTGGCGCTGGCCACGACGACCGGCATCTCGTCGTGCCGGAGACGCACGAACGCGTTCCTCTCCGTCGAGGCCATCGCGGGGGAGGGCGCGGAGACCCAGACGGGTACCGGGTTCAGCGTCGGCCGGGGACCGGGTGAGCTCGTGCCCGGCGAGGCCATGGATGACGCGGTCAAGCGGGCCATCCGCATGCTCGGCGCCCAGAAGGCGCGCTCGGCGCACTGCACCGTGGTCTTCGACCAGCGCGTGGTCTCAACGCTGCTCGCAGTGGTGGCGTCGGCGCTCTCGGGCGAGGCCGTCGTCAAGGGCCGGTCCTTCTTCGCCGGGCGGATCGGGGAGTCCGTGGCCGCCGGCGGCGTGACCCTGGTCGACGACCCGACAGACCCCCGCGCCTACGGCGCCGCGTCCCACGACGGCGAGGGGCTGGCGTGCAGGCGCAACGTCCTGATCTCCGACGGCGTGCTGCGCATGTTCGTGTTCGACACGGTCTCGGCCCGCCGCGCCGGGACGGTGTCGACCGGGTCGGCGGTCCGGGGAGGCTTCGCCGGCACTCCCTCGGCGGGCTGCCGCGCCCTCGTCCTGGCGCCGGGGGACAAGGGGCTCGACGAGATCCTGGCCTCGGTCGGCGACGGCCTCTACGTGCAGTCGGTCACGGGGGTCCACTCGGGGGTCAACCCCGTGAGCGGTGACTTCTCGGTGGGAGCCGAGGGGCTCATGATCCGGGGCGGGGTGCTGGCCGAACCGGTGCGGGAGGTGACCGTCGCCTCCACGCTGCAGCGCATGCTCCAATCGGTGGTCGAGATCGGCGGCGACCTGCGCTGGCTGCCGGGCGTGGCCGCCGGTCAGACCCTGGCCATCGCCGACATGGCGTTGAGCGGGGACTGACCTCTCAGCTGGCCGCGGCCGCGGCCGGCTTGGCGCCCTTGTCGCCGTTGCCGCCCGAGGAGCCGGTGTCCGTCTTGGGGGTCGATTCCTTGGATGTCTCCTTGGATGTCGACTCCGAGCTCGACGAACCGCCGGTGGAGTCGTCCGCCTTCTTCGCGCCTGCGCCGTTGCTTGCGCCGGCGGGCGCCCTCGAATCCGTCTTGTAGAACCCGCTGCCCTTCAGGACGATGCCGACGGCGCCGTAGACCTTACGGAGCGCGCTCCCGCACTCGGGGCACTCGGTCAGCGGGTCGTCCGAGAACTTCTGGACGGCTTCGAGCCGGTGCCCGCACGCCGTGCACGCGTATTCATAGGTCGGCAATGGATCCTCCGTTGGCACTCGCTGCCTGAGACTGCCAAGTTTAGCCGCCCAACCGGCCGGGCGGCGTCGGCGGTCGTCCAGGTCGTAGACTGCTGCATGGTGTCCGACCGCATGCTGGCCAATCTCGACCCGCTGGGCGGCGCCCGCATGGTCGATGTCACGCCCCGTGAGCCCACGCACCGCCGGGCCCTGGCTCGTTGCCGGGTCTCGATGCTGCCCGAGACGACGACCAAGGTGGCCAACAACGCCATCACCAAGGGGGACGTGCTGGCCGCGGCCAGGATCGCGGGGATCCAGGCCGCCAAGCGCACGGCCGAGCTCATCCCCATGTGCCACCCGGTCCTGGTGGGCTCCATCGGTGTCAACTTCTCCATCGGGGACGACTACGTCGAGGTGGAGGCCCAGGTCGAGACCGTGGACCGCACCGGCGTCGAAATGGAGGCGATGACCGCCTGTGCCGTCGCCGCCCTCACCGTCTACGACATGTGCAAGTCCTCCGACCGCACCATGACGGTCGAGCGCCTGGCGCTGTGGGAGAAGTCCGGCGGGCGCTCGGGACCGTGGCGGCGGTCCGCGTGACCCTGCGCTAAGGCCGTCTCGGTCCGGCCGGCGCCTCCGGCCCCTCCATCTCGGGGGGTGGTCTACATTCGGCCACGGTGACGACGGCGACCCGAGTGGAGGAGCCATCCGACGTCGGCAAGGGGATCGTCGGCGCCGTCACGTCGGTGGTCGGGCGGATCGGCGGGCGCGACGCGGTCATCGCCCGGTCGCTCGGCACCATGCGGCGCGGTGCCATCACCCACGCCGACGGCGTGAGGCTGGCCGAGGCGGCGGACCAGGCCCGCCAGCTCGGGATCCCCTTCGTGTTCTTCGTCGCCTCGAGCGGGGCCGACGTCCTCGACGGCGTCGCCGCGCTGCACGGGTGGGGGCGGGCGGCAGCGGCGATCTCCCGCTGCAGCGGGCAGGTGCCGGTGATCGCGGCCGCGACCGGTCCCGTCGTCTCGGGGCCCGCCCTCCTGCTCGGGCTGTCCGATCTCGTCGTCATGAGCTCCGAAGCGGTCGCCTTCGTGTCGGGCCCGCAGATGGTGGCGGAGTTCACCGGGATTGAGATCGGGATCAACGAGCTGGGTGGAACCGCCACCCACGCCACGTCGAGCGGTCTGTGCGCGGTGGAGTCCGACGACGTGGACGGCGCCGTCGCCGAGCTGCTGGAATACCTGCCGTCGAACACCGACGAGGTCCCGCCGCTGGCGCCCGTCAGCGACTCGGTGCTTCGCCCGACGCCCGAGCTGCGCACGGTGATCCCCGACCGCAAGGCGGCCACCTACGACGCCCGGGAGGTGGTCCGCTCCCTGTGCGACGACGGTGAGTTTCGCGAGCTCTGGCCCCGGTGGGCCGGCCAGATCGTGACGGCGTTCGCCCGGATGGGCGGGATGCCGGTCGGCTTCGTGGCCAACCAGCCCCGCATCCTGGCGGGCACCCTCGACATCGCCGCGTCACAGAAGGCCGCCCGCTTCGTGCGGCTCTGCGACGCCTTCAACCTGCCCATCGTGAGCCTGGTGGACACGCCCGGCTTCCTGCCCGGCAAGGACCTCGAGTGGCGCGGCATGATCCGCCACGGAGCGGAGCTGGCCTTCGCGTACGCGCAGGCGAGCGTGCCGCGCCTGTGCCTCATCCTCCGCAAGGCGTTCGGCGGCGCGTACATCGTCATGGACTCCCGCGGGATCGGCAACGATGTCTGCCTCGCCTGGCCGGGGGCCGAGGTCGCCGTCATGGGGGCCTCCGGCGCGGTGCAGATCCTCCACCGCGGGCTCGAGCCGGGGGAGCGGGCCGATCGCGAGCTCGCCTACGAGGAGGCCTATCTCAACCCGTGGCCGGCCTCGGAACGGGGGCTGGTGGACGAGGTGATCGATCCCGCGGAAAGCCGGATCGTGCTGTGCGCAGTGCTGCGCCAGCTCTGCACGAAGCGCGAGCTCGTCGTCGGCCGGAAACACGATGCCGGACCACAATAGGGGTTCACCTGGGAAAACAGAGATTGTCACCAATTCGTAACAAGGCTGAGGTGCATTCGACGCCGAACCCGGTAAAGGATCGGGCATGATCAGCGATGTGGTCCCCCCCACAGATGACGCTCTTTTCGTCCTCGAGTCCTGCCACAGCACGTGGATCTTCGACACCGACCGGATGCGCTTCCGGCGCGTCCTGAAGGGTCTCGCACTCGACGTCCACGCGGCCACGACCGCCTGGCGGGCGTACTACGGGCTCGAGATCGACCCGATCTCCGAGTCCTTCGTGGTCCTGCTCAACCCGGAAGGCACCCGTCTGCTCCGTTCGTGGCGCCACGTCGAGCACTGCCCGCAGTGCGGCGGGAACCAGACGGCCGAGCTCTCGCTGGACGAGCTGAGGGGCGCGTCGCTGGCCTGAGGGCGCCGGTCCCTCGTCTTAGAAGTGGATCACATGGGCGGCTTGGAGCAGCAGTGCCGTGGCCGCACGGCGCCTGATGGACGCCTCCGTGGACGCCACATCGTCGGTCGGGAGCACGAACCGACGCCGTCCCGGCCGTCGGGGACGAAGGTGGGCGTCACGTGAGGGACAGCGACGTGCCCCCCCTGGTCAGGAGGTGGACGTCGGGCACGGTCCACGCCTGCTCATCGGACTTGGAGACGCTACTTCCAGTGGCCGCGGACGAAGTCGGCGTAGGCGGGGGCCATGTGGGCGGGCAGGAGGGGCGGGGTCCGGCGTGTCACCTGGAGCACCGCCGCGTCGACCGCCGGCACGGGCCGGAAGGCACCGGGGGAAATGCGCCGGCCGACCTTGAAGGTCCACCAGGGCACCCACGTGGTGGAGAGCATCGTCGTGGGAGGCATGGCCGCCCGCTTGCGGGCCACCTCCCACTGGACGACCAGATCGGCGCGTTGGAGCCCGCTGCCCGGGTCGTCGAGTAGGTGGCGGAGGATCGCGGTCGTGATGCCGAAGGGGAGTGAGCCCAGTGCCCGGAACGGCCGGCGCGGCATGCGGTACCGCAGGACGTCGCAGCACACGACCGAGATGCCCTCGGCCCCGAGCCGGACCACCTCGCGCCGTAGGAGATCCGCCCAGTGCGGGTCTTTTTCCAAGGCGATGACGCGGACGCCGCGGCGTGCCAGCGCGAACGTGCAGGCGCCACTGCCCGCTCCGATCTCGACCACGAGATCACCGGCGTCGAAGGCCGCCTGGGCGACCAGTGCATCGGCGACGTCAGGCCGGAGGAAGTTCTGTCCGAGACGGCGCCGTCGCTCGTCCCGTCCCGTCCGCTTGGCCGCGGACACGGAAGTTGACCGTGACACCCATGGGGGGCCATTGTGCACCGGAACCCGACCGGAGCGCCACCATCGTGCTCAGCGCGGTGCGGGAGGGCCGGGCCAGCCCTGGCGCCGCTGGCGTCGATCGGCCCGCTCAATCTCGCGTTCCACATCGGACCACATCAGCGGCTCGACGTCCTCGCCGGTTGTCTCGGCGGTCTGTGCGCGGGTCATGATCACGAAGGCCACCGTCCAAAGCACCGCGATCGTGCTCAGCTTGGCCAGGAAGCCGGCGAGCTGCTGATCGAGGAGGGGCGACATGCCCACGACGGTGCCGGGGTGGGAGAAGGTCGGGTAGAGGGAGTGGCGGGCGAAGATCCACACGATGGACAAGAAGCTGGGCACGATCGACTGAACGATGAGGTACCCGCCCCGCCCCAGTGAGGACAGCCGCGGCGCCCCCGGCAACTCGGTCAGCACCGGAGCCCACAGGACGAAGCCGGACGCGAGCACGACGAGCTCTATGAGCACCCTGGCCGCGTCGGAGCGCGCCGCGAGGCTCACCGCCCCGGTCGTCAGGGTGGCCACCGCCACGACGGTGACGATGGCCACCGCGGGCACGGGCCTGACCGCCACGCGCAGCACGGCGTCGACCGCGGCGGGCCGGGTCAGGCGGGCAATAACCGGCCGCGGCGTCCCCAGCACCAGGAGCGGGGGCACGGCGAGGGTCAGGAGCAGCCGCTGGAGCACCAGCGCCATCAGCAGCCAGTGGGCGGCCAGGTCGCCGAGAGGCCACGTCACGGCCCCGATGAGGACGACGACGCCGCAGAGGAACAGGGCTTTCTGCCGCCCGCTCGCCTCACAGCCCTCCTGGCGGGTCGCCCACACGTACACGGCGACGAGGGCCGGGAAGGCGAGCAGCCACAGCAGGTGGAGGTGCCAGTCGAAGGGGTGGGCGGCGGCGGTCACGCCGCAGCCGCCGCCGTAGGCTCTGGGCGATGGAGGCGCCCGCGAAGCTCGACCGGCTCGAACGCGTCACGGACCTCGTCCTGGTGCTGCTCGACACGCCGCAGCCGTTGACGCTCGACGCGATCGCGCATCAGGTTCCCGGGTACCCCACGGAGCACTCGGCGCGACGCCAGGCCTTCGAGCGGGACAAGCGGCTGCTGCGCGACGAGGGCATCCCGGTCCTGACGCAACGGCTGCCCGGCCACGAGCAGTATGGGTACCTGATCGACCGTGAGTCGTTCTACCTGCCCGACCTGGACCTCGAGCCCGACGAGCAGGTTGCGCTCCACCTCGCCGTCGCCGGCGTCCACCTGGGCGATCCTAGTGGGCGGGATGCGCTGCTGAAGCTGGGTGCTGCGGGCCTCGGCGACGTCCGTCCCATCGCGTCGATGGTGCCGCCGCCGGCGCTCATCGAGCTGTTCGAGGCGGTGCGCACGCGCGCCACGGCCGGGTTCACCTACCGGGCCGTGGCGCGCCGCGCCGCCCCCGTGGGGCTGTGGTTCCGCTTCGGGCACTGGTACCTGGTGGCCTGGGACCTCGAACGCGGCGCCGTGCGCACGTTCCGGGTGGACCGGATAGAGGGCGAGGTTTCCCGGGGCGAGGCCGCCAGCGCCGAGGTGCCCGAGGACGTGGACGTCGAGGCGGCCCTGCCCGACGAGCCGTGGGAGGCCGACGGGGAGCACCGGATAGAGATGAGCATCCGGGTCGACGCCCTCGAGGCCCGCCGGGTGACCGACGAAGTGGGGCAGGACAAGGTGGTGCGCCGCCTCGACGACGGGTCGGTCGACCTCGCGCTCGGGGTCTCCTCGTTCACCTCCATCCGCTCGTGGGTGCTGGGCCTGCTCGACCACGCGACGGTGACCGAGCCGCCGGCCTTCCGGGAGGAGCTGGTCGCCTGGCTCACTGCGCTCACCGTTCCCGCCCCGCCGCTGCCGGCGCACGTCCGGGCGCCGGCAGCGGCGGAGGACGACGGCGACCGGGCCGCCGCTCCCGTACGGGCCGCTCCGGGTGCCGAGACGAGCCGTCGATTGCGTCGGTTGCTGGCCGTGGTCGGCTGGCTGGCCCAGGTCGGGCAGGCTCCCATCGCCGACGCGGCGCGCCGATTCGGCATGAGCGAGAAGGAACTGGTGGCCGAGCTGGAACTGGCGGCCTGTTGCGGCACACCCCCCTACACGCCGGACACGCTCATGGAGATAGAGGTGTCGGAGCACTCGGTCCGGGCCTTCCTCCCGCCTGAGTACGCGCGCCCCCGCCGCCTCACGCCGGCCGAAGGGTTCGCCGTCGCTGCATCGGCGCGGCTGCTCCTCGCCGTGCCGGGATCGGAGGACGACGCGTTGCGTCGGGCCCTGGCCAAGCTCGATGCGGCGCTGGGCTCCCGGGAGGCGGTCGGGCTCGATGTCGACGCACCGGAGAACCTGGCCGTCGTGCGTGAGGCGGTCGACCAGGGCCGGGCCCTGGAGATCGACTACCACTCGGGCTCGCGCGACGAGCTCACGACGCGCACGGTGGAGCCGGTGCAGGTGGTCACCACCGACGGGCACTGGTATCTCGATGCGTACTGCCACCGGGCCGGGGACATGCGGCGCTTCCGGGTCGACCGCATCGGCGCCGTCCGCGTGCTCGACCATCCCGCCGAACCGGCGGCAGTGCGGGCCCGGCCGATGGAGGAGATGTTCGTGCCCGGCCCGGGCGCACTGGAGGTCCACCTGCACCTGGGGCCGGGCGCGCAATGGGTGCCCGAGTCCGTCCCCGTGCGCGCGGTGGCGCACGACGAGGACGGGACGGTGACCGACGTGGTGCTCGACGTCTCGGGCATGGCCTGGTTCGAGCGGCTGCTGCTGCAGCTCGGCCCGACCGTTCGCGTGGTCAGCCCACCCGAGCTGACAGAGTTGGCCGCGGGCGCGGCCCGCCGGGTGCTGGCCCGCTACGAGGCGCCCGACCGCCCGTCCGCCCGTTCGAAGTAGCGTCAGGCCACGAGCGACATGAACGACTTCAACCGGGGCGTCATCGAGGAGTTCCGCGCCAACCACGGCGCCGTTGGGGGTCCGTTCGAGGGCGCACCGGTGGTGCTGCTGACGACGACGGGCGCCCGCACGGGCGAGAAGCGGGTGAACCCCCTGGTCGGCCTGCTCGAGGAGGGCAGTCTGTTTGTGTTCGCCTCCAAGGCGGGTGCGCCCACCAACCCAGACTGGTACTACAACCTGCTCGCCCATCCCGATGTCCAGGTCGAGTTCGGCGACGAGCGCTTCGACGCCGTCGCCACCCCGGTCGCCGGTCCCGAGCGGGACCGCCTCTTCGCCGCACAGGTAGAGCGGATGCCGGGCTTCGGCGACTACGAGAAGGCCACCGAGCGGGTGATTCCCGTCGTGGAGCTCCGCCGCAAGGCCTGAGCCCCGCTCGACCGTTCATCCTCGGAGGGTTGTGGGGGAACGAGAGGAGCCGGATGCTCGGGATCCACGGCGTGAGGTGGGACACGGCGGACTACTACCTGTCCGACCTCGCCCCTGAGCTTCCCGTGTCGATGCCGGGCCGCTGGACCGGCGTCGCCGCGGCGGCGCTCGGGTTGGAGGGACCGCTCTCGCCGGGGGCATTCCGACTGCTGCTCCAGGGCCGGCACCCGCGGACCGGGCAGCCGATGGGCTCGGGCCGCGTCTCCGTGGCGGCGTTCGACTTGACGTTCAGCGCACCCAAGTCGGCCAGCGTGCTCTTCGCGCTCGGGGGTGCGGAGACCGCGCGTCGTGTCCCCGCCGCCCACACCGGCGCAGTCGACGGTGCGCTGCGCTACCTGGAGCAGCACGGGGTCACCGCGGCCAGGCGGTCGGGGCCGGAACGGACTGTGCTCCCGACGACCGGGATCATCGCCGGGCAATTCACCCACGCCGTCAACCGCAACGGCGACCCCCACCTGCACAGCCACGTCGTGGTGGCGAACCTCGTCCATGGTGCGGACGGCCGGTGGAGCGCCTGCGACCGGCGCGGGATCGCCGCCCACCGCCAGGCGGCGTCGGAGGTCTACGGCGCGCATCTGCGAGCAAGCCTCGCAGCGGCGCTCGGCGTGCGCTGGGCGGGAGCGCCAGACCGGGCGCCCGAGATCGTGGGCGTGGCGCCCGAGCTCCTGGGCGAGTTCTCCTCACGCGCCGCCGACATCCGCCGTCGCATGCACGATGTGGGCGCACACTCGGTGCGGGCTGGCCGCGTGGCGTGGGCGGCCACCCGTCCGGTCAAGGAGCCTGGGACGTCCTACGCCGAGCTCGTCCACGAGTGGGAGCGGCGGGCCCGTGCCGTCGGGGGGACGCTCGAGCTCGGGCTGCCGGCAGGACGCCCGACCCCCGGACCGCCGCTGCTCGACGAGCACCACTTCGCCGCCGTCATCTCGCGCACCCCTCACGGCGGGGCCCGGCGCCGCGACGTCGTGGCCGCGTTCGCCGCCGCAGCACCGCACGGCATCGAGGCGGCCTCTCTCGGCCACCTCGTCGACCACTGGGTGGCTCCCGCGGCGTCCGTCGGCGTGGCAGAGCCACTCCACCGGCGCCGCGACGTCGTTCCGGGGAACCACCTCCTGCGCGTGCTCGGGCCTCGTCCGCTCAATCCGGCCGACCACGCGCTCTGGGTCGGCGCCGCGGAGGTGCTCGATGCCTACCGGGGCCGCTGGGGCCTCGACCGCGCCACCGAGACGCTCGGCGCCCCGGGCTCGCCGTCGGCCCTGGCATGGCTGCCGGCGGCTCGTCTGGCCGACCACATCCGCACGGCGCGGCATCTCGAGGCGGTGCGGTCCCGGCTCGGGCGGCTCGTTCCCGCCGGGGTCGAGCTCGGCCTCGGGCGCTGAGTCAACGGCCCAGCTGCGGCACCTCCCCGCGGGCCAGCTCGTGCACGGGCGCCGTGAGCTCGCGCCACGGCGAGTTTTCGTGTGACGGGGTCAGCGAGACCTCCTCCACCTCCTTGTGCGGGCCGAGGACGAGCGCGCGGCCGGGGGCTCCCCTCGCCACGGCGTCGACGGGGAGTCGTGCCTGCCGCGCCGACCCGACGGACGTGGAGGGACGGATGCGACCCCACCGGTCGACGGCACGGCTGACCGTCGTCGCCGGCACCTCGCGGTCGCCCGCCAGGGCGCTGATGTCACGCAGGGTCGAGGTGTCCGCGATGCCGCGCAGGACGACGGTCGTGCCGAACAGCGAGAGGAACCCGTCCGCCGCCTGGCCCCAGCGCACGCGCGCCTGGGACAGGTCCTGCAGGCAGGCCAGCACAAGGAGGCCCTGGCCGGCGCCCTCGCTGACCATGGCGGGGAGGTCGGGAATGGGTGCGATATTGGCCACTTCGTCGAGCGCGATGAGGGTGGGCGGGCCCCCGAGATCGTTGCGGGCCCGGGCGTAGGCGGCGTCACGCACGTCGCCGATGGTCCCCACCACGAGCGGAGCGAACTGGCGCTGCCGCCGTCCCGTCGAGCACACGTAGAGCGTGTGCGGGCCTGCGCAGAACTCCTCCAGATCGAGGAGCGGCATGCGGGTCGACGCCAAGGCGCCCTCGGTGCGGTACGCGGCCAGCACACCCGATGTGGTGGACCAGATTCCCGACTGCTCCCGGGGGTCCGTAGCCACGATCCCGCCGAGCAGATTGGTTGCCGGTGCGTCCTCCCCGGCGCCCGAGGAGAGAATTTCGAGTGCGGCGGCTCCGTCGTGGCGGTCGATCCACGCGAGGACGTCCCGCATGGAGAGCCGCTTCTTCGCGGCGGCATGGAGGAGGGTCGAGAGGAGCGCGCCGGCACGCTCGGTCCAGTGGTGCTCCCCGACGCGTGACCCGCTCAAGCGGCTGGCGCCGACCATCGCATCGGCCGTCACGACGGCCGCGTCCCAACTCGAGGCGGTCGTCAGCGGCGACCAGCCGACGCGCTCGACGCCGCGCGGGCAGGCGACCTCACCGCTCGGGTCGTAGAGGAACGCCCAACCGTCGCGGCTGCGCGAGGGCGCCGTAGCGCGCATGACATCGGGCTTGGTCGAGGTCGAGACGACCGGTCCGTCCGACAGCAAAATATTGGGTATGACCAGGGAGGATGTCTTCCCTGACCGCGGCGGACCCAACACCAGGGTCGAGCGCTCTGCGCCGGCCCATATCCATCCGTGTGTGCCGGTTCCAACATAGATGCTGTGGCGCGCACATCGGTGGACCTCACGCAGTGCAGCGGTCGAAATCAGGCACGGATCCGCCGTATCGACATGCCGATGAGCATCGCGTTCCATGCATGTGATGTTTGCGTTGGGGAACAGAGAATTCCATAGGACATATCGGCCAATGCGGCGACAACTGAAGCGCAATCACGTCGCGCGAGCGCAGCATGCACCTCAATTGTGTGTATTGCAGGTTGTGAATCAAAGGTCACTGACGAACGCAAAATGACCGCGCAAACAAAGTATGCTTGACCTGGACACGTTCATAACAGAAGAATGTGTGTACCCGAAGCGTGAGGGAGGGTTGACATGTGCTGCGACACAACGACGTGTGGCGCGCAAAGCGAAGGTTGTCGGTTCGCTTTCGTGCGCGCCTGGCGCCGTGCAGCGGCGTGTCAGCTCGACGTCGCAACTCGGGGGAATCAAGTCGGTACGGCGTGATGCGGCGGTGTCCATGACATCACCGCAACCGCGTCGTCCGTTGCAATTGACAGTGAATCCGGTGCGGCAGTGCGCACGGCGTGGGGCTATCGACCCCGGCGTGGCGCAGGCTTCACCTCTATTCAGTGACCAAGCTCCTAGGGAGGTGCACCTGTGGCAGTAGCCGCAAAGAGAAGGGCCCCGGCCAGAAAGGCAGCTAAAAAGCGGGCCCCGGCAAAGAAGGCAGTTAAGCGGGCTCCGGCCAAGAAGGCCGTCAAGCGGGCTCCGGCTCGCAAGGCCGTCAAGAAGCGGGCAACCGCCAAGAAGGCCGTGAAGCGGGCTCCGGCTCGCAAGGCTGTCAAGAAGCGGGCAACCGCGGTCAAGAAGACGGCCACCAAGAAGCGCGCAACCGCGCGCAAGGCCGTCAAGAAGCGGGCAACCGCGGTCAAGAAGACGGCCACCAAGAAGCGCGCAACCGCGCGCAAGGCCGTCAAGAAGCGGGCAACCGCGGCCAAGAAGGCCGTGCGTCGTGCGCCCGCCCGCAAGGCGGCACGTCGGCGCTAAGCGCTTCGTTCCATTCGGAACACGTGAGACCGGGGGCCTGCGGGCCCCCGGTTCCGCGCCCGGGCTTCAATCAGAGGCGCTCACCCAGCTCAGCGACATCGGCGGGCCAGTCGACGTCGTAGGCCAGGTCCGGATGGCGCAGGACGCGCACACCGAGGCCGAGGCGGGTTGCCTCGGCCCGGTGCGCCCGAAAGGACCCGGGGCCGTACGCGAAGCGAAAGTCGCTCGCCGCGGGCAGTCGCAGTACGTTCGTGCCGTCGTCGCGGCGGTCGGGCACGAGGGTGACGCCGTCGAAGGGCGGCAGCGCACCGAGCCCGCGGGCCCGGGGCATGTCGCCGTGGGCCACCGTCACCCACACCGCGCCGGCGCGGGCCAGGCGGTCGACGCCGGCCCGCACGGCACCGTTGAGACCTTGTCCGGGCTCCCACATGACGGACGCGCCAAGGTCCGACGCCCATCGTGCGACGTCCTCGTCGTCGCAGACGACCGCCACGGGGAGCGGGACGCAGGCGGACACGACGTGCGTGGCCATGGCACGGACGAGCCGGACCCGCTCGGGATCCGCCAGGGCGGAGCCGAGCCGACGTTTGGCCTGGTGGAACGCCTTAACGGGGACGAGCACGACCTCGGGCCCCAGCCGGGCGTCGAGGGGCGGCGCCGAGTCCCGCGCGCTCGGCAAGGTCGCCTTCGACACCGAGCCAGTGTACGGGTGAACGCAGGAGGTGCTCCGGGGTCGCCGTAATGTCTGGTCAATGAATGAGCGGGTGGCGGTGATCGGGGCCGGGTCGTGGGGGACTGCCGTGGCGACCATCGTGGGTGCGGCGCATCCCACGTCGTTGTGGGCGCGCTCGCCCGAGCTCGCCGCCACCATACGGGAGACACGCGAGAACGGGACGTACCTGCCGGGCATCAGGATTCCCGACGAGCTCACCGTGACGTCCTCGCTTCAGGAGGCGGTCGAGGGCGTGGGGATCGTCTTCATGGCCGTGCCGTCGCACGGGTTCCGCGCCGTGCTCGCCGGGGTGCAGCCGGTAGCCGACCGGGTGGAGGCCGTCGTGAGCCTGGCCAAGGGAATTGAGATCGGCACCAATCTGCGGATGTCACAGGTCGTGGCCGAGGTGCTCCCGGGCGTCCCCGCCGGCGTCCTGACGGGGCCCAACCTCGCCCGCGAGGTCGCGCAGGGACACCCGGCGGCCTGCGTGGTCGCGCTCCCCGACGAGGAGCTGGCCTGCCGCGTGCAGGCGCTCGTGCACACGCGCACCTTCCGCGCCTATACCGGCACCGACGTCGTCGGGTGCGAGATCGCCGGCGCGACCAAGAACGTGATGGCCATCGCCGCCGGCATCGGCGACGGGCTCGGCCTGGGCGACAACACCCGTGCCGTGCTCATCACCCGCGGCCTGGCCGAGCTGGGCCGTCTGGGCGTCACCCTGGGAGGGAAGGTGCTGACCTTCGGTGGCCTGGCCGGGGTGGGGGACCTGGTGGCGACCTGCGCCAGCCCCAAGAGCCGGAACCGGATGGTCGGGTTCTCCCTGGGCGAGGGACGGTCGCTCGACGACATCGTGAGCGGCATGCACATGGTGGCCGAGGGCATCAAGAGTGCCGGGCCCCTGGTCGGGCTGGCCCGCGCCCACGGCGTCGAGATGCCCATTGCGGAGCAGGTCCAGGCGATCGTCGAGGGGCGGTGCTCGCCGGCCGACGCGCTGACGAACCTGATGGCCCGCCCATCGCGGCCCGAGTGGGACGAGACGCTGCTGCGGGGGCTGCCCTCGTGAGCGGCCTCTTCCACAGCTACGAAATGCTCCCCGACGCCGACGACGGGTCCCGCCGCGACGCCGCGCTGGCGCACGTCAAGGAGATCCTCCTGATGCACGGGGCCACCGAGGAGGAGATCGACCGCGCCGTGGCGGACGGCGTGATCGACCTCTTCGTGGCGGAGCGCATGCTTGTCCCATCCCGCCGCCGCTACTCGTGGACCGAGGTGGCCGAGCTCACGGGCGTCGACCTCGACAAGCTCGAGCGGTTCTGGCGGGCTCTCGGCTTCGCCGGCGTGGACGACGACGACCGCGTCTTCACCGACCTCGACCTCGAGGCTGTCCGCATCTTCCAGGGTATGCAGGCGCTCGGCGCCACGGAGACCGACACGGCGCTGCAGATGGCGCGCGTCATCGGCTCTTCCATGGCGCGCATCGCCGAAGCGGAGCTCGTGCCCGGCAACATGATCAGCGCGGAGGTGGATCCCGTGATGTCCGCCGAGGCCTTCGCCAGCATCGCCGACGAGACCATCCCCGCCATGGCCAAGCTCCTCGAGTTCGTGTGGCGGCGCCAGGTGGCGGCCGGTATCCAGCGCAGCATGATGCTGCGCAGCCACGGTCTCGCGCCCGGCCAGAGCCCGATCCTGGCCGTGGGCTTCGCCGACATGGTCGGGTTCACCCTGCTCAGCCAGCACCTGAGCGACGACGAGCTCGCCGCCGTGGTGCGGCGCTTCGAGGAGATCTCGCACGACATCGTCACGGCCGCCCGGGGCCGGGTGGTCAAGATGATCGGCGACGAGGTCATGTTCGTGGTCGACCACGTCACCGACGCGGCGCGCATCGGATTGAACCTGGCCGGCGCCTACGCCGACGACGACCTCCTGTCCGACGTGCGGGTCGGTCTGGCCTGCGGACCGGTCCTGCTACGCGACGGGGACTATTTCGGGCCCACCGTGAACCTGGCCCACAGGATCGTCAACATCGGCAACCCGGGGACGGTCCTCATGTCGGACGATTTCCACACCGCGCTGTTGGCCGAGTCACCCGACGAGTTCACTGCGCAGCCGCTCCGGCCGCGGCTGCTCAAGGACCTCGGCCGCGTGCAGCTGTGGTGGTGCGGCCGGCCCGGTCAGGAGGCCGACGGCACCGGTGCCGCCGCCGACCGCCGCCGCAACGTGCGCTGGGAGCGCCTCTCGGAGGTCCTGAGGGATCTCGAGGAGCTGCGTGGCGTCGGCGAGCGCCTGCTCACCGCCAACCGGGGCGCCGGCTCAGTCGTCGCGCAGCCTGGCGGTGGCGATACCGAAGGCACGTAGCTCGAACGAGCCTTCGAACGGCTCGAGCGGGTAGCCGCGCAGGTCGACCAGCCAGCCCGAGCGCCCGGGGAACGAGACCAACGCGGCCTGCGCGGTCGGGTTGAAGACCCGCGCTTCGAGCACTCCCGCGACCCGGTGGAGCGCGCTCACCTCGGCGCCGTGGACGGCCAGCGCGCTCCCCGCCGCCGGGCGTGTGCCGCCTCCGAGGCTCGAGACGGTCTCGAGCGGGAGGAGCACGTCGTCGGCCAGCCCGTACGGGTCGTCGCAGTCAAGGGCGAGCGCGTAGTGCAGGGTGACCTGCTTCCCACGCATCTGCAGACCCTCCACAGGCGTGAGAGGGCCCGCCGGGAAGGGCCGGTACGCCATGCCGAGGCGCGACAGCATGCCGGTCGAGCGCAGGACGGTGAGCGCCAGGGTCCGGGCGGCGCCGCCGTCGACGTCGACGAGCTCGTACTCGCACACGCCCTCATGGGCCACGGTCAGGCGACCGGCCGTCACGAAGCGGTTGGAGGGCGCCGTCGGCAGCCCGAACTCGTCGGCCCTGCCCTCGGCGGTCAGCCCGCGGGTGACGATGGTGAAGGGGCTCTCGGCGTGGGACTGGCGCGCCGGCTCGGGCAGGGGGAGGTGGACGCGCAGCCGGTGGTCCCCGCTCGGGTTGACGAAGGACGTCGTGACCCGAACCACCGGGTCGTCCGCCCGCAGCTCCACGTCGGTGTCGACCGCGACCCGGTGCTCTCCGACCCGCTCCTGCGACGAGCCGTCGACGTGGTCCGGCCACGCGTAGGTGGCGGTGATGCGGGCCCGGGCGCGCACGGGCCCGCGCTCGTCGACCCGCACGGTGACCGAGTCCGGCGTGTCGACGACCGAGTCCCGCTGCGGCGGCGAGTAATTGTACGAGTCGCCCAGGTCACCGTCGTCGACCAGACGGCCGTACCCGGCGACGCCGTCGAGGGCGAAGGTCCCGCTGACCGCGTCGACCTCCACCCGCACCAGCCCGTTGGCAAGCACGACCGAACCCTCGGGCTCGGTCACCTCGACGGGATGCTCCAGCCCGACCGCCTCGAAAGCGCACCACCCGTATCCCTGCACCTCGCCGGTGCGGGCGACGATCTTCCTCGTCGACGGCTGCTCCATGGCGACGCGCACCATGACGTCGGGGTTCGCCCCGAGCCTGGTGTAGAGGTCCTGCTTGGCCTCCGCGATGGGGACGTTCAGCCTCTCCTCGGTGCCGACGGCGAGCGTGACGTCGATGCCCTCTTCGGTGTCCTCGATCCTGATCTCCTGCACCCAGGCGTCTTCGCTGATCTTGGGCCCCTGCAGCATGCCGAGCACCGTGCGCACCGTGTTGGCGTCGAGCACCATCGATCCGGGCAGGCCCGAGCGCTCGGAGAGCACCTGGACCTGTGCCGGCGCCGGGCCGTCGGCCGGGACGATCAGCTCGACGACCCCCGACCGGGCTCGGGGCGACGCGTTGAGCACCGAGATGCCCGTCTCGGCAAGCGAGAGGGCGAAGGCCTTGACCGACCGGTCGGCCAGCCCGGACGCGATGGCCCGGGCTTCGGCGTAGCGGTGCAGCACGGCGTCGACCACGTCGTCCACCGAGCAGGCGCAGATGGAGTCGTGCGCGGAGTTGCGCACCATCTCCCGCCAGGCCAGCTCCAGCAGGCGGGAGGGGTACGCCTCCGGCGGCTGGAACAGTGCGGCCAGCGGCTCGGCCCGTCGCTCCAGCTCGCGCTCGGCCAGTGCGCCCTGGCGCTTCACGTCGACGCGGTTCGAGGTGACGCCCATGAGCATGTTGGCCCGGAAGCCGGAGCGCAGCTCGCCCTGGACGAGCGTCAGGCCCTCGGTGGTCCCGCCGGAGAGGTAGTCGGGGAGCGAGGTGACCTCGAAGTGGAAGTCGTCCTGGAGGTCGTTGGCCTCGGCGACGACGCGCCCCAGCTGCGGCTGGGGCATCAGGTGGTCCGACCCGTTCATGCAGAGCAGGTCACCGGCGACGAGGTCCCCGACCTCGTCGATGTGGTCGGCCGTCCGGCGGACGAGCGCTTTGGCGTCGTCGGGGAGCGCGGCGCCGTTGCTGTACCCGACGGGCAGGTACTCGGCCCTCACGGCCGATCCGTCCGGTGCCTCCCACACGAATGCGTTCCGGGTCACCTGTGACGGAACGCCCCGCCACACAACGGCGTCGCTGAAGCCGGCGAGACGGAGGATCTGGGGCATCTGGGCGATGTGGCCGAACATGTCGGGCAGGTAGCCGACGTCCATGACGCCCCCGAACGCGGCGCCGCGCTCCACACCCATCTGCAAGTTGCGCACGATGGTCTCGCCCGAGGCGAGGAACTCGTCCATGAGGATGTACCACGGGCCCATGCTCAGCCGGCCGGCGGCGGCAAGCGCCCGTAACCGCTCCTCGGCCTCGGGCCGTACCTCGAGGTAGTCGTCGACCACCGCCATCTGCCCGTCGAGCATGAAGTGGGGGTAGCTGGCGTCCTGCTCGAGGAGGGGGAGCAGCGTGTCGATGAGCTCGACGAGAGCAAGGCGGAAGTCCTGGTAGGACCTGTACCATTCCCGGTCCCAATGCGTGTGCGGAACGATGGCAATCCGGCGGGCGGTCATGACCGCCAGACTATGACCTGGGGTCGCCAGCGGTGAGGGCGCCGGTGTCCCCGGGGCGCTGGCCCTCCCGGAACCCTCTGGCGCCCGGACGGACCCTGCCCGAGGTGTGGCAGGGGCTGTGGGCGGCCCGACCCGGCTCGCCCGTGCTGATCGACGGGTGGGGGAGCGAACGGGCCGTCGACGGCGCAGACCTCGACCGGCGCACCGCGCTGATGGCCGCTGTCCTCACCTCGCACGGCGTCGGCGGGGGCGACCGGGTCCTGTGGCGCGCGCGCGCGACCCTCGAGTCCGTCGCAGCCCTGCTCGCAGTGCTACGCGCCGGCGCCGTCCTCGTGCCCGTGAGCCCGTCGGCCCGATCCCCCGAGGTGGCCCACGTCGTGGGCGACGCCGGGCCGGTGCTCGCCCTCTGCGACGGGCCGGAAACCGGTGACCTCTTCGGTACGGGCGTCACGGTGCTGAGCGTCGACCGTCTGGCCTTGGAGGCCGAGCGCACGCAGCCCGGCGCCGACCGCGACCTGCAGCCGGGCGACGACGCCCTCATCGTCTACACGTCGGGCACCACCGGGAAGCCCAAGGGTGCGGTCCACACGCACGCGTCTCTCTTGGCGGGCATCTCGTCGCTGCACAGGGCGTGGGCGTGGGGGCCGGAGGACCGCCTGGTCCTCACCCTGCCGCTGTTCCACGTCCACGGGCTGTGCGCTGGGCTGTTCGGGACCCTGGCCGCCGGCGCGTCCGCCGTCGTGTTCGACCGCTTCGACCCTGCCGCGGTCGTGGATGCCGCGCCGGGCGGCTCCATGTTCTTCGGCGTCCCGACGATGTATCACCGGCTCGCCGCGTCGGGCCGGGTGCATGAGCTGGCCGGGCTGCGCCTGTGCGTCTCGGGCTCGGCGCCCCTCGCGGCCGACCTGTGGCACCGGCTGGCCGGCGAGGGCGTGGCGGTCCTGGAACGCTACGGCATGACCGAGACGCTGCTGACCCTGTCCAACCCGCTCGAGGGCCAACGCAGGCCTGGCTCGGTCGGGCTACCGCTGCCGGGCGTGGAGGCCGCGGTGGAGGACGTCGACGAGCAGGGGGTGGGTGAGCTGGTCGTGCGCGGCCCGTCGCTGTGCCGCGGCTACTGGGGGCGCGGCGCGCTCGCGCCCGGCGAGTGGTTCGCCACGGGCGACCTCGTGTCGGTGGCCGACGACGGGTACGTCAGCGTCCGGGGCCGCCGGACCGAGCTGATCATCTCGGGCGGCCACAACGTGTACCCCGCCGAGGTCGAGGCCGTCCTCGCCCGCCATCCCGGCGTGTCCGAGGTGGCCGTGGTCGGCGTGCCCTCGGCGGAATGGGGCGAGACCGTGGTGGCCTACGTCGTGGGCGATCCCGACCTGGCCTCCCTCGACGAGCTGGCGGCGGCCGAGCTGGCCCCGTTCAAGCGCCCGCGCGAGGTGCGCCTGGTCGACGCACTGCCGCGCAACGCGCTGGGCAAGGTCGTGCGGGGCGAGCTGCGCTGAGGGTGGCGCAGGTGGGGGCCGGCCGGGGCCGAGGCCACGATGCCGGCCCGCCCCTGCGGTAGCGTGATCGCATGGCGACGTTCCTCATGCTCTCCACGGTGGGGCCCGACGGGGCGGCGACGCTGACCGAGAACCCCGACCGGCTCAAGGCCGTCAACGCCGAGGTGGAGGCGATGGGCGTGCGCGTGGTCGCTCAATGGGCGTTGCTGGGGCAGTACGACTTCTGCACCGTCCTCGACGCCCCCGACGAGACCACCATGGCGCGGGTGGCATTGGTCCTGGGCTCCCGGGGGACTCTCAAGACGCTCACGCTCTCGGCCATACCGATCGACGACTACATAGAGGGTGTGCTGAAGGCCGGAAAGGCCTGACGTCTCAGTGCCACCAGAAGCCCTGGCGCGTCCGCTCCCGGCGGACGTCGTCTCGGGAGAAGGGCTCGCCCAGCGTGCTCCCGTCCGAGAGGCGGCGGATGCGGTATCCCTCTGGGGTCACCTCGGCGACCTCGAAGCCACGCACCCACGTGCCCTGGTACCGGTTGCGCACGTCGACCTTCGTCCCCGGGAGCAGCGGCGACCGTGCGTTCGGATCAGGTGCATCCCCCCCGTCGTCGATCACGCCCCCATGGTATGAGGTGCGCCCGACGGTGATCCGATGACCGTCTGCACACCCGACCTCAAGGAGGAGCGGCGCCTGCGCGCCCAGGGGTACGAGTGCGTGGCGGGCCTCGACGAAGTCGGGCGCGGCGCCTGGGCCGGCCCGGTCACCGTCGGCGTCGCCGTCGTGCGCCCCCGCGTGACGCGGCGGTCGATGCCGCCCTGGCTCCGGGACTCCAAGATGCTGAGCGAGGCCCGCCGTGAAGAGATCTTCGAGGCCGTCGGCGCGTGGTGCCAGGCCTGGGCGGTCGGGCACGCCTCACCCGCCGAGTGCGACGAGTGGGGGATGACCGAGGCCCTTCGGGTGGCGGCGCGCCGGGCGCTCGCCGGGCTGGGGCAGATGCCCGAGGCCCTCCTCGTCGACGGCCCGGTCAACCTGCTGCGCCATCCCGACGACCCCTTCGCAGGTGAGGTTCGGCCCATTGTCGACGGGGACGCGAAATGCGCGTCGGTGGCGGCGGCCTCCGTCCTGGCCAAGGTGGTCCGGGACCGGCTGATGCGCACGGACGCGGACCACTACCCGGTCTACGACTTCGAGCGGAACAAGGGCTACCCATCGCCGGCCCACCAGACCGCGCTGCGCGGATACGGGCCGTCGGCGATCCACCGCCGCAGCTGGGCTTTCGTCCGAGACCTCCCCTGGTGCGGGCAGCTCTGGAGCGGGACTCGCTCAGACGACCGTGGTCACCTCGGCGAAATGGCAGGCGACGGGGTGACCCTGGCCCCGGTCGATGAGCGCGGGCTCCTCCGTGGCGCAGATCTCCTGGGCCTTCCAGCAGCGGGTGCGGAAGCGGCAGCCCGAGGGCGGTGACTGGGGGCTGGGCACGTCGCCCTCGAGGACGATGTGCTGGCGGGCCCGCTCCGCCCTGGGGTCAGGGATGGGCACGGCGGAGAGGAGCGCCTGGGTGTACGGGTGGGCGGGGCGCTCGTAGACGTTCTTGCGGTCGCCGATCTCGACGATCTTGCCCAGGTACATGACGGCCACCCGGTCGGAGATGTGCCGGACCACGGACAGGTCGTGGGCGATGAAGAGGAAAGCCACGCCCAGCTCCTTTTGCAGGTCGTCGAGCAGGTTGACCACACCCGCTTGGATCGAGACGTCGAGCGCCGACACGGGCTCGTCCAGCACCAGCAGCTTGGGCTGCAGCACCAGGGCCCTGGCGATGCCGATGCGCTGGCGCTGTCCACCGGAGAACTCGTTGGGGTAGCGGTTGGCGTGGTAGGGCTCGAGCCCGACCAGCTTGAGCATTTCCGCCACCCGGCGCTGCACCGCAGTCCGGTCGTGGATGCCGTGGATGTAGAGCGGCTCCGCGATGGCCTCACCGACGGGGAGCCGCGGGTCCAGCGACGCGAAGGGGTCCTGGAAGACGACCTGGATGTGCCGCCGCATGCGCCGCATGTCCCCCGAGTCGAGCCTCGTCAGCTCCTCCCCGTCGAACTTCACCGAGCCAGACGTCGGCGTGATCAGCTGCAGCACCGAGCGGCCCGTGGTCGACTTGCCGCACCCTGACTCGCCCACGAGGCCGAGTGTCTCGCCGGGGGCGATGCTGAAGGACACGCCGCAGACCGCGTGCACGACACCGACCCGGTGCCGCACGAACGTGCCGCCCCGCAGCGGGAAGTGCTTCACGAGGTCCGTGACCTCGAGGAGCGGGGGCGAAGATGCCGGCGTGGTCGCGGTCGTGCCGACCTCGGAGACGGTCATGCCACGACGTCGTCCACGACGCCGTCGGAGAAGACCCCGCCGTGGTCTCCGCGCCCCACCTCCTCGGCGAAGTGGCAGGCCGCCTGGTGGCCGCCCGGCTCTGAGGTGACCGACGGCACGACCACGAGCTCGGGCTCAGTGGTCGTGCAAATCTCAGCTGCCAGCGGGCAGCGGGGGGCGAAGGGGCACCCGGTGCGGTCGCCGAGCATGGAGGGAGGCGACCCGGGGATCTGGCGCAGGCGCTCGGTGCCGTCACTGTCGAGACGGGGGAGCGAGCCCAGCAGGCCGAGTGTGTAGGGCATGGACGGCTTGTAGAAGATGTCCTCGGCCGTTCCGATCTCCACGAGCCGGCCCGCGTACATGACGAGGACGCGGTCGGCCAACCCGGCGATGACACCGAGATCGTGGGTGATGAGGAGGAGCGCGGCCCCCGTCTCCGTGAGGGCCGTCTTCAACGAGGCGAGCACCTGGGCCTGCACGGTCACGTCGAGTGCGGTGGTCGGCTCGTCCGCCAGGATCACCTCGGGGTCGTTGGCCATCGCGATGGCGATGACGGCCCGCTGCCGCATGCCACCGGAGAACTCATGCGGGTAGTTGTCGACGCGCTCCGCGGGGTTCGGGATGCCGACCTTCGCCAGGAGCTCAATGGCACGCTCCTTCGCGGCGTCCTTCGAGATGTCCTGGTGGGCGAGGATCGCCTCCGTGATCTGCCAGCCAATCGTGTAGACGGGGTTCAGCGAGGTCATGGGGTCCTGGAAGATCATGGCGATGCCGGTGCCGCGTATCTTGGTCAGCTGCTTCTCCTTCAGGCCCAGGAGCTCACGGCCCTGGAAGCGGATGGAGCCGCGCACGTCCGCGCTCTTGGGGAGGAGGCCCATGCTCGCCAACGCGGTCACGGACTTGCCCGATCCCGACTCGCCGACAATGCCCACGACCTCGCCCGGCGCCAGTGTGAAGTCCACGCCCCGCACGGCGTGGACGACGCCGTCCTTGGTCGGGAAGTCGACCTCCAGACGCTCGACCTGCAGGGACGGCTCGGTCACTCAGGCCCTGACCCGGCTCTTCTTGGGGTCGAACGCCTCGCGCAGACCGTCGCCGATGAGGAAGATGGAGAGGATCAGGATGATGAGGAAGACGACGGGGAACACGAAGAGCCACCATTCGGTGGTCGCCGAGTCCTGGCCCTGGTCGACCAGCAGCCCCAGCGAGACGTTGGGCGGCTGGACACCGAGCCCGAGGAACGACAGCGTGGATTCGAAGATGATGCTCAGCCCCACGGTGAGCGTCGCGTTGACGATGATGGGACCCACCGCGTTGGGCAGCATGTGCTTGACGATGATGCGACGGTTCGTGGCGCCGAGCGCCCGTGACGCCTCGACGAAGTCGCGCTCGCGCAGTGAGAGGAAGTCCGCCCGCACGAGGCGGGCCACGTAGGTCCAGGACAGCAGGCCGATGATGATCGCCAGGCCCAGCCAGTTGTCCGACTCCTTGGACAGCTTGTTGGCCAGCACGATCAGGACGGCCAGCACCGGCAGCACCAGCACCAGGTCGACGAAGCGCATGAGCAGGGAGTCGACCCAGCCGCGGTAGAAGCCGGCGATGGCACCCACCGTCACCCCGATGATCGTGGCCATCGCGGCCACCGTCAGGGCGATCTGTATGTCCTTCTCGACTCCGGCCATGACCTGGGCGAACATGTCGTTGCCGATGGCGTTGGTGCCGAAGGGGTTGGTCCACGACGGGGGGTCGTTGAGGTTGTTGGTGATGGTGGTGTAGCTGTACTGCCAGAAGTGGCCGACGACCACCGAGGCGATGCCCAGCAGGGCGAAGGTGCAGAGCCCGATCATGGCCAGCCGCTGGTGGAAGAACCGGTTGAGGACGATGCGGGACTGGCTCTTGGACTCCCCCGAGAGACCGTGGGCGTCACCGGCCGAGAGCTCGACGCCCGCACCGACCCCCGCCAGCGTGTGGCTACCGGCCTCGACCGTGCCGACCTGCTCCGGCGTCTGGATCACGAAGTTCTCCTGCGCCAGCGGTTCAGGCATAGCGGATCCTCGGGTCCAGCACGCCGTAGAGGATGTCGGCGGCGAGGTTGAAGAGGATCACGAAGGTGGCCGTGATGAGGAGGTAGGCCAGCATCACGTTCGTGTCGAGGTTGGTGACGCCGCTCAGGTACCACTGTCCCAGCCCCTGCCACCCGAAGACGATCTCGGTGATGATGGCGCCGCCGAGCACGGCGGCGAAGTCCAGCGCGACAACGGTCGTGACCGGGATGAGGGCGTTGCGAAGCACGTGGCGGATGAGCACCCGGCGCTGACTCAGACCTTTGGCGCGGGCCAGCCGGACGTGGTCGGCGTCGAGGGTCTCGATCATCGACGAGCGCTGATAGATCGCCCAGGACGAGTACGAGACGAGGATCAGGCACAGGACCGGCAGCGCGGTGTGCTCGGCGTAGTCGGGCAATCGACTGAAGAACGACCCGCTCAGTGTGGGGCTCTGCTCCCCGTCGGTGTAGAAGACGATCGTGTTCAGGTGCTGGTTGATCGGGATCGCCACGAACTCCTTGAGCGCGAGGCCCAGCACGAAGACCGGCGTGGCCAGCAGGACGAAGTTGGTCACTGTGATCGCGTGGTCGGTGACCTTGTTCTGGCGCACCGCGGCCAGGACACCCATGAAGATCGCGACGAACACCGCGATGACGGTGGCGATGATCACCATACGGAGGGTCACGAACAGGTGGGACATCGCTTCGGATGCCACGTCCTGGCCGTTGATAGTGGTACCGAGGTTCCCGTGGATCGCGCCGCTGAACCAGATCCAGTAGCGCTGCCACAGGGGGTCGTTGAGATGGAGCAGGTTCTCCCTCGCCACGATGGTCGAGCGGGGGATGTGTGGATTGGTCCGCAGCAGCGCCAGGGGGTTGCCCGAGCTAGCGACGAGGACAAAGACGAAGATCGTCGCGAAGAACAGCACGACGATGCTGATCAGCAAACGCCTAATGACGTAGGCGAACATGGAGGGATTCTAGGGTCAGGGAAAGTCGAGGGAGGGGCCGACCGTGACGGCCGACCCCTCCCTCGCGTCCAGTCGCGCCGAACTAGCCGCTGATAGACCAGTCCTCGGCGTTCCAGGTGACGCCGACGCTCGAGGTGTTGGGGAGCACGCCCTTGAGGTTGTTGGACCAGGCCCAGAATTGGGGCTTCTGGTACAGGGGCAGCGTGACCATGTTCTGCCACAGGATGGCGTCGGCCTTGTTGTAGTTCGTGGTCTCCTGCGACGCGCTCGGGGCCGCCGAGCCCTGGCTCATCAACGAGTCCACCTCGGAGTTGGCCGAGTGGGTCCAGTTCTCACCGCACTGAGTGCTCGTGTAGGAGCAGTAGATGGGCTGGTTGCCCGACACGAACGGCGTGCTGACCCAGGCGAACTCGCCGATCTGGTAGGTGCCGGTCGGCAGGTTGGTCCCGAAGAACGTTGTGGCGTCGTAGTTCTGGATGTTGATCTTGATCCCGATCGCCTTCATCTGGGCCTGGAACAGCTCCTCCGTCTGGGCCCGGATGCTGTTGCCCGACGTCGACTGGATCGTGAACGTCAGGTCCTGACCCTTCTGCGGCCCGTAGTTGGGCTGGAAGTAGCCGTCCGAGGCCTTCTTGAAGCCCAGCTCCTTCAGCAGGTTGGCCGACGTGCTCGGGCTGTAGGCGTAGCTCGTGCCCTTGTAACCCTTCTGGGTCGGCATCAGCATGCGGCTGCCGAGCGGGGTGATGCCCTTGGCGATCTCACCCACCGTGCGGTTGATGATCGTCTGGCGGTTCACGCCGTGGGCGATGGCCTCACGGACCTGGACCTTGGCCAGGTACGGGTCGGCCTGGTTGAAGTCGAAGTGCTCGAACTCCAGGCCGGGCAGCGTCACCTTGGTCGTGTTCGGCACCTGGTTCGCCGTCTGCACGATCGAGAGGTTCACCGTCGACGGGTTGAAGATGTTGATCTCCTTGTTCTGCAGGGCCGGCACCAGCTGGCTGTCGTCCGAGAAGAACTGGAAGACGATCTTGTCGAGCTTGCCGGGCGTGCCCCAGTAGGTGGGGTTCCGTGTGAGGACCAGGGACTGGTTCTCGTTGTAGCTCGAGATCGTGTACCAGCTGCCCGAGATGGCCTGGGTCGGGCCCACGAAGCCGGTGTTCCATCCGACGGTGCGGGCGATGTGCGCCGGGACGATGTCGGTGAAGATGCTCCGCCAGTCCGTGAAGGACGGCTTGAAGGTCACCGTGACGGTGCGGCCGTTCGGGCACAGGCCGACGTTGCGGTCGGCCGTGCTGCCCGGTGCGCAGGCGGCGCCACCCGAGGGGTTGGAGCCGACGACCGACTGGACCTGGTTGTAGCCGGAGGTGGAGGCGTCGTCATAGGGCTTGCCGCCGACGTCGGTGTAGGCGGGGTTGCCGCTCTGGGCCTGCCAGTTGTAGATGAAGTCGTCGGCCGTGATCGGCGTCCCGTCCGACCACACGGCCTTGGGGTTCAGCGTGTAGACGATGGTCTGGGGGCTGTCGCTGGTCTGCACCGCGCTCTCGAGGAGCTGGTTGTTGATGACCGGCTGGAGCTTGCTGTTCACGATGAAAGCCTGCGGCCACACCATGTTCATGATCTCCTGCAGGACGAACTCCGAGGCGGCCGAGGTGTTGATGTTGAACCCGGCCAGGTTCTCGTCGAGTGCCATGGTGGCGGTCCCGCCCGAGGACGAGGATGCCTTCGTCGACGCCCCGCTGGCCGACGGCGTGATGGCCACAACGGACAGGCTCAGAGCCCCCGCCGCCAGGGCGGCAAAGGCCGACCTCTTCAACAACCCCTTCAGTCCCATAGCGCTCCCTTGTTCGTCGACCGCCCCGGTGACGGCCGTACCCCCGCCCTTCCTCCACCTCAATGTCGGAAGATTGCTCGTAAACGTAACCCAATTGCCACATTTTTTTTGGTCATATCCTCGGGAATTTCTGCAGGAACGCGCCGGAGAGAGACCCGATCCGGTGCGTAGCGGTCCCTGGCACATGAATCCTGCGTCTGATGGAGTATCGGACGCAGGTAGGCAAATCTGGGGGCCAGCTGAGAGCCGACTGCGTGATCCGTGACAGCCGGCAGGTAGATTCTGACCAAGGCGATGGTCTATGTCCTTGCGGTCGCAGCGGCACTTTCGAATGCGCTGACCAGTGTGTTCCAGCGCATGGGTGTCGAGGACGCCCCGGAAGAGTCGACGATGCGGCTCAGCCTCATGGCCCACGCCATCCGGCGGGGCGTCTGGCTCCTGGGCTTCGGCTTCATGATCTGCTCCTTCTTGTTGCAGTCGTTCGCGCTGCACATCGGGCGCCTCTCGGTCGTTCAACCCATCCTGACCATGGAGCTGCTGTTCCTCGTCGCCATCCTCGGGACGTACTTCCGCTTCTCCATCTCGGCACGCGAGTGGATCGGAGCCTCGGCCATCGCGTTCGGGCTCTCGGGATTCCTTTATTTCGCCGCACCCGGCGGCGGCGACGAGACGCCGACCAACTTGGGTTGGATCGTCGTAGGCGGCAGCGCCACGTTCCTCATCGTTCTCACCGTGGTGGCCACGCGGTGGGGCCCCCGCTGGTGGAAGGCGGCGATGTTCGGCAGCGCGGCGGCCATCGCCTTCGCGTTCACCGCCGCCCTCATCAAGGTCGTGAGCAACTTCGCGGCGAACGACTGGGTGACCATGTTCGAGCACTGGCAGACCTATGGCGTCATCGCCTTCGGCCTGCTCGGCCTGTTCCTGACGCAGAACGCCTTCCACGCCGGGCCCCTGGCCGCCTCGCAGTCGACCCTGGTGCTGGTCGACCCGCTCGTCAGCATCTGCCTGGGCATCGCCCTCTACGGCGACAGTCTGCGGACCTCGGGACCCTACGGCCCGCTCGAGGCCGTGTCGCTGCTCGTCATGTTCATGGGCGCGGTGTTCCTCTCCAACTCCCCGCTCGTCACCGGCATGAAGAGCGAGGGCAAGGGGGTGGAGTACGAGGAGATGCTGTCGCGGCGCCTCAAGCACCCGTCCTCCGCGCACTCCTCCACGATGGGGGACGGCGGGCTGCCGTTGTCCTCGGCCTAACGGCCTGCCGGGCCTCCCGCCCGCTCGACCACGAGTCGGGTCAGCTCGGCGAAGTGATCCGGGTGCGACAGGTGTGCGCCGTGCTCGGCCCGCTCTATCTCGTAGACGACCGCATCGGGGACGTGCTCGCCCAGCCACAGCACGCTGGCGCGGTGATGCGGCGACGTCGTCGGCCCACCCATGCCGAACACGGACGGCAGGGCCAACGCGGTCACGTCGAACGGCGGGCCCTCGCCGCGCAGGCTGCGCAGATCGGCCACCAGGGCCGGACCGTCGGCGCGTCGGTCAGCCCGTCCCGCCTCGGTGAGGCGGGACCAGGCCGCCGGGCCCACCATCCGGGCGAAGAAGCGCTCGGCCTCCTCGCCGGGGTCGTCGGCCATGGCCGGCCAGGCGCGAGCCTCTCCGGACCGGTCGCGGCGGAAGCCGAGCCACGGCATGGGGGGCTCGTAGGCCCCGATGGCGCCGAATGCTCCCGGCTCCGCCAGTGCCGCGCCCACCACGACATCGCCCCCGAGGCTGTGGCCGACGGCGACCACGGGGCCGCCCCCCTCCGAGCGCGCCTCGTCGGCAATTGAGAGGAGATCCTGCACGTGGCCGCCCAGGTCCACCACACCCCCGCCCCGGGAGCCCTGGTACCCCCGGCGGTCGTAGGCCAGCGTGGCGAGCTCGGGCAGCCGCCGCATCACCCGCCGGAAGCTCTCCCCCCGGTCGAGCGACCCGTGGACGAACACCACGGTCACGGCGCCCGGTGCCGGGGCAGGCCGCGAGGTGACGTGGAGGGCGGCCGGATAGCTCATGGGCAGGGCAGACGCTACCAACCCGACTCCTGGGGCCGACCGCCGCCGGTAGGGTTGAACCATGACGCAGTTCGGTGGCGCGGGAGGCTCGTTCGGGCCCAATGCCTGGTTGGTCGACGACATGTACGACCGATTCCTGGCCGACCCGTCCTCGGTCAGCGACAGCTGGCGGGAGTTCTTCGCCGACTACCGCCCCGCTCCCGTTCCCGCCCCCCAGCCCGCGGCCCCCTCCCAGGCCCAGGCCGCCGCCCCGGCCGCCGCCGCCCCGGCTCCGACCCCCGCCGCCGAGGCGGGTGACGAGCAGGCCACCGTCCTGCGGGGCGCCGCCTCGCGCATCGTGGCCAACATGGAGGCCAGCCTGACCGTGCCCACGGCGACGAGCGTCCGCTCGGTGCCCGCCCGCCTGCTCGAGGTCAACCGCCTGGTCCTCAACAACCAGTTGGCGCGGACGACGGGGGCCAAGGTGAGCTTCACGCACCTGATCGGCTACGCCGTCGTGCGGGCCCTCAGTGATGTGCCGGCACTGAACTCGGCCTTCGTCGAGGACGCCGACGGCACCGGGAAGCCCGGCGTCATCCACCACAAGCACGTCGGGCTGGGGCTGGCCGTGGACCAGCAGAAGAGCGACGGCAGCCGCACGCTGCTCGTGCCGTGCATCAAGGACGCGGACACGCTCGACTTCCGTTCCTTCGTGCTGGCCTACGAGGACCTCATCCGCAAGATCCACACGAACAAGATCGCCCCCGACGACTTCGCGGGGACGACGGTGTCGCTCACCAACCCCGGGACCCTGGGCACCGTGCAGTCGGTGCCGCGCCTCATGCCCGGGCAGGGGGCCATCATCGGTGTGGGTTCGCTCGGCTACCCGGCCGGGTACGAGGCGGCCGACCCCAGGGTGCTGGCGCAGCTCGGGCTCGGCAAGGTCGTGACGCTCACCTCCACCTACGACCATCGCATCATCCAGGGCGCCGAGTCCGGTCTGTTCCTGGCCCGGGTGGCCGCGCTCCTGACCGGGGCCGACGGCTTCTACGACGCGCTCTTCGAGTCGATGGGCGTGCCGTACGAGCCCGTCCGCTGGCAGCCGGACAACAACGCCGGCGTCGGCACCGGCGAGGGTGAGCACCAGCGGCTGCTCAAGCAGGTCCGGGTGCAGGCACTCATCAACATGTACCGGGTGCGTGGGCACCTGATCGCCCACCTCGACCCGCTCGATGCCGAGCCTCCGCACATCCACCCCGAGCTCGACCCGCTGACCTACGGCCTCACCATCTGGGACCTGCCGCGCCAGTTCGTCGCCGACGGCCTGGCCGGCCGCGAGACGGCCACCCTCGACGACATCCTCCACGTGTTGCGCGACGCCTACTGCCGGACGCTCGGCATCGAGTACATGCACATTCAGGATCCCGAGCAGAAGCGCTGGATCCAGCAGCACGTCGAGGGCCAGCCGATCACCCTCAACCTCGAGGAGCAGCGCCACATCCTCGACCGGCTCAACGCGGCCGAGGTCTTCGAGCGCTTCCTCCACACGCGCTACGTGGGCCAGAAGCGGTTCGGGCTGGAGGGGGCGGAGTCGACCATCGTGCTGCTCGACGCGCTCCTCGACGCCGCCGCGGGATCCGGCGTGGCCGAGGTCGTGATGGGGATGGCCCACCGGGGCCGGCTCAACGTCCTGGCCAACATCGTCGGGAAGTCCTACAAGGAGATCTTCGAGGAGTTCGAGGGCAACCTCGACCCCGAGTCGGTGCAGGGCTCCGGCGACGTCAAGTACCACAAGGGCGCCCGCGGGGTCTTCCGCGCCAGCGCCGGCGAGGACCTCCCGATCACGCTGGCGTCGAACCCCTCGCACCTCGAGGCGGTGGACCCCGTGGTCGAGGGCATGACGCGGGCAAAGCAGGACCGGCTGTCGCCGCCGACCGACGGCACGCCGGCCGCGGCCGCCGAGGGATCGTTCGGGTTCCCGTGCATGTCGGTGCTCGTCCACGGCGACGCCGCCTTCGCCGGCCAGGGCGTCGTGGCCGAGACCCTCAACCTCTCGGGCCTCTCGGGCTATCGGACCGGCGGCACCGTGCACGTCGTCATCAACAACCAGCTGGGCTTTACGACCGCGCCGGCGTCCGCCCGCACGTCGGTGTACCCGACCGACGTGGCGAAGATGGTCCAGTCGCCCATCTTCCACGTCAACGGCGACGACCCCGAGGCCTGCGTGCGGGCGGCCCGCCTGGCCTTCGCGTTCCGCCAGACCTTTCACAAGGACGTCGTCATCGACCTCGTGTGCTATCGCAAGCACGGGCACAACGAGGGCGACGACCCCAGCTACACCCAGCCGCTGATGTACCAGCGGATCGAGGCCAAGCGCTCTGTCCGCAAGCTGTACACCGAGACGCTCGTCCGCCGGGGCGACATCACGTTGGAGGAGGCCGAGTCCGCGCTCGACGACTTCAACACCAAGCTGCAGGTCGTGCTCGACGAGGTGCGGGGGGAGCCCTCGCTCGCCCCGACCGAGCTGCCGGCGCCCGACGCCGCGCCGGTGGACCTGCCGTCGGGCGAGACGGGCGTCGCGCCCGAGGTGCTGCGGGCCCTGTCCTCGGTCGTCCGCTCGGTACCCGAGGGGTTCACGGTGCACCCGAAGCTCGAGCGCCAGTTCACCCAGCGCGACGAGCTCGTCGCCGGCGGCCACGTCGACTGGGCGCTGGCCGAGGCACTCGCCATCGGCTCGCTCATGTACCAGGGCGTGAACGTGCGCCTGACGGGTCAGGACACCCGCCGCGGCACGTTCAGCCACCGCCACGCCGTGCTGGTCGACTACTCCAACGGCGAGGAGTACGTCCCGCTGGCCCACATCCGCGACGGCCTGCGGCGCATCGGCGCCGACCAGCTCGAACCGGCGGGGGCGATGGGCAACTTCACCGTGCGCGACTCGCTGCTCTCGGAGTACGCCGCCGTCGGCTTCGAGTACGGCTACTCGGTGGAGGCACCCGAGGCGCTGGTCGCCTGGGAGGCGCAGTTCGGCGACTTCGCCAACGGCGCACAGATCATCATCGACAACTTCCTCGTGGCCGCCGAGAACAAGTGGGGCCAGTTCGCCGGGCTCGTGATGCTCCTGCCGCACGGGTACGAGGGCCAGGGGCCCGAGCACTCCTCCTCCCGGTTCGAGCGCTTCCTCTCCCTGAGCGCCCGCGGCAACATGCGGGTGACCATCCCCTCGACCTCGGCGCAGTACTTCCATCTGTTGCGCTCCCAGGCGCTGTCGAGCCCGAAGCGGCCCCTGATCGTCGTCACGCCCAAGTCGATGCTGCGGGCCCACGCCTCGCGCTCGACCTTCGCCGACCTCGAGTCGGGGTCCTTCCGCCACGTCATCGACGACGACTCCATCGAGGATCCCTCGGCGGTCCGTCGCATCGTGCTGTGCAGCGGCAAAGTCGGCCACGAGGCCGAGCAGCATCGGGCGGAGCTCGAGCCCGAGGAGGCGGCCCGGATCGCCCTGGTCTGGGTGGAGCAGATCTACCCGTGGCCCGTGGAACTTCTCACAGGCATCTTCGAGCGTTACAGCGAGGCGACCGAGATCGTCTGGCTCCAGGAGGAGCCCGAGAACATGGGAGCCTGGTCGTTCGTGCACTCCCGCCTCCACGCCTGCCTCCCCGACCGCCTGCGGCTGCGCCACGTGAGCCGCCCCGAGTCCGCCAGCCCCGCCATCGGGAGCGCCGCCCTGCACCAGCTGGAGCAGGCCGATCTCTTGCGACGTGCCATTGGCTGAGCATCACGTCGTGGTGGACGGGTCCAACCTGGCCACCGAAGGACGAACCCTCCCCAGCCTGCAGCAGCTCGACGAGGCCGTGCGCGCGTACGCGGCGGAGGACCCGGGCTCGAGCATCATCGTGGTGGTCGACGCCACCTTCGAGCACCGCGTCTCCGACGCCGAGCGCGAGGAGGTCCGCCAGGCGATGCTCAACGGGGAGATCATTTCCCCTCCCGCCGGTGCCATCGGCCGCGGGGACGCGTTCGTGCTGCGTATCGCCGAGCGGACGGGCGCCATCGTGCTGTCCAACGACTCGTTCCAGGAATTCCACGGCGAGCACCCGTGGCTCTTCGACGACGGGCGTCTCATCGGCGGGAAGCCGGTCCCGGGGGTGGGGTGGATCTTCACGCCGCGGCTGCCAATCCGGGGACCGAAGAGCCGGGCCGCCACCGCGGAGGCCAGGGCCAAGAAGGACCCCGAGTCCGCCCCGGCCAAGGCCGCCGAACTGGCTCGGGCGGCCAAGAAGGCCGCCAAGAGGTCGGGCAAGGCCAGGAAGGCCACGAAGCAGGCGGCCCCGGTTGACACGTCGTGGCCCATCACGCCGACGACACCGCCGCCGCCGCGGGCCAAGCTGGACCCGGTTTTCTCGAGCGCGGTCGACGAGGCCGTCGAGGAGGCCCTGCATCCGCCCAAGCCCCAGAAGTCGAGGGACTCGGCCAAGAAGCACGCTGCCGCCAAGAAATCTGCTCCGCAGAAGAGCGCCAGCGCCAAGAAGGAGGCCCCCGCCGACAAGCACAGGGACGGCAAGGGCTCCCACGCCAGGGCCCAGACGCCGTCGGCCCAGCAGGGGGACCGCCCCAAGAAGAAGCAGGCCACCCCGCCGCCGGCGGTGAACGAGCCGCTGGCTTTCATCCATTTCGTGGCCGCCTTCGCAGTCGGGAACACGGTCGATGGCGAGGTGGTCTCGTTCACCTCACACGGCGCCATGGTCGATGTGTCGCTCCCCGGCGGTGGAGTGCTGCACTGCTACATCCCGCTGACTGCGATGGGGACGCCGCCACCGACCAAGGCGCGCCAGATGCTGAAGAAGGGGGAGGTGCGCCCGTTCGTGCTCGCCGGCCTCGATCCGCCCCGGCGCGTCGCCGAGCTGGCGCTCCCGCCACCGGCGGCCGAGAAGAAGCGCGCCGCCCGCAAGAAGGCGGCAGCGCCGGCCAAGAAGGCGCCGGCGAAGAAGGTGGCTCCCACGCCGGTCAAGAAGGCGGGCGTGAAGAAGACCGCCACACCCGCCAAGAAGGCGCCGGCCAAGAAGGCGGCGGCAACGGTCAAGAAGGCCGCGGCGAAGAAGACCGCCAAGGCGAGCAAGGCACCGGCCAAGAAGGCCGCCAAGGCGCCGCCCCGATGACGATCGGCTTCCTCCCTTGACGGCGCTGCCGCGTCCGGCCGATGTCCTGCCGCACCGGCCGCCGTTCCTCTTCGTCACCGAGGTGACCGCCGTGGAGCCGGGGGTCTCGGCGCGCGGGCACTGGGAGCTGACTGCCGACGAGCCGTTCTTCGCCGGACACTTCCCCGGGCGCCCGACCCTGCCGGGCGTCCTGATGGTCGAGTCCCTGGCGCAGCTCGGTGGCATCGCCGTGCTGCTCGACCCGCGCTACGAGGGCAAGCTGCCCCTCTTCGGCGGCATCGAGCGCGCGCGCTTCCGCCGCCAGGTCGTCCCCGGTGAGACGCTCGAGCTCGAGGTGACCATGGACCGCCTGTCGGCGCGGGCAGGGAAGGGCCACGGGACGGCATCGGTGAGTGGAAAGACCGCGTGCGTGGCCGACCTCCTCTTCGTGATCGTTGACGGGGGCGCGGGCTGATGCGCCTCGCCACCTGGAACGTGAACTCGCTCACGGCGCGGATGCCGAGGGTGACGGAGTGGATCGAGATGCACCAGCCCGACGTGCTCTGCATGCAGGAGACCAAGCAGGCCGATGACAAGTTCCCGGAGAGGGAGTTTGCCGAGCTTGGCTACGAGTCCGCCCATGACGGCGACGGCCGCTGGAACGGTGTCGCCGTCATCAGCAAGGTCGGCCTCGAGGACGTCACCCGCGGTTTCGGCACACCCGACGACGATCACGGGCGCCGCATCGTGTCTGCCGTGTGCGCCGGCACCCGGGTCTTCTCCGTGTACGTCCCCAACGGCCGCTCACTCGACAACGAGTTCTACGCGGTGAAGTTGGCCTGGCTGGCCCGCCTGCGCACCACCCTCGACGAGACGTGTCCGCCGGGCTCGTCGGTCGCCGTGTGCGGTGACTTCAACGTGGCGCCCGACGACGGCGACGTGTGGGACCCGGCCGCGTTCGTCGGTGCCACGCACGTCAGCGCTCCCGAGCGCGCGGCACTCCAAGAGGTCGAGGGTTGGGGCCTGGACGACGTCTTCCGGCGCTTCAACGAGCCCGGTACCTTCACATGGTGGGACTACCGGGCCGGGGACTTCCACCAGGGGCGCGGCATGCGCATCGATCTCGTGCTGGTGAGCGACGACCTGGTGCAGCGAGCCACGGGAGCGTTCCGCGATCGCGACGCTCGCAAGGGGCAGAAGCCGTCCGACCACGCTCCCGTCGTCGTGGATTTCGCCGACTCCTGACAAAGGTGCCGGCCGACATCTCGGCTGATCGTGGTCTCCCACGGGCTCCTGTTGATGTCACCGGGACGACGAGCCGACGGATCGTGACCGAGCGCGCCGAGCAGGGAGCCCAGCGGGGAAGCAATGCGACCTGGTCCGTATGCCGCTGTCCGCCGATCCCCTTCAGCCTCTCCATTCGGGGCGCTTGGCCGTCGCCAAGAGCGGCAGAGCCGCTCGGCCAAGCGCCCTCCTGGGCCTCCGTGCGGAGTGTCAGCGCCTGGCCCTCGGCAAGAGCGGCAGAGCCGCTGGGCCAGGCGCTGACGTCCGCTGCGGAGGTCCGTGAGCTGTGTGCTCCGCCTACTGCATGTCCAAGAGGAGATCGCGCAGCGGCACGCCGTCGCAGATCGCCACGATCTTGTCGAAGTCCTCTTTCGTCAGGGACCGCTGCACCTCGGGCCAGCTGCGGGCGCCATCCCGCATGGAGCTCATGAAGATCTCCCAGATCGCCAGCCGCTTGCGCATCCGCTCGGCTTCGAATTCGAGCGAGGCGTAGTCGATGGGCTCCGGGCCCTCGTCTTCCTCACGTGCCGACGGAGTGCCGAAGAGGTCCTGACGAAGGCGCTCGAGCGCCGCGTCGATCGTGCGAGTGTCGTGGAGTGGATTGTCCATCTCCATCTGCATCTGCGCCTCCCCGACGATCCGTCCTTGTCGGTGCACCCCACGGAGCGCACCGCCGTTCCGAGTTCGATGGTGACAGGCCTGCGGGCCGGCGCTATAGAGCCGTTGGAACCTATTGGGGCCTTAGGTCCCTGTTTGTTGTCGACGGATTGACTTCGTTGTGAATCCGTTGTGAATCGAGGCCGATATGGGGAGCGTCCCTGACTACAGGGGCACCTCGATGAGCGTCGGCCCCGGCTCGGCGAACCCCGCCTCAAGCGCCGTCGCCAGGTCCTCGCCGTTCTCCACCCGCCGCGCCGGCACACCCATGCCCCGGGCGAGTGCGCAGAAGTCGAGCTCGGGATCCGTGAGGTCGAGGAGTCGCCGGGCCATTGGGCCGCCGGCATCGGCACCGACCCGGTGCAGCTCCATGTTGAGGATGGCGTAGCTCCGGTTGGACAGCACGACCGTCGTCACGTTCAGCCCCTCGCGGGCGTGGGTCCACAGGGCCTGCAGTGTGTACATGGCGCTCCCGTCCGCCTGCAGGCAGAGCACCGGCCGCTCCGGCGCCGCTGCGGCCGCCCCGGTGGCCATGGGGAGCCCGATGCCGATGGCGCCACCAGTGAGGGTCAGCCAGTCGTGCCGCGGTGCGCCCGCCGTCGCGGCCGGGACGAACAGTCCCGACGTGTTGCCCTCGTCGACCACGATGGTGCCCTCGGGCAGGGTGGCCCCGACGGCCGCCGCCAGGGACTCACTCGAGAGGGCGCCTGTCGGGCGCCCGGGCCGACCCGACGGAGCGGGTCTGCCCCCCTGCGCCGGAGCACCCACCGCCTCGGCCAGGGCCTCCAACGCGCCCGCTGCGTCCTCGCCGGGACGAGCCAGGGTGTGCACGGTGCAGCCCGCCGGGACCAAGTCGCTCACCTTGTCGGGGTAGGCGAAGAAGGACACCGGGGACTTGGCGTCCACCAGGACGAGGTGGCGCACGCCGTCGAGTTGGGCCTGGGCCATCTCGGCCAGGTACGCCAACCGCTCCACGGCCGGGATGCCCGCCCCACGCTCCAGGTTGGCCGGGAAGGTCTCGCCCAGCAGCGCGGCGCCCGTCGTCACGGCGACCCGGCTGGCGGCGTGCAGCCCGTCGGCCCGGAGCGAGGTGCCGCCCATGAGCAGCGCCGCCCGCTCGCCCGAGCGCAAGGCCTTGGCCACCTCATCGACCGTGTCGGCCGACACCACGGACTGCCGCCCCCGCGGGCGCGGCGCGCAGGGGCCGCTGGCGGACTCCGACCACGACGAGTCCGCCGGCAGCACCAGAGTGGCGACGCAGCCGGGCGGCCCCAGCGCGGCCGCGACCGCGTCTGCCGCGTCACCGGCCACGTCGTCCGACCGGGCGGACGAGCGGTACCAGCCCGAGACCGCGCCGGCAATGGACGCGATGTCCGACTGGAGCGGCGCGTCGTAGCGGCCGTGGTACGTCGCATGGTCACCGACGACGTTGACGACGGGCGTGCGGGCCCGCCGTGCGTTGTGCAAGTTGGCCAGCCCGTTGCCGAGCCCGGGCCCGAGATGGAGGAGCGTGGCCGCCGGGCGTCCCGCCACGCGCCCGTAGCCGTCGGCGGCGCCGGTGACCACGCCCTCGAAGAGGCACAGGACGCCACGCATCGCCGGCACGTCGTCGAGTGCGGCGACGAAGTGCATCTCGGAGGTCCCCGGGTTGGCGAAGCACACGTCGACATCGGAGTCAACCAGCGTCGAGAGGAGGGCACGGGCGCCGTTCACGAGGTCTCTCCTGTCTGCGCCGTGTCGAGCAACCGGTCGGGCCCGAGGATCCCGCCGGGGTCGAACGCCCGCTTTATGCAGCGCATGAGCTCCAGCGACACGGGGTCCTGCATCTCCAGGAAGTAGGGGAGTTTCGCGGTTCCGATGCCGTGCTCGCCCGAGATGGCGCCGCCGGCCGCCAGCGCCATCTCGAAGCTGGCTCGCATGAGGTCGTGCCGGCGCTCGTCGTCGGGCTGGAAGACCGAGACGTGGACGTTCCCGTCTCCGATGTGGCCGCAGCCGGTCACGAGGGCCCCGTGCTCCTGGGCCAGTACCGCGACCTGGGCCAGGTAGTCGGGGATGGCGGCCCGCGGGATCACGGCGTCGATGAGGTCGTCGCAGCCGGCCGCCTTACCGACGAAGAACGCCCGCTCCCGGGCGGCGATGAGCTGGGCACCCGAGGTCGCCGGGAGCACGTAGACATCACGTGCCCCGAGCTCGTCGAGCAGGGTACCGAGGCCTTCGACGTCCTCTTCGACCCGGCCGGGCTCCATGCCCTCCAGGACGACGACGAGGTAGGCGAGGGTGCCCGCCTTGATCTCCTCGGGGATGCCCAGGTCCAGCCCGGCGGCCTGGGTGATGCCGGCCATCACCATGACGTCGACGTACTCCAAGATGGACGGGTCGATGCCGCTGTTCACGATGTGGGGTACCGCGTGCGCCACTTCGCCCAGCGTGCCGAAAGGCGCCAGCACGGTGGACGACGCAGTGAACCGGGGCTGGACCTTCACTGTTACCTCGGTGGTGATGGCCAGCGTTCCCTCCGAGCCGATCAGCAGCTGGGTCAGGTCGTAGCCGGTCGAGCACTTGACGAACTTGCCGCCGGTCCGCAGGACCCTGCCATCGGCCAGGACGACCTCGAGGCCCAGGACGTGGTGGCGCGTCACCCCGTAGCGCACGGCGCGCATGCCGCCCGCGTTGGTGGCGACGTTCCCGCCGAGGGACCCGCTCTGCTCGCCGGGGGAGACGGGGTAGATGAGCCCGAGCGGCGCCAGCTCGGCGTTGAGCTGCTCGAGGGTGACGCCGGGCTCCACCACCGCCACCTGGTTCTCGGTGTCGATCTCGCGGATCCCCTTCATGCGGTCGAAGGCCAGCAGGATGCCGTCGGCCACCGGGACAGCGGCGCCCGAGAGCCCCGTGCCGCTGCCACGTGCGACCACCGGCACACCGTGCTCGCTCGCCACCTTCAGGACCTCGGACACCTCGTCCGTCGAGCCGGGCAGGACCACCGCAAGGGGGACCACGGGCACGGTGGTGAGCGCCTCGTCGTGGGTGTAGTCGTCATGCACCGCAGCGCCGGAGACAACGTGGCTCTCACCCACGGCCTTGCGCAGCTGTTCCAGCAGTTCCGGCATACGACGGTCCACCCCCACCTCGGATCGATCGGGCGGTCCGACCTTACCGGCCCCTACCGCTCCGCATCGGCCCCCTCGGCCAGCCGGCGTCGCAGTTCCGCCACGTGGGCCGAGACCTCCTGCGCCGCGGTCGGCGCCGCCTCCCTCTCGAGCACCGCGATCGCCCGCTGAATGGGCGCCAGCCACGGGCTCTGGCCCCGCGCCGTCCCGCGTGCCGAGTCGTCGCCTCCGCGCTCGGACCAGCTGCACCACAACTCCTCCTCGGAGCGAGTCAGGGCCACATACAACAAGCGGCGCTCCTCGTCTACGGCGGCGGGGGTCTGGGCCGACGCGATGGGCATCAGACCGGCGTGCAGCCCGATGACGATGACCGTCGGCCACTGCAGGCCCTTGGCCCGGTGGAACGTCGTGAGCACCACGCGGTCGCGGTCCTCGGGTTCCGTGCGCCCCGCTTCCTCGTCCTGCTCGTGGCCGGTGCCCCGCCGGCCGCTCTCGGCACGCAGGTCGGACGCCGGGCCGAGGTCCGCGCCGGCGATCGTGCTCGGCACCCTGGCCGCGTCCATGGCCGCCTGCACCTTGGCCAGCTGGGCGTTGGTTCGCGTGAGCACCGCGATGCTCGACCACCGCCGCCCCGGTGCGCGGGACATCTTGGCCTGCAACGCCGCCCAGGCCGCCTCGTCGTCGTCGGTGGCGTGCGCCACCACCTTGGGCACCGGGCCGTCGATGCGCGTGGTGCGCGGCGCGATCACCGCGTCGCCCGCGCCGCCCTCGCGCAGCACCGCGGTCGCCACCGCCACCACCTGAGGCGTGCAGCGGTGGTTCTCGTCGAGTCGGATGACCGTGGTGCCGCGCAGGATTTCGGGCAGACGGTCGAGGAGTGTGGGGTCGGCCCCGTTGAACCCGTAGACGGATTGGTTGGGGTCGCCCACCACGAAGAGGTCGGGCTCGTCGGCCAGCATGGTGGTGAGGAGGCGGAACTGGGCCGGATTCACGTCCTGCATCTCGTCGACGAAGAGATGGCGGGTACGCCACCGAATGGAGTCGGCGAATTCACGGTCGCCCGCCAGGGCGTCGGCGCAGGCGACGATCAGGTCGTCGAAGTCGAGCAGCCGCCGACGCGTACGCTCGCTCTCGTAGTGGGCGTAGGCGTCGGCCACCTGCTCGGGGCCGATGCCCGGCCGCCGCCGGTGCCGTCGCGCCTCGGCCTCGTAGCGGTCCGGGGTCACGAGCCGTGCCTTGGCCCAGCCGATCTCCCCGTCGAGGGTCCGAGTACGGCGCGGGTCACCGGTCGTCACGTCGGCCAGCAGCCGCCGGCGGTCCGGCAGGAGCTGGGGGAGTGGTCGTCCCCGCAGCTCGCGATGTTCGCGCAGCAGGCCCAGCGCGGTGCGGTGGAACGTGCCCGCCTTGACCCCCGAGACGCCGAGCGACCACAGGCGGGTGCGCAATTCCTCGGCCGCCTTGCGGCTGAACGTGGTGACCAGGGTGCGGTCGGCCTCGATGGACCCGTCGCGCACGCGGCGCGCCACCCGCAGCGTGAGGACCCTCGTCTTGCCGGCCCCGGCCCCGGCCACGACGCACAGCAACGGATCGTCGGACTCGATGGCCTCCCGCTGGGCCAACGTGAGGCGGTGCGCGCCGGGGAGCTCTTCCCAGGTGTCGCTCTCGAAGCCCTCGAACGTCATGACCACACTCCGCACGGTACTGAACGGGTGCTCGCAGCACCCGGGGGACCGGCGCCTATCGTGGCCCATCGGGAGCCCCGGAACCTCATGGAGCCCGGAACCTCATGGAGGAGGAGTAGGCGATGGCCGAGCTGGAACGGGAGTGCGAGGTGGTGGTGATCGGTGCCGGCTACTCGGGCCTGGCCGCCGCCCGTCACCTGGCCCGCTCCGGCGAGGACGTCCTGGTGCTCGATGCTCGGCACCGCGTCGGCGGGCGCTCCTTCACCGACGTCACAGGGGCCGGATTCACCATCGACCGCGGGGGTCAGTGGATCGGCCCCACCCAGGACCATCTCGCCAGGCTGGCCACCGAGCTGGGGGTGGCGACCTTCCCGACCTACACCACCGGGCAGGGGGTCGAGCTGCGCGACGGGACGCGCGACCTCTATGTCGGCCTCATCCCCACCTCGGACCCCCACGGCGCCGCCGACGGCATCGCCGGCATGCTCGACCTGGACCTGGCCGCCTTCGACATCCCCACCGAGGCCCCGTGGGACGCACCCGACGCCGCCACGCTGGACGCCCAGACGCTCGCCTCCTGGTTCGACACCCACCTGTCCTCGGCGTCGGCCCGAGACATCCTGGAGGTTGCCGTCAAGGCCGTCTTCGGCACCGGTTCAGGCGAGCTGTCGCTCCTCTTCGCACTCTTCTACCTCCACGCCGGCGGGGGGCTGACCAACCTCGCCCGCAGCACCGGCGGCGCGCAGGAGCGTCGTTTTGCCGGCGGTTCCCAGCAGTTGGCGCAGGGCATGGCCGACGAACTGGGGGACCGGGTGATGCTCGGCGCCCCCGTCGAGACGGTGGCCCACGGCCCCGACGAGGTGGTCGTGGGGGCCCGTCTCGTCGGCTCGGACGCCGATCCGGCCGACCCCTCGGCCGCGCACAGGCCGCTGAAGGTGCGCGCCCGGCGCGCCATCCTGGCCATGTCGCCCGTCCTGTGCGGGCGCCTCGCCTACACGCCCGCGCTCCCGGGGCGCCGGGACCAGCTCTGCCAGCGCATGCCCATGGGCGCCGTCACCAAGATCCACGTGATCTACGACAGCCCCTTCTGGCGCGGCGACGGGCTCAACGGCCAGATCGTCGCCCCGCGGAGCGCCATGGGCGCCACGTTCGACAACTCGCCCGAGGACGCCTCCCACGGCGAGATCGTCGGGTTCATCGCCGGTGACGACTGCCGCCGCCTGGAGAGCGCCGGGCCCGAGGTGCGCCGGGAGATCATGCTGGCCGATCTGGAGCTCGCCTTCGGTCCCCGGGCGCGCACGCCGATCGAGGTCGTCGAGCAGCACTGGCCGGCCGAGCCGTTCACCCGGGGCGGACCCGTCGCCATCAGCTCCCCGGGGGCCCTGACCGCACTGGGCCCGGCCCTGCGCGAGCCAGTCGGACCGCTGCACTGGGCCGGGACGGAGACGGCGACGGCGTGGTGCGGCTACCTCGACGGCGCGCTCTCCTCGGGTCTCCGCGCCGCCGACGAGGTGCTGCGCGCCCTGAAGGGAGAGCCCGTTGGCCTCGACTGAGGAGCTGCTCGAGGCGTACGCCGAGTGGCGCACCCGCAGCAATGCGAACCCCCGCCTCACCAAGATGCTCAAGGGCTGGGACCGCGTCATCCACTTCACCACGACGGACACCGTGCAGGGCTACACCATGCGTGTCGAGGGCCAGCAGCTGTCCGAGCTCGCGCTGGGCCACGAAGGGCAGCCCGACGTGGTGGTGACGGGCAGCAGCGAGGACTTCTGCGACATGTACTGGGGCGACCTCAACCCGTCGGAGAAGTACATGTCCGGCGAAATCACATTGGCCGGCTCGCAGCAGGACGTCATGCGGATCGACGCCATCTCCATGGTGGCCTTCCTCGATACCTGAGCCGCCCGCCCCTCATGACCGACGCCACCCTCGCGTCCCGCGCCTCGCTGCGCCGGGCGCTCGGCCTGCGCACCGTCGTCACCACCTCGACCGGCCTGGCCTTCGCTGCACTGGAGTACCTGGCCGCGGCGGGCCTGGTGGCCTATGTGTCGGGCGACTCCGCCTACATCCCCATCATCGTCGCCGGAGTCCTCGCCCTGCTGGCCTACGGCTTCTTCGGCGAGCTCAACGGGATGTTCCCCACCGCGGCGGCCATCCGCCTCTACATGAAGCGGTCCATGGACGACCGCGCCGCACTCATCATCACCTTCACCTACATGACGACGATCATCCTGGTGATCGCTTCCGATGCCTTTATCGTCGGCAGCGCGTTGGCGCACGCGTTCGGCGAGCCGGCCTGGGTCGCGTCCCTGTGGATTATCGGCCTCCTGACGGTGGCGATCGTGACCAACCTGCGCGGCATCAGCGTGGCCGGCCTGCTGCAGGACGTCGCCACCTCCGTCGTGGTCCTGGCCACGCTCGGCATCGGTGTGCTGGCGCTGGTGCACAGCGGCCACGGGCTGCACACCCCCTTCCAGCCGCTGCACGGGCACACGCCCGGCGACCTGTTCGAGGCGGTGGCGCTGGGCGTCTTCCTCTACAGCGCGTTCGAGTGGGTGACGACGAGCGCCGAAGAGGTGCGCCAGCCGGCGTCGATCAACCGCGGCATGCTCATCGCCATCGGCATCCTGTGCGTGGTGTGCTCGGTGGCCACGGTCGCCATGAGCCACACCCTCACCCACAACGAGCTCACCTCTGCCTACCCTCAGCTCTACCTCGGCATCGCCGCCATCGGGCACTCCGGGTTGTGGGTGATGGCCGGAGTCACCGCGGTGACCGCGCTCAACACCTTCAACGGCGGCTTCATCACCGCGTCACGCTTCATCTACGGCACAGCGCGCGAGGGCTCGCTGCCCCGCCAGCTGGCCCACCTCAACGACCGCGCCGTGCCGTGGGTGCCGGTCGTGACCCTCGGCGTCCTCTCCGCGGTCGTCGCGCTGGTGGTGGCAGTGACCCATGCCTGGCAGGTGCTCGTCGCCACCGGGGCGGCGCTCGAGGCGATGATCTACGGGGTGGCGGGCTTCTGCGCGCTACGGCTCCGAAGGCGCGAGCCCGACACGCCGCGCCCCTTCCGGGTGCGCGGCCTCGCCGTCCTCGGTCCCATCGGGGTGGTCCTCTTCGGCCTGCTGGCGGTCACCGCCTCGGTCTCGGTGCAGGCCAAGTTCAACCCGGCACCGCTGATCATCATCCTCGTCGTCGGCGCGCTCAGCGCCTTCTACGTGCTGCGGGTCCTCCCCGGCGTACGGGAGCGGGAGGCGGCGCGGCGCGCCGCCCGGCCGCGGCGCCGTCCCGGCCGCTGAGCCTCAGGGCGCCCGGTGCGTGCGGAGCAGGCGCCGGCGGGCGTGTCGGGCCCGGGCCAGGGTGACCAGCTCCTCCACCACGGCCCGGAACGGCAGGCCGTCGGCCTCCCACAGCATGGGGAACATGGAGATGGGGGTGAAGCCGGGCATGGTGTTCACCTCGTTGACCACGATCTCGTCGTCCTCGGCGAGGAAGAGGTCCACGCGTGCCAGCCCCTCGACCCGGAGGGCCCGGTAGGCGTCCGACGCCACCCGCTGGGCGTGGGCGAGCTGCGCGTCCGTCAGGTCGGTGGGCGCGATCGTCTCTGCGGCACCCAACACGTACTTGTCGTCGTAGTCGTAGAACTCGCGGCTGGCGATGATCTCGCCGGCCCGCGACACGCGGATGTCCTCGTTGCCCATCAGCGCCAGCTCGAGCTCGCGGCCGCGGATGAACTCCTCGAGGATCACGTAGTCGTCGAACTCGAAGGCGGTCAGCACCGCATCGCCCAGCGCGGCGACGTCGGACACCTTGGCGATCCCGATGGACGATCCGAGGTTGGCCGGCTTCACGAAGACGGGCAGGCCGAGCGCTCCGACGGCCTCTTCCATGATCTCGGCCGACCACGAGGACCGGGACACCAGCCGCCACGCCGCCACCGGCAGACGGTGGTCGTGCAGGACGGACTTCGAGATGCCCTTGTCCATGCAGATGGCCGACGAAAGCACTCCGGCACCGACGTAGGGGACATTCAGCGCTTCCAGATGCCCCTGGATGACACCGTCCTCGCCGAACGGCCCGTGCAGCGCCGGGAACACCACCACGTCGCGCGGCAGGCCCTCGTCGAGGTGCCTGAGCTCGACGGTCCGGTCGTGGTGGAGCAGGTCGTCCGGAGAATCGAGGGCATCCACCTCGTCGACATCGCCCAGGCCCCGGCTGGCGTCGACCCACCGCTTGTCGTGGGTCAGCCCGATGGCCTTGACCACGAACCCGGACTCGACCGCGGTCTTGACGATCCGGCGCGCCGAGATGCACGAGATCTCGTGTTCGGCCGAAGGGCCGCCGTAGACGACCGCCAACTCACCCGGATCTGGCATCGACCGAGGCTATACAATCGGCCATGAGGGCGATGCGTGCGATTCTCCACATCTGAACTCGCAGCCCAGCTCGGCGGGGAGCTGGTCGGGCCCGATGTCACCGTCGACGGGGCAAGCATCGACTCTCGGACGGCGCTGCCGGGTCAGCTCTACGTCCCGATCGTCGCCGAGCGGGATGGGCACGCGTTCATCGCTGCGGCCCTCGGCGCCGGCGTGGCGGCCTACCTGACCATGCAGCAGCCCGTGGGTGGGACGGCGGTGGTCGTGGCCGACACCTCCTCGGCGCTCATGGACCTGGGCCCGCTGGCGCGCGCCCGGGTGGGGGGGTCGTCGGGATCACCGGCTCCGTGGGCAAGACGACCACCAAGGACCTGGTGCACCACTGCCTGGCCTCGGCCTTCCAGACCGCGGCGAGCGAGCGCTCCTTCAACAACGAGCTCGGCCTCCCGCTCACGCTCCTGAACGCGCCCGACGACGCGCAGTGGGTCGTGCTCGAGATGGGCGCCCGCGGCGTCGGCCACATCACGCGCCTCGCTCTGGTGGCCCGACCCGAGGTCGGCATCGTGACCAGCGTGGCCATGGCGCACGTGGAGTTCTTCGGCGACCTCGATGGGGTGGCGCGGGCGAAGAGCGAGCTCGTGACGTCGCTGCCCCCGTCGGGCGTGGCCGTCTTGAACAACGACGACCCCCGCGTGGCGCGCATGGCGTCGGTCAGCCCCTGTCCGGTGCTCGGCTACGCCGTGGACGGCGACGCCGAGGTGCGGGCCGAAGAGGTCGTGCTCGACGGCGACCTCCGCCCGAGGTTCCGCCTCACCACGCCGTGGGGCAAGGGGCAGGTGCGGCTCGCGTTGCACGGGGTGCAGCAAGTCCCGAACGCGCTGGCGGCAGCCGCGGCGGCGCTGTGGTGCGGCGTCCCCTTCGACGGCGTGGTGTCCGCGCTTTCGGAGGTGACCGGCTCCCCGCTGCGTATGGAGGTGCACCACCCACCGAACGGCCCCGTCGTGATCGTGGACTGCTACAACGCCAACCCGGCCTCGACCGAGGCGGCGCTACGCTCGCTGGCGGCCCTGACGGGCCGCAGGAAGCTGGCACTCCTCGGCCTCATGGCCGAGCTCGGCGGCGAGACCGAGGCGGAGCACCGGCGCATGGCCGCCCTGGCCGAGGAGCTCGGGATCGAGGTCGTCGGCTACCAGACCGGCCTCTACGGGCCGGCCCAGGTGGCCGACGCCGGCGACGCCGTCGCGCTGTTGCGGACCACGGGGCCAGGTGACGCGCTGCTGGTCAAGGGCAGCAGGGTGGCGCGCCTCGAGGACGTCGTGCGGGCGTACGGGGAAGGGACAGGGGCTCAATTACCAGGCACCGGCGCGTAGCGCGGCCGGAGCGCGTCGGAGCCTCCCGAGCCGACGAGGACCCGCCGGCTGAGCTCGCCGTAGAGGGACTCGGTGCGCGACGACGGCGAGCTGCCGGGGTCCAGGGCGTCGACCCGGCGCTGGCACTCTCGCCACTCGAGGCGGAGCCTGTCCGCGTCCCCCTCCGCGGCTGCGAGCTGCATGGCGGCGCGGGAGAGCGCTTCGCTGTAGGGCTCGACCATGCGTGCGCGCTCGAGACCCCACCGGGCCAGGTCGAAGTTCCCGGTGTCGGACGCCAGCGCCGCCATGGAACAGGCGGCATCCACGAGCACTGCGGCGATGCGCCCCCCGTGGCCCTCGGCCTCCCACCACGAGTAGCCCGACAGCGCGTTGGCCAGCGGCTCGCCCTCGACCAGATGGAGCGCGGCGCGGTAGTGCGCGATGGCCAGTTCGGGATCGGCCTGCGACCTCCCCGTCTCGGCGAGTGCGGTCGCCCGGTGTACGTCGACGGTCACCTGGGGCGAGACCTGGTACAGACCGTTGCGGGAGCCTGCGGGGAACAGGGGAGCGTCGTGCTCGTCGACGCCCATCGCCCGACGCGCCGCGTGGGCCGTATTGAACAGCGTCTTGGACGCTGCATCGGCGTCGGATGACCCGAGCACGCGCGTGCGTAGCCGGTCACCGGTGATCACGTCAGGATGGTGGAGGGCAAGGTAGGCGACGAGCTCGACCGCCCGCCGGGCGCGATTGGGAGGGAGGTCCTCGCGGAGCCCGTCCAGGCGGGGGGTCATGGTCAGCAGTCGGACGTCAACGGGCCCTGGTGCCAGCGCCGCTGTGCCCTCGCGCGCGCCAGGAGCGGGCTCCGGGACCGCGGTGACGACGGGTGGCTCGGGGTCGCTCCCCCCGGGTGGCGCCACGAGCTCGGAAATCTGCCGGGCTGTCTCGACCGACTGGAGGTGCGGCCGCACGAGTCGACCCATCGGGTGGAGGGTGGCGCCCTGGCGGTCGACCAGCACCGTCAGGTCGGTGGCGGCGACCGTCGCGAGAGTGACCACGGCAGTCTGACGCGCCACCTGCGTGGACAGGGACCCGGGGTCGCCGAAGAAGATTCGGTGTTGCGCGCCGAGCGGATCCGCGGTCCCTGGCGTACGGAGCTCCGGGTCATCCGGGTCGTCGGTCACCAGCACCGTCTCGGACCAGGCCCACGCGTTCGCCGCCGCCCGCGCCGACCGCGCCAATGCGGGTGCCGACTCGCCGAGCAGCGGCAGCACGTCTCCCGGTCCGAGCGCGACCAGCCAGGTGCCCTCCTCGTCGTCGCCGACGGGGAGGACCATCGGGACGTAAGGGGACGAGGCCTCCTCGTGCCGGAGAGCCGCGTGGTCCACGTGCCATGCCATGCCGCCGCACAACGGAACGAACCCGTCGGGCGCGTCGGCCCGGGGCTCGGTGAGCCAGAACGTGACGCCGGACGGAGAGACGCAGATGGCCCGGACCCTGGCCCCGGCGGGATCGCCCTGCAGCGACCTTCCCAGTAGGCAGTTGGCCGCCTCGAACGAGTGCAGTGCCGGGACCTCCGCGAAGCGGTGCAGGAGCGCGGCCACGTCGACCGCCTCGCTCGACACCCTCGGTCCGAGGTCGAGATCACCGGTGAAAGGATCGAACCGCCGCCGCATCCGGGCCCGCCGGGCCAGCGCGGCACAGGCGAGGGATCCGATGCCGAGCGCGACCAGCTCCGGCAGGCGTTCGCCGGAGCGCGACGTGCCATCACGGGGATGCCTCTCGGGTGACGCCCTCACGTCCGCCGCAGCAGCGGCGGGGGGAAGGCGCAGGTGCCAGCCCGCCCGGATGTGGTCGGGGTCGATGAACCGCGCGCCGCCGTCCATGTCGCGCCCGAGGTTGAGTGCGGCGATCGCCGTCCAGTCGGCGCCGTCGGCCAGGCGCTCCTCCGCGATGCTCCAGACCGTGTCGCCCGGCTGCACCGCGTGCGATGCTGCGGCGAGGGTCCGGAGGGACATCGCCGGCGTGTGCACCGAGGACGGGGAGACGCCGACGGTCCGGCTCGTCGTCGGCGCACTGGCACCGGCGCCGGACGAGAGGGCCAGTGGAGCCCCGACAGTAGTCAGCGCGATGACGCCGACGGCGATCCGCGTCGCGATCCGGTCCATCACCGAGGCGTCCCCCCGCGCGCTGACGTCGCCGCTGCGCACGTGCGCGACCACGGTGCGCACGAGCTGGGCGCAGCAGGCCGCCCATGCCACCCATGCCGCCACCGCGAGCACACAGAGCGTGTCGCGGGGGACAGGCCGCCAGGTGTGCCCCAGCCCGCCCGAGAGCGGATTGGCGACCACCAGGACGAGCACGGCCGGGACGGCCGTGAAGGCCAGCACGGCGGCGAGTGCCGCCGCGGCGACGTCGAGGGCCTTCCGGAGGAGCGTCGGGGCGTCCTGGCTACCCACCGGCGGGGCCGATCGTGATCGTGTACGTGAGCGCCACCGACTCCGACGACGGCTCGCTGACTGTTGCCTGGCAGCTCCCGCTCGCATCGCCGAGGGACGCCTCCATGGCCGAGGTCCCGCCGACGCTCTGACTGCCGCTCGGGCAGCTGACCGTCATGGTGAGGTACGTCGTCCCCGACCAGAGCACTGAGATCTGCATCGCCCCGGTCCCGGTGAACCCGAACCCGTTTGTCGATTGCAGAGGCGGGTCGAGGTAGCCCTGCGTCTGCATCCGATCGGCCGGCTGCGACGAGATCGGGATCGTGGTGGTGGTGGTCGTCGGCGGCAGGGTCGTCGTGGCCACGCTCGGGACGGTCGCCATTGGCGTACCAGCGCCGGTGCCGAGTGCACGCGCGGAGACGAGGGAGGTGCCGGACGTGGCAGAAGCGGACGGCACCGATTTCGGGACCGTCGTCGTGGTGGTCGTCGTGGTCGTGGGTGCGGCCGAAGTGCTCGAGCGCGTGCCCGCGGCAGGCACGGCGCCGGTCGAACGGAGGTCGCGCGCCGCGGCATCGACCTGTCCGCCGGGGTGCCCGGCCCGACGCGGTGTGGTCCCCGCTGTCGCCACGAGGAGTGCCATGAGCGCCAACGACACCGCGAGGATCACCCACCAGTTGGGGCGGCCCCGAGCCACCCGTGAGCGCAGCCTCTCGGTGGTGTCGGACCCTCCAAACACGGGGACACCATACGCACGCGTCACGCCACCCGCACCGGGGCGGTCAGGCGCAGAGGCGCCGCTGGCCCCGGTCCCGGCGGGTGTAGAGGGCGCGACGGTCGCGTCCGGTCATGGCGGCCAGCTCGGCAATGGAGTACCCCAGGACGTGGTGGGCGTAGAGGACCTGGATCTCGTCGGCGCGCATGCCGGTGTCGTGCAGGTCGACGAGGATCCGAGCCAGTTCCTCGAGGTCGGTCTCCGAGCGGGAGCACCACTCCGCCGCCACGTCGGGATCGAGCGGGGCTGTCCGCGCCCCCAGGTCCTTGGCGCGGAACAGCTGGCGCCGCAGGCGGCAGCGGATAGCGGACAGGAGGTCGAGGACGGCGTAGGGGCGGTCCTGCCCGGCCCACTCCTGGAGGGTGAGCCACGTCGTGGAGAGCAGTTCCCCGAAGAACTCCTCGCCGTCCCGCCATTCCCCGCCCTGGCCCCAGCGCAGCTTCCCTGCCACCGTGACGAGCCCTGGGAGAAGGACCTGCACGAGCATCCGGCAGAGAAAGGGGTCGGCGCCCGCCTCCCGGAGCAGCACCCGGACCAGGCGGGCGGCCTCCTCGCGCTGCGCGCGCCCCGAGGCCCGCCGCATGTGCTCGACGACGTCGCAGGGTGTGGGGCACGGTGGCGGCCCGGTGCCGGTGCCGGGGCCGAGGACCAGACAAGACAGGCCCGGGTCGCGACGGGCGACCACCTTCAGTGCGCGGACCGCGTCGGGGGCGCGGCCGATGGACTCCCATTCGGCGGCCATCTGGTCGATGAGGGCGACACGTTGCTTCGACGCTGTGGTGGACATGGCGCCACCGTCGCGTGCGGCCCTCCCCCGATCCCTCCCCCCGGCCCGGAAGGTGAGCGGTACCGGCGGAGGAATCGCGATCGTCCTGGTCGGCGATAGTGTGCGGCCGATGGACATCGACGAGTTCTACGAAGCCGACCCCCGTCGGCGGGCCTCCGCCGAGCTCGAGCTGGGCACCGAGTGGCTGGACAAGGACGGGGTTCGTCACGAGCTGAACTACGTGGAGGAGACCGGCGAGCTCTACGTGCTCCGCGAGCCGTCGCCCCACGTGACCGAGGACCCGTTCGGGGGCCTGCACGTCTCGGCTCCGCCCGGGTACGAGGACAAGATGACGGTCCACGTCATCGCCCAGGTCCCCACCGTGGACGACGTGCACCGGATCCTCGACGGCTGGCAGGAGGCCATGCAGGGCGAGAACGGAGCCGACTGGCTCGGGGACCGGCTGCGGGCGGCTGGTGTCGCCGTAGGCTCATCGGGCGACCCCATCCCCGACGACGGGCCTGATCACTGACAGGCGGACCGGGCGGGTGAGGGCCTAGCTAGGTCGGCGGCGCCAGGTCGAGCATCTTGGCCAGGAGCTGGGTGGCGATGTTGTTTGTCGCCATGCCCGCATCCTGTGCCATGTCCTCCCGCCCGAAGACGAGGTCGGACAGCCGGTACATGACCACGGCGAAGCGAAAGCCCGAGAAGATCTCGTAGAAGAAGATGTCCCGCATGGGACGGCCCATGAGGTCGGAGTAGCGCTCGATGGTGTCCTCGTGGGCGCCGAAACCGGCCGGCCGGGGGACGCCCAAGCCCTCCGAGAACTGGCGGTCGAAGTAGAGCCACCAACCTAGATCCATCTCGGGCTGGCCCAGGGAGGCCATCTCCCAGTCGATCACCGCGGCACAGCGGAAGTCGTCCCAGATCATGTTGCCGATGCGGCTGTCACCCCAGCTGATGAGGACCTCGCCCTCCTCCGCGGGCTGGTGGTCTACCAGCCACTGCCAGGTCGACTCGATCACGGGAACCTTCACCCCCTGAGTCGCCCAGTCGAGGAAGTCCCGGTAGTAGGACATCTGCTGCTCGATGCCCGGCTTGCCGCGGGCGGGGTCGCCCAGCCAGTCGAGGCCGAGCGTCCGCCAATCCGTGCGGTGCACAGCGGCCAGTGCGTCGATCCCGCTCCACCACATTCGCTCCTGCTGCTCGGGCGTGGCCTCTATGACCCAGCCCTCCATGGTGTAGGGGATGTTGTCGGACGGGACCTGGCCTTCGATGTGATCCATGGAGAAGAAGGGCACGCCGAAGTACTGGGGGTCCTCCTCGTACCACCCGAGGCGGGGGAGCGGGACCCCGGTCCCACCGTCGGCCAGGGCGCGCATGACCCGGTACTGGGTCGAGAACTCGGCGTCCAAGAAGAGGAGGTGCTTGCTGGGCGCCACCCGCACGACCAGGCGCTGCTCCGCCCCGCCGGCGGAGCGGGTACGGCAGAGGATCGTCTCGTTGGAGAACCCGTTGGAGCCGGGGGCCTGGACGTCGAAGACCTCGGAGACGGGACCGCCCCCCGACTTGGTCGCCAGCCAGCGCGTGAGGATCGCGGCCACCTCTTCCGGGTCGCGCTGGCTGATGTCGGGCACGAGGCGGCACTGTAGCGTCGCGGGGCGTGATCATCGTGATCGACCTGTCCGAGGCCAGGGTGCACCTCGGTGACCCCGAGGACTTCACCCTCTTCTCGGTGGCCGTGGAAGGGGTGGGTGACCTGGTCGGGGTCCTGGATCGTTCCGGTCTCGGGCGCCTGCGCCCCGACGGCGAGCATGTCGTCGTCGACCCCGTCGCCCTGCGCGCGCTGGCGGGGCCCGCCGCCACCGACGAGTGGGACGAGGGCTTCGCCGACATGTGCGCCTACGCCGCCGGAAAGGGCTGGGTGGAGCCGGACGGCGGCGTCGTCGCCCATATCGAGCGTCGCGACGAGGCGGGCTGAGCCCTCAGGCGACCGGGCCGGACTGTCCCGTGGCGGCCTGGGCGCAGCTACCCTTGAGGCGCCGCGCGGTACGACGGGTGGCGGGGGCGCAGGCCCTCTGAGCTCCTGGGAGGATGCATGGCGATTCGGGACTACGACCGCTTGTTCATCGGCGGCGACTGGGTGGCCCCGGAGGGTACCGACACGATCGCGGTGGTGTCGCCGTCGACGGAGGAAGTGATCGCCCGGGTGCCCGACGGCACCGAGGCCGACATCGACAAGGCCGTGGCGGCGGCGCGGACGGCGTTCGACCACGGCCCGTGGCCCCGCATGACACCGGCCGAGCGGGCCGCCATCCTGTCCGCGGTGGCGGCGCAGATCACCGCCGAGATGGGCGACATGGCCGAGCTCATCACGCGGGAGATGGGCTCGCCCATCTCGTTCTCGGGGATGGGCCAGGTGCTGGCGCCCACCATGATCTTCAGCTACTACGCCGACCTGGCCACGTCGTACGCCTTCGACGAGGTACGTGCCGGCATGTTGAACCCGCAGGTGCTGGTCACCAAGGAGCCCGTCGGCGTCGTCGGCGCCATCGCGCCGTGGAACGTGCCGCTCTTCATCGCTGCCGCCAAACTGGCACCCTCGCTGGCCGCCGGCTGCACGGTGGTCTACAAGCCGGCACCGGAGACGCCGTTCGACGCGTTCCGGTTGGCCGAGGTCTTCGCCGAGGCCGGGTTACCCAAGGGTGTCCTCTCCGTGGTGCCGGCGGGGCGCGAGGTCAGCGAGCACCTCGTGAAGCACCCGGGCGTGGACAAGATCTCCTTCACCGGCTCGGGCGTGGGGGGTAAGCGCATCGGCGGGCTCTGCGGCGAGCGGTTGAAGCGCTGCACGCTGGAGCTCGGCGGCAAGTCGGCCGCCATCATCCTCGACGACGCCGACTTGGCGACGACGATCCCGATGCTGCTGCCCAACGCCATAATGAACAACGGTCAGGCCTGCATCGCGCAGACCCGCATCCTGGCGCCGCGAGCGCGCTATTCCGAGGTCGTCAACGCGGTGGTCTCGGGCGTGTCCGCAATGACGGTGGGCGATCCCATGGACCCGGCCACCGAGGTCGGCCCCGTGGTGGCCGAGCGGCAGCGGGCCCGGATCGAGGGGTATCTCGAGAGCGGGCGCGAGGAGGGGGCGACGGTGGCGCTGGGCGGCGGCCGCCCGTCCGGGTCGGAGTTCTCGAAGGGCTGGTACGTCGAGCCGACGGTGTTCTCCGACGTCGACAACAAGATGCGGATCGCCCAGGAGGAGATCTTCGGCCCGGTGCTCGTGGTGATCCCCTACGACGGTGACGACAACGCCGTCGAGATCGCCAACGATTCGAACTACGGCCTGTGCGGCTCGGTGTGGACGGCGGACAACGACCGCGGGCTGGGGGTGGCCCGCCAGGTGCGGACCGGCACCTACATGCTGAACGCGCCCGTGCCTATCGACTTCTCGACCCCCTTCGGCGGCTTCAAGGAGTCGGGCGTCGGCCGGGAGTTCGGCCCCGAGGGGCTCGAGGGCTTCCTGGAGGTGAAGTCGATCGCCCTGCCTGCCGGCTACACCCCAGAGACCTGAGGTCCCGGCCGCATCAGGACGAGGTGGACGGCGTCGGGGGCGCCGAGGGCGACACATAGCCCGACAGCGCGGCGCCCTTCCCCTTCACGTCGGCAAAGGCCTGATGGTCGCCGACCTCCACGACGCTGTAGCCCGTGCGGTCGCCGTCGCCGTTGACCACGTCGGGCGCGGCATCGTCGCCCGTGTCCCCCGTGACGACCGCGACGTGCACGGCGCTGACCGCGGTGGTGTCGAGACCGTACACGGCGACGTCGCCGGGCTGGGGCGTGTAGTGCGACCCGACGGGGTGCCAGGTGCCGTGGTCGGTCCCCCACACGTAGAAGCTGGCGGAGTCACCGTTGAGGTAGCCCGGCGCCAGCTCGTAGGTCACCTCGGCCCCGGCCTGCTTCCATACCCAGGCCGCGAAGTCGGCGCACCACTCTTCGTCGAGGTTGCCGTTGCCGCAGTCGTCGACGCCGGCGTCCCAGTAGGCGCTGAACTTGTTGCAGTACGTGTCGGCCGGATCGGTCTGGTACCCCACCTGCCCCTCGGCGAGGGCGACGATCCGGGCCCGCAGCGGGCTGAGGCCGGGCCCGCCGTCCAGGTGGGTGGCGATGGCCGCGCCGGCCCCGATCAACGCTGCCACCAGGAGAAACGCCACGAAGCGCCGGCGGCGCACCGGAGCGTTGTGGCGGGGGAGGGGGGCGGCCAGGTATCGGGTCGGGCTCAGGAGGCCTCAGGGTAATGAGTCACCGCCGCCCCGGGGCGGCAGGCCGGGTCTGGGACAATGTCTGATCCCGGACACCCAGACTGCGGTGCCGGCCTTATCGCAACCAGGAGGAAAGGCCCGATGCAGGACGACGAGAGCGCGATTTCGCACACTCGTCTGGCGTACCTCCCTGCCCTCGATGGGGTCCGGGCCTGCGCGGTCCTGGCCGTGATGATGTTCCATGGCGGGATCCCGCACATGGACGGCGGGTTCATGGGTGTCGATGCCTTCTTCGTCCTGTCGGGCTTCCTCATCACCTCACTCCTCATCGGCGAGTGGCGCCAGAGCCTCACCATCAAGCTCGGTGCGTTCTGGGCCCGCCGGGCGCGGCGGCTCCTCCCCGCGCTCCTCCTGATGCTGCTCTTCGTGGCCTTCTTCGCCTCAGTGATCGTGCCCAAGGGGACGTACGGTGCACTCCGCCTGGACGCACTGTCCACGCTGCTCTACGTGAGCAACTGGCACTTCATCCTCGTCAACTCGAACTATTTCAACGAGACGGCGGCCTCCTCGCCACTCCTGCACACCTGGTCGCTGGCAGTCGAGGAGCAGTTCTACGTGATCTGGCCGCTCGTGGTGCTCGGTGTCATGCACTTCACGCGAAGCCTGCGGGCACTGTTCGCGTTGTGCTGCGCCGCGGCCATCGCGTCGGCGACCTGGATGTACGTGCTGTACGACGGCGGCCTCAACACCAATCGAGCGTACCTGGGCACCGACACGCGCTCGCAGTGCCTGTTCATCGGGTGCGCGCTGGCCGTCGGGCTCGTACTGGTCTCAAGGCGGACCCACGAGGAGGGGCGTCTGGCCAAGGGGGAGCTATGGCGGCCCGCCGGCAGCGTCGGGACGATGCTCTGCGGCGTGGTGGGCATCGTCGGCGCACTGGCCGCGGTCGCGCTCTGGGTGCTCACCACGTCCACTTCGTCGTTCCCCTACTCGGGCGGGTTCTTCCTCATCGGGCTCGCGGTTGCGGCTGTCATCCTGTCGGCGGTCGCCGCACCGCGCAGCATCGTCCCCCGTGTCCTGTCCGTGGCACCCGTACGCTACGTGGGGCGGATCTCCTACGGCCTCTACATCTGGCACTGGCCCATCTTCATCTGGCTCGACCATGCTCGTACGGGGCTCTACGGCTACGAGCTCTTCGTCGTGCGCGTGCTCGTCACCTTCGCGGTGTCCGTCGTGTCGTTCCACCTGATTGAGCGCCCGATCCGCATGGGCACCTTCGTCAGCCAGTGGAGGGCGTGGCTGGTGGTGCCCGCCGGCGTGGGGGCGGTCATCGTCGCCATCGTCGCTGCGACCACGGGGACGACCGCGGTCGCCAGCACGACGTTCCCGTCCGCCATCCACCCGTCCGGCGGCGCGACGACCACGACGTCCTCCGTGCCCGGATCCACCCCGCCGGCGGCGCCGGTGCGGGTCCTCCTCTTCGGCGACTCGGTCGCGCTGACGCTCGGGATCGGGCTGTCGTACCCGGCGGACCAGGCCAAGTACGGCTACGTCCTCTCGGACAAGGGGATCCTCGGCTGCGGGGTCGTGAACGGGCCCGAGGTCGAGCTCATGGGAGCCCGCGACATGACGCCATCCGCGTGCAACGGGTCCCCGTACACCCCGGGTGAGCCTCTGAACCTGCAGCCGTGGCCGAACCAGTGGCTGGACGCCATCAACTTGGTCAAGCCGAACGTGGTCGTGCTCCTGGCGGGGCGCTGGGAGGTGGTTGACCGCGAGTACGAGGGCACCTGGACCAACATCTTGAGCCCGGCGTACGCCGCCTACGTGAAGCAGCAGCTGGAGCAGGCGTCCCAACTCGTGACGGGGACCGGCGCGCGCATGGTGTTCCTGACCGCACCCTGTACCGACGAGGGGGAACAGCCGGACGGCACCCCGTGGCCCGAGGACAACCCGGCGCGCCTGGCGGCCTACAACAAGCTGGTCCGGGAGGTGGCGGCGGAGCATCCCCGGACCGACTCGGTGGTCGACCTCAATGCGGCGGCGTGTCCCGCGGGGAAGTACACCAGCACGGTCGACGGCGTGGTGATCCGGCGCACCGACGGCATCCACTTCACCAACGCCGGGGGCGAGCTGCTGGCGCCCGAGCTCATGCCGCCCATCGTGGCCGCCGGCAGGGCGCAGGCGGCGGCCGGCGGGGCGGGTAGGCCCTCAGCCGGCGGGTGACGCCGGGTTCGGGTTCACGTTCTGTGGCGTGGTCCCGGATCCGGGGTTCTGCGGGTTGACGTTGGGATTGCTGTCGGCGACGACACACTGGGCCCGGAGCGAGGGCACGAGGTGGCCCTCATCGACGGTGGCGCTCTCCGAGATGGTGGTCATCAGCGAATTCCACGAGCCGTCGTCTGAGTTTGCCTGCGCGGCCAGCGGGAGCGCCGTCCGCAGCTCCTGGTCGGCCTCCTTCTGGAGCAGGGCCACGGTCGCCGGTGGCGTGCCGACGCGGACGGAACGCAGGTAGTCCTGGACGGAGCGGTTCACATGGACGCAGGCCTGCTGGGCCAGGGCCTGGCCGCCCTGGTTGCTACAGGCGCTCAGGCCCACCACGGCGCTGCCGAGGGCGAGCGCCGTTGCCAGGGCCCGACCTCCCCCGGGGCGGCGGGCCCCCCGCACGTCAGGCGAGCCAGCGCTCGGCCGATTCGAGCAGGAAGCGGCTGACTGCCAGGGCGCGGTCGAAGACGTCGCAGAGGAGCTCCTCGCCACCGAGGACCCGGGCCAGTGACACTGGGTGCCGGGCCACGATGCTCAGCCGCCGCTCCGACCCGTCGGTGGCGTTGGCGAAAGAGTCGATGGCGGAGACCTCGAGGGGGAGCTCGATCCCCCCGACGCCGGCCAGGTCTATGGCGAGGCGCAGCAGGTCCGGACCGCTCGGGAGCGGCGGCAGCGCCCAGGTGAAGGTCAGGGGGAAATGGAACTCGTCGGGCGGCTCCTCGTCTTCGGACAGCAGGACCACGGCGTCCTCGAAGGAGAGGAGGACGCGAGGGTCCACGTCGAGGGCGAGGTGCAGGTCGAGGGGCCCCCCGCACCCCTCCTCGGGGTGCAGGTCGACCTCCCAAACCTGACGCAGCGAGTAGGTCTCGACGAAGTGCCGCTCGTCGTGCACGTGGAACCCGTGGTCGACGGAGTGGTCCTTCAGGTCGGCGACGTAGCCGGCGACATCGATGGCAGCCACAACTGGGGAAGCCTAATGGGAGCAGACGGGCACCCGGTGAGGCAGGCCAGGGCACCGCCGGCCGGTAGGGTTCGTCACCCGTGGACGACGTTCGCCTGCTCGACGTGCTCGACGAGGCTGTCGGTGCCGTCCGGGCCGCGCTGGACTCGCTCGACGACTGGGGACCCGCGGGGACCAAGCCGGGGCAATACCGCCTCGACCTGGCGGCCGACGCCGCGGCACTGCCTGTGCTCCACGGCGCCGGGCTGGCGGTACTCTCCGAGGAGTCGGGCGTCACCGGCGACGCGTCAGCCGGGCTGCTCGCGGTGATCGACCCGGTCGACGGCTCCACGAACGCCCACCGGGGTGTGCCGTTCTATGCGACGAGCATCTGCGTCCTCGACGCCGAGGGCCCGCTGGTAGGGCTGGTGGTCAATCAGGCCACCGGCGACCGCTACGCCGCCGTGCGCGGTGGTGGCGCTGAGAGGGACGGCGTGCGGATCATGTCGTCGGGGTGCGAGGACCTCAGGGGGGCCGTCGTGGGCATCTCGGGGTTCCCGGGCCACCATCCCACGTGGGCCCAGTACCGCGCGCTCGGCGCCGCCTCGCTGGAGTGCTGCGCGGTGGCCGAGGGGGTGCTCGACGCGTACCTGGTGGTGGGGAGCAGCACGCTCTACGGATGGGACTATCTGGCCGGGCTGCTCGTCTGCCGCGAGGCGGGTGCGTCCGAGGCGGAGCGCGACGGACGAGACCTGGTGGTGCGTGACGCGTCGAGCCGCCGGCCCATCGTGGCGGCGACACCGGCGCTGGCGGAGCGGCTGGCTGCCGAGGAGACACTGTGACCGACAGCGGAGGACCGGAGGCCGGCGCCGTTCGGGCGCGCAAGACATGGCGGACACTCGAGCCGCTGCACGGCATGGTCTATTTCGTCCCTGAGGCGGCGGAGGCGTACGCGCGCCTCGGCATCGACGGCCGGGCCGGGTACTTCGCGTCCCGGGCGTCGGCGATGGGTGCCGTGGCCGCGGACGTGGTGGTCTCGACGTTCTTCAACTTCAATCCGGAGCTGGTGCACGCATCGATCCCCGGCTCGTGGGAGGTGGCGACGCCCGACCAGCTGGTGGCGGCGCGGTTCAGCGCCGTAGACGCCGCGTTCCGGCGGTTGCTGGGCGACGGTGTCCTGGAGGCCGACGAGATGCGCCGCGCCGCACACCTTGCTCGCACGGCGGCGGAGGAGGCAGGCCGGCGGCCGGAGGGGCGTCCACTGGCGGCGGCACACGCCGACGTGGCCTGGCCGACCGAGCCACACCTGCAGCTTTGGCACGCCCAGACGATCCTGCGCGAGTTCCGCGGCGACGGGCACATCGCGCTGCTGGTCGTGCACGGCCTGTCGGGAATCGAGTCGCTGGTCACCCACGCGGCGGCCGGTGACGTGCGGGCGCACGTGCTGCGCACCTCGCGGGGCTGGTCGCAGGACGAGTGGGATGCGGCGGTCGACGAGCTGCGCGGGCGGGGCTGGCTCCAGAAGGGTGATGGACTCCGTTTCACCGATTGGGGTGAGGCCCAGCGCCGCGCGATCGAGGAAGGCACCGATGCGCTGGCGACCGCCCCCTATGCCCTCCTGGGCGACGACGGCTGCACCGAGCTGCGCGCGCTGGCACGGCCCTGGAGCACGGTTTTCGCCGGGCAACTGCCGCGCTGAGGTCTCCGTGACGGGGCGTCACCTGGGGTTGGGCATAATTGCCCGGGCGCCGGAGCGCTTGGGCGCTTAGCTCAGTTGGTTAGAGCAGCTGGCTTACAACCAGCAGGTCGGGGGTTCGAGTCCCTCAGCGCCCACCTCAGACCTCAGCGCCCACTCGTGGCTCGTTCGCTGTGTCGGGCGAGCTCATCGCTGCGCCGCGGGCGCCTCACGCCTCCCCGATGGCCGCCATGGCGGCCTCAAGCGTGGGGTAGAAAGGGTGACGATCGAGCGTCCCCGTACGCATCGGAACGGTTCCACATTTGGTTAGGCGTCGACGTACAGCTCGATCTCGTTCTCGTCCGGATCGAGGACGTGCACGCTTTTCGTAAAGGCGCGCTCCGTCTCGCAGAGGACGGGCGTTCCCGAGGCAAGGAGCACCTTCCGCACGAGACTGAGCGTCTCGACTGATTCACCGACCTTGAACGCCACGTGAGCGAGCCCTGTGGCTTCATGCTCTGGCTTAGGGGCAGCCGGACCGAGCTCAAGGAGGGCGAAGTCGTGATGGATCCCCGGTGTCCCGAGGCTGAAGAACGTCATGCGTGGGTCCGAGTTCCGCGAGGTGATCCGCATTCCCAACATGCTCGAGTAGAACCGCTCGGACCGGTGCAGGTCCCGGACCTTGAGCACGACATGGCCGAGAGCCTGTACGTGCACGGTGGCTCCTTCGCTCCGCAGCCACTCAACGCGCGCCGGCCAAGACGCTGTCGCTGTCTTCGACGCTCATAGGGGGCCCGATCGGCCTGAGGTCGTGTGAGGAGGCGATTCGTGCCAGCTCGTCCATCGGCGGAAACACCGGTTGACTGGGAACGACGCGTGCCGTGGCCGGAGCGCCCAGATGGCGAATGAGGTCCCGAAAGCTGGTGTTGTCGTGCACCAGCAGGATCCGTGCCTCTCGGTCACCGACCACCCGGAACGTGTGCGGCACACCGCGAGGCATGGAGACCCAGTGACCGGCTCCGACGATGAGCTCGTCATCGCCACAGCGCACGACCATCTCGCCATCGAGGATGTACCAGGTGTCGTCGAGGTCGTCGTGGACGTGCAGCGGGGGCGCAGCGCCGACCGGCAATGTCATCTCGAGCACGATGGTGTCCATCCCCGGCGCACAGCGATGTTCGACTACCAAGGTGTCCAGAAACCACCATGCCTGCGCCTGCTCGCTCTTGGGAGAATCAACGACTGCTGTGGTCATACCGACCACCTCCTAGCCATAAATCTGTCCCGGATCAGGTAGTCAGGGAGCCTTACTGTAAAATAGTATGGTAACCTTACGATCATGTCAAGCGATTCTTTCGCTGGAGAACACCCCAGCGGCGAGCTACCCCGGTACGTCGGCGCCATGTTGCGTGTCGTCTGGCAGTGGGTCCGCGATCAGATGTATGGGGGCGTCGTTGCGGCGGGCTACAACGATCTGAACGCTGCACATATCGGACTCTGGCGCTATCCAGGCCTCGACGGACAACGCCCAAGCCAGCTTGCGGACCTGGCGGGGATCACGAAACAGTCGGTCAACGACCTGCTCGGGCACCTGGAACAACACGGCTACCTCGGGCGCGTGCCCGATCCGACCGACGGAAGAGCCCGCGTGATCCGACTCACTTCCAAGGGACGGCGGCTCGAGCAGACAATCTACGCCGAGGCGGGGACGGCCCAGCTGCGAATCGAAGAGATCCTGGGGCCGCGACGTTTCGCCCAGCTGCACAGTTCTCTTGAGCTGCTCGCCGAGCGCTTCACCGAAGCGACCGAGGGCGACCAGGGATCTCGCGCGTCTCATTCCGCCGTAAGTTGAGAGCTGCGATCACTTCAGTGTACCCGGTGGGGCAGGCGCAAAGCACCAGAGAGGACTGAACCATGACAGAGGAAACCAAGCCGGTCGAAGTGTCACGCAGGATCGAGGTACCGGCAGCCCTCATCTTCGAGATCCTGGCGAATCCGCAACGCCATATGGATTTCGACGGGTCCGACATGCTCCGGGGAGCCGTCTTCAACCGTCCCATCTCCGGGGTCGGCGACACCTTCGCCATGAAGATGAATCGGCTCGGTCGCGACTACCTCATGCTCAATCATGTAGTGGAGTTCGAGCCAGGTCGCCGCATCTTTTGGGAACCCGCTCCGGGAGACCTCCCTACGGCTGGCGGTGATCCATCCAAAATCGGCATCCCTGCGGGTTACCGCTGGGGCTACATCCTTACTCCGGACGGTAACAACGCCACCGTCGTCACCGAGGTCTTTGACTGCGGCTCGAAGGAGAACCGGTTAACCCTCCTACGCGAGGGCGGGGAGTGGATCAACGGGACCAATGCGGTGCTCGAGTCGATGACGGCCAGCCTGGAGAGGCTCGAGAAGATCAGTACCGAGTAGGATCGCTGCCGGAGCGTATCTTCTCGCTCCATGGAGCAGGCTGTCGCTGATTTGGCCGGCCCGGATCTGCCGCGGGTGTCAGTGCGGGGCATGTTCAACCTGACACTTCAGCCTGCCCCCAAACGCCGAGTAGGTGGGACAGTATGTGGTCTGTCTGATGCTACGAAGCAGGTGTCAGCGGCAACTACAGCGACCAGTCGTCTACGACCGTCAGGTCCGTGAACTCCGGAACACCCTCGAAGATGTCCGTCATGATCGACCTAGCTGCCTCAAGCCCCTCTTGGCGGCGGCTGTCGTTCTCCCGCTCCCGTGCTTTCTCTTCGCTCTCAAATACGACGAACATGATGACTCGGCTCGGGTCTTTCGCGTCGAGGGTTGCTGTCGAATGAACGAGGCCTGAACCCGGCTGTTCGGCTGCCTTGAGATGGGCAATCACCTTCGCAAGATCGCCTTCTTTGCCCGGCTTCAAACGCGCCGTGATCATTTGCGCCCACATATCAGCAACCTTCCCTCGATGGTGATGCGCACAATAACCCGTGAAGGATTGGCTTGTGTCTGCCCGTGTCGGCGCACTGACCGGGAAGGGCGGACTGCCCCCGAACGCCGGAACAGTGAGGTAGGGAAGGGCGACTCCGGGGACTTGGTTGAATCGCGTTCGCCGAGCGTCGTGGGACTTCGGCGACCTTCAGCACAAACTCCTCCGACACCGGGATGCCATTGCGGCATGGGCTAGGGCCTGATTCCCACGGACGGGATGTCTCACAATCCCGGCGTTCTGAGGCACCCTCAACACGATTCACGGACGCGCGTTATGAACTCACCTGCTGCATTCTGGCGTTGGTCGTTATCGGCAGAAGGCCGACCTCATCGGCACTCTTGCATCACGCAGCACCGGTCATTCCAGGTCCGAGCTGAATACCGACTTGGTCCTGCTCAATGACTAAGCGGCATTCCCCGCAAACGAGTTGTTGCTCGACTTCGCCACCGCAGTCGACGTGGCGATAGATGATCGGGCGTCCATTGGGCGCCGCCCAGCGATCCCCCCATTCGGTCAGGGCAATGATCACGGGGGCGAGATCTCGTCCTTTCTCCGTCAAGCGGTACTCCCGGTAGGTCGAGCCTTCGGACAAAAAGCGCTCCATGATCCCCGCCTCGACGAATCCGTCGAGGCGGGCCGCAAGAATGTTCCTGGCTAGGCCGAGCCGGCGGAGGAAGTCGTTGAAGCGGGTCACGCCGCCAAAGAGCGCGTCCCTGATGATCAACAGGCTCCAGCGCTCACCCACCACCTCGAGCGAACGGGCTGCCGAACAGATCTGACCCTCATAGCTATTGCCGAGCATGGACCGATCCTAACATTTCCGGTTGCATCATGAGACCAAATCTGTTACCGTACATCTGGTTGCGTGATACAACCAGATCGGGGGACCGAAGACATGACGAGTCAGAGCTTCAGCAGCACCTTCCTGGTTGATCAGAGCCCGGAGCAGGCCTTCGCGGCCATCAACAACGTGCGGGGCTGGTGGTCAGGACAGATCGAAGGGGCGACCGACGAACTCGACGCAGAATTCACGTATCGCTACCAGGACGTCCACTTCAGCAAGCAGCGGATCACCGAGTTCGTCTCGAACAAGAAGGTCGCCTGGCGCGTGCTCGACGCCTATCTCAATTTCACCGAAGATCCGCACGAGTGGACGGGTACCGAGGTCACCTTCGAGGTGTCGCAGCAAGGCGAGCAGACGGAAGTGAGGTTCAGCCATCTAGGGCTCGTCCCGGCCTTCGAGTGCTACGACAAGTGCTCAAGCGCTTGGAGCTTCTACATCAACAACAGCCTGCAACGACTCATCACGACCGGCAAAGGTGAGCCGAACACGGACTAGGAAGCCTTCGGCACAAGGGCCCGATCCGAAACCGACACCAACCAAACGAGGACTGCAATGGGAAAGATCGTCATCAGCGAGAACGTTTCTCTCGACGGCGTCATCCAGGACCCTGTCGGCGCCGAGGGTTTCAGGCGCGGCGGCTGGGTCGGTCGTGTCGGCGACCGAGGTCGCGAAGAGGCGGCCAACGTCCTGCTCGACGAGGCGCTGGGTGCCGAAGTCCAGCTGCTGGGCCGACGGAGCTACGAGTTCTTGGCCGTGCGGTGGCCATTCCGGAGTGGCGAGTTGGCAGACAGGCTCAACAGCATGCCCAAGTACGTGGTGTCCTCCACGCTCGAGGATCCGAAATGGAACAACACCACGGTCCTCAAGGGCGACCCGGTGACCGAGGTCTCAAAGCTGAAGCAAGCGCTCAGCGGGGAAATCCTTATAGCGGCAAGCTTCCAACTCGTACGGATCCTGATCGAACACGACCTCGTCGACGAGGTGCGGCTAATGGTCTATCCCGTCGTGCTCGGAGCCGGCCATCGCTTCTTCGGCGAGACCAGCGACAAAAAGCCGATGCGCCTCGTGAAGGCCGAGACCGTCGGTGACCTCGCCCACCTCGTATACGAGTCAGTCGGAGACTAAACGGTCTCCCTCAAGGATTGGCACGCTACTCAACCTGGCAACTCGAGACTGGAGGCACAGCAGTGAATGCACTCATCGACAATGTGACGAGCTTTACCTACACCACCTACATCCAGGCCACGCCCGAGCGCGTCTGGCAGGGACTCACCGACCCCGCACTCACCAGTCGCTATTGGCGGCACGAAAGGGCCGGTGAGAAGACCTTCCGTTCGGACTGGAAAAAGGGGTCCACCTACGACTTGGCGCATGACGAGATCGGGCTCGTCGTAAGCGACACCGAACAGGTGATCCTCGAGTCCGATCCCCACCACAGACTGGCCTACACCTGGCACACGTTCACGCCCGAATGGGCTGCCGAGGTCGGCATGGACGAAACTACCGCTGACGCCTGGCGGGCTGAACCCCGTTCGAAGGTGGCCTTCGACATTGAGGGCATCGGACACGGTGTGGTCAAGGTCACAGTCGTCCACGACGGCTTCGAGCCTGGTAGCGACGTTCTCAAGGCCATCTCTGAGGGCTGGCCTGCTGTTCTCGCCAGTCTCAAGACCCTCCTCGAGACTGGGTCGGCCCTGCGGACCTCGTAGGGGTCGCGGAGAACGCGCAAGGCCCGCAGCACGGTATTGGTGTTGACGCCGAGGGCGCCGGCGAGGTCCTTCGCTTGGGGAATGCGATCGCCAGGGCCAGAATCACCCTCGGCAATCACCCGCCGGATCTCTGCTGCGACCTGATCGTGCAATGGCATGGGATCCGAGCGATCCACACCAGGGAGCAGGAGTGCTTCGGAGTCCCCTCCCCGAGGCGCCTTGACAGGATCCCATAACGCCAATGATAGTAGCGTTATGGCTGTTGTCCAGAGACCGCCCGCGACCGGTGGAACTCCTGATCAGTGCGGTCCGAACGACGCCGAAGCTCTCTTCCGGGAGGCAAAGCGGCGCGAGCGGCGCCGGCGCTTGGCGTGGCTCGGAATCGTCGTGATCATTGTGGGGGCGCTTGCGGCAGTCTTTGCCACGACGAGGCCATCGCCTCCATCGCCCCCCCATATCCCCAAGCTCACATCCTCGGGTCGATTGAAGTCCCCCGGCCTGCCTGTCGGTGCGATCGTCTCGCTCCAGCATGCGGGACCACTTGCCATCAGTCCGAATGGCGCGCTCTACGTGGCCGATGCAGCGCGACATGAGATTCTCGTCCGCCTATCCGACGGCCGCTTCGGCGTCGTGGCCGGAGACGGGAAGGCTGGTTACTCCGGCGATGGCGAACTTGCGACAAAGGCCCAGCTCTCAGATGTGTCCGACATCACCTTCGCTCCCAATGGAGACCTCTACATCGCCGATGGCGAGCGGGTGCGAGTGGTCGAGGGAAACGGGAGGATCCACACGCTCGTCGGAGACGGGGGATCGGCCACTGTGGTGGCGAATGGTACGCCGGCCCTCTCGGCGGCCTTGGATCCTGTGGCGTCCATCGCCTTCACCCCGAGCGGGCAGCTCTATCTGGCGACGCGGTCCCAGCTTCTTCGCCTGTCGGCATCAGATCAGCTCGAGGTCGTCCCGGCCGTCGTCACATCTGGCGTCAATGCCAACAGAGGGCCACTGAGCGACTTCGGCGCCATCGCTGTCGATGCTCAAGGGAATGTGTACGCCTCATCGACCTTTGCCGGCTGGTCGATCTTCAAGATCTCACCCGACGGGGTGACGACCTACCTTGGGTACGCGCGACGAAGCGGCGGGAATACAGCCGTGGTCGAGCGAGGTCCGGGTGGGGCGATCGAAGCCGACGACGGTCCGATCGTCTTCCGCGTGCAAGGGACCCGACTCGTAACGGCCTATGCGGTGAACCATGTACCTGGCATCAAGGAGTTCGTCTTTATGGACTACTTTGCCTTGGCGCCCAATGGCACTCTTTACGCCGACAACCTCGGTCCGCCGGCTTTTGAGCCATATCAGCAAATCGTCTCTGTGAACGACGACCATGCACTATCGCTCTGGCAAGGTGCGGCCAGAAGGTAAACACGGGTGCAGGTATTGGTCCATTTGTCGGTGGGCGAGTCGTGAAGGTTCAACGCGCAGTCGATATGGTCAAAGCGGGCGGGATCGATGTTGGTTCGACTTGGCTCTACACACGCCAAGCTAGCGAGAGACCGTCCCGCCTGGCGGCAGGTCGACTGGACCAAGCACCCAGGCCGACTCGTCGCACCCCCTCCCGGCGTATCGGGTCTCTGCCGACGTTGCTTCGTGTGCTCCGCCCTGGCAGGGTAGGTGACGTGAACCACGTCACCTGCATCACGGTCGCTCGTCGACCTCGGTCACGTACACCCAGGCATCAACGTGTGCGCTGTGGCGTTTGACCACGATGGGGCTGGCCTCCGACTTTGACAGCTCGCGAGCCCTTGCTTCTGCTGTGTTGTCACCATTGAACTCGCCAGTTTCTACGACGGTGTCACCTGGTTGGGAGAACTCGTAGCGCCAGAGTGTTCCGGGGGACGATTCTGCGTTGGTCATGCTTTCGACAATACCGACTAGCCAGTCCCGAGGTTTGGCACATCTCAGCATGTACTGCGGAGTCGACTGCGGCGTCCCGGCACGCGCAGTCGAAGCGAATTAAGATGCGCAACGGCACGGGGAGTGACCGGACTGCGGCTGTGTGGGCCAGCGCCCGCCGTCCCGGCGACGCGGGAGAGTCCAGTGATAGTCACGAACCAGGAATCGCTCTCAGCCGGGTTAACGTGATGAGTCAGCAGACGAACAGGGAGATGAGCCATGCACGCCATCGTGATCCACGCCAACATCTCCGGCCCGGCCGAGGCTAAGCGGGGCCTCGACGAGGAGGTCATACCAATGATGAAGGGAGCCCCCGGTTTCCTGGGCGCCTACTTCGTAGCCGTCGACGACTCGCACGGAGCCTCGATCGAGGTGTTCGAGACCGAAGTGCAGGCCCGCGCTGCGGCGCCTCCCGAAGGTGCCGAGGCACCCGGCGTGACGCTGGGCACTATCCAATTCGGCGAGGTCATGGGCTCGGCCTGACCCTCTGCAGGCCGCGAAAGGCACGCACGCAACCGCACTCCAACTCCGAACTGTCCCACGGTCCCGGCGTTCGGGAGCATGTCACTGCAAGACCATCCCATGCCTAACATTCCGCCGTGACTGGCCGTGCCTCACCTCCTCCCGAAGGTCGCCCACCCCGTCCACCCCACGACTTTGATGCCATCTACGCGGTCGGCACCCCAGCGTGGGACATCGGGCGACCCCAGCCAGCTTTCGACCACCTGGCCACGGCCGGGAAGCTGGTCGGCCGGGTGCTCGATGTCGGTTGTGGCACCGGCGAGCACGCCCTTATGGCGGCCTCACTCGGCTACGAAGCGGTGGGGGTCGACACGTCGATGCGGGCCATCGAGCTGGCCAAGGCGAAGGCGACCGAACGGGGCGTGGAGGCGCGCTTCGTCGTCGCAGATGCCCTTCGCCTCGTCGATCTGGGTGAGCAGTTCGACACCGTGCTCGATTGCGGGTTCTTCCACGTCCTCGATGACGGCGAGCGCGAGCGTTACGTCGTCAGCCTGGCTGAAGTGGTCCCCCCGGGTGGTCTTTATCACATGGTCTGCTTCAGCGACCGCCAGCCAGGTGACTGGGGGCCACGTCGGGTGACGCCAGACGAGATTCGGGTCGCGTTTTCCGCGGGATGGAGAATCGAATCCATCGAGTCCGCCGTCATCGACCTCACCTGGGACCCCGCAGGAGCCCTCGCCTGGCAGGTCGCGGCCACTCGCAGGTAGAGGCTGACGCGACTGCCTTCCCGTCGGACTCGCGAGTCAGGTCTGAGCTGGGTCGGTCGGCATCTCAGTGGTCCGGCTGGAAGAGCTCGGTGTCGCCAACGGTGGCATTGTCGATGCCGATTACGGCTCTGGGCTGTCCGGCCGTGACCCGGACAACATTGCATTGGAATTCTTCGTTCCGGTCATTTAGAAGATCTGGGCCTCGCAGTGGTGGGGCGGGTCGAAACGGAGCCGGCAAGCTCTGCATTTCGTGCCGGAGCGTGACACCCTCCCGGCGGCCTGGTGCACCCTCGTGCAGGCCACCCGGAGGCAGGAGAGGGACGTGCGAACCCGACCCTGCGTGTCGAGCAAGCCTGTTGAACCAGCTGCGCCAGCATCGGCCCAGATGGGTCATTGGACTCTGGAAGTCGCGGTGCGCTGAGCGCATACTCATGGTGAGGGATCCGAGAGGGTTCCAGAAGGAGGCGCTTGTGCTGTGTATGAGTGAAGGGCCATCCTGAGAACGGATGGAAGAGGATTGACCGGGAGAGATCCCGGTAGGCCCAGGTAGATCGACGGCAAGCAGCTCGAAGCGGGAGCGTTGCGACGGTAAGGGCAAGGAAGCCCTGCTGGTAGCCATTTCCTCGAGCGATCCGTTCTCGGAGTACAAGTGAGAAAAGCGCCCGATCCCCGGCACTTCGTGGGACGGGCGCTTTCGCGTTGGTGCAGTTCAGCGAACTCTCTCTCGGCTGGTCCAGGTGCGCTTGCGGACCACCTTCAGGTTCTCCCGGTGTCTCACCAGAATGCCCGCGGAGACAGGGGCGTTCCGCTCGCAACGAACCGCCCACTATTCCGGAACGGCGGCACCTTGTGTGGTCCGATGCATCCTTTATTCTCTCCAGCAGTGCGGTCTGCGGAAATGACCCCATCGTTCAATAGGCGGTGGCATCAGGAGCACCGCCTCGGTAAAGGAGCCAGTCTCGATGTTCGGGTGCGGTGGCATCTTGAGCACGCCCGAGTCTGCGGGTGTCGACCGATCCCAGACCCCATTCTCAAGGAGATTGAGCGAAGAAGGGCCATGCAGAAGTAGACGACACCAAGCCGCCGAACTGGGGCACTCTCCAAATCTGTGGGCACAGTGCCGTCCTACCGCTCACTCCCCAGAGCCCGTGCTGTGACGGTGCTGACCCAATCGTCCTTGCCAGCCCGATACTGGTCCCGCTCATTTGGGTTAGATCCCTGTTCTATGGATAGATGCGTCTTTGGTTCGCCGTACTCCCGAGCGACATCGGGGTTCTTGCGCAAGTAGTCACGAAACGCAAGCCAACCTCGCCACCCTGAGAACGACTCCTCCACGACGAGGAGGTGATGGGTTCGTAGTTTCTTCGAGGGCGTGCAGAACGACAACCTTCTCTCGATCTCGTCGGCAGGCTCAGGAGCAAGCACCCATCCGATCCTTCGTAGGGGGCCTGCCTCTACAATTACTGGCGAGATATCTTCGACCACCGCCACCATGTCGATGATCGGCTTGGCCACCAAACCGGGAACTGAAGTGCTGCCGATGTGCTCGAGCGGCTCAACCAGGTATGGCTGCAGAATCGGCGCTAGGCGTACGCGCTCTCGCTCGAAGGTGGACGGCCAATCTGGATCATAGGGACACATGCGAATCGGATCTCTACGCACCGGTCCAGTCTCGCCGACCGAGCCTGAAGCGTGCTCACACCCGGCGTTCTCGGATAGGCACCAAGGGCGATGGAGACTGAGATCCAGATTGGCTGTCGATCCCTACGCTCGCAACCGCCCTACAACGGAATGGAGGATTTCCAGGGGCCTTCCGGCTGTCCTCACTATCTTCGTGCGGCTTCCGGAACTCCGCAACAAGCGCGGCGATCTCGGCGAGGTCCCAGCGAATGCCATACAGGTCAACGAGCCTTTCGTTGGGAGCTCTTCCGGTGGCGTCCGCATAAGCCCGAAGCGCTGATCCACGTCCTTGTGCAAGCCTCCAGAGATCCCGCTCAGGCGCGGCGACCAGAACGGTATCCCAGTCGACAATCACCCGGCCTTTCGAAGTCACCATGACGTTTCCCGGATGGATCTCACCGTGGGTGACTACCGGGTGCGACAATTTCGTTCCCCATGGGTCGCCAGTTGTTGAGGCCAGGGTGAGAGACTCGGTCGATGGTGAGGCCGTGACCGGCGGCGAAAGGCCATAGGAGAGCTGTGAGTCAGACCGGAGACCACCTGAGATCCGGTCAGCTTGGCACCGCTGACGTTACGGCCTCGACCGTAGCGAACATCGGACCGGGCATCGACTTCTATTTTGCATTCGGCGTCATCGCCGTCACGGCGGGAGTCGCCGCACCACTCACGATTCTTGTTGCCGGCGTTGCCGTCATCTTTCTTGCCTTCACTGTGGCCGAGTTCACCAAGGCCGAGCCTTCGGCGGGGAGCTTCATCACCTACGTGGAGACCTCGCTGGGAGCGAGAGCAGGCGTCGCGACCGCTGTACTGGTTGCCGTTGGGTACACGGTCGCCATGGCTGGAGTCTTCACCATGTCGGGAGGGATGCTGGCGCTGACCCTCTCCCATTACACCTCGTGGCATCCCCCCTGGGGTCCGCTCAGTCTCTTGTTGACGGCTGGCGCAATCTGGCTGACCGTACGCGGCGTCAAACTCTCGACGACTGCCGTGGGCGCAGCCGTTCTCGCTCAGGTTGCGATCATGCTTGCTGTATGCGTCACGGTACTCATCGATCAGCATGGCCACCTCTCGGCCATACCATTCTCCTGGGCACATCTCACTGGTGGGCTGGCCGGACTCTCGGCGGGCTTCCCATTGGCTCTCTATATGTTCATCGGATGGGAGAACGGCCCTGCGCTGGCCGAGGAATGTCGTGATCCAAGGCGAACCGTGCCGAGAGCTCTCTACATCTCGGTGGCAATCGGAGGCTTCCTCTTCGTCTTCTTTGCCTACGCGACCATCACCGGATTCAACTATGACGTCTCATCCATCGGACGCTCGTCCGTACCCTTCCTGACCGTGGCGGACAAATACGTCGGAGGGGCAGCCGTTCTCGCCTGGATCGCCGGTATCGTCTCGGTGCTGTCCACCCTGGTCGCCGGCGTCAACTCCCAGGCGTGCATGCTCTTCGACGGCGGTCGAAACGGGCTTCTTCCGGCACCCCTCGGTCGTACTCGCGCACGATCCGACACGCCGGTCATTGCTCTTCTGGCCATGGCTGGGGTCGGACTCGGGATCATCGGGTTGTGGTGGGTATCACACCTCATAAGCGGAGATACGGGGTCCATGGATCCGGTCGGACTCTACGCCGAGTGTTCGACCATGGGAACGATCGTCATCCTGTTCGTGTATTTCCTGACGATGTTGTCGCTCCCCATTTTCATATGGCGTCGTCACAAGGCCTCGTTTTCTTTCTTGCGTCATGCGATGATCCCGGCTTTGGGATCCCTTGTCCTCATCGTGCCCTTGGTTGAACTGTGCAAGCCCGGGCAGCCCTCCCCATATAACGTGTTTCCGTATCTCGCGCTCGTGATCGTGGTGGTCGCTGTCATCATCGGATTTCTCGTGGTGCACCTTCGTCCGCACGCCGGAGAAGGCGAGGGTCGCGACCTTTTCCGGGGCCTGACCGACTGTGCGCTGAGTGTCACCCTCCTGGTGGCGGCGTTCTGGGGACCCTGGAACTCCAAAGCCTGTCAGAGGCCCTCTGTAGGGTTTGGTCATGATTGTCGAGGAGATCCGAGTTCCTGTGTGGGGACCAGACGACTGGCCATTCACCGTGCCGGCGATTCGGGCTCTGGCGGAGTCCGGCATGAAGCTCACCAATCCAGTCACGTTTCTGGTCGGGGAGAACGGTTCGGGGAAGTCCACGATCATCGAGGCGATCGCAGAGGTGTTCCGCATCGACGTCCGGGGCGGACATGGCGGTCGGCAATGGGCGTCCGCCCTTGAGCCAGGCGCGCTCAGTTCGCACCTGCAGGTCCTTCCGCCGATTGCCCGTCGTAAGGGAATCAAGAGTTTCTTCCTGCGCTCCGAGACGGCGAAGGGCGTGCTCGAGTTCATGAGGAACAAGGAGATCTCAGGCTTCGGTGATGAGGAGCAGGAGGTTTGAGGTCAGCCGGTGGAGTATCGTTCCTCCAAGTGCTCGAAGGCCGGTTCAACGTCCAGGGGCTCTACCTCCTCGATGAACCCGAAGCTCCGTTCTCATTTCGGTCCTGTCTTGCGTTGATATCGGTACTCGATCATTTGGCGCGCAAGGGAAGCCAGGTGATCTGCGCCACGCAC
>CAWGOJ010000020.1:0-13215 GCA_963824195.1 uncultured Acidimicrobiaceae bacterium | reverse complement strand
CCTCCACCCGGAGCAGTCTCAGTCGGAACGCATCAGCCCGAACTGGAGCATGGTGCGACGAATCGCATAGTCGACGATTGCACGACGTGCTGTCGAAGGGGAACCCTTGCAGCGTTCACCGGCGAGACCGATTGAAGCGATCGGGGGCGGCGACGAGTGTTTCGGTGGTCAGACCGTCGTATCACGACCCAGGTGCAGCAACGGCGCCGTGTGGTCCGGCAACGGCACCACCTCGGATCGGTGCCGTGCCGTCCGCACAAACTCGACACAAACTCGGGCGGTCACGGTCGATCTCAACATGCACTCAGCTACGATTGCTCGGTGCTCCGCGCGTGGGCGGTTCTGCTAGCAGCAATGTGTGTCGGAGCAGCGTTCGCTGGCTGCAGCAGCACTCCGAAGGCGACACCCGGCACCTCGCCCCCCACGACGACATCGGGGAAGGCTGCAACTCCGAAGGCGACATCCGGCGCCTCGGGCTCCACGACGACATCGGGAAGCCCAGTGGTGAAGGTCACCTCGGTCTCTGCGGTTGTCGAGCCCAAGAGTCCGCTCAGCGCCAAGAAGGGAACACCAGCCGAACGGGTGAGCTTCACCGTGAGCTCGGTTCATGTCCCCCTCTCGTGCAGGATCGACGTGCTTCGTTCAGGCCAGGTCGTTGGATCCAAAGTGGGCGACATCGGATCCCCGGCGAGAGACTCGGCCTCGGTCACGGAGTCGGTCGAGGTCGAGGGCATCCAGGGGGGCACGTTTGCCGGCATCCCATCGGATGCCACCGTGGAGTGCAGCACCCGCTAGCAATCCGGAGGTCAACGCGCGAACAGGTGGTATCCCGCGAACACCCACGCCGCGACAAGGGCGACGTTCGCTGCCATCGGCGTGGAGATGAAACGGACGAATTCCTCGGCGTTCGCCACCCGGCCCCCTGACCGGCGGGCCACCAGGTCCACCAGGATTCCGGCGACAAGCACGGCGATCCAGAAGGCGACCCCGATCGGTGGGCTCGAGGGCAGGAGCAGCCCCGGGCCGACGGAGTGACCGCCGAGGGTGAGCATGCCCGCGCCGAGGGTGGCGCCGGGCCCGGGAGTGTCCGGATCCGGCGTTGCCGGAGATGCCGGGATGCTCGTGTCACCCACAGGCGCTCTCGCCCTGGCGGCCTCGTAGCCGATCCCGGCCAATATCCAAACGAAGAGGAGGCCGGCATTCAGCGGCCGGTAGGCCTGTGCCAGCGCGCTGATCGTGAGGTGGTACTGGTGCGGGCCGGTGTCGATGCCCAGCACGTCCCAGGCGAGCGCCACCACGAACAGCACGATCCACGGCGCCACGCCTCGCAGGGCCAGCCGGCCTCCCCCTCGGCCCGGACGCGGCCAAGGGTCATGGACCGGTGGGAGGTGGCAGCCGAACCTCTTCCCCCGTGTGCCGGGCCACAGCGTGAGGTCCACCGCGACAACGGCCCCGAGTGAGAGCACCCAGGTGATCTCCGCCGGTGCAGTGGAGCGGTGAAAGACGCTCACCCATCCACACCACGCGCACAGAGCTACGCCGGCGATGGCGAGAAGGAGGCGGTGCCCACGCACTGCACCGGTATAACCCAGCGCCGGCGACTCGGCATCGCGTGTGTCACCGGTGAGCGAGACCAGACGCGGACTGGGCACGCGCCAAGGTCGATCCCGGCCCCGGTGCCCCCGGGTTAGGGTCCGCCGATGGCCAAGGGGGTGTTGCCGCGGCATCGCGACTTCCGGCTCCTCTGGGGCGGCGAGACGGTGAGCGAGCTCGGCTCGCAGGTCAGCCTTCTGGCTATTCCTCTGTTGGCCGTGCGCACGTTGCACGCCACCACCTTCGAGATGGGGCTGCTGACCGCGGCGTCGACCGCCGCCTTCCTCGTCGTCGGGCTTCCGGCCGGTGTATGGGTCGACCGCATGCGGCGGCGCAGCGTCATGATCGTCGTGGACCTGGGCCGGATGCTCGCGCTGGGGTCAGTCCCGGTCGCCTGCGCCCTCGGCGGTCTACCCTGGCCCACCTCTTCGTCGTCATCCTGTCCAGCGGGATCCTCACCGTGTTCTTCGATGTCGCCTACCAGTCGTACCTGCCTGCGTTGGATGAACGCCACCATGCGCTTCGTCGTCTGGCCCGTCCTCCCGGTCGGCGCCCTCATCGGCGGGGTGCTCGGCTCCGTCCTCGGGCTGCGGCCGACGCTGTGGATCGGCGCCACCGGCGAGGCGGTGGCGGGGGTCTGGCTCGTGGCATCGCCCATGCGCAGCATGCGGGACTTCCCCGACGCCCCCGGGGTGAGCTGCCCGCCTGTGAAGTGACATCCGGCCCTACCTCCAACCCCCTCATGGTCCGAAGCTGGAGGCAGGGCGCAGACCTCTCCGGCGCCCTTCTGGGAGCAGAACATGCGAGACCTCGCCGCAGACATGGCACGAGTGATGCAGAACGCGGTCCGGGATGCCGGCCAGGTGTCCTTGTCCTTGTGGCGGGCTGCGGAGGCGTTAGTGGCACGCGCGACCCCGACTCGTCCACCACCCAACAACAGCGAGCGGCAAGCGATAGCCGCCGACCTCGCGAAGCTCGAGCACTCGATGTCGAGGCGGGAGTCCCGGCATGCCGAGGACATCGCGCTGGTCCATCCGGACCATCGGGCGGACGCTGTCAACCTCACGCACTACCTGGCGCTGCGCCAAGGTGACGAGAGGGCGCTGCAGCGCCGGCTCGGTGAGCGTGGCCTCTCGTCACTGGGGCGCTGCGAGCCCCATGTCCTGGCGACCGTCGAGAGCGTGCGGTCGGCTCTCGACAGCTCCATGTCCGTGCCGGTGCCACCTCTCCTCAGCTTCGAGGCCGGTCGTGCCGCGCTCGATCGGAACACGGACGCCCTGTTCGGCCCGCGCCCGTGCGGGAGGGTGCCGCGGGTGATGGTCACGCTGCCAAGCGAGGCAGCCACCGATTACCGACTGGTCCGTCACCTCGTGTCGTCAGGCATGGACGTGGCGAGGATCAACGGCGCGCACGATAGCCCCGACGCTTGGGAGGAGATGGCCCGCAACGTCCGCAAGGCCTCCGACGAGGTTGTCCGCCCGTGCCGGATCTCCATGGACCTGCCCGGGCCGAAGATGCGCACTGGGCCCCTGGCCGAGGGCCCGCGCGTGGTCCGGGTGCGACCCGAGCGGGATCTCCGTGGAGTCGCGATCGCACCCGCAACCGTCAGGCTGGTCAGCGGGACTCCGGCCGTCGGCGTGTCCCCGGCCCTCCCCGTCGAGGCCGGGTGGCTCGAGCGGCGCAGACCGGGCGACGTGGTCGACGTGGTCGACACCAGGGGCTCGCACCGGCACCTCCGGGTGGTCGTGTGTGAGCCGGGCGTCTCGACCGCCGAGGCTTGGGACACCACCTATGTGGAGACGGGGACCCAGCTCGACTGCGGCGGCGACACAACCACGGTGGGGGCCGTTCCCCCGGTCGCCCAGCACCACCTGCTGTGCGAGGGTGACCGGCTGCGCCTGACGGTCGGGCTGGAACCTGCCGAGCCGTGGAGCCACGGTCAGCCGGGGATGGCGCGGATCGGCTGCACCCTGCCCGTCGTCTTCGACGTCGCGCAGCCGGGTCAGCACGTCGTGCTCGACGACGGCAAGCTCACGGGCGTCATCGACAGCGTCGGCCCCGGAGAGATGATCCTCCTCATAAAAAAGACGGCCTCGGTCCGGGGCTCCAAGCTGCGGGCCGAGAAGGGGATCAACCTGCCCGAAGCCGATCTCCCAGTGGCCGCCGTGACCGATGACGATCTGCCACTCCTCCAAGTGGCTGCCTCGCACGCGGACATGATCGCGTTGTCGTTCCTCCGTCACGAGCGCGACGTGGACACGATGCAGGAGTACCTCCGCCGCGTCGGAGGGGATGAGCTCGGCCTGGTCCTGAAGATCGAGACGGGCGCGGCCTTCGCCCGCCTTCCAGAGATCTTGCTGCATGCGATGCGTTCGCCGCGTGTTGGCGTGATGATCGCCCGCGGCGACCTTGCCGTCGAGGTCGGCTACGAGCGGCTCGCCGAGCTGCAGGAGGAGATCCTGTGGTTGTGCGAGGCGGCCCACCTGCCCGTGATCTGGGCGACGGAGGTGCTCGACCACCTGGCTCAAACCGGGCAGCCGTCTCGGGCCGAGGTCACCGACGCCGCCATGGCGCAGCGGGCGGAGTGCGTGATGCTCAACAAGGGTCCCCACGTCGACACGGCGATCGTCGTGCTCGACGACATCCTCCGCCGTATGTCGGGTCACCAGCGCAAGAAGACGGCGCTCCTGCGGCCGCTGCACAGCTGGGAAGACGGCATCTGAGCCGGCAGCGAGGTGCGTCCGCGCTCATAGGCTGAGTCTCATGCGAGCGGTGGGGCTCATGGAGTTCGGCGGGCCGGAGGTCCTCGACATGATGGAGCTGCCCGATCCCGAGGTAGGGCCCGGTGAGGTGAGGATCAGGGTACGTGCCGCGGCGGTCAACCCCACCGACACCGTCTTGCGGAGCGGCGGCCGGGCCGACCGCCTCAAGGACGTGGCACCGCCGCACGTACCTGGCATGGACGCCGCCGGGGTCCTCGAGAAGCTCGGCGAGGACGTGGTGACCGACTTGCAGGTCGGTGACCGAGTGATGGCGATCGTGCTGCCTCTGGGGCCTCGGGGTGCCTACGCCGAGCGCGTGGTCGTGCCGGCCGACTCCGTCGCGCTGGCGCCGGCCGCGGCGACAGATGTCGAGGCGGCCACGCTGCCGATGAACGGGCTGACCGCGCGTGCGGCGCTCGACGAGCTGGCGCTCGCGCCCGGTGGGACGTTGGCCGTGACCGGCGCCGCCGGCGCGGTCGGCGGGTACGCCATTCAGCTGGCGAAGGCAGCGGGGCTGACGGTCGTCGCCGATGCCGCTCCGGCCGACGAGCTCCTGGTGCGGGAGCTCGGTGCGGACGCCATCGTGCGCCGGGGCGACGACTTCCCGGCCCGGGTACGCGCCGTGGTTCCGGGCGGCGTGGACGGATTAGTGGACGCCGCGCTCTTGGACGAGCTCGCCGTCGGTGCGGTGCGGGACTCGGGCCGGATCGCCACCCTGCGCGGGTACGACGGGGCGGGGAGCGAGCGGCGAGGCATCACCTTCTTCCCGGTCTACGTCCGCACCCACGCGCACGAGTGGGACAAGCTCGACCGCCTGCGTGCGGACGCCGAGGACGGCACGCTCACCCTGCGGGTGGCGCGCACCATGCCTGGCGAGCGGGCCGCCGAGGCCCACCGGCTCCTCGAGGCCGGGGGAATCCGGGGACGGCTCGTCCTGGAGCTGTGAGCGCTACCGACCCGGCTCGGAGAGGCCGATGGAGGGGAGCTCCTCGATCTCGCGCTTGGTGAGTGTGACGCTGATGCCACCGTCCATGCGCGCGACGGCGGCGATCGGGATCGCGACCTGCTTGCGCCCCCAGAGGTGCCCTTCCCTCAGCAGGATATGGGTCACATGCCCGTGCGTCGGCTCGACGACGAGCCCCTCGACCTTGCCGATCTCACCGTCGGTTGCATGCACGGTATCGCCGCGCCGCACGCCCACCTCGCCGGGTGGCAGCGTGTCGCGGGTGAGGATCCCGCTGGCGTTGGCGAGGGCGGGATCGACACCGCCCTGGAGCCCGTAGTAGGGCCAGTAGTACAGCTCGAACTGGGTGTAGTCCTGGTAGCCGCTGCCCCCGGGCAGGAAGTCCGTCTCCTCGGCGTGGGGCAGCTTCTCGAATTCCTCGAGGGTGCAGCGGAGGTGGACCTCCCCGGCGCTCGAATCGACCAGGTCGAGCGGGACGAGGCGCCCGAGGCCGCTGCGGTGCCCGGGCTCTATCACCAGGTGGGTGACCTCGCGGGCCACTGGGTCCACGACCACCCTGCTCACCGCGCCGCAGGGCCCGTCGCTGCACGACGCAGCGGACCCGATCGTGAACGTGGCGTCTGCCATGTCGACCTCCTTGTCGCGGGCAACCATAATGACTGCGGAACAGCCGATTCACCAGCCGCGCAGGTCGACGTCCCAGCACTCTGTTACCTCGTCGCCGTCCACGACGTGCAGATGCTCATGGTACGCCACGGTGGGGTCGACGTGGGCGGGCAGGACGCGGATGCGTTCGCCGACCCGCAACCGGGCCTGCGGGACGAACGTCAGGTGTTCGTCGGAGCAGAACCACACCTCGGCCCCCTCCACCGACGGGTTGCCGTGGTCCATGCCCAGGGCCTTGAGGCCGCAGTCCGCGACCACCCAGCCGTCCGACACCGAGATCACGGTGGACAGTACGGTCAGCGCCTGCACGAAGGGCAAGCCCAGCTTGGCGTAGGCGGTGTCCATCAGTGCGTACGACCCCGCCTGAATTTCGGTGGCCCATGTGTTGATGTCGTAGGTGCCCGTGCCGCCCGCCGAGATCACGTCCCCGCCGACCTGGTCGCTGGCGAGCACCAGCCGGTCCATGGAGTCCCGGAGCATCTCGGTCCTCTGGCCCCGGTCCTCCAATCCGACGATGTGACCCTCGTACCCCATGACGCCGCGCACCGTGAGGCCTGCGGCCCGCGCCCGCTCAGCCAGGCGGCCGGCGTCCTCCGCTCGGCAGCCGCAGCGGGGGAGCCCGACGTTGACGTCGATCAGCACCTCGGGGACGCCGGCCCGAGCGGCGGCGGCGATTGTCTCCTCCGAGTCCACGGCGACCGTGACCCGTGCCCCCTCCCGGGCCAGTGCGCCGAGCCGGGTGGCGTCGGCCACCTCGTTGGCCAGGAGGAGGTCCTCTCCGAGGCCCGGCGCGCGCCATGCCCTCCATCTCCGCGGTGGTGGCGCAGGTGAACCGCGTGTGTCCCTGCGCCGCCTGGCGTGCCGCCAGCGCCGTGCACTTGTGGGCCTTGACGTGCGGCCGCAACCGGTCACCGGGGAGCGCCCGCCCCATGGTGCGCAGGTTGGCCTCCAGCCCCGCCGCGTCGACGAGGAGGGCCGGCGTCGTCAGCTGCGCCGTCTTCACCTCCGGGAGGATACCGACCGCCGCGGCGAGGCGGCGGCCGCTCGGGTACTCTGCGCGCGGTGAGCACCCCGTGGATGGGAGACGCCTGCGGCCTGGTCGACGCCTTCCGGGCCAAGGAGCTGTCCCCGCTGGAGGCCCTCGAGGCCAGCATCGCCGCCATGGAGGCGTCGCCGCTGAACGCCTTCAGCCACAAGGACTTCGACCGGGCGCGGGAAACGGCGCAGAACGCGAACGTCTCGCTGCCTTTCGGCGGCGTCCCCTGGGGCATCAAAGAGCTCGAACGGGTCCAGGGCTGGCCCTACACCGAGGCCTCCCTGCTCTTCAAGGACCGCGTCTCGGATCACGACGACACCTCGTTGAGCCGCTTGCGGACTGCCGGGGCGGTCCTGGCAGCGCAGACGACGGCCAGCGAGTTCGGCGGCATCAACTGCACCTCGACCGAGCTGCACGGCACTACTCGCAACCCGTGGAACCCCGAGCGCACGCCGGGAGGCTCGTCGGGCGGGACGGCTGCCGCCGTGGCTGGGGGCCTCCTGCCCATCGCCACCGGGAGCGACGGGGGCGGGTCAATCAGGATCCCGGCCGGGTTCTGCGGGTTGTTCGGTCTCAAGGCCACCTACGGCCGCGTGCCCAAGGGCCCCGCAGCCGGCATCGAGCCGCTCACATCGGTCCTCGGCTGCCTCACCCGCTCGGTGCGGGACACGGCGCGCTACTTCGACTGCTGCAACGGGTTCGACCGGCGCGACCCGCTCAGCCTGCCCGTCGTGGGCGGGTGGGAGGCCGCCCTGGACTCGTACGACCTGTCGGGGATGACCGCGGCCATCGTGGTCGACCTGGGGATCGCCAGCGTGCGGGACGAGGTGGCCGACGTGGTCGTCGAGGCCGCCGCCCGTCTGGCCGGGGCAGCGAGGCTTCGCCTGGTCACGGTGGCGCCGACACTGCCTCCGCTACGCGGGCAGTGGGCCATGGCCAACCAACCCGCGTTCGTGGCGGACCTGGGAGACGCGTATCCGGACCGGTTGGAGGAGCTCTCGCGCGAGATGCGGGCCGGCCTGAAGGCGGCGCAGGAGCGGTTCACATTGGAGCGGGCGGCCTCCATCGAGCGCTACCGGCGTCAGCTCAACGAGGCCATGGCGGACCTGTTCGACCAGGCGGACTTCGTCTTCTGCTCCACTAATCCCGACGTCGCCTTCGCAGCCGAGGGCCCGCCACCGTCGACCATCCCCGGGCACGACCTGATCCAAGAGGTCGGTTTCGCTCGGGCCATCATGAACACCGCCGCGCTCACCGCGCCCTCAAACCTCAACGGTAGCCCCGCCATGAGCATCCCGGCCGGGCTGGTCGACGGGGTGCCGGTCGGATTGCAGGTGCTGGCGGGGCATCACCGCGAGGAGCTCCTGCTCGACCTGGCCCTGGTCGCCGAACGCGCCATTCCCTGGCCGCTCGTCGCGCCGGGCGCACCGCACGCGGCGCCAGGCTGACGGGCTACGAGCCCGACGCGTCGCGCCAGGCGGTCATGTCGAGTCCCGGGTAGCGGGCCTGGACGCCGGTGAGTGTCGCCTCGTCCCAATAGGGATGCCCGGGCTCGGGCACCCCCATGAGCGCCAGTTGGCGCGGCGTCGCCTGCTGGACGAACTTGCTCAGCTCGAACGAGAACCCTCTGAACGGCCACGCCTGGTAGCCGCCCCAGCCCGCGTCACGGTGACGGAACGAGACGTGGAGCATGACCCGGTACCGGGTGGTATCGGTGAAGTCCACCGACCGGTGGTACACGTCGGGGCGGTAGGCCACGACGGAGCCGGCCGGTGCCGCCGCGTCCGACGGGTCGTCGTAGAGGTCGGCATAGTCCACGTAATTCAAGGTGTGCCGCTCGACCGGGATGTCCTTGGTCTTCTGCCACGAGACGAACCGGGTGGCACCGTCCTCGGTTGTGACGTCCGTGAGGTAGACGAAGAATTCCACCTGCTTGTACCCGGGTTCGTGGCGCGGCACGACCAGCATGTGGTTGGGGTAGTCGGCGTGGAGGAGCCGGTTGTAGCCCGACCCCTGGCTGGCGTACTTGGCCGTGACGATGCCCATGTAGAGCGCAAGGTCCTTCGTGCCGGCCAGTCCCTCGGCCAGGTCGACGACCTCGTCGTGCAGGACGAGCGCGTTGAGGCGGGAGCTGTGGAACGGGAACTCAGGCCACGGCGCGTCCCAGGTATGCCACCGGCCTGCCTCGGTACCTCCGCGCTCGGCCATCTCGGCGGGAGTGGGGAAGTAGTGGTGCACCGCATCCTGCGCGGCGGCCAAATGGTCGGGCGGAATGACGTCCGGGACGACGCACCACCCGTCGGTGTCCCACCGTTCCTTGAGGTCGGGTGTCAGCAACCCTGGTGCCACGACCGCAGGCTAATCGCAGCGTCTGCTATCCTTGATGGCGCAGCCGGGTATTTCGCCCGGCGGGGCCCGTTCGAGACAACCGATCGAGTAGGCCACTCTCTCCCCGATCGGAGCCTCTCATCTCTTCCTTCTCAGACCTTGGCGTCCCCGCGGCGTACAACGAGCTGCTCTCCCGCCAGGGGATCACCGAGCCGCTCACCATCCAGTCCGCCACCATTCCGGCTGCGCTGGAGGGGCGCGACATCTGCGGCAAGGCACCCACCGGCTCCGGCAAGACGCTGGCGTTCGGGATCCCCCTCGTTGTCAACACCGAGCGCTCGCTCCCGCGACGCCCGAAGGCGCTGGTGCTCGTGCCGACACGCGAGCTGGCCTCGCAGGTGCACGAGGTCCTCGGCGACCTCCTCGGGACCGAACGCAAGCGCGTTGTGTCGATCTTCGGCGGTACGGGCTACCGCGAGCAGGTGCGCGCCCTCCAGAAGGGCGTCAACATCGTGGTGGCGTGCCCGGGCCGCCTGGAGGATCTGATTGAGCGGGGCGATGTCCGGCTCGACGATGTCACCACTGTCGTGCTCGACGAGGCGGACCGCATGTCGGACATGGGCTTCCTGCCCTCCGTGCGCCGCCTGCTGGACCAGACGGCGGCGCACCGCCAGGTCATGCTGTTCTCGGCCACCATCGGGCGTGAGGTGGAGTCGATCATCCGCAGCTACCAACGGGACCCGGTCAAGGTCGCCATCGAGGCGACCGCGGAGGCCAAGGGGGACGTCGACCACCACTTCTGGAAGGTCGATCGGGCCGAGCGGGTCGCGATCACGGCGAAGTTGATAGAGCGCCACGGGCAGGCCTTCGTCTTCTGCCGCACCAAGCGTGGAGCCGATCGCGTCGTCCGGCAGCTCCAGGCTCACGGTGTGCGCGCTGTGCCCATGCACGGGAACCGCTCGCAGGGGCAGCGGGAGCGCGCACTGGACTCGTTCGCCAAGGGCCGGGCGGATGCCCTGGTGGCCACCGACGTCGTGGCCCGCGGCATCCATGTCGACGGCCTGCCCTGCGTGGTCCATTTCGACCCGCCCACGGACCACGTGGATTACGTGCACCGGTCCGGCCGCACGGGCCGGGCCGGGCGCACCGGCACCGTTGTCTCGCTCGTCACCCCCGAGCAGCGCCAGGACATGCATGGCGTGCAACGCGCTCTGGGGCTCGAGCCCGTCCTCCTGGCGCCCTTCTCGGCAACGGTGCCGGCGCCGCCGGAGTCGGGTGCGGGCGGTTCGTCGAAGAGCCCGAAGCTCCGGAAGCTGACGGGCACGGTGAAATTCTTCAACAACGCCCGCGGCTACGGGTTCGTGGAGCGCCAGGGCGGCGGGGATCTCTTCGTGCACCACTCGCAGGTCCAAGGCGACGTCAGCCGTGGCATCGCGCTGGGCACGACGGTGGAGTTCACGATCGGTACCGGCAAGAAGGGCGACGAGGCCCACAACGTGAAGGTGCTCTGAGTCCTCTGGTCAGGCGTCTGCCGGTGGTCAGGCGGCTGCCGGCCTCGCTCCAGGCCTAACTCCAGGTGACGAGCACCAGGGCCGCGCCGAGGGCGAGGTAGAAGCCGAAGGGCACCGCCGAGCCGCGCTCGGCCCGGTGCGCAGCAATCAAACCGAATCCGATGACCGCCGCCAGCAGGTTGGCGAAGAAGAAGCCTTCCAACAGCGCGATCGGGCTGACCCAGGCCAGCCCGAAGCCGACCACGAGGGAGAGGCGCACGTCGCCGAAGGCCATCCAGCGCGGGTTCATGAGGTTAATGACGAAGAAGACCGCGAAGAGGGCCAGCCCTCCGAGCGACGCGACGAGCAGCCGCTGCCACTCGTGCATGATGCCGGCGATGATCACGCCGCTCACGATCACCGCGGCGCTCAGCGCATACACCAGCGTCTTGGGCAGTAGCCGGCGGGTGAGGTCGCAGTAGGCGAGCTGGACCAGACCGACGAGCAGCAGCAGGGGCGGCAGCGCGATGATCGACCAGCCCACCCGGTGCAGCACGTAGGCAGGCGGCAGGCCCGAGGCGACGGCGAGTGCCACCCATTGGCCTCTGCTGACGCGGGGCGCGGCCACGTCGATGGTCGTGACCGCGGACTCAGTCGGCACCGAGCATGTCCGCGCCACCGAGGTCGCCAGCTCGCGCCGGGTCACCGGGACCAGGAGCGAGCCGACGGCCATGCCGAGGGCGGCCCCGGCGAGGAGTGTGACGGAGGCGCTCATTGCATCAGGGAGACGGACCCGCAGTTCGTGCTCAGGTCGGCCACCTCGGCACCGCCCACGGAGGCGCCGGCTGCCTGGAGGATCGGTCCCAGCACACCCAACAGCGTTGAGGTGGCCAACGTGTAGAGGGGGCTCGGGTTGGGCGCCGTCAGCCCGCTCCAGGACGGAGGCGTACCACTGACGGTTTGTGGGTTGGTGTCCCCAGATACCGTCGAGGCCGTCGGCGGCACCACCGAAGGTCCGTAGCCCAGTGTGCTCCCGCTGTACGCCGAAAACGTCAGCGTGCCGATACCGGTGCCGGCGAAGGTGACGGCGCCGGTGGCTGTCGTGGTCGCGGGCTGGATGGCGGTCGCGCTCATGGAGTTGTACGCGCAGGTGAGCGTCTGCAGCGTGGCCGTGCCCTGGGTCGCCGACAGGGGGACGTCGAGGATACCGCCGACGCCGGGGTCGTTGAGCTGGAGGTCAGTGCTCAGCTGGGCCGTGGACGCCGTCGTGCCGACGGGCCCGAAGGCCACCTGGGGGATCTGAAGGAGCTTGAGGGTCAGCTTGGCGTCGGTCACCCCGGTGATGCCGAGCGAGGTCCCGAGGTCAAGGGCGTTCGTCCCGTTGGCAAGCTCGGCCTCGGTGCTCAACATTTGCAGCACGTTGAGGTTCGAGGCCAGGGCGGCCGTTGACAAACTGCCGCTCGCGCACGTCGAGGTGTTGATCGACACGAGCTGGCACAGCTGGGCCGCGTTTGACGAGCTGAAGTCGAGCGCGTTCAGTCCGGTGCTGGCCGAGCACGGCAGCGGGGTCGGGGTCGAACCGCAGTTGAGCTGGGCAACCTGGTTGGCCACGGCATCGCTCCAGATGGCGAGCCATTGGGAGGCGGTCAGGGACGTCGTCATCACGTTGGACGTGGAGAGCAGCCCGCCCGACGCCGTGACGAGCTGGTTGACCGACACGTCGGTGTTTGCCAGTCCCTGGTACCCCACGGCGGTGACGTTCGCTGAGGTCCCGAGGGTGCTCAGGAGGGCGTTGAGGACCGTTGCCTGCTGTGAGTTGAAGGAGGCCAGGAACGACCCGATGGAGAAGCCCGCTTGCGGCGTGACCGCCGCGATGGCGGACCGCGTCGCCGACGACTGCCCTCCGAGGAAGATCTGCGGGACCGACTGGGCCGCTGTGACCTTTATGGCGTTGCACGGGTGGGCGGCGGGCGGCTTGTAGTACCAGCACTGGACGGTCTGGTTGGAGACCTTCTGCCCCTCCGGGGTGAAGCTGCCGTTCAGCCACACGCCCGGTGTCTCGCTCAGTGTGTCGCTCGAGCCGTTGTCGGTGTCGGCGTAGGCCAGCTTGCCGTTCAGGTAGGTGGTACTGGCCGACGCGTTGTTGATCTGCGTGTTCCAGTCCGCGACGTTGATGTAGCGGGCCATGTCGAGTGCGCTCGTGTCGGCAATGGCCTGCGACTGCCGGCCGCCGACCACGGTGAAGCCCAGGTCGACGCCGAAGGCGCCACCCCACAGGAGCAGCACCATGCAGATGGCCGTGAGGATGAAGGTAGCGCCATGTTCGTCACGACGTCGTCCCGATCGGGACCTTCCGTTCTTGGTCATGGTCAGCAC
>CAWGOJ010000019.1:0-46295 GCA_963824195.1 uncultured Acidimicrobiaceae bacterium | reverse complement strand
GGCCCGCTAGGTTGAGGGTTCGAGTCTCAATCCCGGAGCAACCACTTCGTTCGTGCTGGCCCTCAACCTGCGGAGATTAAGGGATGGGAGAGAAATGTCGATCTTAGAACTGTGTCGGGCGGTTTCAAGAGCGGGTTGAGTGCCTGGGCGGTAGCCCTATTGAGCCTTACTGGGTCGATAGCGGCCACTCTGATTGTCGGTTTCTTCTGCTTCTCTCGAGAGAAGTTTGAGCGGGCACTCAACGGGGAGTTCGCTGTAATCGCGGCCACCATTCCGGTGGCCAAGCTCCAGAGAATATCGCTGGCGCCATCGATCCAAATCTTCACATGCCCGGTTCGAGTCTTCTAGGTCCTTACGCCCAATGAAGCATGCCGACTCGCAACGGTCCGTTGATTTCGAGAATGACGACTGCCCGTTCTGTGACCGCGTCGACGAACACCAACATCAAGTGATGCACATCCGCCGGCGGGAGTTGCTTCATCTTCTTCATGGGACGGTGCCTCTGTCGTATTATCCGCGCCGCAAACATGGACGCGGCCAGAGCGCCTGAAGGTTGTCCCAGAGCCTTCGTTCGGCTGGCACCGAGGTTGCTGGATCTGCAGGAATTGACGCTGAAACCGGTGCGAAGCACGTGCTCGTAGCGCACCACCATGGCTACCGACTTCCACCCGCCGCGGCTCATGATCTCTTTGGTGCTCGCCCCGGCAGTGGCGACCATGGTGGCGGCCAAGTGACGGAGGTCGTGGAAGCGAACCCAAGTCAGCCCGGGCCGTCGGCATGTGACCTCCCGGATCACCCAGAAGTTGCTCGGACGCAGCCACAAGCCCGTCGCACCGGTCAAGAGGGCTGGTTACCATCTGCCCATCGCTCCGTTCCGTAAGTCCGAGGAGCTGAGCGGCGTGTCAGCGCGAAGCTCGGCACGCCTGCGAGACGTGCTGCGTCTCGACCCGTCGCTCTTGGCTCCGGCGACAGCCCTGTCCAGCGCCATTGGTTACGCCATCCCGCTGGCAATTGGGCTGGCGACCCATCATCTCGCCGATGGCGTCGCCGCTTCGGCAGGGTCCCTCATCGTGGGGTTCGCCAACTTCGGCGGCAGCTATCGGGTGCGAGCAGGGGTGCTGCTCGTGACCACGGCGACAGCAGGCGTCGCCGCGCTCGTCGGAGGCCTGGCCGGTCCGAGCGCCGCCGCCACGGTCATCGTGATGAGCCTGTGGGGATTCGGCGCAGGGTTGCTCGTGGCGTTCGGCACCCAGGCCGCTTTCGTCGGCATGCTCTCGACATGGACCCTGCTCCTGGCCGGTGACCTGAACCTTCACGGCGCAGCGGTGCTCCATGAAACCTGGCTCATCCTGGCCGGCGGTGCGGTGCAGATGCTGGTGGTGGTGGCCACGTGGTCGTTCAGGCCCTATGCCCCCGAGCGCCGGGCCGTGGCCGACGCTTACAAATCGTTGGCTCGTTGTGCACGGTCCCCGGGGTCCGAGACACTCCAAGACTGTGCCGGAAGCCTGCAAGCAGCGGCTCAGGTAGTGGGCGGTCTGGCTCCAGCCAGCGGAGAGCGGACCTTACTTCGCAGCATGGTCGAGCAGGGCGAGTGGATCCGTCTGGAGCTTGCGGCGCTCGCCCGACTCGACGCCCGCGAGGTGCTCGACGCAGCGGCTGACGTGCTGGAGGTCCTTGCGACCGGTGGCGACGCGTCCACACCCCTCACCGTCCTTGAGACCCAGGCGAGGGGACTACCTGACCTCGCGGCTCGTCAGCGCGCCCAGGCTCTGGCCCGATGGATCGTTGCTGCCGCACGCGGGACCGTGACCGACGTGCCGCGGTCGGCCACGAAGACACGGCCGCTCGAGGTGCTAGGGGCCGAGTTGAGAATGCAGTCGAGCACCTTCCGCCATGCCGTACGGCTCGGCGCCTCCCTGGCCGTCGCCGGGGCCCTCTATAGGGGGCTCTCCTTGGGTTCCGGCTACTGGGTGCCTCTCGCGGTGCTCTTTGTGCTCAAGCCTGACTACGGCACCACGGTGAGCCGCGCTCTGGGTCGGGCGGTGGGAACGGCGGTCGGTGTGACCATCGCCTGGCTCATCGTCACGCCATTCTCGCCGTCCGACGGGCTGATCGTTGTGCTCCTGGCCGTCCTTGCGTACGGCGCCTACGCCGTCTTCTCCGCGAGCTACGCGCTCTACTCGGTGCTTCTGGCGGTGCTGGTCGCGCTGCTCGTTCAGTTCAGCGGGGGCTCCCCAGTCGGGGCGCTCGGGGACCGCTTGGTGGACACAGCTGTGGGCACGGCGGTGGCCTTGGCGGCGATCTCGGTGTGGCCCACTCGCGAGGCCGCGCGGACCCTCGGGGATCTCGCCGCGTTTGTGGATACCGAGGGCCGCTGGGTCGACGCCGCCCTGGAGGCGTATGGCGGAGGCGATCGTAGAGTATTGCGGTCCGCCCGGCTGGCGACCCGTCCGGCTCGCGCCGCGGCGTACGACGCCGTGCGCCGGGCGCTCACCGATTCCCCTAGGCGTCGGCCGGACGACAGGCCTCTTCGAGCCGTTCTCAGCGCCATGGACGACATCAGCGAGTGCACCTTGGCCATTGTGGCCGCGGTGCACGAGGGTGCCCGGCTTCCGGCCTCCGAGGCGACGACGGTGCGAACGGAGCTGGCCGAGCGATTTGGCGGTATCACCTCCATCCTGCGCGACCAAGTGGCCTCACCGCTGGTACACCGAATGCCGGAAGTGGGCGAAGCACCGGATGTTCCAGCAACGATAGAAGTTTCGCTCATTGCCGAGACCCTGGACCGCCTGGAGCGGGTCCTCAGCCAACTCCCTCCGGACGACGGCAGCTCCTAACAGAACGCCAGTTTGCGATGGCAGCACACAATGCTCGGTCATGAGTGATCATCAGCGGTATGACTGCACGGCGATCTAGCTGGGGTTATTCGAGAGGGTGCTGGTCCTCATCCTGCTCGAAGGGGCCCGCGAGGTGGAGTGTTTCGAGTTTCTCCCGCTCAAGCTGGTCAGTTCGACCAAGCCGCCCGGCTTCTTGCCAAACTATTGCGGATTGGTTGGTCAACGAAGCGCCTATCGGGGTACCTAGGCCAGCGAGGAGGCCCGCAGTGCCGCACACACTGTCCGTTGGACTGGACCGCCGCCTTCGATGGGCGCTCGCCGTAGCAGCTGGGCTCGTTCTCAGCCTTGTCCTGCTGACCGCTGCGCCGGCAGGTGCCGCCGGCAGTGGCTGGTCCATCATCCCCTCAGCCAATGCCAACGCGTCACAGCTCAACAGCCTTGACCGTGTCAGCTGCGTGACTGCCTCGGACTGCTGGGCGGTCGGGTCGGTTGGAATCGGGTCCTACAATTCGACGACGCTGGCCGAGCACTGGAACGGAAGTGCGTGGTCCATCGTTCAAACCCCGAATCCGAGCGCGTCGACATTGAACGTGCTCAGCGGCGTCGACTGTGTCAGCAGTGTGGATTGCTGGGCGACGGGGTTGGGGAACGGCACGAGTACCACCGACCAGACTTTGGCCGAACATTGGAACGGAAGTGCGTGGTCCATCGTCACCACGCCGAACCCGAGCTCTGTAAGCATCCTCGGTGGCGTCGATTGCGTGAGCAGCTCGGACTGTTGGACGGTCGGGCACGCCGGGGGACAGACTCTGGCCGAACACTGGAACGGAACGGCGTGGCTCGTCGTGAACACTCCTGACACCAGCCCCTCCCAAGAGAATGAACTGGGAACTGTTGCCTGTGTGAGCGCCTCGGATTGTTGGGCGGTGGGCGACGGTGCAATCGGTGGGACCGAGCAGACGTTGGCAGAACACTGGAACGGAACGGCATGGTCCATCGTCGACACAGCAGACTCGAGCCCGTCTGAGCAGAATGGATTGTCGGGTGTGACATGCATCGCCAGCTCGGACTGTTGGGCCGTGGGCTTTGCTGACAGTGGAGTAGGTGGGGTCCAGCAGACGCTGGCCGAGCAGTGGAACGGAACGGTGTGGTCCATCGTCACGACGGGAGATCCCAGTTCGACACAGAACAACTATCTCGTGGACGTGTCGTGTGTCGGCTCTGACGACTGTTGGGCCGTGGGCGCACACTTTGATGCCGGCATGGTCGGACACGCCCTGTCCGAACACTGGGACGGGAGTGGGTGGTCAGTGGTCGCGACCGCACCCAGCTCGTTCCAGACAAACCTTGGTGGTGTTGTGTGTCCGTCGATCTCGACCTGCTGGGCAGTCGGCTCCGCGGCGAGCGGTAGCGGGGGAACATCGCAGACGTTGACCGAACGCTGGAGTGCGTTCGGCTATTGGGAGGTGGCGAGCGACGGCGGTGTCTTCAGCTTCGGCAACGCCACCTTCTACGGATCGATGGGCGGCCAGCCACTCAACAAGCCGATCGTCGGCATCGCCGGCAGCGCCGACGGGAACGGCTATTGGGAGGTGGCGAGTGACGGGGGGATCTTCAACTTCGGCGACGCGACTTTTTACGGGTCGATGGGTGGCCAGCAGCTCAACGAGCCCATCGTCGGCATCGCCAGCACCGCCGACGGGGGTGGCTACTGGGAGGTGGCCAGCGACGGCGGGATTTTCAGCTTCGGCAACGCCACCTTCTACGGGTCGATGGGCGGCCAGCCACTCAACAAGCCGATCGTCGCGATGGCTGCCACTCCGGACGGCAGGGGCTACTGGGAGGTGGCCAGCGACGGCGGGATCTTCAGCTTCGGCGACGCGCAGTTCTACGGTTCCATGGGTGGCAAACCGCTGAACGCGCCGATCGTTGGCCTGGCTGCGACGCCAGGCGGCGGCTACTGGGAGGTGGCCAGCGACGGCGGGATCTTCGGGTTCGGCGACGCCACCTTCTACGGGTCGATGGGCGGCCAGCAGCTCAACAAGCCCATTGTCGGCATCGCCAGCACCGCCGACGGGGGTGGCTACTGGGAGGTGGCCAGCGACGGCGGGATCTTCAGCTTCGGCGACGCCACCTTCGAAGGGTCGATGGGCGGCCAGCCGCTCAACGCGCCGATCGTCGGTGTGGCCGCGCCCTTCTAGAGGCGTATCTGAACGAGTCATCTCGACCCATCGAGCTCACTGAGACGCTGTCTCTAGCTCCTCGGTCGGCGTCCCGTCGGAGAAGCCCGGTCGAACGAGCCGAATTGGGAGCGGACGCCGGCACTCACGCGTCGCAAGCAGGTCGAGCAACGCGCCAGACCGCAACCGCGGCCTGGCGCTCCTCGACTTGACAAGGATCGGGGATGCGTCCGCCCACGAGCCTCCGGCTCAGCTGATCCAGATCTGGGTGGGCCAGATGGAGCCACCGATCATCCCGAACGCGGGCTGGCCCTGCGGCGTGGTCGGGTTGTTGAAGTTCTGCACAGTGGGGCTGCCGATAACGGCCCACACCGCACGGTCCAGCCACAGGTAGGGGAGGTCGAGGGCAAGGCGCTTGTTGACCGTCTTGTAGGCGGCCCCGCGGACGCTCGGCTCGGTGCTGGACCGCCCCGCCAGAAGCGCCTTCTCGATCGTCGGGTCCGCATTGCGGGCCATGTTGATGGACAGTGACCCCGAACTGACGGTGGTCGTGCTCCAGAAGATGTAGTTGAGGTCGGGGTCGACCGCCCCGAACTGGCGCCAATTCAGCGCCTGATACTCGCCGGCCAGCGCGTTGTTGATGAAGGCGTTCTGCTGGATGATGGGGGTCTTGACCTGGAATCCCACGGACTGCCACGCCTGCTGGAGGTACGCCTGCTGACGCACGCTGACAGGCCCGTTCGTGTTGCCCAACGTGAAGGAGATCGGGCTGCCGGTCGACTTCTCGATCTGCTTGACCAGCATGGCCGCCCGCGAGGGGTCGTAGGCCGGGTAGGACGTGGCGGAGTAATAGGGGGAGCCCGGCACGAAGAGGCCGGTGCTCACCGGGAGAACGCCGTCGTCGATGACCTGGGCGTACTGACGGCGGTCGATGGCCATGGCGGCGGCCCGGCGGACGTTGGCATCGTTGAACGGCGGTGCCCCGCAGTTGAGCTGGACGCAGTTCATGTCGGGCTCGCCGGCCACATGGGTCCTGTCGTCGATGTAGGAGTAGCTGCGGTTGCCCCGGTACTGGGTGATGATCTGCGTCGTGTCCGTCACCATCAGGTCGATGGTGCCGGACTGCAGCGCCTCGGATCTCGCGCTCTCGTCGGGGATCGGCTTGTACGTGATCTGCGAGAGGTGCGGGAGCCCCGGCCGCCAGTAGTGGGGGTTGGCGGTGGCAGTGAAGTGGTCGTTGGGGATCCACTCCTTGAACACGAAGGGCCCGGTGCCCACGGGGTTCGAGGTGCCGGTCTTGCTGGCCAGCATGGACGGCGCCACGACGTAGGCAATCTGGCCACCGATGCCGCCGGCCAGGTAGTAGGGGAAGGGCACCCAGGGTGACTTGAACGTGATGGTCACCGCCAGCGGTCCGGTCTGGGTGATCGACACCAGCGTCGGGTTGATGACCACGCCGTTGAGGAGCGACTTGGACTGCGCCCGGAGGTTGGTCAGCAGCGCCGCCCCGTTGCACGGCGTCCCGTCGTGGAACACCACGTTGGGGCGGAGCGTGATCGTCCACGCGGTGTACGAGGAGTTGGGCACGACCGACTCAGCCAGATAGGGGGCCCAGTCGCCGTTGGTCAAGATGATGGTGAGGGGGTCGAACACGGTGCGGGCGTACATGACGCCCACCTCGTCGAATTGGGCCTGCGTGGGGTCGAAGCCCTGCTCCTCGGCATCGACCCCGAAGACCAGCGAGCCGCCCTTCTTCGGCGTGGCCTTGGTGACCCCGTTGCGTCCGGGGCCGTTCGTCGTCGCCCCGGCGATCCCGTCCCAGCCCATGCCGAGCGCCGATGCCCCGGCAAAGCCCGCTGCTGCGGCCGCCCCGCCGGCCAACAGTGTGCGGCGATCGAATTTCGAGACCATCGGTCCTCCATTTCCCCCAAAACCAGCGGGTCCCCGTAAGTCTTCTGGCGACGTTAGTGCCGTTTTCGCCTGCGGCCTCAGCCGCGGCCGTCTCCCGTCGCTCGTGCTCGTCGTGCAGCTCGACCCGGGAGGCCACGACGGCGTCGGTCAGCGAACTGCCCACGACCATCCGGCCATTCGCACCACCGTCCTGGCGTTGACGGGGAAGATCCTCGGCCTGAAGTGGAGGGCCAGGGTCACGACCGTGGCCAGACCAAGCGAGACGAGCGCGCAGGTACCGGGCGGCGGGGACTCCGCTTCGCTCCGCATCCTGACTTCGCTTTCAGCGGACCCTTGACAGGTCTGTCGGGTGGTGTAGGTGGCCAACACCTCCTACAGGTCGATACACATGCTTCACAAGAGTCAAGGTTCGTGCGCGATTCATGCGCGAGTGAACGGGGCGAAGCATTTCTCGTCGTCTTCGCCCCGCACTCAGCCCGGGACCGACACCACCCAGTAGTTCAAGACCCCTCCCACGTAGGGGATGTTCTGGAGGTTCTTCACGTCCTTTGCCGCCCCGGTCACGTTGGGGGAGTAGTCGACGTAGATCGAGAGGGCGTTCTTGATGACGAAGTCCTCGATCTGGGTCCAGATGCTCTTGAGCTTGGGGCTGCTCGGCGGGAGCGCCTCAAGTTCCTTTGTCAAGGCGTTGAGGGTGGGGTTGTTGTAGTTGCACAGGTCACCCACATCGCCGGGAATGTACTGCGTGGTGATCTTTTGGATGCCGGGCAATCCCTGCGGATTGAGGCCCATCTGGGCCTTGTTATCGGTGTACAGATCGGTCACGTAGTTCGAGCTCTGGACGATCTGGACCGACACGCCGATTTGCTTCCACTCCTCTTGGAGGACCGTGGCCAGCTGATCATTGGAGGCTTCGGGCAGGGCCATGAGGCTGGTCGAGAAGCCGTGGGGGTAGCCCGCCTCGGCCAGCAGCGTCTTGGCCTTCTTCAGGTTGAAGGCGTAGATGTTGGTGAGCGAGTTGTCGTAGTAGTTCGACGAGGACGGGAAGATGCTCCAGGCCGGTTCGCCCTTGCCGTAGAGGAGTGCGTTGTTGATCGCGTTCCGGTTGGTGGCGAAGTTCAGGGCCTGACGGACCTTGACGTTGGCCAGTGGACCCGAAGCCTTGCAGATGGGGACGAAGTAGTAGTTGGCGTCGGGGAACTGCGAGCTGGACTGGAGGCTGGTCTGGGCGTTCAAGGCCGGGATGTCATTGTCGGGGATGCCCTCGACTTGGACCAACCCGGACTCGAGCGAGTTGAGCTGCTGGGGCCCGGTGGGAACGTTGACGAAGGTGATGCCAGAGAGGTCGATGGCCTTGGCGTCCCAGTAGTGAGGGTTCTTCACCAGGACGATCTTCTCGCCCTCGACGTAGCTCTTCAGGACGAACGGGCCGGCGCCGACCACGTTCTGGTTCGGGTTGCCCGCGCTCGCGCCGGTCGGCAGGGCCATGAATGACTCCTGGTCGGCCAGGAGCGGATAGAAGGTGCTGGCCACAGGCTGCGAGAAGTTCATGACCAGCGAGTCGGTCCCGGTGACGTCGATGGAAGAGATCTCGGACATGGACTGGTCCCACACCCCGGAATGCGGATTGGTCAGGTTGCGCTCGAACCCAGCCTTGACGGCGGCCGCGTTGAGGGGAGTGCCGTTGGAGTAGACGAGGCCGGGGCGGACGGTGATATCGAGGGTGCTGGGGTTGGCCACCGTGACGGCGGACGCCAGGTCGGGGACATAGGCCCCACTCGTCGTCTCGCGCAGGAGTCCGGCATAGATCGGCCAGTCGTAGGCGAAGCAGCAGCCCGAACTGGTGAACTGGACGGGATCGAACTCAATGGGCTGGATGGTCTCGGAGAGGTCGTACCCGGTCGTCAGGTTGCCGTTGCCGCCCGAAGCGGCTCCGGCGGTCGCGGCCCCGGTCACCAGCACCTGGGCACTGAGCATCAGGCCGACGGCCATCACGGCCATGGTGATGCGCCGGGACCCAGTTCCCCACTTGATCTTCATCGTGGCAGCTCAACTTTCTGGTTCGGACGCGGGCGAACAACCCGGTGTGATGAAGAGGTCACACCGGCGGCGGCGTCGGCCACTGGTGTTGGTGAGCGGGTCGCGACGACGCCCACATCGGACGTGCCCTTGTGAGCAGGACGTGATCGCGTCAACTTCCCCCCGTTCTGCCGCGTCGCCTCGCCGGGGCACGAATGACAACGGCGTGTCACCCTGATGCGGCCCTACCTCATTCCCCGTCAGCTTGACCGGAAGTCATACGATTGTCCAGTATTCGACACCAAAGAGGAACATGCTCAGCACCTGTTCCGGAGCCTCGGGGCCTCCTCTGGGTGGCGGAGCTGACTGCTCCGTCCACCAGAACTCGGCCCTGAGTAGGATGCGCAGCGCTGCCACATCGGCAGGGTCGTCAGGCGGTATACGACAGCGAAGGGCTGCCAGGGGAGTCGAGTGGGCAGGTTGGTCCTACGGCGTCTGCTGAGCATCATTCCGGTGTTGCTCATCGTGTCCTTTGCCATCTTCTTCTTGTTGGCGCTGGTTCCCGGCGACCCGGCAGTCACTCTGGCGGGTGGCGTGACTGCCACGCCGGCGGAGATTGCCCGGGTCAGGGCACAGCTGCATCTCAATGATCCACTGATCGTCCAGTACTGGCACTGGCTCACCGGAGCAGTGCGGGGAAATCTCGGAACCTCGCTCTCGAGTGGCCAGTCGGTGAGCCAGCAGATCGCCGCCCGGTTCCCGGTGACCTTCGGCCTCGTGGTGGCCTCGGCCATCGTGTCCCTCATTGTCGGCATACCTCTCGGCATCGTGTCCGGGGTCCGGCCCGGGGGAAGCGTCGACGGCGGCGCCCGGACCTTCTCCACCTTGGGGTTGGCCGTTCCGAGTTTCTGGCTGGCCATCATCTTGGTATCGATCTTCGCCGTGCACTGGAAGATCTTTCCGCCCACCGGCTACACCGCCATCACGGCGTCGTTCACCGGCTGGCTCACCGACATCACCCTGCCGGCGGTGACCCTGGGCCTCTTGGTGGGGGCGACGCTGGCCCGCCAGCTGCGGGCCTCGCTCATTGACGTTCTCGATACGCCCTATGTCCGCACGGCCTGGGCCAAGGGCGGGACCCGCCGCTCGGTGCTGTTCGGCCATGCGCTCAAGAACGCCTCGATGCCGGTGGTGACGATCTTCGGAATTCAGATCGGGTACCTGCTCGGTGGCGCCGTGATCGTGGAGCAGATCTTTGCGCTGCCGGGCCTCGGGCCCTACATGCTGAGCGGCATCACCGACCACGACCTGCCAGTGGTCCAGGGTGTGGCCATCGTCTTCGTCCTCTTCCAGATGACCATGAGCCTTCTGGTTGACATCAGTTATGGGTACCTGAACCCGAAGGTACGGGTGGCGTGACGACCGTTACCGGTGACCTCGGCGCGACAGGGAACGGCCGACGTTCGCCGCGCCAGTGGATGGCGGAGCACCGGCGGCTGCAACGGTTCCTGCTCAACACCGGCGTCCTCTTGTCGATCGCCTGGCTGCTGCTCATGATCGTCTTCGCCTTCTTTGCCTCGTTCATCGCCCCGTACGACCCAAACGCCCAGAACCTGGCCCAGCCCTCGGCCGGGATCAGCGCCAGCCACTGGCTCGGGACGGACGACTTGGGGCGCGACGTGCTGTCTCGTCTCATCTACGGCGCCCAGAGCTCCATGCAGGTCACATTCGAGACGGTGGGCCTGGCCCTGGTGCTGGCGCTGATCATCGGCCTCGTGGCCGGGTTCCGAGGTGGTCGGCTCGACTACCTCCTGATGCGGGCCGCCGACGCCGGCCTGGCCTTCCCGCCGCTCGTGCTGGCCCTGGCCGTCGTGGCCGTCGTCGGAACCTCGGTGAACGACGTTGCCCTGGCGCTCGCGCTGGTCTTCGCGCCCGGCTTCGCGCGCTTCATCCGCGGGCAGACCCTGGCCGTGAAGGAGGAATCCTTCGTCGAGGCCTCGACCTCGATCGGCACGTCTCCCACCCGCATCGTCATCGTGCGGATCCTCCCGAACGTCATGACCGGGCTTGTGGTCGGGATCGCCATCGCTCTGGGCTCCGCCCTGCTGGCCGAATCCGGACTCGCCTTCCTGGGCCTCGGACCACCTCCGCCCGCGGCCAGCTGGGGCGCCATGGTCCAGGAGGCCTACGACACCTCGCTGTTCACGCACCCGTGGTCCATCGTGCCGGCCGGTCTGACCATCGTCCTGACGGTCCTGGCCTTCAACACGATCGGTGACTCCCTGCGCGACACGATCAGCGGGGCGACGACCCGGTCACGTCGCCAGCGCGGGGTCAGGCGCCAACGAGGGATCACCACGGTGGATCGCCGCGCTCAGCCGACACCGGGCGACGCGGTGTCGCACGGCAATGGCCAGCCGGCGCTCCTCGAGGTCCGGGACCTGTGCATCGAGTTCGAGACGGATGCGGGCCGGGTCCGGGTGGTCGACGACGTGTCCTTCGACGTCGAGGCGGGCAAGATCGTCGGGCTGGTGGGTGAGTCGGGCTGCGGCAAGACGGTCAGCTCGCTGGCCGTCCTGCGCCTCCTTCCTTCGCCACCGGCCCAGATCGTCGGGGGGTCCATCCGCTTTGACGGGCGCGACCTCCTCGACACGGACTTCGACGAGTTGCGACAGGTCCGAGGGCGCGACATCGCCATGGTCTTCCAGGATCCGCTGGCCAGCCTGGATCCCTCCTTCACGGTCGGCTACCAGCTGAAAGAGGCGATCCGGCTGCACGAAAACCTGAGCCGAGCCGCGGCGCGGGATCGTGCGGCACGGCTCCTCGAGAGCGTGCACATCCCCGATCCCGCGGCACGTCTCTCCGCCTACCCGCATCAGCTCTCGGGTGGGATGCGCCAGCGGGTGATGATCGCCATGGCCCTCAGCTGCTACCCGCGCCTGCTCATTGCTGACGAGCCGACCACGGCGCTGGACGTGACCGTCCAGGCCCAGATCGTCGAGCTCCTCAACGAGCTGCGCGAGACCCACGACCTGGCCGTGCTGTTCGTCACCCACGACCTGGCCTTGATCTCTGAGCTCTCCGACGAGGTCACCGTGATGTACGCCGGCCAGGTGGTCGAGCGCGCAGCTACCGCCGATCTCTTCGCCCGCCCGCGTCATCCCTACACGGCGGCCCTCCTGGCGGCTTCCCCGGGCATCCGGGGCCCGGCAGACCGCCAGGCGCTCATCGCCGGCCAGGTTCCTCAGGCCGGCCAGTTCCCCTCGGGGTGCCGGTTCCATCCGCGCTGCGCCTATGCCGAGGACTCCTGTCGGAGCGAACCCGTCCTCCTGGTGGCGGCGGGCGAGGATCGCCAGAGCCGGTGTCGGCGACTGGAGGAGCTCACGCTGCCCGGAGTCGGGTCCGACGTGGCCACCCGGCTCGGCGCTGACCCGGTGGGAACCCAGTGACGAGCGACCTGGAAACGGCCCCGGCGTTGGCGCCGGAGGAGGAGGTCGTGGCCAAGCTGGTCGGCGTGTCCTGCGATTTCTCGGTCCGACTTCCCGGCCGGGGCAAGGGAACGGTGCACGCCGTCGATGACGTGGATCTCTCCGTCGTACGTGGAAGGACGCTCGGTCTCGTCGGTGAGAGCGGCTCGGGCAAGTCGACCCTGGCCCGACTGCTGCTGCGCCTGATCAGCCCCACGTCCGGGCAGGTCGTGCTCGGCGGCGACGACATCACCCGAGTCAAGGGTGCCCGTCTGCGGGCCTTGCGCCGAAGGATGCAGCTGGTCTTCCAGGACCCGTACTCCTCCTTCGATCCGCTCGCCACCATCGGATCGAGTGTTGGCGAGGCGCTGGTGGTCCACACCGAGCTCGGACGCTCCACCCGTGAGCAACGGACGGCCGAACTGCTCGACCAGGTTCGCCTCCCGGCATCCTTCGCCCGGCGCCGCCCACGCGAGGTCTCCGGCGGTCAGTTGCAGCGGGCGGCCATCGCCCGAGCCCTGGCGACCGAACCAGAGCTCTTGGCGCTCGACGAGCCACTCAGCTCACTGGACGTCGCCACCCAGGTGCAGATCGTCGACCTGCTGGGCGACCTGCAGGACCGCTTGGGGATCGCCTACCTCTTCATCTCCCACGATCTCAATCTCGTGCGATCCCTCAGCCACCGAGTGGCGGTGATGTACCTTGGGCGCATCGTCGAGGAGGGACCGGTGGAGGATCTCTTCGGCTCTGCCCGCCATCCCTATACCCAGGCCCTCCTCTCGGCTTCGCCCAGCATCGACCCGGCCCGACGACGACTACGGATCGTCTTGGAAGGCGACATTCCCTCTCCCATGAACCCCCCTAGTGGCTGCCACTTCCGCACCCGCTGTCGCCACGCCATGGAGGTGTGCACAGCCGAGGAGCCGATGACCACTGAGGTCGGCGGGCTCACCGTCAGTTGTCACCTGATGGACCCGAACCGTTACCAGGTCCCCGGGCCCTCGGGCGCCCCCGGAAGAGAACGATGAGCCGCTCCAACAGTTCGTAGGAATCTGCGGATTGCAGCAATCGAGTACCAAGTCATCGGCAGCGATTCTGAGTGGGAGCACGTCCCTTCGTTCTCCCTGGTCAGGGGGATAGGTTCCCGGGGCTTCCTATCACCGTCGGGGTCGTCGTACGCGTGGGTGCGCGTGCGCGTTCTCGTATTGTCCCGACCGGGACCACGTTGATGCGTTCGTCGTAGCGGTTGATCGGTTGCGCGAGCAGGGCGTCGCGGCGCTTCGAGGGGCTCGGGTCACCACCTGCGCGACTCCCAGCAGGTGCAACACATGGCGCACCCCGGGTTGGTAGGGTCCCGACCGCAGGGATCCCGGACAGAGTTCGGCAACCGGTGGTTCCGGGGGAACGGGAGGGAGTGCAATGGCGCAAGCTGTGGCGAAGCGGATGGTGGAATCGGTCCGGATCGCACTGGCGGCGGGGCTCATGCTGGGCGCTTCGCTGGTGGTCGTCGGGACTACCGCAGCCACGGCCGGCGCCAGCACGAACGAGCCGATCGTGCTCGGCGACATCTGCAGCTGCACGGGACCGGAGGCCTCGTCGATCGGCCAGACGTCTCCGACCATCCAGGCATGGGCCTCGTGGGAGAACTCGCATGGAGGCATCGACGGCCACAAGGTGGAGGTCATCGTCAAGGACGACGGCTACAACCCCGGCACGGCGCTCTCCGACGCCACGCAGCTGGTGACCACGGACCATGTGGTGGCCATCTTCGACAACAGCGACGTCGACACGTCGTGGGCGTCGTACATCGAGCAGCAAAGAGTTCCCGGTATCGGAGGACTCGACACCGCGGCGGGATACACCAATCCAGACTTCTTTCCCCAGGGCGGCACCTATCAGTTCGAGACGATCGTGGGGGTTCAAACGGCCAAACACGCAGGCATAAAGAAGGAAGCCGACCTCTACTGCGTCGAAGTCGCCATCTGCGCCCAGTCCTCCGCCCAGTTGAAGTCGGCGCTGGCCAAGGCCGGCCTCCAGCTCGCCTACTCGGCCGGCATCGGCTTCGCCGCGCCCAACTATACGGCTCAGTGCCTGGCAGCCAAGCAGAGCGGTGCCACTGCCATGACGGTCGCTGACGCCTCGGCCATAGTGGCCAAGGTGGCTTCAGAGTGCGCGGCCCAGGGCTACACACCCACGGAGTTCAGCGCCGATGGTTCAGTGTCCATCTCCTGGCTGACCACGCCGGGAATGGAGGGCAATATCGACAACCAGCCCGACTTGCCCTGGTTCGTCCACAACGACGCCACGAAGACCTTCTACGCAGAACTGGCCAAGTACGCGCCGTCGGTTCCGACCAGTCCCAACTTCGGGGAGATCGCCCTGTCCACGTGGGCGGCGGGGATCGAGGTTCAAGAGGCGATCCAGGCGGGCAACGTCACGGCCACCCCAACGGCTGCCGAGGTCACGGACGGGCTCTACCACCTACCGGCGAGCACCACGCTGGGCGGGTTGGCCCCTCCGATCCACTTCGTGAAGGGCCAGATCGCCTCGAACCCGTGCTTCTACACCATGGGCATCAAGAGCCAGAAGTTCGTGCTGCTCAACGGTGGCAAGCTGGTCTGCGCCAAGTAGGACTGACCCAAGCGCTGACCGGGCCGGCATACGTGAAGTCGTGACCGCAGTGCACGTGCACTGACGATGCTGCAGGACTTTCTCCCGTTTATCGTCATCGGCATCGCCACCGGTTCGGTGTACGGACTGGCGGCCACGGGGCTGGTCCTGACCTACAAGACGTCGGGGATCTTCAACTTCGCATACGGGTCGCTGGCCGCCCTGTCGGTCTTCGTCTTCTACTTCCTCCACACCGAGCACGGGATGGCGTGGCCCCTCGCCGCTGCCCTCTGCCTCTTCGTGCTCGCCCCGGTCGAAGGTCTCGGCATGGAGCTGCTGGCCCGGAGCCTCGAGCCGGTCGGGGACACCCTCAAGGTCGTGGCCACAGTGGGTCTCCTCCTGATGGTGCTGGGCATCGGTCAACTCTGGTACGGCAACATCAGCTCCAGTACGGTCCCGCAGTTCCTGCCGCAAGAGTCCGTCCCCATCGGTGGGGTCGAGGTGGGCTGGGACCAGATCATCGTGGTGATCATCTCGGTGCTGGCCAGCGGCGCACTCTTCTACTTCTTCCGCCACGTGCGGCTGGGGGCCGCCATGCGCGGCGTAGTGGACAACCCCGATCTGGTGTCGATGACCGGTGAGAATCCAGTCCGCGTGCGGCGCTGGGCGTGGATCATCGGGATGGTGTTCGCCTCCATGGCGGGCCTGCTGCTCGCCCCCTCTCTCAATCTGGACGCCCTGGTCATCACCATGCTCGTGGTGCAGGCCTTCGGGGCCGCGGCCATCGGGTACTTCTCGAGCCTTCCTCTCACCTTCGTGGGTGGGATCTTCATCGGAGTGGCCGGGGCCCTGTCAGCGAAATACGCGGTGTCGATCAGCTGGCTCAGTGGGTTCCCGGCCAGCCTGCCCTTCATCATCCTCTTCGTGGTGCTGGTGATCACCCCCAAGGCCCGGTTGGCCGAACGCCGCGTCGTCCACAGCCTGCCTGTCCGGAGATCGTGGTATGCGCCTACGAGGGTCCGGCTGCTGTTCGGTGCCGTGGTGGTTCTGGCCCTTGCATTCGTGCCGAGCTTGGTCGGTACCAACCTGTCCATATGGTCGAACGCCCTCATCGACGTGATCCTGTTCCTCTCGCTCGGACTGCTGGTCCGGAGTGCGGGACAAATCTCGCTGTGCCACCTGGCGTTCGCTGCTGTGGGGGCTGCTGCGTTCGGCCATTTCACCGACAGCTACCACATGCCGTGGCTGGTCGCCCTCGTCCTGGCGTCGCTCATCGCGGCTCCGGTCGGGGCCATTGTGTCCATCCCAGCCATCCGACTGTCCGGGGTCTTCCTCGCCCTGGCCACGTTCGGGTTCGGGATCCTGCTCGAGCAGATGTTCTACACGACCACCTTCATGTTCGGCCCCACCACCTCGGGCCTTCCGGCCCCGCGCCCGGACTACAGCATCGGGCCTTGGCACATGGCGACCGACTCCGGCTACTACTACGTGCTGCTGGTCATCGCCCTACTGACCGTGGCGGCGATCATCGGCATCCAGCGGGGACGCATGGGTCGGTTGCTGGCGGCCCTGTCCGACTCACCCACCGCACTCGAGACCCACGGCACCACCACCAACGTGGTGCGCGTACTCATCTTCTGTATTTCGGCGACCTTCGCCAGCCTGTCTGGAGCCCTGCTGGCCGCACTGTTCCACTACAGCGTGGGCAGCAACTACAGCTCGTTCAACTCGCTCATCCTGGTTGCCCTGGTCGTCATCAGCGTGTGCGGCATGCCCTGGTACGGGCTGATTGCCGCCTTCGGCTACACCATCATCCCTGGGTACGTGACCATCTCCAACATCAACATCTACCTGGAGATCGTGTTCGGGTTCTTCGCCACCACGTATGCCATGCAGCGCGACAGGATCCCCTCGGTGCCCCCACGGCTGCGGGAGGTCCTCGACCGGTGGGGTGGGCGCCAGCCCGAGCCAGGGCCCGTTGAGGCCGAGGGACGCGCGACTTCGCTCGAGGGTCACCCGATGACCGAGGACGCGGTCGCCGCGGCCACAGCCCACCTTGGCGCTGTCGCCCAGCGGGCCGAGGGACCCGGCATCGAGGTCCAACATCTGGCCGTGTACTTCGGCGGCCTTCACGCGGTCGAAGACGTCAGTCTCAGCGCGCCATTGGGTTTGATCACCGGCCTGGTCGGTCCCAATGGTGCCGGCAAGACCACTACGTTCAACGCCTGCTCCGGGTTGATCAAGCCCACCTCGGGTCGGGTGCTGCTGCACGGGGTCGACGTCACGACGATCGGTCCGGCCGGCCGGTCACGGCTGGGACTGGGTCGAACGTTCCAACGTGCCGAGCTGTTCAACTCGCTGACCGTTCGGGAGAACGTGGCAATGGGCCGCGAGGCATTCCTGGCGGGCAGCAACCCCCGGACCCAACTCATGAGCAGCCGTCGGGACGATGCCACCATCGACCGAGCCGTGGCCGAAGCCATTGAGTTGACCGACATCGGCGCTCTGGCTGGGTTGCAGGCCGGCCTGCTCCCTACCGGGCAACGGCGGATGGTGGAGCTGGCGCGAGTGCTGGCCGGTCCGTTTTCCGTGCTGCTGCTCGACGAGCCATCCGCTGGACTCGACGGTGGGGAGACCCAGAGGTTCGGACAGATCCTGCAGGCTGCTCTGGCCGAGCGGGGCGTGGGAATCCTTCTCGTTGAGCACGACATGGAGCTTGTCCGCCAGGTGTGCCAGAACATCTTCGTGCTTGACTTCGGTCAGCTGATCTTCGAAGGGACTCCCGAAGAGATGCTGGCCAGCTCAACCGTCCGGGCTGCGTATCTGGGCTCGGAGAGCTCGGAATACCCTGCCCTCACGACGCACGACGAGGAGCTCACATGACAGGTGCCTCGGCGACAGCCCCAATCAGGGGGCGCCCTGTGATTGAGATTGAGAATATCACGGCGGGCTACGGGGACACAGTGGTCCTGCGGGACGTCTCCCTGTGTGTGGCTGACTCCTCCGTGGTGGCGCTGTTGGGTCCGAACGGTGCTGGCAAGACGACTCTGTTGCGTACGGCCTCGGGGTTGATCCGTACCAAGAGCGGCTCAATCAGATTCGATGGGGAAGACGTGACTGGCGCAGCCGCTCATGTGATGGCCCGCAAGGGACTTTGCCACCTGCCTGAGGGTAGGGGCATCTTCCCCTCGCTCACCGTGCGGGACAACCTGATCCTGCAGTCACCCAAACGGAAAGAGGACGCCAGCATCGAACGGGCGGTGGACTTGTTTCCTATTCTCGGCACGCGGATCGAGCAGACCGCCGGAAGTCTCAGCGGCGGTGAGCAGCAGATGCTGGCCCTGGTCCGCGCCTATGTGTCCAACCCGAGGTTGGTGGTGGTGGACGAAGCTTCCCTCGGGCTGGCCCCGCAGGTCGTCGACAAGATCTTCGAGATGCTGGCGCAGATCGCGGCGACCGGCACGTCGTTGCTGTTGGTCGAACAGTATGTGACCCGCGCCTTGCAAATTGCCGATCGCGTCTACTTGCTCAACCGGGGCCAGGTCATGTTTTCGGGCCCCGCCGACGACTTGGCGGGCGAGGATGTCTTCGAGCGGTACCTGGGGATCGACGTAGTGTCGTGATGGGACTGCTCGGTGCATACAGAAGATCCGTGATCGACTGCCCCCGACGCCGAGTGTCCACCTGCGATGGTCTCGTCGTCTTCGGACATCGTGACCCCGGTCCCGATAGCCGGGCTGCGCACCCAGGCCGTCGAGGGCGGCGACGACGTCATCTACACCCAGCTGGCCTGGGCGCACTGCGACCAGGAGCGCGTGGCACCATGGTCGGACGCCTCCAACAAAGGGGTGGCATTGGGAGAACAACCAAGAGGGTTCTGGGCGGCCGCGGCGGCCGAACCCGGCCGGATCGCCGTGATCGACCCGGCTGGAGAGCGCTGGGCGGCCGGCGATATCGCGTCGCAGGCCAATCGCCTTGTCCATGCCTTGCGGGCGCGCGGTCTGACGGAGGGCGATCCGGTGGCGACCCTGCTCCCGAACCGTGCCGAGGTGCTGCAGACGCTCATGGCCGTGCACCAGGCGGGGTGGAACTACGTGCCGCTCAACAGCAACCTCACCGCTGCCGAGCTGTCATACATCCTGGGTGACGCGGGCGCCAAGGCTCTCGTGGCGGACCAGTGCTTCGCTGCGGCGGCGGCGGCAGCCGCGAACGAGGCGGGGGTGCCCGAGCCGGGTCGCCTTTCGGTGGGCGCGATCCCGGGCTTCACCCCCCTCGACATTGCCCTAGCGGACCAGCCCGACCGGACACCAGAGCACCGGGTGGCCGGACAGTTCATGCAGTACACCTCGGGCACGACCGGACGCCCCAAGGCGGTTCAGCGCGATCTCCCCTCGTTCGACCCCGAGACCTGGGTCAGCGTCTTCAGCGGGAACCTCTCGCGCTACGGCATCGAGCCCGGTGGGGACGCTGTGCATCTGGTGACGTCGCCGATGTACCACATGGCACCCCTGTCGTTCGGGTACTTCTCGGCGCACTTCGAACACCCCGTGGTCCTGATGGACAAGTGGGATGCCGAGCTCGCCCTGCAGCTGATCGAGCGACACGGCGTCACCGACGTGCACATGGTCCCGACCCAACTGCACCGCTTGATGCAGTTGCCCGAGGATGTGCGCAACGGCTACGACATGTCGTCGCTGAGGCAGGTCATCCACGCGGCAGCGCCCTGTCCGATCGACCTGAAGCGCCGGCTGTTCGATTGGCTCGGTCCGGTCATCTACGAGTTCTACGGCGCCACCGAGGGCGGCGGCACGATCGCCACGCCAGAGGACTGGCTCACCCACCCCGGCACCGTCGGTCGACCGTGGCCGGGCGCGGACGTGAAGGTCCTCGACGAGAGCGGACAGGAGCTCCCGCCGGGCACCGTAGGCACGGTGTACCTCATGCTCATGGGCGGTGACTTCCGCTACAAGGGCGACCCCGACAAGACCATTGCCAGCCGGCACGGCGACTACTTCACGGTCGGCGACATGGGCGAGCTCGATGAGGACGGGTTCCTCTACCTCCGGGACCGCAAGATCGACATGATCATCTCGGGCGGTGTCAACATCTATCCAGCAGAGATCGAAGCAGCGTTGCTCTCCCATCCCGCGGTGGGCGACGCCGCGGCCTTCGGGATACCCGACGACGAATGGGGAGAACAGGTCAAGGCGGTCGTGGAGCCCGCCGCCCGGTACGCGGCATCGCCGGCGTTGGCCGACGAGCTGCTGGCGCACTGCGCCAGCGCGCTCGCCAAGTACAAGTGCCCGCGCAGCATCGACTTCACGGACGCCATGCCCCGGGACCCCAACGGCAAGCTCTACAAACGACGCCTTCGCGATCCGTATTGGGACGGACGTGGGCGCGGCATCTAGCGTGTGTCAGCCGAAGCCTGAAGATATCTGTTGGTGGTAACGGACCTTGGCATTCACCGGCGCGCCACTCTCCGCTACGCCAGTGACAGCGCCTGCAACTCCGCTTCCTGGTGGGCAATCTGCCTGATCAAGCCGAATTCCAGCGTTGTGGACGCCGTCCAGCCGAGGTCGCTGGCGGCGGCGTCGGTGGAGGCACGGGTGATCTCCGCCCCGGAGTCACCCTCGGGGTTCCGCTCGATGTCGATCTGCACCCGGAGGTACTCGGAGACGAACTCGATCACTGAGTTGAGCGTGTGCGGCCTCCCCTGGCCGATGTCGTACGTGGAGCCCGGAGACGGCGCGAAGCCTGCCGAAATCGTCGCATCGACGACGTCGCCCACATAGGTGAAGTCCCGCTGCTGCTGTCCATCGCCGTCGAGGGTGAAGACGGAGTCGAGCAGCGCTGCGTTGATCAGCCGGTGAAAGGCCATGTCGTTGCGCTGCCCGGGTCCGAAGACGGTGAAATAGCGAAGGGCGACCGCAGTGATGCCGAAGCGCTCGGCGTACAGCTGGGCCAGTCTCTCGCTGGCCAGCTTGCTTATCCCGTAGGGACTGCGCGGCGCGACCTCGGTGGTGCCGTTCTCGACCCCTCGGTAGACCGAGGAGCTCGACGCCAGCACGACACGCGGAATGCCGCCGTGCGCCGCGGCATCCAGGACGCATTGGGTCCCCGCCACGTTGTCCAATGCGCAATCATCAAAGGGCGGGTGCCACGAGGCGGTAACGCCCGGGCGGCCGGCCAGATGGAAGATGAGATCGGAATCCGCCACGGCCAGGCGCAGCCGGGGATCGCGGATGTTCATGTCGAAGAACTCGAACTGGCCATTGCCAGTGGCATCCGATAGCGCGGGCGGAACGCCCGTGCTGCTGGGCCACTTCTGAAGGAAGTTGTCGATGCCGACGACCTCGTGGTCCTTCGTCAGCAGCTCGCCGACGAGGCGCGACCCGATGAAACCGGCTGCTCCGGTGACGACGCATTTCGCCATTGTGAGAGGCTATCGGGACCGCGCGCAGGGCCTGCGGACCGCCGGAGCCCGCCGGATCCGGTGGAGGGTTGGTCGGCTCGGTGACCCTCCACCGGACGACGGTCAGACGATGCGGCGGTAGGCCGTCTGGGTCGTCACGCCCGGCAGGTAGACCTTGCTGAGCTCCTTGTCGACCTTCTGGTTGAAGCTGGGGTCGGCCGCAATGGCGTCCCCAGCGCCCTGGAGGTCGGCGATGGAGGCGTAGACGCTGAGCCACTCGACCTGCCCGTAGGGTCCCGTCACGCTCATGCCGAACGAGGTCGGGCAGCCCGTGATCTTGCTGGCCTGTTGCGCGGTCTCCACCCCGAGCTCGACCCCCTTCACCGAGCCACCGGGAGCCAGCGTCGCCCGTATCGCCAGCGCGTACTGGGCCTCGATCTCGGCCGTCTTGGGGTCGGTGTGGATCAACTGGAGCAGGCCGTCGTCGACCGGTTCGCCCGATGCGTGGGCGGCGCCCTCCTCGACGAGGGACACATAGCCCGGGTCGCCGACCAGCTTGTCAAAGGTCGTCTCGAGTGTGACGAGGTCGTCGAAGACCGAGGTCCACACCAACCGGCCGGCGTCGGGCGAGAACACGGTGGTCCACAGGCTGACCGGAATCTCGGAGATCTGGTTGACCTTCTCGGTCATCTTGAGCGCCCACGCAAGCTGCTTCTCGGGGTTCCCCGCGCCGAGGCGGACGTTGCGGCTGAACAGGTACATAGGTTTCCCTCCCTCGTCGCAAAGCGTGCCGGCGACTCGCCGCCACCCCAACGGCGCTCCGACAAAGGAGGAACGACAGTCGTCCGCTGGTCTCCTTCGGCGCCACCCTACGCCCGTTGCAGGCCCCGGTCCAGAGGTCGGGGCACAAGGTGAATTGCAACCGAGATGGGCCATTGGTCACCGCTCTCACCCGGTCAGTCGGGCGGGCCGGACCAGTCCGCGTGCGGATCAGAGGCGGGGAAGGAGTCCTCCTCCTGCTCGTCGATGTGGCGGTCCATCCGGTCGCGCTCACCATCGACCGTTTGATCGGGTGGCACACCGTGGGGGTCGTGGACGCTCGTCTCGCTGGGATCTGAATCGGGCATGAGGTTCTCCTGGTGCAGACCGGCCCGAGTGCTCCGGCTCGTCAGAATCGACCGCGCCAGATTAAGTCCCGGCGTCGGGGGGATGCTCAGGCGCTCAGCATGGGGGACCGGCTCGGCGTGGACGCGTCGGCGCGCGCCACCCACACCCGCTGGCCTGGCTCGAGCCCGAGCTCCGACGCGCTACCCCGGCTGAGCTGGACCCAGCACTCGTCGCCCTTGGCCAGCTTCACGTCCACTTTGACCTCGAAGCCGAGGTGCGTGACCCGTGACACCGTGCCCTCGACGGCGGCGGCCGTCGGCTTCCCGTCCTCGAACCGGTGGACGACCAGGTCGTGCGGGCGCACCCATTCGCCGTCGAGCCGCGTGGCCGGACCGAGGAACGTCATGACGAACTCGTTGGCCGGGTGGTCGTACATGTCCGCCGGCGTGCCCACCTGCTCCAGGCGGCCGTGGTTGATGATGGCCAGGCGGTCCGCCACCTCCATGGCCTCCTCCTGGTCGTGGGTGACGAGCACCGTGGTCACGTGCAGCGTGTCGTGCAGGTCGCGCAGCCAGCGGCGCAGCTGCGTGCGTACCTGGGCGTCGAGGGCCCCGAAGGGCTCGTCCAGTAACAGGACCTTGGGTTCGATGGCCAGCGCCCGGGCGAGAGCCATGCGCTGGCGCTGGCCACCCGAGAGCTGCGACGGGTAGCGCTCGGCGAGGTGGGCCAGGCCGACCAGCTCGAGCAGCTCGTCGACCCGTGCCTTCACCTCCGCCTTGGGGCGGTGCCGGATCTCGAGGCCGAAGGCCACGTTGCGCCGGACCGTCAGGTGGCGGAACGGCGCGTAGTGCTGGAAGCAGAACCCCACGCCGCGTTGGCGGGCCGGGGCGTCGGTCAGGTCCTCTCCCTCAATGTGGACGGTGCCCGAATCGGGCGTGTCCAGGCCGGCGATGATCCGCAGCAGCGTCGACTTGCCGCCGCCGCTCGGGCCCAGGAGCGCGGTGAGCGACCCAGACTCGACCTCGAGGGACACGTCGTCGAGCGCCACGGCGTCGCCGAAGTGCTTGGAGATGGACGTCACGCGGATGCTCATGCCGCCGTCTCCTTGTGCCAGTCGTCCCGCTTGCGATCGGTGACCGTCAGGAGGGTGAGGACGATGAGGGCAGCCAGGCACAGGGCCACCGCGCCCACGTAGGCGCTCTGGGTGTCCAGGCTGTCGATGCTGTCGGAGATGAACAGGGTCAAGGTCTCGGTCTTACCGGCGACGGCGCCGGACACGATCGCCACGGCGCCGAACTCGCCGAGGACGCGGGCTGTGGTGAGCGTCACGCCGTAGGCCAGGCCCCGCCGGATGTTCGGGAGCGTGATGCGGCGGAAGACCGTGAAGGGGCCCGCCCCGAGCGTGCGGGCGGCCTGCTCCTGCTCGGTGCCGATCTCCTGGAGCACGGGCAGCACCTCGCGCACGACGTAGGGCAGGGACACCGCGGCCGAGGCCATCACGATGCCGGGCACGGCATAAATCACGGTGATGTGGTGGGTGTCGAGCCAGGACCCGAACCAGCCCGTGCGGCCGTAGACGAGGATGAGGGCCAGGCCGATGACGACGGGGGAGATGGCGAGCGGGATGTCGACCAGCGCATCGAGCAGCCAGGCGCCCGGGAAACGGTGGCGGGCCAGCATCAGCGAGACGCCGACCCCGAAGACGGTGTTCAGGGGGACCGCGATGGCGGCCACGAGGAAGGTGAGCCACAGCGCGTGGAGGGCGTCGGTGGAGGTGATGGCGTCCCACGCCGTGCCGAGTCCGTGCTGAAAGGCCCGGTAGAACACCGTGGACACGGGCAGGATGACGAGCAGCGCCAGGTACCCGAGGACGGCGAAGCGCAGCGGCAGACGCCAGCGGGAGCGCCTCACATCGTCTCGGGGACGTTGAAGCGGCGGCGGGCCCAGCCGATGACGATGAGCACGAACAGCGCGATGGCGACGAGGACGACCGACACCGCGCTGGCCGCCGGCAGCGCGTCGCTCTGCGACAGGCTGAAGATCCACGAGGAGGCGACCTCGGTCTTGAACGGGATGTTGCCCGAGATGAGCACGATCGACCCGTACTCGCCGACGGCCCGGGCGAAGGCGAGGCCGGCTCCGGCGAGGACTGCTGGGAGGAGGCTCGGGAGGATGACGCGGCCCATCACCTGGCGCCGGCTGGCGCCGAGGGAGGAGGCGGCCTCCTCGGTCTCAGCATCGAGCTCGGCCAGGACCGGTTGGACGCTGCGGACGCAGAAGGGCAGGGTCACGAAGGCCAGCGCGACTCCGATGCCGAGGCGGGTGCCGGCCAGGTCGACGTGGAACGGGCTGTTCGGTCCGTAGAGGGCGAGGAGGGTGAGCCCGGCCACGATGGTCGGCAGTGCGAAGGGCAGGTCGATGACCGCGCTGACGAGGGTCTTGCCCCGGAAGTCGTCGCGGACCAATACCCAGGCGATGGCCAGGCCGGCGAGGGAATTGACCGCAGCGACGGCGGCGGAGACCCCGAGCGTCAGCTCCAGGGCGGCGACGGCCTCGGGCTGGGTGATGGCGCGCCAGAACGCGCCCCAGCCGTCGCTGAACGCGTTCGTGACCAGCGCGGCGAGCGGCAGCAGCACGAGCAGCGACAGGTAGGTGACGGCGAGCGCGGGGCCACCGATGTGGGCGGCCATCCGACCCGCCGCGGTCAGCGCCGGGCCAGGTGCCGTGGGGGGGTGACGGTGCCACCGCCTCTGCTCCGGCCCACTTCGGGCGGGCGCGGGCGGCCCGCCTGGGCGGCCCAGGTCGCCGACGGTTGCGCCTACGTCGGTCACGGGCCGCTCCCCGCTGCCCGGCGCCCTGCTATCCGCTCGCCGTGGAGACGCCGAGCGATTGCTCGACCTTGGCCACGATGCCGGTCTGCGGGTCGAAGAACTTCGTGTTGACCGACGTCCAGCCGCCCAGGGTGTTGATGGTGAAGAGCGTCTTGGGTTTGGGGAACTTGAACTTGGCCGCCACTGACGGCAGCACCGGGCGGTATCCCTGCTGGCCCCACACCGTCTGTCCGGCGGGGGAGAGGAGGTAGGCGAGGAACGCCTTGGCGGCCGGGCTGGCGGTCTTGGTCACGGCGATCGGGTTCTGGATCAGGATCGTCTGTGGCGGCGTGATGATGTCGACCGGCTCGCCCTTGCTCTTGGCGTAGAGGGCGTCGTCCTCGTAGTCGAGCAGCACGTCGCCCTGGCCCGAGAGGAAGGTCTGCAGAGCCGCGCTCGCGCTCGAGGGCTGGGCGACGGCGTTGTGCAGCAGCTTCGAGAGGTACTGCTGCGCCTGTGCGGGGGTCTTGCCCTGCTCTATCTCGGCGCCGTAGGCCGCCATGATGTTCCACTTCGCGCTGCCCGAGCTGAACACGTTGGGGGTGATGACCTGCACGCCCGACTTCACCAGGTCGGCCCAGGTCGTGATGTGCTTGGGATTGCCGGGCCGCACCACGAAGGAGACGATGGAGTCGGTCACCATGCCCTTGGTACTTCCCTTGTCCCACGAGCTCGACACCAGGCCGGCCTTGACGAGCTTGACCATGTCGGGCTTGAGAGAGAAGTTGACGAGGTCGGCCGGCAGCCCGTTGACCACGGAGGTGGCCTGGGTGCCCGACGGCCCGAAGGAGGGCGAGACGGTGACGCCGGCCCCCGCCTTCGTCTTGGCGAAGTCGGCGGCGAGGACGGTGTAGGCCGGCTTCGGCGTCGAGTAGGCCACCAGGTTCACGGTGCCGCCGGTCTGGGCGCCGGCGGGGAGCGCCGTCAGGGCCAGGGCGGCCAGTCCTAGGGCACCGACGGCAGCGATCCGGGGGGACGGCCGGCGGGTCCGGGACGCGGCGTCACCGGGCTCGCTGGGGTGGGGCGTGGTCTTTTGCATGGGAATAGGTTAATCCGCTGGTGTCGCTAAAAATAATCGGACTGGTGATCTTTCAAAATCCCAGGTCACCCTCCTGGAGGTCTCTCGTCGGGGATGCCGTAGATCAGGTGGGTGGTTCGAACGGGCGGGGGACCGGGTCGGCGGAGGCGTGCGAGCCGTTTGCCGCGTCCCTGGCCTCCCTCGCCTCGAGCATGGCCCAGTCGGACCGGGCCACCAGATCCTCCAGCGACGTTCGATCGCCGGCCCGCCGTGTCGTCCACCCGAACGAGACCTCGACCTCGGCGCCGATGAATTCCGTCGTCTCAGGCGCGCCGAGGTGGTGCCGAATTCCGGAGCGCGATCGCGGTCCAGTCGGGCGCACGCCGGTTGAGGGCAAGCACCACGAACTGGGTGCCCCCGATGCGGGCGAAAACGTCGTTCTTCCCGAAAGCGACGGAGAGCGCGCGCCACGGCCTGGAGTGCGGCATCGCCGGCGTGATGACCGAGGAGGTCGTTCAGCTCCTGCACGTTGTCCACATCCGCGCAGAGGATGTGGACGTCGCAAACCTGCGCGTCCGCGAACTGGAGCAGGCGGTTGCCGGCGACGAGGAGGCCACGGCGGTTCTGGAATCCGGTCAGTTCGTCACCGCGGGAGAGCTGGAGCAGGCGCGCGCTGAGCTCCTCCATCTCACGCTCAATGGCGGTGCGTCCCGAGATGTCGTGCAGGATGCTGCAGATCTGGTCCGAGCCGTCGGCGTCGCGGAACAGCAGGGAGGTCACCTCGACGTCGATCATCCGGCCGTCGCCCCGGCGCAACCTCGCCAGGCTCACAGTCGAACCGGTCCGGTCTCGCTCGCCGACCGCGATCTTCCAGCGGGGGTCCTCCTGGTCGAACAGGCCCGTATGGCCCAGCCGGCAGATCTCCTCGGGGGTCCGGCCGAGCATGGCTCCGGCGGCCGGATTGGCGGCGGTGATCCGGCCGTCCGGCATGGAGAAGAGGACGCCCTCGGAGCTGTGCTCGAACATGACGCGGTAGGAGGCGACCCCGATCCTCTCGGTCGGCAAGGCGTCCTGAACCACCATCGCGTTCCTCCAACACATGCCTGACCTGCACTGCGGAGACCTGCTTCCGTTCGGGCGATGGTACCCAAGCCGTGGCCGCAAGAGTGGTGTCTACGTTTTCTAAGTGACTTTCGGCTCTATTGAGTGCAGCCCACTTCGTGCCGATAGGAGTGGCGGGCGTGAGTCTGCATGTCGGTCCGTTCGAGCGGTCACCGAGTGCGCCTTCTCCGTGAAGCGACCCTGATGCTGACCAGCTCATGACGCGCTCCCATCACGGGATGACCTGACGGAGCGACGTTTCGCCGCGCTCGTCGGCGAGGGGGGGCAACCTCGGGGGCACGCATCACTCAAGGGCAGCCTCGACGAGTCGATATTGCCAACGTGTCCAATGGCAGGTGGCGCATCGCCCCACAGATCGCAGGCGCCGCGTTCCTCCTCGCCCTGGCGCTCGGTGCGGGTGCTCTGAGCTCGCCGGCCGGGGCTGCCCCGCCCGCCCATGCAGGCCTCGCAGGGATCGGAACCACCCATTCGGTGACCGGCGGCAACCTGATGGTGTCGATACCGTCGTTGCCACCGAACTTCCGCAAGGGCTGTGACGTGGCGTCCACGGCACCGTGCGTCGAGCCGTGGGCTCCATGCCCGGCTTCACTCCACGGGCGAACCGAGCCAGGGTGGTTCGGCACTGCCGTCGTGTGCGGGCGTCTGGCCGGGTGGCAGTGGACCCCCCGGGGCGAGCACGGTCACGCTCGCGCCCAGGCGGTCAGCGACCGAGTCGGTCCGAGCGGGACACGCCGGACCCGCTGAGGGATCCTCGCCCGGGCTTCGGCCCGCTCCGTCCGGGAACAGCCGGCGCGTCCAGCGGTCAGTAGACGTTTGGTAACAGACGCAGGCCGGCGTTGCTCAAGAACCAGAGCACGGCCAGGAGCACCGGCGCTCCGACGATCCAGGTGCGCAGGAGCCCCCAGCGGGCCCACAGCCACCAGCACGCCGCGGACGCGGCCAGGAGGAGGGCGGTCCAGAGCGCGACGCTCAGCCAGGCCGCGGGCTCGTTGTGCCCTGGCAGTTGCGTGGTGGGCACGGAGTGGGGGCTGCCGGGCGGTGCGACCACCGCCTTCCCTTCCAGACTGGCCACGACGTAGATGAGGTGTCTGGCGGAGATGGCGCCGAACTGTCCCCCCGCCTTGGCGGTGCCGAGCAGCAGGAGCCCGCTCGTGACGGGGATCCGGGGCAGGCGGCCTCCGTTCACCAGGAACCCGCGCACGCGGTAGGTGAAGACGCCCTGTCCGGTACGCACGTGGATCAGGTCGCCCTGGCGCAATGAGGTCAGGTGGGCGAACGGTGCACCTGCCGTGGCCGACTTGCCCAGGACGACAACGTTGCCCGGCTGTCCCGGGAGGGGGGTGTTGGGCAGGTGCCCGGGACCGGCCAGGAGGTCGCCCGAGGTGGTGCCCTCGACGACCACCGTGTTGACCAGGTGGGCCTCCGGCGCGTTGAGGAGGGCGATCGGTGCGCCCTCGGGGATCTTGCCGCCGATCCATGGAGCGATCTGGCTCGCCGGAGCGAGAAGCCCGCGCAGCTCGGCGTAGAGGAGGTGCTGGCTCCGCTGTTCCTGCAGGCCACTCAGGCCGAAGGCGAACACACCGAAAAAGGCGGCCACCACGCAGACCACCATCACGAGGGCCAGCGCGATCGAGAGAACGCCCGGGCGCGGCGGGCCCGTGCGTGGCCTGGTGTTCTCGGCAAGCGGCTGGACCGTCTTTTCGTGGCGGCCGCGCTTCGCCCCGCGGTTGGGCCGGCCGAGGCGCCCGCGCTGCTGCTGACCGTGCCTGCGCTCGGTCCGCTTCATCGGAGGAGGCGTAATCGGCGCGCTCGCCGGGCTCTCGGTCGGGCCGTCGGCGGGCGTGACGGTCGTGACGTCGGTGGTCACCACTTCCCGCGCTTTCGACCCAGCCGGAAGGTGAGGGGGACGCTCAACGTTCCCAGGAATGCAAGGCCGAAGAGGAGTGCAGCGGGGAAGCCGGCCGTCCATAGCACCTTGGCCGGGTCGATCAGGCTGGAGACCATCCGTAGTGACCCCGGGAGGTGCGTGGCATGGCCGACCGAGGAGGCGTGGCCCCGGAACAGACCTTCAGCGAAGGGGGACCCGATTTCGGCGTAGGAGGAGTTGTACTGCGGCGAGAAGGCGTTCGAGCCGATGGCCGACGCGGACTGGCTGCCGCTCGATGTCGAACTGGACCCCGGCGAACCGCTCGGCGTGCCGACGACGGGGGGGACCTGGCCGTTCTGGGCGGCAACGTCAACCGCCGCTGCCACGGTGTAGGCCGCGAGACCGCCGAGCCCGTCGGCGGCGGTCAGGGGCAGGTAGCCCGGTGGCAGTTGGCCGACGCCGGAGCCCTGGATCTGCCCGACAGTGGCCGCGAACCCGAGGACGTCGGCGTACTCCTGGGCGTCCTGGGCAGGCAGGCCGGTGGTCGGTATGGCGGCGTACACCACCATCGTGCCCGGATAGGCGGACGCGCCCGCGCTCTGCTCGAAGTCCGGGTAGGGGAGATTCCAGATCTCGTCCGTCGTGTCGGGCTGGAGGAGCGCCGTGGCCGCCTGCAGCGACTGGTCGTTCGGCGCGACGAAGGTATTCGGCGTGGTCTGGAGCTCGGCTGATTGCAACAGGTAGCGCTGGGTGTCGGCCAGCGGGGTGATGCCGATGATGAACCGGTGGCCGGGTGTCTCCTGGCCGTCGGTCGTCAGCTTCTCGCCCACCGGCGAGCCGGCGGTGGGCTGCGAGCACTGTGTCGTCGAGTTCAGCTCGTTGAACTGGAGGTCCTGGCTCACCGCCTCGAGGTTGGCCGGCGGAGAGGCCACCAGGGGCAGGTATGGCAACGGGTCGTTGTAGAGGCAGTCGTTGATGTCCGTCTGGTAGTAGGCGGTAGGGACGAACGTCGACAGCAGCGGCCAATGGTCGACTGGGAGCGAGATCCCCTTGTACTCGGGGTTGACCACCATGCCCCACTGGTCGGGCGTGCCGTTGAGCCAAGCCCGGGCCGTGGGGTCGTCGTTGATGTACGTGGTCAGTGCGGACATCGCGTCGGCGTCGCTCGAGATGGTCATCAGCTCCGACGCCGCCTCCGACCCTGCGCCCGGGCCGATTGATGCGATGCCGGGATTGAGGGCTTGGAACTCGGGATCGTCGGTGATGTTGAGCGGGTTGTTGGCCAGGGCCGGGTCGTCCTGCTTCATGAAGTACTCGCTGGGGTACGACTCGGTCAACAGCTTGGCCAGCAGGAGCGGAGTCAACTTCAAGGTCTGGTACGGCTGTCCGTTGGAACCGTCGATGTCGTAGGAGATGGCGAATCCGGTCACCGCCACGGGAGCGTTGACGACCGGTTTTCCGTAGCCGTTGGGCTGGGCGAAGGTGGTGTAGGCCGCCTCGGCGGTGCCGGAGGCCACCGAATTGCGCGCTTCGGGCTCACCAGTCTGGATCTGGTTCAGCGTGAAGGGATTCGAGCTGCCCTGGCAGAAGGACGGGTCCCACTGGGACGAGGCCTGGATCATCGGCTCCGACCCTGAGATGTCGATCACGTTGTTGGCCGAGGAACCGGTGAGGCTGCAGCTCCCGGGCGGTGGCGCGAACGTGAGAGGAACGGTGATCCGGTTGCGCCAGTTGGACGCGCTCCACCACAGGCTGCCCGTGACGGTCAGATCTGCCCCGTCATCGTTTTGGCCGAAGTTCGCTCCGGCCCCTGGCTGGTACGCACCGGTGTCCTCGCACGCGTCCTGATCACTCTGGCTGGGGGCAGGGCTGATGCTCGACCAGTCGCAGGTGATGCCCATGATCGGCACGGCCACGAGGGCGCAGGGGACGTTCTGCGTGCACCCGAGGGAGGCGTTCTGCTGGGTGGTGAACACGTCGAATTGGGCGCTCCCGGTGCCGTCGGTGCCGGTCACACCGAAGGTCTCGTTGCTCGGGAGTGCGGCGCCCCCGACGTCGTCGGACTCTGGTGCCTCGCCCGCGCAGCCGCCGTTGCCTCCTTCGTACACCGTGCCGTTCGCCGCCTCGAAGGGCACCCAGTGCTGGACGGGTGCGGTCTCGAAGTCGGCGCACTGCGCGGGGAGCGTCGACGGGGCCCCGGCGATGGCGGCCCGGTCAGCCGTCGAGGCGTACTGGTCCAGCCGGTACGGGGGGTACGTGTCGTCGAGGCTGTCCTGGTAACGCTCGGACCAGGACTGGGTCCAGCATGTCTCCGGGCTGAGCTGCTCGTCCGGCGGCGCGGTGGTGGAATCGATCCCACGGCATTCGAGCAGCACGAAGGGGTACTCCTCGTACTGGGCGTCGATGGAGGTCTGGTTGGCCACGGTGCCGCCGGTCGGGTGCGCGCCGGACCAGGTGACCTCGATCTCCTGACGACCCTGCAGGTTCTGGGTCTGACTGACGGACATCGTGATGTTCTGCGTCACGACCTGGGTCGGGAGGGTCCGGGTCGCCGTCGAGGTGACAGTGACTGCGCTGCTGCCCGAGGCAACGCCCGAAGCCGGTGTGTGCCGCAGGGCCGGTACGGCGACGAGGACCACGATGACGGCGCTCAGCAAGCTCAAGAAGGTCCGGCGTCCGGCACGGCGGCGCGCGACGCGGCGGCGCCGTGCCCTGCGGCCCACGGGCAGGCGGGGCGAGGCGAGCGGGGTCATGGTCAGGTGGCTCCTTTGCGTCTGCGGGACCGGCGGAGACCGACCACGACAGGTACGGCGAAGACGGCCAGCAGCGCCACCGCCGCCCACGGCGCGATCCGATCCAACCAAGAAGCGGCGCTGTCGAGGGGCAGGACCGCCGGGACGATCTTGCCCGAGCCCAGCCCGGAATTTGCCGACGCGCCCGCTCCGGACGAGGAGCCGCTGCCCGCGCCCGCGCCCGCGCCGGTGCCGCTGGCCGCTCCACCCGCTCCGGCCGCTCCACCCGCTCCGGCCGCCTTGCCGCCCGCTCCGGCCGCAGCGGTGGCGGACCCAATGGAGGAAGCCGACCCCGCTCCGGGTCCGCCACTCGTCGACGTCGGGGTCGGTCCCAGGCCGGTCGGTGTCACGCCGGCCGAGCACGGCCCCGCTCCCTGCTGGTCGCACGCCGGCGGCATCGGGGCGATCTGGGCCAGGTAGTTCGTGTTGGGCTGGCCGAGCACGAACGTCGGGTTGTTACAGGTCGTGATGTTCAAGTTCGTGAGGTCGACGTTCGAGTCGGCCTGTTGGATCTTTTGGATCTGCCCGAACGCCGCTTCGACCAGGTTGACCGGCAGCGCCGAGTATCCCTCCGCTCCGATCTCCTTCTGGCCCTGGCAGATGGCGTAATAGGCGAAGTCGGCCAAGGCCTGACGGCTTCCGTCAGTCTCCTTGGGGTCGGACTGGGAGGTGCCGGTCGGCTCGATCATATAGACGTACGAGGACAGCGGGTACGTGCGCGGATCAGGGTCGGTGTAGACGTTGTCGAGGTTCTGGAGGAGGTAGTTGGGCGACGTGGGATCCATGTTGATCTGGGCTGCCTCGAGCGCGACTGCCACGTTGTACTGCGTGGGCAGGGTGAAATAACCGGCGCTGTTGAGCACCTTGACCACGGGATAGTTCGCCTCGATGGGGTAGTGGTACTCCACGTAGCCGATCGACCCGTTCCCCGCCGTGGACGAGACGTAGTTCATGACCGCGTCGGACCCGTTCTGGGCGATCTGGTTCCCCTGGCGCGGGAAGTACTCGGTCGCTCCGGGCGACCCGGCGAAGGGGTTCCAGACGCTCGGGAACTCGGTGGCGAAGTAGCCGGTCACCTGATAGGTCGAGCCGGAACCCTCCGATTGCACCACGGGGACGATGGGGAGCGAGGGGAGCGCCACGCCGTTGTTGTCCTTGGTGATCTCGGGGTCGTCCCAATTGGTGATCTGGTTGGTGAAGATCTTGGTCAGGGTTTCCCCGGACAGGCGGAGGTTCTCGACCTGCACGCCGTCCAGCTTGATCTGGTAGGTGAACGACGTGCCCCCCGAGGCGATGGGGAGATATGCGTACGGCCGACCGCCGGAGTTATCCGCTACCCCGTTCTCGACGCCCTGAAAGCCCTCCGAGCTGACAGCGAAGTCCGAGACCTTGTTGGCGAAGTCCTGTCGACCCTGGGCATCGCCGTCGGGGGTGTAGGAAACTTGCACGCCTTCGGAGGCAACGTCGCTCACCCACTGCCCGACTGCGCCATAGGCCCAACTCGATCCGGAGCCATTGATCTCCGTCGGCGTCGCCGCACCGGCCAGGCCGGAGGAGGCAAGCACGCCGATGAGCGCGATGGCCACGAGGACGAGGGTCGCGCTCGCGACGCGCCAACCCGAGTGCCGGATCCGGGAGTGCCTCACCGGACTTTGCGCTCCCGCACGAGCAGTCGGGCCACCACGAACAGCGCCAACACCATGAAGAGCAGCACACTGGCGGCGCCGAAGGCGCGGACGATGGCGTTGGGCTCGTGGGTGATGTACATGGTGTAGATGAAGAGGGGGAGCGAGTTCATCGGCTTGCCGATCGGCTCGTAGGTCAAGAAGTTGGACGCGTTCGCACAGATGAGGACCACCGCGGTCTCGCCGATGCCGCGGGCGATGGCCAGGATCACCGCGGTGACCAGCCCGGGCCCGGCGGTGGGCAGCACAACCTTCCAGACCGTCTTCCAATGGCTGGCTCCGAGCGCTCCGCAGGCGTCACGGAGGCCGCCGGGAACGACCCGAAGCGCCACCTCGCCTGCTCGGGCCACGATCGGGGTCATGGTCACCGCCATGGCGATGGCAACGGCGATGCCGGATTTGGCCATCCCGAACTCGACGATGAGCACCGCGTAGACGAACAGGCCGGCCAGGATTTCGGGGAGCGCGGTCATAGCCTCGACCACGGTCCGGACCAGCTGCGAGCCGCGCCCCCCGACCTCGGTCATGAAGACGGCGGTGCCCAGCCCGAGTGGGACCGAGACGGCCACCGCGATGCCGACCTCCACCACGGTCCCTACGATGGCGTGGTAGATGCCTCCCTGGCTCAACGGGGCCGAGGGTGCCACGGCTGACATGTCCTTGGTGAAGAAGTTGAGGTGGTCGAGCGCCCTCCATCCCTGGCCGATCGTGTAGACGATCGTGGTGCCGAGGGCGAAGAGGACGATTGCGGCAGCCACGTAGAGCATCGCCGTCACCACTCGTTCGACGACGATGGCCCGGGGGAGGCTGATGGCCAGGACCACCACGTAGAGGGCGATGAAGGTCACGTACCAGCACACCAGGAACCCGAGGATCCCGCTGAAGTCGAGGATGTGCCCGTAGCCGATCACGACCAGTGAGAAGGAGGCCGCTATGGAGCCCACGAGGGCCAGCACGTCCTCGCCGGTGAGGCTCCGAGTCCGCCGGGGCCGGGCCGGTGGCCTGGGCGCGGCGGACCTGGGCGCGGCGGAGCTGGGCGGTGGACGGTCGGGCGTTGCAGTGCCCTGCCGGGTGGGGAGGTCGAGCGTCGTCACGTCAGATCTCCGTGAGGGCGCCGCTGCGGCTCCGGCGGATCACGACGGCGGCCGCGCTGTTGACGATGATGGTGATGAGGAAGAGCACGAACCCCGCAGTCAGCAGCGCGGAGAGCTGGGAGCGTGTGGCATCGCCGAAGTTGCCGGCGATGAGGGCCGACGTGGTCTGTGCTCCCGCCTCGAGGATCCGGTCCTTGATGGTGAAGTCGGGGGAGACGATGATGAGCACGGCGGCCGTCTCGCCCAGGGCCCGGCCGAGGGCGAGCATGGTGCCGCCGATGATCCCGCCCTTGGCGAAGGGGAACACGACCATGCGGGCGCCGCCCCAGCGGGTGCCGCCGAGAGCCATTGCCGCCTCGCGCTCACCGGCGGGCGCCTGGTCGAAGACCCCGCGCATGACGGCGCAAGCGAGCGGGATGGTCATCATGGAGACGGTCAGGCCCGCGATGAAGACCGAGCTGGTGTAGCGGGACTGCTGCCACACGGCGGCATGGGCGTCGGTGTTGACCTTGAAGATGGGGATGAAGCTCAGGTATTCGCTGAGCCAGCGAGCAACTTCGGTGGCCCGGGGCATGAGGAGGTAGAACCCCCACAGCCCGTAGATGATGCTCGGCACAGCGGCCATGAGGTCGATGGCCGAGACCAGCCACGACTTGGCTCGCTTGGGTGCGTAGTCGCTGACGAAGAGGGCGACCATGAACGCGAAGGGGAACCCCACCACCAGTGCGACCAGCGCGACTTCGACGGTGCCGACGAGCACGGCGGCGATCCCGATGTGGTCGAGTTCGGGTTGCCACTGGGTCTGGGTGAAGAAGTGCAGCCCGTAGTGGCGCAGGGTTGGGATGGACTGGTAGCCGAGGAAGACGCCGATCGCACCGGTCATGCAGAGCACGAAGAGGCCCACTGTGCGGGCCGCGCCGTGGAAAATCCGGTCGGACGCGGCGTGGGTGGTCGTGAGCTGGCGCGGCACGACCTCGGGGTGCGCGGTGACCGTCATCCGAAGCGACCTCCGACGTAGTCGGCTGTCCGGGGGTCGGACGGGTCGTTGAAGATCTGGCGAGTCGGACCCTGCTCGACGATGCCGCCGGGCGTGCCCTGCTCGGCCAGGAAGAAGGCGGTGTTGTGCGACACCCGGGCCGCCTGCTGCATGTTGTGAGTCACGATGACGATGGTGAGCTGCGGCGAGAGCTCGGCGATCGTCTCCTCGACCCTGCGGGTCGAGGTGGGGTCGAGGGCGGAGCAGGGCTCGTCCATGAGCAGCACCCGTGGCTTCACCGCCAACGCCCGAGCGATGCAGAGGCGCTGCTGCTGGCCGCCCGAGAGCGCGCCGCCGGGGCGGGTCAGGCGCTCCTTGACCTCGTCCCAGAGGTGGGCCTGCCGAAGCGAGGTCTCGACAACCTCCTCGCGAGCAGACCGGCTGAGCTTGGTGCTGGTGAGCGCGAAGCCCGCCGTCACGTTCTCGGCGATCGACATGGCCGGGAACGGGTTGGGCTTCTGGAACACCATGCCGATCTGCTTGCGGGCATGGGTGATCCTGTATCCCGACGCGTAGATCTCCTTGCCGTCGAGGTAGACCTCGCCCGCCATCTGCGCACCGGGGATCGACTCGTGCATGCGGTTGAGGATGCGCAGGAAGGTCGACTTGCCACAACCGGATGGCCCGATGAGTGCGGTGACCGAGGCCGGCGCGACCGACAGCGACACGTCGGTCAGGACGAGGGTGCCGCTGAACCAGGCGGAGATTCCGACTGCTTCGAGAGCGCCAGGGGCGGTCCGGGGGAACGCCGCGCCGCGTGCTGTCGTGGTCGACTCCTCGGTCATCGCCATGTGGTCACCGCCTCTCTCCCCGGATCACGTCGCTGCAGCTCCGACGATGGGTTTGTTGAGGAGGAGGGACCCGGTCGAGCCGTAGAAACCGGCGTCGCCGTAGTTGAAGACCCCGCCGTCGGAGGCCACCAGCCAGTAGCCATTGCCGTCCGGTGTCGCACCGATCCCGACGATGGACTGGTTCAGCTGGATCGCACCCGCCGAGCCGTAGAAGCCGGCGTCGCCGTAGTTGAAGACCCCGCCGTCGGAGGCCACCAGCCAGTAGCCGTTGCCGTCCGGTGTGGACGCGATGCCCACGATGGGCTTGTTCAACGGCAGGGCGCCGGCCGAGCCTGAGAAGCCGGCGTCGCCGTAGTTGAAGACCCCGCCGTCGGAAGCCACCAGCCAGTAGCCATTGCCGTGCGGTGTGGACGCGATGCCCACGATCGGCTTGTTCAACGGCAGGGCGCCAGCCGAGCCGAAGAAGCCGGCGTCGCCGTAGTTGAAGACCCCGCCGTCGGAGGCCACCAGCCAGTAGCCCAGGCCGTCGGGTGTGGACGCGATGCCCACGATCGGCTTGTTCAACGGCAGGGCGCCAGCCGAGCCGAAGAAGCCGGCGTCGCCGTAGTTGAAGACCCCGCCGTCGGAGGCCACCAGCCAGTAGCCCTTGCCGTCCGGTGTGGACGCCATGCCCACGATCGGCTTGTTCAACGGCAGGGCGCCGGCCGAGCCGTAGAACCCGGCGTCGCCGTAGTTGAAGACCCCACCGTCGGAGGCCACCAGCAAGTAGCCCTTGCCTGCGTGTCCGACGATCTGGTCCAGTGCGCTCGAGGTGGAGCTCGCCGACACCGAGTCGCCGGAGTAGCTGGCTGTGATCGTGAAGCTGCCCGACGTCGAGAACGTGGCGGTGCAGGTGGCCGCCGTGCCGACCAGGCCCACGGACTGGCAGCCGGCGATCGGCGCGCCACCGTCATTGAAGCTCACGGTGCCGGTGGGGGTGACCGCGTCGCTGACGGTGGCGGTGAACGTCACCGCGGCATTCAGCTGGGACGGGTTGGAGGACGAGACCAGGGCGGTCGACGTGGCGTTGAGCGGGGTGATGGTGAAGCTGGCTGTTCCCGTCGACCCGCCGTACCCGCTGCCCGAGGTGGGGGTGAAGACCGCGGTGATGCTGTCGGGGTTACCGACCGGAAGGGCCGAGGTCACCAGGTGGGCGGTGCCGCTGCTCACCGCGACCGGGCTGCCGAGGGCCGTCGCGTTGGCGGAGAACTGCACCGTCCCGGCGGCGGCCGCGGGTGCCACGGTGGCGGTGAGGGTCTCACTCGTGCCGACGTACTGCGGGCTGGCCGGGCTCACCGCCAGGCCCGTGGTGGTCGAGGTGACCGGGTTGACGACGAAGTCGGTGGCGCTCGACGTCTGCGATGCGGCATAGCCGTTCCCCGAGGTGGGGGTGAACGCCGCGGTGAGGGTGTCGGGGTTGCCGACGGGAAGGGCCGTGGTGACCAGCTGTGCGGTGCCCCCGCTGACCGTGACCGGGCTGCCGAGGGCCGTCCCGTTGGCGGAGAACTGCACCGTCCCGGTGGCGCCCGAGGGCGACACGGTGGCGGTGAGGGTCTCACTCGTGCCGGCGTACTGCGGGCTGGCCGGGCTCACGCCGGTCAAGGTCGTGGTGGTGGAAATGGGGTTGACCACGAAGTCGGTGGCGCTCGACGTCTGCGACCCGCCGTACCCGTTGCCCGAGGTGGGGGTGAAGACCGCGGTGAGGGTGTCGGGGTTGCCGACGGGAAGGGCCGTGGTGACCAGCTGTGCGGTGCCCCCGCTGACCGCAGCCGGGCTGCCGAGGGCCGTCCCGTTGGCGGAGAACTGCACCGTCCCGGTGGCAGCCGAGGGCGACACGGTGGCCGTGAGAGTCTCACTCGTGCCGAACTGCTGGGGGCTGGGCGGGCTCACGCTGGTCAGGGTGGTGGTGGTCGAAATGGGGTTGACCACGAAGTCGGTGGCGCTCGACGTCTGCGATGCGGCATAGCCGTTGCCCGAGGTGGGGGCGTAGACCGCGGTGAGGGTGTCGGGGTTGCCGACGGGAAGGGCCGTGGTGACCAGCTGTGCGGTGCCCCCGCTGACCGCAGCCGGGCTGCCGAGGGCCGTCCCGTTGGCGGAGAACTGCACCGTCCCGGTGGCGGCCGAGGGCGACACGGTGGCCGTAAGGGTCTCACTCGTGCCGGACTGCTGGGGGCTGGGCGGGGTCACGCTGGTCAGGGTGGTGGTGGTCGGGGTTCCGGCCGCCGATTCCACGGTGAACGGGGTGTTGCCCGAGGAGCCGAGGTAGTTCGCAAACGCGGCCGGCGTGAATACGGCATTGATGGTGTCGCTTCCCACGGGCAGCGCGGTCGTCGTCGTGCTGGCCGCTCCATTGTCCACCGTCACGGGAGTGCCGATGTCCGTCGCGCCCACCGAGAACTGGACCGTTCCCGGTGCGCCGGGAGAGACGGTGGCGTTGAGCTGCACGGATGTGCCAAAGACCTGCGGGGAGCTCTGGGTGGTCGTGACGGTTGTCGTCGTCGAGATCGCGGTGGGCGCCGGGTAGTCGACCGACCACGTGCTCCCGCTGATCAGGATGTCGGCCGAGTCGTAGGTGGTGGTCTGGGTCTTGTGCGCCGCGTTGGTGTAGAGCCGCAACTGGTAGAGCCCGGCATACCCGTCGTTCGACGTGTCGGTGTTCGGGTAGTCGGCCTCCAGCGTGCTGATGTCCTCGTCCCCCGGCGCCCCGGTCTCGAGCGGCAGCGTGGCGGTGTTCAGCGGTGCCGGCGCGCTGGCGTTCGGAAACGTGGTCGACCCGCTGAGCTGGTCGCCCGACCAGGCGGCAGGCGCCTGGCCGTTCTTGGGCAGGTAGCCGTACAAGGTGGCCACGGTGTCGCCCGAGCGCACCGTGGCGGTGCCCTCGACGTAGGCGGCGATCGGCGAGTCGGTCAGGTTGCCACCCGTGATCTGCTGGCCGGCAGCGTTGAAGAACGTCAACCCGCCGACAGAGCCGGGGTCAGGTTCCCACGGAGGCGCGGCCGCGGAAGCGCTGGGACCGCCGATGCCGAGCAGTCCGATCAGCACCGACCCACCGAGCAACAGGAAGGCCGAGAGCAAGAGGACACCTAGTCCCAGAACGCGGCGTCCCAGAACGCGGCGACGGTGGCGGGGCTTCATCAGGATGTGCCTTTCGTTGGAGGGATGTGATCAGGGGAAGGGCCGGCGGACCCGGGCGCGCCCGGACTCAGCCGGCCGATCCCGGCGTGCGCGCCGCGACGCCGGGATCGGAGCAGGAGCACCGCAGCAACGATCGCCAGGACCACGGCGGCCACCGCGATGAGGAGTCCGGTCGGGGCTCCGCTCGACGATGCTGAATGCGTCGAGCCGGCACTCTGCGAAGGTCCCAACGTGGTGCTGTGCTGTGGCTGTGAGGAGCCGGTGGTGCCACCCTGCTGCGCGGCAACTGCGGTCGTCGTGCCGGGCCGAGAGGTCGTCGTGGCGGCGCTGGGCCGCGAGGTCGTCGTGGTCGAGCCGCTCGTATCTGAAGACGGGAGGAGCGTGCTCTCGAACGAGACGGCGGTCCCCGAGGCGCAGTTCACGGGACCGCCGTCGACGGCGGTCCACGTGTTGCCGGTCACCTTGATGTCGAGGGTCGGATAGTGCAGTGAGTAGCCCTGCTCGTTGGCGGCACCCAGGTAGATGCGCAGCTGGAGGAAGCCATCCCACCTCGGCTGGAACCCGATCATGTACCCGTCGAGTGACTCGTCGGCACCGGTGGCCGCCGTCATCGGGTTGGCCGGGTTGGAGTAGCGCGCCGACGCGGTGAGCGCGTCACCGCTCCAATCCCCCGGAGCGATGTACTGAATGGGCTGATAGGCCATGAGAATGGCGGTCCGGGTGGGGCCGGCATAGGAGGCCGGTGCTGGGGCCGACGAGACGGCCCGCCACGCGAAGGGCGCCGTCGACGTGCTCCCGCTGGTGATCTGCTGCCCCTGCTGGTTGCAGAGCCCGACGTAGCCGTTCGCAGCGGGGTCGGTGTAGGGGACCGCGGACGCCGCGCTCACGGGCGTCGTGCCACGCACAAAAGGAATTGAAGCCAGGGTGAGGCCCAGGCCGACCAACCCGAGGATCACGGTGCGTTGGAGGACGCGGGTCCTCATGCGAGGATCTCCTCCTTCGCCGGCTGGGCGGCCGCCCCGGTTCGCTTGGCGCGCCGGGGCGAGTGGGCCGGGGCCCGGCGGGGATGGCGCTGGCGGTGACGCCGGAACAGGACGAGGCCCACGATCAGAACAAGCACGATGATGATCAGCACCCACGGGATCGTCCACTCGGTGGCGGTGGCGGTGACCGGTGCGAGAATGACGCTCTTTTCACTTGTCTGGACTCGTGGAGTTCCGGTCACCGTGGCGTGGGACACGAACTGCGGCCACACTCCCCGGACCTCAGCCGTTCGCGTCACGGACGCGCCGGGCAGCAGGAACGTCACACCGGAAATCTTGGTGTGAGCGCCGGCACCCAGAAGGCCCGAAACCGACGCTCCCTGCGCGACGGTCAGGTCGACGTTGCCGCTGTTCCGCAAGACATAAGAGAGGTGCACCGCGCCGCGGCCGACGGGATCGAGAGTCCCCGCATACGAGGCTTGCAAGTCGGTCACCGCCAGCCGGGGGGCCAGGGTTCCCGCCACCGTCATGAGGACCCTGGTCCCGGTTCGTTGCACCAGGGTGATCGCCTCGCCACTCCTGTTCCGCCCGGTTGTGGATAGCGAGACCAGGACACCTCCGGCGTGGTCTCCCGGAGAGGCGTTCGCGGGAACGTGGACGGTGATGGGAACCACCACCGTCCCGGGTCCGAGCGGAGACCGCGCCGCCACGACAACGGTGGCGTCCTGGGGAGGGACGGACAGCCAACTCCCGACCCCCGTTTGCTGCGTGCCTGGAAGGGTCAGCCCGAAGCCGCCCTGCGTGGTTTCGTCCGCGTCGACGGCGTAGAGCCTGAGCGTGAGCGGTTGGCCGGAGTAGTTGAGGGCGGCCACGTGGTCGAAGAGCACCTCTCCGGGGCTCACGGCGTAGTCGAGTTCCGAGCGCCCATCAGGCCCGGTCGCCGAGGCCGGTGCCAGGCCGAAGGTGGCACGGTCGGCCGCGGCCGCCCCGGCCGCCACGGCGTGTGCCGGCCCAGCAGCTCCCGCCGCCGTGGGGTACGCCAGCACGAGACCAGCTGTGGCGGCGATCACCACCGCCAGGAGTCCGGTGGCCCCCCAGAGCCCGCGTGAGTGTCGACGCGTGGCCGCAGTCCAATGGGAGGTGCTCATACATAACTAAATCTATCAAATTTAGCGTTCCACCTACATTCGGAGGTTATGGGGACGGGTGATTCTTGTGGCGGCGTTGTGCTGAGACGCGAACCGGGGGAGGGGCTGAGCCCCTCCCCCGCGGAGTCCATGTGCAAGACGGCGTGGAGCCCCTCAGCACAGGATGTTCGCCTGCAGTCTGATGCTCAGGCCACGGTCAACGTGAGGGTTGCGCCGTAGAGCCCGGCCGGCGTCGACGTCGGGGCGATCAGGTTGACCGTCCCAGTGATGCTGACGGACCCGACACTGCTCTTCCCCGAAATGGCGGCGAACGTGTGCTGATCGCCTCCATTCCCGCCGGTACCACCACCTGAAAGCCCGTCGGTCCCGGTCACGTTGGGTGCGTACGGAACTGTCGCGGTGGTGGGCACGTTTGTGGGCGTCACGCTGCTGGGGGACAGAGCGTTGCCCAGAACTTGCACGGCAGCCACGTTGGTCAGCGAGAGGTTCTGGGCGTTGATGCTCTTCCCGGTGTTCGAGGGTGAATCCCCGGTGAAGTCCGTCGCGGTCGCGGTCGCCGTCCAGCCTTGGGCCCCGCCCCTGGCGTCGGTGATCGTCACCGGCACCCCCGAGCCTCCGAACGCGGCGCTGGCCGTGAACTCCGAGTCAGGGCCGTTCAGGACAGCCGTGCCCAAGTTGAGCGGCGATCCCTGCGTATAGGGGGTCGTGATGGTGAGCGTCCCGGCCTGCACGGTCGTCTCGACGTTCTGCCCCGTCGCCAATGAGCTTGCGTTCACGGTCAGCGAGGAAGTCGGCGAGCTCGACCCGGTGTAGGACGCGTACGAGAGAGTGCCGTCGGCCGGCGTGAACACCGCAAAGACGTACTGCGGGCCTCCGGCACTGAAGCCGGTGTACGTCGTCGAGGCCTGTCCTCCGCTTCCCACGGGGGCCGTGCCGAGAGTGGTGGTGCCGCCCGAGATGGTCGTGCTGTTGGTGGGGTTCGCGTAGAACACGACCGAACCGAAGCCGGAATTGATCGGAGTGCTACCGCCAATGGTGGAGTCATAGACCGTCGCGGTCAGCGGGACGCTCTCGAGCTCATTGACAGATGACCCCGAGGTGGGGGCGCTGATGCTCGTGCTGGTGGCATCCGGTGCCGGAGGGTTGACCGTGACCGAGGCCGGCGTCGCCGTCGAACCGCTGTACCCCAAGAACGTTGCCGGCGTGAACACGGCGCCGACCGAGTCGGATCCGATCGCCAGGGTCTGGCTCGGCAGCGAAGCGGTGCCGGTGGTCTCGGAGACCGCGCTGCCGACGTTGGTGCCGTTGACGGTGAACTGCACTGTGCCGGCAACCGCGGGGCTCACGCTGGCGTTCAGCGTCGCCGTGGCTCCCGACGCGTTGGACGCCGACAGCGGCCCCGCGGGCCCTGTCACCGTGGTCGTCGTCGAGGTGAGCGTGGGCGTCGGGTAGTCGACCGACCAGGTGCTCCCGCTGATCAGGATGTCAGCGGAGTCGTAGGTGGTGGTCTGGACCTTGCCCGCCTTGTTGGTTTCGAGCCGCAACTGGTAGATCCCGGCGTACCCGTCGTTCGTGGTGTCGGTGTTCGGGTAGTCCCCCTCCAGCGTGCTGACGGTCTCGTCCCCCGGCGCTCCGGTCTCGAGCGGCAGCGTGGCGGTGCCCAGCGGTGCCGGCGCGCTCGCGTTCGGGAACGCGGTCGACCCGCCGAGCTGGTCACCCGACCATTGCGAGGGCGCCTCGCCGTTCTTGGGCAGGTAGCCGTACAGGGTGGCCACATTGTCGCCCGAGCGCACCGTGGCGGTGCCCTCGACGTAGGCGGCGATGGGCGAGTCGGTCAGGTTGCCGCCGGTGATCTGCTGGCCGGCGGCGTTGAAGAACGTCAACCCGCCGACCGAGCCGGGGTCAGGTTCCCACGGGGGAGTGGCCGCGGAAGCTGTTCCCTCAGCTCCCAGTGTCAGAACCCCCGCGGTCAGCGCCAGGAGCGCCGACCCCAGGACAGCCCGAAAGCGGCTGGTCTTCATGATATTTTTCTACCTTCCTCTGGTTGGGATTTCGGTCTCGGTCAGAAGGTTGCCGGTCACCGGGCGGAGGTCTCTCTTGAAGGGGTGCCTCCGCCCGGTGCCGCGTCTCAGGACCGTGTGGATTGGATGGGTGTCGCTTCTCGATGCTCAGCCGTGCGAGACGTCGCCCAGATCGTCGTAGACCGGGGTCACCCCAGCGGCGGCGATGAGCGCCTTGCCCTTGCTATTGGCAAAGAGGGGGTTCGTCGGCGCGGAAGGGTTCGAGAACAACGTCTGCACCCAGTTGAGCGAGCCACCCGGTTGCCATGCCGCGTCCGAGGCGTCGCTCTGGCGGAAGATGACGTAGTCGGTGATCGGGCTGTTGTAGACCGCTCCGCCGTCACCCGGCGTTCCGGTCAGCGCGGTGACCCCCGACGACAGCGCGGTCGACGTGCCAGTGGTCGGGAAGGCGCTTCCGTGTCCCCCGTTCCCAGATCCCGTGTCGTTGGACCCGAACACTGCGTTCGGGTTGTAGAAGTACGCGCTGTTCCACAGGGCCAACCGAGCCGCCGAGAACGGCACGATCTCGTTCGCAGAGTTCGTCGAGCCGGTGATGGCGGTCGGGTCGTTCTGCTCCACCGTCTTGACGCTGGAGGACAGGGTGGGCGCACTGCCGCCGTTGGCCGTCGTCAGGTCGGCGATGAACGTCTTGTAGATGGTCGAGCCGGATGGAGGGATGAGCGGGACGATCGTGGCGTTCGACCCACCGCTGTTACCAGGGAGCGAGTTCCAGGTGGTGTCGGTGCCTTCATAGATCGCCAGCAGCTCCGCAGGCGAGAGCCCGGAGGGCGCATTGGTCGTCGAGTCGGTCACGATCTGGACCGAGTCGGTGCCGAACTCCACGACGTGCAGGTATCCCCAGCCGTTGGTCGCCGCGGTGGCTTGGTTCGCCGCGGTCGGCTCGCTCGAGCTGAAAATGTAGTTGATGACCTCCGGCGAGTTCGTGTCGGCCAACAGGGCGGAGATGGCATTGCCGCTGCTGGAGACACGCTGCACCGGGTCGGTTCCGGCACGCAGCACGTCCGTCGGGTTCAGCGCAACCGAGTTCGCTCCGCTCGTGACGTTGTTGGTGTACGCCGAGCGCCCGTTGGCGTCGGGCACCGCGTTGAACTCGACGAGCCGGTGGTTGTTTCCGGCACCGTTGTAGCCGGCCGCACCCAGTGTGTCCCCGTCCGCGGCGAACGACAGTGCGTACTGTGCCGTGTCGCCGCCGACACCCACCACGTCGCCACCTTGAGGCGCATAGTCGGCGCCTGCGGACCCAGCCCCGAGGATGGGCAGCGCAGTCGCTGCCAATCCCACCAAGCTGAGCCCGACGACTGCTCTTTTCCTTCCCACGGGTCCGTCCTTTCAGTCCTGTTCCTGGCCGAACCAGTTCGCATCGCCAGTGCCAGGAATATAACGAAACCCGACCTAATAGGTCAAACTTATGGAAATACTAGTTAACCCCGGTGAGAACCCGCGAAACTCGGTGACGCCAGAGCGCCCCGCCCAGGGTTATGCCGGAGGCTTAGGGCCTGCGTGCGGCCAGGGAATGGCAAGTTGGCGCGCAGATTCTCTCCGCCTCGAGACCTTTGGTTCCGGCCGCCTTCACATCTGACGCACGCCTTCTCGGTTAACCGTTTTTGATGCGGTTAATTGATCGCGTGTTGCTGGAGGCGCGGGATAGATGACCCACTGAGGCACCCGGACTGCGCAGGCGACCGGCTTGACATCACAGGCCGCGTCGACCGCCTGGGAAACTCCAGGAAGGATCGGCATGGGGGTTGCGCGCCTCATGCGAGGTCAGGCCCGGACCGACGTTCGGCACGTTCAATGAAAGTCACTCACCGGTGGTCGCAGTCGTGTCGCCGGTAACTCAGCGCCCGAGGAGAGTGACAGGGAACATGAACCTCAACTCGAGGTTGAGGGTTCAAGCCTGGGCCGGACTTCTGGGCGTGGGTTCAAGAGCGCTGCTCTGGAGCGTCCTGCGCGCTTCGGCGGGACCGGCTGGCTGCCCGGTCCGGCCGCACAGGCGACCTCCACGCCGGCGCCGGTGGAGCGGGTCGTCTCGGCGTGTGTCTGTGGCCGAACTTGCCGGTCACCGACGGGAGCCGGCTAAGAAGCCCC
>CAWGOJ010000018.1:0-267551 GCA_963824195.1 uncultured Acidimicrobiaceae bacterium | reverse complement strand
CAAAATCCCAGGTGCGCGGACGCCGACTGGACAACCGAGTGTTCCCCTTCAGCACGATATTGTTTGCCGCGTCGCCAATCGGGTCTCGGCGGTTTCGGCCGCCGCACACCGCCTCCACCTGGTCGGAAATGATCGACGCCACGCAGCTCACGCCAGCACAAATGCAGCGATCAGAGTCCCGGATCCAATGACCACCCAGCGGACCACTGGCGAATGCTCAAGCAGGAGAAAGGGGTTTTAATGGATCGGGTGCCCACGTCACTACTTTCCGAGACCCTCCGCGACATCACCGTCCTGGATCTGTCGCGGAACCTGGCCGGTCCGTACTGCACCATGTTGCTTGGAGATTTGGGCGCAGACGTCATCAAAGTTGAATCCCCTGGGTCTGGTGACGACACTCGCAATTGGCGTCCACCAGAGTGGAATGGGCAGAGCACGACGTTCCTGGCTTGTAACCGCAATAAACGGAGCATCACGATCGATTTGGATGCGGAGGCCGGGCAACATTTGGTACGCCGCCTCGCATCTCGCGCCGACGTGGTGGTCTCGAGCTTTCGACCCGGGTCTCTTGCAAAGCGCGGTCTCGACTATCACGCTCTCCGTGACGGAAATGAAGCACTGGTGTACTGCTCCATCACTGCGTACGGATCAAAAGGACCCAAGAAGGACGCGCCCGGCTATGACCCGGTGCTCCAGGCGGAGACGGGACTCATGTCGATGACAGGCCATCCCGATGGGACTCCGGCGCGTTTGGGCGTGGGAGCGATCGACCTGGGCACGGGTATGTGGGCTGCGGTGGGGATCCAGGCCGCCCTTTCGAACCGCTCTGCGACCGGGATGGGTGCTCTCGTCGAGGTGAGCCTCTACGAGACGGCGGCCTGGTTGCTCTCGTACCACGTGGAGGGGTATCTGGCCACGGGCGAGAGTCCTCAGCGGCAGGGAAACGGAACACCCTTCGTCGCCCCCTATGAGACATTCGCAACTGCGGACGGAGACCTCATGGTCACAGCCGGGAACGACCAGCTGTTCGTCTCGTTATGCCGAGTGCTCGGACTGCCCGAACTCCCAGAGGTTCCGGGCTACGCCCACAACTCGGACCGAGTCGCCAACCGCACCGGGCTCCATCAGCTCTTGGAGGACCGCTTCAAGAGGAAGCCTGCAGCAGAGTGGGAGGTCCTCCTCGGCGCAGAGACGATCCCATGCAGCCGAGTTCGCGCTGTGGCCGACTTCGTCAATGACCCACAGCTCGAGGCCCTCGACATGTTGGTGGCCATGCCGCACCCCGACATTCCAGACCTGAGTGTCGTGGACATTCCGCTCACCATCAACGGGGAACGTGCCACCCACCGACTTCCCCCTCCGCGCCTCGGACAACAGACCACCGCCATATTGGGGGAACTGGGTGTCCCGACGGAAGAGATTGACGCACTGCTCCGGGACCAGGTGGTTTCTCGCTAGGTCGTTTTTCAGCCCGTCAAAGAGTAGAGCGCTCAACTACAGGGTCCGACGCAGTGGACGAGCTGGAAACTGGGTGGACGGAGCCGCACGTCAGGGGACCCGCCGGACCTAAACGGACGAAAACCACCACCTTGCCAAGGTGAAGGTCGCGGGTTCGAATCCCGTCTTTCGCTCCATCGTACCAGGTAGAAGGCACTTTTTTTCAACCATTGGTCCCAACTGCCCCGCTTGGATTCTTCTACTCCCTCTCATCACATTCGGCGCGGCGTCTTAGTCTGAGCGGGCGTGTCCAGTGGAGTCGCTCATGTCGAGGTTGAGGCCCAGCCGGATGGGGAGCTATTGGTCAGCTGGGAGCTCGACGGCGAACCGGTGGCGGTGGACGTGGCGACAGGGTCACGTCCGGACCACCTAGACCATCGCCACGAGACGACGGTACCGTCCGGCGAGGCGCTTCGACTACCTCATGACGCGAGGGGCCGGCTCTTCGTGTCAGTTGCTCCCCACGGTGGCGGTTCGGCGGTGGTATCGGCGGACCGGCGCGTCCATTTCGAAGGGGTGACCAACTTCCGCGATATCGGCGGGTATCGGACGCGTTGCGGAGCGCGGACGCGCTGGGGCCGCGTGTTCCGAGCCGACGCGCTGCATGGCCTGTCGCCCCGCGATCGAGTTCTCTACGATCAGCTCGGTATTGCTGCCGTGTACGACCTACGCGGACAGGTCGAACGCGATGAGCGGCCGAACCCTGTTCCGTCCAGGCAGCTGGCGATCCTCGGTCACCCCGCGGACAGTGACCGGCCCTCCGCTTTGGCTGCCGCAACAACCCAGGCGGACGGGGAAAGGATCCTTCGCGATCTCTATGTCGGCATTATCGACCACTCTGCCGTCCAGATCGGCGAGCTTTTTGCCGCCCTCAGCGAGGACAACGGATTACCCGCAGTGTTTCACTGCCATGCCGGCAAGGACCGCACCGGTCTCGTCGCAGCACTCCTCCTGGACGCGCTCGGCGTCGAGCGCGCCACGATCCTCGACGACTATGGGCTCACAGCCCGCTACCGCCGGCGCACCGAGCAAGAGTCCTCTTACGAGCGCCTCATCGAATCCGGTATGTCCGAAGAAGCCGCCGCTGGCGTATTGACGACGCCGAAGTGGGCCATGCAGCATGCCCTTGAAGAACTGGACCGTCGTTATGGCAGCATCGCGGACTTCCTACGAGGCCCTGCGGGCATGTATCCCGACACGCTCGATACGCTCCGTCAGCGACTCCTTGAACCGCCGTGGGTCTGACGGAGGCCGGAATGATCCGAGCATTCAGACTTCGGTCGTTCACGCCAGCGATTTCTTTCTCGAAGCGTCCCGGACCAATTCAGTGCAAGTCCAGAACCGTTCGCAAGCTTTCGTCGATCCCCCACAGCTCTTCAGGAGCGAGATGGCCAACGAGTTCACCCAGCCGGCCCGAATCGACCGCACCGACCTGCTCGACGAGCACCCTCGTGGTTTCGCCGGCGACGTGAATCTCGGGACGAAACGATGCCGCACGGGCGCTGATTGATGTCGGAGCGACAAGAACGACAGACCGAGGGAGCATGGCATCTGCTTGGACGACCACTCCAAACCGATTTCCATACTGTTCGTGCCCGGTCCCCTTGGGAAGACGGAATCGAAATACATCACCCCGGCGCACGAAGGGATTCCATGAGTTCGGCCACTGCAAGCATTTCCGAGCGATCCTCGTCGTCCGCTTCGAGAGCAACAACTTCAGCTGACAGTTCATGATCACGCCGCATGGCATGCGCCGCTCTTACCAAGGCCGTCCTGATGGCCTCGGAGCGACTCATGCCGGCCGCTTCTAGGGTGCGCAGAGCCTGTTCAGCCTCATCGTCTAGTCGAACGGATATAGCCTCGGTCATGTCGCCCAATGTATCACAAAACGTGATACAGGCTGCGCCAGTTCGCAGGTCATGGAGCACGATGTCATCGGGCGGGCCTGAAAGCAGCGGTACCACACTCGCCGACAAGTCGCCTGAGCGCGGTGACCGGTAGTAGACCGCTCTACTACGGGGGCGGACTGGGTGGACGTAATGGAAACTGGGTGGACGGAAGCGCACGGCGGGGGACTGGAGCCCGCCGTAGAGACGGAAAACACCACCTTGCCAAGGTGAGGGTCGCGGGTTCGAATCCCGTCTTCCGCTCAAAATTGCCAGGTTGAAAGCACTTCTTCAACCGTGGATCGCAAGCGCCACGCTTGGATTCTTCTACTCCTGTCATCACAATCGGCGCGGCGTCTTAGTCTGAGCGGGCGTGTCCAGTGCCGTCGCTCACGTCGAGGTCGAGACTCAGCCGGATGGGGAGCTACTGGTGCGCTGGGAGGTCGACGGCGAACCCGTGGCGGTGGACGTCGCCACAGGGTCACGTCCAGACCATCTAGACCATCGTCACGAGAGGACGGTGCCGTCCGACCAGACCGTGCTTCGACTACCTCATGACGCCACGGGTCGGCTCTTCGTATCGGTTGCTCCCCACGATGGCGGTTCGGTGGTGGTAGCAACGGACCGTCGCGTCCCTTTCGAAGGGGTGACCAACTTCCGTGATATTGGCGGGTACCAGACGCGTTTCGGAGCGCGGACGCGCTGGGGTCTGGTGTTTCGAGCCGACGCGTTGCATGGCCTTTCGCCCGGCGATCGTGCTCTCTACGATCGGCTCGGTATCGTTGCCGTGTACGACCTGCGCGGAGAGGTGGAACGCGACGAGCGGCCGAACCCCGTTCCGTCCCGGCAACTGGCGATCCTCGGTCGCCCCGCGGACAGCGACCGGTCCGCCGAACTGGCATCTGCAACAACTCAAGCTGACGGGGAGCGGATCCTTTGTGATCTCTATGTCGGCCTTATCGACCACGCCGCCCTCCAGATCGGCGAGCTTTTCACCGCCCTCAGCGAAGACAATGGACTACCCGCGGTGTTTCACTGCCATGCCGGCAAGGATCGCACCGGTCTCGTCGCAGCGCTCCTCCTCGACGCGCTCGGCGTCGAGCGCGTCACGATCCTCGACGACTATGGCCTCACAGCCCGCTACCGCCGGCGGACCCATCAAGAGTCCTCTTACGCGCGCCTCGTCGAATCCGGTATGTCCCAAGAAGCCGCCGCTGGCGTATTGGCGACGCCGAGGTGGGCCATGCAGCATGCCCTTGAAGAACTGGACCGTCGTTACGGCAGCGTTGCTGACTACCTACGAGGCCCCGCAAGCATGAAGCCCGACAGTCTCCGAACGCTTCGTCAGCGCCTCCTCGCCTCGACGCCTTGAAGGAAGGAGTCGCTGCCAGGAAGCGTGCGCACACAGGCGACGACGCTGTCCTTGTGGAGGCTGAACCCGCAGAAGCGGTCCACTACGACGTCCATGTCCGTTCCTCCCCGGCTCCGCTGTCGGATGTGGCCAACGGGGTCGCCTGGGGCGGGCCTCAGGCTCCCGCCCCTCACCCGGCTAGGGCCGCGTCGCCGGCCTACGAGGCCGAGCGGAACAGCACGATCGAGCGGGGCCCGACGGCGACTCTCCCCTCGGCGCCCGGCGGCGAAGTGGTCGGCGTGGTGGCCGGGTCGTAGCTGTCGACCTCGCCCCGCCACCTCTGCCCGGGGCGCGTGGCCGGCACCGAGAATTCGAGGGGTTCCCACCAGCCGTTGACGAGGAGCAGGAAGTCGTCGTCGAGCAGCGGGGTGCCGTCACCGCCGCGGTCGGGGGCGTCCGCTCCGTCGAGGTACAACGCCAGGCTCCTGGCGCCGGGGTCGGCCCAGTCGGCCATGGTCATGGGCAGGCCAGAAGGCGTGAACCAGCTCAGTTCGGCCGCCTCGGCCCCGGCCAGGAAGCGCCGGCGACGGAACACCGGGTGGGCCCGGCGCAGCGCGATGAGCCGCTTGGCAAAGGCCAGCAGGTCCGTGTCGACGCTGGACCAGTCGAACCAGGTGATGTCGTTGTCCTGGCAGTACGCGTTGTTGTTGCCCCGCTGTGTGCGCCCGAGCTCATCGCCGCCGAGGAGGAGCGGGATGCCAAATGACAAAAGTAGCGTGGTCAACATCGCCCTGCGCTGCCGGGCGCGCAGGGCGAGAACGTCGGGGTCGGTCGTGGGGCCCTCCACGCCGCAGTTCCACGAGCGGTTGTCGTCGTTCCCGTCCCCATTGCCGTCCCCGTTGGCCTCGTTGTGCTTGGAGTCGTAGGAGACGAGGTCGGCCAGGGTGAAGCCGTCGTGCACGGTGATGAGGTTGACCGACGCCGTCGGGCGTCGTCCCCGGCCGGCGAAAAGGTCCGACGAACCGGTGAGGCGCTGCGCGAACTCGGGGAGCAACCCCTCGTGGCTGCGCCAGAAGTCACGCATGGAGTCGCGGTACTTGCCGTTCCACTCGCGCCACAGCGGCGGGAAGCGCCCCAGGTCGTAGCTGTCGGTCTGGCCCACGTCCCACGGCTCGGCGAACAGCTTGGCCAGGCAGACGACGGGGTCCTGGGAGACCAGGTCGAAGAAGGCCGAGACCTGGTCGAAGCCGCCCTCCTGGCGGGCGAGAGCCGGGGCCAGGTCGAAACGGAAGCCGTCGACGCGCATCTCGGTCAGCCAGTAGCGCAACGAGTCCATGATGAGGCGTAGGGCGGTCGGGTCGCCGGCGTTGATGGTGTTGCCACACCCGGTGGTGTCGACGTAGTAGCGCGGGTTGTCGGGCTGCAGACGGTAGTAGGCCGGGTTGTCCAGGCCCCGGAAGCACAGCGTCGGGCCGGTGTGGTCGCCCTCGGCCGTGTGGTTGAAGACCACGTCGAGGATCACCTCGAGCCCCGCGCCGTGGAGGGTGTCGACCATGCGCTTGAACTCGGCCACCTGGCCACCGGGCTGTCCGGCCCGCACCTCGGCCGAGTAGGCGTCGTGCGGGGCGAAGTAGCCGATGGTGTTGTAGCCCCAGTAGTTCGTGAGACCGCGCTCGACCAGGAACGGCTCGGGCACGTTCTGGTGCACCGGGAGGAGCTCGACCGTCGTGACCCCGAGGTCGACCAGGTGGGCCAGCGCGGCGGGGTGGCCCAGCCCGGCGTAGGTGCCGCGCAGCTGGGGCGGGACGTCGGGGTGGGTCATGGTGAAGCCCTTGACGTGCAGCTCGTAGACGACGGTGTCGGCGTAGCGGTAGTGCGGGCGCTCGTGTGCACTCCACTCGTGGGCCGGGTCGACCACGAGGCCGCGCGCCACGTGGCCGGCCGAATCCAGCTCGCTCGGCGCGTCGGGGTCGCCGGGGCGGTGGTCGAGGAGCTCGGGCCCGAAGCGGACGGCTCCAGTGGTGGCCCGGGCGTAGGGGTCGAGCAGAAGCTTGGCCGGGTTGCAGCGAACGCCGCCCGCCGGGTCATAGGGGCCGGTGGCGCGGTAGCCGTACGCCTGCGCCGGCCCCACCCCGGGCACGAAGGTATGCCACACCCCCCCGTCGCGTTCGATCAGCGGGATCTGGGTCTCCGCACCCGAGGCGTCGAAGAGGCACAGCACCATGCCCTGGGCCACCCCCGATGTGATGGCGAAGTTGGTGCCGCCGTCGACCAGCGTCGCCCCGAGGGGGAATTGGCTACCGGGCCGGGTGATCGGGGGTCCGGTCGTCGACGGAGCGGTGCATGGTGGATTGCCGCCCGACGGCGTGGCGGCGGGCGAACTCATTGGCGCCGGGCCCGGCCCGGCATGTCGCGAATGACGTCGCCGAGCGGCTCGACCGCCCCGTGGCAGCGCAGGATGGCGTCCGCCACGATGCCGGTCCACCCGGTCTGGTGCGAGGCGCCGAGCCCGGCGCCGTTGTCGCCGTGGAAGTACTCGTTGAACACCAGGTTGTCCTTCCAGGCCGGGTCGTGCTGGAGCTTGTCGACGCCCCCGAAGCAGGGCCGTCGCCCGTCCGGCCCGGGGAGGAAGATCGAGATCGTGCGCCGGCGCAGGTCGCCGGCAATCTGCCCCAGGGTGAGCTTGGTGCCCGACCCGGTCGGGTACTCGACGAGGAACTCGTCGCCGAAGAAGCGGTCGTAGCGCTCCAGCGCCTCGATGACGAGGTAGTTGAGGGGGAACCACAGTGGCCCCCGCCAGTTCGAGTTGCCGCCGAACATGTCGGTGGTCGACTCGGCGGGCTCGTAGTCGATGGTGGCGCGGACGCCCTCCACCTCGAGCGCGTAAGGGTGGTCGCGATGATAGGCCGAGATCGCACGCAGCCCGTGGGGGGAGAGGAACTCGCTCTCGTCGAAGAGCTTGGTGAAGATCCGCAGCAGCCGGTCGGTGTCGACCACCCCGAGGAGCAGCATGCGGTGCCCGGGCGGACCGCGCAGTAGTCCGGCGGTGGCGAGGTGCTCCTCACTCCCAAGGCCCAGTTGGCGCAACAGGCGCGGCAGCTCCTTGGCTACCCGCATGGAGCGGTCCAGCATGCCCTCCTCGACTACCGCCGCCCCCACCACGGGGATGATGCCGACCATGGAGCGGACCTTGACCGGTACCACTGCCCCGCTCGGGGCGACCAGGCGGTCGTAGAACAGGCCATCGTCCTCGTCCCACAGGCCCTGGTCCTCGAGGGCCTGCCGAATGGCGGCGAAGTGCTCGACGAACTTCAGGACCAGGTCGACGCCGGGCCGCTGGCCGCTGCGGTTGAGCACCCCGGCGATGGACAGCAAGGCCAGCGCGTAGTACCCCATCCACCCGGTGGCGTCGGACTGCTCGAGTGTGGCGCCGACGGGCAGGTGCGAGCGGTCGATGGGTCCGATGTTGTCCAGGCCGAGGAAGCCTCCCTCGAAGCAGTTGTTGCCCTCGACGTCCTCCCGGTTGACCCACCAGGTGAAGTTGACCATGAGCTTGTCGAAGATCCGGCTCAGGAAGTCGATGTCGCGGCCCCCGTCGATGGCCCAGACGTGCAGGGCGGCCCAGGCCTGCACGGGCGGGTTGACGTCTCCGAAGTCCCACTCATAGGCGGGCAGGGCGCCATTGGGGTGTTGGAACCACTCGCGGCAGAGCAGGATCAGCTGGTACTTGGCGAAGGCCGGGTCGACGTGGGCCAGGGCCACGCAGTGGAAGGCCATGTCCCAGGCGGCGAACCAGGGGTACTCCCATTTGTCGGGCATCGACATGATGTCGAAGGCGTCGAAGTTGCGCCACCGCGCGTTGCGTCCCGAGAGGCGGGCGGCCGGCGGCGTGGGCTGGGTCGGGTCGCCATCGAGCCAGCGGCGCACGTCGTAGTAGTAGAACTGCTTGGACCACAGCATCCCGGCCAGGGCCTGGCGCAGCACCATGGCCTCGTCGGCCGAAGCGCTGGGCGGCGTCAGCTCCGCGTAGAACTCGTCGGCCTCCGCCTCACGCGTGTCCATCACCTTCTCGAAGTCCGTCTCGAGCGCGCCGGGCGGCTTCGGTCGACTCCCCTGGGGGCGCAGGCGCAGGCGCACCTCGGCCGTCTGGCCGGGCTCGACGCGCAGGGTGTACCAGGCGGCGCACTTGGTGCCGTGCTGCTCGGGGTTCACGGTCGGCGCACCGGTGAGCACGTGGTCGTTGATGCCGTCCTTCGGGTAGTGCTCGGCCGGGCCGGCGCCGTAGAGGCGCGTGTAGTTGGTCTCGTTGTCGCAGAACAGGAGCCTCGGGGTGGCCCCGTCGGGGCCCGGGCCGGCCAGCAGCTCGAGGTCGCCCAGGAAAGGGTGCTCGATGACCACGGCCGCCGGTCCCGCCGCGCTCAGCCTGGGTTTGGGCGCGCCGACGTCCCACGCCCACGTGTTGCGGAACCAGGTGGTCGGCAGCACGTGGACGGTGTCGACCTCGGGACCGGCGTTGGTGACCAGCACTCGCACGAGCAGGTCGTCGCCGTCCGCCTTGGCGTATTGGACCTCGACGATCCAGTATCGGTCTTCGTCGAAGACGCCAGTGTCGAGCAGCTCGTACTCGGGGTCGAGCTTGCCCCGCTCGCCGTTCACTGCGAGCAGATTCTCGTAGGGGAAGGCCTGCTGCGGGTAGTGGTACCGCCAACGGTTCCAGGCGTGGCTGGGCAGCGCATCGAGGTACCACCAGTACTCCTTCACGTCCTCCCCGTGGTTGGCCTCTGCCCCGGTCAGGCCGAAGGCGCGCTCTTTGAGGATCGGGTCGCGGCCGTTCCACAGGGCCAGGGCCAGGCACAGGCGCTGCTCGATGTCGCAGAATCCGGCCAGGCCGTCTTCACCCCAGCGGTACGCCCGGGAGCGCGCCTCGTCGTGGGGGAGGTAGTCCCAAGCTTCGCCATCGGCGCTGTAATCCTCGCGCACCGTGCCCCACTGGCGCTCGCTCACATAGGGGCCCCACTGGTACCACTTCCCGGACTGGCGCAGCCCGTCCTCCGGCCTCCCGAACTTCTTGACCCGTTCGGACTCCGAGCTCATGGCTGCACCGTTCCTGTGTGTTCCAGCGCCCAATTACCTGTTGCGGTTTGGCGGTTTCTTGACGAACTGACGTGGGATTGATCGTGCTCCTCGACTTGGAGGCCCCGCGTCTGTCGTGATAGCACGCCGGGCGCGCCTCGGCCAGAGGACCAAGGCCTGACATCAGCGCTGCGTCACCTCGTCCATCAACAGTTCGCGGAGGTCACGCGGCCGTCACGCGCCGGGGCGCCTTCGCCACTGTCGACGTATGCGCCGAGAGCGACGAAGGGAGCCAGCGGAACTTACCGCCCGTCTCACACGGCTTCTCCGTCTTAGACAGGGAGGGGCTGCCTCATGACCAACGGAACGAGAGGAGGCCGTTTCCGGGTTCCGTCCATAGCTGGCACAAACGGTGAAGACCTCAGACTTCGACGACAGAGTCCTCGCTCCCGAAGCGATTGGGCTGGAGGCCGTCTGCCGCCCGGTCGTTCTCCCTGCAGCTCCCGCCGAGTAGATACCGGAAGCGGTAGCTGCGGCCCGGCTCGAGCGAGACGGCGTCAGGGCAGCAGGGACCGGTACAGCTCGACTGTCCGCTGCGCCACAGCGGTCCAGCTGAACTTGTCGATCACGCGCCGCCGGCCGGCCTGGCCCAATTTGTGGGCGAACCCCGGATCCCCGGTGACGGTGTTGAGGGCGGCGGCCAGGTCGTGCGCAAAGGCGACGGGGTCGGCGGGCTCCGAGTCCGACTGGCTCCTCGGCTCGAACGGAACCAGCAAGCCCGTCACGCCGTCGTCGACGACCTCGGGGATCCCCCCGACCGCGGAGGCCACCACGGGCACCTCACAGGCCATTGCCTCCATGTTCACCATGCCGGACGGCTCGTAGACGGACGGAGTGCAGACGACTGTGGCGTGGGTGAGCAGCTGGGCCAGCTCGCGGCGGGTAATGGTCTCCCGGATCCAGATGACGCCGCCCCGCTCCTCGTTCAGCTCGCGCACACCCTCGTTCAGCTCGCGGTCCAGCTCACGGGTGTCGGCCGCTCCTGCCCGCAGCACCAGTTGCGCCGTCGGGTCCACGTCTCGGAACGCTCTGAGCAGGTGACTGATCCCCTTCTGTCGCGTCACCCGCCCGAAGAAGAGCACGACGGGGCGATGGCGGTCGATGCCGTACCTCTCCAGGACGCCGGTGCCGGGGTCCGGCCGGAATTCGTCGGGGTCGACTGCGTTGGGGATCACCGTGATACGCGACGGGTCGGCCAGCGGGTAGCAGGCGGTGATGTCCTTGGCCACCGAGTTCGACACGGCGACGACCGCGTCCGCCCCCTCGATCCCCTGGCGCTCGCACAGGCTCGACAGGCGGTAGCCGGTGCCCAGCTGCTCTGCCTTCCACGGCCGCAGCGGCTCGAGGCTGTGGACCGTCACGACGTGGGGCACGTCGTAGAGGAGATGGGCCAGGTAGCCCGCCCAGTTCGTGTACCAGGTGTGGCTGTGCGCGATGTCGACGCCCTCGAGCGCCGCCGCCATCCGGAGGTCCACTGACATCGCCCGGAGCGCGCCGAGCAGCGGCGACTCGCCGCCGAGCAGCTCCCAGGGCTGGTAAGCGACGACCTCTATGGACGGGTCGGGCGGGCGCTGCGCCCCGAAGCAGTGCACCTCGAGGTCGACCAGCGGCGCCAACGCGGCTGCCAAGCACTGCACGTGGATCCCTGCGCCGCCGTAGATCTCGGGAGGGAACTCCCGCGAGAGAAGGGCGACCCTCATGCGGACCCGACGTCCGGCGGGCCCGCCGCGCGTAGGCCTGCCTGGCCGGGGCGGGCGCGCCCGTGCACCCTCAGTACCTCAGTGACGAAAGGGTGCGTTCTGCCATGTAGGCAAATGTACTGCCGGGCGAGAGATCGTCGTAGGGACTTTCGTCCCGCGACTAGGTCGGATCGTGACAATCGCGCAAAACTTCGCGTGAAGACGCCCGGCGTGCCCACCCTGGGCGCCCTCGACGCCCTACAGCCTGTCGTTGTGGCGGAGGAGGATCGCCGAGTGCGCGGTGAGGTTGATGGTTTGACCGCGCACGGGCCGAGCACCGAGGCCGTGGGCGGTGTTGAGGAGTTCTTCCCACGCCCCGGGCCACTCGATCTGCGGCAGGGTCCACGGGCGAGAGCGGTTGCCACCGTTCAGGAGCAGGAGCACGGTGTCGCCGTAGCTGACGCGGCCGCGCTGGTCGACCTCGTCCGTCGCCCGGCCTGACAGCAGCATGCCGATGGTACGCCGGTCGAGGTCGGACCAGTCCTCCTCGGTCATCTCCGTGCCGTCGCTTCGGACCCAGGTGACGTCCTTCGTGCCCCTCGGCGTGAAGGGCTTGCCGTCGAAGTAGCCCCGGCGGCGCAGGATCGGATTGGAGGAGAAGATCCGGACGAGCTCCTTCGTGAACTCCAGGAGTTCCTGGCCCCCATCGTCGAAGTCCCAGCTCAGCCAGCTGATCTCGTTGTCCTGGCAGTAGGCGTTGTTGTTGCCCTGCTGCGTCCGGCCGAACTCGTCGCCGGCCAGGATCATCCTGACGCCCTGTGAGAAGAAGAGGGTGGCCAGTAGGTTGCGCTTGATGCGCTCGCGCATCCGCCTGATCCGCAACGAGTCGGTCGTGCCCTCGACACCCCAGTTGCGGCTGAAGCCCTCGGTCCGGCCGTCCTCGTTGCTCTCACCGTTGGCCCAGTTGTCCCGTTCCTCATACGACACCAGGTCGGTCAGGGTGAACCCATCGTGGCTCGCCACGTAATTCACACTCGCATAGGTGCGCCGGCCGCCCGGAGCGTAGATGTCGCTCGACCCGGTCAGGCGCGATGCCAGTTCGGGCACCTGGCCGGCGTCGCCCCGCCAGAAGCGCCGGACGCAGTCGCGGTAGGCGCCGTTCCACTCGGCCCAGCCACGGGGGAAGCGGCCTAGTTGGTACCCGTCGGGACCGAGGTCCCACGGCTCGGCGATGAGCTTCACATGCGAGAGCACCGGGTCCTGGTGGATCACCTCGAAGAAGGAACTGGGGTGGTCGTCGAGGCCACGGGTCAGCACCGGAGCGAGGTCGAAGCGGAAACCGTCCACGTGCATGTCGGTGACCCAGTACCTCAGGCTGTCCATGATGAGCGCCATGGTGCGTTGGTGCACGATGTTGAGGCTGTTCCCCGTCCCGGTGAAGTCGAGGTTGTAGCGGGGGTTCTCGGGGTCGAGGCGGTAGTAGACGGAATTGTCGATGCCTCGTAACGAGACGGTGGGCCCGAGCTGATTCCCCTCGCCCGTGTGGTTGTAGACGACGTCGAGGATCACCTCGAGGCCCGCCCGGTGCAGAGTCTTGACCATCGACTTGAACTCCGTGACCTGCTGTCCCAGCCCACCCGTGGCGTACCCCACGTGCGGTGCGAAGTAGGCGATGGAGTTGTAACCCCAGTAGTTGGTGAGACCCCGCTCGACCAGGTGGCGGTCGGCCAGGAACTGGTGCACCGGCATGAACTCCACGGCCGTCACGCCCAATCCGACCAGATGGTCGATGACGGCATCGGAGGCAAGGCCGCGGTAGGTACCGCGGACGGCCTCGGGCACGCCCGGATGACGCAGGGTCAGCCCGCGGACGTGGCACTCGTAGATCACCGTGCGGTTCCACGGTGTGCGCGGCGGGCGGTCGTCTCCCCACGTGAAGGCGGGGTCGGTCACCACGCACTTGGGCATCGCTCCCGCCGAGTCCCGCTGATTGCGCACGAGGTCGGCGTCGTCAGCATCGGGCGAGTGCCCGAACAGCTCGTCGCTCCAGCGGATCATGCCGCTCACCGCGGTGGCATAGGGATCGATGAGCAGCTTGGCCCGATTGAAGCGGTGCCCCGCCTCGGGATCCCACGGGCCGTCGACCCGGTAGCCGTAGCAGCTCCCGGGCAGGATGTCGGGAAGGTAGCAGTGCCAGATCCAGTCGGTCGCCTCGGGCATGGGGACGACCGACGACGGCTCCCCGTCGCCCGGATGGTCGAAGATGCACAGTTCCACGGCCGTCGCGTGCTCGGAGAACATGGAGAAGTTGGTCCCCTCCCCATCCCACGTCGCACCCAGCGGAAAGGGGAGACCGGGCCAGATCCGCAAGCTCACGACGGCGCGTGCTTAAGCACCACGACACCGAGCGGCGGTGCCGTCACCTCGACGCTGGCGGCACGGCCGTGCAGCGGGACCGGTTCCGCCGTCACCGCTCCGCGGTTCCCGACCCCTCCGCCTCCGTACACGGTGGCGTCGCTGTTGAGGAGCTCGCTCCACCTCCCGGCGCACGGGACGGCCAGGCGCATGTGGAAGCGCGGCACTGGGGTGAAGTTGCAGACCACGAGCACAGTCTCCCCCCCTTTGGAGCGGCGCACGTAGCTGAGCGTCGACCCGGCGGCGTCATCCGATTGCACCCACTCGAACCCCGTGGGGTCGGCGTCGAGCTCGTGGAGCGCCGCCTCACTCCGGTAGGCCCGGTTGAGGTCGGCCAACCAGTGGAACAGCGCGGCGTGGCGGTCGAACTGGAGGAGGTCCCAATCGAGCGAGCCGTCGTGGGACCACTCTCGCCACTGGCCGATCTCGGAGCCCATGAAGAGCAGCTTCTTCCCGGGCTGGGTGTACTGGTAGCCGTAGAGCAGTCGCAGGTTGGCGAACTTCTGCCAGTCGTCTCCTGGCATCTGGGAGAGGAGCGAGGCCTTCCCGTGCACCACCTCGTCGTGCGACAGCGGCAGCATGTAGTTCTCGGTGAAGGCGTACAGGCCGCGGAAGGTGATCTCTTCGTGATGGTAGCGGCGGTGCACCGGGTCGCGGTGCAGGTAGACGAGCGTATCGTGCATCCACCCCATGTCCCACTTGTAGCCGAAACCGAGCCCGCCGGCGTCGGTGGGCTTCGACACGCCGGGCCAGGCCGTCGATTCCTCGGCCACGGTCTGCACGTCGGGGTGGTCGGCGTAAACGCCGATGTTGAGCCGGCGCAGGAAGTCGATGGCTTCGATGTTCTCCCGCCCGCCGTAGCGGTTGGGAATCCACTCCCCGCCCTCGCGCGAGTAGTCCAGGTAGAGCATGGAGGCCACCGCGTCGACCCGCAGCCCATCGGCGTGGTAGGCGGACAGCCAGTGCTCGGCCGACGAGGCGAGAAAGCTCCGCACCTCGTTGCGGCCATAGTTGAAGATGTAGCTGGACCAGTCGGGGTGGAATCCCTGACGAGGATCAGCGTGTTCGTAGAGATGGGTGCCGTCGAAGTCGCCGAGCGCGAAGGCGTCGGTCGGGAAGTGTGACGGGACCCAGTCGAGGATGACGCCGATGTCCGCCTGGTGGAGCTGGTCGATCAAGTACATGAAGCCCTGGGGGGTCCCGTAGCGCGTGGTCGGCGCGAAGTACCCCGTGGTCTGGTAGCCCCAGCTCCCGTAGAACGGGTGCTCCATGACGGGCAGGAACTCCACGTGGGTAAAGCCCAGCCGCGTGACGTGCTCGACGAGGAGGTCTGCCAGCTCCGCATAGCCGAGCAGCTCATCGGGGCGCCCGGCTGGACGCCGCCACGAGCCGAGGTGCAACTCATAGATGGACACCGGCGCGTTGAGGCTCATCCGGGCCTTTCGCTGTCGCATCCAGTTGCCATCGCACCACCCGTAGGCGAGGTCCCATACCACCGAGCCCGTGCGCGGGGGCATCTCGCAGGAGAAGGCGAACGGGTCGGCCTTGTCGAGGCGCTCCCCCCCGGCCGTGGTCACGGCGTACTTGTAGACGTCGCCCCGGGCCGCCCCCGGCACTACGGCGTGCCAGATGCCCGAGGAGGCACGGGGCGCCATCGGGTGTGCGCAGGGGTCCCAACCGTTGAAGTCACCGATGACCGACACACGCCGCGCGCTCGGCGCCCACACGGAGAAGGCCACCGCCGGCTCCCCGGTGGTCGCGACCGTCGCGAGGTGGGCGCCCAGCTTCTTGGCCAGTTGCCGGTGCGTCCCCTCGTTGAAGAGATAGAGGTCGTGGTCGGTGAGCTGCCACGACGGCGCTCCGCCGGGTGGACGTTGCTCTCCCGCCGCCGTGCTTGTCATGGTGCCAGTGTCCTCCCCGGTGTGTTTTGTCGTTGTCGGCGTTCCGAGACCTCGGTGCCCCGACGGGCCCGCTCGACCATGCGCAACATCGTCGAAGGGGCCGAAGGTGCCGGCGACGCCAGGTCCTCGGGCCAGATCTTGGCCCACCGTCGCCGGAAGTTCGGCTCCTCGGCCCCGGTGCCGGGCCGGTTGTAGGGCTCCCGCTCTCCCCAGAGGTCGGGAGGATCCACTAGGACCAGCGGGGCCTTGCTGGCTGCCAGGTGCTCCAAGCAGGCCCGCAGCGCCCGGCCGGACGTCACCGCCCGCACGCTGCCGCCGCTGCGGGCGGAGCGTGCCCGGCCCCTCCCGGTCGGCGGACCCAGGGCCCGGCTCACCGCGGCGCGCAGCGCCCGGCGCTCTCCTCGCTCGGCCGCGGCGTCCGCGGGCGGGGTGAGCCCACGCCGCCCACGGTCGTCGATGTCCTCCCCGGCCCACCAGGCTGCGAAGGCGGGCAGGTCGTGGGTGCCGAGCGAGGCCAGTGCATCGGGCGGCGCCTCGGGGAAGGGCCTGTGCGGCGTGGCCTCGAACTGGTACACGAACGAGCGCAGCATCCCGTCGCGGTGCATGGCCCTCCGCACCTCCGAAGGAACCGTCCCGAGGTCTTCACCGACGACCGCGACACCCGCCCGCGCCGCCTCAAGGACCACGACCGCGCGCAGCTCCTCCTCCGGGTAGCAGACGTAGACGCCATCGGTCGCGTCCATGCCGTCGGGAACGAACCACAGCCGGTGCAGCCCCATCACGTGGTCGATCCGTACGACCGACGCGTGGCGCATGGCGACGCGCAGGGTGGCGGCGAGGTACTCGTAGCGGCCGGCCCGCTGGCCGGAGGGATGCGGCGGGTTGAAGTCCCAGACCTGGCCGCGGGCGAAGAAGTCGTCGGGCGGCGCCCCGGCCGACACGCCGTCCACGAACGCGTCGGGCCGCCACCAAGGGTCGAAGCCGCGCGGGTGCACACCGACGGGCAGGTCCAGGTAGAGGCCTTGGGCGGTCGCCGCGGCCAGCTGGGTGTCCGCCGCCCATTGGGCGTAGAGGTGGTACCGGACCCGTGGGTCGTCGGCCCCCTCGGACCGGGGCCGCCGCCGCGGGGTGGCGCCCGGGTCGCGCTCGAGCGCGGCTCGAAACCGAGCGTAGGCGAGGACCTCGGGGTGCGCGGACACGAACGTGTCGAGCTGGCGCCGGGCGGCGTTGCCGCCCGCGAAGGCCTCGGCCGCCAGGATCTCGAGCACGCCGCGTTTCGCGGTCATAGTGGCGACGGGATCGGCAACGGCCGCCTCGCGCCGCGCCCGCCGAGACCGCGCCCCCGACCGCAAGACCCGGCGCGCCTCGGCGCAGCGCTCCAGCCCTGGCAACGCCTCCACGTCGACGTAGAGCTCGTTCCAGGCCAGCCGGCTGGCCGGGCGGTAGGGGCTGGGGTCGGCGAAGGGCCCCTCCAGGAAGGCCGCGAAGAGCGGCAGGGTCCCGACGAAGGTGCCACCGAGGCCGGCCACCCAGTCGCCCACTGCCGCCAGGTCCCGGTATGTCGCCACCCCCCAGTCGGTCTCCGTGCGGAGCGAGGTCAGAGGCGCCAGCACGCCCCAACCCCGCCGGGGCTGCGGACACCGGGCCGGCGCAGCGATCACCAGGGCCTCCGCCTGCGCGCGTGGCCCCTCCACGAGGAGGCGGTGATACCCGTCGGGGACGGTCGGCAGCCTGAACTGGTGGCGAACGGCCGCGCTTGGGCCTTCGTCGGCAGGCGTCGCCACGAGCAGGTCCTCCAGCGCAGCCCGCTCCTCCCGGCCGTCCTCGCACAGGAGGGTCACGCCCACGCGCGCCGGGTCCAGCGCCGCCGGCAAGGTGATGTCGTGCCGGTTCGCCACGCCGGCCCGCCTGATCAATACCGGCTCGAGCACGGCGCGTGCCCCGCCGGAGCGAGGGCGCAGGGCCCGGGGCGCGTCCCCGGGTCGGGAGATGGCCACGCCGAGCGCGCGCAGCACCGCGATCACGGCTTCGTCGGATGCCCGGCGCGGCCGGCCGTTCCGGTCCCGGTGGATCGTCTGAACCCCGTGGCGCCGGGCCAGCTGGTCCAACGGTCGCATCAACCCGGAGGCACGAGGTGGAAGAGGTGTGCGGGCGTGGCCGGGTCGAGCACGACGTAGTTGGTGGCACCCCGCCACTCGTAGCTGACCCCATGCAACAGATCGTGGAGAGCGAAGGGGCGATCGGCGTCGATCCCCAACGCGTCGACGTCGAGGTGCACCCAGCCTTCGTTCGGCCGCGTGGCCTGGAGGTTGACGACAATCAGGACGATGTCGGGACCCGGCGCGGTCTTCGTGTAGGCGATCAGCCCGTCGTTGTCGACGTGATGGAAACGCAGGGTGCGGTTGTGTTGGAGGGCGGGGTGCGCGCGCCGGGCGGCATTGACCGTCGCGATGAGCGGTGCGAGGTTGTCTGGCCGAGCCAGGTCCCAGTGACGCACCTCGTACTTCTCGGAGTGGAGGTATTCCTCTGACCCCTCAGAACGCGCCACGTGCTCCTGCAGTTCGAAGGCGGGACCGTAGATCCCGTAGTTCGACGCCAGGGTGGCCGCCAGCACGAGGCGGGCCACGAACGTGGCGCGGCCACCGGCCTGGAGCGTCTCGTGCAGGATGTCGGGCGTGTTGGGCCAGAGGTTCGGGCGGAAGTAGTCGGCCATGTCGGTCCTGGTGAGTTCCGTCAGGTACGACTCGAGCTCCGATTTCGTGTTGCGCCAGGTGAAATAGGTGTACGACTGACAAAATCCGATCTTGGCCAGGTACTCCATGATCCGCGGCCGCGTAAACGCCTCGGAGAGGAAGATGACGTCGGTGAACTCGGACTTGACCGACGGGATGAGCCACTCCCAGAAGCGCATCGGTTTCGTGTGCGGATTGTCTACTCGGAACACCCGTACGCCGCGGGCGATCCAAAACCGCACGACCTCGTGCAAGGCTGCCCACAGGTCGCGCCACGCCTCGGTGCCGAAGTCGAGCGGGTAGACGTCCTGATAGCGCTTCGGAGGGTTCTCTGCGTAGCGGATGGAGCCGTCAGGGAGATGGCGGAACCACTCCGGGTGCTCGGACACCCACGGATGGTTGGGTGAGCATTGGAACGCAAGGTCGAGCGCCACGTCGATGCCCAGGTCCGCAGCGGCGCGCACCAGGCGGTCGAAGTCGACGAAGGTGCCGAGGGCGGGGTCGATGTCGGTGTGCCCGCCGGCCGCGCTGCCGATCGCCCATGGACTTCCCGGGTCACCCAGCTCGCCGGTGTCGCTGCCGTCTCGGCCCTTGCGGTTGGTGGTGCCGACAGGGTGGATCGGTGGCAGGTAGAGCGTGTCGAAGCCCATGGCCGCCACGTACGGCAAGCGAGCCGTCGTGTCCGCCAGCGTGCCCGCCCGCGAGAAGTCCGGAGATGCCGAACGAGGGAACATCTCGTACCAGGCGCTGAAGCGCGCCCTCTCGCGATCGACCAGGACTCGGAACGTGTCCGAGGTCGCTGCAGGCACCGGGTCGGGCCATCGCCCCACGGCCTCGAAAAGGGGCGCGGAGGCAGCCAGCTCGAGGCCGGGCGCCGCGTCACCCCTGGCGGCAGCTACTGCGGTGTCGTGCAGTGCGTCGGCCCACTCGCGCAGGGAGACCGCGTCCTGCCCTTCCGCTCGCTCTGCCACGGCGGCGACGATGTCGGACCCCACCAGCAGCTCCACGTCGACGGGTTGCCCCGCCTCCGCCTTCGCCGCCAGATCGTGGTGCCAGGTCCCGAACCAGTCGACGGTGGCGCGGAGGCAGAAGAGATGCGTGCCGAGCGCTTCGGCGACGAAGTCACCGGTCCACCTGTCGTTGTCCATGGACACCATGGGTGCCGTCGTCCACTCCGCCTCGTCCTCGTGCCGGAAGAGGAGCGTGCAGGCGACCTGGTCGTGCCCATCGGTGAAGACGTCGGCGGTCACCACCACGGGCAGGCCCAGACTGGCCTTCGCCGGATAGCGGCCACCGTCCACCGATGGGCGCACGTCGCTGATGACCGGTCGAACCCGTCCCGAGGCCTCGATGCCGATCTCGACGCCGGCCTCGATGCCGGCCGCCCCGTCTCCGAGCGTGCCGGTGGCGTCGGATGCCGCCGTCGCGATGGCGTCGCCCCGCGGCGCGGCGGCGCCGCCGTGTGCCCGACCGCCCGCCTCACTCGAGGCCACGCTGACGCCTTTCGTCACCTCGGCGATGCCGTGGAAAACGGACACGGTGATGGCCCGCCCGACGCAGAAGCAGGCCAGCGCGGCACGGGCCGCGGACCTGACCAGGCGGTCAGGCCGGACAAGCACGGCGAGAGCCGTACGCCGATTCGGCGTACTGCGAGACCATTCGCTCGGTCGTGAAGAACGACCCGTTCAGGGCCATGGCCCCCCGTCCCACGGCGGTGAACCCGTCGCGGTCGCGGTAGTACAGCGGCGCGACCACCTCCTCCAGCATGCGGTACATCTCCGCCGCGTCGGCCGCACCGGCCGCTCGGTCGAGCCCTTCCGCCACCGCGAGGCCCGGGTCACCGCCGATGGCCCACCCCGTGACACCCTCGATGTGCCCCTCGAGCCACCAGCCGTCGAGCACGCTCAGGCTCGGCACGCCGTTGAGCGCCGCTTTCATGCCGCTCGTGCCCGACGCCTCGTTCGGTGCCACCGGCGTGTTCAGCCAGAGGTCGACGCCACTACACAGCAACGCGCCGAGCGCGAGGTCGTAGTTCGCGAGGTACACCACAGGGATGTCATCGCCGAGCGCGCGCGCCTCCGCTCCGATCCGCTCAATGATCTCCTTCCCTGCTTCGTCCATCGGGTGCGACTTGCCGCTGTAGACGATCTGCAAGGGTCCGATGTCGTCCACGAGCCGGCGCAGCCGGTCGGGGTCGGACAGGAGGAGGTCGTTGCGCTTGTACGCCGCAGCACGCCGGGCCACCCCGATCGTCAAGACGTCATGGTCGAGCACGCGTCCTGTCCGACGGGCGACCTCATGGAGCAATGCCTGCTTCGCGGCGTCGTGGGCGGCACGGACCTCCGCCACGGGGGCTGTCGACAAGTAGCGCAGCAACGCGTTGTCGGCGCGCCAGCACGGCGCGTGGCGGTCGAAGAGCTGCTGCGAGCTCGGTGCCGCCCACGTGCCTGCGTGCACGCCGTTGGTCACGGCGTGCACCTTGTAGTGGGAGAACATGGCCTGGGAGACGGCCGCATGACGTTGCGCGACGCCGTTGACGAAATGGGAGAAGAACATGCCGAGCTTCGTCATGTTCAGCTGGCCCCGCTCGAGACAACCCAGGCGCCTGAGGTCGCCGGCGAGCCCGGCACCGAGCACCTCGGAGACCACCGAGCTCTTGAACCGGTCATGGCCGGCCGGCACCGGCGTATGGGTGGTGAACACGCAGCGGGCACGCACCGATGTGAGATCGGCCTCTGTCGCCTCACCCACCGGCCCCCCCACGGACTGCGCCAACAACCCGACGGGCACCAGCGCGGCGTGGCCCTCGTTCATGTGAAAGGTGGACGGGTCGTGGCCGAGGGCGCAGAGCATGGCGACGCCGCCCAGCCCGAGGACCGCCTCCTGCGAGAGCCGCAGGAGGCGGTCCCCAGCGTAGAGGCTGTCGGTGATGGCCTGGTCCGCCGGGTGGTTCTCGGGCAGGCGCGTGTCGAGGAAGTAGATCGCCACCTGGTCGCCGCGCACCCCGGTGACCAGGTGGCGCCAAGCCCCGACCGTCACGGCTCGATTGCGGAGATTGAGGGTGACCTTCGCATCGAGCGGCTCGAGCAGCTCCTCGGGCGACCAGTGCTCGGGGTGCTCCACCTGGGCCCCGTTGTCGGTGAGCGACTGGCGGAAGAAGCCCTCGTGGTAGACGAGTGTGACCCCCACCAGGGGCAGTCCGAGGTCCGCCGCGGCGCGCACATGATCGCCGGCGAGAACGCCGAGGCCCCCGCTGTAGGTGGGGATCGCGTCGTCGAGGGCGATCTCCATGGAGAAATACGCGATCGCGGCAGCTTCTGGGGCGACGGGCCGAACCACGGCTCCACCGTAGTCAGCGGAGACCTCGGCCTCGGTCAACCGTCTGGGCGACTCGTGTTGAGACGGGGCGGCAACCCGGATGCCGGAGCTGTCGTGGCGTCCTTGCGCTGCGAGACGGATGCGTGCCGCCGAGGGAATGGGGTCACTTGGTGCGAGCGGAACAACTGCGGGCTGCATTACCGAACGTAGAACGCCGAGCTCCTAGACGGGGTCACGCGTCGCGTCCAAGGGGTCACCGCATGAGCCGGACGCCACAACCTGGCCAGCGATCCCGCACCCCCCGCATGCCGTGTGCGAGCCAACTGGACGGAGAAGGCCGATAGAGGCGAGCTCTCTGAGCGAGAACCCGGTGGCAAACGGGCGATCAGTGCCGCAACACCGGCTAGAGCGAACTGTGAGCCTCTGGTAAGCCGCCAACTACCGGCGCGATTTGGCGTTGAAGAGGTGTTAGCACGCAATTTCCATATGTGTGTGCACAGGAACCATTCAGCCCAGGCGCGACGAACAAATCGCGGCAAGACGAGGTCGTCCCAAAGGTCGATAAGTTCGTCAACGTCGATGAAGCATAGGACGTCTTCGGCGGTGCCCTCCCGCAGGATTTGCTCGTACACCAGAGCGCGATCCCGGCGATCATCGAGGTCGTACGTCTTGGGAGGGTCGCTCCAGCGGACGTGCAAGGGAAGCTGGATACGTCCGGATGCAAGAACTTGATGAGCCATATCGCATCCTGGCCGAGTGAGGTTGCCGGCGCGGGGACCTGTAGTAGACCGCTCTACTACGGGGACGGACTCGGTGGACGGAGTGGAAACTGGGTGGACGGACCCGCACTCCAGAGGACTGGCCGGGACCAGATGGACCAAAACCATCACCTTGCCAAGGTGAGGGTCGCGGGTTCGAATCCCGTCTTCCGCTCCAAAATGGCTGGTCAGGTGCGGTGTCTGACTCCAGACACGCGACCGCGCCCAGAGAGTCAGCGTTTGATGCCGATGCTCCTGCCCTCGGTGTATCGGATCGGCTCCTCCAGTGTGTCGACGAGGAACTGATCACGATCTCCTCGTTCCCAGGCCTCCTTCAATCCGGGGGTCCCAAGGTCGAAGTCCGGTCGAATCTTCTTAAGGACTGCCCGCAGATCGATATGCAGCTCTGTCATCGTGGGGCGGCCCCAGTACCAGTAGCCGTTATAAACCTTGAAGATCTTGAGTCCCGGTTCGAGAACGAACGTGTGGGGGATCATCGGATCGTGTGGCTCGTCCGTGAACTCTTTGATGTCGAGATCCTTCTGAATCATTCGATCCGGGTCCGACAGAAACGGCCACGTGGCGCCGAGAGCATCGCGGAACTCATTGATGTTCAGCTGATTGTCGGTCGAGATGAGAACCAGTCGCGTGTATGCGTTTCGAAAGTCGGGATACGCGTCGACCAGGTGCCGAAGAAACCGATGTTCTTTCGGATCGAAGCCGCCCCGGGACAGATGGAGCACCATCGCATTGCCCCCTTGGAGTTCTGACAGAGATCGCCGCTTGCCGGCCTGATCGGCCAGTTGATAGTCGGGGAACATCCCGCCTTCACGTATGTCGCTGCGCATCAGGCCTCCTAATTCGAAGTGTTTGGCCGAGGGATCCCATGAATTTCCCACAGAATCGGAATTCGCTGCATTCCGTCGCGATCCTGCTTCGCCTTCAGGAGGTCGGATAAGCCCAGGTGAGGGTCGCGGGTTAGAACCCCGTCTTCCGCTCCATGTGCGGTTGACTGTGACCGGTTACAGCGAGGTCCGGGTCTGTCTCAGATGATCGGATTGGCCTCGATCGCTCGAAGGTTGCGGGCACTCCAGCTCTCAGTGCTCTCGAGTGTCTCGTGATCAAATGGATCACAGATGGTGTCCCACTGCTCGGCCAGCAATTCCGGGCTCACGTCCAGACCATCATGTACGTAGCCGTCGGTCTCGGCTAGGAACAGGCGGCTGTAGCGTCGCATTCCCGCCATGAGGACCTCGCCTTGGACCGGGCAGGATTCGTGCGCCAAGACCGCCGCCATCGGGGCGACAAGCGCCGGGTGACGTTCCGGTTCGGGATCCGGGTCGGCACCGCCCAGGTCCCGGGCTGACATCATGCGCGTGTTCGCCATGGGTGCCAGTGCGTTTACTTTGATGTCGCTGCTGTGGCCAGCAGAGACTGCTGAGAGAGCCCGGGTTAGTCCGATGACCGCCGCCTTCGCGGTTCCGTAGGCCGTGAGACTGCGCATCCCCAGAGCTCCAGTGGAAGTGGTGAGCACGATTCGCCCATAACCGTTGGCCACCATATGGGGCCAGCAGGCCTGGACCGTCAAGAAGCTGCCGATAACGTGCACATCGAGGTGCCGCCGAAGGTCGGAAAGTTCGACATCGGGGAACTCATCCGTGTTGTAGATGCCTGCATTGTTGATCAGCACGTCCAGCCGACCAAACGCCTCGAGAGCTACCTCGACCAGCCGCGTGGTTCCCTCCGCGGTCGAGATGTCAGAGGCGTCAGCCACAACCGACCCACCGGCGGCGCATATAGCTTCGGCAGCGTGTCGGGCTGGTCCGACATCTCCACCGCTTCCGTCGATTCCGACTCCCAGGTCATTGACAACTACGTGCGCGCCACGCGACGCCAGTAGCCGAGCATGCTCAAAGCCGATTCCCCGCCCAGCCCCGGTGACAATCGCCACTCGACCGTCGAACTTCAAACTGTCCATACGATCCTTCCTCCATGTTGACTCTCCCAGACCATATATTTAGGGGCGTGTCCCGACCGGCCGCGACTCCTCGTCTCCGGCCCCGCGAGTTAGTCAGATCCCTGGTCCGAGGAACGTGGAACGCTTCCGCCGCGGTCCGCTGGACGCTGCTGGCAGCTTCGGCCACAAGGGGGCAGGAATGACTCGAAACCCCCACGCAGCTGAGCCGTTTACCGATGACGACCAGGTGATCGCGGCGGCGCTTGAGGACGTGAGTGTTCCTGCGCTCTTGTGCTCCCTGGTGCACATGACGGGCGATCCTGCGTGGATCCGTGGCGATATTCGTCCCCGGGTCGCAATCTCTCTGGATATACAGAGCGGCATCCCACCCGATGAACGAGCGCAGGTTCGTCGCCTGGCTCTGCCCGCGATCCGCGTGTACCGCGACGGCGGCTGCCTGCCGAAGGAGCTGCCGCGTGAGCTGTTGCAGGAGATGATGTCCTTTCTTGGCTGCCGGGCGGTGGAGGGTCGCCTTGCGGGTCTCTTCTTTGACGACCTGCAGTTCGATGGCGCTGATACGGGCGCTGTCGCCTGGGGCGACGAAATCCCAGAAGACGTCAAGGCGGCGTCTCCGGTCGTCGTCATCGGCTGCGGTATGGCCGGGATTCTTGCTGGTATCCGCCTCAAGCAGGCAGGCCTGCCGTTCGTCATCATCGAGAAGAACCCAGGTCCCGGCGGTACGTGGTGGGAGAACCGCTACCCGGGAGCGCGAGTCGATATTGGCAGTCACCAGTACTGCTACTCCTTCGAGCCAACCGATCACTGGAGCGAGTTCTATTGCCAGCAGCCCGAACTGTTGGAGTATTTCACTGCCATTGTCGAGAAATACGATCTGCGGCCGCACTGCCAGTTCGACACTGCCGTCACCAAGCTGCGATGGGATGACGAGCATGCTCGGTGGAGTGTTCACGTCAGCGGACCCAATGGGACAGAGAAGGTCATTGATGCCCGGTTTGTCGTGAGCGCCGTCGGGTCCCTGAATATCCCAAAACTCCCTGACATACCGGGGATTGATACGTTCCGCGGACCGTCGTTTCACTCGGCTCGGTGGCCCCACGGTCTCGAGCTGATCGGCAAACGGTTCGCCTTAGTCGGTGCCGGTGCGAGCGGGTTCCAGATCGGTCCGGCCATTGCTGGCGACGTCGAGCTGCTCACGATCTTCCAACGCACTGCTCAGTGGATCATCCCGAATCCGCTGTACCACGCGGCGGTACCGGCGGGAGACAGGTGGGCGTTGCGGCACCTCCCGTTCTATGGGCGGTGGTACAGGTTCATCATGACCTTCGGGGGCATTGCTGCCGGCATGGACCCGTATCGGGTCGAACCCGGGTACGAGGATCACACGGGCCGGTCGGTCAACATCGTGAACGCCACCCGGGCGGATGCACTTCTCGCCTGGATGAAGTCGATAATCGCCGAACGGCCCGACCTTGCGGCGAAGGTTGTGCCCGACTATCCGGCCCTGGGTAAACGTGTCTTGCAGGATGACGGGTCATGGCTGCGGTGCTTGCAGCGTCCGAACGTCGAGCTAGTCCGCACCCCGATCGCGACCGTCGTGCCCGACGGTGTTGTGACCGTTGACGGCACACATACTCCCGCCGACATCATCTGCTTCGCGACCGGATTCCGGCACAATGACTTCCTCGCCTCGATGGACGTGACCGGTCGCCGTGGGGTTTCCCTGCGTGACCAATGGGGCGACGAGCCGACCGCCTACCTCGGTATCACCATTGCGAATTTCCCAAACCTGTTCTGCGTCTACGGTCCGGGGACGAACCTCGCCGCTGGGGCCAGCCTCTTCTATCACTCCGAGTTCCAGGTCCACTACGCCATGGAGGCGATTCGTGACACCCTGACCTTGGGGGCGCGGACGTGCGAGGTTACGACGGAGGCCCATGCTCGTTACGCGGAGCGTTACCAGGCGGAGATCGGCCAGATGGTGTGGTCACACCCCTCAATCAAACACAGCCACTATAAGAACCCCACAGGCAAGGTCTTCACGTTGTCCCCCTGGCCCCTCGACCTCTACTGGGAATGGACCCGCCATGTGGACGGCAACGATTACATCTTCGTATGACTGACTGGCGATGTGAAATCCGCCGGCACCGCTAGCAGACCGCTCTACTACAGGGGCGGACTCGGTGGACGGGGTGGAAACAGGGTGGACGGGACCGCCCGGCGGGGGACTGGAGCCGACCCAGCAGACGGAAAACACCACCTTGCCAAGGTGAGGGTCGCGGGTTCGAATCCCGTCTTCCGCTCCAACGTACCAGGTCAGGGGCAGTTTTTCAACCTCGCTCGTGGTGAGGCCGTCGGACAATCTCCGACTAGGTCGCTTGGATGCGTGTTCATTTTGGCGACCGCGTAGCGAGGACACGCACGCAGGTCTGTCTGCTTTCACCTCCGAGATGCTGGAGCAGGCACCAACGCGCCGGACCGAGGGTCATAGACAACGACGTTCGCCTTCCCTATGGCGTAGGCCTGATCGGGTCCGAACGAGACAGGTCCACCACTACCGGGAAGGGTGACATCTCTGAGCTGATAGCCCGCCTTGGTGAAGCTCGCCACCGTCAGATTCTTCCCGGCGGCATCGGCGATCTTGCCAAAGAGCGCCAGGTACACACAGGCCGCCTCCACCGCGGCATAGGTCGTGTCCGAACCACTTGACGCAGCCTGAGGACTGTTCGGATTGACGGGCGCGGCAATGGCATCTGATGGGTACGCCTTGCGTACGATGGCCGCGCACTTTTGCATCGCCGGGTCCATCCACACCTGGGGGGCGGACGGCGTCGCGGTCGCAGCCATCACATTGTCCAGGTAAGAATTCCCCCCTTTAGCGGATGCTATGTAGGACGCGAGTGCCGTCTCGTTCGTGGCGATCCAGGGGGGCTTGTACCTGCTCTGATTGTCCTGAAGCGCCCGTGGCCAGACCGCCGCACCAGTGCCACCGACCCCGACCACCTCGTTCACACCGGCGTCCTGGAACCGAAGGGCAATGCTCTGAGCGTCCTGGTCGACCGCCACGGTATCCGTCGCCGTCACGCCGTCCTCGGCGGACAATACGACGTCAACGTGCAATTTCTTGAGGTCCGACTGGACGACTTTCGCTTCGGATGTGTCATCTGGACCATAGAAGATGCCTACTTTTTTGCCCTTGAACGCCCCCCGGTTGTCGAACGCGGCCAGCTGCACAGGGTCATAGGCGGCATCCGGCGGCGTGAGACTGAAGTCAGGAGCAGCGCTCGCCGGCAATGCGCCCGGTAACACTCCTCCTAAGACGGGCGTATCGTGGGTCTGCTGATAGCAATCCGGATAGACCGGGAACAGGACGATGAAGACCTTGTCGTCTTCGGTGAGCTCCGAGCACGATGAAGTGGTCGATGAAGGTACGGCCGGGTTCGCTTCAGCGAAGTAGGGGATGACCTTTCGGCCGTCAACCCCTCCATGGGCGTTCATCTCGGCCGTCAGTGCCTTGACGGCGTCTTGATAGTTGCCATCGTTGAGCGTGACGCCGACGGCTTGCAACGCAGCGAAATTAATGACCGATATGCCGATCCTGATGGTGGTCGACGTCACGCCCTGGTCGGCGGGGCTCGACGCTCCGGCCTGTGTCGAACCTGAAACGAGCAAGGCCCCGAGCACGACAACGACGCTTGCAATGCTCGCGAATATATTTCGAATGCGCCTGGGTCGCTGCTTCAGCAGGAGTGGATTCGTTCGGTCACCACTGCAAACGTGTTCCACTACCTCGAGCGCTGTGCACCCCATTATTGCTACGTCCCCCTTTGCGGTTGGGGCTCACAACCGTGGACCTCCCACTGTCCATCGCGAGAATCAATATAGTATACGATTCCGAAGCGTGACCTGACTGGTGAGCAACGCGTCGGCAGGCGATTGCTCCCGCCCGGGCGATGGTGTGGGCATGAACGGCGCCCGTAGACAGGCAGTCCTCATGCATGCATTCGCGGATGCACATCCGCTCACGCCGCCGCGGGGAGTGAAAGAAGCCTTGGAGCGGGTGAAGATGGTCCCCGCAGCCAGTGGGGCTCCCGGGACCTATCTGTCCTTCGGCAAATGGACCCGTCGCGGATGGATGGGTGCCGGGTATCTGGTGGCTCGCCGCCTCGATCCTGATGGTATTTCGGCCCACCTCGTGGATCGTTTCGGTCAGCTATGACAGCCGACCGTCTAATGCCTCTTGCAATAGTAGAGCGCTCTACTACAGCGGCGGACTGGGTGGACGAGGTGGAAACTGGGTGGACGGAAGGCCACGCTCCGGGACTGGAACGGAGCACCAAGACCAATTCCAACACGTTGCCAAGGTGAGGGTCGCGGGTTCGAATCCCGTCTTCCGCTCCAAAGTACCAGGCGGAAGGCACTTTCTCAACCCTTGCTGGCTTCAGTCCGAGGTCTTCGATTTCGGTTCAACGCGTAGCCAGGTCTCGAATCGAAAAGAACGCCTTCATCCTGAGTCGTCACCCTGGACCGTGAGCCGAAAATCAGCTCGGTATGCCGGGAAACATTTGGTGCAGTTGATGTGTGAGCATGCGGAGCGGGGCTCGGTTCGAGCTGGCTTCACTCGACAACCCCAGACTCACCTCACGGGAGGGTGGTTACGCGGGTACGCAGCCGTCAGCTCGGGCGGCTTCATGAATGATCGGAGCTAGCCAGCAGGTCTTTGTCCTGATCCCATTGACATCATCCAGGGTGGGACAGGATTTGCTTTGCTCGGCCCCTCCAATCCAAGTTGGATCTGGTAGAGCAGCGCGGTGTCGTAGAAGGCGTGGATCAGCTTGATCTTTCCGTCCTTGATATCGATACGGTCCAAGAACCGGAGCTTCATCTCGGAGCCCTTGGCTTCGTCGACGATGGTGCCTCCGAGCCTGTTGCCAATGAAATATCCTTCAACGAACGCTGTGTCTCCCACGACCCAGAGATCGTTGATCGTCTGCTTTAGATCTAAGAAATTGGCGCCATCCTTCTCCAACGTTTTGTGGAGGAAGGCCCTGCCCGCGCTCATGTCCGGGTCGATGAAGCACATTTCCGGATAGACAACGACAACGTCAGGGTGGATCAAAGCATTGTGCGCATCGAAGTCCTTCTCTGAATAGGTGCGAAACCATTCCCGGACAATGGCCTCGACTTCGCTCGGTTCATAAACGCTCTCATTAGGCTCAAGGGTTTCTTGCGTCACAGCTTCTCCTTTCCAAGTGGGACGCAACCCGTCTTTCGGGCTGATTGGAGTTGCGGGCAAATAGTATCCTCTTTTTGTGTTCGGGGACACTGGCACGGGTGCCAGTACACATCGGGTACCGTCAATCGACGATCACCACGTTGCGACCCATCGTCGCACGCGACTCCATCGCGCCGACGATCTCGGGTAGCGCCGAAAATGAGGAAGTCGAACCAGCAATCGGACGAATCGTCTCGGCCGCGATCATTCTCAAGAGGTCCTCGTGGAGTCGCACGCCGTCAGCGTGCGACGGGAAGTTCAATCCGGTCGCGCGTTTGAATTCGAGCGTATCCTCCGTGTACGCGTGGCAGACGCCTACGAGCGAAAAGTTGCCGAACAAGACTGGTCGCGGCACGATGCCTTCGTCCTCGGCCTCGATCCCCGACGCGAAGCCGACGAGCAGATGTCGGCCTCCGAATGCCATGCACCGAAACGTTTCAACGGTCGTCGATCCACCGATGCTATCGAAGGCCACGTCGACGCCCCGCCCACCGGTGGCGTCGAGGACTCGCGCGACGAAGTCATCGTTGCGATAGTCAATTGCGACGTCGGCGCCGAGTTCGGTGGCGAACGTGATCTTGTGAGGGCCCCCTGCAGTCGCTATCACTCGGGCACCGCGTGCGCGAGCGAGTTGCACGGCGGCCGACCCCGCGCCTCCAGCGGCGGCGTGCACGAGCACGGTGTCGTCGGCGGAGAGATGGGCACGTTCGTAGAGCGCGAGAGATGCGACATGGAATGGCATATAGACCGACGCCGCGGTCGCGGTATCCATGTCGTCGGGCATCGCGAAAGTCATCGTGACGGGCGCAACCGCTACTTCCGCGTACCCGCCGAAGGCACCGGTGGGAATCGCGCAGACGCGCGTTCCGATCAGCGCCTCACCCCCCTCGCCCGCCGCACGCACGCGGCCGAGAACCTCCATCCCGGGGATGTACGGCGGCTCGACTCGCACCGTCCGGTATCGGCCGCGGATGCCGTCGATGTCGTTGAAATTGATTGTGATCGCCTCCACGGCGATCTGGACTTCGCCCGGTCCAGGCTCAGGTGCACGCACCTCGTCGAACCGAAGTACGTCGGTCGGTGCACCGAATTCGTGAACCAGCCAAGCTCTCATGTCGCGCCCTACTCTCGATTGCTCATGCAAGTGCGCATGCCGCCGGGGTCAGCGTGACAAATTCACAACGGCGCCCTCTATGCGGTACGGACTCTTCGCTTGGATGTTGTGCCGAGGTCGCAATCTTCAGATTGGTGATCATAGGGAATCCTGCCCGAAGGTCCCGTTGGGGCTGACGCGCTCATTCCTCCCGAGCCCGAGTGGTAATTCTCGCAACAGTCCCACGAACACGTCTGTTCAATTTCTCTGCGACGTTCGTTGGCACGGATAGTAGACCGCTCTAGTACAGCGGCGGACGCAGTGGACGGGCTGGAAACTGGATGGACGGACCCGCACTCCAGGGGAGTGGCAGGAACAAGATGGACCAAATCCATCACCTTGCCAAGGTGAGGGTCGCGGGTTCGAATCCCGTCTTCCGCTCCATAGTGGCAGGTCAAGTGGTTTTTCAATCCCTCACGTGGCTTCAGCCGGGATCCGTCGGTTTCGCCGCACGGCGCTGCCACGTTTCAAAGCGATATGTCGCTTCTCCGTCTTTTCGATCGTCACTCTTGGTCGTCAGGCGAAACTCAGGTTGGTACGGCGGGAAGAACTTCGTGCAATGGAAGTCACCGACGACCTGAGTCAACAACAGTTCGTCGGCCCCGCGGATCGTGTCGGCGTACACCATTGCGCCGCCTATGACCCATACGTCTTCTCCGGGATTCTCGGCGACCAATTGATCAAGGCTGCCAATTGCTCGGAAGCCCGTGCGCAAGGGCCCTGGGTGAGCTGTCAACACGAAGTTCTCTCGTTCATGCAACGGAGCAGCGAACTCGTTGTAGGTGGCCCGACCCATCAGGATGACGCCTGTGGCTGTCTTCTCGCGGAAGTAGGCCGTGTCACCGGGGAGCTTCCAGGGGATTCCCGAGTCGGTCGCGATACCCCGTCGAGAATCCAACGCTGCGATGAGGCGGATCATGTCGGTTGGTGACCTCCGGTCGACCGAGTCGGGCCGCAGTATTGAACCTGTGCAGAACGGCGAACCTGCGTGTCGTCAAGGCTGGCCAGTCGGCATAGTAGGACCCGCCAGGTCCTGCGCTTGGTGGTTGTGCTACTCAGGCGGCCGCTGGCATCAGTACCACCGGACGGCAGCATCGGCGATCCCGGTGCTCTTCGTGCCTGCCGCCAACCCACCCGCGGCTGACATCCGTTCACACCAGCCAGCAGTGAGCCGACTAGGGACTCCCACGGGTGCGACGAGCCGGCTGATGTGCGACTGTTGGGTAAGTCGTGAGATCCAACGAGGTGAACGTGAGAAGTAACGAGGTGACGGCACGAGCGCTGAAGCATCGGCCGAGAGCCACGGTGTAGGGCTGTGGAAATGAAGCTACGGGTCGTGTTCGTGCCGGTGTCCTAAGCGAGGTAGCAGATGGCAGAATTTACACCGCCAGCAGAAGGAATTGTGCTGGCCCACGTCATCGTGTCGGATGACGTCGAGCGTTCCCGGCGCTTCTACACCGAGGTACTCGGCGGTAGGGTGGTCTTCTCAGGAGAGGTGACCTATGTAGCACTGGCCAACAGCTGGATCATCATCAATGTCGGCGGAGGCCCGACCGACGACAAGCCCGCGGTCACCCTCGAGACGCCACGCGGACCCCGACCGGGTCAGCAGTTTCCTCAATATCCGGGTGGCAGACATCCAGGCCGTGTACGCCGAATGGAGCGCCCGGGGTGCTCAATTCCTGACGCCGCCGAAGCAGCACCAGTACGAGATCCGTTGCTACATCCGCGATCCCGACGGTCATCTGATCGAGGTGGGGCAAACCACCGACCCAGAGGGGGACTGGTCGCCGTGGTCCTGAAGGGTCCAAATACCGGGTGTAGGCCGGCGTCGACAAAGGGTCGCGTGCCGTCGAGAACGGCGGTGAAGACCAGAGTTTCTCGGGGCTTCTTCTGGGGACCCATTCAGCTTCTGCTTCCGTTGTTGGTGCTGTGACACTTAGGAGGTTTGGGTCATGACCACCGCGGTCATCGGCACTGGAGGGCCCGGATCGGTCATCGCCCACCGGCTGGCTCAGGCGGCGAGACCCTGCGGCTCTCGAGCGCCGACAGTGAGTCGGCACGAATGCTTGCTGCAGAGATCGGTCGAGCTGTGGTTGTCGCCGTCGACAACCGCGACGCGTTGCGGGACGCCGGTGCCGTGGTCCTCGCGTTGCGGTTTACCGTGCTGAAGCGCGTCATAGACGAGATCGCCGACTCGCTCACCGGCAAGCTCGTGGTCGTTCCGAGCAACCCGGTCGGGATAGACGCACAAGGCAAGGTCTCACGTCTTCTGCCGAAAGGGCAATCCTCTGGCGAGGTTGTTGCCGGCTGGTTGCCGGCGGGGGCGCGCTTGGCCATGGCGTTTGGAACCATGACGGCCGATCTCTTCGAGACCTCGAGCAACCGGTCACCAGATCTGGCGGTCCTCTTCAACGTGACCGACGACGACCGTGCCGGCGAGGAAGTCGAGCGGTTGATCCGAACGGCCGGCTTCGAACCGATGAAGGTCGGCCGGATCGAACAGTCGGGTCGACTCGAGGTGGGCGGCGACCTTCACGATCTCGTAGTCGGCGCCGGAGAGGCGCGGTCATTGATCGGTGGGGCCTGATCTCCCTCAGCGGTGGCAGCTCGATACTTAGTATTCTTTCGGTGCTCTCCTGGTGGAGTTCTCCGAGAGTCGGAGCCTATTGCGCGGCAGAAGCATGAGAATGTTCAATCACGAACGCACTGAGAACACAGCCGGCTGCACAACATTGAGGTTGGGCCTTCACGTTGGTTCAATGGATACAGACATGACAGCCTCGGTCACAGCTCCGAAGTCAGATCCGGCGTTGGTGGCGAAGATCGCAATCGACGGCATCGAAGCCGACCTGAGCGAGATGTTGGCGGACGAAAGAAGCCGTGAGGTGCGGGCAGCACTGTCCGGGGGAGCCGCGGCGCTCTATCCAACCTGAAAGGCAACGAGGTGATGTCGAATACCGCAGCCGTTCCAACGTCGACGATCTTTGTGCTGTACGGAGCCACGGGAGACTTGGCTCGCCGGCTCGTTCTGCCCGCCTTTTACCGCTTGGCCATCGCCGGTCTTCTTCCCGAGGACTGGCGTTTGATTGCCGAGGGTCGCGGCGAGGCCACCGATGAGGAGTTTCAAGAAGAAGTGCGAAAGGCCTTGGAGGAGTTCGGACCAAGGCCCTCAGAGGGGCCGTGGGACGAGGTGCGCTACCGTCTTCGTTTTGCCGGAGGCGGTTTCCGAGTCGACGACCCCGGAAGCCTTCTCGATGTGCTCTCGCAAACGAAGAGGGAACTGGGCGGCAGCCGCCAACTTATTCATTACATGGCTGTGCCACCGTCTGCGTTCGGCCCCTTGACCGAGGCGATAGGCGCACACGGTCTCGCTCCGGGCTCCCGAGTGGTATACGAGAAGCCATTCGGGACTTCCATGGAGTCCTTTCGGCTTCTGGACCGAATCGCCCATCAGACCTTCGAAGAGTCCCAGATCTATCGGATCGATCACTTTCTCGGAAAGGAGGCCACGCAGAACATCCACGTTCTGCGCTTCGCCAACGGTCTCTTTGCCGGTGCCTGGGATGGCTCCCATATCGAGAGCGTGCAGATCGATGTACCAGAGACTCTCGACGTCGCGATGCGAGCAGACTTCTACGACGCGACCGGCGCGATCCTTGACATGCTGGTGACCCACCTATTCCAGTTGGCGGGGGAGCTCGCCATGGAGCCACCCCACTGCCTCGAACCCGACTGCCTGGCCGAGGCGCGCGAGGCGGTCATCGGGTGCTTTCGACCATTGAGTGCCTCAGATGTGGTGGTGGGGCAGTATGACGGGTACCGGGGCACGGGCGACGTCCCCGTTGATTCGCGCACCGAGACGTACGTTGCGGCCCGAATGTGGGTCGACAACGAACGCTGGGCCGGAGTGCCTTTCCTACTGCGTACTGGCAAGTGCCTCGTCGAGAGCCGACAGAGAGTCAGCGTGGTCTTCAAGGACGCAGTACCGGGGCTACCGGGTCAACCGGGCGGCGGAAGCATCCTCGGTTTCGAACTGTCCGGGGATGGGGAGATCGATCTGGGACTCGTGATCAAGCAACCAGGGCCCGAGCTGACCCTTGGGGTAGGTGCAACCGCGCTGTCCCTGGGCTCGGCGAGCAACGGGTCGCCGCTCCCGGCATACTCACTGCTTCTCCATGATGTTCTAACTGGTGACCGCTCGCTCTTCACTCGCCCGGATGGACTCGAGCACGTTTGGAAGGTGGCCGATGGCATCTTGCAGAACAAACCAGAACCGATTCAATATGCACGGGGCTCATGGGGCCCACGTCAAGCTGTGGAGTTGGCGCGTCCAAATGCGTGGGTTTTGGGTGAGTGAGACTCGCCCATGATCGACCCACCGCTGGCCTAGTTCTCTGCCGTCGTTGCTCGGGGGACCCTGTTGCAAGCGGGCACGAGCCAAGGACCAGATCCATCACCTTGCCAAGGTGAGGGTCCGATAACACCCTCGCGACGGCGTCGATCCATCATGGCTCTCACCCGCCTCAGGCCGGTTGGCGAACCGCCGTGATCTGGCGGCGAAGCGCTTTGAGCGCGGCGACATAAATTTCGGAGAACGTGGGGAAGGGCTGGATGGTGTCGCGCAGCACTTCGAGCGGCACGCGGGCACGGATGGCCAACGTGGCCTGCTGGAGCCACTCACCGGCCTCGGGGCCCAGGGCGTACGCGCCGGTCAGCCGGTCACCGTCGCTGAGAAGCGTCAAGAAGCCGTTGGATTGTGCGTAGGCGTGGGTGTACGTCGCGGTCTTGGCCACCTCGGAGAGTGGGGTGGTGGCGCTAAATGGGGCCTCTGTGGCGCCCACCGACGCCGCTTGGGGGTCCGTGTACACGACGTCGGGAACGGCCTCGTAGTTGACCTCACGGGGTTCGCCGAGGATGTTCGCGGCGACGACCTCGCCCTGGTACTTCCCCACGTGGGTCAGCAGCCGCACGCCCGTGACGTCGCCAATGGCCCACAGACCGTCGCCGGCGCGCAAGTGGGTGTCGACCGGAATGCCGTGCCGATCGGCGTGCACGCCGACGGTGTCGAGGCCGATCCCGTCCACGCGGGGGCGCCGGCCCGTGGCAACGAGCAGGTGGTCGCCGCGCACCTCGCGGCCGTCGCCGAATGCGAGGACGTAGTCCTCGGCGTCGCGTCGGGCCGCCGTCGCCTGGACGTCCAACATCAGTTCGACTCCGTCGCCGCGAAGCACGTCGCCCAGCGCCTCGCCCAACGGCGCCGGTTCATGGGCCAGCACACGTCCCGTCGCTTCGACCAGGGCCACCTCACCGCCCAGACGGCGCACGGCCTGGGCCATCTCGACGCCGACCGGCCCACCACCCAGTATCAGCAGGCGCCGTGGCACGGCCTTCATACCTGTCACCTCGCGGTTGGTCCAGACACCCTCCAAGTCGGCCAGGCCCGGGACCGGTGGCACGACCGGATCCGAGCCGGTCGCCACGACAATGTGTCCCGCGGTATGGGGCACGCCGTCCACTTCGACCACGCCCACCCCGGCCAGGCGGCCAGTGCCGCGCAGCAGGTCGATACCCTTGTCCGCCAGCCAGTGCTCCTGGCCGGCATCGGAGTAGTTCGAGACCATGAAATCGCGATATGCGAGGGCCGCCTCGACATCGACATGGGCGCTGGCCGCCGCTTCGCGTGCCTCCTGGGCCGCCTCTCCGGGGCGCAGCAGCGTCTTGGAAGGGATGCACGCCCAGTAGGAACACTCACCGCCGACCAGCTGGCGTTCGACGACGGCGACCCGCAGTCCGCCGTCGGCCAACTCGCCTGCGCAGTGCTCGCCCGGCGAGCCGGCGCCCAAGACGATGACGTCGTAGCTGCTCATCTGCCCGCCCCGGGGCCGGCCTGACCCGAGAGCCGGGACTGCTCGTCCACCATGTGCTGCGCGTACCAAGCCGGCCAGTCCCGGCCGGGATGCCCGAACTCCCCTTGGTGGCGGTGAGCAACCGCGTCCTGGCGGAGAGCGGCGGCCAAATCGATGGCGGAATCGTAGGTGGCTGGCATCGGGTACCTCATGCTGATCAAGAGTGGCCGACTCGGAGAGTATCGGCTCTCCGTGTTGGTCACCGCCCCGGAAGGCGCGTCGTCACCTCTTGGAGAAACCAGCCGTTGCCGTCCGGATCACTGAACGACGCGAACGACCTATAGGTCGTGTGCTCTGGAGCCGGGGCGGGAGCGCGTGCCTCAATGCCGGCGTGGTGGAACACCCCACCGGTGTCATGGGACACCTCGCTCACCCCGACACCACGCTCGACCACTTCGCCCCGGGCGCCTCGATATCGGTGACGACGAGCTGCAGACCTTCAGCCCAGCCCGTTGCGGCCGAGGTGACCCCACTGCCGAAGATGATCGAGCACGCCGAGCCTGGCGGCGTCAGCTGGACGACCCGGAAGCCGCCGTCACTGGGGAAATCGGCGTCCAGGCGCCACCCCAGCGACTCATAGAAGCCCTTGGCCCGGTCTACATCGGACACCGGCACCACCACCGCTTCGAGCTTCACGTCCACGATCGCAGCTCCTCTCCGTCGGGCCCGATAGCCACTGCCCCGCCCACGGGAGCCGGTCCTCGCATCACCTTCGCGCCGCTCGTCGTCGAAGTCCAGGGTCCATCATCTGAGCAGGTGGCGGCTCGCTCGGAGCGCGCCCGTCCGCTGGTGGAATCGATCTCCGGTGTTGGGCCGCCGATTGAGTGCACACCGGCTGACCTCACGTGCAGCCGTCACGGGGCGGCGTTCGTTGCTCCCAGCATGCTTCCCGGCCCGTTCATCAGCGCTATCGATCGAGAAGCTGATATCGGCCGCTGTCAAGCCGGAGCTCGATCCGACGGACCCGACGTGCCGGGGGTACTTTCAACCGGTGGCGTGTGTCGGAGTTGGACCTCAGAAATGGCCCAGGCCGCGTTGACGAGCCCGATGTGGCTGAAGGCTTGGGGGAAGTTGCCCAAGAGCTCTCCGGTGACGGGATCGATCTCCTCAGCGAGCAGTCCGACGTCGTTGACGAAAGCGACGGCGCGTTCGAAGACGGTGCGGGCCCGAGCCGGCTGTCCGGCCCGGGCCAGGGCCTGGGCCAGCCAGAAGGTACACAGAAGGAACGTGCCTTCCTCGCCCTCGAGCCCGTCGTGGGACCGGTAGCGGTACACCAGTCCGCGCTCATCGGTGAGACGTTCTTCGGTCGCGTTGATCGTGGCCAGCACTCTGGGATCGTCGGCGGGAAGGAACCCCACCAAGGGCAGCATCAGGCTGGAGGCGTCGAGCTCGTCGGAGCCGAAGGACTGGGTGAAGGCGTTGGCCCGGTCACTCCAGCCTCTGGTCAGGATCGCCTCACGGATCTGGTCCTGGGTCTGCTTCCATGCCTCGACTCGGTCGGAGGCGTCGAGATGGTCGGCTAAGGCCACCACCCGGTCGAGAGCCACCCAGCACATCAGCTTGGAATACAAGAAGTCGCGAGGCTCGCCGCGAACCTCCCAGATCCCTTGGTCTTTTTCCTGCCAGCGCCGGGCGGCGGTGTCAGCCAGTTGGACGAAGAATCGTCGTGTGGCTGGTGCCAGATCGGGGGGCGTACCCCACTTGTCAGGGGCGGCCATTGGCCCAACCCGTTGGGAGGCGTCGAACAGGTGGTCGGAGAGGCGGTACACGGCGCTGAGCAATTCGCCGTAGACGTCAAGCTGGCGCTGGTTCCAGGCGCCGTTGCCGACGCGGACCGGGGGAGAGTGTCTCCAGCCCTCCAGGTGCGGCAGCTCCCTCTCCGTCAGGTCCCGTTCGCCGCCGATGCCAAACATGATCTGTAGGTCGCCGCCTCCGTCGAGCGAACCGGCAGCGGACGTGGTCACGTAATCGAAGAACTCGTTGGCTTCGTCAGGGCAGGCCGCCACCCACAGGGCCTCGATCGTGAAGGAAGCGTCCCGGACCCAGGTGTAGCGGTAGTCCCAGTTTCGGGCACCGCCCACCGTCTCCGGCAGCGACGTGGTGGCCGCGGCGCAGATGGCGCCGGTGGGTGCAAAGGAGAGTGACTGGAGCACCCGTCCACTGTGGTGCACCAGGTCTCGCCACGGACCTACGTAGGCCTGGTGGAGCTCCGACCACGACTCCCACGCCGAAACGGTGTTGTCGAAGCGTGCGCCAATCTCGGATTGGCTCCAGACCTTGGCTGAGCCCGTCTCGGCCCGCTTCCTGTGATGTAGGGCGAAGCCCGCGCTCTCGCCGCGGCGGAGCTGGAGCTGGCCTGAGACCGCCGACCGGTCGACGGTCAGGGCCACAGGAGAAGAGAGGACCAGCACGTCGGCGCCCCCGAACGCGGTCACTCCACCGTCGACAGCGTTGAGCAGGGGATGGACGAGCCCGTACTCGGGGCGCGGGATGTACTCCAGGGACAACTCGACTTCTCCTTCAACGCACGCCGCACGCCGCAGCAATAGGTGCGGCGCACCCTTGCCGAGCTCATGCCCCCGGTTGCCGTCGCCCATGGCCAAGGCGTCGGTGATGGCGACGATGCCCGTCGGCGTGCGGAAGGTGGTCTCCAACACCATGGTGCGGTCCAGATAGCGACGAGTGACTTGTGTGGCGCTCGTGGCCCGGATCGACCAGTGGCCAGCTTCGTCACCGAGGAGGCGACCGAAGATCGACGGGCTGTCGAAGCGTGGGAAGCACAACCAGTCGATCGACCCGTCCCGGCTCACCAGCGCAGCGCTGTGCCGATCCGACAGGAGCGCATAGTCGGCTATAGGGGTCGTGCTCATGTGAGCTCCTTCGCCCGTACATCCGCGGGATCGGTATCTGGCAACTCCGGTGAAGCGTCGGGTCCCGCCCATTGTGGTCGAGCTATCAGCCGGGACATTTAGCACGTGGCGGTCGGGAAGGATAATCTTGTGACGACAAGCTCGCCCGTCGCTGGGCGGGACGGGCCCGACTCCACCTCGAAGGTTGCCCGTTGAGGCGACGAAAGGGGCGGTGATCCATGCGATCCGACATCAGACCAGGCGGCACCTTCCCCGACTACGCACTGCCAGATCGCACCAACACGGTGCGCAAGCTCAGCGAGCTCCAGTGCGATGACCCGCTGGTGCTCACACTGGCGCGGGGCAACTACTGTCCGAAGGATCACCGGCAACACCTGGAGCTCACTGCGAAGTATTCGAAGGTCACCGTCGCCTACGGTGTCATCGCGCACTTCGCCTCCGGCGAACCAATCCGGTACGCGACGGCGGCGCCGCTGGTCGGTACCACCGGTGATATCCAAGCGGTCTCGTTGTGGGCCGGACAGAGCGTTGCGCTCACCAGGCAGCCACAACCAGCAGCGAAGATCGTGGACGAGCTCGTTTCCGGCTTGTAGCCGGAGCCGGCATGCCGCTGGCGTCGATGACTCTGTAGGGCGAGCGATTTGAGGAGAGACGTCATGGACTATCTGGTCGACTTCGATATCAAGGTCCCGAAAGGGACGCCGCAGACCGAGCTGAAAGAACGCATTCCGGCAGATCCGGGCAACTCTGGATGGCAGGTGCAGCTTGGGTGTGCGGGGGCTTGGCATGGTGCCTCCGCTCCACTGAAGACTTGGAGCAAAGGATGAACTTTCAAGGTGTCGTGATGAACGTAACTGATCTCAACCGATCGATTGACTTCTATCGTGAGGTGCTTGGCTTTACGCTGCTGTCCCAAGAGGAGCAATTGGCGGCGGTGAGCGCTCCGGGGAGCGACCAACCTCAGGTCATCGTGTTGCGAGCGTTTGGGAGCGGTCGTCTCGGAGGAGCTGGCCATACCGGTCTGCGAGCCTTCATATTGGAGGTCGAGTCAGCCGATCAACTGGAGCGGATCGCGAGTGATTTGGACTCTCGGAGACTCCTCGTCAGCCGGCGTGATCACAGCGAGTGGACTGCCGTGGTAGGCCGCGACCCGGACGGGGTGGCCGTAGTTGTGGCCCGGCACCCCGGCGGGGGGCGGATTACTAAGGACGGCTGGAGAACACTAGATGACTTTCTTTACGGAATCGGCGAGTAGGCGAGCTCAGAGTGCGCCAACGGCTACACGTGCCACTTCCCGTGCCCCGGGATGAGTGTTGCCGGTACGAGCTGGCGCGGGTGCAACGGGCGTCCCACACGATCTTTATGAGTTTCTACCTAGCCCTGCCCTCCCCGCCCTTGCCCAGGGCGAAGCGCCATCGAATCGTGTCAGGCAGCGGGGGACATCTGGTACGTCAGTGTGTTGCCACCGCTGGTAAAGGTCAGCGACAGGTCCTTACCGGTGCAGCTGTACGAGCCTTGCTCGGGCGAGGACGTGACGGGCCTGGTCACACCGCCCACCGTGATGGTGGCATCGTCGCTGACCGTCGAGACCGGGAAGGTGCCCGAGTGCGACGTGGTCTTGGGTGAGAAGCCGTAGTGGTCGGTCACGGTGCCGTTGAACTTGGCTGAGCCCTCGCTGCCCACGAGCGGTGCACCAGGCGTGAAATTTCCGAGTGCGTTCCCATTGGACATGATGTCCACGGTCGTTCCGGCACCACCGGTGAAGGTCAGCCCGGTTGTACCCAAGGTGATGCTCGTCACATTCCAGGCCCCCTCCAGGCAGGGGCTGTTACTGCTCTGTTGGGCCTTGCCATGCTGGGGCGTGTGGCTGGTGTGGCGCTTGTGATGCTTGGACGACATGTCGAGTCGGGTGTGGTGCGGGCCCTGTGCCTGCGCGTCGGAGCTGGCTCCGGCAGTGCCGATGACGAGCACGGCGGACGTGGCCAGAGTGAGTGTCCCGAGCCACGTGCATCGACGCCACGGCCTCTGGGCGAACAATGCTGCTGATTGCATGCAATCAGAATGACCCGCCATGTGCGGTTTGTCCACCGCTTGCCAAGGTGAGGGTCGCGGGTTCGAATCCCGTCTTCCGCTCCAAGTTGCCAGGTAGAAGGCGGTTTTCCGCTCATTGGGACCCGTCCATTTGCGTTGGCGCCCACCGGGGACCGAATCCCGTCTTCCTGGTATCGGTGCCGTCAAGTATCGGCGCCGATCAGCGCTGTCACTTTCTGATTGAATCCGGGCAGGATCTGTCTGCTTCACATCCACTGATGGCAGCCAATACATGCTCGAGACCACAAAGATGACCCACAACTCCTCGGCCTTATACGGACGACACGGATTCCAGGTTGTTTTCGCAAACTCGTCGGATCCCGCTCCGGCTGGGCCTTGGTCCGGCCGGGGTGACCGTGCTCTGAGGCGGGTACGACGGATGAGACGAGGCCTACTGGCGGCGATGGCGATCGCGTGTGTGTCGGCGCTTGTTCCGATCTTCGCTCGTATGGCCTCTGCCAGCACTCCGGCGGCTCATCTAGGCGTGACCTGGATGAAAGGTTTTTCAGCTCCGGGCACGCCGGCGAAGTTCAACAAGGTCGGGGTGATCAGGATCGGACCCTCCGGCGCGAAGAATGTCTTGGTCTTAGAGCCGGGCACCTCCGCCGGGAGTGCCTACTTCGTGCCGCTGGCAAAATGGATCGTCTCGAAGACGAGCGGCTGGCAAGTCTGGTCGGTGGAGCGCCGTGAGAACCTGCTCGAGGACCAGTCGGAGCTGAACCTGGCCAAGGAAGGCAAGGCAACAGCGACGCAGCTCTTCGACTATTACCTCGGATACCTCAAAGATCCCAGCATCACGCATCACTTCCAACCGATTCCCACCTCGAGCGTTGAGTTCGCCAAGCAATGGGGTATGAACGTCGCCGTCCAAGACCTGCACATGGTGATCAACGCCGCGAAGAGATTGGGTGGCAAGGTGGTGCTCGGTGGCCACTCACTCGGGGGATCGGTGGTCACGGCGTATGCCACCTGGGACTTCAACGGCAAGGCTGGAGCCGACGCATTGGCCGGCCTCGTCTATATCGACGGTGGCAGCGCTCCGAGCGCGGTCAGCGCCCAGCAGGCTACCGAGACATTGCAGGCCCTCGACGTGCCCAGCGTTTCCCCTTGGCTGGCTTTCGGCGGCATCGCCGCACCCTATGCCGGATTGTTCAACGCCACGGGATCTCTGGCTGCGCTGCTCTTTCCCAACCAGCCATCGCTGGGCCAGATGTCGGGATTGCTCCCTTCTGACATCGTGCCGACGGTCCGGGTCACCAACCTCGGACAGTACGGCTACGCCCTCAACGCCTCGACTTCTCCCCCAAGTTTGCTGGCAGCGCAAGCACATCTCGGTCAAGGGCTTACCCAGAGCGGCCCGATTCGTGGCTGGAGTGGCGCAGGCGCGTTGACCCCGATTAAGCGCTTCGCGACGATGTTCTCGGGGTATCCGATGAAGAGTGTTGACGGCACTGAGTGGTACTTCCCACAGCGGCTGACCGACGATACCGGCGCAGTCGACAACGGGAATGCAAATCCGGCGCAGGCTGTGCTCGGCGTCGACGCCAGCATGGGCCACTCGCTACCAAAGAATCTGTTGATCTATGCCTTCGGTGCACGTCTCGGTGGAGCAAGCGTGCTGGCGGGCGCCCAACTCTTGGCCAAGCAGTCGGGCATTCCGCAAGGAAATCTCACACTGGTCAATCGCCAGAGCACGTATTCGCACAACGATCCCGCCGGTGCCTACCCCAACAATGTGTTTTTCGTTCACCTCGTGCCATTCCTAAAGAGGATCAGTTCTCACGGGTAGCTGTTCGATCGGCTCGTAGATCGTGGGCAGATCCGTGGTAGACCGCTCTAGTACAGGGCCGGATGCAGTGGACCGGGTGGTAACTGGGTAGACGGAAGACACGATGGGGGACCAGAGCTGTCGCCGACGACGAAATCCAGCTGCCGGTCCTACGGGTGCTCGCCACAGGCGGCACTCGGGGCCCAGCAAAGCCGCAATATGCCGATGGCTGCTGGCGCTCAGCGTGTGTAGCGGGCATACAGAACCGTACGATCGGAGCGGCAGCCGCCCAGAACGGCTCGAAGCTCAAGCCGCGCCAGATGTCGATCCCCGATGCGGCGACACGGCCGGGCTCGGCCACGTAAGAAATCGTGGAGTCGTCGCCCGTCAGAGTACGACGGCTGCGTATCCGTTCATGGCGCCGTTGCCGGCACCGACCCACAAGAAGACCACGAGGTCACCCTCGTCGACACGGCCGGCACGGCGGTCTTCGTCCAACAGGATCAACGTGCTTGCCGCCGAGGTGTTGCCATAGTGATCGACGCTGATCGGTACGCGGTCCGGTGGAAGGCCGAGCATCTCGATCGCTTGGCGGACCACCACCCCGTTGGCCTGGTGCAGATACCAGCGGGCGACGCCGTCGACGTCGAAATCGGTGCCGGTGACCGGTTTGACGGTTGTCGGCCAGTCTTCCTGGAGCATCTCGAAGTCTCGCGCCATCAGCGGTGGGAACACCTCGGCCACCTTTACGCCGTCCATCAGGAACACGTGATCGGCCACGTTGGTAGCCGAGGTGTGATGCAGGCATCCGCCCCCGGGGTAGCTGACGAGGCCGATGTCAGGGCTGCTCTCATAACGCACTGACAACAAGCCGGTCGGAACTTGGTTCCGGTCACGCGGCGCCGATCGCCAGACGGCCGCACCGGCACCATCGGCGAACATGAGAGGTGCCAACCATCCCAGGCCGCTTTGGTGCTTGTAGTAGTAGTCGTGGACCTCTGGACCAAAGTAGCCCGATGGGCAGTTGCTCGCCACCACCAGGGCGGTGGCTGGTGCCATCGAGACGAGCGAGCACGCTGTGGTGCGAAATCCCGCGGCCAGTCCAGCGCACCCGAGGTTGTGATGGACCAGATCGGCGTCGCGGCGCAACCCGAGCTCGGTCATCAGGAACCGAAAGTGGTCCTGGCAGGCGATGAGGTCAGGCGTGGTGGTGACATGGACCAAGACATCAACGTCGACCGCCTCGATCCCAGCGTCGGCGAGGGCGGCGCAACTGGCTCGTAGTGCCAGATCACCGTCGAACAGCCCCCCCTTGGCCCGGCTCCGCTTGCGCGCTCCACCGAACTCGTAGTCCAATCGCCGCTCATCGATGCCGAGATGTCTCACGACCCACTCTGGCTCAAGGGGTCTGCCATCAGGGCGGATTGGATGCAGGTATTCAAGGATCTCTTCGTTGGGGACTCGGCGGTCCGGCAAGAAGGAACCGACACCTTCAAGAGAGACCGAGACCTCAGACGCCAACCTGGAAATCGTAGAGCTAGTCATCGAACCACCCCACAGTCGATCGAGACCCACATCCCCCAACCCTTGTGCCCAACATAGGACCCTCCGAGCGGGCCAACCAGGGGCGGAGGTCCCAAACCGACCCGCCACCTCTGGCTCAACGATCGGAGATTGCCTCGCCTCTTTCGGAGCCGCAAAGCCTGCGACGTCCTGTCCAAAGCTAGGAGGTCAGTTGAGCGAGGCTCCGCCACCGAGGTCCGGACCTGCACCCTTTTTGGGACCGCTGGCATTTGACTGTCACCCACCATTTCCGTGGGGCACTTCTCCTCGGGGACTCGAGCAGTCAATACCGGGCAGAGGGGACTGGCCGAACGTCGTGCTCGACACCGACGAGATCAGAACCCCAGACGTTTGGGACCTTCGGCGCTAGCCGGAAGCCTGACGTCGGCGTACGATCGCTCTGGGTGTTTGGGGGTGTCAGATGCAGCGGCTCAGTGGTGCGGACGCCAGTTTCGTCTACGGTGAAACACCGAATTGGCACCTGCACTTGGGCACACTGGCTGTACTCGACCCTTCGACCGCCCCAGGCGGCTTCGATGTGAATCGATTGCGCGAGCTGGTCGAGGCCAGGGCAGGCCTGCTCGGCCCGTTCTTGCGCCGCTTAGTTGAGGTTCCCTTTGGCCTCGACCGCCCCGCTTGGGTGGACGACCTCCACCTCGATCTCGAACGCCAGATCCGCCCCGTCGGCGTCCCAGCCCCGGGCGGCCCCCGTGAGCTCGGTGCGTTGGTCGGCGATCTGTTGGCCTACAAGCTCGAACGGGGTCGCCCCCTGTGGGAGATCTGGTTCATCGAGGGCCTCGAGGATGGCCGCGCGGCTCTGCTCACGAAGATGCACCACTGCCTGGCGGACGGAGTTCGGGGCGCCCGCTTGTACGAGGTGTTTTACGACCTTGACCCCGGCGCCCCGCTGGACCGGCCCGATACACCCGTGCTTCAGGGTGAGCGAATCCCGCCTGGGTGGGAGATGGCCCTGCGGGCGCTGCCCAGGCTGACGGGCACCCCGCTGCGGGCCGCCCGTACTTCTGTCCACCTCAGTCGCTCGGCCCTGAGGATGCTACGGCTTCGCGCCTCCCCGGAATGGCTGGCGGTCACGTTGCCTTTCCAGGCGCCGCGTACGTCGCTCAACCGGTCCATCACCGCACATCGCGGGTTCGCCTACTGCTCGGTCCCCCTCTCCGGAGTGAAGGCGATCAAGAACGCCTTCTCGGTGACGGTGAACGACGTGGTGCTCGGCATCTGCACCGGCGCGTTGCGTCGTTATCTGGCCGATCGCGGCGAGCTACCCGGCAAGCCACTGGTCGCCCAGATCCCTGTCGCGGTGCATGTAAACGACGGGGGCGATGCATCCGGGGGCACGTGGGGAAACGCCACCGCCGTGATGGGCGCCGCCCTGCCCACGCAACTCGATGATCCGGTCGGGCGGCTTCGGGCGATCCAAGTCTCGACTCGTAGCGCCAAGGTGATGCAGCACGCGCTCGGCGATGACCTCATCCTCGACCTGGCCGATATCGCCCCACCCGGACTCCTCGCCGCTGGAGTGCGGGCTTACAGCCGGCTCCGTCTCGCCGACCATCACCCGCCGATTTTCAACCTCATCGTCTCCAACGTCCAAGGCCCGCCGCTCCCGCTTTACATCGGTGGCGCGCGGCTCTTGGCCAGCTACCCGATTGGCCCTTTGCTCGATGGTGGCGGGCTCAACGTCACCGTGCTCAGCTATCTCGACCACATCGACTTCGGCTTCGTCGTATGCCCCGAGATCGTGAAAGACCCTTGGAAGCTCGCCGACGCGACGTCAGCGGCATTCACTGAGCTCGAGAAGGCGGCGGGTTGACAAGTGTGCATCGTCCGTCGCCGTACGGGACCTGCGGAGGTTAGTGTTCGCGCCGGTCACCACTTCCGTAGCAGCGGATGGCTGCCGGGGCACCGTCGGGGACCGCTGTGAACGTTGGCAACACTGGCGGTATGGGTGCATACGGCTCGTTCATCGCTGGCCTCGGGTCGACTTCACCGCGGTTGGGCCACATCGCCATCGCCCGCTCGGCTTGTGCAGTGATGGTCAAGCAGGGGTTGACGCCGATGTTGGCGGTCACCGCCGACCCATCGACCACGTGCAGTCCCGGATGCCCGTAGAGGCGGTGGTAGGGATCGATGACACCGGTTTCGGGGCTGTCACCAATCGTGCAGCCACCCAGGAAGTGAGCGGTCATCGGGACATCGATGATCTCGCCGATGCCGCCGAACGGATGGCCGCCGATGTTCTTCGCCAGTCGGCGCATGGTCTCGTTCGCTACGGGGATCCAGGTCGGGTTCGGCGGGCCGTGGCCCGGGCGGGACGTCAATCGGTAACGTCCGAACCGGCGCGGCTTGGGACTGACGGTCAGAGAGTTGTCGTTGGTCTGCATAACGAGGCCGATGATGGCGAGCTCCGACCAGTGATTGAGGCCGAGCACCAGGGACGCTAGGTGGCCGGGATGCCTCAGGACCTGACCGATCCAGCGGAGCCATCGGGGGACGCGTCCACCGCCGTCGGTCATGATCGTCGCGAGGAGGCCCATGGCGTTGGAGCCCTTGCCGTAGCGAACCGGTTCGATGTGCGTCCGCTCGTCGGGGTGGATCGATGACGTGATCGCCACACCTATGGTGAAGTCGGGCTTGTCCTTGTTCCATGGACTGGTCATGGCGCCGCAAAGGGCCTCAGAGTTGGTGCGGGTGAGGACGCCGAGCCGGTCAGAGATCCTCGGCAGGACTCCGTCGGCCCTGAGGCGGTGCAGGAGCTGCTGGGTGCCCCAGGTCCCGGCGGCGAAGACGACCTGCTCGGCGGTGATGGTTGCTCCGGTGCGTCGGGCCACCCAGGAGCCGGTGCTCTTGGTGGCGACGTCGTAGCCACCGTCTCCGCGCGGGCGCACCTTCTCGACAGTAGTGAGGGGGAGGACCTCGGCGCCGGCTTGCTCGGCCAGGTACAGGTAGTTCTTGACGAGGGTGTTCTTGGCGTTGTTCCGGCAGCCGGTCATGCACTGGCCGCACTCGATGCAGCCGCGTCGGACCGGCCCGGCGCCACCGAAGAAGGGGTCGGCAACCTCTTCGCCTGGCTCCTTGCGCCCGTCCCGGCCGAAGAACACGCCGACTGGGGCCATGCCGAAGGAGTCGCCGACGCCCATCTCCTCAGCGACGGTGCGCAGGGCGACATCTGATGGCGTCATCGTCGGGTTGGTGACGACCCCGAGCATGCGCTTGGCGAGGTCGTAGAACGGAGCGAGCTCGTTCCGCCAGTCGGTGATGTGCGCCCACTGTGGGTCGCAGTAGAACGCGTCGGCTTTTGGTTCGTAGAGCGTGTTGGCGTAGACGAGCGAGCCTCCGCCGACACCGGCCCCCGCTAGGACGATGACGTCCTTCAGCAGGTGGATGCGTTGGATGCCAAAACACTTCAGCATCGGTGCCCACAAGAACCGCCGCACGTCCCATGAGGTCTTGGCGAATTCGTCGTCTGCGAAGCGCCGACCAGCCTCGACGACGCAGACGCGATAGCCCTTCTCGGTCAGTCGCAGTGCGGTGACCGATCCCCCGAAGCCCGACCCGACGACGAGGACATCGAAGTCCATGTGGCCTACCGATTTGGTGGGGGCATTCAAGGTCTCAGTCTCGAACGTCGGTGTACCCGTCGGTGCTAGCCCCTCTGTTTGACGGACCGAACTCACGACGTGGGTCGGTTACGACCGTGGGCCTCATGACTTGACACCCACTCATCGGCTGCGATCGCCGAAGCGAGTGACAGCTCACCGCAGAGCACGGTCGCCGCCACAATTTCGGCAAACGCCTGCACACGCTCTTGGCCATAGCAGCCGAGTACCTCGAGGCATTCGCGCTGCGTTGGTAGGCCGGTCCCGCCACCAATGGTGGCGACTACGAGAGAAGGGATTGTGACCGAGAGGTAGTAGCTCCCGTCGGGGCGCAGCTCGCTATAGCTGAAGCCAGCCGAGGACTCAGCCACGTTAGCGACGTCCTGGCCGCAGGCGACGAACATGGCTGCGATTCCATTCGCATAGTGGGCACCGTTGCTTATCGAACCGGCGAGCAGGCTGCCCATGTTCGAAAGCTGGCGCAGTCGATAGAGGTCCTCGGCGCTCGTGCGCATCATCTCTTCGATCAGCGCAGCCGGCAGCGTCACCTCGGCCACTACACGCTTGCCGCGGGTGTGGAGGTTGTTCAAGCTCGAATGCTTCTTGTCAGTATCCAGATTGGCGGCGAGCGCGAAGTCCGTGAGCCCGCGGGGTTGTTGACTTATCATCCACTTACACACCTGATGGACTGACTTTGTCACCATATTCTGGCCGGCCGCGTCGCCAGTCGTGAAGTTGAAGCGGAGCCAGCGCATCGGGCCCAGCGCGTATTGCTCGATGTCGCGAAGAGTTCCAAACCGGGACGATTCGTCGGCCTTGGTTTTGATGATGACAAAGCTCTCTTCAACCCATTGGCCGAAGTCGCGAGCAGCACGGGCGTCTTCGAATACGAACACCGGTGCGCGCTGCATGGCGTCGTCAATGACCGTAGCCGTGACCCCACCCGCCGCGCGAGTGACACGCATCCCCCGGCCGTAGCTAGCGACCAGGGTACCCTCGGTGGTTGCAAGAGGCACGAAATACTCCCCGGATGCATGCTCGCCATTGATGAGCAGTGGACCGGCGAAGCCCAGCGGCACCTGCGCCACACCGCTGAAGCCCTCCATATTCCCGGGTAGGACACCGGGATCGAATGAGAAGGCGGCGACGTGATGGAGCCGTGCACCCGTCTCCGCACTCACCACCCGGCGCCGCGCCGCAGCCGCATCGTGGGTGTAATCATCACGGTCGTCACGTGGAAGCTGGCGCACCGCCCCCCTTCCTGCACTGCCACGACAAATTGCTTCGATTTCGACAACCCATGCTCTCACCCCATCGAAATGAGAATGATGTTGCCACGCCGCTGCCGCCTGCTCTTCGCATCGGCCACCCTCCAGCTCTCTGGACTGCCCTAGAATCCCAGTGCTCGGGATTCTCTCCACCGGTCAGTCGAGGCTCCATTGGGGCGATCTGTCCGATCAAGTAGGTCCCATGGCCGTCGTGGGACTCATTGACTAACGAGTGCACGGATGCGGGACGGACGATCCACGCCGGACCAGAAGGCACTGGGTTGCCATCGACCAGGGGAATCGACCGCCGGTTCACACCGTCGCGGCGGGAGTGCCAGATTGAGCGAGCCGGGCCAGCTCTTCCCGGATCAACTGCTCGTAATGCTCTTCGTCCTGCTTGGCCTTGCGCGGGCTCCATCTGCCCTTGATCAAGAAGATGGTCGGCAGGAACAGGACCATGCCGCCCACGCACACCCAATACCAACGCTGCCACTGCTTGGGTGTCTCGTTCACGGCGTTCTGCAGCGCCGTCAGCTGCGCCGAGTGCGCGGAGAGGTAGTCGAGCTGTGCGGTGTAGGGAACAACCAGAGTATCAAGTTTCTTCTCGTTGGCCACCAGCTGGGCGAAGTTCGCCGCCCCGATCGCCTTGATGGTCGCTGCGATGTTGGCCGCCGACGGGTTCTTCGCCACTGCGTTTACGACCGCCTGGTGCGCCTTGATCACAGTCAAGAGCGGGACGTGGCTGGTGGCGAAGGCCACGGACGCCGGGTGTTCCTTCAAGAAGGCCTGGATCTCCGGCGTGGCGTAGGGCTGGTTGTCGATGATCGGATTCACCGTGTTGATCACGAGCGGCAGGAAGATGAACGAGATGGCGACGACGAGGCGCAGGAGCCAACCCCACAGAGCGAGCCCGGTGGCCACGAGCGCGGGGTTCTTCGCTTCGACAGTCTCGGTGTAGGCGGCCATCCACGGGGCGTAACAGATCGACAGGCACACGGCCAGACATACGCCGAGGAAGACCAACGTTGAGTATCGGGTGTAAGGGTGCGTCGCCCGGAGCAAGAAGAGAATCAGGAAGATAATCGCCCCGATGGCGCCGACCACCATGAAGGGCTTGCGCACCTTGAGCTTGTCCGACACGAAGCCCACCACGATGAGGACCACGATCTCGGCCCCCCAGAACCATTGGTTCAGGCCGTTGGCCTGGGCCACCGAGAAGTTCGACCCGTCGGAGTTCTTGAATACGGTGGACCAATAGATGGTGAAGAATCCTGCTGCGGCGTAGTACACGAGAAGGAACAGCGCTATGCCGAGGGCGGAACCCACGAGGTCCCACTTGAGGATCTGCGCCCAGGGCCGCTGCGTCGCCTTGAGCAACTCTTCGTCGGAAATGCCTCGGGCGCGGGCTTCGAGGAGAGCTGCGTCGCTCATCGAGACCATCAGCTGGTCGCGCAGCCTCGAGGACAGATCCTTCAAGAAGAAGAGGCACAGCACGAACACGATAAGTGCGGTGATGCCCGAGAAATAGAACTGGCTGTGCCAGCCGGTGGGGTTTGAGGCGCTCGTAAAGTGGTCGAGCGTGTGGGCAGCCACGACGCTCACGACGAGCGAGCCGACGACCGGCCCGAGCGTCCAGAATCCCATGGCCGATGCCCTGCCGATCTGAGGGCTGAAGTCGCGCACGAGGGCTGGGGTGGCCACGAGGATGGCACCTTCGACCAGACCGAGCAGGCAGATCACCGTGGCGAACGCCCACTCGGTGTGTGTGGCTGGGACGCCGAAGGTGACGAGGATGCCCACGATGAGCAGGCCGTAGATCACGACGTTGGAGCGTCCGAGCCGGTCAGTCTGGCTGGCGGGCAGCGAAGCGAATGCGCCGATGGCGTTCGAGATGATGACGATCCAGACGTAGAAGGAGAACGACATGTGGTACGTCGCCAGAATGTTCGGGGTGACGCCGGTCTGGGTGTAGTACGTGTAGTACAAGACGATTGTGGCGATGACTGCCAGACCCAAGAGCCCGATTCGTCGAGCGGAGTTCGGGTATTCGTCGATCTGGTGGACGAAGAGGAAGCGGAATGCGGGGCTGCGCTGTTTGCGGGCCACCTGCGTCGTCGGATTCGTGGTCATCGAGACCCCCCGTCTGCCACCGAGGCCTACCCCTCTAGGTCGCAATCGTGAACACGAAATTAGCTCAAGTGGTCGGCTGACGACGACCCCTTTTGTCGGGACGTTCATATGGTGGGTTGCTCACGCCCATGACCGACGGACGGGCCGTTTACAGGGTGGCGGCGGCCGAGCCTCGAGCGGACCCTCGGGCCACCCCCTTTTGTCAGGACTGAAATGCCTCGAAGCAACAAGGACTCCGGACAAAGTGAGACGGCGCGCGCGAGGGACGATCCAAGGCGCGATATCTCGAGTCCTCCGCAATCAGGCCTTGCGCTGAATCGGCGAGATGGTCCCTCATAGCCTTGACGGGGACGAAGGCTCGCGTCTTCGCTTTCAACCTCCGGTGCATTTTGCGGGAATCACCTATCATGCGATCTGCAAGACCACTGATTCGGAGGCACGGAATGTTCTCCACCATCGTTGTTGGCACTGATGGCTCAGATACTGCAGCAGTGGCCGTATCGATGGCCGCTCAAATTGCTCGCCAGAACGCCGCCACGCTGCACCTTCTATCGGTGTCTCGGTTGGCCGCCGGCGTAGGCGGCGGGGGCCTCGCTTCAGGGGATCCGGTGGGCGGCGACGCTCTCTTGAAGCTTGCGGCGGATCGGATGCTCGAGAAGGTGGCTCGCCAGATTGAGGGCCTTGACGTGGTGACTCACACCGAATCGGGCGCTCCGGCAACAGCAATCGTTCGGTACGCGGACGAGATCGGAGCCGACCTGATCGTGGTCGGGAGCAAGGGGATGCAGGGAAAGCGAAGGATCATTGGTTCTGTACCCAATACCGTGGCTCACAATGCGGGCTGCCACGTCCTGATTGTCAAGACCACTTGATCTCTAGGAGTGGCAGCAACTCAACGAGGTACGACGACAAGGATCTCGAGCCGTCATGGCCCGAGTGCCGGGCAGGCCTTGCGCGCAGGGCTGACACGAGCGGCTGCGGCCGACGCGGCGTGGGTGATTGCCAGCCCGGACACACACATGACGTCCTGGTGCGGAAGGCCGGGTATGCGTACGACCAGCTCGAAGAGCGGTGCGAACCACGCTCACCGCCGCCCATCACAAAATGAGTTGTTATAGGGCGACTCGTTCGGTCAGAAGGCACTCGCCGGGATCGATCCGGCCAACGTCCTTTCGTGCGCTTCGGCTTCCGGCGCGGCCTTCTGTGCCGAGAGGGACACCCGACCGCAATCGTCACTCACCCTTGGGGGACTCGGTCGACAGTAGAGCGCGCTCTCGCATTCGGTGGATTGAGTGGAAACTGGATGGACTGAACCGCACTTCACGGGACGGGTTAGGACCAAGAAGACCAAATGCATCACCTCGCCGGGTGAGGGTCGCGGGTTCGAATCCCGTCTTCCACTCCACAGGCCATGGGCAGGGGAGAGAGAGGGGGAGGCGCAGCGGAACGGCACCAAACCGCCCGATAATCAAGGCGCCAGGAAATCTTGCTCGTGGTGCTCCCCGGCGAACGTAGGGTGGCGAGATGCGAGTCACCATCTTGGGAATGGGCAACATGGGTCGGGCTTTCGCCGCCAGGGCGATTGAGACTGGTCACCAGACGACCGTTTGGAATCGAACCCCGGGTCGGGTCGCCGCCCTCGCGGCCAGCGGTGCTATCGAGGCCAAGACTTCCACGGCGGCGGCGGCGGGTGCTGACGCCGTTCTCGTCGTGCTCGCCGACGACGCAGCCGTCCTCGACGTGTGCCTGGGCGACGATGGTGTGTTGGCATCGCTCGAACCCGGTGCCGTGTTGGCCAACGTCAGCACGGTCTCCCCCGAGACTGCTCGACGCCTTGCCGAGCTGGGACCTGAGGGTCGGGTCCTTGACGCTCCGGTGATGGGATCGCCAACGATGGTTGCTGGGGGTTCGGGGAGGTTCCTCATCGGCGGTCCCGCCCCAGCGATCACTGCCATTGAACCCCTGTGGAATGACCTTGGGTCCGGCTATACCCACTGTGGGCCGGTCGGAACCGGGGCGACGATGAAGATCCTGGCCAACTCGTTGTTGATTACGGGGGTGGCTTCGCTGGCCGAGGCCATCGCCACGGCCAGACGTCAGGCAATTCCCGACGAGTTCCTAAGGACACTTCTTGCCGACAGTCCGGTGTTGAGTCTCGCCAGCAACCTCCGGTTGGACAGTCTGCTCGATGCGACGCATCCGGGTTGGTTCTCTCCGGCACTGGCCCGTAAGGACCTCCGCCTCGCCATCGACCTGGCCGAAGAGTCCGGAGTTGGTGTGCGCATCGGACCCGCAGCCGAAGCCCTCTTGACTGCCGTTATTGATGCTGGCGGGGAGTGGCCAGACTTCGCCGCCGTGATCGAAGCACTTTCCTGAAGGTTCAACGGAGACGACAACCCCCATCCGGTATCTGCCGAGACCGGTCGGGCGTCAGGTGTCCCAGTCGCCGGCTCTGTGGCCACTGGGTGGCCCAGGTGATCCTCAGCCCACCTTCTTGGCCTCGATGAGGAACCGTCGAGAGTGGGCGATGAAGGCTCCCTCTCGCTCGATGTGCTCATGGAGTGCCGCAAGCTGATCTCTGTAGGCATCAACGGAGAAACCCGGCACCGTCCAGAGAACCTTTCGGAGGAAGTACACCACCGCCCCAACGTCATAGAACTCTGTCCGTAGCGTTTCCTGGCGCAGATCTACTACCTCGAGACCGGCTCGCATTGCCAGGAGAACAGCTCGATCCGTGCTGCGTCCTTCAGATACAGGCTGGGGTCCCATCATGAAGTCGGTGAGTTCACGGTTGGTACCCGCTCCCACTTGTTGTGAGAAATAGGTTCCGCCCAGCCGAAGCACGCGGGCGATCTCGTCCCAGACGGTAAGGGTCGGATGCCGGCTGACTACGAGATCAAACGCCCCGTTCGGGAACGGGAGTGCTGCATCGTCGGGAACCTCGGCCACCGAGACTCCAACGAGGGTGAGGTTCCGCCGAGCGCACTCGGCATTGGGGGGCCAGGACTCGGTGGCGGCAAGCTGCCGGGGTGATTCATCAATCTGACCGAGGACCTCAGCGAACACCTCCCCGCCTCCGGTTTGGATGTCGAGGACTGACGAAGCACTCGCCACCCGTGAGACCAGCATCCGCGAGTAGGCCCACGAGGGACGCTCTTCGGTCGCCCTGCCGTCCAACCAGGAGAAGTCCCAACCTTCAACCGGCTCGGCCTCGCCTTCCGCGATCAGTGCTTCGAGGGTCGAGCGGGTCACACAAACATTGTGCGTCCGGACTGTCCGGGCGTAAAGGTGCCCCACTTCGGCCCGAAGTCACTCGTCTCGAACTCACCCAATCGCCGGCTCGGCGGGACTGTCATTGGGCGGGCTCGCCGCTATGGTGCCGAGACATGGTGACGCCCAGCTCTTCGAGCGACCGATTTGAGCCAGCGGTGGAGGCATGGCTATCGGGCCTTGGGCTGGTGCGCGACGCCGTCCGTCAGGAACTCGTCCATCGGCAACTCGCTGCCTACCTGTCGGACCAGGGGAGCTTCCAAATCCTTGATGCCGGTTGCGGACAAGGGACACAGGCGATCGCCCTCGCGCGGCTCGGTCACAACGTTGTCGGCCTCGACCTTTCGGACACCCTCCTCAATGCTGCCTGGGAAGCAGTAGCTGCTGAGCCGAGCGCGGTCCAAGAACGGATGAGCTTTGTCATCGGCGACCTTCTCACCCTCGGAGAAGAACATGCTCGCCGATACGACATCGCCTGCTGTCACGGAGTTGCGATGTACCTCCCGTCGTTGACCGACTGCGTGAACGCACTCGCAGGAACGGTTCGTCCGGGCGGCCTCATCTCACTGCTCACGAGGAACCGAGTCAGCATTGCAATGCGTGCCGGCATGAGGAGGAGATGGACTGAGGCATTGGACGGCTTCGACGCCCGCACATACGAGAATAGGGTAGGCATCGAAGCGGTCCGTGCCGACGAGCCGGGGGAAGTCCAGGATGTGCTCCGAGCTGCGGGAGCCGATGTCGTCGCCTGGTTCGGGGTCAGGCTGTTCACCGACCACTGGGAACGGGAACATCCCGGCGATGACTTCGCCGAGCTTCTCGCCGCGGAAGAGGAGGCGGGTCGTCGGGATCCTTACCGCTCGCTTGCCGCCCTTACTCATACGATTGCACGGCTCCGTTAGCCGATGGAACTGTCCATTGAAGGTGAAGATGGCGACTACGTGTTCACAAGCTTGAAGGGACCAAGCACTTCGGCCTGTGGGTGCTTTCGGAAGCGGCGAACGCCGCATTGGTGCCTTCCAGGTCCATCCCAACGTAGGGATGTGATGTCGTTTCTGACGCTGACGGGCTCTGATATGTTCCGCGGGTGGATGGCATCGGGTCAGGCCAAATGGATGATCGGAACAAGGCGAGCTACTCCACCGGGCTCGCCTCGCACTGGTACGCTCCCGATGGCTGGTTTCTGGATGCGGGAGAACAGCGCGCTTTTTCCGTGGCTGCCGGCGAACTGCGAAACCGCCCGGTTCTCGACCTCGGCGTCGGCGCTGGTCGGACCACTTCCTTCATCCGTCTCCTGACGGACGAGTATGTCGGCCTCGACTATTCGGCGACCATGGTGGTCCGATGTCGGGCCTCATTTCCGGAGTGTGAGTTCTGCGAAGGTGACGCCCGGGACCTTTCCCGCTTTCCCGATGGGCGGTTCGGTGGGGTGGTATTCAGTTACAACGGGCTCGACTGGGTCGATCACGACGATCGGCAGCGCGTTCTGCGCGAAGCCCATCGCGTCCTGGCTGAGGGTGGGATCCTTGTGCTGGGCACCTTGAACAAGGACGGGCCGCTCTACATGAGGCCCCCGTGGCGCCGGGAGGACGTGCGCCCGAACATGAAATGGCCGACACGCCTCGCTCGGGCCATATGGCATATACCGCTCAACTGGGATCGGAATATGCGCAACTGGAAGACTTGGTGGTCGGACCGTGGACTCACCGAAGATCACGGCGAATGGGCGATAGCTCCTCGCGGGAGCGGCAGTGACCTAATCGCCCATTGGACCACCGTCGCTGGTCTTCGCCATGACCTTGACGAAGCTGGTTTTGAGCTGACCGCGCTCTTTGAATCCGACGGGGAGGCGGTTCCGGTCGGGGCGGCTTCGGTTCGCAGCCGGTGGATGCACGCCATAGCCAGGAGCGTCTGACGACCGTTATGAGTGAGTCTCGTCCACGCTCGGAAGACGTGCCGGCCCGATCATTTTCGGGGTCATAGCGGTCGAGGGCAGCCCGAAGAGCCTGAGCGGTCCCGTCTAAGGGCAGGCTGGCACTCTGCACCGCTTGTCTAACGAGAAGATCTGACGTGCGGCCTCGATCGGCGATCGATGATCCCCGCGATGAACGGTCCCTTTTCGATCACCCCTCCAATCGGGCAAATGGATTCACGAGAGAGTCCCCTAGGGCGAATATCGTGTGGTCTCCTACAGTTCCCGCGAAAGAGAGACGAGCAGGAACGCGGTGGTCAACAGCACGATGGAAGCGCTGGAGTGGCTGCACAAGAAGCTCGACGGAGGGTGAGCGGCGCTGGCTGTGCCTGGTGGCATTACCACAGAGAAGTCGAGGATGCCGGCTGGAGGTTCTGTGCCGACTCGCCGCCGCTCGACAGCCTTGGGCTGCGGAACAATGCACGACTACCCTCATTCTGAAGAACGTGAGGTTATTCCCGGCAACTGATAGGGGGGACAAAATGGAAGATCGACAACCGCATCGGTTGCACCTCGAACTGGTCCGCGAGCCGGACCGCGTGGACGAACGTGCGGCGGCCGTCGAAGCAGCCGGCTGGGAGGTCTCCATGTGGGAGCCGGCGACCACCTCGGATGACGATCTGCCAAGAATCCTCCCGCGTTGCGACGGGGTAGTGATCGGCGAGGGCGATGGAGGAGTCGTGGAGTCGCCCTCGCCGGCAAGCACGGTTGTGCCCCTGGTTCGTTACCCCCGCCCGTCTCAGGGATCCTGCTCGGGGGAGCGGACCACAGGGATCTTGCTGGTCCTCATCTCAGCGAAGCAGCGCGAGTCAGCTCAGGAGCTCCGTGACTGGGGCGACTTCGTGCACTTGCGACACATTGCTGAGGCGGCGGTGCCTGGCTATCGGACGATGACGCCCTGGGAGAACGAGTCCTCGGGAACCCCTCGGTTCTGCCACCTGTACGAGATGGTCGGAGATGATCCCCAAGGCACGTTCGAGCAGATGACCCCGCTTGTGCGTGATCGCCTTGACCGCACCACGTTCGACGAGTGGGCATGGCACCCCCAACTCATCATCGAGGAGTCCCGGACCTATCGCCGGCGAGAACCGAACTGAGACTCGTCCCAGGGCTGGTCGCAGCGTCCGAGGAGCTGGGCATCTGTCCATGGTCGCCGACTAGGGCGATCCTTGGGGATCCCCGAGACGGCAGGGAGCCCGTAGAGCACGAAGGTCTGGGCGCTGGTATAGCCCTGTGAGCTGGACGGATGGCATTCTCGGCATGCACAGCGTCGGCCCACCGACAACGAACCGGAATGAGTGCGACCGCGAACCTGGACCTTTGGCTCCGCCATGATGCTTCACGTCCTAAGGTGCATCCATCACCCCATCGATGGTGGGAGGAGACCGATGGAGCGGATGAATGCGCTCGACGCCGAGTTCCTCCACCTGGAGGATGGGATCGGCCACATGCACATCGGCGGGGTGTGCGTGTTTCCCGACCCGCCGCCGCCCTTCGACGACATCGCGAGGATGATCGCCGCCAAGCTGCACCTCATCCCCCGTTACCGCCAGCGAGTGCGTTCGGTGCCGTTCGAGTTGGGCCGACCGGTCTGGGTCGACGATCCCCATTTCAACCTCGCGTACCACCTGCGACACACAGCGTTGCCCGCACCTGGCGATGACGCTGCGTTCTGCCGCCTGATGGGACAGATCATGTCCCAGCCACTCGACCGCGAGCGTCCGCTGTGGGAAGCGTGGCTCGTCGAAGGTCTCGAGGGCAAGCAATGGGCGCTCATATTCAAGGTCCATCACTGCATGGTTGACGGAATCGCCGGTGTCGAACTGCTGCGCGTGCTGCTAGATCTCGAGGCAGACACCAAGGTAGGGGTGCCCGAACCATGGGAGCCCCAGCCGGAACCTCACGGAGCGGCAAAGGTGTTCGACGCATGGGGTGGCCTCGCCAGTAATGTCATCGCCACCGCAGGCGGGCTTCCCCGGGCCATCGCCCACCCGGCGGAGACCCTCCGCTCCGCCGTCGGGACCGCCCGGGGGCTCACACGCTTCGCCGGCGACCTCGGCGCTACACCACCGCTGTCGATCGAGGGCAGCATCGGTCCCCACCGCGCCTGGGCTCACTCGTCCGCGAGCCTCGGCGACGTCCGAACGATCCGCTCGGTGTTCGGCGGCACGGTCAACGACGTCGTGCTCGCCGCCGTCAGCGGCGGCTACCGGGACCTGCTCCTCTCGCGTGGCGAGGACGCCGACCGAGCCCTCGTCCGCTCGATGGTACCGGTGTCGACGCGGCATGACGACGGCCTGGGCGTGCCCGACAATCGGGTCTCGATCCTTCTCTACGACCTGCCGGTTCAGATCGCTGACCCAGTCGAACGACTCGAGGTAGTCCACGAACAGATGACCGAACTGAAGGCGTCCCATATGGCCGAAGCGGGGGAGACCGTCACCGCTATCGGCAACCTTGCCCCGCCGATGGTCGTGGGTACCGTCAGCCGGATGGTTGTCCGCGCTCTCCACCGGCTTCCGCAACGTTCGATCAATACTGTCACCACCAACGTACCCGGGCCGCAGTTCCCCCTCTACTGCCGCGGTCGCGAGATGCTTGAATACCGCCCCTTCGTCCCCATCAGCCACGGAGTCCGAGTGAGCACGGCCATCCTCTCCTACAACGGCCGCCTCTTCTTCGGCATCACCGGTGACTACTCGACAGCACCCGACGTGCAGGTGCTCGCCTCGGCTGCGTCGGAAGGCATCGAACAGCTCCGCGAACGCGCCCTCCCGCGACTCGGCAACAGTCGACCCAGCAAGTCCCGCTCTGGCACGACCCGCCCCGAGACCAGAGGATGAGCACGAGCCCACTTGCGGGATTCGGCCGCTGATTGCGCTGCTCCCATGGTGACGAACCGTCCTACCGGTCCGGCGTACGAGGCGCAAGGCCACGAGATGCTGGCCGGGGTCAAGGCTTCGGATCATTGGGGCCTCGGTGCTTCCCGCAGTATGGGGTCTCGAGTAGCGGGTCAACGCCCGGTCCGAGTTCCGTCCCGTATTGGACCGCGGTGTACATCAGTGCACTGTGCGCACTCTCGAGATCATCGAGGATGGCGAAAGGAATGTGGAGGGCCTCAAGATGGGCCATCGCACGCTCCCACAGAGCATCTGCCACGGTGACCCTCCCGCCCCCGTAATGGTAGGGAACGTCCTTCGGCTTGACCCGAGTGCGAGCGCCGTTCGCAGCGGAATCAGACACTACGCGAACGCTACACGTCTGCCTCATCGACCTCGCGGATACGGCCTGGGCGCCGGCCGAACTCCCTGAGTCCCGTCAGTCCCTCGAGGTGGTCAGGACACGCTCATGGCGCCACCTCCCAACCGGTGTACGGGGCGACCCTGGGGCGCCGTGATCGATGAACACACGGGGACACCCGCGCAAATCAAAAGGGGTCATGTCGCAGAGTCGAGGTGTGGTCGGCCGAATTCTCTGATGAGGTAGTCCGGTCAGGTCCCTCAGTGGCGACGAAGAGAGATTTGAACATCTCATTCATTTCTGGCAGCTGATAATGGGCCTGAAGGCCGCTCGGGTTGGGTAGGAGCCAAAGGAGGGCACCGCCGAGGAGTTCGGGCTGGCGACCGATTACGGCGCCTGGTCTAAGAAACGCCGTCCGGTACGCCTGCAGCCCGAGCACCGCGACGCAGCGGGGCCGCAGCGTCCCCACCTTGGCCTCGAGCTGTGTTGCGCCTTCACGCAGTTCGGCGACACTGAGTTCGCTGGCGGCGGCTGTCACCCGCCCGACCAGGTTCGTTATGCCTATGCCGAGCCCAGGCAGGGTGTGCTGCTCGGCAGGTAAGAGAACGGACTTGGTGAATCCACCGGCACAGAGCAACTTCCAGAATCGGTTCCCCGGCCGGGCGAAATGCAGGCCGAGGTCACCCGAGAGCGTCCCGGGATTGATCCCGCAGAAGAGCACGCGCAGATCCGGACCAGCCAGATCGGTGAGAGCCTGCTCCATGTAGCGAGAACATACGCTCCGGCAGAGGTCGTACCGGCACAGATCGCCGGAGGGGAACCCTCTCGACTCATTGGTCCATCTAGACAGATCCGGCACTGCCCTCGGGCTTCCGATCTGCCCCACCGTCCCGGCGAACTTGGGCACCCAGATTCTCAGCGCAGGAGCGTGCCGGTTGACTATTCGCTGACGAGGGGATGAAATCGTCAGCGATGGCCAATGAGGCAATGGGAGGCGCCGAGTACTTGCAGGGGTGGCACGATCGCCACCCCGGAGCGACGTCGACGATGCTGGATTCCCTGACCGATGAGGTGGGCCGCAACTCCTACGAGGTGCTCGCGGAAGTGATTCAGGATGGAGATGAACCCGTCCTCGACCTCGCCTGCGGTGACGGTTACCTTCTCGAGCTACTTCATCCGAACCATGTCTGCGTCGGAATGGACTGGAACACTGCTGAGCTAGACGCTGCCTGCCGGCGGATAGGACATGGGGCACCGCTCGCCCGAGCCAATGCGGCTGGGTTGCCCGTCGCCACCTCCGCGTTCGGCGCAGTTACCTGCCACTACGCCTTGATGCTCTTGCAACCGCTGGAAGGAGTGCTCGCGGAAGTAGCACGAGTCCTCCGCCCAGATGGCCTTCTCGCCACCGTGCTTCCGGCACCCCCGCCCGAGAACACGCCAAACCCAATCTCGGTGTTTCGCGCTGCGTGGCAAGAGGTAAGTGGGAACTACCCGGTCGACATCCCACCAATCCAGGACGATCGAGCCCTGCAGCTCGAAAGCCTAGAAAGGCTTCTCGCCAACGCCGGATTCAGCTCCGCGTTGGCGCAGTCCTTCTCAGCATCGAAACCGATGACGGTCGATGAAGCCAGTCGCTTTCTGCTCTTGACCTATCTACCGGATTTGCTCTCCCCAGCCGGCTATGCCCACCTGAAGCGAGTGCTCAAGGTTGAGCTGGACAAGCTGAATGGGGGCACCGGCACGGTCACCTTTGTGGAGCATTCAGATCTTGTGACCGCCCGCCGCCTCTGACTCCACCAAGGGTGCCGCAGGGTGGCACCCAGTGCCGGCGTCCTGGGATGCCTCGATCCGGCATGGCCCTTCGCCGCCACCAAGAGCTCTGGCGTTGAGGGGGCGCGTCGGTCACTATGAGTCTGGGAGGTCGGGTCATGTGACGTCCGCTGGATCAGAAGAAGTCCTTGTGATCCGCCGCTCGGCCGGTAAGACGGCATCGTGGGCGCTGGGATGCGCCTGCGCGGCGATCCTGCTCGGGCTGGGTCTGTTCCAGCGGAACATGGGCGCCAAGATCATCGGAGGAGTGGCTTTACTGGGGTTCGGTTTGGGCGCCCTCGGCTTCCTACATCGGTTGCGCAAGCCCCGGGATTTGCTGCGGGTCGGGCCCGACGGGATCGATCAGCTCGCCGTACGGCCTCACGCCACGATCCCGTGGGCCGAGATCACTGACATCCGCGTGATTCAGCGTGGCTACAACAAGAACGTGGGAATCAAGGTGCGCGACATGGCGAAGCTCGTTCCACCGACCCGTTACAACGAGGTGGTGCGCAGCTCATGGTTCACCTGGAGCATGAAGCCTCTTCTTGCCGGCCTGCAGGTCCTCTTCGAGTGGCCGGTGGGCTGGGTAGATGCCTTTGGGACTCTTCGTGAGGATCTCGCCCAGACCACCTTTGAGATCAACACGGTGGGCTGGCCGCTCAGACCGGCTGCAGTGGTACAGGAGTTGCGGTGCCGTTGGATCGCAGCAGGAGGCCAACCGCCGTCGGCGAAGGGGAGAAGCTGACACGATCGCAACAGCTCCTCCTTCCGGCGTTCCGGGAACACCCTGGGGCGACACTCGAAACGGGCCGGCGGCCAGCTCTGCCGCTTCCAACTCGATTGTTCGTCGCCTAGGACTCTGCCCCAATTTGGATCGTCGAAGCGACGGCGACTGGTTCGCTTCCTACTGAAGGGTTAGCTCTGGATGCGGTAGCGGAGGTTCACGACACCGTCGCCGAACCGGTGCTCCTCCAGCAGGTCCAACTGGACGCGGGCGTCGCTGGGGAATGCGGGCTTTCCTTCACCGACGAGCACCGGATAAATGAAGAGCTGGCACTCATCGACCAGCCCGGCGTTGAAGGCGTGCGTAGCGAGGGTCGACCCGCCGACGGTCAAATCGCTCGCGGCGGACGCCTTCATCTCGCGGACCGAGTCGGGGTCGAAGCGGCGCTCGAGCCGCGTGTTGGTGGTCGAGACTACAGGCAGCGTCGTGGAGTAGACGATCTTGTCGGCCGCTTGCCAGACGTTCGCGAAGTCGGCCATGAGCTCCGACTGGGCGGCCAGGGTGGGGTCGGCCTCCCAGTCGGCCATCGTCTCGTACATGCGCCGTCCATAGAGGTGGGTACCAACGGGGCGCACAATGTCAGTGATGAAGGTGAAGACCTCGTCGATGGGGGCGGTCCATTCGAACCTGCCGTTCGCGTCCTCGATGTAGCCGTCAAGGGACACATTCGCCACGTAGATCAGCTTGGCCATGCCCCTCCTCAGTCGCCCGCTTGACGGTGCCTGTGAGCAAGTGTAAATGAGACGCCTCAGGATTCGCTATGCCCGAGCGGCGCTGCCTTCGGATCGCACTCCGTGGGACTTGGAAGCTCCTCGCATGGTCTCAGGGAGGGGCGCACGGCTGCGGAGTTCGCGATCCTCTTCCTAGGTGTTGCATCCACGACGACACTCGCCCCCAGGTGCCGGTAGGGGGCGCGCCCTCGCCACGTTTCCCCTTCCCCGCCAAAGCCCCCCTCCGCTGCTCGGGCGTGCGCTCTTCCGGGCCGGCGCCGCGGCTCCGGCCGGCGTGGCGTGGCTGCTTGTGTCGGGGTCGGTCGGTCGCCGTGAGGCGTGGCGGTGCAGTGCCGTCCGCGTGTCCCGCCTTTGCCTTCTGAAATGAGGTTGACCCTGTGGGGTGAACCGATCTTTGTGAGAATGAATGCGGCCTGGGATTCACTGGAGGGTGGGGCCTCGTATTTCGTTGGGTGTCTTGTAGCCCAAGGCGCTGGACTGCTGGGAGCGTTCAACCATGGCGACGCTGCGGCAATTCAAGGTCCACCGACGATCGATTCCTGGTCGTCGTCGTGGGGCGGTTCCGGCACCAAGCAGACCTTCGCAGTCCTGGTGCGCGCGATCGGGCATGCGGGCGGCCATCCGCCGCCGCCACAGGCTTGCGTGCAACGATGGTGTGATGAAATGGAGTGGGTATATTTCGCCACGCATCCGGCACATTCGACGCCGCGTCGCCGCGCTCTCCACCGTCGTCCTCATCGTCGCCGCGGTGCTTGGAAGCGCCGGCGTCCTGTCGACGCAGGCGGCGGAGGCTGCGACGTCAGGCTGGTACGTCGCCACGGTCCCGGGAACGGGCGCGGATGACGTCCTGATCGGCTCGACATGCGCCAACGCGCTCCAGTGTTGGGCTGTGGGCATCTCCTTGGTGAACCTCGGCGGCGGCGGCCCGTCGGCCGTCAGCCCACTCGTGGAGGCCTGGAACGGCACCACGTGGACGCTCGACCCGATGCCGTTGCCGGGTGGGGAGGGCGGTGGATTCTTCGACGCCACCTGCGTCAACGGCTCCGACTGCTGGGCCGTCGGCGCCGTTGTCGCGACCGGCAGCGGGAATCCGACTGGCACCCTCATCGAGCAGTGGAACGGCACGTCGTGGTCCGTGGTGCCGAGCCCCACCCCGAGCGGTCCCGGCGTGGTGGGTGCCATCCTCTCGAGTGTGAGCTGCGCGTCCGCCTCGAGCTGCATGGCGGTCGGCTACGCGACGGACGAGAATGGGAACAATCTCACCGACGTCGTCGAGCAGTGGAACGGGTCCAGCTGGACCATCGTCCCCGGTGCGGCCACCGGCCAGGCCTTCGACCAGCTGCTCAGTGTCCAGTGCCTCTCGGCCGGCAACTGCTGGGCCGTCGGCAACGCCGGTCCGGTGTCACAGATGTCGGGCTTCCTTCCGATCTTCCCTGGCGCCGTCGGCGACCAGGGCCTCATCGAGCACTGGGACGGATCGGCCTGGTCGATCGTGCCGAGCGTGACCGAGCCGGTGCCCAACGGCGGCTACCTGAGCGGCCTCAAGTGCGTCGGGGCCACCGACTGCTGGGCCTCGGGCGCGACGACCGACGATACCGGGAACGCCTCGGGGATCCTTATGGAGCACTGGGACGGTGCCACGTGGACCGATGCGTCGGCGTCGGTGCCCGGCTCCACGGCGCCGGGCATGCTCGCCGGCATCTCCTGCGTGAGCGCGGTGCAGTGCTGGGCCGTCGGTTCCACGGGATCGTTCAACAACGGCGGCTCGGGCGCGCAGCTGCAGAGCGTAGTGGAGTACTGGAACGGGTCGTCCTGGTCGGTGCAGCCCAGCCCCACAGTGACCGCCCTCAGCTTCCTCAATTCGGTCAGCTGCGTACCGAGCGTCGGGTGCCTGACCGACGGCAGCACGTTGACCAATCCCAACGGCAACAGTGACCCCGGGCTGCGTGCACTTGTCGAACAGTTGACCTTCCCTCCGGCGTCGAGCCAGGGCACCGTGCTCGCGGCGCGCGATGGCGGCGTCTTCGCCTACGGCACCGCGCCCTTCGAGGGCTCGATGGGCGGCCAGCACCTCAACGCGCCGATCGTCGGCATTGCGACCACGCCCGACGGCCAGGGCTACTGGCTGGTGGCCAGTGACGGTGGGGTGTTCGCCTTCGGCGATGCCCCCTTCGAGGGCTCCATGGGCGGCCAGTACCTCAACGCGCCGATCGTCGGCATTGCGCCGACCCGCGACGGCCAGGGCTACTGGCTGGTGGCCGCCGACGGCGGGGTATTCGCGTTCGGCGACGCCGGCTTCCACGGTTCCATGGGCGGGACGCATCTCAACGCCCCGGTCGTCGCCATGTCCGCCACCGACCACGGTGGCTACTGGCTCGTCGCCTCCGACGGTGGCGTATTCAGCTTCGGGGGCGCGCCCTTCTACGGCTCCGCCGGCGGGACTCGGCTCAACGCCCCGGCGGCGGGCATGGCGGCCACGCCCGACGGCCATGGCTACTGGCTGGTGGGCTCCGACGGCGGCGTGTTCACCTACGGCGATGCCTCGTACTTCGGCTCCGTGCCGGGTCAGGGCATTACCGGGCAGCCACCGGTCGTCGGCATCACCTCGACGCCGACGGGGTCGGGCTACTGGCTGGCCGGTGCGAACGGCTCCGTGTACGCGTACGGCGACGCGACCTTCCTCGGCGCACCCAGCGCGAGCCACCTGGTCGCCCCGGTGTCCGCAATCGCCACGACCTAGCCGGAATGCCGCGTCGCACCGTCGGCGAGGCCGTCGTGCCCCTGGCCACGCGCCCCATGATCCGCCACGGGGCAGAGCAGCAATGCGACCAAGACCAGGGCCCGCCGCCGGTGACGACAAGGAAGGAACCGTAACGACTCAGAGCCAGCCGACCACGGATCATCGTCGTTTCACTGGTGCTCGGGCTCTGGTATCCGAGTATTTTTCCTTGGTCGTCCGTAGGCCTTTCGCGGTTCGTAGGAGATCGACGGACGACCACCTGTACCCTGCTGGTCATGGGTTCGATCTCTTATAGCCGACGATTGACGGAACTGGCTGAGCGCGACCCTGATCGAGCTGCGATCACCTGTTCTGGGCACAGCCTCACGAGGGGTGAGCTGGAGTCGGCGGCGAACCGCTTGGCTCGCGATCTCGCCGCAGGCGGCGTGGGGTTCGGGGACATGGTAACCGTCGCTCTACCCAACTCGACGGGATGGTACGTCGCCTTCGCGGCCTGCTGGAAGATCGGTGCCGTTCCTCAGCCGGTCTCATCAAAGCTGCCGGAGCCGGAAATCCGAGCCATCCTGGCACTCGCCAAGCCCACTGCCGTGATAGGTGTTCCCTCCGAGCTCGCGGAGGGACGTCGCAGCATCCCGCTCGGCTACCGGCCCGATCCGGCCCTGTCCGACGACCTTCTGCCCGATGTCACCTCGCCAGCGTGGAAGGCACCCACGTCTGGCGGATCAACCGGCCGCCCGAAGCTGATCCTCTCTGGTGATCCCGCCACTTACGACCAGGATGTGCCGCCACTCTTCGGCACGACTGACGGGTGCATGGTCATTCCAGCGCCGCTGTACCACAACGGCCCCATCGTGTGGTCATGTTCCGCGTGGCTGGCAGGAAGCCACGTCGTGGTGCTGCCTCGATTCGACGCCGAAGCGACGCTCGCCGCCATCGATCGCTATCAAGCAGACACCGTCTACCTAGTCCCAACGATGATGAAGCGGATCTCGCGACTTCCTGATGGGGTTCGCAACTCTTACGACATGTCGTCCCTCAGGGCGGTGTGGCATCTGGCGGAGCCGTGTCCGGAGTGGCTCAAGCAGGTGTGGATCGACTGGCTTGGGCCCGAACGGATTTTCGAGCTCTACGCCGGCACCGAGGCGCAAACCGCCACGGTCATCACGGGCACCGAATGGCTCGCCCACCGCGGTTCGGTGGGCCGGCCGATGCCGGGCTCGATCATGATCTGCGATCTCGACGGCAACGAGCTCTGCTCCGGCCTGGAAGGCGAGATCTGGATGCGCCCGACGAGGGAGCGACCGACCTATCACTACATCGGTGCCACGGCTCGGACGCGAGAGGGCGGATGGGAGTCCCTCGGTGACGTAGGACGCCTGGACGACGACGGCTACTTGTACCTGGGTGACCGGATGCAAGACATGATCCTCACCGGGGGGGCCAACGTCTACCCCGCCGAGGTCGAAGCGGCTCTCCAGGAGCATCCCGCCGTTCGATCCGTCGTCGTCATCGGACTTCCCGACGAGGAGATGGGGAATACCGTGCACGCGATAGTGGAGGCCGAAGAGCAAGCGGTACCGATGGAGGAGTTGTTGGACTTCGTGTCCGAGCGGGTAGCCCGTTACAAAATTCCCCGCTCAATCGAATACACGGATCAGCCAATGCGCGACGACGCGGGCAAGGCTCGACGGTCTGCTTTGCGGGCTGAACGGGCCTTGCCGCCGCATCCTCAGTAGACCGCCCGACTGCAGCAATTGACCTGCAGGGGTGGCGCCCAGACACTAGGCGCGCCTCGTTCCCCTATCACTCTGGCGTCATGTCCGGCCGGGACGATGCTCACGTTCCCCGGTGCGACTCCATTTCCTCACTGTCGTCCGTCACGACCTGGAGTCGCCCTGACATGACGTAGGAGGACTGGGAGGTCTGGGCGCTGTCGGTCCCTGCCATCGGCTTGACGTGCTCCGATCATTTCCACCCGGCAGCGAAGGTGGCTCGAATCACGACATCAGCTGCGATGTTGGCAACATCAACCTTGCCCATCCGCCCGGTAGGTGCGTCGGTAGGCGAGCAGCGCGATGCTGGTCATGGTCCGTCACCTAACGGACCTACGCCGAGAGGGGAGAACGATGGCCCCAGCGAAAGAGCCGGTTGCGTTTCTGGGCATCGGCACGATGGGACACGCGATGGCAACCAGCGCCTTGCGTGCCGGTATTCCGACAATCGTCTGGAACCGTGATCAAGGGGCAACCCGAGACCTCGCCGACCTTGGCGCGGAGGTAGCCGAAACCCCCGCCGATGCAGCGCGACGAGCCGCCATTGTCGTCACGATGGTCACGGACGCGAACGTCGTCATCTCGATCGCCAAGGACCAGGGCATGCTCGCCGCACTCGCGCCCGGCGCCGTCTGGGTGCAGATGAGCACGATCGGCGTAGCAGGGATCGAGCGCGTCGAGGCGCTGGCGGATGCGGAGCGTCCTGACGTGACCCTCATCGACGCGCCAGTGTCGGGAAGCAAGGACCCTGCAGAACAGGGTCAGCTGACGATCTTTGCGTCAGGCCCAGACGATGCCCGCTCGCGTCTAGATCCCCTTTTTGATGCACTGGGCCAGCGAACTATCTGGGTGGGACCCGTTGGGGCCGGGTCGCGACTGAAGCTCGTAGCCAATGCGTGGCTGGCGTTATCAGCAGAGGCAATTAACACTTCGGTGGCGCTTGCCCGTCGGTTGGGACTTGAGGCCGAGAGTGTGGTAGATGCTTTGAGAGGCAGCCCGCTTGTGTCCCAATGGCAGGCTGCCAAGCTGCAACGAATCGCCCAAGGTGATTTCTCGGTCCAGTTCGCGCTGTCACTCGCGCTCAAGGACGTGCACCTCGCCCTAGAGGCGGCCGGCGACGACAGCTTCCGGGCGCTTGCCTGCCTGGCCGACGAATGGCAGGAAGTCGTCGAGTACGGGCTTGGCGACCGCGACCTCACGGTCGTCACCCGGGCACTCGAGCATGACGGAGGAGAGCCCTCACCCTGATCGGACCTGCAACCTGGGCCGACGGCCCGCCGGAGGCATGCGGACTGCCATCTTGGGCTCAGACTTCCGCGGTTCGCGCACATCGAGTTCTCGGTCCGGGCGCTCGATTACGACGATTTCGAATAGATTCGTCAGCAACACGAGGATGGAGTGGCCGACACGTGACCAGCTACGTTCCCGCCCAGGATCGTTACGGGTCCATGACCTACCGCCGTTGTGGGCACAGCGGCCTGCTCTTGCCCGCCGTGTCGCTGGGGCTCTGGCAGAACTTCGGTGACGACCGGCCCTTCGACACGCAACGTGCAATCGTGCGCCAGGCCTTCGACTTGGGCATAACTCATTTCGACTTGGCCAACAACTACGGACCCCCTTACGGCAGCGCCGAGACCAACTTTGCCCGGATCCTCCACGAGACTTCCAAGGACACCGCGACGAACTCGTTATTTCCACCAAGGCCGGTTGGGACATGTGGCCGGGCCCATATGGCGACCTCGGCTCTCGGAAATACCTGGTCGCAAGCCTCGACCAGAGTCTCCGGCGGCTCGGTCTTGACTACGTCGACATCTTCTACCACCACCACTACGATCCCCAAACCCCCCTCGAGGAGTCCCTGGGCGCCCTCCATACCGCAGTGATCTCCGGTAAGGCCCTCTACGTCGGCATCTCCTCCTACTCCGACAAGCGCACCGCCGAGGCTGTCACCATCCTCCGCCAGCTGGGCACCCCACTGCTCATCCACCAACCGTCGTACTCGATGTTCAACCGCTGGATCGAAGACCGCCTGCTCAACGTCCTTGGCACCGAAGGAGTCGGGTGCATCGCCTTCTCTGTGTTGGCGCAGGGGCTCCTCAGCGACCGATACCTCAACGGTATCCCTCCAGGCTCAAGGGCCTCCCTAGGTAGCTCACTCACTCGTGACATGCTCAATGACGAAAATCTTGCCCGCATCCGAGCCCTCAGCGACATCGCGGTCGGGCGACGCCAGTCCCTCGCCCAGATGGCCATCTCCTGGGCATTACGCGACGATCGAGTCACTTCCGCGCTGATCGGAGCCAGCAGCGTGGCCCAGCTTGAGCAAAACGTGACCGCCCTCGACCACCTTGAGTTCACCGCCGATGAGATCTCCACCATTGATCGTTACGCCGTGGACGGCGATATCGACCTGTGGCGCACCCCGGCCACATCCTGAGCAACAGCCCATCTTGGGGCATCCGGTACTTCTCTCTGCTCTTACGCGGGCGGCTACGTAAGCCGAAATGGTAATAAAGTCTTCTGAGGAGCCCCCCTGACGTGACACACGACTACCTCTCAATCATTTCGGACGAGACCTCTCGCATCGTGAACGGATACCAACGCGATCGATCAGCAGCAGTTCCATGGTCCGACCGCTGGACCGTCGGCACGGTCGCCCGACACGTGGCGGGTGCGCATCACGTCGTGGCCGAGGTGGTCCGAGGACGACCCGACGCCGACTTCGGCCTGTTCTCTGAGCTGCAAACGCCGCCGAAAGACTCCCCGGAGTTCGTCGAATGGTTCCGCTCGGGGACGGCGTCGCTACTGGAGCAGCTATCGAGCGTCCCTGCCGACGAAGAATGTTGGTCGTGGTACGCGTCCGGGCGTCGCGTTGGTTGGTGGACCCGTCGTATGGCATTCGAAGCCGTGGTCCACCGCTGGGACACCGATACGGCACTAGGGCAGCACTTCTCGGTCTCACCCGACATCGCCGCTGACGGGATCGATGAATTCCTCGACGTCTTCGTCGCGGCGTCGCGGGCTGCACACGAGTCCCCGCCTGGACCGACGATGAGTTTCGAGTGCAGCGATAGAAGTGATCGGTGGTGGCTTGATCTGTCAGATCGGGGAGTGAGAACCGTGAGCCGGGATCCTCGGATTGCATCTGTAGGGATCCGCGGAACCGCGGAGCAGCTCCTTCTCATGGTCTGGGGTCGGGTTCCCATATCTGATGATGCTGGCGCGGAGGTCTCCGGCGATATCGGGGAGCTGGATCGGTGGTCGGAACTCGTTCCTCCCATGTGAGGACTCACAAATGTCTCGGCATCGATTGGCGTACGTTGCGTTGCGGCGGGAGACCGCTGGAATGTCCACATGGTGGCCTGGGATGTGCGCAGGGAGAAGGCCTCCAAGGGCTCATCGCAGAGTAGAGCGCTCTACTACAAGGGCAAACTGGATGGACGGGGTAGAAACTGGGTGGACAGAGCCGTACTTCAAGCCGCCCGCCAGACCTAAACGGACAAATACCACTACCTTGCCGAGGTGCGGGTCGCGGGTTCGAATCCCGTCCTCCGCTCAGACCGTCTTCCGCTCCGAGATGCCTTGGTCAGCTGTGGGTTTTCTGCCTCTAAGCGACGGATTGGCTTCGGTACCTGGCGACCATTCTCGGGTGCGGTTTCGACACCTAGGCGACACTGGCTTTGGTGGGCAGGCGACACTCCATCGGTTGCGGGAACGTCCTTGACCGTAGACAACGTCCCCAGTGAGCGGCCGACATGCTGGTGGAGCTGGGTCTTCGAGGTGCTCAACGACTCACTCAGCATCCGCCGAACAGCACCCGTTTCGACGCTGGTCACATCCGTGGCAGCCCAACCGTCATATATGTGACTGGAGATTTTCCGATTGTCAGAAGGAGCGCCAATGAGCGACGGAATCCGAACCCTGATTTACCCAGTTCGGAGCATCGAGCAGACCAAGTCGCTGCTGGGGATCATGCTGGGATCCGAACCCTATGTGGATACGCCCTACGACGTTGGCTTCCGAACCGACGGCACCGAGATCGGGCTCGACCCCGACGGCCACAGCCAGGGCATGACCGGGCCCGTGCCGTATTCCGAGGTCGCGGACATCAAAGCGACGTACGGCTTGCTCATCGAAGCCGGGGCGGAGAGTGTCCAAGAGCCCAAAGGCGTGGGACAAGGCAAGCTGATCGCCTGTGTCAAGGATGCGGATGGCAACATGATCGGCATCATGCACACACCGTGATGGGGCCCGATGGACTAGCGGCTTTAGACGGTCCCTCGAGCCAAGGACGGGCGATGGAGGAGATTGAGTGGGTTTCTGGGCAGTTCCAAGCCGATCGTTCACGTCTGGAGGGCATGGCCTATCGGATGCTCGGATCCCGGGCTGAGGCCGAGGAGGCTGTCCAGGAGGCATGGCTCAAAGTTATGCGTGCCGATCGAACTGCTGTGGAGAACTTGTCCGGATGGCTCACCACTGTGACAGCGAGGGTGTGCCTTGACCGCCTTCGGTCTCGTGGCGCGCGGCCGGAGGACGCCGTGGGAATCGACGTTCCAGAAGTCGGGGACTCAGCGGCGGAAAACGATCCTGCGGAGGCAGCCATCTTGGCGGAGTCGGTGGGTGCCGCGCTGTTGGTGGTGCTCGATTTCTTGGCTCCGGATGAGCGGGTTGCCTTCGTACTTCACGACGTGTTCGCCGTGCCTTTTGACGCGATTGGCGAAATCGTTGGGCGTTCACCGCAGTCAGCGAGGCAACTGGCCAGCCGGGCCCGCCGTCGGGTACAAGGAACATCGACTCTCGGGAGCGTCGACTTGGTACGACATCGGACTCTCGTCGAAGCCTTTCTTCGAGCGGCGCGGGAGGGGGACTTTGAAGCCTTGGTGCGTCTTCTCCATCCGGATGTGGTGTTCGAACCCGACCAGGCCGCGCTGCGCATGGGATCGCGGCCTAAGACGCGGGGAGCTGAAGATGTCGCGTCAGCTCTGAGCGGGGGGGCACGGGGCGCGCGTCTTGTCCTTGCTGACGGCCTGGCGGCGCTGGCGTGGGCACCCGGCGGGAACATCCGAAGTGTCATCGAGTTCACTGTCGTCGACGACAGGATTGCTGCTGTCACCGTGACCGCAGATGCGGATCGGATCGCTCAGCTCGATGTTGTGACTTTCAATAGGGTGGCGTCGCACGATGGAAGCGAACGAAGCACGAGCAAGGACACGTGAAGGATGGCCGCAAGATAACGAGTCCCTCTCGGCTGCTTACGCGAGGATCTATGAAAGGAAGTGAGACTCATGAAGACAATGACATGTAGACAAATGGGTGGGCCATGCGATCTCGCGCTCCGCGGGAATACCGCTGACGAGGTCATAAAATTGCAAGACAGGCATTTGAAGGACGTGGTCGCAGGTGGTGACGAAGCGCACAAAAGCAGCTTGAAGGAGATGAAGGGTCGGTGGAAGAACCCCATATCCGGAATGGGGTGGTACAGGAAGACCAGGCGCAATTTCGCTGCACTTCCCGAGGACTGATTGGTCACTAAGGCGGGGAGTTTCCGGCAGAGCGAGACTGCTCCCGAGCTCTCCACTCGTTGTGCACATGTTGGATGTCCGCGACCCGGATGTTGAGACAGCTACTTGTGCCTCGGTCGCTCACTCACGCCCGGGGAGCCAGCTGAAGTGCCGGATCGCCACGACCAGCCCGACCGCACCCCACAGGGCGAGCAGGCCGAGATGGCTCCAGGAGAGGCCGCTGCCCGTCGTGTGCGGGTTGTACGCGGCCACCAGTGCGGCGGCGAAGGGGTAGATCGGGAACACCTTGCCGATGTCGGCGAGCCAGTGTGGCAGGACCGCGAGCGGGATGAAGATGCCCGAAATGAACGAGAGCGGCAGGAAGACCGCCAAGACGACGGGCTGCGCCGCGTCCGCGTTGTCGACGAAAGCGGCGAGCGCAAAGCCGAGGATGCAGAAGACCACCGCTCCGACGACCAGGGTGAGCACGAAGGCCGGCACGGTGCGGGCGGGTAGGTGTGCGCTCACGGTGAACCATCCGATGGCGAGCAGGACGCCAGCGATCACCAGTGCGGTGACGCAACCCACGAGGGTCCGCCCGCCGATGATGGCGCTGGTGGGCACGGGAGTCGCACGACGCCGCTTGTAGATCCCGGCCTCGCGGTACTGCACCACGTTGACGCACAGGTTCGTGAAGCTGGCCGCGATGACGCCGTAGGCCATGATGCTCGGCACGTAGTACACGCCCTCGGGCATGGTGCCGCCCGGCACCGTCGCGGTGGTGTGGCGGAAGATGGAGGAGAACAAGAGCAGGAAGAGCACGGGCATCAGGATGGTAAAGAAACGACCCTGGGTGTTGTTCCAGAAGCACCGCAGGTCGTAACGGAACTGGTGCGCGACCTCGTGCGCCAGCCCGGTGTCGTGTTGGAGAGTTGCTGCGGTGGGGATCATCGGGCCTCCTCGGTCAGGGCGAGGTAGACCTCCTCGAGGGTCGGGCGGCTGACCTCGAGGTCGGGAAGGTCGAGGCCCCGCCCGCTGGCCCAGGCCGCCAAGGTGCCCAGCACGGGGAGCGGGCTGGCGGCACTGACTTCGACCGTACCGTTGTCGGTCGAGGCACCGGCGGCCAGGATTGCTTCCGGTAGCTCCGAGAACGCCACGTCCCCGGGAAGCGTGAAGCGGATGAGGGATGGTTGATCTCCCCGCCCCCCCAATGTCTCGGCCGTGCCCGCCGCCACGATCTCGCCGTGGGCGATGACGGCAATCCGGTCGGCTAGCTTCTCGGCCTCGTCCATGTAGTGCGTGGTCAGGAAGATGGTCTTTCCGAGGTCGCGCAGCCCGCCGATCACGTGCCAGGCGGCATGGCGTGCAGAGGGGTCGAAGCCGGTCGTGGGTTCGTCGAGGAAGATCAACTCGGGATCTCCGACGAGGGCCAGCGCGACGTCGAGGCGGCGCCGCTGGCCCCCCGAGAGGCTCTTGCACCTCTGTGAGGCGCGGTCTGCGATCCCGACCAACTCGAGGGTGTCCCGCACCGGCCGGGCCCGCGGGTAGTACCCCGCGTAGAGCGTCATGCACTGCTCGACGGTCAGCTCCGGCTCCGGCTCCGACTCCTGCAGCACCACCCCGATGCGGGCGCGCCAGTCACCGCCGGCTTCGGCCGGATCCTCACCGAGTACCGACACCTCGCCGCCGGTGCGGTGTCGGAACCCCTCCAGGATCTCCACCGTGGTGGTCTTTCCCGCCCCGTTCGGCCCGAGGAAGGCGAACACCTCCCCCCGGTGCACCTCGAGATCTATGCCACGGACGGCATCGAGTGTCCCATAGGACTTCTGGAGCCCCTTGATCTCAATAACCGTCTCACCCGCGGACCTTGTGGACGTGGTGTCCAGATCACGCTGGGATTTATGGAGCATTTTCCGAACCGCCCCTGGGGAGACTGGACCTGGACGTTCTCAGAAGCCCCGCGGAGCCTCGCTTGGTTCAGCATGCTCCCAGGCTTCTCCCAGAAACAGGGTCCTTTGGCCCGTTACGGCTACGCAAAGCAGGTCCAAGGCGTTCGCCCCAGGTGCTGCGGACTGCCCGGAAACACATTGGTTGGAGTCAGGAGGTGAGCGGATGTCGAATCACACCGACCGGGCATCGAGCCGATGATGAAGTCGAGATCGTCGACGGATGTGAGGCGGCACCGCGCCATCTATGGGGCGAGGGGAGTTCGTCTCCAATGTCGAGGGTCGCGGTTGCCGCTGTGTCGGATCGTGAGCGCTCTCAACAAACATCGCTCCCGATGTGCCGCGGGCGTGGTGGCGCGGTGCTGGGACACGCCCCGGGTGTCGGCGAGGGCTACGGCGGCCGAACCCGCCGACCTGATGGAGTTGAGGCAGCGGCTCGTCCTGGTCAGCACTGAGCGGGGCACTCATCCCTCGGGGATAGCCGGTCCACCTTTGGGGGACCATCGGCCCTACCGGAACCCGTGGTGGGAGGCTTCCATGGATAACGGTGTACGAGGTGGGAGAGGGAGCAGGAGGACTGAGAGATTCAAAGGTCCGAAGAGAGAACAATGCCATGAAGTTGCCCTCCAGCAACGGCGGCCGTGCGGCTCCGGAGGGCATGCTGATCTCGCTCTTCGAGGGCGTGATCTATGCGCTGGATCTCTTCTCGGTGGTCCCTGTGTGGTCCCGCCTCGCCGAGACCGAGGATGGCGGCATCACCGGGGACATGGACATCGTCCCAGCCGAGGTGGTCGAAGTCATCGGTCCGGTGCCGAGGTTGTCGACCCGGCTGCGCCCGGTGGCGTGGTGACGGGCTAGCAATGGGCGTGGGTCCGTATTGTCCCCGAGGCCCTGTCGAAGGGACGTAGCGGTGTCGCTCTGCATTGTCGCCGGCTCGGCGAATCCCGACCTGGCGGAGGCCGTGGCGGCGGGCGTCGGTTGCGTCGCCATGCGAGGTGCGCTCGAGCGATTCCCGGACGGCGAGCTCTGCCCGGTCGTTGGTCACATGCGGGGCGACGACGTCTACGTCTTCCAGCCGACCGCGCCGCCGGTGAACGAGCATCTGATGGAGCTCGCGCTCCTGGTGGACGCTTGCCGACGAGCCGGATCAGAGCGGGTGACCGCCGTCGTGCCATACTTCGGCTACGCCCGCCAGGATCGCCGAAGCCGACCGGGCCAAGCGATCGGCGCACGCGTGGCCGCTGACATTTTGGTCGCGGCGGGTGCCGATCGTATTGTCGTCGTCGATCCTCACACGCCCGGGTTCGAAGCGACGTGTTCGATCCCGGTCGAGGTGCTCACTGCAACGTCGGTGCTCGTCACCGCGCTCCGCGACCGCGAGCTGGGTCGCTCCGTGATCGTGGCACCTGACCTAGGGGCGGTCAAGCTGGCCGAACGCTTTGCGGCGGCCGTCGGTCTGCCGGTGGCCGTGGTGCGCAAGAACCGTATCACCGGCACCAGTGTTCGCGCCGAGGAGCTAGTCGGCGACATCGAGGGGTGCCGGCCGATCGTCGTCGACGACATGATCTCGACGGGCGCCACCATCGAGGCGACCGCCCGGCTGCTCGAGGCCCATGGCGCCCAACCTGGGACGATCGTGGCCGCCACGCACGCACTGTTGCTCGACTCTGCTCCCGATCGCCTCGCCCAGCTCGGGCTCGCCCGCTTGCTCGTGACCGACACGGTTCGCGTTCCACCGGTGGCCCCGCCGGTGTTGGAGGTGTGTTCAGTCGCAGCCCTACTGAGTGATGCGATTGGCCGTCTACACCGGGAGGAGCCGCTCGACGATCTCGGTCGCTTCGAATAAGCCTCGGTCCCGCACGCCGCTCGGACCGCCGGCGGGACCATCGGCCCTAGCGGGCCGGCCGGCGTGGGTGGACAGTGAGTCGGTGGTCATGTTTCGGGACAGGGCAGACGCGGGCCGAGAACTGGCGGAGGAGCTGAAGCGGCGCCTCGGCGACAAGGACGTGGTGGTGCTCGGGTTGCCGAGGGGCGGGGTGCCGGTTGCGTTCGAGGTCGCACGAGAGCTGGATGCGCCGCTCGATGTGATCGTCGTTCGCAAGCTCGGTGTGCCGTATCAGCCGGAGCTCGGCATGGGCGCGATCGGCGAGGACGGCGTGCGGGTCCTGAACCATGAGGTGCTCGCCTTGGCCAGGGTCGGCGAGGAGGAAGTGGCAGCCGTGGAGCGATCGGAGCGAGCCGAGCTCGAGCGGCGGGCTACGCGCTTTCGGTCCGGCTTTCCGCGTACGCCCCTTGTCGGTCGGACCGCGGTCGTGGTCGACGACGGCATCGCCACGGGGTCGACGGCCCGGGCCGCCTGTCAGGTCGCACGCGCCCATGGCGCGTCGCGGGTGATCCTGGCGGTGCCTGTCGCTCCGCGGCCCTCGCTCGGTTCGCTGGCGGAGGTAGCCGACGAGGTGGTCTGCCTCGCGACCCCCGAGCCCTTCTACGGCGTCGGCCAGTTCTATCGTGACTTCTCGCAGACCTCGGACGAGGAGGTGGTGGAGCTCCTCGAGCGGGCAGCCACCCGGACGGTTGCTCCAACGCTGCCACCGGTGGCGGTGGGCGTCGACCCGCCGGTTCGTGACGAAGATGTAGTCGTTCAGACCGGCGCTGTCCGGCTCGTCGGACACCTCACGATTCCGGAGGAGTGCGCCGGGCTGGTCGTCTTCGCCCACGGCAGTGGGAGCAGTCGCCACAGTCCGCGTAACCGCTTCGTGGCGGCCGTCTTGAACTCAGCCGGGCTCGGCACCCTCCTCTTCGATCTGCTCACCCCCGAAGAAGAGTTTGACCGTGCCGCGGTCTTCGACATCGAGCTCTTGGCCGACCGGCTGGGGGCAGTCACCCAGTGGCTCGAGGCACAGCCCGAAGCGTTGGGATTACGGATCGGCTACTTCGGTGCCAGCACCGGCGCCGGCGCCGCCCTCTGGGCAGCCGCCCAGCCCAATTCATCGATCGCCGCAGTCGTCTCCCGGGGAGGACGTCCTGACCTTGCCGGGCCGAAGCTCGACCAGGTGCGAGCGCCGACGTTGCTCATCGTGGGTGGCCACGATGAGGTCGTGCTCGAGCTCAACCGTCAGGCGCAGATGCAACTGCGCTGCGAGAGCCAGTTGGCAGTGGTGCCCGGCGCGACCCATCTCTTCGAGGAGCCTGGAGCCCTGGAGGAGGCGTCTCGCCTGGCGGGTGACTGGCTCCTTTCTCGCCTGGCGCCCACGGAGGAAGCGGTAGGTTGACGCGACCGTCCCGTTCGCTGTCGTGAATCAGTGCCAGGCGGATCTCAAAACGCCCGGGTCGCTGGTCCGCTGCGATGGGACCTTCGCCCCTGGTGGGAGTCGATTCCCCGGCGAAGACTGGCAGAGTGGATCACGAACTCGACGTCATCGATAGGACCGTGGCCAAGACCTACGAATGGCTGAAACAGGTGGCCGAGCGAGACGAGTTCGATGACGTGCATCGGGCCTACCACGTGCTTCGAGCCGTTCTGCACGCGCTGCGCGACCGGGTCGAGCCTAACGTTGCGGCACACGTCGCAGCTCAGCTCCCGCTGCTCGTCCGAGGCATCTTCTACGAAGGGTGGGAACCAGCGAAGACACCGATGCGGATGTCGCTCACCGAGTTCTTGGCCCGGGTGGAGAAGGAGGCCGGCCTCAAGGGCACGAGCGAAGCCGAGGAGGCTGCCCGAGCGGTGATCGCCGTGTGCTGGGTCGAGCTGGGTGAGGGGACGATGGGTCATCTGATCTCGGTGCTCCCCTCGGACTTCGCCGTACTCATGTAGGTGGTGTGCATCAACGCGACTTGGAGGGCACGAATCCGACCCACTCTCCTGCGGTGTTGTCCGAGCGACTGCGAGCGCTCACGGATCAGGAGACGGCCGGCCCTTCGCCCCACGCCAGAGGCTCAGTTGGTCGTCAACCACAGGCCTAGAGCTTGTAGCCCATCTTCCGCAAGAGCGCCTTGCGGTCAGCCTCGTCTGACGCCGTCTCGATGCCGGCGGGCGGGAGGCCGTCGATGACTCCGATGATGCCTCGGCCAAAGTCCGTCTGCGCGACCAGAACCTCGACCGGGTTGGCGGTGGCGCAAAAGACGGTGCACACCTCCGGAACATTCTTGATGGCGCTCAAGACGTTCACCGGAAACCCCTCACGAAGAAAGATGATGAACGAGTGACCTGCGGCGATCCCTTCGGCGTTCCGAGCAGCCAGGTCGATGAGCTCGCTTTCGTTGCCCGAGCGACGGATGAGACAGGGGCCGGAGGCCTCGCAGAACGCGATCCCGAAGCGCAGTTGTGGACTCGCTCCGGCCAGGCTCTCGTGGAGGTCTTCGATCGTCTTCACGAAGTGTGCTTGGCCGACGATGACGTTCATGCCCTCTGGCTTGTCGATGGGATATGCGCTCAGCTCCACGGTTTTCTCCTTGCTGCCGGTGACGCCGACGACTCGGCGACTATGTCGCCAGTCTGGCCGACTCCTCGTGCGGGCACGTCGCCTCCAGCCGCCACCGCGACCGCGACGCCCCCGCGCGCCTGACTATGCCCCCCAGCGACAGTCCCGGTGACGGCTGGCCCCGTCGCGTCGCGCTGCCGGGGGCCCGAACGCTGTCGATTCGTCCCATGACGCCTTCGGACGCGGAAGGGCTGTTGGCGCTGTACGCCGGGCTCGACGACGAAGACGTCTACCGTCGCTTCTTCAGCGGCCACGCACCGCCCAAGACCTTCGTCGAGACGATGGCGCATGTGGTTGAGCGCGGAGGGTTCGGATTGATCGCCGTCATGGAAGACAAGGACGGCGAGAGCGGGATCGTCGGCGAGGCCACCTACGACCTCCTTCCCAATGGCGATGCGGAGCTCGGCATCACGGTCGCCAAGAAAGCGCGGGGATGGCTCGGGCCGTACCTGCTCGACGCGTTGGTCGGGGCAGCCGCTGCTCGAGGCGTGCCAAACCTCGAAGCTGATGTCCTGGTCACGAACCGCCGGATGCTCGCGATGTTGCGCGCGCGGGGTTTCGCCGTGATGGAGCACGATCCCGCCATCGTCCGGGTCGCGATCGGCACCACGCGGCGCACGCCTTCGTGGCCGAGGACTGACGAGCGCCCCCGGCTGCTCGTCGAGGTGCCCGGCGGGCGCTGGCATGCCGCAGAGGCAGCTCGAGCAGCTGGGTTCCAGGTACTGGCTTGCCCGGGACCCATGCTCGGCTGGTCACACTGTCCAGCCCGGCGCGGCGAGCCGTGTCCGCTGGCGGCCGGTGCCGACGTCATTGTCGACGCGGTTCCGGACGAAGCCGGACGATCCCTCCTTGAGGCTCACCGGCGGATCCACCCGTCGGTGCCGATCTGCGTCGAGCTCCCATCGGGAGAGGGAGACCTCGATGCCACCGTCTCGACGATTCCACTCGGCACGAGCGACCCTGTCGTCGTGGGAATCTTGGAGCGATTGGCGACGAATGCTCCCGTCCGTCAAGCGCAGCGCACGGACGCCCCGCGGTCACCCGATGGCCCGCCTGACTGTTCAGGGGCTCGGAGTGGCAACGAAGTACGGTGACACGCATGCTCCGCTCGACCTGCGAGGACGGTCTCCAGCGGTTCTTTGCGCTGCGGGGAACCAGCGCGTCATTGGCGGCGGCGCCGAGCGAGGTGGTGCGGCGGTGAAGTGGGCACCGATCGCCACACGTCCCCGTGCCCAGGGGATGCCCCCGCCCAACCTCGTCGACTACGACGCGGCGTGCGCCGGGTTCAGCTGGGAGTCTGCCCGGGCGGAGCTCGACGGTCTTCCGGCTGGCGGGGTCAACATCGCCCACGAGGCCGTCGACCGCCATGCGATCGGTGCGGCCCGAGCCAAGATCGCGCTGCGGTGTCTGCACCGACACGGTGGCGTACGCGACATCACGTTCGGTGAGCTCTCGGAACTCACCAGCCGCTTTGCGCAGGCGCTCGACCACCTGGGGGTTGGCGTCGGGGACCGGGTCTTCGTGCTCCTGCCCCGGGTCCCCGAGCTCTACGTAGCGGCGCTCGGCACGCTCAAGCACCGCAGCGTTCTGTGCCCCCTCTTCTCGGCCTTTGGGCCGCAGCCGATACGCCAGCGTCTCGAGATCGGCGACGGTCGGGTGCTGGTCACGACATCGGGTCTCTTCCGACGGCGGGTGGCATCGCAACGGGACGCCCTGCGCAACCTCGAGCACGTGCTCATCATCGACGACCCGGCCCCTGAGGGCACGATCTTCCTTCCAGACCTTCTGGCCGAGATGCCGGGGACCTACGAAATCGGCTCCACCGACCCCGAAACGATGGCGCTCCTCCACTTCACCAGTGGGACCACTGGGACTCCCAAGGGCGCCGTCCATGTGCACGAGGCCGTCGTGCAGCACCACGCCACCGGGTCACTTGCGCTGGACCTCCATGCCGATGATGTCTTCTGGTGCACCGCCGACCCAGGTTGGGTTACGGGGACCTCGTACGGGATCATCTCCCCACTGACCCATGGCGTCACGAGCATCATCGATGAGGGTGAGTTTGAGGTTGAACGCTGGTACGCCACGCTGGCGGATCAGCGCGTCACCGTCTGGTACACCGCGCCGACGGCTCTCCGGATGCTCATGGCCGCAGGTGCCGAGCCGACCCGGGCATACGATCTCTCAGCACTCCGTTTCATTGCCAGCGTGGGAGAGCCCCTCAACCCTGAGGTGGTCAATTGGACCAACGAGACCCTCGGCGTTCCCGCCCACGACAACTGGTGGCAGACCGAGACCGGTGGGATCATGATCGCCAACTTCGCAGCGATGACGATCCGCCCTGGCTCCATGGGAAAGCCGATGCCGGGTGTGGAGGCGGTGATCCTCCAGCGCAACGATGAGGAGAAGATCGTCCTCGGGCCCGATGGTGCGGCGGAGGAGGTGCCGGACGGCACTGACGGCATGCTCGCCCTTCGGCCGGGATGGCCATCGATGTTCCGTGAATATCTCGGGGAGCCAGAGCGCTACGAGGCCTGCTTCACGGCCGGCTGGTACGTGAGTGGAGACCTGGCTCGCCGCGATGAAGATGGCTATTTCTGGTTTGTCGGGCGTGGTGACGACGTCATCAAGTCGGCCGGGCATCTCATCGGCCCGTTCGAGGTCGAGTCCGTGCTCATGGAGCACCCCTCCGTCGTCGAAGCGGGCGTGGTAGGGCTTCCCGACGCGGTCGCAGGCGAGGTTGTGAAGGCCTATGTGGTGCTGCACCAGGACGTCGACCCGACCGATGACCTCCGCCTCGAGCTGATCGGATTCGCCAGGAAGCGTCTCGGCGCAGCCATTGCCCCACGGGACGTTGCATTCGCCGCGCACCTGCCTCACACCCAGAGCGGAAAGATCGTTCGAAGGGTGCTCAAACAGCGCGCCCTGGGCCTGCCCGAGGGTGACACGTCAACGCTCGAGGCCGCTCCGTGAGCCTGTCGGGACCGGCCGGCGACGTCGACGTGGAGGCGAGGCGCCACCTCCTCGCCGAGATGCTCCGAATTCGACGCTTCGAGGAACGATGCGTCGAGCTCTACAGCGCCACGGAGATTCGAGGGTTCCTCCATCTGAGCATCGGGGAAGAGGCCTGCGCGGTTGGCGTCATGCAGGCACTCGGAGCGGAGGACGCCATTGTCTCCACCTACCGTGAGCACGGGCATGCTCTTGCCCGCGGCCTGTCCATGCGCTCGATCATGGCAGAGCTCGAAGGCAAGGTCGACGGCTGCAGCCGGGGCCGCGGGGGCTCGATGCACCTGTTCGACGTGGCTACCCGCTTCTATGGTGGCAACGCCATCGTGGCAGGCGGGCTCCCGCTCGCCGTCGGTTTGGCGCTTGCCGATCACCTCACCGGACGCCAGCGGGTGAATGCCTGCTTCTTCGGGGACGGAGCGGTGGCCGAGGGGGAGTTTCACGAGTCGATGAACCTGGCGGCTCTCTGGCACCTTCCCGTCCTGTTCTGTTGCGAGAACAATCTGTACGCGATGGGAACCTCCCTCTCGCTCACCGAGTCCGAGACCGACCTCTCGCTCAAGGCGGCCGCGTACCGCATGCCGTCCTGGGAGGTCGATGGCATGGACGTGGTGGCGGTGGCACAGGCTGCGGGAGAGGCCGCCGCGGCCGTGCGAGCCGGGGGAGGGCCGCACTTCTTGGAGCTGCGGACCTATCGGTTCCGTGCCCACTCCATGTACGACCCAGACCGATATCGCGACAAGACGGAGATCGAAGCATGGCGGCACCGCGATCCGATCACGCTGCTCGGGGACCAGCTTCGGGCGTCCGGTGACCTCGATGACGCTGCGCTCGAGACGATCGAACGGGACATCGCCGGCGAGATCGACGACGCCGTCGCGTTTGCGGCAGCCTCCGCCATCGAGCCCGTAGAGGACTTGGAGCGTTTCGTCACGACGATGGAGGCGAAGCGATGACTTCATGCACGTATCGTGAGGCTGTCCGCGAGGCGATTCGGCAAGCCATGCTCGCCGACGAGCGGGTCTTTTGCATGGGGGAGGACATCGGACACTACGGTGGGTGCTACGCCGTCACCATGGGCCTGCTCGAGGAGTTCGGATCCGAGCGCATCCGCGACACGCCGTTGTCGGAGTCCGCGTTCGTCGGAGCCGGGATCGGGGCGGCGCTCGGGGGACTGCGGCCGATCGTCGAAGTGATGACGGTCAATTTCAGTTTGCTCGCCCTCGACCAGATCCTGAACAACGCGGCAACACTGCGCTACATGTCCGGCGGCCAGCTCAGCGTGCCACTCGTGATCCGCATGGCGACCGGTGCGGGACGCCAGGTGGCCGCCCAACATTCGCACAGCCTCGAGGGTTGGTACGCGCACATCCCGGGTCTTCGAGTGCTGGCCCCGGCGACCATCGAAGATGCCCGCGGCATGCTCCAGCCCGCGCTCGAGGACCCAGATCCGGTGATCATCTTCGAACATGCCGGCCTGTACAACGACAAGGGGAACCTTCCCGACGACGCTGGGGCGGTGGCCATTGAGGGCGCGGTGGCTCGGCGGGAGGGTCAGGACGTCACGATCGTCGCCTACGGGGGAACCCTCCGCGTCGCGCTCGGCGCCGCAGAGGAGCTGGCAGCAGCGGGGGTCTCGGCAGAAGTCGTGGACCTGCGCTGCCTGCGGCCTCTCGACTCTGCGACCGTGGCTGCCTCGGCGACGAAGACCCACCGCGTTGTCGTGCTCGACGAAGGCTGGCGTACGGGGAGCCTTTCCGCCGAGGTGGCGAGCCGGGTCGGCGAGGACTGCTTCTACGACCTTGACGCGCCGGTCGCCCGTGTGTGCACGGCCGAGGTCCCCATCCCCTATGCCAAGCATCTCGAGGACGCGGCGTTGCCCCAGGTGGCCGACGTCGTGGCCGCGGTGCACCGGCTGGGGGGCTGATGGGGGATTTCCACATGCCCTCGCTTGGCGCCGACATGGAGTCGGGTCGCGTCACCGAGTGGCTCGTCAAGGTCGGCGACGAGGTCAAGCGCGGCGACATCGTGGCCGTCGTCGAGACGGAGAAGTCGACGATCGAGGTGGAGATCTTCGAGTCCGGGGTGATCGAGGCGATCGTGGTGCCCGAGGGCGAAGAGGTCCCGGTCGGGACGGTGCTCGCCCGGGTCCGGAGCGGCGCGTCGGGCGCCCCCGAGGCCCGCGGCCCCGTGCCCGCCTCGAGCGAATCCATTCGGCCAACCGAGCCCACACCCCCGACCGGGCGGGAGGTGGCCACGACCGCGGCGCCTGTGGTCCGCTCACCCGTCGTACGCCACCTTGCCGCCGAGTCGGGCATCGACCTCGCGGCAGTCACTGGCACCGGCGAGGGTGGCGTGATCACTCGTCACGACGTCGAGCGGGCTCTCGCCGCGCCACAGCCTCCGACTGGTCGGGTCCGGGCCTCACCATGGGCCCGCCGGGTGGCAGCCGAGCTTGGCGTCGATCTCAACTCCGTCCGGGGGACCGGGCCAGGGGGGGCGGTGACCGAGGCGGATGTCCACAAGGTCGGTGCACCCCGGTCTGGACCGGCCGCGGCGCCGAGTGAACCAGCCGTCGCGGCCGTCGCGGCTGAGCCTCCTGCGAGTGCCGGCCCGACGAGCGATGCCGCGGCGAAACAAGCTGCTCTGCGACGGGCCATCGGCGCGCTCATGGCCCGCTCCAAACGGGAGATACCCCACTACTACCTCTCGACGACCATTGACATGCGGGCGGCATCGGAGTGGCTGGAGCATGTGAACGCCGGTCGCTCCATCACCGACCGTCTCGTCATGCCCGTGCTGCTGCTCAAAGCGACTGCTCGTGCCGTCGCGACTGTCCCCGAGATGAATGGCTTCATGGTCGACGGGAGGTTCGAGGCGAGCGTGGCAGTGCAGGTAGGCGTGGCCATCTCACTGCGCGGCGGAGGGGTCATCGCACCCGCCATCCACGACACGACCACACTGGGACTCGATGACCTCATGGTGGCGCTGCGTGATCTCGTCACACGGGCCCGCGCCGGTCGGCTGCGGAGTTCGGAGATGAGTGATCCGACCATCACCGTCACGAACCTCGGGGATCTCGGCGTCGATCAGGTCTTCGGGGTGATCTATCCGCCCCAGGTGGCCCTCGTCGGCTTCGGCAAGGTCGCCGAACGACCGTGGGCTGAAAATGGGCTGCTCGGCGCTCGGCCCACCGTCACGGCCACACTCGCTGCGGACCATCGGGTGAGCGATGGCCACCGGGGCGGACTCTTCCTCTCCGCGATCGACCATCTCCTGCAAGCACCGGAGGAACTATGACCCGAGACGATGCCCTCGACATCATGCGCGACGTGCTCCATCATGTGGCGCCCGAAGCGGATCTGGGAGAGGTCGGGCCGGGGGAGTCCATGGCCGAGGCGCTCGACCTCGACTCCATGGACTTCTTGAATTTCATGATCGGCCTGCACGAGCGGACGGGTATCGAGATACCCGAGCTGGATTACCCGCAGCTGTCAACCGTTGAGAAGTGTGCCGACTACCTCGTTATACACGCGTGAGGCGCCACGACGAGAGCCGACCGGCCGACGGTCGACCGCGCCCGCCACTCGCCCATGGCTGCCGATACCGACGGTGGCGACCCGGGGCACGTCCGCACGACCATGCTCTCGGCCCAGGTCGACTCGTATGATCGCACCGTCGAGGGCCAAGAGGAGGCAACGCCGTGCCCACGCCGAGTGAGTTCTTGCGCCGATTCCGCCTCATGGCTGTGCCTGGCCCGGCGGCCATCGCCGCGGTTCCGTCGGACCGGAGTGAGGCGCTTCGCAAGGAGCTCGAGCCGGTCTTCGCCGCGCTCCGGGACGTCAACGAGGACACCACGGCGACGGTCGCTCACGCCGAGGCAGAAGGGCAGGCTCGCCGAACCCGTGCAGCCGAGGAAGCATCCGAGATCGTCGCCACGGCGCGCGGTATGACCAGAGACGCCAGGGCGGAGGCTGCGGCGGTCCTGCTGGCTGGAGCCGCCGATCAGCGTCGAGATCTCCTCGACGACGGACGGCGACGCGCCACGGCCATCAGCGACAATGCCGAGCGCGGCGTGCAAGCGGCGGTCGATGAGCTCGTGCGAAGAGTGCTGGCGATTGGCACCGCTGCAGGACCTGCATCATGAGCGCCGGATGGGTCGCCGCGCAGGTGCGGAGCCGCGGTCTGGTGCAGCATTGCCTCGGCCCGGAGCGGACCCGCCGGCTGGCTGAAGCCGGATCACTCCGGCTGGCGCTCGATGTGCTCGGCACCACCGTGTACGCGAAGCAGCTCCGCCCGGACCTCGATCTGGCGGGTGCCGGGCGTGCCGTGGCCGGCTCGGTCCTGTGGAACCTTCGTGTGCTCGCCGGCTGGAGTCCACCGCTCGGCGCGTCACGGCTCCGGGTCCTGGCCGGTGCGTTTGAGCTTGCCAACCTGCGGGGAGAGTTGGCGCGACTGGAGGGGCGCGAGGCACCAGATCACTACGACCTCGGCTCTTTCGCCACGGTTCCGCGTCTCTCGTCGGTGACGACGGTCGGCGAGCTTCGGAGTGTGCTGGCCGCGTCGCCGTGGGGTGACCCCGGGGGGAGTGAACGCAGTGCTCTTGTGCTGGGGCTCGAGCTGGCCCTGGCTCACCGGGTCGCTGAGGACGTGCCTGAGGCCGCCGGGTGGGCCACGACGTACGCTGCGCTCGTGTTTGCCCGGTGCCTGGCGTCGGGCGTGTCGTTCGAGCCCGGGACACCGACAGCGACACATGCCAGGGCCGTGCTGGGTGAGCGCCTGGCCCAGGCGCGTTCCCTACGCGAGCTCGCTGAAGGCTTGCCGCGGCATCGTGCCTGGCTGCTGGTCGACGTCTCGGGTCCCGAGGATCTCTGGGCAGCAGAGGCGGGTTGGTGGCACCGGCTCTGGAGCGAGGGGCTGGCCCTGGTCATGCGGGGCCGTCCTGAACCTGCGGCGACCGTCGGGGCAGTTGCGGCCTTGGCGGCGGACGCGTGGCGTGTGCGCGGTGCCCTGGAGGTGGCCGCTCGACAGGGGAGGGGCGCGGAGGTGCTCGATGGCGTGGCCTGACACGCTTGCCCCGGCACGCATGGAGCGGATCGCGGTGGTTTCCCCGGTCAGCCGCGTCCGATCGGTCCTGGTCGCCGTGGCCGCAGAGGGCACGGTGGAGCCCGAACGTCTCGACAACACCCCGCCGGGGCCGGCGACCCTCGCCTTGGAACGTCTCCAGCGTGGAACTCGAGGCCATGCGCCAAGGCCCGTGCTGATGGTCGAGCCCGCGGACGTGGCTTCGCTCGCAGGCCGCGGCGACCTCAGCGGGCTGGCTGGCGAGGCGGAGTTGGAGCAGGTCAGGAGCAGCATGGTGCAAGAGGGCGCGGTCGCGGCGCTGGCCGGCTGGAGTCCCGCGGGCGCCGTCGACGTGCTCGCCGCACGCCTCGCCCCCCTGGGAGCGAGCATCGTTCGCCTCCGCCGGCCACCGGGGGTGCAGCCGCCCACCTCCGTGCCCGGTGGCGGCGCGACCGGGGCGTTCCAGCCTCTCGTGAACACCTACGGCACGGTGCCCTACGCAGACGTGAACCCCTCGGTGCTGGCCGGCCTCGCGTACGTCTTGATGTTCGGGATGATGTTCGGTGACGTGGGCCAGGGCCTGCTGCTGCTCGGTCTCGGCATCGCCGTGTGGCGGGCGGGGCCCGGCAAGGTGGCATGGCTCAGCCGGTTCCACTGGGCCGCACCGTTCGTGATCGGTGCGGCCCTGGCGAGCATCGCCTTCGGGTTCGCCTACGGCGAGGCCTTCGGCCCCACCGGTCTGGCGCCCACCCTTTGGCTCCGTCCGCTCGACCACGCCACGACGCTGCTCGCCGTGTCGATCGCCGTCGGGGCTGCCCTCCTGGCATGCTCGTATGTGCTCGGTTCGGTCAACCGCTTCCGGGAGGGCGGCCCCGTTGGTTCGCTGGTGGCACTGTCGGGACTGGCCGGAGGGAGCCTCTATCTCGGTCTGGCCCTCGTCTTTGCCGGTTGGTACGAGCACCGTTCGACACTCGCCCTCGCCGGCGCGGTCCTCGCCCTCGCCGGCTTGGCCCTTGGATTCGTCGGGCTGTTCGCCGAAGCGGGCGGCCGCGCCGGCGGGGCGCTGCAGGCGGGCATCGAGCTGTTCGACTCGGTCATTCGGCTCGGCACGAACACCGTCTCCTTCGCCCGGCTCGCGGCCTTCGGCCTGACCCACGCGGCATTGGGCGCCCTGGTGTGGGAGGGCACTGTGGACCTGTGGAGAGTCGGCGGCCTGCTCGGCGTGGTGACTGCGATCGTGCTGTTCTTGGTCGGGAACGCCATCACCTTCGCGCTGGAAGCGCTCGTGGCAGGCGTGCAGGCCCTCAGGCTCGAGTACTACGAGATGTTCTCCCGCGTGTTCACCGGCGAGGGCCGGGAGTTCCACCCCTGGCAGGTAGCAGTCCGTCAATGAAGGAGGCCCCATGATCACCTGGCTCATCGCCCTCCCCATCCTGGCTGCGGTGTCAGCCGGGATCGTCGTGGAGCTGCGCAGACATCCACGAGGCGCCATCAGGGCCGTCAAGGTCCTCAACCTCGTGCTCCTGCTGGGCGCGGGGGTGTTGGTCATTCTCGCCGCTTCGGCGTCACCGAGCGCCGCGGCGACCGGGACGGCCGCCGCGGCGAAGCCGTACGCCGGCCAAGCGCTGATCGGTGCCGCCATCGCGGTCGCCGGGTCGTCGATCGGTGCCGCCATCGCGGTCGCGTACACCGGATCTGCCGCGCTGGCAGCCATCAGCGAGCGCCCCGAGATGTTCGGGCGTGCCATGGTCTTCGTGGGCCTGGCCGAAGGCATCGCCATCTACGGGTTGGTCGTCGCCATCATCCTCATCGGGAAGGCGTAACGGGGCTCATGGGCCAGGTGGTGGTGCTCGGCGAGCCCGCAAGGGTCATGGGGTATGCCCTGGCGGGTGCACTGGTGATCGAGGCGGAGGGTGAGGAGGTGGCGCGCGCCTGGGCCTCACTCCCCCCGGAAACCTCCCTCGTGGTGCTGACGCCGGCTGCCGCCCGAGCGCTTGACCAGGCCGCCCTGGCCGAGCGGCGCGATGCCCTGGTCGTGACCATGCCGGCATGACCGTCACCACCTCACCTCCGGACGCGGGCAGCCCCCCGGGAGTGCCTGGGTCTGCACGGCCAGGTCTCGAGGCAAGCCTTCGCGCGGTGACAGAAGCCCTGGAGGAAGACGCCCGCCGTCAGTCGGCGCTCATCTTGGCCCGGGCCGACGCCGACAGTGCGGCAACGCTCGAGGCAGCCCGCACCGAGGGCGAACGGCTCGTCCAGGCCGCCCGGGCCGAGGGCGCGGCCACCGCGCAGCGCTTGGCCGCAGCCCAGCTCGCCGACGCGCGGCGGGAGGCCCGCCACAGTGTGCTCGAGGCGCAGCGTGCCCTCTACGAGGCGGTGCGCCGGGACGCGCTGGAGCAGCTCGCGAACCAGGGGGGCTCCCCGGCGGTCACCGACCTCGTGGCGCGCCTTGGCGACGTGGCCCGGGCGCGCCTGGGTGACCAGGCCGAGGTACGCCAGCCCGACCGGGGCCGTCCCGGCATCGTGGCCGAGCGCGACGGTGTGGTGCTCGATTTGAGCGCACCGGTCCTCGTCGAACTCGAACTGCAGACGCTCGGTGACGTGCTCGAGGGGCTTTGGGCGTGAACGCTGCCGTCAGCGAGGGGGCCAGCGCAGGGGGCCACGTCGTCCGCGTGAACGGTCCCCTGGTCGAAGTCGAGGGCCTGACTGGCGTGGCTGCCCTTGACATCGTGGAGGTCGGCGACCGGCGACTCCCCGCCGAGGTGGTCGCCATCCACGAGGGCTCGCTCACCGCTGAGGCCTTCGAATACACCGGTGGCGTGCGGGTCGGCGACCCGGTTTCAGGGCGCGGACAACCCCTCTCGGCGCGCCTCGGCCCGAGCCTGCTTGGATCCATCTTCGACGGACTCCTCCGCCCGCTCGCCGACCGGCCCATTTGGCTGGCCCCCGGTTCGCTGGAGAGCCCGCGGGCCCCCGCCCGCTGGACGTTCGAGCCGGCGCCGGTGCGCATCGGCACCGAGGTGGCGGCGGGAACGCGTCTCGGGAGCGTGGCCGTCGGCGACCTCGAACACCGCGTCCTCGTGCCGCCCGGCGCCGCCGGCCTCCTTCGTTGGCTCGCCGGCCCCGGCGAGGTGGACGAGGAGGAGTCAATTGCCACGGTGGGCGATCTGTCCGTCACCCTGGTCGAGGAGTGGCCGGTCCGCCGACCACGGCCCGTCGGGGAGCGGCTGCGGCCGTTCGTGCCGCTCGTGAGCGGCCAGCGGGTCGTCGACCTGCTGTTCCCGATCGCCCGCGGGGGGACAGCCGCAGTGCCGGGGGGTTTCGGCACCGGCAAGACGGTCCTACTCCAGCAGATCGTCAAGTGGTGCGACGCTGACGTGATCGTCTTCGTCGGCTGTGGGGAGCGGGGCAACGAGCTCGCCGATGCCCTGGCCGATCTCGCTGCGCTCATCGATCCGAGATCAGGCCGGAGCCTGCTCGAGCGGACCGTCGTGATCGCCAACACGTCGAACATGCCCGTCATGGCCCGTGAAGCGAGCATCTACACCGGCATGACCGTCGCTGAGTACTACCGCGACATGGGCTATCACGCCGTGCTGCTCGCCGACTCGACGTCGAGATGGGCCGAGGCCCTGCGGGAGTTCTCGTCCCGGAGCGGCGAACTCCCGGCCGAGGAGGGCTATCCCGCTGGCTTGGCGTCCGCCCTGGCCGCCTTCTACGAGCGGGCGGCCCGGGCCACCACGCTCGGTGGCACCGAGGGTTCCGTGACCATCATCGGCGCGGTGTCACCGCCCGGCGGAGACATGACCGAGCCGGTGACGGCCCATACGGAGCGATTTGTGCGGTGTCTGTGGTCTCTCGACAGGGAACTCGCCTATGCCCGGCACTACCCGGCAGTGACGTGGCGTCGGTCGTTTTCCCGGGACGCCCAGGCCGTTGCCGCGTGGCACGCGACCGAGGGGCGCGTCGGGTGGGCCGCCACCCGCGCTCGGGCCGTCGCCCTGCTGGCCGAGGCGGACCGTCTGGCCTCGGTGGTCGAGCTCATCGGCCTGAGCGCTCTCCCCGGTCGGGAGCGGATCGTGCTGCTCACGGGGCGACTACTGCGGGAGGGGGTCCTCCAGCAGAGCGCCCTGAGCGAGAACGATGCCTACTGCGGGCCCGAGAAGCAGAGCGCCCTGCTCGAGCTGGTGCTGGGCGTCAGTGACCGGTGCCTCGCACTGATCGAGGCGGGACTCCCGGTGTCCGCCGTGGAGGAGTTCGATTTCGCCCCGGTGACCAGGGCCCGCGACGCCACCGGACCTGACGACGCCCAGGCGGTGCTCCAACTCCGTGGCGAGGTCCTGGCCGGGCTGGACGGCCTGGCGTGACGCAGCCCCCCGGATCGCAACACCCCGCTCAAGGTGCAGGGAGGGGCCGTGCCGGGGCCGGCGACCCGCCGAGTCCTTCGGCCGCCGGCACCGTGCCCATCCCGATCGCGTTCAGCGGTGTGGCGTGGGTGGAGGGACCCCTGCTGGCCGTCAGAGGTGTCGAAGGCGTGGGATGGGACGAGATCGCCCGGGTCCGTCTGCCGTCAGGAGAGATCCGCGCCGGCCTCGTCCTGGAGGTCCACCGCGACGTCGCCGTCGTCGAAGTCCTCCAGGGCACCGGTGGCATCGACCCCGAGCGAGCGTCGGTGGCCTTCGAGGGGCGTCCCTTCGACATCCCCGTCGGGGAGGGTTGGCTCGGGCGCGTGTGGAACGGCATGGGGGAGCCGCTCGACGGTGGCCCACCGATGCTGTCGGGCGAGCGGAGGGCGGTGGCGGGTGCACCGGTCAATCCCACCGAGCGCGACGTCCCCTCCGACCCGGTCTTCACCGGTATCTCGGTCATCGACGCCCTCATGACCCTCGTCCGGGGTCAAAAGCTGCCGGTCTTCTCATCGGCCGGCCTGCCGCACCTGGAACTGGCCGCCCAGATCGCCGCCCAAGCCAACGCCGGCGGCGAGAGCTTCAAGGTGGTGGTGGCCGCGATGGGTCTGACGCACGCCGACGCCGCGGCCATCGTGCAGGCGCTCGAGACCCGCAGCTCGGCCGGTGACCTCGTGCTCGTGCTCGACACCGCAGACGACCCGGTGGTTCAGCGAATTCTCACGCCGAGGGTCGCCCTCACCATCGCGGAGCATCTGGCGTTCGCGCATCAGCACCACGTCCTGGTCGTGCTGGCGGATATGACCAGCTATTGCGAGGCCGTCCGCGAGGTCTCGGCGGCCCGCGGGGAGATACCAGGGCGGCGCGCCTACCCGGGGTACCTCTATAGCGACCTCGCCTCGATTTACGAGCGGTGCGGGCGGCTGCGGGGCCGACCGGGCTCCATCACCCAGGTGCCGGTCTTGACCATGCCGGGCGGGGACATCACCCACCCCGTACCCGACCTCACCGGCTACATCACCGAGGGCCAGATCGTGCTGTCGCCCGAGCGCCATGCCGAGGGGGTCTACCCGCCGGTCGACGTGCTCTCATCGCTCTCGAGGCTCATGCGCAAGGGGGCCGGGCCCGGGCGCACCCGCGGCGACCACCTCGCTCTGGCCGGGCAGCTGGTCGCCGCTCTGGCCAGGGCCAGGGCGGCCCAAGAGCTCGCCGACTTGATCGGCATGGAGGCGCTGACCGAGACAGACCGCCAGTACCTGGCCTTCAACGACGCATTCTCGCGGGACCTGGTCAACCAGCTCATGGACGAGTCGCGCCCACTTGAGGACACGCTCGACCGGGCGTGGCAGGTCCTGTCGATCCTGCCCGAGCGTGAGCTGACCATGGTGCCCGCCAAGGACATCGCCACCTACTACCTCGGCGATCATCTCGGCCGCGAGCAGCACGGGCCCGTCAGCGGGGCCCCACAGGGGAGCACGCCCGGCCAGCCGGCCGCCGAGCGTGACAAGGGGGTGCCCTATGGCTGAGCATCTCCCTCCGGGCCGTGCCGGGCGGTTGTGGCTTGTGGAGCGGATCGGCACCGCAACGCGCGGGGTGGAGCTGCTGCGTCAGAAGCGGCAGGTGCTGCGCCGCGAGCAGAGGCGGCTCGCTCTGATGGCGGAGCAAACCGGTGCAGCCTGGGCTCGCGCCGCCGACGACGCCGAACGTTGGAGCAGCCGGGCCTGTGCGCTGGGTGGCAGCACGGCTGTCCGCCTTGCGGCGGGCGACGTTGCCGGCCGCGGAACCGTTTCGATCTCCTGGCGCAACACAATGGGGACACGTCATCCCGACGAAGCTCGCTGCGAGCTCCCGGCTCTCACTCCTGCGGCCGCCGCGTCGTCGAATGCGGCCATTGCGCCAGCGGCCGTCGCCCACGGGCGGGCCTTGCGGGCCGCTGCTGAGCACGCCGTGGCCAGCGCGGCCCTGCGAGAGGTGGAAATTGAGCTGGCCTCCACCCAACGACGGCTGCGCGCCATTGAGCACCACCGGCTGCCCGCCCTTCAGACGCAGCTGCATGACCTCGTATTGCGACTCGACGAGCTCGAGCGCGAGGAACGCCTGATCGCCCGATGGGCCAAGCGTCGCGGCGGGGGTGTTCTGAGATGATGGCGCAACGCATCCTGGTCAGCGTCGACGACTCTGCGGAGAGCCTCAACGCGGCGCGCGTGGCCGCCGAGCTCGCCCGGGGACTCGGGGCTCGCATACGGGTGCTGACAGTCGTTGAGGACAGCGTGGTGGCGAGCGAGATCGAGCGGGTTGCTGGTCCTCAGTCGCGCCAGCGGCGTGAGCAGGGAGCCCAGCACCTCATGGAGCACGTCCGGCGGGAGGTCTGCGCGCTCGGAGTCCCCGAGGGCGACGTCGAGATCCGCACGCAGGCCGGCGACCCCTTCCGTCGGATCCTCGAGGAGGCGAGAGGCTGGCCGGCCGACATGGTGGTGATGGCCGTCTCCGACGAGCGGGGCGTCCGGTCGCCCTACGTCGGCAGTGTCACCCAGCAGGTTCTCGAGTTCGCCTCATGTCCCGTACTCGTCGTCCCCGGACACCAACCCGGCTGAGAGGTGGCGCGCAGTTCCGGCGCGAATCCACGGCCAGGAGGTACATCTGAGCACAGCGGGATGTATGCACGGGAACTCATAACTCCTGGATGAACCACGCACGGAGTTCCGACCACCCCGACGAGGCTTGGTCTCTCGAGTCCTGTTCCTCCCCGTGGGCCAATGAATCGGCGCATCGCTAGCTCGTCTCTGAAGCTCCGACCACGCTGAGATGCCGGCGAGCACCACCGTGGGAGGGATGCCGGAGCCAACTCCTCGCCAGGATCCTCGTCCACTCGCACGTCTCGCCCACGGTCGCCCCGTCGGCACGGAACGACATCGCCAAATGGGTCATCTGGCCGGCCAGAGCCCCGTCACCGGGAATCTCCAGGCGGAGCCAGTCCTCGATGACCTCGCCCAGGGCTTCGTCTGTCGCCGTGACCACGTGCATGAATGTCACGGTATGCGGGTCGCGAGCGGGGGTACAGGGTCGAACGTCCCCAAGAGGATCGCGGCCGGCAGCCAGGGCCCAACGTCACACCGCCGAAGGAGCTGGGGCGGTCAGAGCCCGGCTGCCCAGCGGCTCTCGATGATGCCCGAAGACGTCGGAAGGCGCACCGAATAGGACCTTCGGCCCTGCGGCGAGAAGTCGGCCTTCCGGCGGGAGTGACGGAAGTCCCTGGTACACCGGGCGGCTGTGCTCAAAGATCGAGGTATGCGTGTCAAGCCTGCCCTCCAGTCGCTGGTGGGTCGCCGCGACGAGACGCTCGAGAGCAGCGCCGATCTTCGGGCCAAGGCCGAGGGGACCGGCGCTCCCGGCGGGACCCGTCCGCAGCGAGGAGACATGAGCACGCTTCCACCAGGCGATCAGTCTCGCTGGAACAGTCCGGGCCCGGGCGGCTCACCCCAGCAGCCGGGCCGCTCGAACCGGTCACGGGCGATCCTCGTCGCGATCTGGGTCGGGGCGCTTCTGGCCTTCATCGTCCTGTTGATCAGCACGCCGCGCTCGTCCACCAGCTCTTCGCCGCAGTCCATCTCCTATTCGACCCTGCTGTCCAAGGTGTCGGGGAACTCCGTGAAGAGCGTCCAGATCAACCAGGGCAGCGGTGTCATCGACGGCACGTTCGAGGACGGCAAGTCCTTCACGGCACAGGGACCCACCGGGGGGTTGCCCAGCGCCGACATCACCCTCCTCAACGACCATCACGTTGCGCGCAACTACGTGGCCACCGGAACGAGCATTTGGCCCACGATCATCACCTGGGGCGTCCTGATCGGGCTCTTCGTCGTGTTCTGGATCTGGATCGGAAGACGAAGCCGCGCCCAGATGGCGGGTGTCACCAGCTGGGGGAAGAGCGGCGCCAAGGTGCACGTGACGGATCGGCCCTCCACGACCTTCGCGGACATCGCAGGCTATGACGGCGTCAAACAGGAGATCTCCGAGCTGGTGGAGTTCCTGAGGGAGCCGGCGCGCTTCCAGGGGATCGGCGCGCGCATTCCGAAGGGGGTGCTGCTCGTGGGTCCGCCCGGCACCGGGAAGACCCTGATCGCCCGAGCCATCGCCGGCGAGGCGCAGGTGCCGTTCCTCTCCATCACCGGCTCGGAGTTCATGGAGATGTTCGTCGGCGTCGGCGCGGCACGGGTGCGTGACCTCTTCAAGACGGCGCGCCAGGACAAGCCCTCCATCATCTTCATCGACGAGATCGATGCCATCGGCCGCAAGCGCGGCACGGGTCTGGGAGGCGGCCACGACGAGCGCGAGCAGACGCTGAACCAGATCCTCTCCGAGATGGACGGCTTCGAGCCGGCGGAGGGGATCATCGTCATGGCCGCCACCAACCGCCCCGACGTCCTCGATCCGGCCCTGCTGCGAGCCGGACGTTTCGACCGCCAGATCGTGGTGCCCCTGCCGACCCTGGAGGAGCGTGTGGCGATCCTCCGGGTGCACTGCAAGGGCAAGCGGGTCTCGCCCGATGCCAACCTCGAGACGATCGCCAAGAGCACGCCCGGCATGAGCGGGGCTGACCTCGAGAACCTCGTCAACGAGGCGGCTCTGATCGCCGTGCGGCGGGGCAGCGCCCGAGTGGAGATGCCCGACCTGGAGGCGGCGCTCGACCGCGTGCTCCTGGGCCTGAAGCGCACATCGCTGGTGCTGAGCCCGGACGAGAAGCGGATCGTGGCCTACCACGAGTCGGGCCACACGCTGGTGGCGCATTTGCTGCCCAACGCCGACCCTGTCCACAAGGTGACGATCCTCCCGAGCGGCATGGCACTCGGCGCCACCCAGCAGCTGCCCGAGGAGCGCCAGCTCCAACAGCGCCCGTCCCTCGACGACGCCCTCGCGGTGCTCCTGGGCGGTCGGGCCTCCGAGGAACTGGTGTTCGGCGTGCCGTCGACCGGCGCCCAGAACGACCTCACCGCGGCGACGGATCTGGCCGGCCGCATGGTGCGGGAGTGGGGCATGTCCGACGCGATCGGTGAGATGTCCTGGGGTCCCCAGGGGCCCGTCTTCCTGGGCGAGGACCTGATCCACACGCGCGAGTTCTCCGACGAGACGGCTCGGCTCATCGACGAGGAGGTCTCGCGGATCCTGGGCGAGCAGGCGGACCGGGCCCGGCACGTGCTCAGCGAGCACCGGGCGGCACTCGACGCGCTCGCCACGGCCCTGGTGGCCCGCGAAACCCTCGACGGCGACGAGATCACCCGGATCGTCGACGACGTCGAGAACGGTGTCAGGCGGCTCCCCGCCGTCGGCGCGTGAGCCTTGACGTGGATACCGAGCGACCCGGGGACGCACGTACGAGGGTGCTGCGGATCGTCGATGAGCTCGCGAGAGAGCTTCACCCGCGTCGCACCCTTCCCCCAGCATCGCTGCACACGCATCTTGACCGCGATTTAGGTCTTGACAGCCTCGCCATGGCCGAGCTCCTGGTCCGCCTGGAAAATGCGTTCGGTGCCAGCCTCCCCTCGAGTCTCCTCAGCACGGCCGAGACACCCGGGGACCTGCTTCGCTCGGTGGTCGGTGTCGGCGCAGCGAAGGAGGCGCCCGTGCCACTCCCTGCGTACGACCGTTCCCAGACCTCGATCGAAACGATACCGATGGGAGCCGGAACGCTCCTCGACGTCCTTGATTGGCACTGTGACAGTCATCCGGACCAAGTCCACGTTCACCTCCTCGATGAGGATGGTCCTCACGAAGCGCTCACCTACGCTGACCTCAAGCGTGGCGGAGAGGCGGTGGCACAGGGTCTGATGGCGGCCGATCTCGTCTCCGGAGAGTCCGTCGCGCTCATGCTGCCGACGGGCCGCGATTATTTCGAGGCATTTCTCGGCATACTGCTGGCGGGTGGGGTACCGGTTCCCATCTACCCACCTGGGCGACCATCACAAATTGAGGAGCACCTGCGCCGGCACGCGCAGATTCTCTCCAACGCGAGGGCGACCATGCTCGTGACGGTGCCCGAAGCACGAGCAGTGGCACGGCTCTTACGGTCCTCCGTCGAGACCATGCGGCAGGTCACCACCGCGACCGACCTGGCCCGCTCCGGCGGTCATGAACCGATGCCCCGGGCCAGACCGGACGAGACCGCGCTCATTCAGTACACGTCGGGCTCGACCGGCGACCCGAAGGGAGTCGTTCTCTCTCACGCCAACGTGCTGGCAAATATCCGCGCCATGGGTCAGGCGGCCGAGGTCACGCCCAGGGACGTCTTTGTGAGCTGGTTACCCCTGTACCACGACATGGGGTTGATCGGCGCTTGGCTGGGAAGCATGTGCCTCGGCATGCCGGTTGTCATCATGTCCCCGCTGGCATTCCTGGCTCGCCCAGCGCGCTGGCTCGCCGCGATCGATGCCTACCGCGGCACGATCACCGCGGCGCCCAACTTCGCCTATGAGCTGTGCCTGCGAAAGGTCACAGACACCGAGCTCCAGGCGTTGGACCTTTCCACATTGCGGATGGCGTTGAACGGTGCCGAACCCGTGGTCGCAGGCACCATGGAGCGGTTCGCTCAGCGGTTTGCCCGTTGCGGACTCCGCCCCGGTGCACTCGCCCCCGTGTACGGACTGGCAGAGGCCGCCGTCGGTCTGGCGTTTCCTCCTCCCGGCCGCGGGCTGCTCATCGACGCAGTCGATGCCGAGCGCTTGCGCCGCGATGGACTAGCTGTTCCGGCACTCCCAGAAGGCTTCGACACCCTCCGCATCGTGGCGTCCGGCCAACCCCTGCCTGGCTATGAGATCCGAGTCGTCGACGGCTCGGATCGGGAATTGCCGGAGCGCACCGAGGGTCAGATCGAGTTTCGTGGCCCATCGGCGACGGCCGGTTACCAACGAAATTCCAAGGCTACAGCCGCCCTGTTTCACGACGGGTGGCTGAGGACGGGAGACCTCGGCTACGTGACCGGCGGGGATGTGTTCATCACCGGCCGCTCGAAGGACCTCATCATCCGGGCCGGACGAAACCTCCACCCTGAGGATCTCGAAACCGCTGTCGGGCAGCTGCCCGGCGTCCGCAAGGGCTGTGTGGCTGCGTTCGCCACTCAGGATGCCCAAACAGCGACCGAGAGGTTGATTGTGGTTGCCGAGACAACCGAGACGGCGGAGTCGGTGCGGGAGGAGCTTCGCGCCCGGATCGCGGCCACCACCGTCGATCTACTCGGGACTCCTCCCGACGAAGTGGTCCTGGCCCCCAAGGGAACGGTCCTCAAGACTTCGAGCGGCAAGATCCGGCGGGCGGCATGCGCCGATCTCTACGAGAAGGACGCCATCGGTGGGCATCCGCGATCCGTATGGTGGCAGGTGGTCCGCTTCAGCTGGCGCGGCGTGCGGCCTGGGTTCCGACGGCGCCGTCGCACACTGTCAGCCCTCGCCTATGCCGCGTATGTCTGGCTCCTGTTCGTCGCAATAGGGCTACCCACACTCGTGCTTGTTGCAATCGTGCCGGGACGTGCTCCGCGTCGCCGTGTGGTCCGATCCGCTACCCGCGCTCTTCTCAGGCTTTCGGGAACCCAACTGCACGTTCAAGGTGCCATCCGCGCCCCGACCGACACAACCTTCGTGGTGGCAGCGAATCATGCCAGTTGGCTCGATTCCCTCGTCATGGCTGCATGGTTGCCCCCCAGCGTTGCGTTCGTCGCCGGGGAGGTCATGGGCCGCCAACATGTCGCCGGGTTCTTGCTGCGGCGGATTGGCACCGAATTCGTCGAGCGGTACGACGCGGGCCAAGGCGTCGCGGACACAGCCCGTCTCGGCCATTTGGCCGAGACCAACTCGCTGGTGTTCTTCCCCGAAGGTGGCCTGGCACGAGCGCCGGGTCTGCGCCCGTTCCACCTCGGGGCGTTCGTCGCAGCTGCGGAGGCCAACCGCCCGATCCTTCCGGTGGCCATCCGTGGTACACGGTCGATGCTGCGTCCGGGGCACAAGTTCCTTCGCCGCGGCTCGGTGACCGTTGTCATCGGGGACCCGATTCATCCGGCCGAGTCCGGTTGGTTGGGCGTCATGCAGCTCGAGCGCGAGGCTCGCGCCTTTGTCCTTCGTGAGTGCGGAGAGCCAGACCTTGCGTAGAGATACGTCTGGAGCAGCGAACCCTCTCGAACCAGGAGACTGCCGGTCGCGGCAGCCGAGGTTTGGGCTGAGGATCTTCTCGATGGCCGGCTGCATCTGAGGCGAAATGCTTCCGATGCCGTAGGATTCGGCACGTGTACAGCGAGATCGCCCGCAACAAGCGACGGAGCGTGGTCTTCATCGTCGTGTTCTTTCTCATCTGGATGGGGGTCGGCGCGGTCTGCGGGCTCCTCTTCGCCGCCTTCTACCATCCGGTCAACCCCTCTACCGGCGCAGTGACGAGGACGGGCGACTCGCCGATCTTCGTCGGCATCGTCATCTTCGCCATCCTGGCCTTCTTCGGCTTCGTCTACTCAATCAGGTCGGGAGCGTCTCTGGTCCTGCGCGTGTCCGGCGCCAGGCCCGCGAACCAGGCCCAGTACCGGCAGCTCTACGACCTGGTGTCGGCGCTCGCCATCGGCGAAGGAATCCCGGCGCCGGCCATCTATGTCATAGACGACCCGTCCCCAAACGCGTTCGCCACGGGGGTGAGCCCCGACAAGGCCTCCATCACGTTCACGACCGGCCTGCTCCAGATCATGAACCGAGAGGAGCTGGAGGGCGTCATCGGCCACGAGATGAGCCACATCAAGAACCACGACATCCGACTGCTGCTCGTGGTGGGCACCATGATCGGGATGGCGGCCCTGCTGGCAAGCATCCTGTGGAGGAGCGCGTTCTACGCTGGCATCGGACGGGGCGGGAGGAACTCCGGCATCCTGATCCTCGTCATCTTCTCCGCTGGCGCCCTGCTGGCCATCGTCGGCTTCCTGGTGGGTCCACTGATCCGCCTGGCCCTTTCTCGGCGCCGGGAATCGCTCGCCGACGTCAGCGGGGTGGAGCTGACCCGCAATCCCGCCGGCCTGCTCAGTGCCTTGCGAAAGCTGCAGCAGAACGACAAGCCTTTCGCCAATTTCAATCACGCCACGGCCGCCATGTGCATCGACGACCCGTTGCAGCACCACGAGACCTGGTACCACCACCTCTACGACACCCACCCTCCCATCGAGGAGCGGATCGCTGAGCTCGAGAAGATCGCCTCGGGTCAGTCGGTCTGACCGGACCGGCCGTCCCGTCGATGATCTCAGCCGGCCGGCGGGGACCCTCCGGGAGCGGCTGCGGGCGGCAGCCCTTCGGCGCCACCGGCAAGGGGGGGTCCCGAGGGTGCGGGGCCGGCCACACCTGGCCCAGAGCCGGAGAAGTTGACCTGAGGCACGGCGCGGTCGTCCTCGTCGGTGGCAAAGAAAGCCACTGCCTTGAAGCCGAAAGGCCCGGCGATCAGGTTGCGAGGAAACGTCTGTAGAGCGATGTTGTAGTCCCGGGCGCTGGTGTTGTAGTAGCGGCGGGCGTACTCAATCTTGTCCTCCGTGGCGGTCAGGGTCTCTTGCAGTTGGAGGAAGCTCTCAACCGCTCGCAGTTGTGGGTAGTTCTCGGCGACTGCGAACAGCGATCGCAACGCCCCCGACAGAGCGTTCTCGGCCGGTGCGATTTGGGTTGGGTCGCCCGTCGCTCCGGCAGCGACTGCGTCGGCCCGAGCCTTGGTCACCGCCTCGAAGGTCCCCCGCTCGTGGGCGGCGTAGCCCTGCACCGTGGAGACCAGGTTGGGGATGAGATCGTGGCGGCGCTTGAGCTCGACGTCGATTTCGGACCATGCTTCCTGAGTCCGGTTCCGCTTCTTGACGAGGCCGTTGTAAGCGGCCCACAAGCCGAGAGCGAGGAGCACGACGACGATGATGACGATGATCAGGACAACCATGGTGGAGTGAACCTCCTAGCAGCTTCGCTGTAGGAACTCTATCTGGGGTATCGCCGATCGGCTACATGTCTCGGGGATTTCCCGATGGCTGGAGGCTGACCGGGCTCCACCTGCGCTGACAATGAGTGCAGCGAAGACGCGATCTATCTCCTCGGACTCGAGTCGTCTCCGGTCCGACGCAGTTTCCAGCGCGTGAACAACCCCGAGCCGCGCTCCTTCGGATGGCGTATCCGGATCACCCCCGTCGGTCCAAACGTGGAGATGCGCACTACCGGCCCCCCGGTGGCGGGCGCGGACAGCGATTCGAGGTGGACGTGTCCCGACCCCCCGACCATCTGCACCGCTACTCCTTCGGGAACGAGAACCTCGATCGAACCCCAGGTTTCCAGGCGGAGGTTGATCTGACAGGAGTCCCAGCTGGCGGCGGTGAGATCGACCCGGGCCGCGCCGAAGCCGGTGCTGATCGTCGTGTCTGCGGCCAATTGCCAGCCAGTGCCCAGCTGCAGACCGCCGTCTGCCGTCCGCAGAATGAGCGGCTCGGTAAGCCGCCGCGAGGTGGGCGTGAGGTGGACCAGCGGTGGCAGCGACGACATTGCTGCCTCGAGATCGGAGACCCCGGGGGCGGCGAAGACCTTCTCCAGGAGCTCAGAGAAGCGGTCGAGCGACAACTCTCCCGTGCTGAACAGCTCGTGGAGGCGGGCAATGGCCGCGTCTTGGTCGTCTTCGTTGACACCGTCTACGGCTGCGATCGGGAAACCCTCGTTCACGGCACCATCATGGCCGCGACATCCCCCACTGGCCAGGCCCCAGTGCGGCGACTCGTCGCAGACCGCTCCAAAAGGACCAATTGCCCCCAGTGGGAGTCGATATATCGGCGGATCTCCGCGGATAGGGAGAGTTTCCGAAGGGGCCCATTGCCAAGACCGCCTGTGCTCGTTGACTCAAAGAGGTTGGCACCGGGATGTCACGGGTCGCACTCATGACGACGTCGAAACGGGTTGGCGAATGCCCGACAATCTCCGATCCGCGGCGATCCATTCGGGTCAGTGCATGCTCGAACTGAGAAGACGGCGGACCCCCGAAGCCATTGATTGTGATCATGACGTCGCCCAACGGGACAAGCTAGCTTCAAGGATCGTGCAGCGGACGTATCGACATGACGGGCCCTGCGGGGGCGCGGCAGGAACCAATCCGAGACCGACGAATCGCCCGAGGACCGGACGATGACCGGCCCCGCCGCGTCGCCGGAGCCAGCGTCGGCCCCGGACCCAACTGCGATCATCAAGTCCCGGAGCTACGTCGCCCTTCTAGTGCTGGGGGCCCTCTTGGGCGTCCCGGTGGCCACGGTGGCGTACTTCTTCTTGGACGGGGTGTCCCGGCTCCAAACGGAGATCTTCATCGATCTCCCGAAGAGCCTCGGGTTCCACGGAGAGCCGCTGTGGTGGCCCCTGCCGTGGCTGGCACTCAGTGGGGTGCTGGTTGCTCTGGCCATTCGCTACCTGCCGGGAACCGGTGGCCACGAACCGTCCGAGGGCTTCAAGTCCGGCGGGCCGGTTCAGCCCGTCGAGCTCTTCGGCATTGTCGCGGCGGCATTCGCCACCCTCGGTCTCGGGGTGGTGCTGGGCCCCGAGGCGCCACTCATCGCGATTGGCAGCGGGCTGGGCGTTCTGGCGGTGCACCTGGTCAAGCGGGACGCACCACCAATGGCGGCCGTGGTGATCGGCGCGGCTGGGAGTTTCGCCGCCATTGCCACCCTCTTGGGCTCTCCTCTGGTCGGCGCCTTCCTTCTCATGGAGATGGCCGGATTGGGAGGCCCGATGATGGAGATCGTTCTGATCCCTGGGCTCCTTGCTGCCGGCGTGGGTTCATTGATCTTTGTGGGGCTCAACAGCCTGACCGGATTCGGGTCGTTCTCGCTGACTGTGTCGTCCATTCCTCACGTCGGAGCACCCAACGGCGTCGAATTCTTGTGGGCGATCGCCATCGGCATGGGCGGCGCGGTCGTTGCCACCGTCATCTTCAAACTGTCCACCATGCTTCGGCCCCTGGTTGAACGCAGCAGGGTCCTGGTGACCCCGGTCGCGGGGTTGGCGGTGGCCGGTCTGGCGATCGCTTTCGCCGCCGGGACCGGTCGAAGTTCCTCAGAGGTGCTGTTCTCGGGACAGTCCGCGCTGCCGTCTCTGGTCCAGCAGGCGGCCGGCTGGACCGTAGGCGCGCTGCTCCTGCTGCTCGTATGCAAGGGACTGGCCTATGCGATCTCGCTGAGCGGTTTCCGGGGGGGCCCCATCTTTCCGAGCATGTTCATCGGTGCTGCCGGCGGCATCGCTCTGTCCCACGTCGGCGGACTGCCGATGATCGCCGGTGCGGCGATGGGCGTCGGGGCAATGATTGCCGGCGCGCTGAAGATGCCATTCACCGCCGTACTGCTGCCGAGCCTTCTTTTCGTAACCGACGCCGTGACCCTCATGCCGCTTGTGATCGTGGCTGTGGTCGTGTCGTATGTGGTCGCCGTCTGGATCAAGCCGAGCACGCCACCCGCAGCTGCTCCTGCGCCAGCGTCTGCCCCGGCGCCTGTGGGGAGTGGCTGAATCCCCTAGGTACAGCTGAATCGTTTCGACGAGGGCAAGTCGACTCAGCGAACGACACGGAATCCGCTCTGCAAGTTCCCGTCCGTTCGTACGGTGGCGTGGAGGTCACCACCTGGGAACGCGGCCACCGTAATGTTTGACCGGCATGAGTGTCGAGGCTGGGACCCTTGTGAGCGGAACCCCATCTGGCGGGCCCATCCACCGCCGGGCTTGGCGCTCCATCGTCTTCGCCCCCGTCGGCGACGGAGCTCGCCGCCGACGGGGATCGGACGGGTTCCGATTGGGCACAGCAGTCGTGGTGCTCCTGATCGGGCTGGCCATCACTCATGTCGATCCGGTCGCGGAGCACAAAGTCCTGCACTTCATCAGCCCGCCGCCCAACGGCGTCCACTGGCTGGTCACCAGTATCTATGTCGTCGGTTCCTTCGGCTTGATCGTGATTCTGGGGGCGGTCGCGCTCCTGTCGCGTCGTCGGGCTGTCCTTCGAGATCTGGCCGTGGCCGGTCTGGCCGCCTTCGCCTTCTCGGCACTCCTGTGGTTCGTCTTTGGCATGACCGGTGGTCGGCCGAACGACGCGTCACTGGCCGGTTACAACCTCGAGTACCCGGTGGCCATCGTCGCCACGGCGGTGGCGGTAACCATGGCCGCTCTGCCGTACCTGTCGCGCTCTGTGCAGCGCTTACTGGAGCTGGTCATCGGATTGGCGGCCGTGGCCACGGTGGTGGCTGGCGACGGACTCCCGGTCAACGTTGCGGCCAGCGTGGCACTCGGGTGGGGCACGGCCGCCCTACTCCACCTGATCTTCGGGTCGCCCCTCGGCCTGCCCTCGGGGGAGGAGCTTGCCGTCGTGTTGGGCGACCTCGGTGTAGCGGTCAGCGAGCTGTCGCCGGCGGAGCACCAGGTCTGGGGGGTGGCTCGCTACTCCGGCGCCGATCTCAACGGTCGGTCCGTGGCGGTCTCCCTCTACGGCCGTGACGCCGCTGACGCCCAGCTGCTCTCCAAGACCGGACGATTCCTCTTCTATAGGGACTCGGGGCCCGCACTCTCGTTCTCCCGGATCCAGCAGGTCGAGCACGAGGCGTACATGACTCTCCTCGCTGAGCGGGCCGGCGTCACGACTTCCCATGTACTGGTGGCCGGCATCGGTGGTCCGAGCCGGGACGCCGCCCTGGTCGTCCGGCCTCCTGGCGGCACCCGCCTGGGCGACCTCGACCAGGAGACGCTGGGCGACCAGGAGCTGGACGCCCTTTTGGGCACCGTGCTCTCCTTGCGCGAGGCCCGGATCGCCCACGGTGCCCTGAGCGGGGAGACGATCGTGGTCGATCCCACCGGGCCCAGTGTCTCGCTGGTCGACTTCCGGACGGCGTCGCCGAGCGCGACCGACGAGCGCCTGAACACCGACCTGGCCGGGGCCCTGGCCGCGGCCGGGCTGGTCGCCGGGCCCGAACGGACCGCCGCCGCGGCGAGACGGGTGCTGCCGAAGGACGCAGTGGCGGAGGCTCTGACACATCTCCGTCGGGCGAGCCTCGACCGGGTCATCTCGTCGGCCCTGAAGGGCCGCAAGCAGCTGCTCGAGGACCTCCGTACCCGCACCGCCCAGGCCTTCGAAATCGAGGTGCCCAAGCTGGCCGAGCCCAAGCGGGTCAGCTGGGGGACCATCGTCATGACCATCGGCACCCTGGTTGGTGGGTGGGCCCTGATCCTGGTCCTGATCAAGGTGGGCCAGTCGTTCGACACGATAAAGGGGGCGGCGTGGGGCTGGGTCGGGGCAACGGCCGTGCTGGCCCAGCTCGCCTACCCTTCGACGGCGCTGTCCGAGATCGGCACCGTGAACGGAGTGCTGCCCTATGGACGAGTGGTGGCTCTCGAGTTCGCCAACGCCTTCACCTCACTGGCTGGAGGGACGCCGGCCACCTTCGCCACTCGGGTGCGCTTCTTCCAGCAGCAAGGCTTCGACGCCACCCAGGCGGTCACCTCCGGCGCTCTGGTGAGCACGATCAGTTGGATCGTAAAGGGCTCGCTCTTTCTCATCTCCCTGCCCCTGGCGTGGGACAATTTGAACTTCTCCAACGACGGGCAGAACGCCTCGGGCAACCACGGCAAGGCCATCTGGCTGTTCCTGGCCGTCATCGTGTTGGTGGTCGTGGCGATCGGGGTGGCCCTGGCCATCCCGCGCCTGAGACGGCTGGCCGCCGACAAAGCCCGACCCAAGCTGCGCCAGGTATGGGGTGACTTGAAGGTCCTGTCCGCCCGGCCGGCCAAATTGGTGGAGCTGGTTGCCGGAGCGGTCTCGGGTCAGGTGATGGTGGCTCTGGCTCTCGGAGCGGCGCTGCACGCGTTCGACCAGCATCTCTCCCTGGCCACCATCTTCATCGTCATCACCCTCGCCTCCATGCTGGGAGGTGTCTCACCGGTGCCGGGGGGCATGGGGGTGGTGGAGGCCGGGATGATCCTCGGCCTGACGGCGGCCGGGATCCCCGAGACCGACGCCGTGGCGGCGACGTTCGTCCAGCGTATGTTCACCTCGTACCTGCCGCCCCTGTGGGGATGGTTCATCCTCGTCTGGATGCGCAAGCGGGAGTACCTCTGAGTCGTTCGACCAGGTGACCTGGAGCCGGCGCACGATTCTGTTCAGATGTACATGCCGCCGTTGACGCCGATGATCTGGCCGGTTATGTAACTGCCGCTCTCGCCGCAGAGGAATGAACAGGCGGCGGCGATGTCGGCTGGTGTTCCGGCGCGACCGAGCGGGACCATCGGACCGACAATGTCGACCCCGGGGAAGTCGCCGGCAGCTTCCGCAGCTCGTGCCATGGGGGTGTCCACCAGGCTGGGCGGGATGGTGTTCACGGTGATGCCATGGCGCGCCAGGTCGACCGCGAGCGCCTTGGTGAGGGCGATGACGCCGCCTTTCGAGGCGGCGTAATGGGCCATGTTGGGCGCGCCCGACTGCGCACTCGACGATGAGATGGTGACGATGCGGCCCCAGCTGGCGGCGAGCATGTCGGGCACCGCGGCCTGGACACAGCTGAAGGTACCGGTCAGGTTGACCGCAATGATCTTGTCCCACTTCTCGCCGGTGATCTCGAGAAGGGGGTCGAAGGACTCAACGCCCGCGCTCGTCACGAGGATGCCGACTGGGCCGAGCTCGGCGCGGACCTGTGTGAAGGCCGCCTCGACCGACGGCCGGTCGGCGACGTCGACTTGGACGGCCAGGACCCGGACGCCCTCCCCTTGCATGTCGGCGGCAGCCTGGTCGGCACCCGTACCGTTTCGATCGAGGACGGCGACGTCGTGTCCGTCTGCGACGAACTGGCGGGCGACGCCGAGCCCGATGCCCGACGCCCCCCCGGTGACGACGGCGACGCTCACCGGTTCTGCTCGCCCGGCGTGAACTGCAGGTGCAGGTCGCTCAGGCCGCGCAGGACCCATGTGGGCTCGTACCTGTAGTGACGGGCCGATGGGGGGCCATGGTGCTCCTCGGCCAGGCGGATGTCGCGCATCCGGTCCAAGATCCGATCGAGGCTGACGCGACCCTCCGCCCGGGCCAGGGGACCGCCGGGGCACGTGTGCGCACCTCGGCCGAAGGCCATGTGCGCCCTCGCGTTGGGCCGCTCCACGAGGAATTCCGCCGGATGCTCGAAGCGCCGCGGATCGCGGTTGGCGGCGCCATTGAGCAGCATGACCGGTGTGCCAGCCGGGATCGCCACGCCGCCGACGGTCGTGGAACGGCGGGCCAGACGGAAGTCGGCCTTCACGGGACTCTCGATGCGCAGGGCTTCTTCGATGAAGCCCGGGATGAGCTCCTTGCGCGACCGGAGCTCGTCCTGCAGTTCGGGGTACTCGGCAAGATACTTCAACGCGACGGCGAGCAACCGTGCGGTCGTCTCCTGGCCGGCGGCGAACAAGAAGGTGGCGGTACGCACCACGGAGGTCACGTCGGGCATGCTGCCGTCCGGGTACGTCGCCAGCGCCAGGTCGGTCAGGACGTCCTTGCGGGGCTGGCGCCGTCGGTCCTCGATGTATTGCGCGAACCATTCGTCGAGCCACGCCAGCGCATTGAGGCCCACCTGGTTCTCATCACCGGCGCCGAGCTCCCCGGGGACCTGACTCAAGCCGAATCCTTCACGGAACCGCGCGTGATCCTCTTCGGGCACTCCGAGCAGATCGGCGACGACGAGCATGGCGAAGGGCTGTGAGTAGGCGGTGATGAACTCGCATCGCCCGTCGGCGACGAACTCGTCCAGCAATTGGTCGGCCAGCCGCGACATGAAGGCCTCGTTCTCCTGAAGTCGCTTCGACGTGATCAGGCGCATCACGAGCGCACGTTCGCGTGTGTGATCCGGCGGGTCCATGGTCACCATGTGCTCGTTCATGGGCAGCTGATCCCGGTGGTGATCGATGATGTCGCTGACGTCGTCGCCCTCGAGTGGCACGGGAAATGTCGCGAACGGGCCGATGACCGAGTTGCATGAGGAGAACGTTGCGGTGTCGCGGTAGATCTCGCCCGCCTCCTCGTAGCCCGTCACCGCCACCACCCCGTGATTGGGGAGCTGAAGGACGGGGCACTGTGCTCGGAGCTGTTCGAAGTAGGGGTACGGGTCCTCCAGGAGTGACTCGTCACTGAAGAAGTCGATCGTCTCCCAGTCGGTCACCGGGTCTCCCTTCGCGCATGAGATGCGTCGGCCGAGGAACTCGGCGCTGCTGCTGTGCAGTCGCACAGCATATTTTGGCAATTGCTTAGCACCCGTCGGGAGATGTGGCAAGTTGTTCCCATGGCATCCTCGTCCCCGCCCCGGCGCATCGGTGCCATCGACTCCAAGACGCGGGCCCGGTTGGTCGAGGCCGCCGAGGAGTTGCTCCTGGAGGAGGGCTACGCCGCGGTCACCTCACGGCGGGTGGGGGCCAGGGCGGGACTCAAGGCGCAGCTGGTGCATTACTACTTCCGCACGATGGACGATCTCTTCACGGAGGTGTTCCGGCGGCGCGCCGAGGAGAACCTCGCCCGCTTCGAGCGGGCGATGGCCGCGGATCCCTCGCTGCGCACGCTGTGGAGGCTCAACGCCGATCCTCGGGGTGCCGCCTTCTCGATTGAGTTCGTCGCTTTGGCGAACCACCGCAAAGTGATACGCGTCGAGATCGCCCGCTACGCCGAGCGCTTCCGCGCCGCCCAGCTCGAGGCCCTCACCGCTGCACTGGCGGCCGACGGCATCACGACGGACCAACTCCCCCCGATTGTTGCATTGCTGATGATGACCGGCCTCTCCCAGGTGCTCGCTCTCGAAGACGCGCTTGGTGTCACCGCCGGTCACGACGCCACCGTTTCGTTCGTGCAGAGCGTGATCGACCGGCTCGAGCCGGCCACCTAGGCGCACTGCCGTCTGCTGCCGGCCGTCTGCCGCTTGCCGACGACGGGGGAGGGCTGGCAGCCGACGTCCGGCCCCCGGAGGTTCCGCCTATTGTCCCCCGGTCAAGCCCTGGGTCACCAGGACGTTCGCACACCCCGACTCGTTCGGCCCTTTCACCCTCCGCTTCGGAGCTCGCGCTTGAGGACCTTCCCGGAGGGATTGCGCGGCAGCGCGTCGAGGAGCGTGATCTCCTTGGGGACCTTGAACCGCGCCAGCTGGGCGCGACAGTGCTCGAGGAGCACATCCGTCGTCACACCTGCGTCCTCGCGCAGGACGACGAAGGCCACGGGGACTTCGCCCCATCGATCATCGGGTCGGCCCACCACGGCCGCCTCAAGCACCGAATCGTGCTCATACAGCACCCGCTCGACTTCCGAGCTCGCGATGTTCTCGCCCCCTGACACGATCATGTCCTTGAGCCGATCGACGATGAAGAGGTATCCGTCGTCGTCACGGGTGCCGATGTCCCCGGTGTGGAACCAGCCCCCGGCGAACGCGGCGAGGGTCGCGTCAGGGTCCCGCCAATAGCCCTTGAAGACCTTTGGGCCTCGCATGACGATCTCACCCTGCTCCCCGGCCGGCAGCGAGCTCCCCTCCTTGTCCCAGATGTCGAGTTCCAGGTAGAGGCACGTACGGCCCACACTGCCAAGCTTGCTCACGATGCTGTCCCGGTCGAGGAAGGTGTCACCGGAAACCGTCTCGGTGAGACCGTACGCATCGGCGAACCACGCTGAGGGAAAGACTCGCTGGATCCGCTCGATGAGAGGGATCGGCATCTTCTCGCCACCGTTGACAACCACGCGCACCGACGACAGCTCGCGTTGCTCGATGTCTGGCAATGCCATGATCGCGTTGACCATGGCGGGAGCCAGCCACACGGTGGTCACCCGTGATCGCTCGAGCTCGTCGACGACGGCGGATGCGTCGAACGTGCGATGAATGATCGTCGTCGCACCGGCGGCGATCAGCGAGGTGGTCGTCAGATCGAGCGCGCCGACGTGGTAGAGGGGCCCACAGGCGAGCCCGAGATCGGAGCTGGTGAAGCCAAACTCAATGACATGCGCGAGGTTCTTCCACGTCAGGTTGGCATGGGTGATCATGACGCCTTTGGGTCGTCCCGTGGTACCCGAGGTGTACATCAACCGGTGAAGGTCGTCGGCCCCCACGGGGACGCGCGCCGCTGGGTGAGGGGTCGCGCGCAGATCGGCGAGCGTCGTCCATCCGTTCGTGGCGACCGGTGAAACGCAGGCACGCGCCAGAGTGGGCTCAATGCCCCTGGTCGCCTCGTCACCGAGCGCGACGAGTGACTCGTCGCACACGAGAGCGCAAGCACCGGAGTGCTCGAGGATGTAGCGCACTTCGGGCGCCGCGAGTCGCCAGTTGACGGGCATCGCGATCGCTCCGAGGTAGTTGGCAGCGAAGACCGTCTCGAGGAACTCGGGGCAGTTGTACGACAGGAGAGCCACGACGTCGCCGCGACCGACACCACGTCCGGACAGGCCGGCGGCCAGCGCCACAGCCCGCCTGGCCATCTCTCCGTAGGAGGTGGTCTCACCCTCGAACACGGTCATCGCCTTGTCGGGCGTACGGTTCGCGTGGTGGGCGAGCACGGCAAACCAGTTCATGTCCGCCTGCGTCGTCTTTGGGGCCGTCATCTTCCCACCGTCATCGTCTCGATTCATGGAAAGCCCACTCCGCTTGACCACTCTCGTTCCCTCCCGCAGTCCCCGAGCCCCGAGCGACGGGTCAGCCTATAGGGGCAAGCGCGGGGGAGTGCCGACGGTGGTGGGGGTGGCAGAAGTGGAACCACGACGACGAAGGACTGAACGTCTGTGCCGAAGCTGCTCGGTGGGTTGTCCGCGTCCGCGCACCTCGGGGAGGGCCTGGCGGCGGTCATTGGAGGCAGCCTCCCCCGTGGGCCGCCCGCTAACCTCGCGAGCAATGACACGGGCGGATGGGACCGGTGATTCACGACGTAGGGCCAACTGGCAGGCGCGTCGCGAATCGATCGTCGATACATCTGCGCGCGTGTTCGCTCGCGGTGGGTATCACGCCACAGGCATCACCGAACTGTGTGTGGCGAACGATCTCGGCAAGGGTGCGCTGTACCACTACATCGGCTCCAAGGAGGAGCTTCTCGCCGCGATCCACGACCGGGTGATGGATGAGGTGATGCTCGGCGCTGATCGCGTCGCCGAGGCGGGCGGATCGCCGCCGGAGCAGCTGGCCATGCTCGGTGACGAGCTGCTCGATGTGATCCACCGCTACCCGGATCACGTCTGGGTCTTTTTGCATGAGTTCCCTGCGCTCACCGGCGAACGGGCCGAGCAATTCCGCCAGCGGCGCCGCGAGTACGAGCGACGGGTCGAGGCGGTTCTTCAGGCCGGCGTTGATTCGGGGGAGTTCCGTGAGTTGCAGCCGAGGCTCACTGCCCTGGCCTGGCTCGGGATGCACAACTACACGTACCTGTGGTTGAAGGCGGGCGGGCCGTTGTCGGCTCGGGATGTGGCAAAGCCCTTTGCGGATATCTTCATGAGAGGGATCACCAACCCGTCCGCCGAGCCATACCAATAACTGCTTTCAGGGCGCCGAGTACCCGCCGTCGACGACGATCGCCGATCCGGTCGTCCAGCGCGAGGCGTCGCTCGCGAGATAGGAGTACGCACCCACGAGGTCGACAGCCGATCCGAGCCCGAGGGGATGTCGCTCGGCGATCGCGTCGAGCGCCTCCGGTGGAAGATCCGCATGGATGGCGGACCGGAACGTCCCTGGGCACACGCTGTTGACGCGGATTCCGTCGCGTGCGTACTCGACGGCGGCGACCTTCGCGAGCTGGATCACGGCGGCCTTCGTCGCGCAGTACGGAGCGGCATGTGACCATGCCGTCAGGCCAGAGACCGACGCCGTCAACACGATGGATCCAGAACCCTGGGGGCGCATGACGGCCACCGCGGCACGGATGTTGTTGACGGCACCGAGGAGGTTGATTCGGAACGCGCGCTCCCACTCCTCGGTGGCCAAGTTGTGGATCCGACCGTTCGCCGAGAGAACTCCGGCGTTGCTGATGACGACATCCAGCCGGCCAAAGCGCGTAGCCGCCAAGGACATCACCGACTCGACCTGGGCGAAGTCGCTCACGTCGGCGAGCGCCGTCTCGACGGATCCGTCGGCAGTGGGGAGCCCGGCCACGGTCGCCTCGAGCGAGGAAGGACTGACATCGCTGAGCACGAGATCGGTAGCGGGCTCGCTCGCGAAGTGCTGCGACACCGCCGTACCGAGCGCACCGCCTGCTCCTGTGATCACGACAACCCGTCGCTGTGGCGTCATATCAGCAGGTATCCCCCGTCGACGTTGAGCACGGTCCCGGTGACGAACGCCGATGCATCGGAGGCCAAGAACTGGTAGGCGCCGGCCAGGTCGGTCGATGCTCCCCAGCGCCGTTGCGCGGTGTGCCCGGTGATCGAGGCCGAGAGCTCGGGGTTCTTCATCCATCCGTCGGCCAGCGGCGAATCGAACCATCCCGGGGCAACGACGTTCACCGTGATGCCCGAGGGGGCCAAGTCGAGCGCGAGTCCCTTGGCGACGCCGACCAGGCCGGCTTTCGAGGCGCTGTACGCACTCAATCCCTTGCGCGGCCGCTCTCCGAGGACCGAGCCGGTGAAGATGAGTCGGCCGCCCTCGCGCATGACGCGGGCCGCGGCGCGCGCTCCGAGGAACGCACCCGTGAGGTTCACCTCCAGGACCTGCCGCCAGATCGAGGGGTCCGTCCCGCGTGGGCCGGCCACGACGGGCGAGATCCCGGCGTTGCAGATCCAGACGTCGACGCCGCCCCATTCGGTCACCGTGGCATCAGCCGCGGCTTCGTTGAAGTCTTCGTCCGTCACGTCACCACTGAGCACCAGGGACGGTCCGGGAAGCGCCTCGGCAACCGCCTTGAGGTCCCTTTCTGTTCGTGCCACGAGCGCCACGGACGCGCCCCGCGCGAAAAGGCATGCGCCAGCAAGGCACCCAGGCCCCGGCTGGCGCCGGTGATCACCACCCGCTTCCCAGAGACCACACCGGGGCCGGGGAAGGAACCGGGGATCTCGATCTGACCGATCATCGCTTTTCCTTTGTTGTACCGACCAGTACAGTACACGCTTGGTGTCCTCCGACCCATCCTCGACCTCGACGTTGTCGACCATCGACCTCATCGAGATGCAGCGCCGGATGCTGCTGATCCGCGGCTTCGAAGAGCGGGTGGCGGCGCTGTATCGCGACGGCGAGGTTCCCGGCTTCGTGCACCTCTCCATCGGGCAGGAGGGGACGGCTGTGGGCGCGTGCTGGCCGTTGGGTCCGGCGGACGTCATCACCTCCACCCACCGCGGCCACGGCCACTGTTTGGCCAAGGGGTTAGATCCGACCGGGATGTTCGCGGAGTTGATGGGCAAGGCCCAGGGCACGAACCGCGGCCGCGGGGGCTCCATGCACATCGCGGACCCGACGCTGGGGATCTTCGGCGCCAATGGGATCGTGGCCGCCGGCCTGCCGATCGCCGTGGGAGCAGCGAAGGCAGCGCAGCTCCGTGCTGACGGCAGCGTCGCGGTGGCCTTCTTCGGCGACGGAGCGCCCGCGCAGGGCGCGTTCCACGAAGCGGTGAACCTCGCCTCGGTATGGCAGTTGCCGGTGATCTTCTTCTGCGAGAACAATGGTTACGCCGAGTTCTCGCCAGCTTCGACCCAGCACGCGGCGTCGCTCGAGCTGCGGGCCGCCGGCTACGGGGTTCCCTACGTCGCAGTCGACGGCAACGACGTCACTGCAACGGCAGCGGTGATGGCGGACGTGGTCCTGGCTGCACGTGCCGGACGTGGTCCGGCCGTCGTCGAGGCGGCAACCTACCGATGGCACGGGCACTACGAAGGGGATCCGCAGCGATACCGCTCACCGGACGAAGTACTGGAGTGGGCCGCGCGCGACCCTCTCTTGGCGCATGAGGGTCGGCTTCGAGCAGCCGGCGTCGGAGACGACGAGATCAAGGCGATGCAGACGTCCATAGCCGAGGATCTCGACCGGGCGGTGGAGGTCGCCCGTCGGTTTGCGAGCCCGGCCGCAACCACGTTGGCCGACTACGTCGTGCGTGCGAGGCCGGTGCGAGCGGAGCCGCCATCGCTGGGTGAAGACGCACCGGTGTTCCGCACCATGGACGCGATCCGTGGCGCGCTCGAAGCTGAGCTCACCGACGACGACCGCGTGTTCATCGCCGGCATCGACGTCGGCGCCGGAGGCAATGTCTTCGGCCTCACGCGAGGACTCGCCGATCAGTTCGGCGCCCGCGTACGCGACACTCCTATCTCCGAGACGGCGATCATCGGCCTCGGTGTGGGTGCGGCGATGGCCGGGATGCGGCCCGTGGTCGAGTTGATGTACCTCGACTTCCTCGGTGTCTGCTTCGACCAGCTGCTCAACCAGGCAGCGAAGCTACCCTTCATGACCGGTGGGGCAGCGGAGATGGCACTGACCGTGCGGACTCAATTCGGCGCTGGGCGCTCCTCGGGAAGCCAGCACTCGCAGAGCCTCGAAGCGCTTCTCGCCCACATTCCTGGGCTGAGTGTCGTGATGCCGTCGACACCGGCCGACACGTACGGTCTGCTCCGTGCTTCGATCCAAGACCCGAACCCCGTGATCTTCATCGAGAACAGGCTGCTGTACGGCATGAAGGGGCCACAGCCACCACCCGATTACATCCTCCCGATCGGCAAGTCTGCGGTCGTGCGTCCCGGAACCCACGCGACCGTCGTGTCGGTCTCACGGATGGTCCACGAGGCAGTCGCCGCTGCCGAGCGAGTGCAGGAGGAGGGGATCTCTGTGGAGGTCATCGACCTCAGGACCGTCGCTCCCCTCGATATGACGCCGATCCTCGAGTCGGTGCACAAGACGAGCCGTCTCCTCGTCGCCCACGAGGCGGTCATCCCATTCGGGATAGGCGCGGAGATCGCGGCCACCGTGGCCCGCGAGGGCTTCTGGGATCTCGATGCACCGATCGAGCGGATCGGCGCCGCAGCAACTCCGCCCCCGTACGCGCCCAACCTCGAACGAGCCTGGCTTCCCGACCGCGACGACATCGCGGACGCCATCCGTCGCCTGGTTGCCGTCTAGCTCAGCAGCCCAGCAGGCGCGCGATCACCAAGTGCTGGATCTCGTTGGTGCCTTCACCGATCTCCAGGACCTTTGAGTCGCAGTAGAAGCGCGCCACCGGCGTCTCGAGCATGTACCCGAGGCCTCCATGGATCTGGACCGCCTCCGATGCCGCCCATGTCGCCACGCGACTGGCTTTCAGCTTGGCCATGGCGGCCTCCTTCTGGAATGCCTGACCCGTGTCACGCAGGTAGGCGGCTCGATATGTGAGCCAGCGCGCCGCCTCGAGCTCGGTGGCGATGTCGGCCAGCTTGAACTGCACGGCTTGAAACTTCGAAATGGGCTGCCCGAACTGAACCCGCTGGCCCGCGTATTCGGTGGCCATGTCGAGCACGGCCTGGGTCAGGCTCAGCGACAATGCGGCGATCGAGATGCGGCCGACCTCGAGCGTACGGAGGAACTGGCCGAGTCCCATATTCGGATCACCGATGAGGTGATCGTCGGGCACCCAGACGTCATCGAGGTACAGCTCGCGCGTATCGAGACCGCGCCACCCTATGCCGCGCATCTTCGGTCCCATGGTGAAGCCCGGTGTGTCCTTCTCGACGACGAAGCTCGCAAATGCCGGGGATTGGTTCTCGGCCGACCCCACGCGTGCCAGCAGTGTCACGCCGAACGACATGTCCGTGCCCGCGTTGGAGATGAACGTCTTCCGACCGTTGATCAGCCAGCCACCGTCGCGCCGTTCCGCGTGGGTGCGGATTCCGCGTGCATCGGACCCCGCGTCGGGCTCGGTGAGACCGAATGCGCCGAGCACCCGCCCCTCTGCGAGTGGTCGCAGCCAGCGCTCTCGCTGGGTGTCGTTGCCGAAAAGGTACAGAGGCAACGAGCCGATCGTCGAGTGCGCCTGCCACGCTGCTGCCACGGACTGATCGGCCAGCCCGATCTGCTCCATTGCGGCGACGAAGCCGATCGTCGACATGCCGATTCCACCCCACTCCTCCGGGATGAGGATGCCCAGAAGTCCGAGCTCACCCATCTCGCGGAGCAGATCGGTCGGGCACCGTGCCTCCTCCCATGCCAGCGGCGCACGATGTGCGATCTCCCGCTGCGCGAAGTCGCGGCAGAGCTCGACAAGGTCCCGTTCCGTCTCGTTGAGCGAGAGGTCCACGTTACGAGGCGGCAGGTCCGGGACCCGTTGGCGGCAGATGTGCCATGAAGGCAGCCGACCAGGCAGTGAGATCGGCAGGAACGTAGTAACCAGTCTCGTCGTTGATCGTTGCCCAATTCTGGGCGATGTCCTCGATCGTCGGCTGTGGCCCTGCGTGGACGTACCCGGGGGTCGAGGCGATGAAGATGCGGGAGAACCGACCAGCGCCGGCGGCGTAGATCTCGCCGCTGACGGGGCAGGCCTCGTGGGCGAGGAAGGCCACCATTGGTGCGACGAGATCCGACGACATCGGCGACGGGGGGGCGCCGCGGTCGGGCGAGTCCGCCTCGGTGGTGGGCTGGCCTGCCATCCGCGTGAGGGCCGCCGGTGCGATGAGGTTGACCTTGATCCCGTGAGCGGCACCGGCGGTCGTGAGGCTACGTGTGAGCCCGATGACGGCCGCTTTGGCGGTGGCGTACGAGAGGTTCTTCGGCAGGCCGAAGATCCCCGAGGAGGTGGTCATCACGATCCGGCCGTAGCCCTGTTCGACCATGTGCGGCCACGCAGCGCGGGTGGTATTGAACGACCCTACCGTGTGGACTGCCAGGTGCCGGGACAGGTTCTCCGAGTCGGCATCTGGAAACCCTGCCCATCTGATGATGCCGGCGTTGTTGACGAGAATGTCGAGGTGTCCGAACCGCTCGACGGCTGTCTCGATGAGCTCCTGTGCACCCGCAGCCGTGGCGACGTCGCTGGTGTCGGCAGCCGCAGCTCCGCCTGCGGCGACGATCTCCGCTGCGACGGCGGACGCCACTCCGGCGTCTTCTCCGAGGCCATCCATGGAACCGCCCAGGTCGTTGACGACGACGCTGGCTCCTCTTTGGGCGAGCAGGAGCGCATGGGCACGGCCGATGCCGCGTCCCGCGCCCGTGACGATGGCGACGCGCCCCTCGAAGCTGTAGTTCACTCCCACCCCGCTTTTCGGTGCTGCTGCCCTGAGACCGGTGTCCTAGGACCGGGGAGCCGCCGCGGCCACCGGAGCGTTGAACCCGAGGAGCCGGCCGAGGGTGCCACCGACCATGGCGGCGCGCTCGTCTGCCGGGACGTCGGCGAAGAGCCGGGCCATGAGCTGCCGGCTGCCTCGGAACGTTCCCTCGGCGTGCGGGTAGTCATTGCCCCACACGATGGTCGACAGCCCCGTGATGTGCCGGCAGGCGACCGCCACGGGGTCGTCCTGGAAGGAGACGTGGAACTGGCGCTGGACGTACTCGCTGGGCATCAGCGGGTAGGGCCATTTCTCGTTGAGGCGAAACAGCTGCGCCATCCCGCTCTGCTCCTCGGGGGGTCGGCTGTCGTCCCAGACACCGAGCCACCAGTCGGGGTCCTGGCCGATCCCGGTGACCCAGCACTTGTCCATGCTGCCAACCAGCGACGCGAGCCAGTGAGCGTTGAATTCGATCAGCGCGAAGTGGAGGTCGGGGTAGCGTTCGGGCACGCCGCCGCCGACGAGCTGGCAGATGACCTGTTGGGGAACGATCGTGCTGTAGATCGCCTGCGTGACCATCCGCTTTGCTGCCGCCTTCTCGGTCATCGGTTGGTTGACCTGTTCAGCGTTCTCCATCACGACCTTGAGCGTGGTGGACTCGGGGTCGTTGAGCTTGACGCCACCGGTCTGCGTGTGGATGAAGACGTGCACGCCGTTCGCCTGGGCTGCCGCCCACACGGGGTCGAAGTCCCGTGAGTAGTAGGGCTTGGGTGGCGTCGCGGGCAGGAGGATCGCACGGAAGCCGCCGGCCGCGACCCGTTCAATTTCTGCCACCGCATCGTCGACGTCGGTGAGAGGAACCGGCGCCGTGGGGGCAAGACGCGAGAAGTACGGCGTGAACCGCTCCATGATGTAGTCGTTGTACACGCGGGCATGGGCCAACGACAGCTCGTGGTCGTCGGAGTAGAGCCCGAAGAGCGACAGGTTGGGATGCATGACTCCGACGTCGACTCCGTCGAGGGTGAGGTCCTCAATGATCGTTTCGGGGTCGCCCTCGGGCATCCGCCCGCCCGTCTGGCGGTACCGGGAGATCGTCCACCCCTCGAATCCGGGCGTGTGCAGTCGCCGGAAGATCCGGGCCCCGCCTTCGACGAGCGGCTCGATCTCGAAGTCGTCCTCCCAGACCCCCCGGTCCCGCAGGTGCTTGGGCAGACGTGTGACGAAGAGGTCGATGGGTTCGAGGATGTGCCCGTCGGCAGAAATGACAAGTTGCTTCTCTGTCATGGTTGTGACCTTCCTGCGCTGGGGCGCAAGATCTCAATGACCGGGTGGGCGCAGACGCGATACCCTGCGCGGCCAGTGTAGACCAACCGGTCGGTACAGGCAACGCGGACAGCCGGTCGCGGGTCGCTGCGGCCAGAAGGAGAAGAGATCGTGACGAAGCGGTGGAAGCAGCGCCCACCCGGCTCGACGTGGGGTGACTGGGGCGAGGACGACGAGCTCGGTCGCATCAACTTGCTCACACCCGAGAAGGTCCTCCAGGGCGTGCGGGAGATCGAGGCCGGCCTCAGCTTCTGCCTGAGCCTGCCGCTCGATTACCCCGGTGGGACTGCCTTGAACCAGCGGCGCCACCCTCCGGTCCTGGCGCCGACCGAGGACATGGAGGGCAATCCGGGCACCTTCTACAACGTCCCCATGAGCACGATGAAGAAGTTCGGCGACCCCAAGTACGTGGACGTGTGGGCCGACGACGTGGTGACCCTCTCGCTGCAGTACTCGACGCAGTGGGACTCGCTGGCGCACGTCGGAGCCGAGTTCGATGCCGACGGCGACGGGGTTGAAGAGGCCGTCTACTACAACGGGTACCGCGCCGGGCAGGATCTCGTAGGACCGAAGCCCGACGCCGCGGGGGATGGTGGTGGGCACGTCTCCTTCGCGCGCCACCTCGGCTTGGAGCACATGGCGCACACCGGTGTCCAGGGACGAGGCGTCCTCGTCGACCTGGCCCACCACCTGGGTCACGACTGGCGCGGGGTCGACCTGAACACACTCAAAGAGATCATGGCGGCTGACCATGTCGTCGTCGAGCCCGGCGACATGCTGCTGCTGCATACCGGGTTCGCCACGGAGATCCTGAAGTGGAACCGTGACCCGGATCCCGTGAAGATCCACACGCTGTGCACCTACCTCGACGCCCGGGACGAGTCGTTGCTGCAGTGGATCAGCGACTCTCAGATCTCAGCATTAGTGGCGGACAACTACGCCGTAGAAGGGATGGTCGGCAAGGATCGCGACGAGAGCCGACACTCGTTCCTCCCGATCCATAACCTCTGCCTGTTCCGGCTCGGCGTTCCTCTCGGCGAGATGTGGTACCTGCACGAGCTCGCGTCATGGCTGCGCGAACACAACCGCAGCCGGTTCCTGCTCACCGCGCCGCCACTGCGTTTGCCCGGGGCGGTGGGCTCCCCGTTGACGCCGGTGGCGACCGTCTGACCAGGACAGGCTCGGATGGCCCTTCAAGCCCCCGTTCTTGCGGGATTCGACGAGTTCGACAGCCTGAATGCCCGGTAGTCGCTCTCCACGACCTTGTCGATCTCCGCGAAGAGCTTCGGCCGACCGGCCGAGTTCAGCAGGTACTTGCGAGGTTTGCCGGGGATGTTGCTTCCGAAGTAGTAGCTGATCTCTCCGAAAGAGGGGGCTCTTGTCGCCCAGCGATCGATCATGTCGGTCCACTTCTCTTCCGCTGCGGCGCTGACCTCGATCGTGTCGCAGCCGTGGGCTCGGAGGTGGATGAGCGCGTCGGTGATGAAGTCCACTTGGTCGCCGTTGTACCGCGGGTTGTTGCCCGCGGCAGCATGTGGACCACCGGGGAAGAAGAAGTTCGGAAACCCACTCGTCTGGACACCGAGGAACGTCTTGGGGCCATCAGCCCAGTGATCCTCGAGAGCGACACCGTCCCGGCCGCGGATCCCCATGCGGTTCAGCGCGCCGGTCCCGAAGTCGAAGCCCGTTGCCCACACGACGATGTCGAATTCCCGCACGCCGTCGGCCGTCTCGATCCCATTCTCAGTCACGCGCAGGATCGGTGTCTGCTCGAGATCGATGAGATCCACGTTTGAGTTGTTGAACGCCTCGAAGTAGCCGGTCACGAACGGGGGCCGCTTCTCGCCGAATCGGTGGTGCTTGGGAATGAGCTTCTCCGCCGTCTCAGGATCCTTGACGATGGTCCTGATCTTCTCGGAGACGAATTCGCACCACTGTGCGTTCGCGGCCTCATCCAACAACAGATCGCTGTAGTTGCTGGTGAGTTTCGAGAACCCTGGGCTGCTCCACATCTTCTCGAAGAACTCCCACCGCTCCTCTTTCGAATCATCGAAGGTGGCGCGATCGTACGCCTGGTGGAGGAATCCGCTCGGTGACGTGTTCAGCGTCTCGCACATCGCCTCGAAGTCGGTTCTGAGTTGAGCCTGTTCCTCGGGTGTGATCGGGGCGTTGTTGAGCGGCGTGCACCAGTTGGCGGTACGTTGGTAGACGGTGAGGGAAGCAACCTGGTCAGCGATGGCGGGCACGACCTGTACGCCGCTCGATCCGGTGCCGATGACCGCGACGCGCTTGCCCGCGAAGTCGACGGGCTCCGCCGGCCACAATCCTGTGTGGTACGCCTCGCCCCGAAAGTCCTGACGTCCCGGCACCTCCGGGTAGTACGGCACCGACAGGATGCCGGTCGCGGCGATGAAGAACTGTGTCCGGAGTTCGGTGCCGTCGCCGATCACGACGGTCCACTTTCCTGACGTTTCGTCGTACACGGCCGAGGTGACCTTGGCGCCGAATCGGATGTGTCGCCGAAGGTCGAAACGATCCGCCACGTGGTTGAGGTAACGCTCGATCTCGGGCTGTTCCGCGAAGTGCTCGCGCCATTCCCATTCCTCGAAGAGCTCCCTCGAGAACAGGTAGGCATAGGTGTAGCTCTCAGAGTCGAACCGTGCCCCCGGATAGCGATTCCAGTACCACGTGCCCCCCACGCCGCCGCCTGCCTCGAGCAACTGTACGGAGAAGCCGGCCTCTCGAGCGCGATGGAGCTGGTACAGGCCGGTGATGCCTGCGCCGACGACCAGCACCTCCACGTCCGTCTCGAGGTGGGCGGAGGTCTCGTCGGGTGCGGGTTCCAGGGATGTCATGGGGCTTCGCGGCGATGAGCCGGACAAGGGCGTCCATCGTGTCCACCGGCGAGCACGTCGTGCACCCCGGCGTTCCGGCACCGATTGTACCGACCGGTTAGTATACATTCGAGCGCACTCCGAGAGGGAAAGGGGCCGAATGGCGGTCGTGGATCGGAGATCGTCGGCACTCCCGGTGCCCTACGCGGTGGAACTCCCGGACCGGCTTCCCAAGGAGCGCTATTTCGACCCGGACTTCTACCAGATGGAAGCCGAGCTGCTCTGGCCACGGGTCTGGCAGATGGCCTGCCGGCTCGAGGAGATACCGCACCCGCGCGACTTCGCCGAGTACGAGATCCTCGATCAGTCGATCGTCGTGGTGCGCTCCGACGACGGGGGAGTGGCGGCCTTCCAGAATGCCTGCCGCCATCGTGGCGTCAAGGTCGCCCAGGGTCGAGGCACGTGCGAAGGCGGGTTCATCTGCCCGTTCCATGGGTGGTGCTACGGCCCGGAAGGCAAGAACACCTTCGTCCCACGGAAGAAGACCTTCGCCGATCACAACCTGCAGCCGGAGGACCTGGACCTCACGCCCGTCCGGTGCGAGGTCTGGGGCGGATGCGCGTGGATCAATCTCGACGACGATGCACCGCCGCTCCGGCAGTGCATCGAGCCGTTCGCCACCATCCTCGACGCCTGGAAGGTGGAGTCGATGCGGGCGGAGTGGTGGTACGCCTGCCGTCTCCCGGTCAACTGGAAGCTCGCCGAAGAAGCATTCATGGAGCAGTACCACGTGGTGGAGGCGCATCCCCAGCTCGTGATCCCGGGGAGGGATCCATCGCGCCAGGGAGGGACAACCGATCCGCGCGCACTCATCGATGCGGAGATCCACTACCTGCGCACCATGAGCGAGGGGATGGCCGGTATGGTCCACGCCAACGACGTGGAGGTGGCCGAAGGGTTGCGGGACATCGAACTGCCTGACGATCCGACGGAGGCAATGTCCAGGTGGCATCGAACGCTCAACGACGAGGTCGTGCGCTGGCACCGAGCCAAGGGCAGCGACATCCCCGACCTCAACGATCTCGAGGCACAAGGGTTCAACGAGCCGATGGGCTACTGCTTCCCGCACTACTTCGTGCTACCCATGTACAGCAGCGCCTCCTCATACCGGTTCCGCCCGCTGGGGCCGGAGGAGACGATGATGGAGATCTGGTCGCTCACGCGATTCCCGCAAGGTCACGAACCCGAGACACCGGCGCCGCCGGAGCTCTGGGAGTGTGACGATCCACGGTGGCCGCCGATCCCCGCTCAGGACTTCTCGAACCTGCCGAGGCAGCAGAAGGGCCTCCATGCGAAGGGCTTCGAGTACCTGCGCATGTCCGAAGGGGTCGAGGGAGGGATCTCGAACTTCGAACGGACCCTCGACGGCTTCCTGGCCGGCCTTCCCTACGAGACGCTGCTCCCAGCCTTGCGGTCGGTCAACGTGAACCCGCTGGAGCAGCCTGTCGTCGATCTCGGCCTCTGAGCGCGGCTATAGATCGTGAGGGGAAGAGCGCTGTCGCTCGGGAGGCTGGCCACATGAACACGCAGACGACGTTCGCCGAGGTGGCCGAGGGCGTGCGCGCCGCCATGGCCGTGTACGCCCAAGCGTTGGATGACGGCCGCACCGACGATGTCGTCGCCACGTTCTGCGCCGACGGCGTCTGCGAGATCCCTGGTATGGGGACCCACACAGGCCATGACGCCCTCCGCGAGGCCTACTCGAGATGGAAGCCGAGGCGCCCCCAGCGCCACCTCGTCGTCAACACCGTCGTCGTCGAGTGGAACGACCACGAGGCCACCGCCATCAGCGATGTGATCTTCCTGCTGCGCGAGGACGCCGGCTGGGCGGTCAAGCTCGTGGGTCGCTACCACGACGTCCTCCATCACGACGGTGGACCGTGGCGATTCCACAATCGCACGGCGACGTTCGTGACAGAGGACCCGCCACGTAACGGGTCTGCGTCAACGAACCCCTGATTTCGACGGACTGCGCCGCCGACGCCTCAGTCGCCGAATTCGGGCAGGACGTCGCGGGCGAATTCCTCGATCCGGGCGCGTCCGGCTTCGGGCCAACCGCAGACGAGATAGCCATAGCCCGCGTCCCGCCACTTCGCCGCGTGTTTGCGCGCGGTGTCGAGGTCGTCGAGCGACAGCGAGCTCGCTCGCATGATGGATGACGGGTCACGTCCCGCTGCGGCAGCGAGCTCGTCGAGCCGGTCGTTCGCCTCGCGCAAAGAATTGGGGCTTCCCCACGAGTGCCAGACGTCGGCATAGCGAGCGACGAGTGGGAGCGTCCGCCGCGGACCGCTCCCGCCGATCCAGAGCGGGGGGTGGGGCTGTTGCACGGGCAACGGGCGGAGCTGCGCACCCCGCAACGACACGACCCGTCCGTCGTAGGACACGACCTCGCCAGTGAACAACCGCGTCACGATCTCGAGGGCGTCCTCGAGCAAATCGAACCGCTCCGATGTCGACGGGAACGGGATGCCGAGCTCCATGTGCTCCTTGTCGAACCACGCCGCACCGAGCGAGAGCTCCAGCCGGCCGCCCGAGGCGTGGTCGATGGTCAGAGCCTGGGAGGCCAGTACCGAAGGGTGACGGTAGGTCACCCCGGTCACGAGCAGCCCGAGCCGGATGCGCGACGTCACTCCGGACAGCGCGGCAAGCGTCGTCATGCCCTCGAACGTCTCGCCCGGTCCTTCTCCGTACATGGGCTGGAAGTGGTCGAATCCCCAGGCGCCGTCGAAGCCCAGCTGCTCGGCGAACTGCACGCGGCTGACGACTTCACCCCACGGGACCCGTTGCTGCGCGACATCGAGACCGAAACGCATCGTCGCAGCATACGGGTTCCATCAGCCCTGGCGCCGAAGAAGTGCGGACGTCGTCGCCGGGCAGATTGGCCGAATGGTCGAGCTAGAGAGACGCGCTCACTCCTCGAGCAGGTCCGGCTGGATCGAAACGATCCACTGGTACAGCGGCTGGAACGACGTCCAGCCTGAGCGTGGCGGACCCACCTGTCGCGCCGTCTTCTCGGCCTGGTCGGGATCGATGAGCACGGGCGTGCCCGCCGCCTCCGCCAGTAACTGCGCCTGGCACGTGCGCTCCATCGTGATGAACCACCAGGCCGCTTCATCCACAGATGTCTGCCCGACGGTCAGCAACCCGTGGTTCGAGAGGATGAGGGCCTTGTTCCCTCCGAGGGCGTGCGCCAGACGCTTGCCTTCCTCGAGGTCGAGCACGACTCCCGTGTAGTCGTCGAACACCGCGTGATCGCCGTAGAACGCGCAAGCATCCTGCGTCAGCGGATCGAGAAGCCGGCGCAGCGACGACCAGGCCTTGCCGTAGACCGAGTGCGAATGCGCGGCCGCCACCACGTCTGGGCGCGCCGCATGGATCTGGGAGTGGATCGCGAACGCGGCCGCATTCACCGGCCAGTTCCCGTCGACGACCTCGCCGCGATCGTTGACGAGAATGAGGTCCTTCACTCGGATCTGCTTGAAGTTCATCCCGAGCGGGTTGACCCAGAAATGGTCAAGCAACTCGGGATCTCGTGCGGTGATGTGACCAGCGACCCCTTCGTCGAATCCAAAATGTCCGAACAGGCGGAAGGCGGCGGCCAGGCGCTGCTTGCGGTGCCTGCGCTCGTCCTCGTTGTTGTCGAATTTGGGGAACTTCACCGGAAGACGGTCTGACGGCATGGTGTCATCCTAAGACAACGCCTTGTAGAAGACAATCACGAGGCGATCTCCGCCTGATGCTCGCGATCATCCCGATCGCCGTGCGAGCGGGTCGCACGGCCCTCGGCAATCGCCGTGGATCAGCAGTCCTTCGAGCGGGAAATTCCTTGACGTACGGTATCCGTCATGGAGCAGGTGGTCAGTTCCGGGAGCCTCGACGACATGTTCGTCGAGCCGTACGTCGACGTGGACGAGTGGCGGGAGGTTCCGGTCCGCCATCGCTACGTCCATGGCGGATTCGCCGAGACCGAGACCCGGTTCTCCATCTACCTGCCTTCTGCGGAAGCGTACGAAGGAAGGTTCTTCCAACACATCACACCGGTGCCCGACAGCGAGTACCTGGCGCAACACGCGAGCGGTGAGCAGGACAAGATCGGCTTCTCGGTGGCGAGTGGCGCCTACTTCCTGGAAACGAACGGCGGCGGGGTGTTCGGCGGTCTGGGCTCGGACGACCCCACCATTGCGGCGTATCGGGCCAACGCGGCCTCGGCCCAGTACTCCCGCGTCGTTGCCGCCCAGATGTACGGTGATCATCGACCGTACGGGTACGCCTTTGGGGGCAGCGGCGGCGGGTATCGCACGATCGGTGGTGCCGAGAACACAGTTGGAGTGTGGGACGGTGTGGTGCCCTACGTCATCGGCTCCCCGATGGCGATCCCGAACATGTTCACCGTGCGCATGCACGCCCAGCGGATCCTGCGGCACCGTCTCGACCGTATCGTCGATGCTGTCGAGCCAGGCGGGAGCGGCGACATGTTCGAGGACCTCGAGGCGGAGGAGCACGATGCGCTGAGCGAGGTGACGCGCATGGGATTCCCGCCTCGCTCGTGGTTCGGCCACCGCACCATGGGCATGCACGCTTTCCCGGTTCTCTATCAGGGCCTGGTCATGGCAGACCCCGCCTATTTCGAACAGTTCTGGACACAGCCGGGCTATCTCGGCTCTGACCCGCCGCCCTCGCTGCGGCGCGACCGCGTGCGGTACCAGTGCGAGATCGTCGCCACGATCACCGAGAACGAGGCTGTGACTCTCGGGCTGTCCGGGGGTCGACAGCCGGGCCAAGCCCGAGGCGGCGTCGACACCGCTTGGCGCGGGTCCGGCGAACCAGACCCGGTTCCCGTTGCGGTCCGAGTGTCGAGCGCTCCGGACGTCGAGGTCGAGGGCGCCGAGCTCTTCGTGACTTCCGGAGCGGCAAGGGGCGCAAGGCTCGGCCTGCTCTCGGTGGTGGACGACATCGCGATCTTCGGTCCCGGTGATGCCGAGATCATCATCCGGATTCAGCCTGGTGACAGGGTCCAGGTCGACAACAGCGGATACCTCGCGGTCCAGACCTACCATCGACATCAGGTACCGGAGACGACCGACTTTCCGGTCTGGGACCAGTTCCGCAACCCCGACGGTTCACCGATCTACCCTCAACGACCGCTCATCCTCGGGCCCTTGTTCGCGGCAGCCGCTGCTGGGACGGTGCAGACCGGCCGCTTCGAGGGAAGAATGATCGTCGTCGCGTCCCTGCTCGACCGGGAGGCGCTCCCGTGGCAGGCCGACTGGTATCGCACCAAGGTGCACCAGCATCTGGGCGACGCGACGGACGAACACTTCCGCCTGTGGTTCACGGAAAATGCCCTGCACGGTGACGATGAGCTCCAGGAGAGCCCGACGCACACCGTGAGCTACCTGGGCGTGCTGCACCAGGCCCTCCGTGACTTGAGCCGTTGGGTGGAGGAGGGCGTCGCCCCGCCGCCGAGTACCAGCTACGAGGTTGTGGACGGGCAAGTCATCGTGCCGGGCGATGCTGCGCAACGTCGGGGCATTCAGCCCGTCGTCACCCTGAGCGTGGACGGTGGCCTGCGTGCTGACGTGGCGCGAGGAGACGAGGTGACATTCTGCGCGACCGGACAGGTTCCGGATGCGGCCGGCGCCATCGTGACCGTCGAATGGGACTTCGACGGAGCCGGCCTCTTTCCTGTCGCGGACCCAGTTGACGTCGCAGACAAGGTTTCCGTGGAGCGGCGGTACCGGTTCGGCGAAACCGGCACCTACTTCCCCACGGTACGGATGGCGGCCCACCGCGAGGGAGACCGGACCAGCCCGTACGCCCGCGTCCAGAACCTCGCGCGCGTGCGAGTTGTCGTCAGTGAGCCAGAGCGGGCGAGGGCTCCGTCCGAGTAGCTGTCCGTGGCTGCGACCTGGACGCCACGTGTGGTTACCCATCAGATTCGAAGGTCTCACCTGAGCTTGACCGCCCCCGTGTGGGCGCTCTCGGGTGGTCGGTTCCGGCGGGCGACGAGCAGCGGTGAGGTCCCGTGACCTGGTGTAGGGTGCGACACTGACGGAGTTCTGAGCGCAGGCGATCGAACCGCTCAGGACCAAATGGCCCGAGAAGAGTGTAGGAACATCACATGAACCTTCCCCTTGCGTCCATCAGCGGAGGATTTATCGCCCTCTGGTCCATCCTCTATTTCGTCCTCCTGGTGACCCTCGGAGTCATCTCAATCCGAAAAGGACATTGGGTGATGTTCATCGTCGGCATCTTCCTGCCGCTCTTCTGGTTCATCGGCGCGCTCATGCCCAAGAGAGTGCGCTGACACGATCACCGCGCTGTCCACGGCCCCGTCGCTCCTCCATCAGCTCCACCCTCCAATGAAGGCGGTGGTGAGCTGTGCCCGACGGAGATGACATTCAGCTTCCGGACAATGCGCGCGAGGCCATTCGCCAGCAGATCAGCCTGACCTTTCAACCACCGTACGAGACCCCGGTGACCGTCGCCGTGAACGGCGCCCTGATGAGCTCGGCATGGTTCTTCCTTCCCACGGAGCTGAGGGACAAGCTGTTCACCGTGCATGGCACACTCGCCTTTGCCCTGGTCCTCGCGGCATGGATGTACTCCGACGTGCCTTCCACGAATGTCCTCGGTCCTGACGCCACACGAGTCGTGTCCGCCTTGGACGATCCGGAGATGTTTCGCAGGCTGCTCAATGCCAAGAGCGTCGTGCTGTGGTCACTGATCACACCGGTGTGCGCTGTTGTCGCGGTCATAAGCGGGCTCGTCAATCATTCACCCCTCTCCACCTTGTACACCGTGGTGGCGATCGGAGTCCTTCCCTTCGGCTTCCTCGCCGTCTCGGCTTGGGTCGGGATTCTCTTTCCCTACCACCCGATGCCGCTGCGCTATCGGTGGGAGCATCGCAAGCCGCTGAAACGGATGCTGTTCAGATGGGCCGCCCTCGCCGTCACTCCCTATGTCCTGGTTCCGTTCCTGGCCGCACTGATGCTGGTCCCGTCGCTCCTCTTGTGGGGCTTCACGGCGCCGCACGGTCTCTCGGGGAAGGTCCCGGATCATTACCTCGGGTTGGGAATCGCCGTGGCCTGTGCGGTCGCCCTCATCTGCTGGGTGGGCGGTCAGCGGGTGGGAAGGCTCATCGCTGAGAGGAGACGCGCGCAGCTCGTGGCGTTTCTCTCCGACCCGGCGAGGGGATAGTCCTGGTCCCAGACGTCTTCTTGCCTCGACCTAGACCACTGCAGGTGGGTTTGCCGCTCCAGGATCGGGTACCGACGGGGGGGCGTCCGATGGAGTTGCACCGCTGCGAATAATGGCTCGCTCGTCGGTCCCCAGGTAGCTCGCAATCACGCGAGGGTTGTCACGGACCGCCGTCGGGGAGCCCTCGGCGATGACCGACCCGGTCTCGAGGCAGTAGACGTGGTCACTGATACCCATGATGAGGGGCATGTCATGCTCAATCAACAGGACTGACGCTCGGAGCTCGTGCTGGACGGTGACGATGAGGGGGCCGAATGCTTCTGTCTCGCGTTGAGCAAGTCCGGCGGTCGGCTCGTCGAGACACAGCACCCGGGCGTTCAGCGCCAGGAGGCCGGCGAGCTCGACGACCCGCCGAGTCCCGGTCGACAGATCGAGGATGTGATGGTCCCGGTACTCGCCGAGACCCAGCAGCTCAATCAGGTCGGTGACGTCGGACTGGTCGCGTCGACTGCGCCGCCTGTTGCGCGGTAGGGCGATGGCCGTCGAGAGTGCGCCCGTCCCGTCCTTCGACTCCAGGGCCACCAGGAGGGTCTCGTTGACCGTCAGCTCCGGGAAGAGGGTGGCCGACTGGAACGTCCGACCCAGTCCCAGAGCGGCCCGGGATGCCGGCGGCTTGTCTCCGATCTCCTGGTCACCGAGGCGGACCGAGCCCGTGGCACTGACGAACCCGCCGATGGCGTTCATGAGCGTCGACTTGCCTGCTCCGTTGCTCCCGATCAGGCCGACGATCTGGCCGCTGCCGACGGTGAGGGTGACCCGGTCCACCGCAGTGATGCCGCCGTAGGTCACACGCAGGTCGGTGACGGCGAGCGCAGGCGCGCCGGTGTCCCGGGGGTGCTCCGTCGCCGGTCGCAGCACCGTGGCTGCTTCCCGGACCGCTTTGGGGGCGGGGTCCTTGCCGAAGCGGCGATCGGCCCAGGCCAAGAAGGCGTCTCGGACGTCGTAGCTGACCTGGTTGAGGCCCCGGGGGAAGTACAAGAGGATGACCAGCAGTCCCAGGCTCGACGCGAGGAGCCCGAGCACCTGGTTGTTGGGGGCCAGAGCGGGAATGCCGATCACCCAGATGGCTCCGATGACGGCTGCGGTGACCGAGCCCATCCCGCCGATGACCACCATGGCCACCAGGCCGAGCGAGCCGTCCACTACGAAGAAGCTGCCGGGCCCGCCGAAGGCCACGTTGGCGAAGGCCCCGCTCAGCAGTGCACCGCCCATGCCCGCCAGTGCGCCGGCGATCGAAAAGGCCCGGATCTTCTCCCAGGCCGGGCGCACGGTGTAGGCGGCCGCGGCGTTCTCGTTGTCGCGCACCGCCATGATGGAGCGACCCACTCCGCTGTCGCGGAACCGGCTGGTGACCAGGAGGACCACGGCGAGGATGACGAGGACCACGTAGTAGTAGGTGCGCTGCCCGGGGAACGACAGTGAGAAGAGCTTCCCCACGGGAAACGGAAGGTCCGAGCCGTCCGACGACTGCCCGCTGAGGATCGGCAGGCTGAAGAAGTACTGCTGTGCCGCCAGGGCGAATGTGAAGGTGACGACGGCCAGGTAGAGGCCCCGGACGCGCAGCGAGCCGAGGCCGAGGATCGCGGCGAGCACGGCCGAAGCCGCCGTGGTGGCGGCAATGGCCAGCCAGAAGGGCACCCCCACTTCGACGAGGCGGGCGGCGAACAGTGCGCCCAGACCGGCAAACGCCATCTGACCCAGGGACAGCTGGCCCAGCCACCCCGTGAGGACGGTCAAGGAGGTGGCGCAGATGGCGAATGCGGCCACTTCGGTGAAGATCTGCTGTGTGGACGGTGTGGTGACGACGAGCGGGAGGACGACGGCGATCACCCCCAAGAGGACGATCCCGCTCTTGTTCACGTTGCGGGCCCAGCGGTAGGACTGGAGGCGAACGGGCACTGGGCGGGCCTGTGGAGTGAACGCAAAGACCTCGTTCTCGCCGACTCGTTCCCGGTTGAACAGGACGGCCACCAGCACCGTGACGAGGAGCAGCAGGTTGATCAAGCCGGGAGAGGCGATGAAGTTGAAGTTCAAGATGCTCTCGGCGAGCCCGATGGCGACGCTGGCGATGATCGCCCGGGAGAACGACGTCATGCCGCCGATCACCGCCGCCACGAGAGCCAGAGACAGGGTCTGTGGTCCGAGGGTGGTGACGTCCCCGGCCGAACCCGTCTGGCCGGCGATGAGCACGATGGAAAGGGTCGAGAGGCCGGCAGCAAGAGCCCACACCATCGTCGAGATCACCTTGGGACTGATGCCCGCCAGACGGGCCAGTTGGGGGTTGTTGGCACATGCCTTGACGGTCTTGCCCAGAGTTGTCCGGTCCAAGAACCACGTGAGCGCGACCAGGGTGACCGGGACGATGATCAGGATGGAGAGGTCCGACCCCCGGACCATCACCCCGGCGACGGTCCACATGCCCGTGATGGCGCTCGGGTAGTGCTCACTGACCTCGGTCGGCTGCGGCATCTTGATGGCGATCGCCTCCGCCACCTGCGCCACACCGATCGTGGCCACCAGCACGACCACGCGGGGCGACTTGCGCAGCCGGCGGATCACCGTGGCGTCCACGATGGCGCCGAACGCCAGGCCGACCACGAGCGCCACGAGGAGTGCCACCCAGAACGGAACGTGGTACTGCACCACCAGGAGCGACAGGAGGGCGGCCCCGACGACGCCCATGTTGCCGACGGCGAAGTTGATGATCCGGGTTGCCCGGTACACGAGGACGACCCCGACCGCGATCACGGCGATGGCCAGGCCCTGGATGATGCCGTCGAAGACGATCTGGCTGTTGAGCCACGAGACGGCGAGGATCATTCTTCGACCGGCCCGCCGCCGAGGAAGACGGCTCGCGCCAGGTCGTCGCGCTCCATCAGGTCACGAATCGCACCCTCGAAGCGCAAGCGGCCCTTCTCGAGGAACACGGCCCTGTCAGCGATTGCCGCCGCGACGTTCAACGACTGCTCGACGATGATCAGCGTGACCCCGGCCGCCTTGAGGCCATCGACCACTTCGAGCAGATCCTGGACGATGATCGGCGCCAGGCCGAGGGACAGCTCGTCGATCATGAGGATCTCGGGATCGTGCAGCATGGCAATCGCCAGGGCCAGCATCTGCTGCTCTCCGCCGGAGAGGGAGTCGGCGCGTTGCGTGCGGCGGTCTTGCAGGACCGGGAAGAGCTCGAGAACCCGGTCGATGCGGCGACGCAGGTCGGCGCGGTCGGAGCGGTAGATGAATCCGCCCATCTGCAGGTTCTCTGCCACCGTCATCTGACCGAAGACGCCCTTGCCGCCCGGGAGCAGGTGGATCCCGAGACGAGCCCGCTGTTCGGGGGTCGTGTAGGTGATGTCCTGACCTTTCAGGCGGACCACGCCCCGGGCCGGAGTCTCGAGTCCGGCGGCGACACGCAGCGCCGTCGACTTCCCGGCACCGTTCGTCCCGAGCAAGGCGAGCACCTCTCCTCGCTTCACCTCGAAGCTGAGGCCGAAGAGGATCTGGACGTGTCCGTAACTGAAGTCGACCCCACTCAGTTGCAGCACCGGAATGTCCGCCGGGTCCGCCTGTTGGCGCTTGTGCTCCTCCATCTCCTCCTGGAGCTCCACCACCACCAAGGAGAGGTCGTTGCGGATGAAATGGGCGCTCCGGATGATGAAGAACGCGCCGATCAACGTCGAGGGGATCATGATGATCAGCACCGTGGCTCGCACTCCGACGAGGCTGTCCAACAGCGCGGCGAGGACCGCTCCCCCCGTCGCCCCGACGAAGAAGACATAGAGGCCCCCCACCGCAGTGACCATTCCTCGCAAGCGGTAGGGGGCCACGGAGGTGAGGACCGGGCCGACCATGGAGAACGCGGTCAGCAACAGGACGACGCTCGGGACGCTGAACACCGCCCACAGGACCACATTGGGCATTGCGTACTGAATGGGAACGAGGAATGCGACCGGAAGAACGACTTTGCCGATCAGGGACAGCGCCTTCGCCGGGTCCGTGCGGTAGAGGCGGTCGTAGTAGCGCCCGACCAGGGGCAGGACGAGCAGGACACCGAGACTTCCGATGGTGCCGATGAGACCGCGCTGAAAGGCGTCGAGACCGAAGCGCTGCTTGAGGTAGAGGTTGCCCAGCACCGGGACGGTGAACAACCCGAACCCGATCGCCGAGAAGGCGATGAGGACCGTCTTGATCGTGCGGATGCGCATGATCCGCTCGAACGCCGCCTCCATGGACGGTGCTGCGGGCGGTGTATCGGCGAAGACCTCGCCCAACACGCCCTTCTTCTCGAATTGGCCGCGTGGTGGCTCGCGGATTCGAAACGCGATGAAGGCGACCAGCAGAATCGGGATGGCCAGGGTGTAGAAGGCCCACCGCCAGCCGTTCGGTCCACCCACCGACGTGGCGATCAAGCCGACGAGGAGAGGGCTGAGCGCCGTGGCCGCGCCAGTGCAGATTCCCATGGCCGCGCCGATCCGCCCTCGCAGTGTGATGGGGTAGGTGTCGGCGAGGAGCGAGCCGTGGACGACGGTCGTGCTGGCCTGCGAGACCCCGGCACCCAAGCGGGCCAAGAAGAACAGGAAGATGTTGGTCGCCAACCCCGTGGCCGCCACCATCACCCCGAAGATGGCGGTTGCCCAGCCCACGATGGGCGCCCGTCGGAACCGGTCGGCGAGCCAGCCCATCGGCACGATGCCCAGCACCAAGAAGCCCCCGGAGATGCCCGTCACGAAGACGATGGCGCTCGTGCTCACATGGTACGAAGCTTGGATGTTGGGAGCGAGGATCGCCAGCCCCGAGCTCTGCAAATTGTCGAGCGTGACGATGATGGCCAGGGTGAGGAACGTCCGGGATCCCGCTTTCCGCAGGCCCTCACGAAGCGACATCGCCTCCTCGCTGGACCCCGGAAGCAGGTCCTGAGGGAGGGAGACGTCAGAAGCCGACCGGTCAGCCTGCGAACGCTCGACCGCCGGATCGGCGACCAGGTGCGCCAGGTCCGCCGCGCTCAGGGTGCTGGTGGGAGCCGCGCCCGGTGGCGGGGAACCCGAAGCCGGTAGGTCGCTCAATCCAGCCCCGATCTCCGCGACGACGTCAGCTGCGCATGCCGTCAGTGCATGCGCAGCTCGCCGTTCCCGCGCGACCCCGCCGCGTCACTTCGCCGAGGAGGACGCGGGCACCATTTGCTCGGACGTGGGGTCGTAGACGACCACCTGCGCCGGGCCGACGGCGTAGGGCTGGCCCGGCCCGAAGGACACCGCTCCGCCCGACCCCGGGAAGGTCACGTTCTTGAGCCCATAGCCCGCCTTGGTGAAGCTCGCCACCGTCAGGTTCTTCCCGGCCGCGTCGGCGATCTTGGTGAAGAGCCCGAGGTACTGGCAGGCCTCCTCGACCGAGACGTAGGTGGTGTCGGTGCTGCTCGCCGCCGCCTGGGCGCTGGTGGGGTTTACCGGCGTCGCGATGGGGTCCGACGGGTAGGCCTTGTGCACGATGGCCGCGCACTTCTGCACCGCCGGGTCCTGCCACTCCGCATAGGTACTGGGCACCGCGGTGGCGCTCAGCACGTTGTCCAGGTACGGATTGACCTTGGCCGACTCCACGTAGGACAGCAGTGCCGATTCGTCGCTGGCGATGTAGAGGGGCTTGTAGGTGCTCTGGTTGTCCAGCAGCGCACGGGGCCACGTCGTCGAACCGGAGCCGCCGACCCCGACCACGACGCTCACGCCGTCACTCTGGAAACGCTGGGCAATCGACTGGACATCCTGGTCGGACGCCACAGCGTCCGTCGCCTGGACACTGTCCTCCGCAGTGTCCACCACGTCGACGTGCAACTTCTTGAGGTCCGACTGCACCACTTTGACTTCGGGTGCGTCGGAGTCGGCACCGTAGAAGATCGCCACCTTCTTGCCCTTGAACACGCCTCGCTTGGCGAAGGCCGCCATCTGAATGGGGTCGAAGGCCGCGTTCGGCGGCGTCAGGCTGAAGTCGGGCGCCGCGCTCGCCGGCAGCGTGCCCGGCAGCGATCCCGCGATGACCGGCGTGTCGTAGGTCTGCTGGTAGCAGTCCGGGAAGACCGGCGCGATGGCGATGAAGACCTTGTCGTCCTCGGTGAGCTGGGTGCACGACGAGGTGGCTGAGGCCGGTACGGCCGGGTCCATCTCGGCGTAGTAGGGGACGATCTTGCGGCCGTCCACTCCGCCCGTGGCGTTGATATTGGCGACGACCGCACCGTAGGCATCGGGAAAGCTGCCGTCGTTGAGGTCGACGCCGAGGCTCTTGAGGGCCGCGAAATCGACGTAGGGGAATCCGACGTTGATGGTCTTGGCCGTGACGCCCTGGTTGCCGGTCTCCGCAGCCCCGGCCGGAGCGGCGCCGGTCACGAGCAGTGCCCCGAGCACCGTGACGAGGGCCGCCAGCGCCGGGAGCGCCCTTCGGGTGCTCGAGCCGGCGCTTCTGGGCCCGACCGGTCCCCTTCGGGATCCTCTCCCCGCCGACCCGATCGCGGCCCGTTCGTCGTGCGTCGTCATTGCCATCTCCCACTCGTCTTGGTCGGACCGTCAACCCGGCAGCTGACGGCGATGTCCCTCGAGGACCGCCCCGTCCCCACGCCCCCCGGCGAAGGTTCCCCGCATGGCTTCTGCGAATATGAGAACAGTCTTTCCCCGAATATCAGCGCATTGACCTGCGTATTCACAGCAGCCATTCGCTACCCCCGTACGTGCACCCGGATTCAGCGGGTACGTTAATTCTGACGAATATAAGAAAGTTCTCGGCTCTCCGCAAGCGGATTCTCGTCAATCGGCCACAAAGGCACCAACCCTGCGCCTGTCGGGCCGGTCACGTCGCGCTCCTCGTACGTCGTTGCAACGCCCGCTGATCGCCGTCGACGAGGGTACTCAGCGTCGTCGCTCGTTTTCGGTCACCCCGAAGCGTGGTCCCCGCTGTCCCACAGGCCGCGAGAGGCGTCGCTCACCCGATTCGGCCGGCCACACTCACCCTGGAGCGAGCTCGTCCGTCAGCCGGTCGATGTAGGTCTGCATTCGCCCGGCCAGGTCCACCCGATCGGGGTCGGTGAGCCATTGGATCTCGAGGCCCATGACCACGGCAATCACCTCGTGGGCGACCTGGTCGATGTCGACGTCGCGACGAATGCCGCCCGCGGTGATCTCGGCGGCGAGGATGGAGCGGACGAATTCGCCGCGCTGTCTCGTACCTCTCGACGAAGAAGTCGTGCAGCGGATCCCCGGGGTCGAAACTCTCGGCGGTGAGGACGACGTACAGCCGCATGAGGGTGGCGGTCTCGACGTTGTGCTGACCGAGGTTGCGGAGGCTCGTGAGCGTCAGGCCTTCAGAGGTGTCGATCGCATCGGCCCGATCCCGTTCCGCCACGACCTCTTGGAGGAGGCGCTTCTTCGAGCCGAAGTAGTACAGGAGTCCCGTGGCGGTCATCCCCACCCGATCGGCCAAGGCCGCCAGGCCCGACCCTCGGTAGCCCTTCTCGGCGAAGAGATCGACGGCGGCGTCGAGGATCTGCTGGCGACGCAGGGTGCCGCGGGGTTGGCGGTTGCGCGCGTCGGCTCCCGCCGGCTGACGGGTCTGCCCCGCTTTGGCACGAGCTCGTCGAGACCGGGACCGGCCACCGCTCGGGACGGTCTCTGTCATGGCGTCATGAAAGCGGAATGGGTGTGCCGGGTCAAAACCGACGTCCTTGCATCCATCGGGAAAAGTTATACGATCATGAGAATATTTGAACACGATGCCGGTGATGAGATCTCCTGGGCGACGAACCTCATCGACCGGCCCGACTGGGGGGATTCCGTGGTGGACGTAGAGGCGTTGATCGATGCCCTGACGCTGGAGGAGAAGGCCGCCCTCACTGCGGGTGAGGACATGTTCTCCACCGTTGGCATCGCGCGCGTCCGTATTCCAAAGGTCCGGGTGACCGATGGTCCGAATGGTGCACGAGGCTCGAGCTTGCCGGGCATGGGCGGTCCGCCCTCGACCGCCATCCCCTGTGGCTCGGCCATTGGTGCGACATGGGATCCCTCGCTGGCCGAGGAGCTCGGCGCGTTGGTCGGCCGGGAGGCTCTCGCCCGCGGCTGTCGCGGGCTGTTGGCCCCGACCGTCAACCTGCATCGACACCCGCTCGCCGGCCGCAACTTCGAGTGCTTCTCGGAGGACCCACTGCTCTCCGGACGCTTGGCCGCCGGCTATGTCCGGGGAGTCCAATCGAGGGGCGTGTTCGCTACCGTGAAGCATTTTGTCGGCAACGATGCGGAGTTCGAGCGCGGCACCATCAGTTCGGTCATCGGCGAGAGAGCCCTGCGCGAGATCTATCTCCTCCCTTTCGAGATTGCGCTGCGCGAGGGCGGTGCGCTGGGGCTCATGACGTCCTACAACCGCCTCAACGGGAAATGGCTGACCGAGCGAAGCGAGCTCCTGCTCGACCTGGTACGGAGCGAATGGGGCTTCGAAGGGTTGATCATGACCGACTGGTTCGCGGTCGTCGACACCGCTCTGTCGCTGGGTGCCGGCCTTGACCTGGAGATGCCGGGCCCGGGCCGTGCGTTGGGAGCCACGGTTGTCGAGGCGGTCAACGGTGGGCTGGTGGACGAGGCCGACCTCGATGGGGCGGTCCGTCGGCTGCTGGGCGCCTTCGATCGCATCGGCGCGCTCAGTGGTCCCGCACCCGACATTGCCCCGACCCCACCCGAGCCGGCCGATCTCCATCTCCTCCGGCGTGCCAGCGCCGAGGCGACCGTCCTCCTCAGCAACGACGGCACGCTCCCGCTCGACCCGGCATCGCTGCGTCGCATGGCAATCATCGGACCGCACGCAACCGCCCCCTGTGTCATGGGGGGCGGTTCGGCGCAGGTGGTGACGCCTCGCCTGATGACCCCGCTCGAATCGCTCTCAGCGACCTTCGGCGACGGGACCGAGGTCGTCTACGAGCGAGGCTGCGAAGCCGATCTCACCGCGACACCCCTCGGCGAGCGTGTCCTCGTGGCCCCCGGAGGCTTCGAGGCGGAGTTCCATGCGGGGCTCGAGTGGGCAGGTGAGATCGTCAAGCGACAGAAGCTCGAGACTCTCCGTCTCGTGGTCTTTGGCTCCATGCCCGATGTTTCCCTCGGCGAAGAATGGTCCGTGCGTGTGCGGGGTTCGTTGGTCCCGCAAGAGGACGGGCGTTTCCAGATCGCGTTGGCCCAGAGCGGCCGGGCACGCGTGTTCATCGACGGCGAGTGTGTGCTCGACGGATTCGAGAATCCGCCGTCAGCCGGTGGCAGCGAGTTCTTCGGCCTGGCGAGCCAGGACCTCGTGACCGATGTCACCGTCACCCGCGGAGTATCGATCGACGTTGTGGTCGAGTACGCGAGTATCGATTCGACCGTGGCTGGCTTCCGCGTCGGGTTTCGAACGGTGGAGTCCGACGCGCTGCTCGAACGTGCTGTCCGAGCGGCCGCTCGGGCTGATGTTGCGCTTGTGGTCGTGGGCAACACGGCGGAGTGGGAGAGCGAGGGGCGCGATCGCCCGGTGTTCGAACTGCCGGGCAGGCAGCCGGAGCTCATCAGGAGGGTTGCGGCGGTGAGCGAGCGCACCGTGGTGGTGGTCAATGCCGGCGCTCCGGTCGATCTGTCGTGGTCCGACGATGTGGCGGCCGTGCTCCAGTGCTGGTTCGGCGGTCAGGAGATGGCTTCCGGCTTGGCCGGAGTGGTGAGCGGCGAGCTCGAACCCGGCGGTCGGTTGCCGACGAGCATCCCGACGTGCCTTGAGCACAGCCCTTCCTACGACAATTTTCCCGGAGAGAACGGCCAGCTGCACTACGGCGAGGGCCTGTTCATGGGTTATCGGGGCTACGAGCACCGGCGGATCCGCCCGCGGTTCGCCTTCGGCCATGGGATGAGCTTCACGACGTGTGCCTTCGGAGAGCCGGCCCTGTCCGCCCGCACCATCGTCCCGGGTGCCTCCATCACGATCTCCGTGCCGGTGACGAACACTGGGACGCGACGAGGCTCCGAAGTCGTACAGTGCTATGTCGCCCCGGTGGCCCCCCGGCTCGCTCGACCGCCCAAGGAGCTCAAGGCCTTTGCCAAGGTCCGGCTCGAGCCGGGCGAATCTTCGGTCGTCGAGCTCGAGCTGGACGCCCGTTCGTTCGCCTATTGGGACCCGGGGCAGTCCGACTGGGACGAGATACGGAGCCGGGAGTTCGACATGTTCGCTCAGATCTCCGGCCGGCAGGAACGTCGGCCGGCCGGATGGCAGGTTGATGAGGGTGAGTACGACGTGCTCATCGGCCGTTCGTCGGCCGAGATCCATTCGACCTGTCGCGTCCACATCGCCCGACGGCCACGCTGACGTGCGCGAACCCCGTCCACCGCTGATGGAGGCGCTCCGGTGGCAGTGACCGTGGCGGAGCTCCACGCCGAGTACCAGCACCGGCGCGCCCTCGGCATTGGTGAGCCGAGCCCCCGGCTCACGTGGATCACCACCACCGATGTCCCCGGGTGGCTCCAGAACGGCTATGAGCTGGAGATAGACGGCGTCTCCACGGGTCGCACCGCGAGTGGCGAGTCCGTGTTCGTGGCCTGGCCCGCCGCCCCCCTGAGGTCACGTTCGACCCATCGGGTCCGCGTGCGGGTATGGGGTACCGACGGCTCGCAGTCCGAATGGAGCGACGCACTCGTCATCGAGGCCGGCCTTCTGTCTGAGGATGATTGGTCTGCCCGCTGGATCACGCCGGCCGAGCCCGCCCGTGAGGGACGGCCCAGCTACCTCCGGCGCGCCTTCAGCCTCACCGCTGGAGCTGGCGTCACTATTGAGCGCGCCCGGCTCTACGCCACGTCCGCCGGGATCAATCAGCTACACCTCAACGGCGAACCGGTGGGCGACACCGTGCTGGCTCCGGGCTGGTCTGCCTATGCCGATCGGCTCCGGTATGAGACGCACGACATCACCGGCCTCCTGCGCCTCGGTGCGAACGCCGTCGGTGCGGTGGTCGCCGACGGATGGTGGCGAGGTTTCCTCACGTGGGAGATGAAGCGGGACGTCTACGGCGATCGGCTCGGACTCCTGGCCCAACTTGAGGTCACCTACTCCGATGGCACCGAGGAGACGTTTGGAACCGACCCGGCGTGGTTGTCGTCGACCGGTCCGATCGTGAATGCCGATCTCTACAATGGCGAGTCCTACGATGCCCGGATCGAGCTCGGCGGCTGGTCCAGCTCGGGCTACGACGATTCCGCCTGGGGCCCGACGGAGGTCTTCAGCCCCGTCGTCGGCGAGCTCGTCGCATCCATCGCTCCACCGGTTCGGCGCATCCGGGAGATTCCCGTCGACGAGGTGATCATCACGCCGTCGGGCCATACCGTCTTGGACTTTGGGCAGAATCTCGTAGGTCGGGTCAGGTTCCGCGTGACGGGTGCGCGTGGGTCGACGGTCACGCTGCGGCACGCAGAGGTATTGGACAACGGCGAGCTCGGTACACGTCCGCTGCGCAACGCCAGGGCCGTCGATGAATACGTCCTGCGCGGCGGGGGGGAAGAGACATGGGAGCCCACCTTCACGTTCCACGGGTTTCGCTATGTGCAGGTGGACGGTTGGCCCGCTGACCGTGTCGATCCCGCCGTGTTCACGGCGATTGTGATCCACTCCGACTTCGAGGCCACCGGGGCCTTCTCGTGCTCCCACGATCTGCTCAACCGACTACACGAGAATGCCGTGTGGGGGTTGCGCGGCAATTTCGTCGATGTCCCGACGGATTGCCCTCAGCGTGACGAGCGACTGGGTTGGACGGGCGATCTGCAGGTCTTTGCCCCGACCGCAGCGTTCTTGTTCGATGTGTCGGGTTTCGTCGCCGAATGGCTGGAGGACTTGAGGGTGGAGCAGTTCGACGATGGACGAGTTCCGCTGGTCGTGCCGGCCGGACCCCCGGGCATGTTCCCCATGGGCACGTTCGCCGCTGCGGCGTGGGGCGATGCCGCAACCATTGTCCCGTGGACGATGTACGAGCGCTTCGGCGACGAGGGACTGATGGCGCGTCAGCTCGATTCCATGCGGGCCTGGGTCGAGTTCGTGCGGGCGAAGACGGGGGACGCGTTGCTGTGGCCCGAAGAGTTCCAGTTGGGGGACTGGCTCGACCCCGACGCGCCGCCGGATCAACCGTGGCGGGCCAAGACCGACGCCGTCCTGATCGCGACGGCCTACTTCGCTCGATCGGCGCAACTCGTCGGTCGGGCGGCGCGGGTCCTCGGCCGGGCGGAGCTGGCCGAAGAGTACGAGCAGCTCGCGGGCGACATCCGCGCCGCGTTCCGCAGGGAATTCGTCACCGCGTCCGGCCTCATCAGCTCGGATTCTGTGACGGCGTATGCGTTGGCGGTCATGTTCGACCTGTACGAGGATCCGGTCCATCGGGCGAGAGCGGGAGCGCGCATGGCCTCTTTGTCCGCTGCTCGGGGGTACACGATCTCCACCGGCTTCGTCGGTACGCCCCTCGTCCTCCCTGCGCTCTCCACCGTCGGGGACACCAAGACTGCGTACCGGCTGCTGACCGAGACGGCGTGTCCGTCTTGGCTCTATCCGGTCACCATGGGAGCGACGACGGTGTGGGAGCGCTGGGACGCCATGTTGCCCGACGGTTCGCTCAACCCCGGCGAAATGACGTCGTTCAATCATTACGCCCTCGGCGGTGTTGCCGATTGGATGCACCAGACGATCGGTGGTGTCCGCGCCGAGGAGCCCGGCTACCGGAAGCTCCGGTTCAGCCCGGTCCCGGGGCGCGGGGTGAGCTCGGCCTCGTGTTCGTTGCGTACGCCCTACGGCCGAGCGGCCTGCCGTTGGTCCCTGGAGAACCAGCGCATGACGATGGAGGTCGAGGTTCCACCGAACACGTCGGCGATCGTGATCCGACCTGGATGCGAAGACCGAGATCTCACGGTGTTGGCCGGCACCCACCGCTGGACCTACGCGGTCTCGGACTCCATGGCCGCGGCGTGGATGGATACCGAGGCGGGCCACGGGAGCGGACGCAAGACCAATGGATAGCATGAGCCCGGGGCCGTCCTCGGACTCCGAACGAGAACAAGGGAAGTGGGGGACCATGGCACGAACCGCGATCATCTCGGTGGACGGTCACGTGACGGCGTCACGTAGCGCCTACCGGGACTACGTCGACACGCAGCACCTCGAGGTCTTCGACGCCTGGGTCAAGGACCAGGAGGCGAGGGGGGGAGAGCCGGGCGGCGTCCAGCCCGGGCTCGACGCCGCGTCGCAGTGGGACTCCGACCTCCGCCTGAAGGACATGGAGACCCAGGGCGTGATCGCCGAGGTGTTGTTCCCCAACGGCCTGCCCTTCCAGGTGGCTCCGGCCGACGACGTCGGCGCGTTCTCCGGTCCCGAGTTGGACCGTCAGGCCCGGCTGGCGTACAACCGGTGGCTCGCCGACTTCTGCGCTCAGGCGCCCGGCCGCCGCGCCGGCCAGGCGCTCATCTCGTTCGACGATGTCGACCTTGCGGTGCAGGACGTCTATTGGGCCCGCGAGCACGGATTGGGCGGGATCATGATGCCGGCCCTCCTGCCCGGCGGGATCTTCTTCTTCGACCCCGACCTCGACCCCGTGTGGGCCGCCTGCGTGGACGTCGACCTGCCGATCAGCCAGCACGGTGGGTCCGGTGCGCCGACCTACGCACCTCCCGGTTTCGCCGCCATCATGTCGCTGGCTCTCGAGCACTCCTTCTACTCGGGTCGGTCCCTGTGGCAGATGATCCTCGGGGGGGTGTTCGAACGCTTCCCCAGCCTGCGGGTGGCCTTCGTGGAGACCGAGGCCGATTGGATCGCCCCGGCCATCCGCAAACTGGACCGTCGCCTGCAATGGGGCGACGACTGGACCGGGTGGGCCAAGACGCTGCAGCGTCAGAGGACGTTCACCCGTCTGGCCCGTGACTATTTTGCCGACAACTGCCTGGCCGGCATTTCGCCGTTCACCATCGACCAGGTCCCGATGGAGGAGCTGGCCCGGCCGAGCGCCGACTATGCCGATTTTGCCATCGGCTGCGACAACGCCATGTTCGGTGTCGACTACCCGCATTTCGAGTCCGTCTTTCCCGAGACCGCGGCGCAGGTTGGAGACCTCGTCGGTCATCCCAGCATCTCCGCCGAGGTGTCCCGGAAGATCCTGTGCGAGAACGCGGCGCGCGTCTACGGCTTCGACCTGGGACCCCTGCAACCCGACATCGAGCGGATCGGCTTCGAGGTGGGGACTGCACCCACGGTCCGGCGCTGAAAGGTGGGGGACCGCTCAGCGCCTCCTGAGGGTGTCAATCGAAGCCATTGGCGATCGCCACCTGCCCCAGCCACCGGCCCGAGGGCTTGACCGTCCGGGCAAACGTCTCCCTGTCCACGGAGACGAGCCCGAAGGTGATCGCATAGCCGGCGTTCCATTCGAAGTTGTCGAGGAGGGTCCAGTGCAGGTAGCCGCGTACGTCGACACCGTCGTCGATGCACTGGGCCAGACCCTCGAGCGCGGCCCGCGTATAGGCGATGCGGGCTTCGTCGTCGCCGGTGGCCATGCCGTTCTCGGTGACCAGCACGGGGACCCCCGCCTGTTCGGCGGCGAAGCGGACGGAGTGTCCGAGCGCCTCGGGGTAGACCTCCCAGCGTGTCTGCATGGTCGGGGCCCCGTCCGGCGGCGGGACGCTGCCATCCGGCCCGACCAGCGAGCGCGAGTAGGTCTGGACTCCGACGAAATCGTCCTCCTTCGATACCGCCAGCCAGTCCTTCTGGCCCCGTTCACGAGCTTGCTGCCAGCGGTGGTCCCCTCCGGGTGCCGGCTGGAGGTCGATCAGCGCCAGCGTCCACCCCACCTTGGCGTCCGGGGCAACGGACTTGATCGCTTCCCTTCCCGATCGGTGGACAGCCGCCATCCGTTCCACGTCGGCGGCGATGAGGCCCATGCGGTAGCGGGCCGGGTCGAAGCCCCCGATGCCCGCCGACGGCACCTCTGACCGCTCGGGTGCCGACCTCCGCTCACCTTCCCCCATCGCCAGGACACCCGTGATCGCCATCATCGCCATCAGGTTCGGCTCGTTGAGCGTGCAGACCCAGGAGAGGAGGTCGCCGAGGTGCTCGGTCACCCGGGCGGCGTAGCGGCCGAAGCGCTCCGGCGAGCTGGCGGCGGCCCATCCGCCTTCGCCGGCCAGCCAGCGGGGAAGCGTGAAGTGGTTGTAGCTCACGACCGGCGTCACCCCGCAGGTGAGGCAGGACTCGATCATCCGGCGGTAGTGGTCCAGGGCGGCGCGGGAGAAGTAGCCCGGCTCCGGTTCGATACGCGACCATTCGAGGGAGAACCGGTAGGCGGTGAGACCCAGCTCGGCCAGCATGGTGATGTCCTCGGGGTAGCGGTGGTAATGGTCGCACGCGTCACCCGAGGGCTCGTTGAACGTCGAATTCTCCACCCATTCGAGCGGCCAGAGGTCGGCGTTGATATTCCCGCCCTCCACTTGGTGACCGGCCGTCGCGGCCCCCCAGAGGAAGCCATCGGGGAACCGGGTCACGGCCTTGGCACCTGGCACGGGAGCGCTGCTGCGTGAGGTCTCAATGGTTCTGGCCCTTTCTCGACGACGTTCTGGCTGACCATGGGGAATCAGTCCGAAGCTTTGCAGGGCCAGCGGGTCTGCCCGACCGCGCGCCGTCCGGGGCGAGGAGACCGGAGAGATGAGAGATGATCCGAGAGGAGATGGCGATATGGCCTTCGAAGAGGCAGTGGATGCCGTTCGGTCCGGGCGCCCGGCCGAGGAGGTCGCCCTCGAGCTCTACGAGCAGCTCGCCGACGAGGAGCGGCTGTGGCTGCTCGATGGTGACGAGGACTTCTGGCAGGGCCTCGCCCGTTTCCGCACGGAGGGCTACAACCGGCAGCCCATCGTGTTGGGGGCGATCGACCGGCTCGGCATCCCGGGGATCCGATTCGTCGACGGCCCGCGTGGCTGTGTCGCCGGCGCCGGCACTGCGTTCCCCGTGTCGGTGGCGCGGGGTGCCACCTGGGACGTGAACCTGGAGGAGCAGGTCGGCGACGTCATCGGGCGGGAGATCCGGGCCCAGGGCGGGAACTTCTTCGGTGGCGTCTGCGTGAACCTCCCCCGGCACCCGGCGTGGGGCAGGGCGCAGGAGACCTACGGGGACGACCCCTGCCATCTCGGCGAGTTCGGGGCGGCCCTCACCCGAGGGGCCCAGCGCTGGGTGATGGCGTGCGTCAAGCACTACGCACTGAACTCCATGGAGAACGCCCGCTTCACCGTGGACGTCACGGTCGACGAGGCGACACTGCACGATGTCTACCTGCCCCACTTCAAGCGTGTCGTCGACGAGGACGTGGCTGCCGTCATGGGGGCGTACAACTCGGTCAACGGCGAATGGTGCGGTCAGAATCACTACCTGCTGACCACCGTGCTGCGGGACGCCTGGAGCTGGGACGGCGTCACCGTCACCGACTTCATCTGGGGGATGCGCGACGGCGCCAGGGCCCTCAACGCCGGGATGGATCTCGAGGAGCCGTTCCGCCAGCAGCGGGCCGAGCACCTGCCCGGCCAGATCGCGGCCGGTGCGACGTCGTGGCCGATGGTGGAGCGGGCGGGAGCACGGCTTCTCGCGGCCCAACTCCGTTCCTATTCGCACCGCATCCCCGAGGACCCGTCGAGCGGCGTGATGGCTGACGACGACGCGCGGGCGCTCGCCCGTACCGTGGCCGCCCGAGCCATGGTCCTGTTGAAGAACGAGCAGGTCGGGGGCACCCCGGTCCTCCCGCTCGACCCGGCCACCGTCCGGAAGATCGCCGTGATCGGCCGTCTGGCGACGGCGCCCAACATGGGCGACCACGGGTCGTCGGACGTGCACCCCCCGCATTTCGTGTCGCCCTTGGACGGGATTCGCGCCCGGTTCCCCAAGGCGAGCATCGTCCACGTGGAGTCGGACGACGTGTCGGCGGCCCGTGCGGCAGCGGCGTCCGCCGACGTTGCCATCGTCGTGGCGGGCTACGACGCGCATGACGAGGGTGAGTACATCGGGCCGAGCTCCATCTCGGCGCCCGAGCTGCTGTCGCTGTTCCCTCCCATGACCGACGAGCTGAGGAGCGTCCTCGACGAGGCTTTCCGATCCGGGCCAGAGGGCGGCAGCGACGGAGGCGACAGGGCCTCGCTGTCCCTGCGGGGAGTGGACGAGGACATCATCGGCGCGGTCGCCGCCGCCAATCCCTCGACGGTGGTCGTGCTCGTGGCCTCGGGCCCTGTCATCACGGAGTCTTGGCGGCCGCACGTGCCGGGGCTCCTGATGATGTGGTACGCCGGCATGGAGGGTGGGCACGCCCTGGCGGACGTCCTGAGCGGTGACCACAATCCCACGGGGCGCCTTCCCTTCGCCTTCCCGACGTCGGAGGCACACCTTCCGGTTTTCCGCCGCGACGCCGGCGCCGTCACCTACGACCGGTTTCACGGGCAGCGCCTCCTGGACCGCCTCGGGGTGCCGGCCGCCTTCCCGCACGGGTTCGGGCTCTCCTATACGACCTTCGACATCGCCGACGCAGTCGTCGGGGCAGAGGAGGACGGCCGGGTCTTGCTGACCGTAGCGGTGACCAACACCGGTGGGAGAGACGGTGGCCACGTCGTGCAGGTCTACGGGCGCACGGGCACCGGCCCGTACGCCGATGAGTCGATGCTGGTGGGGTTCGCGCCGGTCTTCGTTCCGGCCGGCGCCGCGGCGTCGGTGCCGTTGACCGTTGCGCTGAGCCCGCTGGCCGTGTGGGACCCCGCGAAGATGCGGCGGGTACCTCCCGCGCCCTCCGACGTCGAGTTGCATGTCGGATCGCACGTCCACGATCCCGGCGCGCTCGAGGCTGCGCCTCGGATAGTTCTCTTCGTCGCACCCACCGCCGGGCCCGAATGGCAGATCACGGCCGCCGCGACATCACGGTGCCGACTCTATGGTAGCGGTAACATCGCCGTTGGCATAAGATCCGTGGCCATGCACCGGAGCCTCCTCAACGACGGTTGGACGGTACGCCCGAAGCGGAACCCGTTCGCAGAGCGGGTGGGTCTGGGGATGCTCTCCGAGCCGGTCCCGGTGACGCTGCCGCACGACGCGCTGATCGGTGCGGATCGATCACCGTCGGGAAACGCCGCAACCGCCTATTTCCCCAGTGGGATCTGGGAGTATCGCAGGACGCTCGAGGTCCCGGCCCATGGCTCAGGTGCGTCCGTGTTCGTGGAGTTCGAGGGGATCTACCGCGATGCGTTCGTCTACGTCAACGGCGACCTTGCCGCCCACCGGCCCAGTGGCTATGCGGACTTCGTCGTGGAGATCGACCACTTGCTCCGCTTCGGGGAGCCCAACGACCTGAGGGTGGAAGTCCGGGCGCGCGACGACAGCCGGTGGTACACCGGAGCTGGGATCTATCGGAGTGTCTGGCTCCTCCAGGCAGGGCCCCTCCACCTGGCACCAGGACGCCTGGAGATACTGACCCCTGACATCGCCGACGACGTCGCCACGGTCGCGGTGTGCGTCACGGTGCGCAACCGGTCGGTCACGGGCTCGGACGCGCGACTCCGTACGGAGGTCGTCGACGGCGATGGTTCCGTGGTGGCGAGGGACGAGGCGGAGGTCACGACCGTTCCCGGCGGTGCCGTGACGGCGCGGCGGCGGCTCTACGTGACCCGGCCCCGCCGGTGGGGGCCCGACGACCCGCACCTGTACACCTGCCGGGTGACGCTGCTGTCGGGCGGGCAGGTGGTCGACGAGGAATCGAGCACATTCGGCATCCGCTCCCTGTCCGTCGATCCACTCCACGGCTTGCGCATCAATGGGCAGCCGGTCCTGCTTCGGGGCGCGTGCGTGCACCACGACAACGGCCCGCTCGGTGCCGCCACGATCGACCGGGCGGAGGAACGCCGGGTCGAGCTGCTCAAGGCCGCCGGGTTCAACGCGATCCGGAGCGCCCACAATCCGCTCAGCAAGCCGATGCTGGCGGCGTGCGACCGGCTTGGCGTCCTGGTGATGGACGAGGCGTTCGACATGTGGGGGGAGCCCAAGAGCGAGGATGACTACGCGTTGCGGTTTCCCGACTGGTGGGAAGCCGACATCGAGGCGATGGTCCGCAAGGATGTCAACCACCCGAGCGTGATCCTCTACAGCATCGGCAACGAGATCCCCGAGGCGGGACGGCCCCACGGGGCGCGGCTCGGGCGTGCGCTGGCGGAGAAGATCCGATCGCTGGACGGTTCCAGGCTCGTGACCCATGCCATCAGCGGGCTGCTCGTCGGTGGATCCGAGCTCTTCGACGAGCTCCGGCGGGGGGTGTCCGCGGCAGATCCGAGGACGGACGACGAGGTGGGCGTGAACACGGCTCTCACCAACCTGGCTGATCGGCTGAACAGGCTGATGGTCTCTCCGGTGATCGCCAGGAACTCCGAGGAGTCGATCTCATACCTCGACGTCGCCGGGTACAACTACATGGAATCGCGCTACGAGCTGGACCGGGACCTCTACCCGAACAGGGTGATCGTCGGGAGCGAGACCCACCCGCCGGCCATCGACCGGGGATGGACAGAGGTGCTCAGGCAACCTCATGTGATCGGGGACTTCACCTGGACCGGCTGGGACTACCTCGGCGAGGTCGGCATCGGCCGTACCGTCTACGGCGAACCGGAGACATCGTCTGGACCGCCCTCGTTCATGGGCGACTACCCGTGGCTGACCGCCTGGTGCGGTGACATCGACATCACCGGTCACCGCCGCCCGCAGTCGCACTACCGGGAGATCGTCTTTGGCTTGCGGTCCGACCCCTACCTCGCGGTGCGGCGCCCCGAGCACCACGGCGAGACCGTCGCCGGTACCCCATGGTCGTGGAGCGACGCCGTGTCGACCTGGAGCTGGGACGGGTTCGAGGGCAAGCCGATCACCGTCGAGGTCTACGCGGACGCGGACGAGGTGGAGCTGTTGGTGAACGGGCGCGCGGTGGGCACCCAACCCGCGGGTCCCGCCCATCGCTTCCGGGCGGAGTTCGAGACGGTGTTCGAACCCGGCCTCCTCGAAGCTGTTGCCCGGCGCGGTGGTGAGGAGCGCGGCCGTACGAGCCTCCGCTCGGCCGCGGGACCGGTCCTGCTCGACGCCAGGGTCGATCGCCCGGTGATCGCGGCCCACGCCGGTGACCTGGCGTTCGTCGGGCTCACCCTGGTCGACGCCGAGGGCGCGCTGCACAGCTCCGCCGACCGGCAGGTCCGCGTCGAGGTGCAGGGCGCCGGCGTGCTCCAGGCCCTCGGCAGTGCGAACCCTGCCGGCGAGGAGGGCTTCACCGGTCCCACCTGCACCACGTTCGACGGGCGTGCCCTCGCCGTCGTCCGGCCGACGGGTGCTGGGCCGATCACCCTCACGGCGACGGCGGAGGGGTGCGAGCCGCAGCACTTCGGGGTCGATGCCAGGGCCTGACCCTGCCGGAGCTCCGCGCCGATGACGTGGGAGCTCCGGTGGCATCCGTTCCGCGGCCAATGGGTCCTCTTCACGTCGCATCGTGACGCCCGTCCGTGGATCGGCGAGGTCGTCGCTCCCCTCGAAGCGGAAGCGCCGGCGCCGGTGGACAACGCGCTTGCCCCCGGGGGCAGGCGGATCACCACGACCAACCCCGACTACCGGGGCGTGTACGTCTTCACCAACGACCTGCCGGTCTTCTCCCCCGGGGCACCGGAGCCCGACCCCGGCGACGATCTCTACCGGACCCGCCGGGCGAGCGGGACAGCGGAGGTGATCTGCTACCACCACGATGCGAACCGGTCGATGGCCGACCTCACCGACGACGAGATGTGCGCCATCGTGACCACCTGGCGTGAGCGGACCCACGCTCTGCAGTCCGAGGAGGGCGTCGCACACGTGCTCATCTTCGAGAACCGGGGTGCGGTTGTCGGCACCTCCAACCCCCACCCGCATTGCCAGGTCTACGCCGGGTCGCTGGTCTACGCCACGATGGAGCGCGAGGCCGAGGTCGCCTCCGAGCATTTTCGGCGTACCGGCCGGTCCCTGCTTCGGGACGTGAGCGAACGGGAGCTGGCGGGACCGCGCGTCATCAGCGAGGGCGACTCCTTCTTTGCCTGTGTCCCGTGGTTCGCCCAGTACGCCTACGAGGTGCACGTGTTGCCCCGCCAGCCGGTGACGTCCCTCGTCGATCTGGACGACGACCGCTGCCGCTCCCTCGCCCTCGTCCTGCGGGACGTCGTGCGGCGCTACGACGCCCTGTGGGGTCTGCGCATGCCCTACGTGCTGGCCGTCCATCAGGCCCCGGTCGGCGACCATCCTCACTTCCCCTTCCACGTCGAGTTGCATCCGCCGCTGCGTTCGCCGGGGTTGCTGAAGTACCTGGCCGGTCCCGAGGTCGGCGGCGGGTCGATGACCAACGAGTCGGATCCCGACGAGAAGGCGGCGGAGCTTCGTGCGACCCTCGGCTGAGGAAGCCCGCCGCCTGTTGTGCCAGCTGGGCGAGCACGTGCGCGCCCTCGTGGCCGGATCGCGCCACCTCGAGATGTCGACGGTCACGGGGGAGACCGTGGCCGACACGATCTATGCCATCGACCGTGTCGCGGACGACGCGTTGCTGGGCTGGTTCGAGCAGCACTGGCCCGCGGTCCGGGTCGTGTCCGAGGGGCTGGACGAGCCGGTCGTCGTCGGCGCCACCCCGGCGTGGACCGTGATCGTCGACACCATCGACGGGACACGCGGTCTGATGTACGACAAACGTCCCGCCTGGTGCCTGGCGGCGGCGGCACCGGTCGGTGGCTCGCTCACCGACATCGTGGCCGCTGCCATGACCGAGTTGCCGACGGTGAAGCAGGGTGCGTCCGACCAGCTGAGCGGCGTCCGCGGTGCTGGCCTGGTGGCCCAGCGCCACCATCTCCGCAGTGGCGAATGGGAACGTCTCGCGGTGCGCCCGTCGTCGGCCACGGACCTCGAGCACAGCTTCAGCGGGTTGGCCAAGTTCTTCGTTCCCGGGAAGCCGGCTCTCGCTTCGCTCGAAGCGGAGCTCTTCAGCCGACTGGGTTGTCGCCACGTGTTCGACGACCAGTACCTCTCCACCGGGGGCCAGCTCCATGAGCTCATCACGGGCCGCGACCGCTTCGTCGCCGACCTGCGCCCGCTGGTCATGGACGACGCCGGTGGCTTGGCCTGCCATCCCTACGACGTCTGCACCTCCATGCTGCTGACCGAGGTCGGTGGCGTGGTGAGCGACCCCTGGGGACGAACGCTGGAGGCACCGCTGGACAACACCTCGCCGGTCGCGTGGGTCGGGTACGCCAACGAGGCGCTGGCCTCGCGGATCGGTCCGGTGCTGGCGGAGCTGGTCGATGGATTGCACGACAGGTAGCGCACCGGGCCGGCTCGACCTCCTGGGTGGCGTGGCGGACTACTCGGGGGCGCTGGTGCTCCAGATGCCGACGCGCCAGTCGATCGAGGTCGTCGCCGAGCCCGACGAGGCGCTCGTCGTCGGCCCGGCCGTTCTCTCGGTCGCGGAGACGGCCCGGCTGGCGGCGGTACGCGACTACGGCGACGTCCGGCGAGCGCTCGAAGGCCTGCCTCGCTGGACGCACTATGTCCTGGGCGTCGCCGTCGTGTTGGTGCGGCACGGGGTGATCACGCCACCGCAGGCACGCCTTCGCATCTCCTCGGACCTCCCCGAATCCGTGGGCGTGGCGTCGAGTGCGGCGCTCGAGGTGGCCACCGCGCGTGCGTTGGGGGCGGGCGTCATCGACCCGCTCCGCCTGGCCGCGCTGTGCCAGGAGGCGGAGAACTACGTCGTGGGCGCGCCGTGCGGCGTGATGGACCAGGTGGCGGTCGCCGTCGGGTCCGCCGGTGCCCTGTTGCCGATCCTGTGCCGGCCGGCGTCGGCGTGGCCCGCGGTGACCCTGCCGCCGGATCTCGAGATCGTCGGGTGGCCGACCGGCGCCGCGCACGACGTGAGCGGTACCCCGTACGGGCGGGCACGGGCGGCGGCCTTCATGGGGAAGCGGATGGTGGAGGAGTCCGAAGGGCGGACGTGGACCTGGGTCAGCGAGCTGCCCCCCTCGGAGGTCGCCCGTCTCCCCGAGCTGGTGGGAGGAGCCGAATTCGTACGGCGGTGGGGCCACACCGGCGATCCGGTCACCACCGTCCGGCCCGAGGAGGTGTATCCGGTGCGCGCCGCCGCCGCGTTCGGCGTCGAGGAGCATGCCCGCAGCGGGGAGGCGCTCGCCGCTCTCGGGAGGGGAGAGCCCGGGCGGCTCGGACCGTTGCTCCATGCCAGTCAGGCCTGCTACGACGCCATGGGCCTGGGTCACCCGGCGGCCACGGCGGCCGTCGAGGCGGCACTGGGCACGCCGGGTGTCTACGGAGCGCGCTCGAGCGGTGGGGGCTGCGGCGGCACGGTCGTCGTCGTCTGCGAGCGAGGCGCGTTGGACCACGTCGATGCAGTGATCCGCTGAGAGCCCGGAGCGATGCTCGGTTCTTGGCGACAGCGCAGCCTCAGGCGGATCGGCGCGGCACCCGCCGGCCTGCCGTAGCGCCTGCCCGGTGGTGCGGAGCTCTCGCGCACGACCAGTTCGGCCGGAACGACGACGTGGCGTTCGCCGACGGTGCCATCCATGAGCGAGAGCAGGAGCTCCACGCAGCGGCGACCCACCTCCCCGAAGTCCTGCCGGATGGTCGTGAGCGCCGGCAGGAAGTAGCCCGATTCGGGTGTGTCGTCGAAGCCGACCACGCTCACGTCCTCGGGCACCTTACGACCCGCCTCGCTGAGCGCGCGGATGACGCCCAGAGCTGTTTGGTCGTTGGCCGCGAAGACAGCGGTCACGTCCGGGTCGCGGGCGAGGCGTGCACCGGCGGCGTAGCCTCCGCTCGCGCTCCAGTCACCCACGAGCGAGCTCGCCCGCGGCGCGGACTGCGCACGGAGAGCCTCGCTCCACCCCCGCCGCCTGGAGGTGGCGTCGATCCAGTTCCTCGGTCCCCGCACGTGGTGGACCGTCGGGTGCCCCAGGTCGAGCAGGTGCCGGGTGGCCATGCGGGCCCCCTCGGCTTGGTCGATCGTGACCGTCGCGGCGCTGATGCTCGGGTCGCCACCCACCACGACCAGGGGCAAGGGTTCCTCGACCCTGTTCACCGCGTTGACGACCGGCCGGACGGGGGCGACGACGATGACCCCTTCGACATGGGAGTCCCGGAGGTGTTGGAGGGTTGACGCCATGTCCCTCGCGTTGGGGCTGAGGGTGACGAAGCTGAGGAGGTGGTTCGTCGCCCGCGCCGCCGCTTCGATGCCGAAGAGCGTGTGGGACGGCCCGAATTGCTCGGTCTCGACGGCGACGACCCCCAGCGTCCTCGATCGCCCGCCGGCGAGGACCCGGGCGGCGGTGTTGGGGTGGTAGCCGAGGGCGACGACGGCACCCTCGACCCGGCGGCGGGTCGCACCGGAGACCCCGGGGAACCCGCTGAGCACGCGCGACACCGTCATGACGGACACCCCGGCGCGCGAGGCGACGTCGGCCATCACGGGACGGGGAGGCGGTGCCACCTCAGGCCTCCTCAGAGCCGAGGGCCAGCGCGTCGGGCCCGTGCGCGTCGGGCCCCGTGCCGATGGTCACGATGACGGGGCCCGGTAGGTCATGGGGCCCCGGCACCCACGGCATCGGCGTACGCGGCCCGGATGGCGGCGCGATCGACCGAGCGGTCGGGTTCGACGACGTCGCCCCGGCCCAGCCCCCACGCGTCGCTGAGCGGTCCGAAGTCGCATCCGAGGTGCACCACGGCCGCCTGGACCGCCGCGCCCGCGGCGACCAGCTCCTGGTCGGACGGCACCACGATCGTGCGCCCCGTGAGGTCGGCGACGACGCGCCGGTAGGCGGCACTCCGGGCCGCACCACCGATGAGGAACACCCGTCCATCGACAGCCTCCCAGCCGAGCGCTTCGGCGCCCGCCAGGAGGTTGCACACCACCCCTTCGACCGCGGCACGGGCGAGCTGCGCCGGGGTCACGTCAGAGCGCAGACCGGTGAGCATGCCGGTGGCACCAGGGCGGTTCGGCGTGCGCTCGCCGTCGAAGTGCGGCACGAGCACCAGGCCGGACGCTCCGGCGGGCGCCTCCAGCGCCAGATGGTCCAAACGCCCATGGTCCACGCCGAGCAGCCGCGCCACGGCGTCGGTCACCTTGGTCGCGTTCATGGTGCACACCAGAGGCAGGTAGCGACCGGTCGCGTCGGCGAAGCCGGCGACGGTGCCGCTCGGGTCGGCGCTGGGCTGGTCGCTGACGGTGAACGCGGTGCCGCTCGTGCCCAGGCTCAGCGCCAGGTCTCCGGGTCGGAGCCCCAGGCCGAGGGCGGCCGCCATGTTGTCCCCGGTTCCCGGACCGACCCGTGCTCCGGTGACGGGCCAGTCCCCGGCGGGCGTCGTGGGGGCCAGCACCTCGGGGAGAGTCGCCTTCCAGTCGACCTCGGCGTCGACCAGTTCCAGCAGGTCGAGCCGGTAGCAGGACTCGGCGGGGGACCAATAGCCGGTGCCCGACGCGTCGCCTCGGTCGGTGACGCGTCGCCCGGTGAGCCGGAACGTCAGCCAGTCGTGCGGCAGCATGACGGACGACGCTCGACGTAGCACCTCGGGCTCGCAACGGTGCAGCCAATGCAATTTCGTGATGGTGAAGGCAGGGACGGGCACGCTCCCGCAGGCCGCGGCCCACGCCGCGGGTCCTCCGTCGAGCCCGGCCAGGAGCTCCTCGGTGTCCGGTGCCGACTCGGTGTCGTTCCAGAGCTTGGCGGGGCGTAGGACCTGGCCGTCGTCGCCGAGGACGACGAGACCGTGCTGCTGGGCGGCGACGGCGATGGCGTCGGGGCGAAAGGTCGTGGGCAGCCGCGCCTCCGCACAGGCAGCGTGGAATGCCGCCTCCCAGTCGCGAGGATGCTGCTCGCTGCGGGGTGGCGTCGTCGGAGGGTGCGCTGCTCGTCCCGACGACACCACGCTGCCGGACTCGGCGTCGCGCACCTGCACCTTGCACGCCGAAGTGGACGAGTCCACCCCGACCACCAGGGGCACTAGCGCACTCCGAGGAGCAACTCCGTCACGAGCTGGTCCAAGCGCTCGTTGCCGTAGCCCTGCGCGGCCAGCGCATCCTCGTCGTAGTCCGACGACAGGATCCCTTCGAGCCCACCCTCACCGGCGGTGGACTCGGCCAGCTCCGCCGCCTTGGTGACGCGCAGGGCGTCCTGGATCTCGGAGTCCTCGTGGAATCGGCGGGCCTTGTCGGCCAGGATCAGGTAGGTCCGAATGCAGCCGCGGGCGAAATCCCAGACGCCGTCGCTGTCCTCGGTCCGGTAGGGATGGGCGTCGAAGTGGCGCATGCCGTCCCACCGCGCGTCCTCGAGGAGCTTGACCACGTAGAAGGCGTCGCGGATGCCCTCCGAGCCGAAGCGGAAGTCCTGGTCGAATTTCCCGATCCGCTGTGCGTTGAGGTCGATGTGGAACAGCTTGCCGTGCCACAGTGTCTGCGCAACAGCCTGGGAGAAGGAGAGCCCGCTCATGGTCTCGTGGGCGAACTCGGGGTTGAGCCCGACCATGTCGGGGTGTTCGAGGGATCCGATGAAGGCGAGGGCGTGCCCGACGGTGGGGAGCAGGATGTCCCCCCGCGGCTCGTTCGGCTTCGGCTCGAGGGCGATACGAAGGTGCAGCCCGCGGTCCGAGATGTGCTCGCACACGAGGTCGATCGCCTCTTTGTACCGGTCGAGTGCCACCCGTACGTCCTTCGCCGCCTCGGCCTCCATCCCCTCCCGGCCTCCCCAGAGCACGAACACCTGAGCCCCCAGCTCGGCGCCCAGCTCGGTCGCCTCGCACGCCTTCTTCACGGCGAACCGTCGTACCCTGGGGTCGTTGGCGGTGAAGGCACCTTCCTTGAAGACGGGGCGCCAGAACAGGTTGGTGGTCACCATCGGGACGTGCATCCCCGTGGCATCGAGGGCCCGGCGGAACCGCTTGACGATGTCCTGCCGATCCGTTGCCGCCGTGCCGGCGGGCACGAGGTCGTTGTCGTGGAAGGAGACGCCATAGGCGCCCACGTCGGCCAACCGGTGCACGGCGTCGACGGGGTCCAGGGGAGGGCGCACCGCGTCCCCGAACGGGTCCCGCCCTGGGTTTCCGACGGTCCACAGGCCGAAGGTGAAGTGGTGTTCGGGTCGGGGGGTGAAGGGGTCGGTCATGGTCCTCCTGTCGCTGCAACACCGCCGGCGGTGCACGCCCCGACGTCGGCCGGACCGAGTGGTGTCCAGGGCGAGAACCGATGATAGCGTTATCAGAAGCGGGGTGATGGGGGAGAGCGAGGTCGAATGCGGGCGTGGTCGTGATGCACCTGTCCAGCTGCAGCGGGCGCCATGGTCAGTGTCGGGAGGTCGCGGCGTGCGGGCGGATGCCGGCGTGATCCGCTGGGGAGTGGTCGGCCCGGGGGCGATCGCGACGGGGTTCGCCGACGCCATGCAGATGGTCGACGGCGGGACGATCGTGGCCGTGGCTTCGCGTTCGGCCGAACGTGCCGAGGCCTTCGGTGACAGGTTCGCCATCCCGACCAGGTACGGAGACTACGAATCGCTCGCGGCCGATCCGGATGTGGACGTCGTGTACGTGGCCACGCCTCAGTCGCGCCACGAGCTCGACACCCTGAGCCTCCTCCGAGCCGGCAAGCACGTCCTGTGCGAGAAGCCCTTCGCGCTCAACGAGGCTCAGTCGGCCGCGATGATCGAAGAGGCCCGGAGCCGTGGTTTGTTCCTGATGGAGGCGATCTGGAGCCGGTTCCTCCCGGCGTACCGGTCGTTGGTCGAAATGATCGGGCACGGTCGTATCGGTGAGCCGCTGCTGGTCGAGGGGGATTTCGGGTTCCGGCGGCCGATGGAACCGGACCATCGGCTCTTCGACGTCGCCCTCGGTGGGGGGGCGCTGCTCGATCTGGGCATCTATCCGATCCAGCTGTGCTCGCTCGTGCTGGGCACGCCCGAGCACGTGGTCGCCGACGGGGTCGTCGGGGGAACGGGGGTCGACGAGGTCGTCGCCGCAGTGCTGCACCATCCGGGGGCGAAGCTGGGCGTGGTCAAGGCAGCCATCCGCGTGGGCATGTCGTGCACGGCCCGGATCTCGGGCACGGATGGGTGGATCGACCTTCCCGCGCTGATGCACTGCCCGAACTTCTTGACCGTGACGACCCGCGCCGGACCCGAGCGGATCGACGGCTCGTACGAGGGTAACGGCCTCCGGTTCGAGATCGAGGAGGTCCACCGCTGCCTGTCCGAAGGGTCGACCGAGAGCTCGGTCATGCCGTTGGACGAGACGCTCGCCTTGGCCGCCACACTCGACGCCATCCGCGCCCAGGTTGGAGTCGTGTATCCGGGGGAGTGACCCTCCGGGCCCCGTCCTAGGGGTGTGAGCGGAGTCGGTACAGCACCTCGCCGGCCTCGGGGACGACCAGCGTGTCCGGATCGGACGCCCACGCCTCGGCATCGACCTCGGCGGGCGACCGGTAGTTCAGGTTCGCCCGCCTCACCACTTCCTCGGGGATGGCGGTGGCCAGCGTGACCTGCACGCGCTGACGTTCGCCGTGCACGGGGTCGTAGGTTCCGGCGCCGAACAGATGCGTGGAGTGGGCCAACTCGCCCCGCGGGTAGCGACGGTATCGATCCCAGTGGGCGAGGATGTAGTCCCTGCAGTGGTACCCGATGTCGGCCAGCGCGGGGTGCATGGCAGCGATCTCGCGAATGTGCGGCGCGTACAGGACCACTTCGCCACCATCGGCGACGACCGGCTCCACCTTGTAGAAGCCCTTGGCCCCGGTCCACAGGTCGGGATACCGACGCGGCACCAGGGAGAGCACCCGCCCGACCGGAGCATCCACGTACTCGACGTGCGTCTGCGCCGCCACGTCGGCCGCGGCCGCCCACGAGGCCGTCGGCTCACCGAAGGCCAGCGACTGCGGGCTGCCTGTCGCGTGGTCAACCACGACGCAGAGCGCGTGCCGCTCACCGAGGACCAGCTCCGCGGCAGCGTCGATCAGCGCGCGCACCGGTGTGATCCCCGGCCGGCCGATGATCTCGCTGCTCGTGATCAGCGCGCCCAGCCAGTGGGTGACATCGATCAGCTCCTGGCCCGACAGGCCTGGGAAGAGGTACTTGTTGCCACCGGAGAAGCCGACCACCTCGTGCGGGAGCACGGGCCCGACGATCAACGTGACATCGCTTTCGACCGCCAGACGGTTGATCCGCACGTCGATCTCCTCTTCGAGGCGTCCGACGGAAAGCCGGGACACCGTTTCGGCACTGAGCGTCCCCACGTCGACGAATGTCTCGTCATCCCACCACGCGTGGTTGACCGTCGGGAAGGACACCGGACCGACGAGGGCGCGCCGCGCATCGTCGGTCATCGGGGCGTGTGTCCCGAGGGCCACCACGGCGGTGCACGCGCTGAAGCGGCCACCGGCCCCCTCCTCAATGGCCTGCAACAGGAGCGGCAGTGGGCAGCGGCGCGTGGCGTCGGGGACGACCAGGCAGAGGGACCGGCCGGAGAGGTCGAGCGCGCTGACCTGCGCGCGCACGAAGGCGCGTACGTCCTCGTCGGCCAGGAGCTGGCCCGGGCCTCCCAGTGTCGCGGTCACCACGGTGCCTCCAGCAGCGCGAGGCCGGAGTCGCCGAGGCGATCCAGCGCCCGGGCCACATCGGCGACGAACGAGGCATCGGCGCGGCCCGCCAGGGCCAGGCTGCTGAGACGATGCAGGCCGTCGCCCCGGGAGACGGCGCTGCGCAGGTCCGCGGCCACGGGGTCCTCCAGGGCGGGGAGCTCGGCACCGCGGACACGGAGCCCGGCGGTGCCGGCGATCCAGATCGCCGCGACGACCGCGAACATGTCGGTGTCGAGCCCACGAGCCCGGCGGGCAGCGGCCACGGGCACGAGGCGCTGCGGCAGCTTGCTCGAACCGTCCGCACCCACCTGCGCGCAGGTGTGACCCAGGGTGGGGTTGGCGAAACGGCGGAGCGCATCGTCGGCGAATTGCGCCGGTCCGAGGGCGGCGGGGAGTGCAGCGACTTCGAGCGTCTGCTCGACCAGGCGTCGGACGAACGGCGCGACGGCGGCATGCCCCACGGCATGGGCGACGGTGTCGCAGCCCGCCAGCAGGCCGCCGTAGGCGACGGCCGAGTGAGGACCGTTGAGCAACCACAGCTTCCGCCGCTCGAACGGTGTGACGTCGTCGACCAGCTCGACGCCGACCCCGGCCAGCGGCTCGAGGGCCTCGACGGCCTCGACGATCCAGGATCGGTGGTGCTCGGTGCTGACGGCGGCCCGGTCGACCAGGCCGAGCCGGGAGCCGATGTCCTCCAAGTCCCGCTCGGTCGGAGCGGGCACCATGCGGTCCACGACCGAGCTCGGGAATGCGACCTCGCACGTGATCCACTCCGCCAGGGAGGGATCGAATCGGTTGGCGGCCTCGACGACCCGTGTCTGCAGGACGCGCCCGTTGTCCAGCAGGTTGTCGAGGGAGGCGAAGACCGGCGGTGCCAGCCCGGCCCGGCGGCGGCGGGCGAGCGCCAACGCGATGAGCGCCGGAGCCGACATGGGGGCGTCCGCATGTTCCAGCTCTTCGGCGGTGACCTCGTAGCCCTTCTCCGTGATGGTGAGCGTGACGAGGTTCGTCGTGGGGGCTGCCATGGCATCGAGCGCGGCGGCCGCGCCCGTCTCCATTGACGCCAGTGCTCCCAGGACCCGGAGTGACACCCGCGTGCCGGGCTCCCTTTCGGCGACGGTGTACAACCCGTCCTGTGGTGTCAACCGGTCCTCCGCGCCGCGGCTCGTGATGGAGACGCCTCGGATCATGCCCGGCTGGCCACGTCGCAGGAGATCGTCGGCGTACAGGCCGAGATGGGCCTTGGCGAAGGAGCCGAATCCGAGATGGGCGATGACCGGCGGCGAGGTGCGGTCATAGGTGGGTCGTTCCGCGCGGGCAAGCGCGACGGTGCCCGCCGTCAATCGTTGTGGCCGCGAGGCGTTCACCGACAGCTCCGGTCTGCGCATGGCCGCGTGTAGGGTCGGGCGCCGTGCACGCGAGGCAACGAGTGACCATCCTCGATGTCGCGGCGCGTGCCGGAGTCCATGCAGCGACGGTGTCCCGAACGCTCAACGTCCCTGACAAGGTGGCGCCAGCCACCCGGCGCCGGGTCGAGAAGGCGGTGCGCGAGCTCGGCTTCGTGCCGAACCGCGCCGCACGGGGCCTCATCACCGGGCGAACCGGCAACATCGCGGTGATCGTCCCGGACATCACCAACCCGCACTTCGCGTCCCTGGTCCGATCGGTGGAGCGCGCCGCCAGGGAGGCCGATCTGCAGGTGCTCCTCGTCGACACCGCAGAGCACCCCGACGAAGAGGTGAGAGCGGCCCAGACGATGGTCCGCGACGTGGAGGGGTTCGTCGTGCTCTCGCCCCGTCGGCTTCACCGGGCGCTCGAGTCCATGGAGGGCAAGCCGGCGGTCTTCGTCAACCGCCCCGTCCGGGGGCATGCCTCCGTTTTGTTCCGGACGGCTCCGGCTGTCGCCGACGCGCTGCATCATCTGGCGTCGCTCGGCCACCGCCGCCTGGCCTACCTCGGTGGCCCGCGGGGATCGTGGGCCACCAGCGAACGCCGGGTCGCCGTCCGGCGCACCAGCCGCGCCACCGGCATGAAAGTCGTGGAGCTCGCCGTGGCCGAGCCGACCTTCGAAGCAGCCGTCGACGTCGCACAGCGAGTCGTCGACAGCAACGTGTCGGCCGTCATGGCCTTCAACGACCAGATGGCGCTCGGTGTCATCGCCGGCCTGACCGCCCGCGGGATCTCCATCCCCGGCGACGTCAGCGTGGTCGGCTTCGACGACGTGCCGATGGCGGCCATGGTGGCACCTCCTCTCACCACCATCGGCATGCCGACAGGCGAAGCGGGTAGAGCTGCGGTCGCCATGCTGAGCGAGGAGCCCTCGAGGAGGGAGCTGTTTGGGGCGTTCGTCGTCAGGCACTCGACCGGTCCGGTGAGCTGACGCCGGTCCAACGCCGCCGCAACTCGTGGGCGGCCATCTTGGGCCGGCGGTCCCGGGTGAAGACGCCCTTCTTGTTGCCGTCGACCCGCATGAAGGATGGCCCTGTCGCGAAGTCCGCGAAGTTCCAGACGTGCTCGCCCACGACGGCATCAACCCGGTCGAATACCCGGTGATAGGTCTCGAGCAGTGCCGTCTGGTACTCCTCGCTCCACAGGGTGCCGTCCGTCGTGTGGAGACCGGCGATGGTGTCGGCGCCGTACTCCGTCACGATGATGGGCTTGCCGTGGCGGCTGGACCAGGCCGACAGCTCGGCTTCCAGGCCGCGCTCGGCGGCGTCGAGGTCACCGGGCTCGACGTACCATCCGTAGTACCGGTTGACCATGACGACGTCCGCCAGCTCGGTGACCGTGCAGGTGTCCGGGAGGGCGAACATCATGTTCACGAAGCCGACCGGGCGGCTGGGGTCGGCCTGCCTCGCCGTGGCGAACAACGGCTCGAAGTAGTCGCGGGCAGCGTCGGTGTGGGATTCGGGCTCGTTGGCGAGGCTCCAGAGTACGACGCAGGGGTGGTTCTTGTCCCGGGCGATCAGCTCCTCTATGGCCAGGCGGTGGACCTCTTGCGTCGCCGCGCCGATCGTGCCCTCGGAGAACGTCGTCCTCGGGCCACCGAGGAACAGGCCACCACCGACGCCCAGGTTGAGCCCCACGGCGGCGGTCTCGTCGATCACGACGATGCCCTGCCGATCGGCCTGGTCGAGCACCTCCTCCGCGTAGGGATAGTGCGAGGTCCGGAAGGAGTTCGCACCGATCCACGACAGCAGCGAGAAGTCGTGCACCATCGCCACGTCATCGTGACCACGGCCGTGCACGTTGAGATCCTCGTGCTTGCCGAAGCCGCGGAAGTAGAAGGGTTCGCCGTTGATGAGGAACCGCGTGCCGTCGACCCGCACGGAACGGATGCCGACGGGCACCGCGTACCGGTCCACGACGGTGTCGTCGTCGAGCACTTCGATCTGCAGCTCGTAGAGATATCCTCGCCCCGGCTGCCATAGCTCCGGATCCGGCACTCGAAGCTCGCCCTCGTTGCCCGACGAGGTCGTCACGGTTTTCCCCTCGGCGTCCCTGAGCTCCACCTGCACCGTTCCGGCGCCCTGCTGTGCGACGGCCGTCGTGTACCGGACCACGCCCGTGCCGCTCTCCACGTCGGTCACCACGGTGACGTCGTCAACGTAAGAGCCCGGTGACGAGTACAGCCAGACGCTCCTGTGCAAGCCGGCATAGTTGAAGAAGTCGTGGTATTGGCGCTGCCGTCGGGCACCGTCGGGCATCACCTCCACCGTCCCCGGTGGGATGGACTGCCATGTGAGCTCGTTGTTCACGACGACCGTGAGGCGGAACTCCTGGCCGGCCGGCACGAGACCGGTGATGTCCGCTTCGAACGGCGTGTAGCCGCCTTCGTGCTCGGCCACCTCGGTATCTCCGACCCAGGCGGTGGCCCGATGAGTGGCGGCGTCGAAGCGCAGCACCACCCGCTGACCTGCCCAGCCGCGTGGAACGAACACCCGTCGTTGGTACCAGACATCGCCGACATGGTCGTGCACACGAGGATCGACGAGGACGTCGTTGAAGCTGCTCGGGACCGGCATTCGCGTCGCGCCGGGCAGATCTGCCCGCCACCAGCACTGGTCCCGGCCGACGGCGTCCATGTCCGCGGTGAAGCCCCACATGCCGTCGAGCCTCTTCGTCTCTCGCGTGGTGGTGTCTTGAGGTCGGAGCATCGACCCTCCTCTCTGGGCCAGGCGACCGCCGTGCAGCCGGCGACCATGTTGACCACGATGTCCGCTGCCGCCGCTCCGCCCGCTCCGTCCGGTCCGCTCGGCGCCGATTGACCGATGGTCGACTCCCCCGACCCCATCAGAGCGACGAGAACGAGCTGTTCACGGAGACACCCGGAAGGCTTGCCGAGCGAGGTGGTAGGCGAGGCTCTCGGCGATCTCGACCGCCTCTTCCTCTTCCAACCGGTGCTCGGCCACCAACGCGGCAAGGTAGCCGGCATTCACGCGCCGGGCGACGTCATGGCGGGCGGGGATGGTCAGCAGAGACCGAGCGTCGTCGTTGAACCCGACGGTGTTGGCAAAGCCGGCCGTTTCGGTCACCAGGCTGTAGAACCTCCGCATGCCCTCGGGGCTGTCGTAGAACCACCACGGGGGCCCGAGCCGGAGCGCCGGATAGTGCCCGGCGAGTGGAGCGAGCTCGCGGCTGTAGGTGGTCTCGTCCAGCGTGTAGACGACGACGGTGAGTTTCGCCTCGTTGCCGAAGCGGTCGAGCAAGGGCTTGAGCGCACCCACGTAGTCCACTGCCCGCGGCATGTCGGCACCCATGTCGGGACCGAAGCGGGCGGCCACGGTGGGATTGTGGTCACGCCACGCCCCGGTGTGAAGCTGAAGCACCAGCCCGTCATCCATGCTCATGGCGGCCATCTCGACGAGCATCTGTGCGCGGAAGCACTCCGAGTCGCCCGGTTCTGCCTCTCCGGCGAGGATCCTCGCGAACAGCCGTTCCGCTTCATGCAGGGACAGGTCCGCGGTGGCCGGCGAGGGGTGTCCGTGGTCGGACGCGGTGGCACCGGCCGCCACGAAGCAGGCTCGTCGGGCCCGGAGGGCGTCGAGGTAGCCCTGCCACGTCGAGGTGTCCGCACCGGTGAGCTCCCCTAGCCCGGAGACGTGTGACCGGAAGCCGGCCCGGTCGGGGTCGATCACGTCATCGGGGCGGAAGGTGGGGACGACGCGCCCGTTCCAGCCGGATCGGCCGATGCGGGTGTGTTGCTCCAGGAGATCGAGGGCACCGTCCGTCGTTGCCAGGAACTCAATGCCGAAACGCTCGTAGAGGGAGCGCGGCCGGAATTCCTCTTGGGCGAGACGGGCCGACATCTCGTCGTACACCTCATCCGCTGTCTCGGCCCGAAGCGGTACCGCGATGTGCAACACCTCCGCCAGCGTGTGGTCCAACCAGAGCTTCGACGGCGTGCCCCGGAAGAGGTGGTAGTGACGGGCCAGCTCTCGCCACACCTCTCGGCCGTGCACCGGGACCGACGCACCGTGGGCCGGTCGTGCTCCGAGCGCCTCGAGGGGAACACCCTGGCTGTAGAGCAGCCGCAGGAGGTAGTGGTCCCGGGTGACGAGCTCGGCGGCCGGGTCGCTGAATGCATCATTGTCGGCCAGCGCCGTCGGGTCGCAGTGCCCGTGTGGGCTCACGATGGGCAGCGATGCGGCGCGCTCGTACAGCAACCGGGCGATCTGCCTGACGCCGGGCTCAGCGGGGAGAAGGCGATCCTCGTTCAGCACGTGATGCAAAGCTTTGCAGGCCGGGGAACCTTGTGCCAGACCGCCGTAGCGGAACCGATTCAGTTGACCTGGTGCGCCTCTTCGATGGTCAAGTCCGCGGTGGGGTCCGCTTCCAGACGATCGTCAGGAATCGGTTGGCCGCTACGGACGGAAAAGCCATACGTGCCCGATTCGAGACGGCTTTCGGCACGGTCGATGGCCGCCAGGCGGTCCAGCAGTTCTGCTCGGACAGAATCATCGGCTTCCTGCCCGGTGAGGGGCTCAGCTGAGTCGTACATGTCTCCGGACTGATTTGCCGCGACTCGGTCAGCGCCACCTGAATCGCTCAGTTCTGAGAGTAGGCGCTCGGTACGAAGGCGTTCCGCCCGCAGTAGTTCTTTGGCTTTGTCGTGATCCATCCGTGCCCCGTTCCGTTCTCTGCGTCCGAAGCAATCCTATTGAGCCAGCGGGCAGAGGAGCGGGCCCTGAGGAACGAGGCTCGGAGGGCGGGGGATCCCTCGGGACTGCGCTGTCGGCACGTGGGGTCATCTCCTGGTAGACCTCTTCGACATGACGACTGACCGGCTGCTGGACCTGGTGGGCGTCCCGGGAGGGCCTCTGGCCGACGCCACCCTTTGGCATCTCGTGGTCATTGAAGCGGGACCCCTTACCCCTGCGCTCCACCGGGTGCTCCTGAGCGCTCCCTACCTCGATGGACTTCGCTACACGGCAGGACAGGACCTGATGTTCCGGATACCGCTGGACGGCGACAGAGTCGTGAATCGTCGCTATACGATCCGCGCTTTCGATCCGATTCGTTCCGCCGTCACCATCGACGTCTCGCTGCATGGCGCAGGACCGGGTACCGATTGGGTTCGTTCCGCTCGGATCGGAGACCGGATCGAAGCCATTGGCCCCCGGGGCAAGATCACCTTACGAGAGGATGCTGACTGGCACCTCTTCGTGGGTGACGAGACGGGGTTGCCTGGAGCGCTGGCGATGATCGAAGCGCTGCCGCCCCTGTCGGTCGCGGTAGCCCTCCTGGAGATCGACACTCCCGCCGACGAGCAAGAATTCCGATCGGACCATGCCCCAGGGGTCGACGTCCGTTGGGTTCACCGACTCGGTCGTTCGGAGCCCGGGGATCCGTCGCCCATCCTCGAGGCGCTCGAGGAGGTGGAAATCCCCCCCGGTTCGGGACACGCCTACGTGGCTGCCGAGGCTGGAGTCGTACGTCGCGCTCGTGGTGCTCTGGTTGCACGGGGTCTCGGAGAGGATCAGATTTCTGCCAAGGCGTACTGGCGGCGGGGTCTTCCCAATGCAGAGCACGGAGAGCCGGCTCGTGAGGACTGAAGGCGACTACCCGGGAGTGCATCGAAAACGATTGCCGTCATGCTGTGCCGTGAGGCCCAGCATGCGCGCCGCCTGCATCTGACGGTCAGGGTCGCGGGTTCGTCCCTTCGAGAAACGGCGCCAGGAGGATGGCGGTCGCTATCATCTCTGGCGCAGGAGGCCCGGATATGTGCGCGGACACTGGAAACTCCGGCGACGCGAACCGGACCGCTTGGGCGCGCCAGGTGGAGACGCCCCTGCGCCAGTTCCTCCGCACGGAGACTGGTAGTGCCGCCGTCGTGCTCTCGGGTGCCATTGCCGCCCTGATCTGGGTCAACATTGATTCGGCCTCGTACGCTCGCGTGTGGCGGGCGACGTTGTCGATTCAGATCGCTGGTGTCGGGCCGTCCCATGATCTCCGCTTCTGGGTCAACAGTGGACTGATGACCCTCTTCTTCTTTGTTGCCGGCCTCGAAGTGCGCCGAGAGTTCGACATGGGCGAGCTGCGCGAGCGCCGCCGGGTGGCCCTTCCATTGGTGGCCGGGTTGGGCGGGGTCTTCGTTCCCGTCGGTGTCTTCCTGGCCTTCAACGCGAGCCACGGATCAGCGAAGGGGTGGGGTATCACGATGTCCACCGACACCGCATTCGCCCTCGGCATGTTGGCCCTGGTCGGAAAGGGCATTCCCGACCGGCTCCGGATATTCATGCTGACGGTATCGATCGTCGATGACCTCGTGGCTCTTCTCGTGATCGCCACGGTCTATTCGACCGGAGTGAGCACGGTCCCGTTACTGGCCGGTTTCGCGTTGTTCGGGGTGATCGTGCTGGCCGTCATTGTGGGTATCCATCGTGGCCTTCTGTACGCGGCCCTGGGCGCAGCCGCATGGCTGGCTCTCTCCGAGTCGGGGATCGATCCCATCGTGATCGGCCTGGCCATGGGTCTCCTCACCCCGGCGGCCCCAGTTGCCCGTGGCGATCTCGAGCGGGCCAGCGACCTGTTCCGCCGTTTTCGGGAGCAGCCGACCCCTGACCTGGCCCGCACGGCACGATTCGGGCTCGAGTCCGCGATCTCCCCGAACGAGCGGCTCCAGCGCCAGTTCCACCCGTGGACGAGCTACGTCATCGTGCCGCTCTTCGCGCTCGCCAACGCCGGGATCGTGGTCAATGCCACATTCCTCCGCCACGCCATCACGTCACCGATCACCCTCGGGATCCTCGCTGCTGCGGCGATCGGAAAGCCGATCGGTGTGCTCGTGCCGACATGGATGGCGGGCCGGCTCAGCGATGGACGGATCCGACCGCCCGTCGGCTGGGCGGCGCTGGCGGGGGGAGGGACCATCGCGGGAATCGGGTTCACGGTCTCGCTGCTGATCGCCGACCTCGCCTTCCGGGGCGTGGACCTCGAGGACGCCAAGTTGGGCATCCTCACAGCGACCGTCGTGGCGTCTGCCCTCACCTGGCTGATATTCCAGGTCACGGCGAAGATGCCCGGGCGCCAGCGGGCACGAGCGCTGCTCGGGACGGGCCAATCGATCATCGATTTGGCGGTACCGGTTGACCCAGATCGAGACCGGATCCGCGGGCCACAGGACAGCCTGGTCACGGTGGTCGAATATGGCGACTTCGAGTGTCCCTACTGTGGTCGCGCCGAGCCGGTTCTGCGCGAGCTGCTTCGTGACTTCGGAGACGTGCGTTACGTCTGGCGTCACCTGCCGCTCAACGACGTGCACCCGGAGGCCCAGCTGGCGGCCGAAGCCGCTGAGGCCGCCGCCTTGCAAGGGGCCTTCTGGGAGATGCACGACCGGTTGCTCGAGCATCAGGGGGCCATGGGCCTGGTTGATCTGAGAGGTCATGCGGAGGCGCTTGGGCTCGATCTGGACCGTTTCGCCCGCGATCTGGAGGACCATGCGGGAGTCGTGCGGATCGCCGAGGACGTCGATGGCGCCGACCTCAGCGGGGTGGCCGGAACGCCGACCTTCTTCGTGAACGGCCGCCGCTACCAGGGATCATTCGACATCGACGCCCTCTCGGAGGCGGTACGGGTTGCCCGTCTACGGGCCCTTCCAGCCCACTAGCTCATTTCGAGGACCGGCCGTGGGGGAGCGCGTCCGGCGGTCCCTGGCGGAGGAAATGAGAGGGCCCCCCCGGGTGTTGAAGTCGCTGGAGGTAGAAATACCACCGTGAGTGGCGAAGGAGCCGATGTGACAGACAGTTATCGCAAGGACCCAGAGGCGATCTCCCAGTTGAACCCCCGGCAGTACGCCGTGACCCAGGAGGCCGCCACCGAGCCGGCGTTCGACAACGAGTTCTGGGACAAGAAGGAGGCCGGCATCTACGTCGACATCGTCTCGGGGGAGCCGCTGTTCGCCTCGACCAAGAAGTTCGACTCGGGGTGCGGGTGGCCCAGCTTCACGGTGCCGCTCGAGCCGAGGAACGTCGTCGAGAAGTCGGACCGGACCCACGGGATGATCCGCACCGAGGTGCGCTCGAGCCACGGGGACAGCCACCTGGGCCACGTCTTCGAGGACGGGCCCACAGAGGAGGGTGGCCTGCGCTACTGCATCAACTCGGCCGCCCTGCGCTTCGTCGCCTACGAGGACCTCGAGGCCGAGGGGTACGGCGAGTACACCGCGCTCTTCGACGGAGGAGCGAACACGAAGGAGGTGGCCCGATGAGCGCCACGACGGAGAAGGCCATCCTGGCCGGCGGTTGCTTCTGGGGGATGCAGGACCTGATCCGCAAGCGCCCCGGCATCGTGTCGACCCGGGTGGGCTACAGCGGGGGGGACGTCCCCAACGCCACCTATCGCAACCACGGGACCCACGCCGAGGCGATCGAGATCACCTTCGACCCCGAGAAGACCTCGTACCGCGAGATCCTCGAGTTCTTCTTCCAGATCCACGACCCCACCACCCTCAACCGCCAGGGCAACGACATGGGCACCAGCTACCGCTCGGCCATCTTCTACCTCGACGACGAGCAGCGGCGCGTCGCCGAGGACACCATCGCCGACGTGGAGGCCTCGGGCCTGTGGCCCGGCACCGTCGTCACCGAGGTCACCCCGGCGGGGCCCTTCTGGGAGGCCGAGCCCGAGCACCAGGACTACCTGGAGCACTACCCCAACGGCTACACCTGCCACTTCCCGCGCCCGGGCTGGGTACTGCCCCGTCGGAGCGACGCCGTCGCCCGGTAGGGCGCGCGCCTCCTCCTTCGAGGACGTGGAGCCGGCCAGGCTCCCCGGATCACGCCTTGACGGTCGCTCGGAAGAAGCTCTGCATGACCGCGCCCATCTGGGCCCGTAGGTCGGCCCCGGACAGCACCACGTCGACCATGGTGAGGGAAGTGTGGACATGGCCCCGGGCGGCCAGGTGGTGAACCGGGACTCCCGCGGCGGCCAGCGCCTCCGCGAGGGCGACTCCCTCGTCGCGCAGCGGATCGAACTCGGCCGTCACGATGAGTGCCGGAGGAAGGTTCGAGAAGTTCCCGACGAGCGGCGAGGCCTTGGGGTCGTCGCGGTCGGCCGGGTCCGCATAGTGGTCCCAGAACCAACGCATCAGCGGCGCGGTCAGGACGAATCCCTCGGCATTCTCCACGTAGGACGGACGGTCCATTCGGGCATCGACGACGGGCGTCAGCAACACCTGACCGAGGATGTCGGGGCCGCCGGCGTCGCGAGCCAGCTGGCATGCCACGGCAGCGACGTTGGCACCCGCGCTCCATCCGGCCACGACGAGTTGACCGGGGATGCCCCCGAGCTCCTTGGCGTGCCTGGCGATCCACCGCACGGCGGCGAAGGCGTCGTCGGCGGCGGCCGGGAACCGGGCCTCTGGCGCGTGCCGGTAGTTGACCGAGACGATCACGGCATCTGATCTGACGCACAGGTCCCGGCAGAGCGGATCGTCGGACTCCAGGCTGCCGAGGACCCAACCGCCCCCGTGGAAGTAGGCGACCATCGGATGGGGACCCGGCGTGGCGGGGCGGTACAGCCGGTAGGGCAGGTCCTCGGCAGCACCGGGGAGCACCCCGTCGACGACCTCACCCACGACGGGTCCCCGAGGACGGACGGCCTCGGTCATCTGCATGAACGCCCGGGCGTCCTCGACCGTCATCAGCTCCATTGGAGGCAGCTGCAGCTCCTCCATGACCTGGAGGACCATCGCCACGTCAACCTGCAGCCGCCGGATCACGCCATCGTTGCATTGCGAGACGCCTCTCCCGGCCAGGGAGAAGCCGAGGTAGTCCCTGGCCACCACCTCCTCACACGCGGCCCGGTAGACGTCGACACCGGCCACGTAGGGCAGGAAGGTGCGAGGCTTGCCCGGAACGTTCGCCCCCATGTACCAGGAGTTGGCGGTCGGGTAGAGGGTGATGGAGGCGCCGTCGTCGACGTGCTGATTCCAGCCGGCCTCGGCCAGCGGAGTGGGCTCGATCGTCTCGAAACCCCGAGCACGCAGCTGATCCAGGCAGTCGGCCACCCAGTCGACGTGCTGTTCGATCGATACCGCCATGTTGGACAGCACCGAGGGGCTTCCGGGCCCGGTGATGGTGAAGAAATTCGGGAAGCCCGCCGTGGTGAGCCCGAGATACGTCGATGGCCCGTCCGCCCACTTCTCCCTCAACGAGACGCCGTCACGGCCCCTGATGTCGACAGCGACAACCGGCCCGGTCATGGCGTCGAATCCGGTGGCGTAGACGATGGCATCGAACTCGAAGGACTCGTCGGTGGTGACGATCCCCGACTCGGTGATCGTCACGATGGGTTGTCTGCGGAGATCGACCAGCCGCACGTGGGGAAGGTTGTAGGTCTGGAAGTAGTTGGTGTCGAGGCACGGCCGTTTTGACCCGAACGGGTGGTCCTTGGGGCAGAGCGCCTCTGCTGTGTCTGGATCCGCCACGATCGAGCGGATCTTCTCGCGGAGCATCTCGGCGATCACTTCGTTCGCGGTCGGGCTCAACATGAGGTCATTGAAGACACCGAGGATCTCGAGCAATTCGCCGGCTTCCCACGCCGCTTCGAACCGTGCTCGCCGCACCTCATCGGTGGCGTATGCCCCCGCGACCTCGGTGACGTCACCGGGAACGCCGCCCCGGGACCGCCTGGCGGCTTCACGGTAGGCGTCCCTGTCGGACTCCAGTGCCGCAAGGCGCTGCGCTGAAGGCGGTCCGTTGCGAGCGGGGATGGAGAAGTTGGCGGTGCGCTGGAAGACGGTGAGCTGGGTCGCCTGGGCCGCGATCAGCGGGATGGACTGGATACCCGAGGATCCGGTGCCGATGACGGCCACTCGTTTGTCAGTGAAGTCCACCCCTTCGTGTGGCCACCGGCTCGTGTGGTAGGTCTCACCGCGAAAGCGATCATGTCCATCGATCTCGGGTGCTTTGGGCAGGGACAGACAGCCGCTGGCCATCACGTAGAACCGGCAACTCAGCTCTCTCCCGTTCCCCGTACGGATGCGCCAGCGTGTGGCCGACTCGTCCCATGCGGCCGCCTCGACGCGGGTGGAGAACACAATGTCGCGGCGAAGGTCGTAGCGGTCCGCCACGAATCTCAGGTACGACAGGATCTCCGGCTGGGTGGCGTACTTCTCCGACCAGGTCCAGTCACGCTCGAGCTCCGGATCGAAACTGTAGGAATAGTCGGTCGTTGGTATGTCGCACCGGGCGCCCGGGTAGCGGTTCCAGTACCAGGTCCCGCCAACATCCCCGGCCGCGTCGAGGACGAGGGTCGAGAAGCCGAGTTGCCTGAGGCGGTGGAGCAGATACAGGCCGGAGAACCCGGCGCCCACCACAACGACGTCCACGTCGAAAGACTCCCCGCTGCCCGACCCGTCAGCTTCAGCCACCATGCGCGCCGCTTTCTACCCCGATGGCGAGAGCCCCGACTGTGGTCGCTCGCCTCCGCAGTCTGTCACTCGGCAACCACTGTGTCGACGGACCAGGCGGGGGCCGCTCGGGGGAGATCCACCTGAGCTCGCACCCCGGGAACATGATTCTTCTCCTGAGCCACTCGTCAATCGTGGAGCCGCGTGGTCAGTCCCACTTGGCGTACAGCGACTCGGACTTGAGCCGTGAGGGTCGGACGTACGGTGCGCCCGATGGTGCCCCAGAGGACCGGAGAAGCCTTTCCATGGAGGGACCATCGAGGGGTCGGCCGAGCAGGTACCCCTGCCCAAATCGGCACCCCAGTCGGCGGAGGACCCGGTCCTGGGATTCCTGCTCGATCCCCTCGGCGATCGTGGTGTGTCCAAGGGCCTCGGCCATCCGGATGATGGCGTTCACGAGGGTGACGGACTCGTTGTCGTCGGAGAGCGTCGCGACGAAGGAACGGTCGATCTTCAGGATGTCGATGGGGAGCCGCTGGAGGTATGCGAGGGAGGAGTAGCCCGTTCCGAAATCGTCGATCGCAATTCGGAGACCGAGCTCCTTGAGGGAGCGCAACTCGTGGACCGCGGCGTCAATGTCGTTCATCATGGCGCTCTCGGTGATCTCAACGATCAGGTTCGACGGGTCGAACCCGCTCTCGGAAAGCAAGACTCGTACGGCGCGGTCGATTCCGGCCTCCACCATGTCCCGAGCCGACAAGTTGATGCTGATTGAGGCGTCATGAGTGACCAATCCCGATTCTTGCCAGCGGAGAACCTGGCCGCATGCCTCGGTCAGCACGAAACAGTCCACGGCGCCCATGAACCCGGCCTGCTCGGCGAACTCTATGAACGCGGTCGGACGGAGAAGCCCACGAGTGGGATGCAGCCATCGCACCAACGCCTCGAATCCGACGATCGCCTTTGAGCCGAGGTCGACGATGGGCTGATAGTGAACGATCAGGTCGCCATTGGTGAGACCTTGACGAAAGTCCGCCTCGAGCTCGAGGCGCTCCATGACGGTTGTGTGCATGCGGTCCCGGAACTCCTCGTAGCGATCCTTGCCGTTCTCCTTCGCCATGTACATGGCCAGGTCGGCGTCCCGCAGCAGTTCTTCGCTGGTCGAGCCCGGAGTCCCGAACCTGATTCCGATGCTCACGGTGGCGACGACATCCTTGGAGCCGAGGGACACGGGACGGCGGAGCGCCGTCAGGATGTCCTCGGCTATCTGAATCGCCTCCGAGTGGTCGTCGAGATCCTCAATGAGCACGGCGAATTCGTCTCCGCCCAGACGCGCCACGGTGTCGCTCTGGCGCATGCAGTTGACCAGGGCCTCGGAGACGATGCCCAGGAGCAGATCGCCTCTTGAGTGCCCGAGGCTGTCGTTGACCGTCTTGAAATTGTCGACATCTAGGAACAAGACGGCCAGTTGGAGGCCGGAGGTCTCCATTCGGGCCACCGCGTGATTCAGTCGATCTCGGAAGAGTGCCTTGTTGGCCAGACCCGTCAGTCCGTCGTGGAACGCCTGATGCGCCAACTCAGCCTCGAGACGGGTGCGCTCGGTGACGTCACGGAAGCTCCACACGCGTCCGACCACACCCCCCTCGACGAGCTGAGGTCTCGAGTAGCGCTCGAAGACGCGGCCATCCCGGAACTGAATGATGTCATTGCTCTCTGCCTCCGGCCGCGTGTAGAGCTCCTCGATCTTTGCGATGAAGTCCTGTGGGTCGATCAGTTGATCGACCACATAGGCGATCGCCTCGGAGTCCTTTCCCACTGCCAGGAGATGTTCGGGGATACCCCACATCTTGCTGAACCGGTCATTGAAACCGGCGATCCCACCGCCGGTGTCCACGACCAGGATCCCGTCGGCCGTCGAGTCGAGAGTGGCCTGGAGGAGCGACAGGGCCTGGCGAAGCTCGCGGTCCGAAGCCACCCGTTCCGACACGTCATGGGCTGTGACAACCAGTCCGCCAACAGTCGGATCGTCGATGAGATTGACAAGGGTCAGCTCGAAGGGGACCACGTCGTCGCCGCCATGGCGGAGCAGATGCACTTCCACGACCTCGGGCTGTGTGGCCGTTGCGCCGCGGAGTGCTCGTGCAATGGCGACGCCGAGCTTCGGCCGATCATCGACGGCGACGAGATCAGCCAGGGACCCGTTCTCGACGACCTCCGGGTCGTGTCCGAGCATGCGAGTCAGAGCTGCGGAAGCAGAGCTGACATGGCCGCTGGGTGATATCAGCATCGTGATGGTGGCGGCGTTCTGGACGAGCATCCGGAACAGAGCGATTTCGTCGCGGGCCACCTCGAAGCGACGGCGCTGTGTGAGGTCGCGCATGCAGAAGAGAACCGCACCATCCTGCAGCCAGTTGACCGGAGTTCCGATGAGTTCGACGAGCCGCCATCCCGAGGGGGTCTTCAGCCGGACTTCAATGGCTGTACCGATCTCCTTTCCCTGAATGGAGACGAGTGACAGTGCGGCGAGCTCGAGATCGTCGGGATGCACGAAGTCGAACCCGGATTGACCCACGGAGTCCTGCAACGACCGTCCGAACAATCGTTCGGCGAGCGAGTTGGCCCAGATGACGTTCCCGGCTGAATCCAGGACGACCACGAGGTCGGGAAGGTCTGTCAGCAACCGACCCAGTTGCGAGTCCGCGATGGTCACCGATGCCCCCCCTCATCTTGCGGTGCCTCGGGCCCGGTCGACCCGAGACGACAGTGTCTGTCATATCGGCCATAACTGCGCCGCGACTGAGCGGGAAAGCGGGATCCCAAGGGAGATCCGAGGAGGGGGTGGAGTGGCTGGTCGGCGCTGCTTTCTTTGCGTTGGGGCGGCCGGCCACCGGGGCTCGGTGACTACCTCCTCGGACCGAGGCCAATGGCGCGGACGAAGTGGTTGATCTGGCGGTTTCCCTCCCGGTAGATCACACGGCGCGCCTCGCGTTGCGCGGCGCCACCTGCTGCCCCCGAGAGTCCACCGCGCTTGTACCCGTGCTCCACCGCATCGATGTTCCCGAGATCACGCGCCAGGCGGTACAGCTGGGACCGGGTGGTGCTCACGATGACACCTCCTCTTTGGTGGCGCGGTCCGTCAGAATGATTCTCTCGACAATGGCGCGGAGCTGAGCGGGGTCCTCGGTCTCCTCCATGAGTGCAAGGTCGTCGTGGGGAACAGCGACACAGCCCATGCCGCTGTCGTCGAACTCAGTGGAGCGCCATTCCAACCATGCCGATCCGTCGGGATCTCGTCCGTCCTCCTCCACGGCATTGATGAGTGCCATCAATTCGATCTCACCGCTGCGTGTGACGTCGTATTCGATGAAGAGCACAGCGCATCCTTCCGCCGACGCCCCTCAGAATACGGCATTCCAGCGCGGAGCTAGCCGGGCAACCGACGCCACAAGGTCTGCGGGAGAAGTCTCAGGGTTGAGAAGACCCACTTCAGCACGCCTGGTGACCAGATCACCATCTGCCCACGCTCCAGGCCGCGCACGATGTCGGACGCGACCCGCTCCGGTCCGACGGCAAAGGGCGCAGGGGGGCGGCCGGCGGTCATCTTGGTGCGCACGAAACCTGGCCGGACGACGTGGACCGTGACGCCCGTACCCCGCAGGGCCTCGCCGAGCCCCTGTGCGAAGCCGTCCAGGCCGGCCTTGGCGGAGCCGTAGATGTAGTTGGAGCGGCGGACCCGGTAGCCGGCCACGGAGGACAGCACGACGATACGACCGTGGCCCTGCCTCTTGAGGTGTGCCGCCACCGCCGAGAGGGCCGCAGCCGGCCAGGTGAAGTTGACGGTGATCATCTGTGCGGTCCGGTCGGGGTCGACCTCGTCCGTCTCCTGGAACCCGAGCTCTCCGACGGCGACGATGACCAGGTCCACCGCCTCGGCGGCGGCCTCGAAGCACTGCATGACCGTCTTGTCGACGTTCTCGGTCGTTGTTGCGTCGAGCGCAACGGCCTCCACGCGAGCCACGGAGCGGCGGAGCCCGACGGCTGCGTCCTCGAGTGTGACGGGGTCACGCCCGGCGAGGACGACGGATCGGCAGCGTTCCGCAGCGAGCAGCGTGACGACCTTCTGGGCGATGTCCGAGGTCCCGCCGAGAACGACGACCGACTGCGGGTGACCGAAGGCGTCGTTCATCCGGAGATTCCCAGGCGGCGCGAGAGGTCGGATGCCAGAACACCCTCGGGGTCGACCCGACGGCAGACAGCGTTCATGTCCCGCAATCTCGGGTACATGACGGGAAGCAGCTCCGGCCGCAGGCGAGCGTCCTTGGCCAGGTAGACGCGGCCTCCCGCATGCGCAACGGCCTCGTCGAGGCTGTCGAGCAGCGCCGGTAGACCGCTCGGGCCGAGCGGGAAGTCGAGTGCCAAGGTCCATCCCTCCTGGCTGAAGGAGAGCGGCCCGGGTGTGCCGGGGCCGAAACGCTTCAGCACGGCAAGGAAAGAGGGTATCCCCGACGACGCGATCGCGCCCACGGCTTCCCCCACGAGATCGCCCCGCTCGGGAGGGACTGCGAACTGGTACTGCACGAACCCGGCGGGGCCATAGAGCAGGTTCCAGTCACCCACGCCGTCGAGGGGGTGGAAGAAACCGGCCAGCGGGTGCAGGGAACCGACAGATGTCGTGGAACCCCGGAACCAGGCCTCGTTCAGCGCGCGTACCGACATCCGCGTTGACGAGTCGGCGGGGAGCCGACCGGGGGACGCGGATCCTCGGGTCGCCCGGGATCTCGCGACTGCGAGCTCGCAACCGGTCCGGGATCGCTCCGGATGGGGCATGGTCGCCGCGGGTGAGCACGGAGCGGTAGTTGCCGTCACGGTGGCCGACACAGTCGAGCCAGGCCACGCTGTAGCGATACTCGTTGTCCGTCTCCTCCATCGTCGTCATGAGGTCACTCAGACGGGTGAACCGCTGGCTGTCCACCTGTATCCAAGACGTCTCAATCGGGATCAGTCGCAAGGTGGCACTGATCACGACTCCGGTCAGCCCCATGCCGCCGGCCGTGGCCCAGAACAGCTCCGGGTCACGGTCCGGGGACACCGTGACCGTCCCGGTGGGGGTGACGAGCGTCATCTCCACCACGTGATTGGCGAAGCTTCCGTCGCGATGGTGGTTCTTCCCATGGACGTCTGCCGCGATCGCTCCGCCGACCGATACGTAACGGGTCCCCGGCGTCACCGCGACGAACCATCCCGACGGGATGATGTGCCGCATCAAGTCATGCAGGCTCACGCCGCCGCCGACCTCGATCGTTCCCGATACCTCGTCCAGCACCCCGATGTTGCTGAGTGCCGACGCGTCGATGGTGAGCCCTCCGCTGCACTGCGCGGCGTCCCCGTAGCTCCGGCCCAGCCCGCGGGCGATTATTCCGCCTGACTGCGTGTGCAAGGCGAGCTCAATGGAGGCGGCGTCCACCGGACGGGTGACCATGGCAGTGGTGGACGCAGTGCGGCCCCATCCGGACAGTGGTTGGGGCGAGGCCACGACAGTGACGGTCACCCGTACAGGCCCATACCCATGAAGGCGAGCCAGAGCAATCCGTAGCCCTGGAGGATGTGGTCGTGCAGGGCCAGCTGCTCCGGCTCGCCGCCCTGCCCGGCGTCGAGCAAGCGGAAGATGTGCAGGACGGCGAGCACGAGAGGAATGACGGTGAGCTCGATCCACACGACATGGTGGCCGGCGTGGGCCAGCAGGCCGGTTCGCTCGAAGGCCCAGAGGCAGTAGGCGGCAACGGTAACCGTGGCCGCGATAATGAGGGTCGATTTCAGGAAGGACTCGCTGTACTCGTCGAGCACGAGCCGGTGCACACCCCTGTCGCGGCCGAGTCGGGAGTGCTCCGCGCTGCGTTTGCCCGTGACGATGAACAAGGCTGCGAAGGACGTGAAGACGAGGAACCAGTTGGAGAGGTGGACGTACGCGACGACACCCCCGGCGACCGCCCGGAGGACGAAGCATGATGCGACGACGGCCAGCTCCATCACAGGCTCTCGCTTGAGGCGAAGGCTGTAGGCGATGCTCAACCCGGCGTAGGTGACGACGACGACCCCGAAACCCCAAGGGCCGATGAGCAGCGCGGCGGCGATGGCCACTGCAATGAGCCCGGCCCCGATACCGAGCGCCAATCCGGGCCGTAGGGCCCCGCTGGCGACCGGCCTGCCCCGCTTGGTGGGATGGTGCCGATCGGATTCGGCGTCGACGACATCGTTGACGAGGTACGTACCGGAGGCGACGACGCAGAACACGAGGAAGGCACCGATGACGCGGAGTGTCGTGTGCCACTCACCGAGCACGCCCGCGGCGGCGGGCGCCATGAACACGAGCACGTTCTTGATCCATTGCCTGGGCCGCATTCCCCGCGCGATCGGGCCAAACGTCGAGCGGAGGCCAGTCGCCGGCAGGTCGTGCAACGGCGCGGCGCTCGCACCCACTGGTGTCTCGTCGTTGGGCACCCGCTCTAGCGACGTCACGGGGCCACTGCCGACATCGTGATGAAGTCTCGTGCCCACCAGGACTGGAAGTAGCGGCCGGGTGTACCCGTCATTCCGGCCAGGAGCTCGGTGCCGTTCGTGGGCGTGGCGGGTCCGCCCGGGATCTGCGGCTGGTAGGTGCTGAAGTTCACCCAGTCCGTGTTGATGTCGAGCTCCATCGCCCGCACCGCGCCGGCACGCACGAGGATGGTGGCGAGGTCGGCGATGTCGAGCCCGGGACCACCGACGTAGACGAGGGCGCCGTTCGCCGTCACGCCGAGGCCCGAACGCCACACGTAGAGACCACCGCCGAGGGTTGCGCCCCATTGCGTGGCATCCGAGCTGTACGCGGCGGGGACAACCTGCCCGTTGTCGACCAGCAGGTCGAGATTCTGGCGCACGGACACGACGTTGGGGCCCATGGTGGCGTCACGCCCCCATTGTGCCACCGTCGGGGCGCCGTTCTTGTAGACCACGAACGAGGCCGCTCCCGTCCGCAGCGGAATGACCGTCTTGCTGTCCGTGTAGTACCCGCCGTTGGCGTCGGACATCAGGAAGCCTGCGTTGAAGGCGGCGACCAGCGTCGTCGCATCCGAGGGTGAGATCGGGGCGGTGTGGGTGTAGGGGCCGCCGCCAGGTATCTGGCTGCCCGAGTAGAGCGTGGCCTTGAGGAGCTTCGTGTCCATCCAGGCCACGCCCACGACGTAGCTCGTGTGGATCGCGCTCGGGCGCACCATGGTCTCGTAGACGGCCGGCACCCCGTCGACCAATCGACCGGCCGGTGACCACTGACCCTCACCGGCAACGGGCGGGCTCGCGATGGGCACGATCGGAGCCGGAGCCGGAAGGTGTGGCACGGTGACGGCAACCGGAGTGGTGCGCAGCACCTTGGGTTTGTGGATGGTTCCGGGGGCCAGGGCGCCGCCGATCTTCGGCTGGTGATGGGAGTACCACTCGTTCTCGGCCCACACGACGACGGATGCCCCTCCGTGCTGGCGGAACCACTCCGCGGCGCGCGCTCCGACCGAGGTCCCCAGAGCCGGGTCGGTCAGTGCGCCACCGAGTGAGATGGCGAGCCAGAGGAGGAGGACGCTGAGGGTGGCGGCGACGACGGCCAGAAGGCGGCGCCGCCTGCGGTGGATGCGTGCCTTGGACCAGCGGGCCTTGCCGGGCGGCCCGGCCTGCTGCGGGCGCGGCTCGACCTCGCGCTCGTCCACCGATGGGCTCAGCACCTTCGCTCCACGAGATGCAGTGCCTGTTTCGGGCAGGCCCGGACCGCGCGCACGGCGTGATCGACGAGGGCAGGGGCCATGTCGCCCCCGTCGACGATCGGGTAGCCCCACCGATCGAGCTCGATGCGTTCGGGGAGCATCTCGGCACAGACCCCTCGTCCGTCGCACGCGATCGGGTCGACCACCAGCTCCAAGGTCCAGCGGCTCATGCCCTGCTCACCAGCCTCCTCCTCGCTGCCCTGTCGGCAAAGGGGAGCACGCGCGCTGCATGCGTCTGGGAGCAGGATCCCCGCCGTTGGTGCGCCGTCACCTCGTCGGAGAAGACGCTCAACCCGGTGCGCACGAAGCGGGCCACACCGTCAGGGTGGCGGCAGGCACCCCGTCCCTCCACCAGGTTGCAGATGTCGCCGATGCGCTCGACCCGGGGCCCGCTCGGACCGCCGTAGGCGAGCCGCTCCATGGCGTCGGCCAGCTCGGCGAGGCCATGGACGCACGGGCCGCATTGTCCGGCGCCCTGACCCTCCATGTACCGGACGACGTCAGCCATCTCGGCCAGCGGGCAGACGTCGGGCGGGAGGAGGGCCACCACGCCGGCACCGAGCGTTGCACCGGCTCGCCGCGCGGCCTTCTCGGACACCGGGAGCTCGCCGAAGGTCGCCGGAGAGACCCATCCGCCTCCGTAGCCACCGAGGAGGAACCCCCGGGCGCGGGCCGCGTCTTCGGACCGCAGGCCCGTGGCCTTGCGGAGCGAAGACCCCAGCACGGCCTCGACGATCAGCGTTCCGTCGGGGCGGGTGACGGTCAACAGCATGGTGCCTGGGTTGTCGGGCGTGCCGACCTGCCGGAACCATTTCGGCCCGAAACGGGCGATGAGGGCGACGTGGGCAAGCGTCTCGACGTTCTGGACCAGGGTTGGCCGGCCCCCGACGCCGCGCTCGCGGATGGAGGTCAGTCCCACAAAGGCGGGGATCGCGCCTCGGCGCCCGCCGAGTGCGTTGACGACGGCGGACTCCTGCCCCGAGATGAAGGTGTCGGCTGATTCAGCGATCTCTATCGCGATGGGATCGAGGCGGTGCCCGCGGCGCTCGGCCACGGCGGCCTCGACGGCCTCGACGCTGGTCCGGGGGACGTACACGATGGCCTGCTGCGCCCGCAGTGCGCTCCCGGCGAGCACGAGCCCGTCGAGTACCAGGTGAGGGGCGTGCGCGAGCAGCAGCGCATCCTTCTTGCTCGCTGGCTCGCCTTCAGCCCCGTTGGCCACCACGACAGGTCGGCGGCGCCCACCGGCCGCAATGGCCCTCCACTTGGTGGACACCGGGAACCAGGCTCCCCCGTGCCCCACGAGGCCGCTGGCGTCGAGCTCGTCGATGAGATGATGCCTCGGGCGGAGCTCTCCCCACCGTTCGAGGTGGGTCTCGAGGCTCTGGTCCGGCGTGCCACCGGCGAGGCCGTGCAGCAGCCGCCTTCCCGTCTCCGGAGCCGTCTTGGCGTCATTGGGGAGGGTCAGGCTCATTGCCCTGCGCTCCCGGAGACCTGCCCGGTCAACGTGCCGGCACCGGGGTCGAGCGAGAGATTCATGGTCAGACTCAGTGAGCCGGTCGGACCGTTGACGACCGCGCCGATGCTCGACCCGTCGAGGGCTGTCACCTGCCCGGTGAGTGCACCGAGGGACACCTCGCTGCGGCGCATGGCGACCCCCCCGTTCTCGGAGGGACCGATGATCCGGACCAGGAGCGGCGCGGTGGTGTCGGCCAGCTGCATGGTGAGGGTGACCTCGGACTCACCGTCGCCGTTGGGCGGTGTCGTGGCGACCGTCCCCGACACCGAAGTGTCGAACGGGGTCGTTGGGATCCCTGCGGTCAGGGGAGGCGACGTGGAGGGGGTCGCCGACGTGGAGGCGCCGGAGTACGACGTGGTTGCCGCCCCGGAGAGCTGGGCGAGGAGCGCCGAGGATGTGCCAGCCCGATGGGACCACCCGGGCCTGAGGGGTCCCGCCACGGCGAAAGCCACCATGACGAGCAGGACGGCAGCGCCGGCCACCGCCCCGCCGAGCCGCCAGCTGACAGAGTGTGCCCGGCCGACAGCCAGGCGCCAGGCCACCGCCGCGGTGACCGCGACGGTGCACACGACGAACACGAGGGTCGCCCCGGGGAGGCGGGCGTCGGACCCCGAGCCGAGGCCGTGGACGACGGCGATGGGCCAGCAGGCGTAGGCCAGCCAGTGGACGCCACGCCAGGCGGCCACCCCGATTCGGCGACGGAGCCCGCTCGTGATCGCGACCGCGAGCAGCATGTCGAACGCCAGCGCCCCGAGGCCCACCCAGATCGGCCGGTAGGGGGACCGGAAGGGGATCACCACGTCGGCCAGGCCGATGGGCACGTAGCCGTCGCCGATGGTGGAGACGACATGGACGCCGATCAGAGCGACGCAGAAGAGGGACAGGTTCCGGTGCACCGACTGCGAAAGGAACCGGGGCCAGCGGTCGGTGGTCCATCCCACCGACGCGACCGTTCCGAGGACCACCGTCGCCGAGAGCAGGATGAGCGAGACGAGGCCGGTGGCCCGCGTCAGGTACCACAAGGCAGTCGAGCCGTGACCGACCGTGGCCACGAGGGCGGCCATCATCGGGCGACCGTCCCCGACACCGACAGCTGTGGCTCGGGCACTGGCCATCCCGACGTGTACTCGACCGACCCGTCGACCCTCACCAGCCGCGCCGGGAGCTCCAATTCCTCGAGCCAGGCGACGGCGCTCTCTCCCCGGACGATCGCCGCGGTGGACGCGGCGTTCGCCTGGACACAGGTGGCGGCGGTCGCGGAGACCGTCCGCCAGCACGGGGCGCTGGGCAGGCAGGTGGCGGGGTCCAAGATGTGATGCACCTGGTGGGTCCCGAGGCGCCACTGGCGTACGCCGATGCCGGAGGAGGCGAGGCCACCCGAGGAGAGGCCGACCGCCTCGGAGGCGGTGAGCGAGGTGCAGGTGTCGGCGATGCCGACGGCGAATCCGCCCGCAGGCGCCGGGCCGGCGACGGCGGCATCGCCGCCCAGCGAGACGAGCACACCACACCCGAGCCGGCTGTGGATCGTGGCGGCGGCCCGGTCTGCCGCCAGGGCCTTGGCCGTCGCGCCGAGATCGAGCGCGGTGTCCTCCGGGAGCCCGACGACGCGTCGCCCGGGGTCGACGGAAACGCAACGCCATCCGGGCACCGCCTGTGCCGGCGGGAGGTGGCCGTCGACACCGGGGAGCACCTCGGAGAAGTCACGGTCGTAGCCCAGTCGGCCCATCGCGACACCGACGGTGGGGTCGACCAGACCGCCCGTGGCCTCTGCCATCGCGAGGGCGACCTCAATCGCCTCGAACAGGTCAGCGCTGACCGGCGTCTCGCACCCCGCGCCGGCGTTGAGCCGGCTGAGCTCGGAGTCACCCCTGAACCTGCTGGCGACGCGGTCGATGCGCTCGAGCTCCAGCTGGAGCAGCTCCGCGGCAGCAATGAGCGCACCGCCGTCTGTCACCACGAGTTCTGCGATGGTGCCGAGCGCATGGGTCCGGTAGACGCGCTGGGTGTCGACGCGGGCATACGCCTCCGACATCAACTCGATCCGCTGGTGACGGGGGCGGGGGCGGGGGCCGCCTGCGTCGGCGTCGACGGCGGGTTGAGCGAGCTTTGGGAGCTCGACGTCGCCGGCGCCCTGGGCACTGGTACCCGAGGTGGAGGAGGTCCCGGTGGTGGATCCGGCGTGATGACCGGGGAGCGCCTTTCCGACGTAGATGCCCAGCGCCCCGACGGCGACGACGGTGGCGACGCCGATGGCCGCGGTGATGCTCGAGAGGCGGGTGAGCGCGCCATCGCGCCGCATCGCTGCCGCATGGCGGCGCTGTGCCGGGCTGGACTGCCTGACTCGTCCCATGTCGTGCAGGGTACGGACGCACCCTGACACCTACATGAAGGACCAGGTGCTCAGGCTAAGGATTCGCTAAGAGTCTCGCCGGCAGGGTTGGGCTTCCCCTTGCGCGCCAGCACCTTGCGCCACGAGATCTCCATTCGGGCGCCGCCAAGCTCGGCCACGCCGATACCCCAGTTGCCCTGGGTGGATCGCACCACCGAGTCCGCGATGGCCAGTCCGAGCCCCGTGCCCGCCACCGCCTCGGTGGCTCTGTGGAACCGGTCGAAGACGGCGTCCCTCTCGTCTTCGGGGATCCCGGGGCCCGAGTCGTCGACGCGCAGGTCTACCCGGTTGCCCCAGTCACGGACGCTCACCTCGACCTGGCCGCCTTGTCCGGCGAACTTGCAGGCGTTGTCGATCAGGACGCCGGCCAACCGGTCGATCAGTTCGGGTTGCGCCTGGACCGTGAAGGGCCCGCCGCCGACCCTCCGTGCCGAGAGGGTCACTCGGTGTGTCGCCGCAAGGGCACTGAAACGCCCCACGCAGCTCTCGACGAGCTCGGCCACGTCAGTGACGTGGTCGAGGGCACCGGGCGTGGGCTCACTGTCGGCCCTCGCCAGCCAGAGCAGGTCGTCGACGATCCGGCGCAGCCGTGTGCTCTCCCGACCCACCCGCTGGAGCACGTCCCGGTAGGCGGCGGGGTCGCGCGGTCGATCGAGCGCCAGTTCGACCTCTGCCTCAATCACGGAAATGGGGGTGCGCAGCTCGTGCGACGCGTCTGCAGTGAACTCCGCCTGGCGGCGACGGACCAGCTCCGATGGCGCCGAGGCACGCAGCCCGACGACGGTTGCTCCGGCAAAGACGGCGACGGCCAGGATCACGCCGAAGACGAGTTCGGCGACGAGCAGCGCCGATTGGACATTGGCCGTGCCGGCCATGCTCTGTCCCGCCACCAACACCGTGTCGTGGCTCCGCAGGGCGTCGAAGCGGAAGGTCGACGTCCCGATGTCCAGGGTGACGGGGCCGGAGTCCCAGCGTCGGGAGGGGAGCGACGGGGCTGTCGGCGTCAGAGGGGTCACCACGCCCGAGGGCGCGATCGACCACAGGAACAGCGGCGCGTCGTCGAGGTCAGGCTTCTGTTCGGGGGTGCTCGAACCGGGGAGGGTGAGCGTTTGTTGGCTCGCGTCCTCGAGCCGATCGGCCAGGCGTGCGTCCGTGTTGCCGACCAGGTGGTTGGTGACGATGAGGTTCAGCACAATGGCGGCGATCACGTAGCCGACCATCACGATCAGAGTCGCCACCGCCGCGACCCGCACCGCGTGCCGTCGGTGCGCCCGGGTCAGGTTCACGACTCGACCATCCGGTATCCCGTCCCGCGCACGGTCTCGATGTGTGCGTGGCTGTGGGCCAGCTTGGCCCGGACCCGTCCGACGTGGACGTCAATGGTGTTCGATCCGACGGCATCCGCTTCGTCCTCCCAGACCTGGGTGGCGATGACCCGCCGCGTCAGAACGCTGGGTGACCGCCGCAGCAGGAGCTCGACGAGCGAGGTCTCGATCGCCGTCAGTGCCACGAGCTCACCCGCCACGGTCACCTCTCGAGTGGCGGGATCGAACTGCAAGTCGGCGCACTCCAGGACGGGATCCAACGCGAGCGGTGGACGACGCTGAAGCGCCTGGATGCGCGCGACGAGCTCGGAGAAGTCGAAGGGCTTCACCAGGTAGTCGTCGGCGCCGACGTTGAGGCCGGCGACCCTGTCGGACGGGGCGTCGCGGGCGGTCAACATGAGAATGGGAGTTCGGTCGCCCAAGCCCCTGGCCTCGGCGACGACCTCCATCCCGGTCCGCTCCGGCATGCGCCAGTCCAAGACGGCAACGTCGTAGTCGTACGAGCGAAGGTGGAGGAGCGCGGTCGCACCATCGGTCACCGCGTCGACGACGTAGCCCTTCTCCCTCAGCCCGCGCTCGAGCACGGACCTGAGTGCCGCATCGTCCTCGGCCACCAGAACCCTCATGAGGTGTCCGAACCGGCGTGTGACATGGATTTCAGGCTAGGGGCTGAGCTTGCCAGACTGCACTCGGCCAGCGTTCATCGGTTCTTCAGGTTCGAACCGTACGCTGGCTGGCGCCGTGGACCACTTCGATGAACGCGCGCGGGCGCAGGACCAGACCAGCCTCGAATCGTCGTGAGACGCGGACGAGGCCAGTACTCGCCGACCGCTCGCGCACGGGCGCAGGCTCGCATCAGACGTCTGACCAGAACCGCCATCCTCGTGGCCGGTGGGGCCGCGGCGTTCATCGGGGTCACGGTGGCCAAGGAGCACCCGGGGTCTTCGGCGGGCTCGAAGGCGCCCAGTCTGACCCCCGTGCCCACGACAGCAAATCCGGGGGTACCTGCAACCACTCCGACGACCACGACAACGACAACGATCGCCCCGACCACCACGACGACCCCACCGGGCGGATCGAGCTCCGCCCCAGCCACGACCACGCCGGCGACCGCGCCACCCACCACGACGACCACGATCCCGCCCACGACGACCACGACCCAGCCGGTCGTGACGTCTGGGGGGACCTCGAGATAGCCGGCTCCGGCCTCAGTCGCGCCGGGAATTGCATCGGGGGGTCGACGTGCCAAAGATGACCGCCGTGCAGAGGGCGGAAGCAAGGTAGGACGTGGAACATTTCTTGGCGTCAGTGGGCTACGGCGCGGTCTTCGTGCTGAGCTTCATCTCGGCGATGGGCCTCCCGGTGGGGGCCGAGCTCGCCCTCATCTTCGGCGGGGTGCTCGCGAGCTCTGCCGGTGCGGAGGCGAACCACGTCTCGCAACTCTCCTTGGCTCTCGTCATCGTCCTGGCGATCCTGGGCGAGGTCCTCGGCTCGCTGGCGGGCTACGCCATCGGCCGCTACGGCGGTCGGCCGCTCGTCGACAAGTTCGGCAGATACCTGCTCCTCACCCACAGGGACCTGGACCGGGCCGACGCCTGGTTCGCCCGGAGGGGCGAGCCCGTCGTCCTCTTCGGCCGCTTCATTCCGTTGCTGCGATCCTTCGTGTCCTTTGCGGCCGGCCTGGGGGAGATGGCGCTCGGCAAGTTCAGTGTCTTCACGGCGATCGGCTGCGCCGTCTGGTGCACGGCGCTGTGTTCTCTCGGGTACAGCCTCGGCAGCAGCTACAACCACGTGCTCAAGGCCTTCAGCTACGCGGGATACGTCCTGGGCGTGCTGGCGGTCATCGCCGTGGCCGTGATCTTCTGGCACCGGTTGCGGGAGTACCGCAAGCAGCGCGATCTCGGTCGGACCGAAACGGGGGCGTGATCGTCGTCGGGTGATCAGCGTGACGTGACCGCCGTGCGCTGCACCGTGCGTCCACGGCGTCCGCACCGACGACTCGTCTAGGCGACCCCATGGTCTGCCAGACCGCAACCCGTTGGCAACCGGGGACACCCATTGGTGGTCAAGGGTGCTTCGCGACGGGTCGAAAAGTGGAGAAAGCATTGTTGAAATGCCCGTTGAGCGGCGTCCGTCGAACTGTTACGTTCCAAATGGGAAGAGGGCCAATGCAGGTGAGGGGGATGAGGGCGATTCGTCGTCGCGTGCGGATTCGGGTACATCACCACGTCCAGTGGGCCACAGTGATCGTGGCGCGATTCGCAGTGGCGCCCTACGGTGCTCACTGTCCCGGCCGCCGTGCGAGCGGAGCCGCCGAGCGGAGCGGCACGCGACATCGTGACGGCCCTCACCTCGTCGAGACCAATTCGAAGCCGGACCTCTGGAACGGCTCAGTGTGGAACACGGCATGGAATGGGTCGATCTGGAACTGACCGTTCCCCTGGCGGCGCCATGACCGGCGGGAAGGCGGGCCTCTCGAGGTCAGCCCTGGTGGTCGTCGCGGCCTGGGCCGCTACGGGCGTGGTGGCCCTGGCCATCGCGACCCACCGCGTGTGGGTGACGGGCTGGCCCAACGCGACGGAGACCATGTTCGCCGTGGTGTTCGGCGTGCTCATGGCGGCCAGCTGGGTCTGGCCGATCCTGCTCGACGTCGACGACCAGTCTGACGCGGTCGATCTGGACGAGGGATTCTTCGTCCTGCTCGTCCTGCTCGTGCCAGCCGCCATGACGGTCCTCGTGTTCGCCGTCGTGACGGTCGTGGCACAAGCCCTGACGCGCCGGCCGCTGGTCAAGTCGGTCTTCAACGTCGGCCGGGTCGTCACCTCGGCCGGGATCGCGGCCCTCGCGTTCGTCCTCGTGCACGGCCCGGATCACTCGGCCGGCTACTTCAAGGTCGGAGCCGCGCTGCTCGGGGCCCTGTGCTACCTCGTGGTCAACACCGGCGCCATCGTCTCGATCTTCTCGACATTCCACACATCGTGGCGGGAGACCGTCTTCGGGGGCCTCGAGGGCAAGCTCCTCGTCGCCGGCGTCGGCATCGCTCTGGCCATTCCGACGGCGCTGCTGCTGTCCTATCAGCCCGAGTTCCTGCCGCTCGCCGTCCTACCGCTTCTCGTCCTCCGGTACCTGAGCGAGGGCCACTTCTACGCTCGCCGCGATCGGAGGCGGTTGCGCGTCCTGTTCGAGGCGACCCTCGACGTGAACCGCTCCATCGGCAGCGACGAGACCCGTGCTGCCGTGCTCAGCTCCGCCGGCTCGCTGCTGCGCTCGCCCGATGTCACGTTGGATCCCGACCGGCCCGAAGGCGAGGACCGCGGCCTCGCCGCGCCGGTCGAGCTGGCCGACCGCAGGCTCTGGCTGTCCGTCTCGGGCCGTAGCCGCACCGAACCAATCGAGGACGCCGACCGGGCCATGCTCGACGCCCTGGCGTCAATCGGTGCCATCGCACTTGCCAACGCCGACCTCTACGCCGAAGTCGAGCGGCAGAAGGACAACCTCTCGGTCATCACCAGCAGCCTCGGCGAGGGCGTGTGCGCCATCAACGTGAGTGGGGAGATCACGTTCATGAACCCGGCGGGAGCACGCATGCTCGGCTGGACCGACATCGCGGCGGGAGGCGGACATACCGCCGCGATCATCGAGACCCCGCGTTTCCTCCTCGACCCGGCGATGCGCGCCATGGCGGGGCGGCAGAACGTCATCAGCGACGACACGCGCTTCGAGCGGGCCGACGGTTCGCATTTTCCGGTGACCATGACGGCTTCCCCGGTGGTGGGCGACTCGGAGCCGACGGCCGCAGTCATCGTGTTCCGCGACACCTCGGAGCGCAAAGCGTTCGAGGAGCAGCTGGCACGGCACGCGTTTTTGGATCCCTTGACCGGCCTGGCCAACCGCCGCCTCCTCCTCGACCACCTCGATCACGCCCTGTTGCAGGCCTCCCGCACCGATGGCCGGATTGCCGTCCTCTTCGGTGACATCGATCGCTTCAAGGTCGTCAACGACAACCTCGGTCACCAGGTGGGTGATGAGCTTCTCCGTGTCGTGGCGGAGCGGCTCCGACGAGCGGTGCGACCAGGCGACACGTTGTCGCGCTTCGGTGGGGATGAGTTCGTGATCATCCTGGAGAGGGTGGCGTCGGTCGAGGACGCGAGCCAGGTGGCCGACAGGATGCTCGATGCGCTCCGCGAGCCGGTCGTCCTCAGCGGCGGGCACGAGGTCGTGGCCACGATGAGCATCGGCATAGCGTTGAGCGAAGCCAATACGTCGCGGGACGACCTCCTGCACGACGCGGACGTTGCCATGTACCGGGCCAAGGAGCGCGGACGGGATGGCCAGGTCGCGTTGTTCGCAGAGAACCGGATGGGCGGGCGCTCCGCCCGTCGGCTCGACCTCGACACGGCGCTCCATCATGCGGTGGAACGCAACGAAGTTGAGGTGTACTTCCAGCCCTTGATCTCGCTGGTGGACCAGCGCATCGTCGGGGCTGAGGCTCTGGTCCGCTGGGATCACCCCGAACACGGGATCCTCTCTCCTGCTCAGTTCATCGAGCTGGCCGAGGACAACGGGACGATCCTCTCCATCGGGAAGGCTGTGCTCGAGCAGGCCTGTCGGCGGGCGAAGGCGTGGCACGAGACGTTCGGGGTGGTGCTCGAGGTCGGCGTGAACCTGTCGGCCCGACAGTTCTCGTCAGGCGGAGCTGGAGGACCAGGTCGCGGACGTGCTCCGCTCCACGGGCATCGACCCCTCGCAACTCTGCCTCGAGATCACCGAGAGCCTGGCCATGCACGACGTTGAGTTGACGTCCTCCATCCTGACCAGGCTGCACGGCCTGGGAGTCCGGCTGGCCATCGACGACTTCGGCACGGGACACTCCTCGCTCGGGTATCTCGCTCGGTTCCCCCTCGACGTGATCAAGATCGACCAGAGCTTCACGCGCGACATCGGCCAAGACCCGGTGCGGTCGGCGATCGTGTCTGCCGTGGTCGCCCTCTCGCAGGCGATTGGCTCGATCACGGTCGTCGAAGGGGTGGAAACCCTGTCCGAGCTCGAGCAGATTCAGAGGCTGGGGTGCGACGTGGCCCAGGGCTTCTACTTCTCGCGCCCGCTCCCGTCCGGCACCTTCGACGAGCTGCTGCGAGCCCGCCACAGCCCGCCGTCCGACCCGCACAACTTCTTGCATAAGGTGATGACCAGGTAGATCCGGGCCTGATGCCGAGGACGTGGCTGGCGATGCCGTCACCGTCCCGCTCGCCGCCCCTCAACTGACAGCAGCGCTGTCGCGCTCGGGTGCGCCGTGGCGCAGCGCTTCGTGGAGGAGCGGCACGACCTCGTGCCAGTCGCCGACGATGCCCAGGTCGCACTGCGTGAAGACCGGGGCGTCGGAGTCCGTGTTGACGGCCAGGACCGTCCCGGCGGAGCGGACGCCCACCATGTGGTTGAACTTCCCGCTGAGGCCCAGGGCGACGTACAGCCGGGGTGCGATGGAGCGGCCGGTCAGGCCGACCTGGCGGGCGCGGGGCGCCCAACCGCGGTCGGTCACCTTGCGGGTGGCAGCGAGCTCGGCGCCGAGCAGCGCGGCCAGCGGGCTGAGCTGCGCGTACTCCTCGGGGCTGACCCCGGCGCCCACCCCGATCACCACCTCGGCCCGGGCCAGCGTCTCGACGTCGTCGTCGCGGCGCTCGCCGAGCACGCGGACGCGGCCTCGCGTCCCCACCGGCTGGTCCATCGTGGGTGCGTCCTGCCGTCGGGGCGCCGGCGCGGGGAGCACGCCGGGCCGCACGGTGACCATCTGCGGGGTGCTGCGGCACGTGATGTCGGCCACCAACGCGCCCGCGAACGCGGGCTTGGCTGCCACCAGCACCCCGTCGCGCACCGACAGGGCGACCGCGTCACCCACCAGTCCGCTGCCCGTTGCCGCTGCGGCGCGGCCGGCCACCTCCCGCCCGAACGCCGTGCTGGGGGCGAGCACCGCCCACGGGGCCGCCTCGCGCAGGTGCGCGACGACGGCGTCGGCGACGTCCTCGGCGACGCGTGACCCGGTCAGCACGACGACGAGGTCCGCGCCACAGCCGGCCAGCAGGTCGATCTCGGTGTCGTCGGGGCACAGCGCGTGCACCGCCGCACCGATCTCGCGACCCAGGCGTGCGGCGGCGCCGAGCAGCTCGCGCGCCACCTCGGGCCGTCCCCGCTCCACCACGACGGTGACGACCCGGGACGCCGGACCCTCACGCTCCCCGGTGCGCTCCGTGTCGGTCACCGAAGCCGGCGGCCCCGTTCTCCCGCCCGCCTCCAGCGCGCCGCGGTGACGGAGCTCGTGCACCGCAGCCTGCACCTGCTCCTCGAGCGTCCCCCGCACCATGCGGTTCGCGCGCTCGTGCTCCATGGGCCGCGTCGCACCCACGACGGTGGGGCTCCCCGCCTCGCCCCAGGGGCCGTGGCCCAGTTGGCCCGCCGTGATCCGGGTGATGAGCGCCGGCCGGACGGCCGCCCGCCCGGCGGGGTCCACCTTGCAGGGGTCGCAGAGGCGCTCGGCCACCGACAGGACAGCCGGCAGGGCGATCTCGACCTGCTGCGTCCCGTCGTCGTGCTCGAGCTCGAGGCGGAGGCACGAGCCGAAGTCTTCGAGCCGGCGCACCCCGCTGGCGAAAGGGAGGTCGAGCAGCTCGGCCACCTCGGGCCCCACCTGCCCCGTCTCCCCGTCGATGGAGTTGCGGCCGAGCAGCACGAGGTCGAAGGGCCCGGCAGCCCGGACCGCCGCCGTCAGGGCCCGGGCCGTGGCCAGCGTGTCGGAGCCCGCGAAAGCGCGGTCGCAGACGTGGAGCCCCGCGTCCGCCCCCCAGGCCACCGCCTCGCGCAGCACGTCTTCGGCGCTGGGGGGGCCGAGCGTGACGACGCTGCACGAGCCCCCTGTGGAGCGGGCGAGCGTCACCCCCTGGGCCACGGCACGGCGGCAGTACGGGTTCATCTCGAAGTCCACGTCCCGGCGCACGAGCCGGCCGCTCTCGAGGCGGAGCGACTCGGCGAGCGGGACTTGTTTGACGAGCGAGGCGATCCGGAGCGGGTCCCCGACCGTGCGTGACCGGGCCGGGCTCACGAGGCCGGGCCGGCCCGGGTGAGGACGAGCTCGTCGGCAGGCTCCTCGGTGGCGGGGGTGTACACGTAGCGGCCGCCGCGCGTCCACGAGGCCGCCGCCGCGGCCAGGCTCATGATGATGGCGAAGTCGAAGGCGGCGTGCAGGCCCTCCTGGAACGGCGCCGCGATGAGGCCGGGGAAGAAGCTGCGCTGGGCCAGGGACGCCTGCTGTGCCGCGCTGAGGTGAGCGAGCGTGCCGGCGCCGATCAGGTGCGCGACCGGGTCGTAGCCGAGGAAGGCCGCGAAGAGCGTCGAGATCGGGGGCAGGTGCGAGGCCCGCGCCGCCACCGCCGGCGGCACTCCGTCGCTCCGGAGCCCGATGAGGACGTTGTGCGGCAGCGCGGAGGACAGCCCGACGATCATCAGCGTGAAGAAGATCCCGATGGAGATGACCTGGGCCGAGTTCTGGAACGTCGTGTTCATGCCCGAGCCGGCACCGCGGTGTTCGGGCGGGAGGCTGTTCATGATGCCGGCGCGGTTGGGCGAGCCGAACGCCGCCATCGTCAGGCCGGTGAGGAACAGGATGACGCCGAAGACCCAGTAGGAGAAGTCGATGGGGAGGGCCTCGAGCAGCGCGAAGCAGATGGCCGCCCCGATCATGCCGCCGGTGGCGAAGGGCCGGGCCCCGTAGCGGTCGGAGAGGATCCCCGCTATCGGGCCGGCGATCAACATGCCGAGCGTGAGCGGGATCATGGCGATGCCCGCCCACAGTGGGGTGGTGGCGAACGAATAGCCGTGCAGCGGCAGCCAGATCCCCTGGAGCCAGATGATGAGCATGAACATCAGGCCGCCGCGGCTCACGGCCGCCAGGAAGCTGGCGATCACGCCGCTGGTGAAGGCGCGGATCTTGAAGAGCTGCAGGCGGAACATCGGCTCGCGCACGCGCACCTCAATGAAGCAGAAGGCCACGAGCAGGAGCGCGCCCCCGCCAGCGCGGCGATCACGAGCGGGTTGGTCCAACCCATCGCGTGGCCGCCGTAGGGCTCAATCCCATAGGTGATGCCGATCATGATCAGCACCAGCCCCAGGGCGAAGGTGACGTTGCCCGGCCAGTCGATGTGGGCCGAGCGCCGCTGCCCCAGCTCGCGCAGCCGCAGGTAGCCCCACACCGTGGCGAAGAGCCCGATGGGCACCGACACCAGGAAGACCAGGCGCCAGTTGATCGGGGCCAGGACCCCACCGAGGATCAGGCCGATGAACGAGCCGCTGAAGGCCGCCGCCTGGTTGACGCCGAGGGCCAGGCCGCGCTGGTCCTCGGGGAAGGCGTCGGTGAGGATGGCGGCCGAGTTGGCCATGAGCATGGCGGCGCCGACGCCCTGGAAGATGCGCATCACGATGAGGTACATGCCTCCGGCGGGGCCGGTCAGCCAGGTCACGCTCAGGGCGAGGGAGAAGACGGTGAAGACCGCGAACCCGAGGTTGTACATCCGCACCCGGCCGTACATGTCGCCCAGGCGCCCCAGGGTGACGACGAGGACGCTCGTCGTGACGAGGAACCCCAGGATCATCCACAGCAGGTAGAAGCTGTTCTCCGGCAGCAGCGGGTTGAGGTCGATGCCCCGGAAGATGTCCGGCAGCGAGATGAGGACGATGGAGCCGTCGATCGTGGCCATCAACATGCCGAGGGTCGAGATGAACAGCGCGGTCCACTTGTAGCCATCGGGCAGGGGTGCCTCGGGGTCGGGACGCCGGAACCACCGGGAGACCCGCGAGTTCGGGCCACCGGCCGGGGCACCCGGGAGCCCGGACGCGACGCCGGCGGGCGTGGGGGCGTGCGGGGGCGGCGAGGTGAGGCGTTCGATGCGCCCACGCTACCGGCCGCGGCGATGTGCGGGATCCGGTCCGGGGGCTTCAGCGGCCGATCGCGGCGCCCTCGGGGCTCCTCGGGTCCGACGCCGCCACGAGGCGGCGGCCCCCCTCGCCGTCGTCGTGCACGGCGATGATCTGGGCGCAGCCGACCGCGACGGGGTCGAAGGCGCGGATGGCCCGCACCCGGTGGCCGCGTGTGGCCAGCCCGTGCTGCCATCCCCGAGGCGCATCCGACTCGACAGCCACCGTGAGGTCCTCGCCCCACCACAGGCGGAACGGGCCGGCCGACGGCGCGTCGAGGGTGAGCCGCGGCGCCGCGATGGCGGTTGCGGGGTCCTGGCCGGCGTGCAGCAGGCGGGCCAGGAGCTGGACGATGATCTGCGGCTGCGCGTCGCCGCCCATGGCGCCGACGAGATGCGTCAGCGTGCCGCCCACAGAGGTGACGAGCATCGGGGAGAGTGTGTGGGGCGGACGTCGCCCCGGTCCGACCTCGGCGGGATGGCCCTCGACGAGGGAGAAGCCCACGCCGCGGTTGTGCAGGAAGACGCCCGTGGAGGGCTCGACGAGGTGCGAGCCGAAATCGAGCGCGTTGGATTGCGTCAGCGAGATCCCGAGGCCGTCCGCGTCCATGGCGCACAGATGGGTCGTGTCCCCGTCGGCGAGCCGGGTGAGAGCAGGGCCCATCGTGCCGTGCCCCGGCGCCACGTCCGGTGGTGCCGCCCGGTCGGCGGCCACGCGCGCCGCGGCGGCGTCCAGGCGGCCGGGGTGCAGGAGCGCGGTCCCGTCGGCGCCGTCGAAGAGCACGTCGGGGCGGTCGTGGCCGACGGCGCGCCACGACTCGACGAGGAGGTGTGCCCAGCGCGGGTCGTCGGGGTCGGAGCCGAGCCCCGCCGCGTCCGCGACGGAGGCCCCGGCCAGCGTGAGGTAGCCCTGCGAGGGTGGCGGCACGGTCCAGAGATGGTGGCCCCAGGCCCCGACGCGCAACGGCTCGCACCACTGGGCCGCGCTGATGGCCAAGTCTCCCGCCGCGAAGTGGCCGTCCCCGAGCTCGAGCAGGCCGCGGCCGAACTCGCCGCGGTAGAAGCCGTCGCGCCCGTCGCGGGCCACGGCGCGCAGGGTGCGGGCGATGCCGGGGACGCGCACGCGTTGCCCGACCTCGAGCGGCCCGTCGGGGCAGAGCTCGCCGGCCCCCGAGAGCGCGTGGACGAGATGACTCGCCAGCGCCAGCATGACGGAGGCCGCAAAGCCGTCCTCGGCCAGCTCGATCGCCGGGGCCAGCACGTCGCCGAGCGGGAGCCGGCCGTGGCGGGCGTGCAGGGCGAGCCAACCGTCCACGGCGCCGGGCACCTCCACGCTGCGGATGTCGCCCCGTAGCGGCATGGCCGTCATGCCCTCGGCGCGCAGGCGGGCCGGGTCGGACCCGGCACCGGCACGCCCGATGGAGAGGAGCGCCTCTGGTGGTGACCCGGGCGGGGCGACCATGGCGAGCACGTCGCCACCCAGGCCGCACAGGTGAGGCCCGACGACCGCCATCACGGTCCCGGTGGCCACGGCCGCATCAGCTGCCGAGCCGCCGCGGGCGAGCATGCCGACCCCCGCCGACGTCGCCAGCTGGTCGGCCGCCGCGACCATGCCGCGCAGGCCGCTCCGGGGGCCGAAGGGGGCGAGCGGGAGCGCCATGCTCAGATGACGACGACCGAGCGCAGCACCTCGCCGCGTTGCATGCGGGCGAAGGCGGCCTCCACCTGGTCGATGCCGATGGTCTCGCTGACGAAGCCGTCGAGGTCGAGCCGCCCGTCGAGGTAGAGGTCGACCAGCATGGGGAAGTCGCGGGAGGGGAGGCAATCGCCATACCAGCTCGGCTTCAGCGCGCCGCCACGACCGAAGAACTCGATCATCGGCAGGTCGATGCGCATGTCGGGGGTCGGGACGCCGACCTGGACCAGGGTCCCGGCCAGGTCACGCGCCATGAAGGCCTGTTCCATCACCACCGGGTGGCCCACGGCCTCGATGCACACATCGGCGCCGTTGCCTCCCGTGATGGATCGGACCGCCTCCACCGGGTCGCCGGCGCTGGCGTCGACCGTGTGCGTCGCGCCGAAGGCGGTGGCAAGCTCGAGCTTCCCGGGATCTCGGTCGACGCCGATGATGGTCGCCGCCCCGGCGAGCTTCGACCCGGCGACGGCGGCACACCCCACACCGCCGCAGCCGAAGACGGCCACCGAGTCGCCCGGACCGACCTGGCCGGTGAACATGGCGGCGCCGAGCCCCGCCATCACGCCGCAGCCGAGCAGCCCCACCGCCTCGGGCCGCGCCGACGGGTTGACCTTCGTGCACTGGCCCGCCGCCACCAGGGTCTTGTCGGCGAAGGCGCCGATGCCGAGCGCGGGGGAGAGCGGCGTTCCGTCGCCCAGCGTCATCTTCTGCGTCGCGTTGTGGGTGGAGAAGCAGTACCAGGGCCGGCCCCTCCGGCACGCCCTGCACTCGCCGCATACGGCACGCCAGTTCAGGACGACGAAATCGCCCGCCGCGAGGTCCGTGACGTCGGGACCGACCGACTCGACGATGCCGGCCGCTTCGTGGCCGAGGAGAAAGGGGAAGTCGTCGTTGATGCCGCCCTCGCGGTAGTGGAGGTCGGTGTGGCAGACGCCGCACGCCTTCACGGCGACGACAGCTTCGCCCGGCCCGGGATCGGGCACCACGATCGACTCGAGCGTGACCGGTGCGCCCTTCTTCCGCGCCACCACACCGCGCACTTCCTGTCCCATGCGGACACCTCCCCGTCGGCGAGCCCACATGATGCCCGATCCGTGCCCACGGCGGTCGCGTCCGGCGGTCACGCCGCCCGGCTGTTCGCCTAGAGCCCCGCGACGAGCTCGAGGACGTCCTCCTTGCGGTACCCGTGGTAGCGCGCCAGTTCCAACAGCTCCCGCGCCTTTTGGACCACGGCGCCCTGCCCGGCCGAGGCGGCGACGGTGATCCCCCTGCCCCGACGGAACTCGAGCAGGCCCTCGTCGCGCAGGATCCGCAGCGCGCGGAGCACGGTGTTCGGGTTGACCTCGAGGACGGCGGCCAGATCCTTGGCCGGCGGCAACCGGTCCCCGGGCGCGGCCTCTCCGGCGGCGATGGCCCGGCGTATCTCCGCCGCCACCTGGTCGTGCAGCGGGACCGCTTCGTTGCGGTCGACCTTGACACCGAGCATAGTGCTATACATAGTAGCACTATGAGTCGAACCATAGAAGGCGCGCCGCTCCCCACCGAGGTCCTGATCCCCGAGGCGAGACGCCACCAGCGGGCGCGCTACCGGCGCTCGGTCTTCTACGCCGCACTGGCCGCTCTTCTCATCGGTGCCCTGGTCGCCCTGGCGGTCGCGGCGCCCTGGAACAGCTCGGGGCCCGCCCGACCAGCCGGAGCGCCCAGAGCAGCCGCGGCGTCGGCCTCGGCAACGGTGCTCGTGCGCCCCGTGCTCTGCCTGGCGTCGCCGGCCACGGCCGCCTCCGTGGCGCCCGGGCCCTTGCCGAGCTCATGTCCCGCGCCGTACGGCAACACCACGGCCGCGGACGGCGTCAGCCCCGACGTGGACGTGCCCAACGGCTACACGGCGAGCCCCCAACAGATCGACCCGGGTCTGGCCCGCTATGCCAGCACCGCGCGCGATGCGCCTGACCGCGTCGTGCTGCTGGGGCAGTGGGGCGACCGCAACGGGGCGCGCTATCTCCTGGGGCCGGCGTCCATGCGGCTCTCGGAGGCGATGGTCCGGTCCGCCCGGGCCGAACGAGGGGCGATGGGTGCCTGGGTGGTGACGATCCGGTTCACGCCGGCCGGTTCCACCGCCTGGGACGCGCTGGCCCAGAGGTACTTCCATGCGTACCTGGCCGTCGATCTCCACGGCGCCGTGGTGACAGCCCCGCTCATTCAGCCGACCGTGAGATCGTTCCGGTCCTTCGACGGTTCGATGCAGGTCTCCGGTGGGCTCGTGACGGCCCGTGCCGCGCACGAGCTCGCCGCCGCCATACGGGGCTGAGCACGGGGGCTGGAGGAGCGTCTATCCCTGGGCCACGAAGATGCAGAAGGGATGCCCGTCGGGGTCCGCGTAGACGTAGAGGCGCTCCATCGGGTCCTCGGACCGGTCGAGCAGGAGCCGGGCACCCAGCCCGAGTGCCCGTTCGTGCTGCGCCGCGAGTGACGCTTCGTCGGGGACGGTCAGGTCGAGGTGCAGCTGCTGGGGCGTCGCGGTGTCCGGCCACGTCGAGGCCGGAAGTTGGGCCACCTGCTGGAACGCGATGCCCGGTGCTCCGGAGGGGGGCACGAGGACGAGCCAGTCGCGCCCTGCCGGGTCGTCCTCCCCGGCGGGCGGGGGCTCGTCGCCGGCCCGGTACTCGTACCCGAGCAGCTGGCGGTAGAACCCGGCGAGAGCTCGGGCATCGGTGGTGTCGAGCACGACCTGACGGAGCGCGGGGAATGCGGGATCGGTCACGATCGTGCCGGGGGCGCCGGGCTCACCCGATCATTCAACCCCGAGATGATGGCGAATGGCAACGCGCCCTATCGTGACCCGCGATGGGAGGGGCGTACGTAGAGGTTCCCGAGGGTTGGACGCGCCTGGGCGGGCGTGGCCTCGGTCCCTTCGTCACCCGAGAGGTGTTCCGCCGCCCGGACGGCACGCACATCACCTGGGAGTCACGTTGGCACCGCAAACACCCCGGGACATCACCGACCGGTTCTACGTGGTGGGCGCCCCACGCCGTCGCGTGGTGGATCGGCGTGCTGTTCGCCATCGGGTCGATCTGCTTCGCCCTGGGTTCGTTCCCTCCCTACGCGACCGGTGTCGGCACCAACCCCGACGACCTCACGTACTTCATCGGGTCCATCTTCTTCACGACGGCGTCCTTCTTGGTGTACTACGAGACCGCCTCTGCGCCCACCTCGCTCGACATGGCACAGCGCAGAGGTCTCCGGTCGCTCTTCAGGGTGCAGCACCACCGGATCGACTGGTGGGCCGCGATCATTCAATTCGCCGGCACCCTGTGGTTCAACCGGACCACCTTCAGCGCGCTCGTCGTCGGGCTGGGCACGTCGGCGAACCACCATCCCGTGTGGCGTCCCGATGCCCTGGGGTCGGTGTGCTTCCTGGTCTCGAGCTGGCTGTCCTGGGCCGAGGAGTGCCACGGGCCGTTCGCCTGGCGCCCTTCGTCCATCTCGTGGTGGATCACCCTGCTCAACCTGGTGGGCTCCGTGGCCTTCGGGGTCTCGGCCGTCGCGTCCTACGTCGAGCCCAACGGCCAGCTGGTCAGCCTGGCGCTGACCAACCTGGGCACGTTCGTCGGTGCCGTCTGCTTCCTGGTCGGCGCCGTGCTCCTGCTGCCCGAGCGGACCCTCGGCAGCCCGTCGGCCGAGCCGAAGGCGAGCCAGCCCGTCGGCACGTCGACCTGAGGGCCTGCGTTCACGCCCCGTCCGCATCCCGGAGCAACCCCATGACCGGAGCGAAGGCCTCCACGTCGCGGACGCTGTAGTAGTTGATGTCCCAACGCAGCCGGCACTCCCGGAGGTGCTGTGCGATCTCCTCGTATGAGCCGAGGCAGAGGAACGGCGTGGACAGGATGTCCGAGGGGTCCATCCCGGTGCGAGACGCGATGGCGACGCCCGCCTGCCGGCGGTCCCCGGTGACGACGACGGACTGGACGAGGGCGTGCACCTCGAGCGAGGTCCAGCGATTGCCCGCGCAGCCCTGCATCCAGTCGATGGTGTCGTCGAGCCGCGCCGCCTCCCACCGGACGTCGTGGCGGTGCCCGTCCTCGAGCGTCCGGCCCAGCATGGTGGGCGCCACGATGTCGGCGTGCTGGACGGCGTGGGCGAGGGCCGCCCGGCCGTTCACCCCCACCAGGACGGGCACGTGCTCCTGGAGGGGGGCCAGCGTCATGGCGGCGTCGAGTTGGTAGTGCCTCCCGGCGAAGGTCACCGGGCCGCCGTCGAGGAGCACCCGGACGATCTCCACCGCCTCGGCCAGACGCGCCTTGCGCACTGCGGGTGGATCGAAGGTCGTCCCCATCGTGGCGTACTCCGTGAAGCTGTGTCCGGCTCCCATCCCGACTTCGAGCCGCCCGCCGCTCAAATGGTCGAGCGTGGCCAGTTGCTGTGCGAGCGTGACCGGGTGATAGAGGTCGTTGTTGAGCACAAGGGTGCCCAAGCGGATCCTGTCGGTGGCCGCTGCCGCCGCTGCGAGCGAGAGGAGTGCCGAAGGCTCAGCCCCCACGTGATCGCCGACCTGGAAGATGTCGAAGCCGGCGTCCTCGGCCAGACGGGCGGAACGGACGACCTCTCGGAGGTCCGTCGACGTGGCCTGGAGCCCGAAGCGGAAGGGCTTCACCCCGCCGACGCTATCGAGCGCACACGTCCAGGGAGAACGAGCCCCCACCGACACGGCGCCGTCGGGACGCGCACCAGCCCCGCCCTTGGGGCTGGTCGGGTGCGGTGTGCCTGACGCGGCTCTGGGGGAGCCTGCGTCGTCGGTTACGGATTGACCAAGCTGTGAAGGTGCCTCCGAAGGCACTGGCGCCGTTGCCGTTACCCTCGGTGCCGGTGTACTGATTCACCGGGGCCTCTTGGCCGTAGAAGTAGAGCGGGTGGCCGTCGTAGGTGACCTGGTGCGAACCATCGGGCCGGACGATCACCCCTACGCCGTGAGCGTTCAGTCCCGATCCCACTGTCGGTCGGCCGCTCGAGAGAACGGGGACCCAGGTCAATGTGCGGGCCCCGAGGCACCGGCTTTGCCACGGGCTGTCGCCACTGAAGGCGTAGACGCTGAACGTGACGCCGCCGGCGGGGATGGGGGGAGTGGCCCCCAGCTCGGCACCGTATGGGTACTCCTGTACACCGACTGTCGGTGACTTGTCGACGGTCTGGCCGGTGAGGGGCGTCTGGGCTTCCAGATCGGCGACGCCCGAAGCGGGCAGCCCGTTGGGTGACAGGAGAGACCACAATCCGCCCCACGGTGGTAGCTGTGGACCCACGGTCTCAGCGAAGTGCTGACCGATGAACGAATTGGGGCCCGGATCGAAGAAGTAGAGGGGGTGTCCGGCGTAGGTGACTTGGAAGGTAGGACTAGCGCCCGGGCGCGCGGCGTCGGCCCCGGAGCGTGCTGGCCAGAAGGAACGCGGCTGCCACCAGGGGAAGGAGGATCACCGCCACCAGGTGTTCGCCGTCGATCAGGAAGGCCAGGGCCACGATGATCCCGGTCGCCAGGAACAGCTCGGGCGTGTCGCCGACGAGGAAGTCCCACCAGAACCTCCCGAACGCCTTCACACCGCGCGCCACGAGCTCCGTCACGTCGCCGTGCTCTCCTCGGGCGCGGGTGCCGGCAGCTTCGTCCTCATGAACGCCGTGTAGGCCACCGTCACGACGATGAAGAAGCCGACCAGGACGGGGATGGCCAGGTCGCTCCCCGGCCAGTTGACGCCGGCTCCCTCGCCCACCCAGAAGATGCCGAAGCTCGTCAGCATGATGCCCACCGCGGTCTTGATGGTGTTCTCGGGCACCTCGCTCAGCTGGCGGGACACCAGCAGGCCGACGACGCCCACGATGACCACCGCCGCCGCGGCCGCCAGCGCCGCCAGGCCGAGGCGGTGCTGGGCCGCCCCCAGGCTGATCACGATCAGCACCACCTCGGTGCCCTCGAGGAACACGCCCTTGAAGGCGACGACGAAGCCCAGGCTGTCACGCCCCGAGCGCGCTCGCGCCGGGGCAGGTACCGCGCCGCCGCCGGTCTCGCTGAGCTCGGCCACCGTGTCGGCGTAGATCTTGTCCTCGTCGTGAAGGTCCTTGTGGCCGCTGGAGCGGAGGATGGCCTTGCGGAGCCACGAGAGGCCCAGCACGAGCAGGAGCGCGCCCACGACGACGCGAAGGGCGTCGAGCGGGATGTAGCGGACCAGCGGGACGCCGACCACCGCGACGAGCACCCCGAGGACCGCCGCCGCCGCCACCGCCCCCTCGAGGGCGGAGCGCCAGCCGCGGCTCACGCCCGCCGCCACCACGATGGTCAGCGCCTCGACCATCTCCACGGTGCTGGCACCGAAGACGGCCAGGACGAGGACGATGGTGGACGAGGTGGAGTGCATCGGGGACCGCCGTTGAAATTACCGGACCGGTGCCCCACCCCCGCCACAAAGGCCCGGCGGTAGTGTGCGGGGCACCGACCAGGGAGATCCTCCCTGGCGAAGGGAGGGTTGCCATGGGTGAGGGCGCCACGAGTCCAACAGAGCGTGCCGGGCGCAATTACCGTGCAGGGCGCAATTACATCGTGGTGTCGGCCGACACCCACGCGTCGCCGGACAGCCTCGATCACTTCCTCTCCTTTGTCGATCCGGCGCACCGCGAGGCGGTGGCGGCCTTCGGTGACATGTCGTCGCTGGCCATCTCCATGTTCGGCGGCTTCGACCCGGGCGAGGTCGACGAGTCCGATCCGGTGCGGGCGACCGCCTCGAGGCGCCTGGCCGGCATGGGCGTCGATACCGACGCGGCCGAGGGGTGGCTCGCCCACTACGGCACGGACTGGGTGGTGCCCGGCGACGGCGGCGGGCGCCGCCTCGCGGTCCTCGAGGAACAGGGGATCCACGCCGAGGTGACCCTGCCCGGGCCGATCCTCGCGGGAGGTCTGTCACCGGCCATGTACCTGGGTGCGGCCACCGACAAGGGCCTCGAGGTCGTCTGGCCCGCGCTGCACGGCTACATGCGGTGGCTGGCCGAGTTCTGCGCCGCCGCGCCGGGGCGCCGGGCCGGTTGCATGCCGATCGACTTCCACGACATGGCGCGCGCCGTCGAGGAGGTGGCGTGGGCGCGGGAGAACGGGATCTTCGGCGGGGTCATGCTCCCGGCCATGTCGGTCACGTCCCGGCTACCCGGGTATGCCGACGAGTACTTCGAGCCGTTCTGGAGCGCCTGCGAGGACCACGAGATGGTGGTCAACCTGCACACCGGCGCGTCCGGCTCGGCGACGGACACGAAATTCCTCTACGACGCGGAGCACGGCGGGATGCTGGGCCTCTACGAGGTGTTCGTCTTCACCCGGCGGCCGCTGTGGTTCCTGATCTTCGGTGGCGTGTTCGACCGCCACCCGGACCTCAAGGTGGTGGTCACGGAGAACGGGGTGCAGTGGTTGCCATCGCTCATCCGCGACATGGAATCGTTCTTCGACACGCACGGGGGCGCGCCCGTGCGCAGCTACCTCAAGATGCGCCCCCGCGACTACTTCGAGAAGCACGTCTACATGGGCGGGTCGCTCATGAAGCGCTATGAGGCCGAGATGCGGCACGAGATCGGAATCGACAAGCTGATGTGGGGGGCGGACTACCCGCATCTCGAGGGCGCCGCCCCCGTCCACCGCGAGACGCTGCGGTACATCTTCGGCGGCCTGCCCGAGGAGGACCTCCGCCGCATCCTCGGCACCAACGCCATCGGGCTGTGGGGCTTCGATGCCGACCTGCTGCAGGCCGTGGCTGACCGGGTCGGCCCGACCGTGCAGGACCTGGCGACGCCGCTGGAGCTGGCCGACATCGAGGACACGTTCAGCTGGAGCCTGGCCCGCCCCGTGCCGCTGGCTGCGGCGCGCTCCTGAGCCGCGGCGCGCTGCAGAGCAGCCTGCCGTGCCGGTTGAACCTGCGGTGCCGGTTGTGCCGGTCGTGACGAGGTGCACGAGTACGAGTACGAGTGAGAGTGAGAGGCGCACCTCCTTTAGGTCCGAGCGCCCAGCCTGTTTGCCTCCGGACGCCTCGGAGCACACCGGAGAACGGTCGCTCGCGCGCGTTGTCGCGCCGAGAAAGTGACGCCACCGGTCGCATCGATCCCCCGTTGATCTGTCGTACATCTGTCACACCCTCGTGCTTCCATGGGCCCATGGAGTTGGAGGACTTCGGCGAGGCGCTCAGTGCGTTGGTGTCGTCGGGGGCGCAGCAGTACGGCGACTGCGCCTCCATCGAGGTGCTCCACCGCGAGCTGGCCCGCTTCGAGGCGTTCGTCACCGAGGCCACCGCCGCCTTCGAGGCGGGCGAGGAGTGGGCGGCCGACGGGGCGAAGACCGCGGCGGCCTGGATCGCCGCGCGCTGTCGGGTCCCGCGCCCGGTTGCCCGGCGCCGGGTCCGCCTCGGCCGGACGTTGCGCCACCTGCCGTGCTGCGCCGAGGCCTGGCGGGAGGGCCAGATCGGGACCGAGCACGCCCGGGCCATCGCCTCGGCCCGGCGCCACCGCACCGAGGCGTCCATGGCGCGGGACGAGCCGATGCTCGTCGCCCAGGCGTGCCAGCTGGGCTTCGACGACTTCGAGCGGGCGCTCGACTACTGGAAGCAGCTGGCCGACCCCGAGGGGGCCGACGCCGCCGACGAGGAGCGCCGGGCGGGGCGCAGCGTGTACCTCGAGTCGAGCTACTCGGGCATGTGGCTCGGGCAGATGACCCTCGACCCGGTGTCGGGCTCCATCGTCTCGGCCGAGCTGAACCGCCTGGAGCACCAGCTCTTCGAAGCCGACTGTGCCGAGGCCAAGGAACGCCTGGGCCGCACCCCGAGGATCGACGAGCTGGCCCGCACCTCGGCGCAACGCCGCGCCGACGCCCTCGTCGAAATGGCCGCCCGCAGCCGCACCGCGCCGGCCGACGGCATCCGCCCGGCCCCTCTCTTCAGCGTCTTCGTCGGCTACGAGACGATCCAGGGGCGTATCTGCGAGCTCGAGAACGGGACCGTCCTCGCGCCCTGCGCCCTCTCGCCCTGGATGGACTCGGCCTACTTCGAGCGGGCGATCTTCTCGCTCGGGGGCCGCGTCGACGTGAGTGTGCGGGCCCGGCTCTTCAGCGGCGGGACGCGGCGGGCGATCGAGCTGCGGGACCGCATCTGCACCCACCCCTACTGCTACGAGCCGGCCGGGAGCTGCCAGGCCGACCACATCGAGCCCTATGCCGACGGCGGCCCGACGACCCAGGAGAACGGGCGGCTGCTCTGCGGGTTCCACAACCGGCTGCGCAACCAGCGGGACTGGCGGGAGCGTCCACCACCGTCCTCGGTGGCGGCGGCCTGAGGCGGGCCGGCCGCCGGGCCCGGTCAGCGCGGTGGAGCGCGGTCGGCCACCCGGATCCGTCGGGGACGATCGAAGTTCGGTTCGGTCAGCGCTCGTCGCTGACCAGCAACCGGTACCCCACGTCCACCGAGTCCAGCGTCGACAGGTCCGCGTGGCGCCGCTGCCATGCGCCGCCGGCCAGGTCCGCCTCGAGACGGCCGATCGCCCGGGCCACGACGGCGGGGTCGGCCAGCGCCAGCCCGGATGCGTTCGCCCGCACGGCCGGATCCAGGTAGGCCTCCGGCCGGCACCAGTAGGCGCCGAGGACGCCGTCCTCCATGTCGCGCGGCACGGGTAACGGGACCGACGTCGTGGCCCCGATGGCCGCCGCGATGTCGTCCGCCGCCGGGCCGCAGCGCCGGGTGTGGTCGCCCACCTCGGGCAGGTACTCGTCGAGCAGCCAGAAATGGGAGTGGATCTCGAAGTCGATGGCGAGGACGATCCGTCTCGGTGCGACCCGGCACAGCTCGGCCAGGCCGGCGGCCGCGTCGTCCCAGTGGTGGACCGTCAGGATGGCCAGCGCCACCGCCGCGCATCCCGTGGGCAGCGGCAGCGCCGAGGCACCGGCGCGCACGGCGGGAGCGGCGCCGGGGGGCCGCTGCGCCACCATGACGGCCGACGGCTCTACGGCGACGACGGCACAGTGGGTCGGTTCGTACGAGCCGGATCCCGCGCCGACATTGACCACGAGGTCGCCCGCGTCGGCGCCCAGGTGCCCGGCGACGATGGCCTCCCAACGTGGGTCGGGACGCCGGTGGGCGACGTAGCCTCGCCCGATGGTGTCGTAGACGGAGGAGGCCACTGCCGTGGGGCTGTGCTCTGGGTCTAGGCGGCCGACTTCTCCAGGATGTGGATGCCGCAGGCCGAGCCCAGGCCGATGACGTGGGTCAGGCCGACCTTGGCGCCCTGAATCTGGCGGTCCCCGGCCTCGCCGCGCAGGTGCGTGGCGACCTCCCAGACGTTGGCGATGCCGGTGGCGGCGATGGGGTGGCCCTTGGACTCGAGGCCCCCGGACACGTTGACCGGCGTCGTGCCGTCACGCCAGGTCGCTCCGGAGTTGAAGAAGTCGACCGCGCCGCCGCGCTCGCACAGCCCGAGGTTGTCGTAGTGCACCAGCTCGGCCGTGGCGAAACAGTCGTGCAGCTCCACCAGGTTGAGGTCCTGCGGCGACACGCCGGCCTGCTCGTAGGCCTGGGCGGCCGCGTTGCGCGTCAGCTGGTTCACGTCGGGGAGGACCTGGCAGGCCTCCTCCCACGGGTCCGTGGTCAAGATGGAGGCCGAGATCTTCACCGCACGCTTCTGCTGCTCCAGCGACAGCGTCTTGAGCTTCGACCCCGACACCACGACGGCGGCTGCGGCACCGTCGCAGTTGGCCGAGCACATGGGCCGCGTGTTGGGGTAGGCGATCATGACGTCGTTCATGATCTCGTCGAGCGTCATCTTCTTCGTGTAGGCCGCCAGGGGGTTCAGCGTCGAATGGGCGTGGTTCTTCTCGCTGATCTTGGCGAACAGTTCGAAGCTCGTGCCGCCGTACTTGTGCCCGTACTCCATGCCGATCTGGGCGAACACGCCGGGCATCGTCTCGGTGCCGACCCGGCCGTCGATGCCGGCCACCGACCCGTAGCGCCCCGACGGGGTCCAGGTGTTGGAATCGCTCTTGCGACTCCCTCCGGCCAGCAGCCCGGCGCCGGCGAGCTTCTCCACGCCGACGGCCAGCCCCATGTCGGCTTCGCCGGCCTTGATCGCCATGCAGGCGACACGCAACGCCGTGGCCCCGGTGGCGCACGCGTTGGCCACGTTGTAGACGGGGATCCCGGTCTGGCCCAACTGCTTCTGGACCATCTGGCCGATCGGCATGGGACCACCCATGAGGTTGCCGGCCCCGATGATGCCCATGTCCTTCATGGCCACCCCGCCGTCGGCGAGCGCCCCCTGGACCGCCTCGGCGGCCAGGTCGACGGTGTCGAGGTCAGGGTGCTTGCCGAACTTGGTCATGTGGATGCCGAGGATCCACAGCTCTTCCGATGCCGATGCCATCGTGGTCAACCTCCCAGGGGTTCGAAGCCGAAGCCGATCGCTTCGGTGCCGTTGTCGTCCGTGCCGATGACCTCGGTGGCCAGGCGCACCTTCATGCCCGTGGTCACGTGCTCGGGGTCGGGGGTCACGTTGATCAGGTTCGCCCGCACGCTGGTGCCCTCGCAGTCGACCACGGCGGCAACGAAGGGCACCGGGATCCCGGGGGCGGCGAAGGAGACGATCGTGAACGCCCGGACCTCGCCCGTGGTGGGCACGTCGACCTTCTTGAAGTCGGTTGCCTCGCAGGCCGCGCACGCGTTCCGGCGGTCGAAGTAGCGGGCCCCGCACGAGGTGCACTCGTTGGCCACCAGGTGGGGGTCGTCCCCCAGCTCCAGGTAGTCGACCAGCGGAATCTGTTGCGCCATCATGCCCCCAAGGTCGGGTTCGAGAATGTTGTTCTCAACCTAGCGGGAGTTGGAAATGGACCGCTAATCGGGCCACTCTTCCGCCGGGGCCATTAGGTTCGGGCCCATGCGCTACACACACCTGGGCCGGACAGGCCTCCGGGTCAGCCGCATCTGCCTGGGCACGATGAATTTCGGGCCCGAGACGGACGAGCCGACCTCCTTTTCCATCATGGACTCGGCCCTGGAGGCCGGGATCAACTTCTTCGACACGGCGAACGTCTACGGGCGCTCCAAGGGGCGGGGAGCGACCGAGGAGATCGTCGGCCGCTGGTTCGCGCGGGGCGGCGAGCGGCGGGAGAAGACGGTGATCGCCACCAAGCTCTACGGGGACATGGGGGAGTGGCCGAACGAGGGGCGGCTCTCGGCGCTGAACATCCGGCGGGCGTGCGAGGCGAGCCTGCGCCGGCTCCAGACCGACTACATCGACCTCTACCAGATGCACCACATCGACCGGGGCACCGGCTGGGACGAGATCTGGGAGGCGATGGAGGTGCTGCGGCTCCAGGGCAAGATCCTGTACGTCGGGTCCTCCAACTTCGCCGGCTGGCACGTCGCCAGGGCCCAGGAGGCGGCGGCCCGCCGCAACTTCATGGGCCTGGTCAGCGAGCAGTCCATCTACAACCTGATCGTGCGCAACGTCGAGGTCGAGGTGCTGCCGGCGGCCCAGGCCTACGGGCTCGGTGTCATCCCGTGGTCGCCGCTCCAGGGCGGGCTGTTGGGCGGTGTCGTGCGCAAGGAGCGCGACGGGAGTCGCCGCTACGCCGGTCGCGCCGCCGAGACGATCGAGGCGCGGCGGCCCCAGCTCGAGGCGTACGAGGATCTCTGCGCCGAGGTGGGCGAGGATCCCGGCACGGTCGGGCTGGCCTGGCTGCTGACCCGGCCCGCCGTCACGGGACCCATCGTGGGCCCCCGGACGCCCGAGCACCTCGACTCGGCGCTGCGCGCGGTGGAGGTCACGCTCGACGACAAGGTGCTGGCGCGCCTCGACGAGATCTTCCCGGGCCGCAAGACGGCCCCGGAGGACTACGCCTGGTGAGGTCGGCGGCGCGCCAGGTCGCGCGTCGCGACGAAACGGGAACTGTACGAATTAACGGGAACTGTATGAATTAGTAGCCGTTCCAGGTCACGCTCACCGAGGACCGGTCCCCTTCGAGAGCCTGGCGAACGGCCGCATGGAACCGGCGCTCCAACGCCTCCTGTATCCCCCGTACCTCGTGGGAGGGCAAGCCCCTGAGTTGCGCCTGCACCCTCACGAAGAGGATGCCGCCCCAGCCCCGGGTCGCCTGGATCGGCCCGACGGAGAGTCCCGGCTCGCCGACGGCGGCATCAGTGATCGCCTGCTGCACCGTCACCGTCAGGTCGCGATCGGTCATCGTGGTTGTGCCACCGGCCGAATGGTCACCGCATGCATTTCGCCTCCGAGCGCGCGCCATGGCACGCAGCGCCCTCACGTCGCGTCCCTCGATGATGGGGAGTTGGCGCCGGTCCCACCAGGGCCAAAGGTCCGCACCTTCGCCGGACGCGTCGGATTACGCCTATTGGGACACTGCAAATGGAGGAAATGCCGCCCTGCTTCTGCGCAGAAGCTAGGGGGTGACCGTCCCTGCCAGCTCGGGCTCGGCGTCCGCGTCCGCGTCGATCGGGTGCGCCGCCAGGTCGTCGGCGTCGACGGCGAGACTGGGGAGCACCCGGTCCAGCCACTTCGGGAACCACCAGTTCGCGTCGCCGAAGAGCATCATGAGGGACGGCACGATCGCCATGCGGATGAAGACGGCGTCGACGAGGATGCCGGCGGCCAGGCCGATACCGAACTCCTTGATCACACGTTGGCCGCCGAGGATGAAGGAGCCGAAGACGAGGATCATGATGAGGGCGGCCGCGGTGATCGTCTTGCCGGTGGCGGCCAGGCCGTTGCGCACCGCGACCTTGTTGTTCCTGCCCGACTTGATGTACTCCTCGTGAATGCGGCTCACGAGGAACACCTGGTAGTCCATGGAAAGGCCGAAGAGGATCGCGAAGAGCATCACCGGGAGGAAGGCCTCCACGGGGCTCGTGCCGTTGAGCCCGATCAGCGAGCCCAGGTATCCCCACTGGAAGACCGTCACCAGGATGCCGAAGGCGGCCCCGATGGAGAGCAGGTTCATGCAGGCCGCGGTGAGCGGGATGACGAAGCTCCGGAACACGGTCATGAGGAGGAGGAAGGACAGCGTCACCACCAGCGCGATGAAGAGCGGCAGCTTCGAGCTGAGGACGTTGGAGAAGTCGATGAAGATGGCCGTCGACCCGCCCACCAGGATCTTGACGCCCGAGTCGCCGACGGCCCCGGGGATGGTGTCGCCCCGCAGATGGTTCACCAGGTCGGTGGTGGCGGCATCCTGGGGGGCCGAGTCGGGGTAGACGTTCACCAGCACGACGTCGCCCGTGCCCGTCTTGCTGGGGATGTAGACCGGCGGCGCCACGCGGGCCACGTCGGACTGCCGCGAGACGTCGTGGACGATGGCGTCGACGGTCGCGTGCTGGTCGGGCTGCACCACGCCGACCAGCATCAGGGGCCCGTTGAAGCCGGGCCCGAATCCCTTCGACAGCATGTCGAAGGCCACCCGGGTCGGCGTGCCGGCCGGGTCCGTCCCCTGATCGGCCGAGCCCAGTTGGAGCGAGAAGAAGGGAAGGGCGAGGATGACGATGACGAGCAGGGCCGCACCCGCCGACAGCCAGGGCATCCGCTGCACCCGATCGGCCCAGTTGGGCCAGAAGCCCTTGTTGTCCGCCCCCACGATGCGCGGCCCGTTCTCGGCCAGGTTCTTCTTCTGCTTTCGGCTCATCACCTTGGGGCCGATGAAGCCCAGCATGGCTGGCAGCAGCGTGAGGGCGGCCATCATGGTGAGGGCGACGCCGATGGCCGCGGCGAGCGCCAACCCGTACAGGAAGCTCACCCCGAGGGCGAACATGCCGAGGAGCGCGATGCACACGATTATCCCGGCGAACAGGACGGCTCGTCCCGACGTGTTGACCGCGTTGACGATGGAGGACTCGACGTCGCGTCCGGCCACGAGCCCCTGCCGATGCCGCGTCACGATGAACAGGGCGTAGTCGACCCCGACGCCGAGCCCGATGAGGAGCATGAGCTCGGGCGAGATCGACGGCATGCTCATGGCGTGGCTCACCACGCCGATGACGCCGACCGCGGTGCCCAGGGCAAAGAGGGCGGAGACGATGGGCAGGAGGGCGGCGAAGACAGAGCCGAAGACGAGGAGCAGCACGATCAGCGCGAGGATCACGCCGAGCCCGGTGCTGCCGATCGACACTCGGTTGGCCTGCTCGGCGAGCTGGCCGGTGACCGCCACGGTGAGGCCGTCTCGCGACGTCCCCGTCACGGTGTTGACGAATTTCTTGGACTCGGCGCCCGAGATGTCGTTGGCCAGCTTGTCGAAGGGGACCTGGAGGAACCCGACGGTCCGCGCCGGGTTGATGTTCGAGGTGTTGACCAGGTTGCCGGACGCGTCGTACGGGCTCACGGCGCCCGAAACGTGGGGCAGCGCGTTGATCTCGTCGACCATGGCGTTGATGCGCTGGCCGATGGCCGGGTCGGTCAGGCTGGCGCTGCCCGAGGTCCCGAAGACCACCTGCTCGGTGTCTCCCGATTGCGCCGGCGCCACGGACTTCAGCAGGTTGATGGCGTCCGCCGACTCGGTGTGGGGGAAATTGAAATTGTCGGAATACGCGGTGCCGACCTGTTGCACCGTGAAGATGGATCCGACGAGAACGAGCAGCCACAACAGGATCACGAGGCGACGGTGACGGACACACCACCCGGCCAGGGTGCGCATTAGGGAGAACTCCTCAGGAACGTTCGACGCCGCCACCTGCCGGCGTCACGGGCAGTGGCAATCGTACCGGCAGCCCGGACGCTCCCCCGATCACTCCTGCCCGCTCAGGTGCACCAGCGCGTTGAAGACGGGCCGCGCCAGACGGTCGGCCGAGGCGGCTGAGGTGGCCGAGGTGGCTGAGGTGGCTGAGGTGGCCGAGCGGGCCACCAGGCGTCCCGCCAGGACCGGGTGCTGCTCGGGGATCTCGAAGAACTGGCGCCGGCTCAGCGTGAGCAAGGTGAGCGGTGACAGAGCGACCACGGCGATGGGGGATCGCAGCTGATGGAGGAGCGAGTGCTCCGACCAGGTGTCACCCCGCCCGAGCAGGGCGATCGGGGTGCTGTCGCGCTGTACCACCGCATGCCCGCCGACGATGACGTGCCAGAGGCGGACCGGCACGTCCTGCGCCTGGACCACCTGGCCCGGATGAGCGCTCGAGATGTCGCCCCGGGCGGCCAGCTCGTCCAGCTCATGGCTCGGGAGTCCGGCGAAGAGGTCCATGGCGCGGAGCGTGACGGCAAGGTCGTCGTCCCGCTCGTGACGTGGAACGGGGGTGCGCACAGCTCAGTGGTCCGTGACGGAGCTCGGACGGCCGCCGCGGTCGTGGTGCTGGTGCCAGTGGGGGCGGCCCGCCATCCGGCGCCACAGCACGAAGCCGATGAGGGCGAAGAGCAGCCACGGCACGTGATAGGCGGGGGAGAAGGGGATGGTCGCGCCGGCCAGGATGGCCAGGAAGGCCACGAGGAAGACGAAAGGCAGGATGCGGCGGTGCCGCGGTGGCGGGGGCGGCGGCTCGGCCGGCAACGATGGCAGGTCGTTGAACAGGCCGTGGAGGTCGCCCCGCGTCGTGGCCGACATGGCGGTGTCGAGGCGGCTCTTGAACTCGGTCTCGTCGAGCCGGCCCTCGGCGTAGTGGCGTGACAGCTTGTCGGCCACCGCGTTGCGCTCGTTGTCCGACGCCCGCAGGGTGGCGTCGTAGGGCTGCGTCTCCCGGCGGCCCATCGGGTAGGCGGGGTCCCAGCGGTAGCGCATCGGGTCTCCTCTCGGTCGGTGTCTGGTCGGTGTCTCGGTCGGGGCTCGGTCGGGGCTCGGTCGGGGCTCGGTGCGCTCAGTAGGCGCCGTGGGCCCGCTCCCGGGCCATGAGCTCCTCGGCGACCGACACGTCGGAGTCCTCGTCGGGGATCAGCAACCAGCCGGCGAGGTAGAGGGGCACGGCCAGCCCGCCCAGGAACGCCAGGGCGACGAAGCCGATCCGGACGATCGTCGGGTCGACGTCGAAGTAGTCGGCCAGGCCCGCGGCGACGCCGGCGAGCATGCGGCCACGGCCGACGCGGTGGAGGCGCTGCTCGCCGGGCTGTCGGGGGTGCCCGGCCTGCTCGGCGCGCCCGGGGTCCTGGCTCGGGGGGAGTTGCTCGTGTGCCCGGGAGGCCGAGGCTCCGGGGATCTCGTCGGGTGCGGTGTCCATGGGACCAGCGTGACGGCGCACGACCGGGACGGGAATCCGGAAGCACCCTGGTCCGACCCTGAGGAGAACCCCGAGGACTCAGGGATGTCCCTGATAGCCACGGCAGCCACGGCGCGCGATCATCGGGGTATCGCAGAGGCACCCGATCCCGGCACGCGTCCGCTCGAGGAGGGTGGCCGCCCGACGGCGCCGTCGCAGGCCGCCCCCGGGCAATGGGTGCCGCCCAAGGGGCGCTGGGTGCCACCCGACGGGGGATGGGGAGGTGCGAACGGGCACTGGTCGCACCGGGGGGTCCCGTGGTCGGAGAGGCGCCGGCACCACCACCCCCATGTGGGCACGAAGCTGCGGAGCCTGCGCCGGAGCCCCGACAACCGCGTGCTGGGCGGCGTCTGCGGTGCCGTCTCGTCGGCCACCGGGATCGACGCCATGTGGGTGCGCATCGGCTTCGTGCTGCTGTCCATCTGCAGCGGCGTGATGGTGTTCGTCTACGCCATGGCGTGGCTGCTGATCCCCATGGAGGGCGAGTCCTCCAACATCTACTCCCGCGCCGTCAACGACCGCCGCGGCATACGCCTGATCGCCGCCATCCTCATCCCGCTGCTGATCGCGGTGCAGCTGATCACCAGCACGCTGCACCTCGGGTTCGTGGGGTTCATCGGATGGCCCACCTTCCTGGCCGTCGGCGTGGTCATCCTCATCTGGCGCAACGCCAACGAGTCCGAGAAGGCGTTCATCGACCATGACGTGGTGCCGCTCCTCGGCGCGGACACCCACGGCGAGGGTCGCCGTTGGCTCATGGCGCGGCTGGTGCTCGGCGTCCTCGTGGGGGTGGGCGGGATCGTCCTGCTGGTCGAGGGCCACACCACCGTCGCCGCGCTGCGCCCCGTCGGCGGCGCCGCCCTGGTCGTCGCCGCCAGCGTGATCATCTTCGGCCCCTGGTGGCTCAGTCTGGTGCGGGACCTCATCGCCGAGCGCCAGGCCCGGGCGCTCGCCGAGGAGCGGGCCCAGATGGCGGCCCACGTCCACGACTCGGTGCTCCAGACGCTGGCGCTGATCCAGCGCTCCTCCGACGACCCGCAGAACGTCGTACGCCTCGCCCGGGCCCAGGAGCGCGAGCTGAGGGCCTGGCTCTTCGAGGGCCGCCCACCGGGCGCGATCGGCGAGGACGCCACGATGCTGGGCGAGGGCGTCGGCCTGCTGCAGCGCCAGGTCGAGGCCGATCACGGGATCGCCGTGCAGGTGGTGATGGTCGGGGACTGCGAGCTCGACGAGGCGCTGCGCGCGCTCCTCGATGCGGCCCGCGAGGCCACCGTGAACGCCGCCAAGTGGTCCGGTGCCGTCCAGGTCTCGGTCTACGCCGAGGTCGAGCCCGACACGGTCATGCTCTACGTGCGGGACCGTGGCCGCGGCTTCGATCCCGATGCGGTGCCCGAGGACCGACAGGGAATCGCGCGGTCCATCCGGGCCCGCATGACCCGCTTCGGTGGCTCGGCCGTCATCCGCTCCGCGCCGGGGGAGGGGGCCGAGGTCCAGCTCTCCATGCCCCGGCGGGAGCGGGTCAGGTGAGCCAGGACCACGTCGCGGCGGCACCGGCCGGCCGGCCCCGCATCTTCCTGGTGGAGGATCATGCGGTGTTCCGTGCCGGCGTCAGGGCCGAGCTCGGTGAGGCCGTCGAGGTCATCGGCGAGGCCGACGAGGCCGCTGCCGCCGTCGAGCTCATCAACGAGCGGCTCCCGGACGTCGTGCTGCTCGACGTGCACCTGCCCGGTGGGGGCGGCCACGCGGTGCTGCGCGGTGTCCTCCCGCATCATCCCGGGGTGCAATTCCTGGCGCTCTCGGTGTCCGACGCGCCCGAGGACGTGATCGACGTCATCCGGGCGGGCGCCCGTGGCTACATCACCAAGACGATCTCGGGGCCCGAGCTCTTGCAGGCCGTCTACCGGGTCGCCGCCGGCGACGCCGTCTTCTCCCCGAGGCTGGCCGGCTTCGTGTTGGACGCGTTCGCCCAGGGCGGGGCGCCCACCACCGGCCTGGACCCCGAGCTCGACCAGCTCTCGCCGCGCGAGCGTGAGGTGCTGCGGCTCATCGCCCGGGGCTACACCTACAAGGAGGTCGGCCGCGACCTGAGCATCTCGGCCAAGACGGTCGAGTCGCACGTCTCGTCGGTCCTGCGCAAGCTCCAGCTCTCGACGCGCCACGAGTTGACCAGATGGGCCACGGACAGGCGCTTGGTCTAGACAGGGGGCCATGCGCGAGGACCTGGCCGCTGAGCACGGAGACGCGGCCCGGCTGGCCGAGGTGGCGGGGCGTGCCCTCGTGGAGCTGCGAGCCGACCCGCCCGCTCTGCGTGACATCGGCGCCGCAGGCGACCGCATGTCACACCAGCTCCTCGTGCGTGAGATCAACCGGCTCTACCCCGATGACGCCGTCCGTTCGGAAGAGGGGCTCGAACACGTGTCCGGCGAGGGACGCCTGTGGATCATCGACCCGCTCGACGGCACACGCGAGTTCCGCCAGAGGGGACGGACCGACTGGGCCGTGCACGTGGCGATGGCCCTCGGGGGTGTGGCCGTCGTCGGCGCGGTCGCCCTGCCGGCGCTCGGCCTCGTGCTCTCCACCGGCGACCCACCCGTCCTGCCCCCCGCCCCGCCGGGCGAGCGCCCGCGGGTCGTGGTGTCGCGGAGCCGTCCACCCGACGTCGCGTACGACGTCACCGAGGCGCTGGGCGGCGTCATGGTCCCGATGGGATCGGCCGGGGCCAAGATCGCTGCCGTGATCCTCGGCGTGGCCGAGGTGTACGTGCACGCGGGTGGCCAGTACGAGTGGGACTCGTGCGCCCCGGTCGCGGTCGCGACGGCGAGCGGCCTCCACGCCAGCCGGCTCGACGGGGAGCCGTTGCGCTACGGCGACCCCGACGCGTGGCTGCCCGATCTGGTGGTGTGCCGCCGGGAGTACGCGCCCGCCGTGCTGGAGGTGACGACCCGGCAGCGCCGGCCCTACTGGTAGGGCCGAGGTCCGGGCTCGCGTCCCGTACCGCCGGCCGGACGTCCACGCCTGCGGCGGCACATGTGAGCGCATCGGAAATTGACAGAACCCCGTCTCGCTCGGAGACGGGGTTCTGTCGTTGACTGCTTCGAGATCGGCGTCAGCCGATGGCGCGCACGTTGGCGGCCTGCAGGCCCTTGGGGCCTTGGTTGGTCTCGAATTCGACCTTCTGGCCTTCCTCGAGATTGCGGTAGCCCGTACCGGAAATCGCGCTGAAGTGCACGAATACGTCGGGGCCCCCACCGTCCTGGGTGATGAAGCCGAAGCCCTTCTCACCGTTAAACCACTTCACGGAACCAGTTGCCATTGAAAATCCACTCCTCTCCTGGCCAGATTTGACCCGTGTTGGTGGGCCATGGCCGGTAGCTCTCGCGAGCTAGAGGGATTTCCAAACTTGTGATGGTGGTGCCCTCGAGAAGAAGCTTAGCGCGCCACGGGGCGGAAAGGGTGTCTGACCGGGTCCACGCACGGATTGGTCACGCATTCTTCACCCGGAGTGCCTAGTTTGGGAGCCGTCGTTCTCTCGAAGGAGGGCTCCGTGACGCTCGCCGCGAATCCATACCTACAGGGCAACTTCGCCCCGGTCCACGAGGAGGTGACGGCGACCGAGCTGGCGGTGACAGGCCAGGTGCCCGAGGTCCTCTGCGGCCGCTACCTGCGCAACGGGCCCAATCCGGTGTCGGTGCCCGAGCCGGCGGCCTACCACTGGTTCACCGGCGACGGGATGGTGCACGGGGTCCGCCTGCGCGACGGACGGGCCGAGTGGTACCGCAACCGCTGGGTCCGCTCGGCCGAGGTGGCACGCGCCCTGGGCGAGGAGCCGCGGCCCGGCTCCGTGCACGCCGAGATGGACTTCGCCGCCAACACCAACGTCATCGGCCACGCGGGGCGCACGTTCGCCATCGTCGAGGCCGGCGCCCGTCCCTACGAGCTCACCGACGAGCTCGACACGATCGGCCCGTGCGACTTCGGCGGCACCCTCGAGGGTGGGTACACCGCCCACCCCAAGCGGGACCCGCTGACCGGTGAGCTCTACGCCGTGTCCTATTTCTTCGGCTGGGGCGACGACGTCGAGGTGACGGTGCTCGATGCCCAGGCGCGCGTGCGATCCTCGAGACGGGTCGCGATGGGCGGCCCCGTGAGCGTGCACGACACCGCCATCACCCAGCGCTACGTCGTGCTGCTCGACCTCCCCGTGACCTTCTCCATGGAGGCGATTGCCGCAGGCGCGCGCTTCCCGTACCGCTGGCAGGAGGGGTACCGCGCCCGCGTCGGCCTGCTGCCCCGGGACGGTGACTCGACGGACGTCGTCTGGCACGACGTCGCCCCGTGCTACGTGTTCCACCCCATGAACGCGTTCGACGAACCGGACGGTGACGGCATCGTGCTCGACGTCGTACGCCACCCTTCCATGTTCCGGACGCAGATCCTCGGCCCGGCCGAGGGGTCGCCGACCCTGGAGCGGTGGCATCTCGATGGGCACGGCAGCTCGGTGAAGGAGGAGCGGCTCGACGACCGTGGCCAGGAATTCCCCCGCGTCGATGAGCGGCGGGTCGGCCTGGCGCACCGCTACGGCTACGCGGTGGCGGTCGCCGAGGCCGACGGCATCGTGGGCACCGAGTCGTTGCTCATTCGCCACGACCTCGAGCGTGGGACGAGCACGACCCGCTCGTTCGGCCGCGGCGCCGCACTGGGCGAGGCCGTCTTCGTTCCCCGTGCCGATGACGCCGGCGAGTCCGACGGCTGGCTGATGGCGTTCGTGCACTCGGCCGAGAGGGGCCGCTCGGCGCTGCACATCCTCAACGCCGAGGACATCGACGGGGAGCCGCAAGCCGTGATCGAGCTCCCGCAGCGGGTGCCGGCCGGGTTCCACGGCAACTGGGTGCCCGACCCGGCTTGAGCGGTCCGGGCTCCGCTGTCACGGCCGGGCCTGGCCGTCGGGAGATACGATGGCGACGTGTTCGTCTGGCAATGGGTCCAGCAACATCGGTTGCTGTCGGTCCTGGTGCTCGCCCTGGTCATGGTCAGCTCCGCCGGCGGGACGGCGTGGGCCCTGGTGTTCCGCACCGTGTCGTCGCCGGTGGGCCTGCGTCAGGCACTGCGCATCTACCGGCGCGAGCAGACGGGCAGGGTGCTGGCCTCGCTGCGCAACCGGCTGCCGGCGCCCGGCGTCTACACCTACCGCACGAGCGGGGGCGAGGGCCTGAGCCTCGTGGGCGTCCAGCGCTCGTTCCCCTCGACCACTTCCATGATCGTCGCCGACGGGCGCTGCGCGACCGTGAGCTGGGTCCCCATCACCCAGCACACCGAGGCGACCACCCTGTGTGCCGGTGCCGCCGGCGCGCTGAGTGTGCCGAGGCTCGTCACCGACGAGTCGATCGCCGGCACGACCACCACGTCGACCGTCGAGTGCCCGGCGACGGCGTACCTCCTGCCGCCGGCGGCGCACCCGGGGGAGCACTGGGGCGTCATGTGCTCCCTGGCGAGCCCGGCGGAGAAGGTGGGCCTGGCCGGGGAGGCGCTCGGTGAGGCGACCATGATGGTCGGCAGGCACGCCGTGACCGTCGAGCACACCCGGTTCACCCTGACGTTCACCGGGACCGAGCACGGGACCAACCCGACGGACTTCTGGATCGTCCCCAGCAGCGGCCTCATCGTGCGCGAACGGGAGACGGTGGGCGTGACCCAGGGCGGCGTCCGCTACGACGAGAGCATGGTCGCCACGCTCACCGGGCTCGACCCTTCGCGCTGACCGCGGGATCTTGCGGCGGGTCCACCCGCGCCGCCAGCCGCTTCGGCGCCGCCAGGCAGTAGCTCTCGGCGATGAGCTCGGCCACCTCGTCCCAGTCGAGCGAGGCCGTGCGGTCGAGCCGCACCCCGATCCATCCGATGTGCCCGACGTACTTCGGCACGAAGAAGCGCTCGGGGTCCGATGCGACCAGGATCGCCTGCACGCCCTTGGGGGCCTTGAGCGTCATGGACGTGGCGTCCTCGCTCGTCATGACGAAGAACTTGTCCCGGATCCGGAACGCAGGTGCGGTGTGGCCACCGAAGGGGCGCTCCTCGGCTTCGGGGAGCGCGAGGCAGATGGCGCGCACCCGGTCGATGGGGGAGCGCCGCGGGCTCATCCCCCGGTGACGTGGGGCGACGTGTCGCCGGGCTCACGAGCCGCACGGTCCTGGGCGACGGCGTCGTAGGACTCGTAGTCCGATCCCGTGTCGTCGGCGAATTCGAACTCCAGCAGCCCGGCCTCGCCCCACTTCTCGCGCAGGTACCCGTTGTTGGCATCGAGCAGGCCGAGCTTGCGGACGTTAGGGACGAGCTTGGCGAAGAAGCCACGGGCGAAGCCCCGCATCGGGTTCAGCCCCGCCTTCTCCGCGGCCTGCATGATGAAGGGGAACACCGCCTCGGCCGTCGTGCCCATGCGCTCCCACACCTCGGGCGTGGTGGCCCGTGCCCGCGAGTTGAGCGTGGCGTCGACCATGAACTCCTGGCGCTCGAACAGCTCGGCCTCGCTCAGGTCACGGTAGAACTCCGACAGCGTCAACACGCCGAAGGCGACGTGGCGCGCCTCGTCGGACATGACGTAGCGCAGGAGCTTCGTCAGCAGGGGCTCCTTGGTGCGCCGCAGCATGTCGCCGAAGGCGGCCAGCGCCAGCGACTCGATCACGATCTGCATCCCGAGGTACGCGATGTCCCACCGGGAGTCCTCGAGCAGAGACCAGATCTGCGCCTTGAGGAAGGGGCTCATCGGGTACGCGTCGCCCAGCTTGGTCCGGAGATACTTGGCGAAGACCTCGGTGTGCCTCGCCTCGTCCATGGTCTGGGTCGAGGCGTAGTACTTGGCGTCGATCCACGGCACCGTCTCGACGATCTTGGCCGCCGTCATCATGGCCCCCTGCTCGCCGTGCATGAACTGCGACAGGTTGGCCTTGAAGAACTCGATCCCGAGCTGCGAGTACTCCTTCTCCGTCCACTTCGCCATGGGCGAGCCCGGCAGCGTGCCCGCCACCCGGGCCACGGCCAGCAGCGGGCTGTCCTGCTCGGCCACCAGCCGTTCGGGGTCGACGTCGGTCGACCAGTCGAGGTCGGTGACGCTGTTCCACTGCGACCCCATCGCCTTGTTGTAGAGGGTGACGAGCTGCCCCCGATCCCGTTCGTAGTCCCACAGGAACAGCCGGTCCGCGTTGTCATGGATGACCTGGACGGCCTCGTCCATGTCGCGCCGGCCGGGCACCGGAGGGGTCGCCTCGCTGCGCACGACTACTTGCGCCGCCCACCCATGTTGGCGTTGGGGGCCGCCTTGGCCACCAGGTCGGGCACGACCTTGCCCAGCTCGGCGGGGTCCCAGCGGTCGCCCTTGTCGGCGCCGGGCCCGGCCACCCAGCCCTCGGCGACGCTGATGTGGTCACCCTGCACGTTGAAGACGCGGCCGGTGATGCCCGCCGACTCGGGACTGCCGAGCCAGACGACGATCGGCGCGATGTTGGCCGGGTCGAAGGGGTCGAACTCCTCGGGCTTCTTCTCCTCCGAGACGGCGCCCATCCCGAGGTTCTCGGTCATGCGGGTCAGCGCGGCCGGGGCGATGGCGTTGACGGTGACGCCATAGCGCTCGAGCTCCATGGCGGCGATGACGGTGAAGGCGGCGATCCCCGCCTTGGCGGCCCCGTAGTTGGTCTGCCCGACGTTGCCGTAAATGCCCGAGGGGGACGTCGTGTTGATGATGCGGGCGTCGTTCGTCTCGCCGGCCTTGGTGCGGTTGCGCCAGTACTCGACGGCGTGGCGGGTCGGGGCGAAGGTGCCGCGCAGGTGCACCTTGATCACGGCGTCCCACTCGTCGATCGTCATGTTGACCAGCATGCGGTCACGCAGGATGCCGGCGTTGTTGACCAGCACGTCGATGGTCCCGAACGTGTCGACCGCGGTCTGGATGAGGCGTCCCGCTCCCTCGTAGTCCGAGACGTCGTCGCCGTTGGCCACGGCCTCTCCCCCCATGGCCCGGACCTCGTCGACGACCTGCCCGGCGGGACCGGCCGACGAGCCCGACCCGTCCACCTCTGCTCCGAGGTCGTTGATCACCAGCTTGGCGCCCTGGCTGGCGAACTCGAGGGCGTGCTCGCGCCCGATGCCCCGGCCCGCCCCGGTGATGACGACAACCCGTCCGTCACAGATTCCCACGTGCAACTCCTTTGGTCTTGGTCACTCCGGATTCGACGCCGACCGGTAGTGCTCCCGTAGCTTCCTCTTGAAGATCTTCCCAGTATCCTCCCGCGGCAGCTCCGACACGAAGTCGACGCTGCGGGGGCACTTGAAGTGGGCCAGGCGGTCCCGGCAGAACGCCACCAGCTCGGCGGCCAGCTCCTCGCTCCCCGCCACGCCCTCGGCCGGCTGGACCACCGCCAGCACCACCTCGCCCCACTCCTCGTCGGGTACGCCGATGGTGGCGACATCGCCCACGGCCGGGTGCTCCAGGAGGACAGCGTCGACCTCGGCCGGGTAGATGTTGACGCCGCCGGAGATGATCAGGTTGGCCGTGCGGTCGGTGAGGAACAGGTATCCCTCCGTGTCCATGTAGCCCATGTCACCCAGCGTGAAGTAGTCGCCGCGGAACGCCCCGGCCGTCTTCTCGGCGTCGCCGTAGTAGTCGAACTTGGTGGAGGCCGGAGCCTGGAGGAAGACGAGGCCGACCTCGTCGGGGGGCAGGTCGTTGCCGGCGTCGTCGGCCACCTTGACCAGGCCGGGCACCATGGGCCGCCCGACGGTGCCGGGATGGGCGAGCCAGGTCTTCGAGTCCACCAGGGTGCCCAGGCCCTCGGTGGCGGCGTAGTACTCGACCACGATCGGCCCGAGCCATTCGATCAGGCGCGCCTTGACGGGGACCGGGCAGGGCGCCGCCCCGTGGATCACGAAGCGGAGCGACGACGTGTCGAAGCGCTCCCGCTCCTCGGGGGGCAGGGCGAGCAGCCGGTGGAACATCGTCGGCACCATGTGGGTGTGCGAAATCCCGTGCCGCTCCACGAGGCGGAGCGCCTCGACGGGGTCCCAGTGGTCCATGATCACGATGGGCACGCCGTAGAGGAAGGGCACGGCCACCGAGAAGGCCAGCGGGGCGGCGTGGTACAGCGGCCCCGTCAGGAGGTGCGCGTCGACGCTCGCCTCCCAGTCCTCGTCGTAGCCGCAGAAGTTGACGGTGGCGAGCGCGCTCACGGCCGTGGTGTCGCGGTGCACGCCCTTCGGCCGGCCCGTGGTGCCCGAGGTGTAGAGCATCTGCGTGCCCAGCACCGGGTCGTCGATGTCCGAGCCCTCCTCGGCGGCGACCACCGTGTGGTACATCTCGAAGCCGGGCAGGAAGCCACCGGTGTTGATCCTGACCAGCCCCGGCCCGCCGGCCGCGGCCGCGACCTTGACCTTGTCGCCCAGGTCGCCCGAGCAGATGAACGCCTTGGCCTCGCAGTTCTCGACGATGTAGGCCGCCTCGGCGCCCGTGAGATGCCAGTTGATCGGGGTGAACCGCAGGCCGATGCGCTGGGCGGCGTAGAGGACCTCGAGGAATTCGGGGCGGTTGGTGCACATCAGGGCGATGGAGTCGCCGGCCTGCAGGCCCCGGGCCCGCAGGGCCCGGCCGAGCCGGTTGATGTCGTGGTTCAGGTCGTCGTAGGTGCGGTCCCCGTGCGGGGTCACGAGCGCGAGGCGGTCCGGGATGCGCTCGGCCCACCAGGCGTGCAGCATGCCCTGGGCCGCTGCGGCGCGCATGTCCTGGGGGAGGCTCACGGCCCCGTCCCCGCGTCGGGGCGGAAGAGGGGCAGCTGGCGCCCGTCGCTGAGGGGCTCCCAGGTCACCGCGACGGCCATGCCGCTGCCGACGTCGGCGGGTGGGCAGCCGACGACGTTCGTCATCATCCTCACCCCCTCCTCCAGGTCGACCAGTGCCACACAGTAGGGCTCGCCCCCCGAGAAGGCGACACGGGCCGCCTCGGGCTTGTGCTCGACCACGGCGGCGTAGACGCTGGCCCGCCCGCTGGCGGTCCGCCACTCGAGCGCCGATCTCGGCGCGGCGCAGTGCGGGCAGAACGCGCGCGGGTAGAACACGCCGCGGTCACAGCCCGTGCACCACTGGACGAGGAGCCGCCCCTGGCGGGTCGCGTCCCAGAAGGGGGCACTCTCGGCGCCGACCGGTGGCTCAAAGCGGGTCGGGGTTTCGTCGCGGGCGGTCGTCACATCGTGGCCTCGGTGCCGAGCACCGCCGTCGACATCACCGAGAGGAGCATGCCCGAACCGTGGGCCACCGCCACGTCGGCGCCCTCGACCTGGCGGTCGCCGCACTCCCCGCGCAGTTGGCGCACCGCCTCGGTGATGAGGAACATGCCGTACATGCCCGGATGGGTGAACGACAGTCCGCCGCCGTTGGTGTTCATGGCCAGCGGGCCGCCCCCGGGGCCGAGCGACCCCTCGGCGGCAAACGGGCCGCCCTCGCCTTTGGCACAGAAGCCGAGATCTTCGAGGTGGAGCAGCGCGGTGATGGTGAAGCTGTCGTAGCCCATGAGCACGTCCACGTCGGAGGCGGTCAGGCCCGCCATGGCGAACGCATGGGCGCCGGACACGACGCCGGGCGTGGTGGTGAGGTCCGGCATCTGGCTGATCCCCATGTGGTCCGTGCAGGTGGCAGCACCGAGGACGAAGACCGGTGGCTTGCGCAACGTGCGGGCCCGCTCGGCGCTCGTCATGACGAACGCGCCGGCGCCGTCGGTGACGAGGCAGCAGTCGAGCAGATGGAGCGGGCTCACCTGCAGGGGTGAGGCGAGCACGTCGGCGACGGTGAGCGGGTCGCGGTAGCGAGCCCGCGGGTTGAGCTCCGCCCATTCCCGGGTGCTGACGGCAATCTGGGCCAGCTGCTCGGAGGTGGTGCCGTACTCGTGCATGTGGCGGGCTGCCGCCAGCGCGTAGGGGCCCATCGGCGTGCGCAGGCCGTAGGGCAGGTCCCACTCGACCGTCGGGTTGGGGCCGGGCGGCACACGGCGGGCGGAGGGGCGCCGTCGCGCCCGGTCGCTGCGGGGGGTCGATGCGTAGACACTGACCACCACGTCGCACACGCCGGCGGCAATGGCGGCGGCGGCGTGCTCGACGTGGACCTCGTAGCTGGAGCCGCCCGTCATCGTCGACTCGGTGAACACGGGGTGGATGCCGAGGTACTCGGCGAAGGCGACGGCCGACTCGGCGTGGCAGACGCCGTCGACGTCGGCCAGCGTCAGTCCGGCGTCCTCGAGCGCGCCGAGGACCATGGCCACCTCGAGCTCACGCCCGGTGCGGTCGAGCTCGCCGGTGGGGGAGACGTCGTCGTCGACGCCCACGATCGCTGCCGCGCCCCGCAGTGTCCGGTCCACCCGAACCACTCCCTTGACCCCCCGGTCCTGTCCCGACCCTCGCCGCGTGGCCGGCTAGGCGTTCTTGGGCAGCTCGGAGAAGGGGGTCACCCGGTCGTTGTTGGGCTCCTTGGGGAGGCCCAGGACCCGTTCCCCGATGATGTTGCGCTGCACCTGGTCGGTCCCGCCGTAGATCGGGGGCGCCTGGGCGAACAGCGCCATCTCGCTGATGCCGCCGGCGAAGGGGTCGCCGGTCGCGTGCTTCAGGGCGGCCTTGTCGTCGCTGTCGTAGGCGTGCAGCATGCCGGCCGGGCCCGAGATGCGCAGCCCGAGGTCGCGGGTGAGGCGCACGATCATGCTCATGGAGAGCTTGGCCACGTTGGGCATGCCCGGGATGTCCTTGCCCTGCTCCTTGACCGCCTTGACGCGCAGGCCGTTGAAGCGGCCCAGCTCGCCGAGCGTGTAGAGGCGGGCCAGGTCCTGGCGGATGCCGGCGTTCTTGTTGACGCCGCGTGACTGGGCCAGGCTGATCAGCAGACCCGCGCCGCCGCGCATGGCGCCCAGCGCGCCGCTGGGCTGCCGCGACGTGGTGGCGCCGGGTGCCGGCGCGGGAGCGACCAGGTCACCGACCCGCCGGCCGAGGAAGCCCATGACGGTGCCCGGCTGGGCCAGGCCACCGCCTGCCGCGTTGCCGCCGCCCGAGCCGAGGCCGGCCCGCTCGTTCATGAGCGTGGTGTTGGCCGCCGCCCACCCGTTGTTGATCCCGCCGATGAGGGCCGAGTCGGCCACGCGGGCGTCGGTGATGAAGACCTCGTTGAAGAGCGCGTGCCCCGTCATCTCCTTGAGGGGGCGGACGTCGACACCCTCCTGGAGCATGTTGAAGGCGAAGTAGGAGATGCCCTGGTGCTTGGGCACGTCGGGGTCCGTGCGGGCGAGCAGCATCCCCAGGTCGGCGTACTGGCCGCCCGAGGTCCACACCTTCTGGCCGTTGACGATCCACTCGTCGCCGTCCTTGACCGCCCTCGTCTGCAGGCCGGCAAGGTCCGAGCCCGCCTGGGGCTCGCTGAAGAGCTGGCACCAAGCCTTCTGCCCGGTGACGATGTCGCGCACGTAGAGGTCGATCTGCTCCTGGGTGCCGTGCGCGGCGATCGTCGGAGCCGCCAGGAGGAGACCCAGGCCGGCGGGCGCGCCCAGCGCACCGGACTTGGCGATCTCCTGCTGGACCAGGACGACGTCGGACCGCGCCATGCCCTTGCCGTAGGCGTTGGTCGGGAGCCCGGCGGCCGCCCATCCGGCCAGCCCCAGGCGCTCCCACCACTGGGCGACGGTCAGGTCGGGGTCCCAATTGTTGCCCAGCCAGGCCCGGAGGTCGCTGAGCACCTCGTCGGTGGCGGTCGTCTCGGTCGCGGTGTCGGTCACGTCGCGAAGTTACCGGGCGCGCCCCGGGGCGGGCGACTCGTCTGAAACATGGGTAGCGTCGGCCGGATGCGCAACGATCGGCTCGACACGGCATTCGACGCCTGGCTGCAGGCGCAGACGGCGGCACTCGACGTCGTGCGGCAGGCGACGGGCGTCCCGGAGACAGACGTCGACCTGGCCGAGGGCTACCGGTGGGTGACCCGCCTGTCCCGCCTGGCCCTGGAGTGGATCGTGGAGAAGTCCGACCCGCCGCACCCCCAGCTCTTCACGCTGCAGGACGAGTACCGCAAGCTCCTGGTCGACAACCCCGACGTGCACTACCTGTTCTGCGTCCTCGACGACTCCCGCTCCTACCGCCTCGTCGGGTATCGCGGCGAGTGCGCCTACCTCGGCATGACGTTCGGCACGCCCTTCGGGCAGGGCCAGGTGGGGGGGCGGACGGGTACCCAGACCCAGACACACATTGACGAGTACGACATCGGCCCGAAGGGCGAGGTCGACATCCTCATCGCTCCGGCCTCCGCCATGCCCGAGCCCAGGCCGCGCAACGCGATCGTGCTCGAGCCCGGCACGGCCCAGCTCGCCATCCGGGAGACCCACTTCGAGAAGACGCCCGAACGTCTGTCCCGGCTGCGGGTGGAGCTGGTGCCCGGCCCGGGCGAAGTGGTGCCGCCGCCGATCCTCTCGAGCGAGGAGCTCGCACCCAAGCTCGAGTTCGCGGCGATGTTCCTCACCTTCGTGGGTGGGACGGCACTGCAGATGTGGCACGACGCCGCCACCAACATGAACACGTTCGGCGGTCAGGCCGGCTCCGCGCACGTCGCGGCCCAGGAGGACGAGGTGCGCTCGCACTCCAACGCGGAGATGACGTACCACGGCGGCCGTTTCCGGCTCGAGCCGGGGGAGGCGCTCGTGGTCACGGTGCACGAGCCGGACAAGCCGTTCCTCTACTGGGGCCTGACGCTGACCTCGCCGTGGATGGAGAGCTTCGACTACCGCTACACGACGACGGCACTGAACAACAAGACGGCCTCGCGCTCCGCCGACGGGTCCTGGCGGATGGTGGTCGCCCCCTCGGACCCGGGGGTCGAGAACTGGCTCGACACGGGGGGCCGGCTGGAGGGCTACATGCTGGTCCGCTGGGTGCTGGCCGACGGGCCGCCGCATCCGACGGCCGAGGTGGTGCCGATCGCCAGCCTCGGGTAGCGGGCGGGGCCCGGCCGGCCCTTCAGACCTCGGACGGCACCCCGAAGCGCTCCTGGTAGGGCGCGACCAGCGCACGGTGCGTCGCCAGGTCGAGACCGGTGTCGGCGAAGGAGTAGTCGTGGGCGTGCGGCCGCGCGGTGTGGCGGGCGGCCAGGTACGCCTCGAGGGCGGCGCGGAATTCGCCGCTGATCGGGAGGTCCCACGAGGCGTAGAGCCCCTCGACGACCCCGACGGGGTCGGCCACGAGGTCCCCGTAGACGACGTCGGCGATCTGGTCGTTCGGGATGTCGCCCGCGTCGCGCTCGGCCGTCACGTGGTCCATCTGCATCTCGAGCCCCATGGCCATGAACTCCACCAGGACGGCATGGTCGACGTGGTCCGAGTGCATGTAGTGCAAGGTCGCCATGAGGTCGGCGAGTGACCCGATGACGCGCAGCGGGTCGCGGTGGGTGATCACGACCCGGGCGTCGGGGTAGGTCGAGAAGACCAGGGGCAGGGCGGAAAGGTGGGAGGGCGCCTTGACGACCCAGCGCGTCGTCGGCCGCTCGGACACCCACTGCAGCGTCTGCAGCTGGCGCTTGTGCCACACGTAAATCGGGGCCTGGTCCACGCCGCTGCGCCACACCGTGTACTCGGCCACGTTGTAGAGGCCGGTGTACATGTCGCTTGAGAACTGGTGGGCGAAGGCGAAGATGCACTCGGTGGGGAGGCGGCCGCCGTTCTCGTGCATGGAGGTGAAGGCGGGCACCATCTCGTCCATGAGCGTGATCTCGTCGTCGCACAGGTCGCCGGACGCGTCCTCGTAGGGGACGCTGTGGAGCAACTCCCACAGCAGCGGTGGGCGGTTGTCGGGGTCGCAGGCGAGCAACTCGTGCAAGAGGGTCGTGCCCGAGCGCCCGAGGCCCGTCACGACGATCGGCGCGTGCACCGGCTGGCGCAGGACGGCCGGCTCCCGCTTCCAGAGGCCGACCATGCGCAGCCTGTTCTGGAGGATCAGCTGGATCTCCCCGCGCGTGCGCAGCCGGCCGGGCAGGTGGAGGCAAGCCTCGGTGTCGAGCGACGCGCAGAGGCGCTCGAATGGCTCCTCCCACCAGCCGTCGCCGAAGTCGTCGAGGCCGGTCACTGCCACCGCCGCGGCGCGGAGGTCCTCGGGGACCAGTGAGATCAGCGAACGACCATCGTCACCGAGGCCACGCCCGAGGGAGACCATCTTGTTCGTCCAGGAGCTGCGCGGTGGCGGGTCCCAGGGCACGGGGCGTCACCGTACCCGCAACGGTGGAGAATGGCCCGGTGAGCGAGCACGCGGCCGGCCTGAGCGTCGACGAGATCATGGACCTGCTGGCCTCGGGCGCGGCACGGTCGCTCGACCCCGACGCAGGGGTCTCACAGCTGGACCACGCACTGCAGACGGCCAGCTTGCTCGAGCACGACTTCCCCGGCGACCACGAGTTGGCCGCGGCCGGGCTGGTGCATGACATCGGCCACCTGCTGCCCGGGGGCACCGACGAGGCCCACGCCACCGACGCGGCGCGGGAGGTGCGACGGGTCCTCGGGTCGCGGGTGGCCGGGATGGTCGGCTTGCACGTGGCGGCGAAGCGGTATCTCGTGGCGACCGACGGCGGCTATGGCGGGATCCTCACCGCCGACAGCGTGGTCTCGCTGGGTCACCAGGGCGGCGCCATGGATCAGCAGGAGGCAGCGGCCTTTCTGTCCCAACCGCTCGCGGCCGGCGCCGTCACGCTGCGCCGGGCCGATGACAACGCGAAGGTCGAGGGACTCGTGGTTCGGGATCTCGGTCACTGGGTAGCGCTGCTGCGGGGGCTGTCCGGGCGGGCCGTGCGCCCGGGGTGACGTCGGCCGATCAGGCTGCGATCCCGGCGACGATCTCGGCGACGATCTCGGCGAAGGTGGCCGGCGACGTCACCGGGAGCAGGTGGCCCGAGTCGACCCGCAGGACCGTCACCGGCGCCGGGAGCCGCCGTGCCATCTCCTCCTGCGTGCCCGGTGGCACGGGGCGGTCCCGCTCGTTGAGCACGTACGTGATCGGGACACCGCTGGCCGCGGACCAGTGCACGGGCTGGAAGTAGTGGTGCACCGTGTCCTCCACGCAGCGAACGGGATCGACGACGAACGCCAGGGTCTCGTCGTCGAGCGGGTCGCCACCATAGGCGTGCCGGAATGACTCGGGATCCCCGGGAGGCCCGGGCAGGGTGATCGTCCGGCCGTCGCGCTCGGCTGCGGCAAGGGCCAGGACGAGGCCCTCACGGTGGCGTTCCTTCATGCAGTCGATCCCGCAGCCTCCCTCGGCCGGGACGAGCGCGGCGTTCAAGAGGATGGAGCTCACGCGGCCGCCGAGGGCGGAGACGACGCCGGGCACGACCAGACCGCCGGAGGAATGTGCCACCAGGACGACCGGCCCGTCACCGGCCTCCGACTCGATGTCGGCCACGACGGAGGCAACCTCTTCGTCGACCGACAGCGTGGCCAGGTCGGCGGGCTTGTGAGCCCGGCCAGGCAGGTCGACGGCGATCGTCCCGGTGTCGAGCAGGGGAAGCAGCCGGTCCCAGAAGTGGGCGGTCGTGCCGCCACCGTGTACCAGCACGACCGTCATGGCCGGACAGGACCCACGGTGATGCGCATGACCGCGGACGCTACCGCGACCGGCCCGCGGGGCCCGGTGCCGAAGCGGCAGACTGGGCGGTCGATGCGCTCACTCGAGATAGAGATCGACACCTCCGAGGACCGGATCGTCGCTCTCACGGCGGAGCTGGCGCGATTCTGCGCCGGGCTCGGTGACGGGCTCGTCAACGTCTTCGTGCCCCACGCCACGGCCGGCCTGGCCCTGATGGAGGTGGGCTCCGCATCGGACGCCGATCTGCTCGACACCCTCGAGCGGCTCCTGCCGCGCGACGACCGGTACCGCCACGCCCACGGCTCTCGGGGACACGGGGCCGATCATCTGCTGCCGGCCCTGGTCAGCCCGTCGCTCACCCTTCCCGTGCTCAATGGTCGGGTCGCACTCGGAACCTGGCAGTCCCTGGTGCTCGTGGACCTCAACGTCGACAACCCACGGCGCCGAGTGCGCCTCAGCTTCGTCCCGGCCTCAGCGGGCTAGGGGGACGAGTCGGATCACCGACAGGCGGGGACGAGCGATCCGTCTCGTCAAACGTCACGGCGCCGTTCTCGACCAGGCTCACGCAGGCTTTCACGACGTCCCCGTCATAGCGCGTGCCCGCACCTCTGCGGATCTCGTCGAGCGCGACGTCGGGACCGAGGGCGGCCCGGTACGGTCGTCTCGAGGCCATCGATTCGACGACGTCCGCCACGGCGATGATGCGACTCCCGATGGCGATCTGCTCGCCCCGCAGGCCCTGCGGATACCCCGAACCGTCCGAGCGTTCGTGATGCTGCAGGACCATCTCCGCCACGTGCTCGGGGAAGTGCACCTTCTTCAACATGTCGAAGCCGGCCTGACTGTGCATCCGGACCACCGCCATCTCGATGTCGCTGAGCCGGCCCGGACGCGTGAGCAGCTCTGCCGGAACCGACAGCTTGCCGATGTCATGGATCCTGGCGGCCAGCCCGATCAGGTCGATCTCACGGGGTTCGAGATGGAGCTCGGCAGCGATTGCGGTGGCCAGCTGCGCCACCTTCTCCTGGTGTCCGGCGGTGTACGGATCACGCATCTCGACGGAGGCCGAGAGGGCGCTGACGACGGCCCGTGTGAGCGTGGCCTGGCTCTCCTCCAGCTGCTTGCGGTCGGTGATGTCGATGACGACGATGGCAATGCCGGTCACGACGCCGTTCACCTTGACCGGGTTCAGATTCGTGAGCCAGGAGTGGATTCGATCCGGGTCGGTGGCGACGGGCCCGGACACCTCCCGGTTGACGGCCGGCTCACCCGTGTCGATGACACTGCGGTAGATGGGCTCGAGAGTGGGCCACAGAGCGGGCACGACTTCGGCGACCGTCCGCCCGATCCGGTCCTCGACCCTGCCGCCGGTCGTTGCCGCGAGCATCGAGTTCAGGCGCACCAGCCGGAAATCCCGGTCTACGTAGCCGAAACCGACCGATGACGTCGACTGCAGCGAGTCGATGATGGAGGACGCCTCTGCCGTCGCACGATGGGACTCTCGAAGACTCTCTTCGAGCCGGGTCCAATCGGCTTGCCCGATCACCTTGTCCGCGATCTCCCGACCGCGCCGACCAAGGTGTGCGGTGCCGGCTCCCACTTCTGTGATGGTGGCGGTCCGACCGCGTCCATTTGCCTTGGCCTGGTAGAGGCCCCGGTCAGCATCCCGAAACAGCTTCTGGCTCGTCGGCTCGAGGGGGTCGAGCGCGGCATAGCCGACACTGACGCTGATTTCGGATCCCTCCGACTGATCGAAGGCTCCGACAATCCGTTCTGCCAGTGTGTGCGCACTCGCGAGGTCGGTCATCGGCAGGATCACGGCGAACTCGTCACCCCCGATCCGGGCCACGGCGTCGATGGACCGGCTGATCCGTCTGATGAGTGCCCCCGCGTTGACAAGGGCCGTGTCTCCGGCAGCATGGCCGCGGGAGTCGTTGAAGGACTTGAACAGGTCGATGTCGACGACGAGCAGGCTCAGGGCATGACCGTGCCGCAGGGCGCGGTCTACTTCGACACCCAGCTGCTGGTAGAAGACGCCGTAGCTCAGGCACCCGGTGAGCGAGTCGGTGCGCGCTTGGCGGTGGAGCTCTTGGATGAGCCGGTCTTCGTCACGTTCGAGCCGTGAGCGGTAGACGGCGACGCCCAGGCTCAGAGCCACCGTGCCGACCAGGAATGCCGAGAGCGCGACGACGTCGCTCGTCGACGCCTCGACACGTGGGTTGGCGACCGCCACCACGACGAACTCGGCCAAGACGGCGACGCCGCAGATCCACACCTCCCTGGCCGGGAGCGCGAGGGCGGCGCACATGATCGGGAGTGCGATCATGACGATGAGAGGGCTGTCCAGCCCACCGTCCAGACAGATGCTGAACGTGAGGGCTGCTCCCGCGAACAGGACGGAGACGAGCGAGAACGTCACCCGCCAGGGTTGCTGGGAGACCTTGCCGACGAAGACGAGTGCGCAGACGGCGAAGCTGAGGGTCAGCGCGCCTACCGCCTGAAGCACGAGGCGATGCGGCCCGTCCGGCGTGGCAGCGAAGTAGACGAGGACGAAGAGACTCTCGCCGGTCAGGACGAGATAGCCGAGCCGGATGTAGGACGTCCAGAAGCGCTGCTTCTGCCTGACCAAGGAGCGCTCGACGGGCCCGGCCACGTCGTCGTGCGCCAGGTGCCGATCCTCGAATTGGCCAACCGACAGGAGATCCAGGCTCACCCCTCTGTATCGGCCGATATCGGGCGGCCGGATAACAGTCGCCCTTGCGCCTGGGATGATTCGGCGCATTCGGTGCAACGGCAATTGCGCCGGGGACGAGCCGGCGCCCGACGGAGGTGTGACCGTCGGGGGAGGGTGCTCCAACACGCGACTCGAACGGCACCGCTGGTGCCGAGCCTCCGTTTGCACCGCCGGCCACGGGCCGACAGAGTCGAGTGATGGATGCCCCGGTGAACGGGAGCTGCGACGCCCGCTTCACGCAGGTGAGGGAGGAATTCGCGCGCAACTTCACTGAGCGCGGCGAGGTCGGCGCGGCGGTGCACGTGATCATCGACGGCACCACGGTGGTGGACCTGGCCGGCGGATGGCGGGACGAGGAGCGGCGGCAGCCCTGGGAGCCCGACACCCTGGTCGACTTCTACTCGGTGGGAAAGGCCTTTCTGGCGCTCCTCGCGCTCCAGCTCGTCGACGGTCGGCTCATCGCCCTCGACGACCCCGTTGCGACCGTCTGGCCCGAGTTCGCCGCCGGCGGCAAGGAGGGGGCGACGCTGCGCCACGCGCTGTGCCACCGTGCCGCGGTGCCGGCCATCCGCGAGCCGCTGACCAACGAGGACCTGTGGGACTGGGGGCGGATGACCGCCGCGCTGGCCGCGACCGAGCCGTGGTGGGAGCCCGGCACCCGGCACGCCTACCACACGAACACCTACGGGCACCTGATCGGCGAGGTGGTCCGCCGGGTGAGCGGCGAGGCCTGCGGGCGCCGGCTCGCCGCCGTCGCCGGCCCCCTCGGGGCCGACGTGCATGTGGGCGTCCCGCCGGCGGAGCGACACCGCTGCGCGCAGGTGATCTTCGCCGCTCCCGACCGGGCCGGGGCGCTGGAGTTCGGGGCGCTCGAGGGTGACGAGCTCATGGAGATGCTGAGCTACTTCAACCCACCGGGATATTCGTCCATGGGCGTGGTCAACTCGGCCCGGTGGCGCCAGGCCGAGGTCCCGTCGACCAACGGGCACGGCACCGCGCGCGGGGTGGCGCGCATGTACGCCGCACTGCTCGAGCCCGGGCGCGTGCTCTCGGTCGACCTGCTGGCAGAGGCGGTCTCTCCGCAGTCCCAGGGCTACTGCCCGATCCTCCACGAGGACGTCACCTTCGGGCTCGGCTTCAAACCCACAGTCCCCCGGCGTGCGTTCGGGCCCAACCCAGGGAGCTTCGGTCACTTCGGCACCGGTGGTGCTGTCGGCTTCGCCGATCCCCACGCTGGTGTCGCGTTCGGCTACGTCATGAACCATGTGATCCCCCGTTGGCAGAGCACGCGCAACCGATCCCTGATCGACGCGGTGTACGGCTCGCTCTGACGCTCGACGGGCACTCGGCTCGGGGATTGGACACGCGGGACCACACCAGGTGCCTGTGGACATCAGGACGGGTCCTCGTCGGCGACCCCTGGGCCGTCCGGGCCCGGTGACGTGGGGTCGCTGCCTGTCGCAGGGGCATGCTCTAACGTTCGGGCGGGATCGCCCGTCGGCGACGGACGGCGTTGAGAAGGGGGCGACATGACCGACGCAGCAATGGCGATGCCGACCCGGCGCGTCGACATGTGGTACGCCGGCACCGCGCCTCAGCGCCGGCTGACGGTGGCCTTCCGCATCATCTTGGCCATCCCGCAGTTCATCGTGCTCTATTTCCTCGGCATCGCCACTGTCATCGTCGTGGTGATCGGGTGGTTCGCCGCGCTGTTCATGGGCCGCCTCCCGGAATGGGCCCACAGCTTCATCAGCGGCGTGGTGCGCTGGTACACGCGCGTCGGTGCCTACATGTTCCTGCTGACCGACCGCTATCCGCCCTTCTCGCTCGATGACGAGGCGTACCCGGCCCGACCGATCCTCCCCGCTCCGGGACGGTTGAACCGCTGGGCCGTGCTGTTCCGCATCATCTTGGCCATCCCGGCGGGTGCCTTCTATCAGATCGTCGAGTACGGCCTGACCGTCCCGTTGCTGCTCGTGATGTGGTTCGTGGTGCTGGTCAGCGGCCGCATGCCCGCGTCGCTGTACGCGACCTACTCCGCCCTGCTGCGCTACCAGGTTCGGTTCCACGCCTTCTTCCTCGATGCTGACCTCCGCGTACGCCTGGGGCATGCTCGGCGACCGGGTCGCACCGCAGCCCCCCACGTTCGCCGCGCCACCCTTCGCCACTCCGCCGGCATCGACGCCCACCGGCGCGGCGCCGCATGCGCCCGGGTACCCGACCCCGCCCGCGCCGCCGTTCTCCTACCCGTCGGTCTCCAAGGAGTCGACGGGCATGCCATCGGACCAGGCGACGACCGCGGACCGGCCCGATGCGGAGGAGCCCGCGGCGGCGCCAGAAGATGCGGGGATCACGAAACCGCCAGCGCCAGCGCCGGCACCGCCGCAGTGGCCTCCGCCTCTGCCGCCTCCTCCCACCTCGTCCCCGCCAACGGCCATCGGTGCCATGCCCCCGCCATCGCCCTGGGAGCGGGTGGCGCCGTCACCACCGGCGGGGGATCGGACGCCGGGATGGGGGACCCTGGTCCTGACCGGAGCCGCCCGGGGCTGGATGATCTTCGCCATCGTGTGGGGCTCCATACTCTTCCTCGGCCAGAACGTTGCCCAGAACGTCGTGGTGGGTCATCGCCAGTCGAGCGTGCAGCAGTTCAATACCGTGAATTCCGATGCCAATGCGGCCAACACCGCCATCGACAAAGCCGCGCAGAGCATCAAATCGTGTACGACGGTCGCGTGCCTGGGACCGTCGTACACGACCGCCGCCGCCAAGCTGACTCAGCTTGCCGACGACCTGCAGGGGATGAGCCTGCCGTCGAACGCCGGCGGTCAGGCGCAGAACCTGGAGAGCGACGCCAACCAACTCGCATCCGTTTTCACCAAGCTGGCCAACAGTTCGGATGCCGCCACCTACCGGGCCACGGCCCAGAGCAGTAACCTCGGCTCCATCCTCAGCTCCTTTGCGACCGACTCCCAGAGCCTCTTGAACACACTGAATTCGGATCTGAGCTGAGGTTCGGACGCGCCCATGAGCGATCAAACGGTCATCGAGGTGGAGCAGCGCGGGCACGTGAGGATCCTGCGGATCTCCCGGCCGGCGTCCATGAACGCGCTGAGCTCCGCGGTGCTGCACCAGCTCATCGAGGCGGTGGGGGAGCTGCGCCGTGACCCCGAGGTCCGCTGCTTCGTGCTCACGGGTGCGCCGCGGGCCGACGGCACACCGTGTTTCAGCGCCGGCGTCGATCTGAAGGAGGCGGCAGCTGGCGCGATGGCACCGGGAAATCCTGGCCTGCGCCTGACCGAGCTGATCGATGAGTGCCTCACCCCGTCCATAGCCGTCGTCGACGGCGTGTGCACCACGGGAGCGCTGGAGCTCGCCATGGCCTGCGATTTGCGGGTCGTGGCCGACACGGCCCGGATCAGCGACTGGCACCTCGCCCGGCTCGGTGCGGGGTTGGGGGCGTGGGGCGCGAGCACGCGGCTGGCCCGCCTGGTCGGCGTGGCCCAGGCCAAGGATCTGATCCTCACCGGCAAGGTCATCGACGGGCCCGAGGCGCTCCGGATCGGGCTGGCCCAGCGGCTCGTCCCCTCCGCAACGCTGTGGGACGAGGCCATGCGCGTGGCCGATGCGGTCGCAGGCATGCGTCCAGAGGGCGTGCGCATGACGCTGGCCCACCTCGACAAGGTGCCGGACCTGTCCAAGGAGGCGTCGCTCGCGTTCGCCCGGCAGGTGGGCCAGTGGTTCTCGCCCGGTCCACGTTTCGAGGAATCGGTCAAGGGGATCCTGGAGCGCAAGGACGACCCGTCCGGGGCGTGACGCCGTGATCTTCGAGGATCTCGTGGCCGTGGGTGCTGCCGTCCCGGTCGAGCGACGATTCAGCTCGCCTGGCTCACCGAGCTCATGTTGTAGTCGGGGATTCGCAGCGGCGGCATGATCGAACGGTTGAGGTACTCACCGAACTCGCGCCCCAGTGCGCGCACCGGGGTGCCGACCTCGGTGGCGCGGGCCAGCAGATCGACGGGGCTCTCGTTGAAGCGGAAGTTGTTCGCCGCGCCCACGACCGCGCCGTCCTCAATCACGTAGACACCGTCCCGGGTGAGTCCCGTGAGGAGCAGCGTGGCCGGGTCGACCTCCCGGATGTACCACAGGCACGTGAGCAGGAGCCCCCGTTCGGTGCGCGCCACCATGTCGTCGACGGAGCCGCCCGCCGCCCCCGCGCAGTGCAGCACGAGGTTGTCGACATAGGGCGCCACCTCCACGCCCGATTTTGCCGCGCCCGCCCTGTGGTACCGCAGGTGCGCCAACACGCCCTCGTGCAGCCAGTCGACCCGCCGGACGGGCAGCCCGTTGTCGAAGACCGAGACCTCCGAGCTGCTCGCCTCCGCCGCCACGAAGGGTGCGCACTCCACGCCCGCCTCGTCGGGGTCGCTGAAGAGCGTGAAGGGAAGGGAGGCGATCCTGGCGCCGACACGCGTGCCGCCACCCTCGCTGGAGAACACCGTGCGGCCGTCCTCGGCGTCACGGCCTCCGAGGCCGGCGAAGGCGAGCTCCGCCATCATGTCGCCCACGCCCGAGGGCGGCAGGATCACCTCGTAGCGGCCGGCCTCCAGCGAGACCTGTCGCTTCGCCCAGTCCAGCCGACGCCAGATCTCCCGCTCCATGGCTTCCAACGAGGGTGTGATGGAGGGCTCCCCGACCCAGGCCGAGCCCTTCCCGTCGGTGGTGCGGCCGACCAGGTTCACGGCGCCGGTCGGCTGCAGGTGGGAGAGCCGCAGTCCGGTCGAGCTCCCGAGGTACAGCGTCGTGACGTCGAGCTCGGCGAAGCCCGCCAGCACGGCGTCGCGTGCCCGCGCCCGGCCGAAGGCGCCCGACAGCGACGACAGCACTTCTTCGAGGACCCCCGAGTCCGTCTCCTCGGGCGTCAGCCCGAAGTCGCGCCCGAGAGTGCCGTCCCCCGGCTCGACCGGGGGAACGCGTCCTCAGCCGGCGGCGCCTCCCGGGCGTCGGCGAGCGCCGCCGCCACCATGTCATCGACCCCGGCCGTTCCCACGACACCTGTCTGACGCGACGTGCCGACCGACCCCGCGGCCATCATGACCACGCTGACCGAGCGCGACCGGTGCACCCCGTTGGTCGTGGTCGTGTTCTGGGCGAAGCGGACGTCGGCGTGACTGCCCTCCTCGACCAGCACGATGCAGGCGTCCGCCCCCGCGGCGTCCGCGGCCGCGACACCTCGCTCCACGAGCTCCTGGGCCGGGATCATCGGCGCCCCCCGTCCACCCTCAGCGTCCCGACTCCTCGCGTGTGTTCAGCACCCGGACCCCGCGCACGAGCACCGACGGGCAGCCGTGTGACACCGGCGCCACCTGTCCGGGCTGTCCCTTGCCGCAGTTGAACGCGCCCCCCAGCACCCAGGTGGACGCGCCGCCCACGGCTTCCATGGCGCCCCAGAAGTCGGTCGTGGTCGCCTGGTATGCGACGTCCTTCAGCTGCCCCGCCAGCTTGCCGTCCTCAATCCTGTAGAACCGCTGCCCCGTGAACTGGAAGTTGTAGCGCTGCATGTCGATGGACCAGCTCTTGTCGCCCACGACGTAGATACCCCGCTCCACGCCCGCGATCAGCTCGTCGGTGCTCGGACCGTCGGACCCGGAATGGGCGAGCGACACGTTCGCCATGCGCTGAATGGGGACGTGCATCGGCGAGTCGGCGAAGGCACAGCCGTTGGAGCGCTCGAAGCCCATCGCGGCCGCAATGGAGCGATCGAGCTGGTAGCCCACGAGCGTCCCGTCGCGTACCAGGTCGAAGGACTGACCCTCCACGCCCTCGCCGTCGATCCCGATGGTGGCCAGGCCGTGCTCCACCGTGCGGTCACCGGTCACGTGCATGACAGGGGAGCCGTAGGCGAGCGTGCCGAGCTTGTCGAAGGTGGCGAACGAGGTCCCCGCATAGGCCGCCTCGTACCCGACGGCCCGGTCGAGTTCGGTGGCGTGCCCGATCGACTCGTGGATCGTGAGCCACAGGTTCGACGGGTCGACGACGAGGTCGTAGGTGCCGGCCTGGACCGACGGTGCCCTCAGCTTCTCGGCCAGCAGCTCGGGCAACTGGGCCAGCTCGGCGTCCCAGTTCCAGTCGCCGTCGTCGGTGGGCCCGGTCAGGAACTCCCAACCCCGCCCGACGGGAGGCGCCAGCGTGCGCATCGTCTCGAACCCGGAATCCGAGACCGACAGCGCCTCGAGCTGGTTCTGCAGGCGCACCCGGTGCTGGGTCGCCCGCGTCCCGTTGAGGTCGGCGAGATACGTCTGCTCGGACACGGCCAGCAGGGAGGCGGTCGTGTGCGACACGCCGGGGTGGTCGCCCAGTCGCGAGCTCCACTCCGACAGCAGGGCGATCTTCTCGGCCATGGGCACGGTCGAGGGGTCGACGTCGAACGCGCTGGTCCACGTGACGTCACCGTGCGACGGCTCGGGCGCCAGCTCGACGCGCCCGCCCCCGGCCCTGCTCGTGACCGTCGCCATCTCCACGGCCCGACGGACGAGGTTGGCCGCCTCCTCTGGCCGCACGTCGACGGTGGCGGCGAACCCCACCGCGCCGTCGACCACCACGCGCACGCCCATGCCGAAGTCCGTGTCGTCGGCGGTCGTCTCGGGATGCGCGTCGTGGAGACGCACCATCTGGCTGCGGATGCGCTCGACCCGGAGCTCGGCCGCCTGGCAGCCCGCGGCGGACCCGAGCGCGGCGTCGGCCAGCGCCGTGAGGTCGTCCGCGGCGAGGGGCATCAGGCGACGGACGTGGGTTGGCGCAAGGGGAGCCCGGCGGCGGCGTAGATGGCGTCGATGAGCTCCATCGTACGGATCGCGTCGACGGCGGTCGTCGGGAAGGAGGCGCCGTCCTCGACGGCGGCCGCGAACGCCTCCAGCTGGAAGTCGTAGCTCGCCTTGCGGCTGAAACGCTCCTTGCGGGTGCCGAGCGACGTCGTGACCTTCATCCGGTGGCCGTACTGGGGGCTGAAGGGGTTGAAGGCGGAGATCTTGCCGTTGTCGCCCGTCACCTCCGCGTGGAGTCGCAGCACTGACGACGAGAACATGGAGCACCCGATGTGGGCGCGGCCGCCGTCGGGAAGGGAGAAGTGGGCGTCCATGGCCCGGTCGACGCCGGGGGAGGAGAGCTTCGCCTCGGCGCTGTTCACCCGCGGCCCCGCGGCCAGGAGCCGCAGCAGGCTCACGGGGTAGCAGCCCATGTCCATGGTGGCGCCGCCCGCCAGGGCCAGCTGATAGCGGATGTCGCCCTTCTTCCACAGGGGAGCCGAGAACGAGACGTCGATGTCGGTGATGTTGCCGAGCTCGCCCGAGCGGACGATCTCCACCAGGCGCTTGGCGAAGGGGTGGTACTGGTAGTGGAAGGCCTCCATGACCACCAAGCCGGGGTTGGCGTTGTTCACCTCCGCCACCGACCGCGCCTCGTCGGCGTTGGCGGTGAACGGCTTCTCGCACAGGACGTGCTTGCCGGCCTGGAGGGCCGCGATGGTCCAGTGGCCGTGCAGCCCGTTGGGGAGCGGGTTGTAGACGGCGTCGATGTCGGGATCGTTCACCAGTTCGGCGTAGTTGCCCAGGACGCGGGGGATCTCGTGCTTGCGGGCGAACTCCTCGGCCCGGTTGCCGTCGCGGGCCGCCACGGCGACGACGGCGGCGCGACCGGTCCGGCGGGCCGGCTTGACCAGGGCCGTCGGGGCGATCTTGGCCGCCCCCAGGATGCCGATTCTCAGCACGTCGGGGTCATCTGGGCGCGCCGGCCCGGGGCAAGCAGCGAGGGCGGGCTCGGACGGACGTTTCCGCGGTAATGGGACGGAGGGGCCGCAACGTCGGCCGGCGATACCTGGCGCAACATGAGCACGGACGCTAACGCACGCGGTGCCCGGCGGCTTCTACGGCGTCGACGCCTTGTTCGCGCTCTCGGGGCCTGTGATCACGCGGGGTGACCCACTTCTGTCCGCTCAGCGTCGCTGTCCGCTCACCCGTCGCTCTTGGTGCATCCCGGGTGGCGCGTGGCGTGTCCCCTCTGCCACCATCGACCCCCTCATGGTTCCCGAGCCTGCCCTGCCGGTAGTCCGGCGTGCCGACGATCACGACGTTGACGCCATGGCGGCCCAGATGGCCAAGACCTTCTGGGACGACCCCGTCTCCAGCTATGTCTTCCGGGACGGCTCGCGGCGCGAGGCGGGTCTGCGCGCGTACTTCCGCACCCAGCTCCGGGCCGACTACCTCCCCTTTGGGGGCTGCTACACGACCGACGGCTACGCCGGCTCGGCCATCTGGGCCCCCGCCGGCAAGCCCCTGGTGGTGGGGCTGCGGGGGATCGTCACGATGGTGCCGGTGCTGCGCTATGTGGTGACCAACCTCGTGACCACGTTGCGCCTGCTCAGCACCGTCGAAGCGCTCCATCCGCACGAGCCGCACTGGTACCTGGCCAGCCTCGGCACCGCCGTCGACCAGCAGGGCAAGGGTGTCGGCAGTGCGCTGATGCGTCCCGTGCTGGCGCACTGCGACGCGGAGGGGCTTCCCTGCTACCTCGAGTCGTCCAAGGAGCGCAACATCCCCTTCTACGGGCGCCACGGGTTCGAGGTCGTGCAGGAGGTGAGGCTGCCCGGTGACGGGCCACTCATCTGGACGATGTGGCGGGAGCCCCAGCCGGCCTCCTGAGCGGGTTGGACGGCGCCTTCTAGGTGGGGTGGATGCCCTCGGGCATGGACAGGGCGTCGTTGACCACGAGCCCGAGCACGTCGATGACCGACCGGGCCGGCGCCGAGGGCAGGCCGCGCCTCCGCTGGGCCACGCCGACCCGGCGGCGGGGGAGTCCGGTGACGGGCAGGACCGAGAAGCGGCCGCGCAGGTGACCCGGCACGGCGGTGGCGGGGAGGATGGCCGGTCCGTAGCCGTCGAAGGCCAGCGAGGCGATCAGGCGCACGCCGTCGAGCTCCATGGCCGGCCGCAGCGCGATCCGGGCCGGCACCGTGGCGCTGTCGATCTCGGCCCGTAGCGCGGTGCCCGGGGCCGGCAGCAGGAGCTCCAGCTCGGAGAGGCGCTCGAGGGGGATCGAGGTCTCCGCGCTCATGGGGTGGTCCGCCGGCAGGACGGCCACGAGGTCCTCGTCGAAGAGTTGGGCGGCCATGATCTCGTCCCCGCTCAGGGGGAAGGTGACGACGGCGAGGTCGAGCTGGCCAGAGGCCAGCTGCTGTTCGAGCTGCATGCTGGAGCCCTCGGCCACGTTCAGGTGGATGTGGGGGTGGCGCACCCGGAGGAGGTCGAAGAGCTGGGGCACCAGCCATCGCCCCGTCGTGCCGATCATGCCGAGGCGGACCGTCCCGACCACCTCTTGGCGCAGCGCGGTCACGTCGGCCACCATCGCCTCGAGCTCGTTCATCACCCGGCGCGCCCGCTCAATCACGACGTCGCCCTCTTCGGTCGGGCGCCCCGATGCCCGGTCGACCAGCTGCACGTCGAGCTCACGCTCCAGCCGGGCGACGTGGGCCGACACGTTGGACTGCACCGTGCCGATGGAGGCCGCCGCGGCCGAGAAGCTTCCGGTGTCCGCGATGCCCAAGAGTGCTTGCAGATGTTTCAGTTCCACCTGGCTCCTCCTACCGAGACTGCTTGCCCGAGTTCGGTTACTCATCAGTATAACTGATATGAAGTATCTGTTAAAGCTGCTTGACTGATTGCCGACGTACCGACAAAATGGGTCTCAGACCGCAGGGAATTGGAAGCCCCCCCTCCAACCCTGATGAGTCTTGAGAAGGGATCGCCCTCCCCCCCGGCGATCCCTTCTCCTAATTTCGGGCCCGTTCTGGCCCGGTTCGAGAACCTCTCGGGCACCCTGGGCGGGGTGTGCGAACTGCTTTAGGCTGCGTAGCCGTGGCCCCGAGCGCCGTCTTCATCGACCTCGACCGGACACTGCTGTGCCGGGCGTCGGGCCAGGTGCTGAACCGGGCCCTCGTGCGGGAGGGGGTGCTCCCTGAGGGGCGCTCCCTGCCGGGGGACAAGCTGCTCTACGCCGTCAACGACCGCTTCGGTGAGAACCTGCTCTCCATGTCCCTGGTGCGGGCGGCCGCCCGGGTGGCCCGGGGCTGGCGCCAGGAGCAGGTCCAGGCGGCCGGTCGCAGGGCCGTGGCCGGGCTGAGCGAGCTGGTCGCCCCTTTCGCTCCTCAGCGCCTGGCCGCCTTCCGGGCCGAGGGGCACCGCCTCGTGCTCTCGACCACCACGCCCGTCGACATGATCGCCCCCTTCGCCGAGGCCCTCGGCTTCGATGACCTGATCGCGACCGCCTACGAGACCAAAGACGGCCGCTACACCGGTCGGCTCTACGAGGGATTCGTGTGGGGGACGGGCAAGCTGCGCGCCGTGCGCGAGTGGGCCGACGACAAGGGCATCGACCTGGCCGACTGCCACGCCTGCAGCGACAGCATCTTCGACGTGCCGTTGCTCTCCAGCGTGGGCACGCCCCACGCCGTGAACCCCGATCCGTCGCTCACCGTGGTGGCCACGGCCCGCCGTTGGCCCGTCGAGCACTGGGACCGGCCGCCGGGCGTCCCGAGCGTCGTGGGGCTCGAGCCCTACCACATGCTCCGCCCCTTCGTCACCAAGCTGACCTTTCCCTACGCGCGCTTCGACATCGCCGGGATCGAGAACGTGCCGTCGCGCGGTCCGGTCCTGCTGGCCGCCAACCACCGGAGCTACTTCGACGTGGCGGCGCTCGCCCTCGTCGCCCGCGCCATCGGCCGGCCGGTGCGCTTCCTCGGCAAGAAGGAGATCTTCGACGCACCCGTGGTCGGCCCGATCGCGCGCGCCATCGGGGGCATCGCGGTGGACCGCGGGAGCGGGTCGGGCCAGCCGCTGCGCGATGTCGAGGCCGCGCTCAAGGCGGGCGAGGTGGTCATCGTGACCCCGCAGGGGACCATCCCGCGTGGCCATGACTTCTTCGACCCCGTGCTGCACGGCAAGACGGGCGTGGCGCGCCTCGCGGCCTCGACCGGCGCCACCGTCGTCCCCGTCGGGCTGTGGGGGACCGAGAAGGTATGGCCCCGCTCCGCACGCGTTCCCGACTTCACCCTGGTCCGCCACCCACCGAAGGTGCGCGTGCGGGTGGGCAAGCCCGTGCCCCTGTCGCTCACCGACGCCAAAGTGGACACCGAGACGATCATGCAGGCCATCAGCGCGTTGCTGCCTCCGGAGTCGCGGGTGCGCCACGAGCCGACAGCCGAGGAGCTGGCGCGCACCAAGCCGCCTCGGTGAGGGCGCGGCTCGCCAGCGCGACCACCCGCGCCGTCAACGCGGCGTCGCGCCGCCTGGGTCGCGGCCAGGGAACCGTTGCCGGAGGCCGGGCCGGGCTCCGGCTCGACCCGAAGCTCCTCGAGCACCTGAGCGCCGGGCGACAGGTGGCGCTCGTCACGGGGACGAACGGAAAGACCACGACGACGCGCCTGCTGACGGTTGCCCTCGGCGCCACGGGTGACGCGGTCGTGAGCAACGAGACGGGGTCGAACATGCCGCCGGGGCACGTTGCCGCGCTCGCCGGGTCGCACGCCGCGCACGCCGTCCTCGAGGTGGACGAGGTCTACCTGCCGCGGGTGCTCACCGCAACGACGGCCGCCGTCGTCGTGCTGCTGAACCTGTCCCGGGATCAGCTCGACCGCACGAACGAGGTGCGCATGGTGGCGGGTCGCTGGCGGGCGGCACTGGCCGCGGCGCCGCACACCCATGTCGTCGCCAACGCTGACGACCCGCTCGTGGCCTGGAGCGCGGGCGTGGCCCGTGACGTGCATTGGGTGGGAGCCGGCCTGCGCTGGCAACTCGATGCGGTGGGCTGTCCGGCCTGTGAGGGTCGCATCGAGTTCAACGAGGCGGGGTGGTCGTGCGCGGGGTGTGGCTTCGCCCGCCCGGAGCCGGAGGCGACGCTCGTGCTCTCGGCGGACGGTGCGTCGGGCGGGGTGTGGGCCGACGGCAGGACGCACCCGGTTCGGCTGACGCTGCCGGGTCGGTTCAACCAGGCCAATGCGCTCATGGCGACGGTCGCGGCCGAAGCGTGTGGCGTCGACGCGTTCACGGCGCTCGAGGCGATGGAGCACGTCGAGCAGGTGGCCGGCCGCTTCACCGTGCGCTCCTTCGGCGCGGTGCAGGCCCGCCTCATGCTGGCCAAGAACCCCGCCGGGTGGGACGAGCTGCTCGACCTGGTGGCCGGGTCGGACGCACCCCTGGTGGTCAGCATCAACGCGCGGGTGGCTGACGGAGCGGACCCCAGCTGGCTGTGGGACGTGCCCTACGAGCGGCTGGTCGGTCGTGCCGTGGTGGCCACCGGAGACCGCTTCCGCGATCTCTCCGTCCGCCTGCACTACGCGGGTGTGACGCACACGACGGAGCCCGACCCGGTCCAGGCCGTGGCGAAGGCGGCCGACGGCACCGGCGCGGTCGTCGACGTGATCGGGAACTACACGGCGTTCCACGACCTCCTCGGGGCGCCGCAGTGAGCGGACCGCTGCGCGTCGCTGTGGTCTACCCCGACCTGCTGGGCACGTACGGGGATGGGGGCAACGGGCTCATCCTCGTCCGGCGCGCCGAGTGGCGGGGCCGGGACGCCGAGCTGCTGCAGGCGGCATCCGACCACGCGCTACCCGAGGCCGACATCTATTGCCTCGGCGGGGGCGAGGACGGGCCGCAGGTTCGCGCCGCCCGCATGCTCATCGACGACGGGACGCTGGCCCGGCGGGTGGCGGGCGGTGCCGTGGTCCTGGCGGTGTGCGCCGGCTTCCAGGTGGTGGGGCGGAGCTTCCCCGGTGCTGACGGCGAGCCCCACGAGGGCGTGGGGCTCCTCGACGTCGAGACCGTGAAGGGAACGGGCCCGCGTGCAGTGGGCGAGGTGGTGGCCGAGCCCGAGGGCATCGAGGGTCTCCCCGTACTCACGGGATTCGAGAACCACGGCGGCCGCACGAGGCTGGGGGAGGGCACCGTCGCGTTGGGTCGGGTCATCTCCGGCATCGGCAACGGCGACGGCGGCGGCGAGGGGGCTGTCGGCGGCCGAGTGGTCGGGACCTACCTGCACGGTCCGGTGCTGGCGCGCAATCCGGCGCTGGCCGACCTGCTGCTCTCCTGGGCGCTCGCTGACGCCGATCTCGAGCCACTCGACGACTCGGCGTCGGAGAGCCTGCGCGACGAGCGGCTCGGCGTCGGGCGCCGCAAGTTGCGACTGCGCGGGCGGAAGTAGACGGAGGCGAGACGCATGCGGACACTGCTGAACGTGCTGTGGTTCGTCCTCTCGGGCCTGTGGCTCGCCATCGGCTACGCCATCGCCGGAATCGTGCTCTGTCTGCTGGTCATCACGATTCCCTTCGGCGTGGCGTGCTTTCGCCTCTCCGCCTTCGTGGTGTGGCCGTTCGGACGGGCGCTGGTGCGCAAGCCCGAGGCGGGCGCGCCCTCCGCGGTGGCCAACGTCATCTGGTTCGTCCTGGTGGGCGTGTGGATGGCCCTGGCGCACGTCGTCCTGGGGCTGGTGCTCTGCCTGACCATCATCGGCATCCCCCTCGGGCTGGGGAACTTCAAGCTGGCCGCCGTCGCCATCGCACCGCTCGGCAAGGAGATCGTGGCGACGAGCGACCCACGCGCCCAGCTGGGTGCCATCGCCTTCTGACCACCCCGTTGCTACGTGGTGGCCAGCACGATCTCCGTGTCGCCCGGCCAGTCCCAGAACAAGCCCTCGGGAGAGTGCTCCCGCAGCAGCTCACGCAGCGCGGCCTCGAAGGCCGCCCTCGAGTCGCCGAAGCGGCGTGGCGCGGCGTAGGACGTGGAGTAGTAGCCCGCCACGATCGAGTCCACGTCGCGGACGATGTCCGGTCGGCCCGGCGCATAGACCGTCCGGCAGTGGCCGAAGAGTGATGCGCGCAGGTCCGCTTCGTAGCGGTGCGGTGTCGCCCCGCCCCGCTTGGCCGGTAGCGACGGGTCTTCGTGGGCGAACTGCTTCACGAGCGCCATGATCTCGACCTCGGGGATGCGAGGGCGCGCCGGCCCCGGAGGCTCGGGCCGACCCTCGGCGCAGTGGCCGATCAGCGCCACGGCGCCCCCCGGTTCGAGGAGTTCGTGCACCGCGTCGAGCACCGGCACGCCTGCTGTCCAGTGGTACGACTGACCGAACGTCACCAGCCGGCAGGGGCCGGTGGCGAGGCTGGCCAGATCCTCGGCCACCCCCCGGGCCCAACGGATGGCGCTCAGCCCGGCTGTCTCCGCCCGGCGCCGGCCCTCGGCGAGCATCCCGGGATCGGGGTCGACGGCGACCGACTCGTCGAAGTCCGAGGCCAGCTCGACCGTGAGGACCCCCGGTCCGCAGCCGACGTCGAGCAGGCGTCCGTGTCCGTCGAGCGGGAGCTCGCGCCGGAGCGTCGCCAGGAGCTGACGCGAATAGGGAGGCCGCCCCGCCATGTAGTAGCCGGAGGCCTCGCGGAACGCATCGGGATCCCGCGTCACGCCGAGCGGGCGACCTCGAGGGAGAGGAGATCCTTCGCCACCACGACCGTGCCGCCGAAGTGCTCCTTCGCCAGAGCGACCCACTCGTCCTCCGTACCGGGTTGTGGTGCGGGCACGAGGTGCGTCAGGACGAGGGTGCCGACGTCGTTGCGGGCGGCCGTCCGGGCGGCGTCCTCCACGGAGGAGTGGTAGTCCAAGACGTCGGTCAGCCTGGCCAGACCGAGCGGCTCGATCAGGTCGCGGCGGACGACGGTGTGGACGAGCACGTCGGCCCCTGCGCACAGCTCGTCGAGGCCCGGGCACGGGACGGTGTCGCCTGCGATCACGACGGATGCGCCGCCCTCCTCAATCCGGTACCCGACGGTGGGGCGCACCGGTGCGTGGTCGGTGGGGGCGGCCGTGACGCGTACCGATCCCCCCTCGAGCACCAGACCACGCTCGCACTCGGTGACGTCGGCCGACGGGCGCCACTGAAGGTCCGCGTGGTGGGCCAGGCGGTAGCCGATGTCGAGCTCGAGCATCGCCTCCGTCGCCTGGAGCAGCCGGCTGCTGCCGTGCGGGCCGAACACGGGGAGTGGGTTGGGCTGGAATGACGTCACCCAACGAGATGTGAAGACGTCGTTGAGATCGGTCGTGTGATCGCTGTGCAGGTGGGTCAGGAACAGGCCGCGCAGGGCCCCTGCGCTCGAGCCGGCGGCCGCGGCGCGGATGAGGACGCCTCGCCCGCAGTCGAACAGCAGGTCACCGAGCTCCGTGCGGACCAAGGTGGAGGGTCCGGCACGCTCCGCATCGGGAAGCGGGCTACCGCTGCCGAGGACGATCGTCTGCATTGGGCTCCTCTCGGTCGGGTGTCGCACGCGCCCGGAGCAGCATGGCACCGTTGCTACCATGCTGCAGCAGGGAGCGCGGCTCGGGAGGGTGTGGAATTGCCACGATGGAGTGCCGACGACACGGAGGCCGTGATCCGCGAATTGGGCGCGCACGGCATGGGCGGCATCAATCCGAACGAATCGCAACTGCGCACGCTGCTCCAGTCCGGTCACGAAGGCCCCTTGCAGTTCGTGAACCTCTTGGCCTACCGCGGCCGTGCGGATTACCCGGAGGGCCATGAACTGGCGGAAGCGGGCCTCTCGGGAGCCGAGGCATACGGCCGCTACGGAGCGATCGCGCTCGGGCACGTGCTGCGCCGCGGGGGCGAGCTCACGCTCTACAACGACGTCTGTCAGGTACTGATCGGACAGACCGGACGTTGGGACCAGGTCGCGGTCATGCAGTATCTCGACGTGGCCGCCTTCGTCGACATGATCCGGGACCCCGACTACCAGGCGGGTCTGGTGCATCGCGAGGCCGGTCTGGCCGAGACGATGATCCTCGTCTCGCGCTCGCTGCTCCCGGGCTGACGGCGCGCTACCAGAGTCCCGGGACCCGCTTCTTCGTGTGGCCGCGGTAGTCCCCGTAGCCGGGGAGGTCACGGTCGAGCAGGCTGCCCGAGGACAGGGCGAACCCGGACCAGATGAGCAGCGAACCGAGGTAGCCGGGGTGTCGGATGTGGCGGTAAGGCCCCTCGTCGGTCACGCTCTGCTCATTCGTCACGCGCAACGTGCGCGAGTAAGCCTCCGACAGGGTCTGCATCGACCACATGCGAAGCGCCAGCCCGGCCGCCAGGACACCAAGTCCCAGCGGTGCGCAGACGGCGGGAAGCGGGCGTACCCGCAACCGGCGCACCGCGGGGGCGCTCAGCGCGGCGAGCAGGTATGCCGTGACGATCCCACGGGTGCTCCCGGCGTCCTCCTTGGACGCCTGCAGATCGGAGGCCGACCCCGGCTGCCGCACGGTCGCCTCGAGGAGAAGGAACCCCGCGACACCGGCGTAGCCCGCCAGGAACCAGCGGATCCCCGCACGCGGGCCCGCGATGGTGCGGTCGGGTTGCATGCGGTCAGCTTGGCACGCGGCGCGTGCGGCCCGGCCTTTGGGGGTGACTTGTTGGGGGGAACGGAGCGGCCTGGCAGCGACTCGAGGCGGACCGCTCGTCGTGGAGGACGAGCAGGGGCTGGCGCTGGTTGAGCGAGGCACGAGCTCCCGGTCAGTCGGGCCACTCCTTGTCGCCCCGGCGGGACGGCGGATCGTCGAGCGCCCAGGCGCGGCGCCAGGCCGCGGCATCGGGGCCCCGGTGGGCCGTCTCGGCACCGTCCACGGGCGCGACCGCGCTGACCGCGCGCCGAGCCTGCCACCAGTCGGAGTGGACTTCGCGTGACAGTGTGGCGACGGCAGCCTCAACCCGGCCCGAGAAACGGCGGGCGCTCTCGCCCTCGTCAGGCGTCATGGGTGCCCCGAACAGCACGGCGATGGGGGAGCGCCGCAGGCGGCCGCCGAGACGTGACTCGGTGCCGGAGCCTCCGGGTGCCCTCGCCCCCGACTCCGCCGTCTTGGGCAGCACGTGGCGGGTGCCGTGGAGGTACACCGGGATCACGGGGCGCCCGGTGCGCCGGGCCAGGTAGGCGGCCCCGCCGTGGAAGGGCTGGGTCCAGCCGTCGGGCGAGCGCCCACCTTCTGGGAAGATGACGAGGTTCCAGCCGTCCTCAATGACCTGGGCGGCCGTGTCGGCCGACCTGCGGCTCACCTTGCTCCGCTCAATGGGGATGGCCGCCAGGGCGAACGACCACAGCACCGACTTCCAGGTGCGGTCGAAGAAGTAGTCCGAGGCGGCCGCGACGATGGTGCGGTGGCGGAGCTCCACCGGCAGCGTCGTGAGTAGCAGGGGCGTGTCGATGTGGCTGGCATGGTTGGCCGCGAAGATCACGGGCCCTTCGACGTGCTGCAGGTGCTCCAAGCCGCGCACGGTCGCCGGCGCCAGCAACCGCGCTGCGGGCCGGGTGACGTTGTCCATGACCACGGCCCGGGCCAGCCGGACCGGATAGCGGCGGGACCACTCGTTGTCGTAGTCCAGCCCGACCTTGCGCTCGGGGTCGGGCCGCTCGACCGTGGTGGGCCACGAGGGCGCGACCAGGGGGAAGCGTGCCGACCGCACCCGGCCGAGGATCCCCGAGCCGGCCATCAGTGCACGTCCGACATGAAGATCGGCGGATTGTGCATGTGGGTCAGCGTGGGGGAGGGGCCGACCACGTCGGAGGCGATCTCGAGGGCGTCGTTGAGCGAGCTGGCCGGGGAGAATCCGAGCCGGCGCACGGCCTTGGCGTCCCCGCCGACGACGATGACCCGGCCCACGTGCGCCAGCGTGTGGGTGCACCAGTACCACATGTAGAACGGGTGGACGCCGTGATACGCGTGACCCGTCCGGTACAGGTGTACGTACCACGGGTCGGTCGCGAAGGACTCCTCGAACTCCTTGTGCATCTGCACGGGATCGATTGTCTGGGTCAACACCTGCTCGTAGAAGTCGATGTAGCTCGGGTGGTGTCCCGGGTGGAACTCGGGTCGGGTCGGGTGCCGCATGATCACGACACCGCCCTCGCGCACCAGGGGCTTCCCCCGGTACATATTGAAGAAGTACCCCAGGCCGAGGCAGGCGACCAGGATCGGGTTCATGATGGAGTTGACGTTGTAGGGGCAGATGTAGGGCAGCCCCATCGTGAGGATGTCGGTCTGGCCCTCGACGTCGACGCCCTGCTGGGCCCACACGTTCGCGGTCGTCAGGGCGTGGACCGCCTCCACCTCGCCCGCCTGCACCGATGTCAGCGCGTGGGGGGACTTGATGGACTGGAAGATCTGGCGGGCGATCCTGGGCGGCGTCTTGGACAGCGCGGTCGAGGACGCGGCAAAGGTCGCACGGTCGCGCAGCGACCACTCCCACTCCCGCTTCTGCAGGAACTGGAAGTTCGACGGGAACGTGTCGTTGTTGAGCGTCGTCTCAATCTGGAAGATCTTGACGCCCGACTCGGCGATGAGGTGGCCCATGCGCCAATTCGACGAATGCAGCTCGGAAGACGGCTGGTCCATGAACGACTTCGATTGGCGCATGGTCTGCGGATTGTGATGGTGGCGCAGGCTCCGGTAGCTGGCCAAGCCGGTCGCGACGCTCTTGTGGCCGCCGTCCATGGAGACGAGGTTGATGTTGACGTACACGAGGAGGTCCGACGTGGCCGCCCGCTTGTTGATCTCCACGTCCTCTCCCTGCTCCGTCTGGCCCAGGTGGATGAGGTTGTCGGGGTCCTCGGCGTCGTGCTGGGTGAGCAGGCCGTGCGGCGCGAACGCGTCGTAGACCCGGTTGCCGAGCGCGTGACGCAGCTCCTCCTCGGTCATACGGCGGTGTAGGGCCAGCGCGGCCACGAGGACGACGTCGTCCACGCCCGCCTCCGCCGCCATGTCGAGCACCGTCTCTATGACCATCTGCCGGATGTCGGGTGCCTCCATCGGGGGCAGTGGCAGGGACACGTCGTCGAAGCAGATCGTGAGCTTCATGCCGGGACGGAGGAGCGCCGGAAGAGGATCGCGGTCGCCGACGGGGTGCAGCAGCGCATGACGGATGGCCCGGTAGGGGTCGTCGATCGCCTTCATCGGTTCGGGTGCGTAGATCACCCGGCTCCCCTCGGGGAGCGTCTCGAGCGTGAATCCCTCGCCGTTCCAGAACAGAGTCGGTGGGGTCGACTTGTCCACTTCGAGGACGAAGCCGGGTCGGCGGCTCATCAGGCAGGTCCTTTCCGTACGTCGAATGCGATCTTCACGGCTCCGCGCCGTCCGGCGGCGCCCGCGTGGGCCACCGCGTCCTCGAAACGGGTGAGGGGATAGGTGGCCGACACCAGCCGGCCCGTGCGCTGGGCGGCGACGACGTCGAAGGCCAGTGCGAACGTGGACACGCGGTCGTCCATGCCGGCACCTCGCTCCGTCCCGTAGGCGTACGCCCCGGCCAGACGCACCTCGCGGTGCCACAGCGGCGCCAGGTCCACCGTCACCTTGCCCGGCATGCCGACCAGCGTCACCGTCCCGCGCGGGCGCACCATGGCCAACGACTGGGCGATCGACTCGGGGCTGCCCACGCAGTCGAGCACCACGTCGGCGCCCCCCGAGAGCGTCGCGGTCACGCCCGGAAGCACCGCCGTAGGACAGCGACCGCGAGTGCCGGCGCACCGCCCGCGCCAGCTGATCGGGGGGCAGCGCCTCGGTGCAGCCGAGCTCGCGCGCCAGGCGTTGCTGGTGGGCGTAGCGTGCCCCGACCAGGACCACCGACGGCACTGGGCAGCGCCCGATCGACGCCAGGTGGCTGAGCGCTCCCGTCACCAGCAGGCCGAGCGTCCCTGCACCGACCACCGCCACGACGTCACCTTCGGCGATCGGTGCGCCGAGCACGGCGTGCACCGCGCAGGCCACCGGTTCGACGGTCACGGCGTCCATGTCGCTCAGGCCCTCGGGCACCGCGTAGAGCTGGCTGGAGTGGGCGACGAGCCCCGACGTCGACCAGCCGCCACCCGTGTCGGCGCAGAACCCTGTCTGCAGGCCGGGCCGGATGTGGCCGAAGGCGAGATTCCCGCAGTTCCCGACGTTCCCGGCCCCGCAGGCGGGGCAGGGCGGCTCGATCCCGCGTGCTGTGCATCCGAGCACCGGCTGCAGCACGACCCGGCTCCCCGCGGCCAGCACTGCGCCGTCCGCGCCGACGGCGTCCTCGGCGACCGTGCCGACGACCTCGTGGCCCGGCACGAAGGGGAACGACACGATGTCCTCGAAGTAGCGCGAACTGCGGCCGTCCAGGGTGGCGAGGTCGGAACCGCAGATGCCCGACAGCACGGGATCGACGTGCACCCACCCCTCGGCTGGCACGGCCGGTGCGTCGCGCTCGACCAGCCGCAACGGCCCCACCCCTGCGCCGCGTCCCGAGCCCAGGGTGGACACCACCCGCGCCGCGGCAAAGCGCGGCAGCGACCGCTCGAACAGCAGGGTGCTCACCGGCCCATCACTGCCTTCGGCGACTTGACGTCGAAGGGGCCCAGCGGCAGCGGCCGGTGAGACCCGCCCTGCGCCTTGGCCCAGTGCTCCACGTGCCAACCCCTGCGCCGGGCGATGGCCGAGAGCCGGGACTCGGGGTTGACGGCCACCGGGAAGCCGACCGCCTCGAGCATCGCCAGGTCGCTCGCCGAATCGGCGTAGGCGACCGACTCCTCCAGCGACCGCGAGTGCGCCTCGGCGTAGTCGGCCAGCAACAACGCCCTCGCCTCGCCGATCGGCGGCAGCGTCGTCAGGTGCCCGGTGAGCCGCCCGTCGCGCGTCTCCATTTCCGCGCAGACGATGTCGTCGAACAGCGGTCGGATCGGCTCGATGATGAAGTCCAGCGCCCCGGTGATCAGCAGCGTCCGGTGCCCCAGGGCCCGGTGCGCCCGCACCCGTGCGAACCCGTCGGGGAACGACCGCGTGAGCAACTGGCGGTGGAACAGCTCCCACGAGTCCGCCCGCAGCTGTTCGATGGGTGCGTCCTCGAAGCGCCGGTAGAACGCGCGCAAGAAGTCGCCGCGGTCCCGCCGGTCCAGCGCGAGGAGGGATGGTCCCTGGCGTGCCAGATCGGCGACGAAGCGCGCCCGCCGTGACGGTGACAGGTGGCGGCTGGCCAGCCAGGCGTAGGTGTCGACGACGTTGGAGGACATGAGGGTGTGCTCGAGGTCGAACACCGCGAGATGCCGGTCCGGCGACAGGATCGCCTTGCGCTGCCGGTCCGGCCGCTTGTCCACCACTGACTTCCCGGGCTTCGTGCGCACCCGCGTGTGCTCGAGCACCGACGGCAGGTGGATCTCGTGCACATACCGGTCCCAGTCGATGGAACCTGGATCGAATTCGAATCGCTCGTGGTCCTCGCCGTCGCACGCCTCCCAGAGCTCCATGAGATTGTCGACCCGGTAGCGCGCATCGGTCTCGGTGTACGCGCCGTACAGCTCGACGTAGCCCAGGGCGCGCTTGGCGAGTGCGTGACGGTCCTCGATCCGGGCGGCCAGCTGCGCCTGCTTCCCCCGGATCGGCAAGGCAGTGAGCAGCTTCTCCGCGAACGTCATGACGGCGTCGGCCCGCCGGAGCTGCCGCTGCACCCTCCCCCGGCCGGGGAAGGACCATTCCGGCACGTTGATCGGCTGACCACGGTCGTCGTAGAGCGGGTTCCGCTGGAAGAAGTCGGTCGAGAGCTCGACCAGGCGCCCGTAGCGCAGCGGGTTCCGTACGCCCGAGGCGACGTGGTACACCTTCGGCCGTCCCGCCTCGGGTCCGCGCGCCGCCACGGCCAGGATGGCCGCCACGACCAGGTCGACGGGGATGACGTCGACGATGCCCTCGGGCACACCGGGGAACTCGCGCAGCAGGCCACGCGCGTAGGAGACGATGATCGGCTCCGCCATGCGGAAGCCGCGGATCCAGCCCGGACGCGGCTCTGCGACGGCGGACTCGATGATCGACGGGCGCACGAAGGTGATCGGAACCCGGCCCTCCCACTGCTCGACGAGCGCCCGCTCGCCTAACGCCTTGGTGAAGGGGTAGGCGTCCGGCCATCCCAGCGACAGTGCGCGTGCCGTGCCCGCCTCCACCAGCTCGTCGCTGACCCATTCCTCGCGCACCTTCTCGGCCCGCGCCGCTATCAGGTGATCACCGGCTGCCCCGATTTCCGTGCGCGCCCTCTTGGTGAATCCGCGCAGCCGCTCTGGCTTGCGCGACTCGGCCTGCAGGTCAGCGCGGAGCCGCCGTGCCGACGCCACCTCGTCCTCCCAGGGAACGTCGAGGGTGAACCGGTTCTCGGTCAGGAGCTCCTCTTTGGCCTCGCCCTGGTGCGTGCTGGCCACGTACGCGGTCGAGACCGTGAGCAGGTGTGCCTCCGAGCCGACCTCGGCGATCGCGGCGGCCACGCGTGATGGGCCCAAGAGATTGATCTCGACCGCCTGGGTGAGCGGGGCGTCGAAGGACACCGTGGCGGCCGAGTGGATGACGACCCCCGCGCCGGCCAGGGCCTCGCGACCCTCGTCGTCGAGCCCGAGCCCGTCGCGGCCCACGTCCCCGGCGACGGCCTTCACCCGTCGGGCCACCTCACCGGCGAAGCCCTTGCCCAACTCGGAGCGCAGACGGTCGAAGCAGTCGTTCTTGATCACCTCACGGGCCAGCCGTGCCGAGGCGTCGGCCCGGCGCCCCGGCCGCACCAGGGCGGTGATCTCGGCCTCGGGGACGCAGCGCAGGATCCGCTCGACCAGGGCGGTGCCCAGGAAGCCCGTGGCGCCCGTGATGAAGAACCGCTTGCCGCGGAGGTCCCGCTCGATCGGCACCGGGATTTTCTAGCACCGGAGCCCGAATCTGTCTACCATTTGGTAAGTGCCGACCCCCGCGACCAGCGACCGCATCCTCGATGCCGCGCTCGCTTCGTTCGCCACCAGGGGTTATGAGGCAACCTCGCTCGACGCGACGGCCAAGAGCTTGGATCTCACGAAGCAGTCGATCCTCTACTGGTTCCCCTCCAAGGACGCCCTCTTGGAGGCGGTGATCGCGCGGAGCGCCCGTGACCTCTCCGAGGCGCTCGAGACGGCGCTCCGGGGCGCCGGGGAGGGGTGGGCCCGAGTGGAGGCGGTGGTGCGCTCGGTGTTCCGGCTTGCCGCCCGCCAGCCCGAGCTGCTGGGGCTGCTGCGCGAGGTGGGCCGGCTCGGGCCACCGGCGGCGACGCAGATGACGCTCGCGCTCGGGCCGCTCGTGGAGCGGGCCACCTCGTTCCTGGAGGCCGAGATGGACGCGGGCACGATGCGCCGGCACGATCCGGGCCTGTTGCTGCTGGCCATCTACTCCACGGTGATCGGCATGGTCACCGAGGTGGAGGTGCTGCGGGCACTGGGGGAGGAGCCGACGGCCCGCTCGCTCGTGCGCCGCCGGGCGGACGTGCTCCAGCTGCTGCGCTCCGCGCTCCTGGTCGAGCCGGCCGGCTGACCGCCTCTCGTCCAGACGGAACTATTCGGTGGGCTTGGGGATCTTCTTCCGGGGTGCCGACTTGGGCGTGTAGCGCTTGTTGGCGGTCGGCGGCTTGGGAGCACCCGACTTCGCGGGTGTCTTCCCGGTTGCCTTCCCGGCTGTCTTGGCGGCCTCTTTTCGATCTCGTCCGCGGGGACGGTCCCGCACCTGACTCGCGATCGCCTTGGAGTCGGTGGTGCCGTACTTGTTGAGGCGCCAGGCCCGCAGCATGAGCCAACCGCCGAGGAGGATGAAGACGAACCCGACCAGCCCGACGAAGAGCGTGAAGCCGAATCCCAGCAGGAAGAGGTCAAAGGCGACGAGGGTGCGCTTCCGCTTCCACAACGCCAGGAACCCGATGACGCACAGCAACAGGAGCACCCCGCCCAGCAACTTGGCGTCGGGGGCGACGGCGATGGTGTCCTTGCCCCTCTTGGTGACCTTGTTCTCGGCGATGATGTAGGCGGGAATGGCAATGCCGGCAACGGTCGCCAGCACGAACGCCCCCAGGCTCCACTTGGTCTCCATCGGATCGAGGCCCGACATGGCCGCCTTGCGCTCCTCGGCGGGCAGGATCTCACCGGTATTGGGGGTCTCGTTGGATCCGCCAGTACCTCCCCGGGGTGCGGTAAACGCACCCAGGAGCCGCGAACTCCAGGTCTGGGGGCTGTTGCTGCCGTTGCCGGCGGGGGACATCATGGCGAACTCAGGGTATCGGTGCCACTAGGACCCCCCAAATCGCCCAACCGCCGCAGGTGGGCGACGTGACGCAGGCTACGGTTGGGCTCCGGCAAATCCCAAAAGGGCGCTTAGCTCAGCTGGTTAGAGCGCAGCCTTCACACGGCTGAGGTCGTGGGTTCGAGTCCCGCAGCGCCCACCAGGTCAGACCCAGCTTTAAGGGTCTAGGCCCAGACAGGGGGTCCTAAGAATGTCCTACGGTTTGGTAGCCTGTTGGCATGGTCACCAGCAGGAACACCAGACCCGGAACAATGCGCGAACGGAGCCCCGGACACTGGCAACTGCGCGCGTTTGCGGGTCCTGATCCGGTCACCGGCAAACCGCGCCAGGTGTCGCGCACGTTCAAGGGCACAAAGACGGCCGCAGGCAAGGAACTCGCGCGGCTGGTGAACGAAGTCGAGGGCGGCAAGTTCACCGGCACGACGGCGACCGTGGGCCAACTGCTCGACCGCTGGCTCGAGGTCACCGAGGGAGACCGCCAGCGCCCGCGGACGGCATACGAGAACCGCCGCAAGATCGAGGCGCGGATCCGACCCAAGCTCGGCGACATCAAGCTCAGCAAGCTCGACCCCGAGACATTGGATCAGGCGTACAAGGAATGGCTGTCCGAGGGCTTGTCGCCCGCCACCGTCCACAAGTACCACTCCATTCTCATCGCGGCGTGCCGCCAGGCCGTCAAGTGGGGGTGGATAGACCGAGCGCGCCAACGGCACGGGCCACGCCGCCCACGCCGAAGCGCAAGGAGATGCTGGTGCCGACGGCCGAGCGGCTCACCAAGCTGCTCAAGGTGGCGGAGGCCGAGGACCCGGTGACTGGCCACGGCCGTGGCGCTGGCGGCGCTCACCGGGGCCAGGCGGGGCGAGCTGTGTGCCCTGCAGTGGTCCGACGTCGACCTGAAGGCCGGGAGGCTGCGAATCTCCCGCTCGCTGACGGTGGCGGAGGGGAGCAGCACACGGGACCGACCAAGACGCACGCCAGCCGCCAGATCGCCCTCGATCCCATCTGCGTCGAGGTGCTGTGGCAGCGTTGGGGCTACATGTACGACCTCGCCGAGCGGGCCGAATCGCCGCTGATGGAAGACCCCTACGTGCTCAGCTACAACGCAAACGGCAGCCGTTCCGGCCAGCCCCGACACCTTCACCCACCGATTCAAGGCGCTCTGCGAGAAAATGGAGGAGCCGGCGCTCAAGCGCCTACGCAAGAAGCAGCCGAAGCCACCAGGGACGACCTTCACCCGAAGGATCGGTGGCCCTATCGGTTCCACGACCTCCGCCACTTCTCTGTCACGACGCTGATCGCCGGGGGAGTGGACATCAGGACCGTCGCCGAGCGCCACGGGCACGCCAGGGCGACGATGACGCTGGACCGCTATGCCCACGCCTTGCCCGAGCGGGACCGGGCCGCTGCCGACCTCATGGGGTCGGTGCTGGGGTCCTCGTTCGAGCTGGACTAGGCCGAGCGGGGGGAGCTTGGCCGCCGGCGAGCAGCACCCGGCGAGATCCGTCAACCTTGGCGCCCCGGACGAGCCGCAGCGGATCGCCTTCTTTCACCCGGTAGTCCCAGCCGCATCGCGAGCAGGGGAGCCGAAACCAGCCGCCAGGCGCACCGGAAGGATCGAATCCTTTGGCGTCCGAATGGCCGAATGTGGGGCCATCGAGCACGCCGGGCGCTCAAGCTCCTCGATGGCGGCGCAGGTCCGCTCGGCTGGCGGGCCGCTGGGAGATTAGGGATGCGGGGAGGGTGACGGACTCCGTTGTCTTTGACCGTCCCTTGTTCGGGATCATCGTGACATCGCCAGGCCCCGCGAAGTAGAGCCGACCGGACTGGAATGGCACAACGACCCGACAACCCTCGACCCGTTGCCGGCGCGGGCTGAGGCGTCTGGCCGGGGTAAATATGTGGCGCGGTTGTGCGGCCACAGTCCGAACGGCTCTATGGAGGAGCGTGCGCTCTCGCAAGAATCGGTTTCATCGTGGATCACCAACGAACCGCACAGCATTGGCTCATCAAGGCGACGGCCGTCCTGGAATGCGTCACGGGCGCCGAGAGTCGGTTCTCGGCGTCGCTGAAGGCGAACGAAGTCACGATGTTGGCTGCGGCGGATCAGCTGCAGGCGGCCACTTGGGACGCGAAGCTGTGGGTGGCTGCGAACGCCTGCCCGGATGTGGAGCTCGGGGGGCGCGTTGCTGTGATGCTGAATACATGCGCCGAGGTCGCACTCACCGCGAGCGGGCGATCTTCGATCCCTCCGCCGACACCGAGGCGATGTTTGGCCGTCTCGGCGACCTTTTGGCGGTCATCGACCTCCACTCGCAGACGCTAGAGGACTGGTAATACCTGGCCCGCTGGAATCGACGCGGTCACCCTGGCCGTCACAGCGTCGCCGTACCATCGAAAGGTGAACGCGGCCGAGATCCTCTGGGCGATGACGCCGCAGGCCACCGAGAGCGCCCAGCTAACCCTGGACGATTTCCTTCGGCGCCCCAGCTAGCACCGTGAGGGTGCCTGTCGTGGCCTGGGCACCAGAGAGTGGTTCACGGCCGCCGCTACGCCGACAACCCGGAGATGCAGGTGTCCCACGAGACGATCTATCAATCGCTCTTCGTCCAAGGGAAGGGTGCGCTGCGAAAAGAGCTCCACGCGGCCCTTCGCAGTGGCCGGGCGATGCGCCGGGCCAAGGCCTACACCAAGGGCGGAACAGGCCAGGGCCAGCTCACCCACATGGTGATGATCTCAGAGCGGCCCGCCGAGGTGGCCGACCGGGCCGTGCCCGGCCACTGGGAGGGTGACCTCATCTTCGGCAAGAAGATGAGGTCGATCGCGACCTTGGTCGAGCGAAAGAGCCGCTACGTCATGTTGTGCAAATTGCCCAACGGCCACAACGCCGAAGCGGTCCGCATCGCCCTGGCCAAACGGATCGTCACCCTGCCAACTCACCTGCGCCGCTCCCTCACGTGGGACCAAGGAAAGGAGATGGCCGAGCATGCACAGTTCACCGTCGACACGGGTGTCCAGGTCTACTTTTGTGACCCGAAGAGCCCATGGCAACGAGGCACCAACGAGAACACCAACGGCCTCTTGCGTCAGTTCCTCCCCAAGAGCAGTGACCTCTCACAGTTCAGTCAGCAACAGCTCAACCAGATCGCACGCCTCCTGAATGGAAGACCTCGACAAACGCTTGGTTGGATGCCACCATCAGAGGCGTTCGCCGAGGCTGTTGCGTTGACCCATTGAGGACGCAGCACAACGGGGGCAGGGGCCGACAATGTGTGGCACTCGTTGCCGGAGTAGTTCTGTCACATGTTGTTCACCTATCTGTTTCGGAAACCGTCACCCAGACGACAGATGGTGCGAGTTGTGGCATAGATTCCCCAAACGATGGTCACACCCAGACAGCTGGGTGCATGGGGATGGATTCGCCGCCATCTCCACGCACTCCGAGAAACGTGGCACAAGACGGATGGCTGTGTTGCTCCTGATTGTGAGGAGAGAGCAATGCACTTCCCACCGTCGTGTTACTGCAAGACCCATTTGGGCTACGTGACGTCTCAACGAGGTCGATGAGCCCCGGCGAAGGTCACCACCCCTGAGATTTTTCACCGCCCGGAATGAGACAGTCTCTCGGTGGGCCAGACTGTCGGCTGATATGACCGTCGGTAGTGAGAACGTTACGGAATGGTGATTACTTGCTGTATCTGATCGCCACAGCTTCGACGAGTTCCGCAGGCGTCTGGTGGGAGTACGCGATCCTGTTCGTCGCGGTGATGGCGTCATGGGCGGGCGTCCCGATGGTGGGGAGTGTGGCTCTTGGAGCCGGCGCAGTGGCGGCCAGTTAGGGCAATCTCAACTTGGCACTCGTCGTCGTCTTATCGGTGATCGCTGGCGAGGTCGGCGGGCTGTTGGGCTACTACATTGGCCATCGCTGGGGGAGTCAACTGCTGGCTCGACCGGGAAAGCGCCAAGCCAGCCGCCAACGACTCCTGGATAAGGGTGAGCAGGCTTACGCGAAATGGGTCGGATGGCCGTGTTCTTTACTCCTGCCATCATCTCAGGTACAGCGAAGATGAAGTTGAGCCAGTTCGCCGTATGGAATCTCTTTGCGTCGATTCTGTTCACTTTGTCTGTTACTGCGACTGCCTACGGCTTGGGTCGGGTGGCGACCGGACACCATTCCACCACTGACATCGTCATCTTGCTCTTTGGTCTGACGCTCAGCACAGTATTGACGGAAGGCTTGACCAAGAAGGAGGCCGTGCGATGCCTCAAGCGCTACGTCGCCCGCGAGGTCTACGGCCTCCTGCCTCACGAGAAACTAGACTTGACAACCCATAGGAGCATCGAACTGGGGCACGCTCAGAGCGTTTTTGATGTCCGTTGCCGACCGGCAAAACGGCCCCTTAGCCCCAGGTCACGACACTTCAAGAGGGTGAAGCGTCGCTTAGTCGCGATCGCTGTTGCTGCGCGTCAGGATCGCTGCTAACAAGAGCCCCGCACCAGGGATGCATCGATAGGGAGCGTCGGGAAAGGGAGAGCAGGGATCCGATGGGTGTTTTCCGTGCAAGAAGCCTGCGGGCCGTCCTGGCTGGGTCGCTGCTATTCGGGGCGTCGCTCTCGCCCTCGCCATGACAGCGCTCGGCGCTGGAGTACTCGCAGGACAGAGCGCAGCGGCCTCGGCGCCGGCGGGTATCAGCTCCTACGACGTCTTCGGTGTGAGTTGCCCGACCAGGTCAACCAACGAGACCGGCTGCATCGCCCCGGCCGAAGCGCTGAGCGGCGACGGCTCGGGCGTAGCTCCCGTGCTCATCCAAGACACGAATGGCCACTGGACACCGACGTTCGGACCGAGCCCGCCGGGGGAACTACCTGATGTAAGAGTCATTGGTCTGGCTGGACCCGGGCCGAGGAAGCCGACATGAACGACCACAGCCGGTTGTTGATCCTCGGTGGTGTGGTGGTCGTGCTAGCGCCGTTCGTGCTGATCGGCATCGGTATCGCGTGTGACTACCGCGCCGCTCACCTGAACAGGACGAACGAGCCGCACAACGCACGCAATATCGTCCTCGGCTTTGCCGTGGTCACTGTGGCCAGCGTGGTGTTCGCTCGGCTTTCGCATCATTCGCAGGCCCCGACGCTGGCTCCTGTGCGCGCCGATAGCGCGACCGGGGTGCCGTTCGTGCCAGTGCCCACGTCCGTGGTGGCGGCGGCTCCGCGCGGCGTCACCTGGCGCGTCTGCGGCAACCTCGCCGAGGTTGACCACCACCACGTTGGCGGCGCCTGGTTCTGGCCTCATGACAGCGTTTCTGAGTGCGCTCGTCAAGGGCACGACGGTCACGACCGCTCCGACCGTTCCGCGTGGCACCGTGGTGGTCACGACCACCAAGCCACCGACGACGACAGCGACGACGAAGAGCACAGTTGCCACGACGACCACGACCCGCGGTGTCACGACGACGACACGGACAACGCTGCCGCGGTCAACGACGACGACAATCAGGCGACCGACGACAACCAGGCCACCGACGACAACCAGGCCACCGACGACGACGACCGTGCCTGCAACGACGACAACAGCCACGACGGTGCCGGTGACCACGACAACAGCCACGACGGTGCCGGTGACCACGACAACAGCCACGACGGTGCCAGTGACCACGACAACACGAGTGCCGTGACCGACGACTTACCTGCGCCAGATCAGGGAGCAACTGGGAAGTATCGAGCGAGCGGATGCGCCCCCGAACGTCGGGCTGGGGCGCAGGGCGATCTCTATCTGCCCTCTAGGGGCGCGGCCTGACATCCCTGTGAACTTCTGTGCCGCAGCTGCCACAGACGGCATCGAAGTACAATGGACCAGGTGGATTCCACACGACCACCTCAGCGCCGCAGTTAGAGCAGGCGAATGATACGCGGCTTCGGTAGGCATCAGAGATGTGCACCGGCTCAGGCGGGCTCTCTCCTTCCACCCCACCAGGCTACCGACGCATAGGGCAGCAGTATGCCCGGAGTTAGCCCATGGGACGTAGTGTCCCGGTACACCGGGCTGGGGTGCAGCTGACCGACACTTTGTTGATAGGCGGACCTGGAGGCCTGGAGTCCCGTGCGAGAATCTCACGGATGCGAGCGAGATCTGCATGTGCTCAGGAGGCTGACGAGTTCGTCGGTCAGCGTGCGCGTCTCGTCGGTAAGGTTCGCAACTGATGCCCGTACCGGAGTTGGATGTCACCGCGCTCGCCACATCATTGCGTTTCTACGCTGAGGTGCTCGAGTTCCGGATATTGTTCGAGCGGTCTGCGGAGCGCTTCGCGTATCTCGAGCGCGATGGCGTCGAGCTGATGATCCAGGAAGCTGCCGGACTGGGGCACCGGTTCCGCACCGCTCCGCTCGAGCTCCCGTGTGGTCGCGGCGTTAACTTCCAGCTCCGCGTCGAGGACGTCGATGCGGTGCACGCCCGAGCCGTTGAGGCAGGCGTCAACATCGTTGTGCCGATCGAGGAGCGCTGGTACGGGGTTGACGTCGCCGAGAGCGGCGGCCGCTGGCAGGTGAAAGGACCAACCGAGGCCGGCAACCGTCAGTTCCTTCTCGCTGATCCCGATGGCTATCTGTGGCGTCCGTTCCGCGACCTCGGCATGCGACCCGCTACGCATTGAGCCTGCGCGGCGGAACCCGGCGACGCGTCGTCGTTCGATGCGGATCCGATTCGTGTCTGATCGCAGCCCGTCCCATATCGCTGCCGGTACTGAGATGCCGACCGACCCAGCTCAGACCCGACTCGCGAGTCCGACGGGAAGACCGTCGCGTCAGCCCTCTACCTGCGGGTGGCCGCTACCTGCCAAGCCAGGGCTCCTGCGGGGTCCCAGGTGAGGTCGATGACGGCGGACTCGATGGATTCGATTTCCCATCCCGCGGCAGAGCATGTGATAGCGACCACCCGGAGGGACCACTTCAGCCAGGCTGGCGACATAGCGCTTGCGCTCGCCGTCATCGAGGACGTGGAAGAGCCCGCAGTCGAGCACGGTGTCGAACTGCTCACCCAGATCAACGAGGCGAAGGGCATCTGCGACGACGAAGCGCGCCTCCACGCCCCGTTCGGTCGCCTTCGTCTTGGCCAGCTCGATGGCCCGCATCGACATGTCGACCCCCCACCGCTTCGTAGCCGAGTGAGGCCGCTATAAGGGCGTGCTCTCCGGTGCCACAACCGACATCGAGCACCCGGCCGACCAGCTCCCCGGCCGTGGCCAGGTGGTCGAAAGTTGGCTGGGGTCGCCCGATGTCCCACGCTGGGGTGCCGACCGCGTAGATGGCATCGAAGTCGTGGGGTGGACGGGGTGGGCGACCCTCGGGAGGAGGTGAGGAACGGCCGGTCACGGCGACGGGCCTAGCACAGTGGCCACCGACACGCCCGAGTGGAGACCGGCGGACCGGCATCCGCACGAATCGGGTGATCGGTGCCGTCGTCGTTGTCGAGCGGTCCTTGAGGGACGCCCCCGATCGCCGGGATGGTGGCGTGATCATCATCTCTTCACGGGGTAGCAGGCAGGTTACAAGCCAGTGCGTGTGGAGAACCCTGGGCCACAGCAGAGGGGGACACCCCTCGCCGGGTGTTGCTCCGACTCCCTAGCGGAAACTGGCATCATTCCCCGGAGTCGGCCATACGACGGTCGACGTGGATCCCGTGGATATCAGGCTCCTGGATCTTGCGTCGCTCCTCCATCACTTCGTCAGTGCTGAAAACATGGCTAAAGACGTAGTCGTCAGATAGGCGACGCAGGCGGTAGCCACTGGCAAGCACCTCAGCGACGGCAAAACCACCAGTCCAGCGGCGAAGATAGTGATTCCAAACACAGGCCGCCCTTCCGACTGCTAGCTGTACCCCGGAATCTCCGACCTCACCTTCCGGAAAGTCGCCTTCTGACCGTGGCGTGCTCGTCATGTGGTCTCCCTCGGGTGAAAGGAATCGGCCTTTGTGGCCGTAAGCTTGAGCGTGGGCTCAGGCTGCCTTAGTAGCAGGGCGATCGTCACCGCACCGCACCGGATCCAGCGACGACGGAGTTCTCGGCACTTTGGATCAGACAGGGCGGGTTATCTGCGGCCCCGCGTGATTCTTTCTCAACCGCTCCGCCGTCAGCCGAGACTCCAGAGGCATTCCGATCCCGATGGGGGGCAGATGCCCGTCGTGCGCGGCCTGTCGGCACTCCGGGCAATCAACCACCCAGCAATTGTTATGCCTACTGATCCTGGGGTGATGGGGAGCCCGCATTGGTCCGACGGAAGCGCCAGCGTTACCAGACATCCAGCGACTGTGAGCCGAAGTCGACCATCCCCAGCAGGCCACCGAGTCGGCCCAAGACCGCCTCGAGATCGCCGGAGGGATGAGTGATGGCCCGCTTGGCGGTTTGTGCGACCTCGGCGCATGAGTTCAACATGAGGGAAACGTGACTGTCGAGCCGCACGTCAGAGCAGTGGTTCTCCATCATCCATACCATCGCCTCCATGGTGGCCGCCTCAAGCTCGTCGGCCGCCGCCAAGATGGTGACCTGGTTAACGCCTATCGCCGCTGAGAACCGAGTCTTGGCCTTTGACACTCGTTGCAGGACGGGAGCCGCCTTGATGATCCAGTGCTTGACGTTCGGATTGCCCATGGTCATCGGAGAAGGTTCGCACCGAGCCCCGCATTCGGGGCCGGTCCTACAGGGGTTCTGGCGAGAGGCGTCCCATCCAAGCCGTTTTGACTCTGGGCCCGACAACCTCCTCACAACGCTGCGGAGCCACTTTGGACCGGTCCTCGACCTTGATGCGAATCGGTCGGCGTGTCCGTCACATCGTCGCCAGGTTCGGTCACACAGTCGTCACGTCGGTCACATGCAGACAAGACTGTCGCGTAGGTATGTCGCCATCGAGGGATCCGGCCCTATGGCCGTCACATGGGCCCCCGCGCCTAGCAGGCGCTGGGTAACCAGGCCCGTGCCGGGTCCGATCTCGAGGGCCTGAGTTGCCGGACCGAGGCCGCAACGTTGTATGAGGGTCTCGTAGACGGCTTCGGGGTAGTCGGGCCTCCCGGCACGGTAGCCAATCGGATCGAGTCCGAAGAGCCGTCTACCCTCGTCTCGTTGCAAGTCGCTGCCTGGGTCGGGTGGATTCACCGTTGTACAGCCTACGGACCATGGTCGTGCGGGGGTGTCCCCGTTTCGCCCGGATATGCGTGCCCTGCGACTGTGGGTCGTCCAGGGGTCCTTGCTTAGTGAACGATGCGATGGACCTCGGTGATCGTCACTTCTGGCTCGCCCATCTTGGACGGATCGAGGCCTCTTGACGCAGCAACCTTGCCCATGGCTGGCATAAGCGTTGACTGGACAAACCGCTGATAGGCCTCGACCGAGTCCCACACGTCGACGCCATGAGAGCGGCCGTCCTTCTCGAAGTGCACATGCAGGATCCCACCCGGTGGGAGTTGGCGTCGACGCCCATTTCGTCGGTGACAGCATCGAGTAACTCGTTGGTTACCCCGACCGGAAAGACATTCTCAATTAGAACCGTCATAACCGATACTCCTTTGTTGTAGTTCTGCACATCATGACAGAAGGTCGGTTTAGACGCCGGGGGAGGTTGATATCGCGCCGAGTGCTCGATATCGGTGTGGCCGGAGAGTACGTTGCGACATACGAGTCGCTCATGGCCACTGACGGCTCCGTCGGAAATGTCCGCACGCCCTGGGGATCTCGGCTCGGACGGTGTGGCTGGGCACCGAAGAAGTGGCTCTCCGGAAGCGCTCAATGCTTGGCGAGTATCAACAACTTGATCATCGGTCCGGGCAGCCCGTATTGGAGCCAGGCGGGAGCATTGGCAGCAGCCCGAGATGCTGTTACTTCTTTGGTCCAGAGCCCCCACAGACCCATAACTGCACCTGTCCCAGAACGCCGGGACGGTGGGACAGTCC